>JBGSKM010000014.1:0-22409 GCA_041741195.1 Pirellulaceae bacterium
GCGGTCGCGATTTGGCGTGATGCCGGGGGCGCGGTTGGCGCCTTGAAATTGCGCAGCGCCGGTACGGGGCTTCGAGATGTTCCCGGGTCACGAATCGGCGCCGAGTTGGCGACGGTATTCGAGGGCTTGGCTTGATGGAACGGAACACCGGACCAGTCGGCCGGTTCGCGAGTGTCGTGTGGCAAAGGTGTCACCACTCGGTATTCCGACTTGGATTTGCCCGTTGACGAATCGCCGTTGGATCGGTGACTGGCGGAGCTACCACCGCTTCCGAACAATCCACTGAGCAGCCCCTGGGATTCGCTCGACGAACGGTTGTGATTCGCTGGCGATGGTTGTCGAGGTGCCTCGGATTGCTTCCCGGTGAGCGCTTGGAACAAGGCCCCTGGCTTGGTCGATGCCGGCTTGGACCCACCACGAACTCCGGCGACTTGCTGAATCGCATCGCTGGACGGCTGTTCCGCCAGATCCGCCTGGACGACGAGGGACTCGCCGGCCAGCTTGGTATCGGATCCCGGATCGGCCGTCTGGGCAAACCCAGCCTGATCGGAGAGAACCAACATAGCCAGCGCCATCCAGGCGGGGGCTAGCAGGGTCGAGGCCACAACGATTGTTCGGTTGCCGCGGTCCATGCGCAAATCTCGCGTCGTAAACGTGGAAAGAATCATCCACCGATCGTATCGGTTCGATCACGGTGCCCTGATGATCCAAATTTGACGATTGTTCCGATTCAGTAAACATTGGCGACGACGATGTCGCCGATAAGCAATGCAATCCAGTTCCCTTTGAAAATGGACGATTTGAGTGATGAGCCGGAAAGACAAAATTGAAGCGATGTTGGCGGATGATCCCAACGACACGTTTCTGCGATACAGCTTGGCGATGGAGTTGCGAAGCGAAGGCGATCATGAAACCAGCCTCGTGAAACTGGGTGAACTCACACGCGACGGGACTCCCTACGTGCCCGCTTTTTTTATGGCAGCGCAGCAGCTCGTGGAACTCGAACGTATCGACGAAGCCCGCGATTATCTGCGAGCGGGAATCGATCAAGCTCGGAGCCAAGGCGACTCGCATGCCGCCGCAGAAATGAGTGAATTACTCTCGTCGCTCGGATCGTGGGGCGAACTCTAAAGGTGTCACTCGAGTCGACCCATGCGATCGTGCTGAGGACCGTGGAATTCAGCGAAACGAGTTTGATTGTGACATTGCTCACGCGGGAACTCGGTCGAGTATCGGCCCTCGCCAAAGGTGCACGACGCCCCAAGGGGCCTTTCGAAGGTTCGCTTGACCTGCTTGCCGTTTGTCGTGTAGTCCTCATTCGCAAGAGTAGTGGTTCTCTCGATTTGTTGACGGAAGCCAAGTTGCATCGACGCTTCCGAGCCGCCGCACGGTCGCTCCAGCGGCTTTACGGTGGCTATCACGTGATCGAGATGCTGCGATTGATGACGGACGACCATGAGTTTCATCCCGAAGTTTACGACTTGACCATTCGAACCTTGGAACAGCTGGATGGCGACGGTGAAGTCGCATCGACGCTGCTCTATTTTGATGCGCAACTACTTCGCGAGCTTGGGCATGCACCCGGGATCGATCGCTGCACGGGTTGTGGTGGCGAAGTTCACGCGAGCGCGAGAACCCCCTTTGCTCTGGGCACGGGGGGGGTCGTGTGCGCAAACTGCAAACCAAAGCAACGACAGATTATTTTTATCGGACAGCAAACGATTGATGAATTGAGACGCCTCGGCGATGTGGCCACGACGTACCCGTCCAGGGTGGCTGGGTCGGTGTACGGTGAAGTCCGCATGATTCTCAATCGCTACATCGAAACAGTTCTCGGCCGTGTGCCCCGCATGCAGTCGTATTTGCCAGCCGCAATTGGGACGGAACCGCATTCATGACGCGCTCAAACATCACGTTCTTGGCAGGGATCGTCCTGGGCATCGTGTCCGGTTGCCAAACGCTGGGTGGCCCCTTTCGCCGCGACCCCGGGGTGACCGATCGAGACATCTACGCGTCGCAGGAAATCGATCCCGAAAACGGTGTCGTCCAAGCGCGCGACGAAACGTTGGTGGACGGTGCCAAGAAATCATCCAACAAGTTGGTCGGTTTCATCACCGGCCGCGAACCTGAGAATCGGACGCGAGCGAAAGAGCTGTACCAGGAAGCGGACGCGACCTTCAAGTCGGCAACCGCCTCGCAGGGCGCCGAAGCCAAAAAGCAATTCAAAGCCGCCGCGAAGCTGTTTAAACGCGCCGGTGATGCCGCGCCGAAAACCGCGCTCCAGCAAGACGCGATGTTCATGCAAGCCGAGAGCTACTTCTTTGCGGATGAACTCAACGACGCCGTCAAGACGTACGAAAAACTTCTAAAAGAATTTCCTCGCAATCGACACAGTGATCTGGTGGCGGCGAGACGGTTCGTGACCTGCCGTTATTGGCTCGACACTTACAAAGCCAATGAAGATAGTTGGTTGCCGCCAGTCAATTTGACCGACGATAAACGCCCGGCATTCGATGTCGATGGGCATGCGATCCGAGTGCTCGACCAGATTCGTTACGATGATCCCACCGGACGACTCGCCGACGACGCGACGATGGCTGTCGCAGCGGAATACATTCGTCAGGAAAAGTTCGAACAAGCTGACGAGTTTCTGACGGACTTGCGAGAGGCGTTTCCCGATAGCGATCACTTATTTCTGGCTCACCTGCTCGGCATTCGTTGTAAATTGAATATTTATGCGGGGCCTCGATATAGTTCGCTGGTGCTCGACGAAGCCGACAAGTTGATCAAGCAAACGCGAACTCGGTTTCCAGACAAAATGGCGGACCCCAAGTATCGCGACATGGTGGCCCGTGCCGCAGCCGAAGTCTCTTACTTGCGAGCCGAGAAGCTTGCCGGAAGGGCGGAATTCCGCGAGAAACGGTCGGAGTACCGCGCCGCTCGCCAGTACTACGAGGAAATATTGCTGGAGCATTCCGACACACCGTTTGCCGATATTGCCCGCGAGCGACTCGAAGCCACCGAGGAGTTGCAACCGGTACCGGACCAACCGCTGGCATGGCTGACCAAAGTATTCCCCGACAGCAAGTCCACCAAGCCGCTTCAGCTCAACGGCGTCGAAGCGTCATCGACGGATGCGACGGAAGAAGGGGATGCTGGCACCGGGAAGACGATGTTCCGATGATACGAATTTGTCAAATTCGTTGTAGCGTCGGTTGGGCGATCGCCGCCGTGCTGTGTTCCGGTACGATCGGGTGTGCAACCTATCGCTTCGGAAACGCAACCCTTTTTCGACAGGACATACGCACGGTCTATGTCCCCGTGATTCGTAATGAAACGTTTCGACCGGACCTTGGTGTTCGATTGACCGAAGCGGTGATCCGTGAGATAGAATCGACCACACCGTACAAGGTCACGGGCGATCCGAACGCGGATAGCACGCTGACGTGCCGATTCAATACCGAAACCAAACGAGTGCTGACCGAAACGACGTCGGATGATCCGCGGGCGCTCGATGCGGCGCTGAGCGTCCAAGCGGCTTGGATCAGTCGACAGGGCGAGATGTTGATGCAAAATATGATCGTCCCCGATGGCGACCTCGCGATCGCTTTCACCCAAGATTCGCGATTCGTACCCGAGGCGGGACAATCGGCGGACACGGCGACGCAAGCGGCAATTGAGCAACTGGCCGAACGCATCGTTTCGCAAATGGAAATGCGGTGGTGAGCGACTCGGCGGTGCGGATGACCTGGGATCTCGGCCGGCGCCAATTGGTGATCGGCCGCCGCCCGTTGGTGATGGGCATTCTCAACGTGACGCCCGATAGCTTTTCGGACGGCGGTCAGAACTTTCGCACCGACCTTGCTGTCGCCAACGCCTTGCAAATGCAAGCTGACGGCGCCGACATCATCGACATCGGTGGCGAGAGCACCCGGCCCTACAGCGAACAAGTTTCGGCCGACGACGAACTGGACCGAGTATTGCCGGTGATCCAGTCGCTCGCTGGGAAGCTTACGATTCCCATCAGTATTGATACCAGCAAAGCGGTCGTTGCCCGCGCAGCCACGGACGCCGGTGCCGAGATCATCAACGACGTCACGGGACTCGAGGGCGACGTCGAGATGACTGGCGTCGCCCGTCGCGCGGGCGTCGGTGTGTGCGTGATGCACATGCGTGGAACACCCGCGACCATGCAGGACGACCCGCAGTACGAAGATGTGGTTGCAGACATTGAACGCTACTTGATCCAACGGCGTGAATTCTGTTTGTGTGCTGGCATCCGGCGCCAAAGGATTTGCTTGGATCCGGGGATCGGGTTCGGCAAAACGCACGAACACAATCTCACGCTGCTGCGTGCGACAGACCGGTTTGTGGCGCTCGGCTCGCCGTTGTTGATCGGACATTCTCGCAAAGGATTCATTGCAAAACTGATTGGTGACAAGCAAGCTGATCGCACGGCGGGTACGCTCGGCGTGACCTTGGCGGTCGCCCTCGCCGGGGCACATGTCGTACGAGTCCATGATGTGCGAGCGACGGTCGACGGATTGAGACTGTTTGAGGCGGCCGGTGGCCTCCGCTAAATACCGTTTCGACTTTCAACGTTCACTCCAATCGGGGCCGCATCAACGCGTCGCGTTAGCAATTCAATGCATGTCGACTTCATCATCACCGAGTTGAACGTTGGCGGCGCGGAACGCTGTCTGACTGAGCTAGCGTGCGGATTGACGGAGAATGCACACCACATTCGAGTCTTTTCTCTCGGGCCGCTACCCAGCGGTGACCAAACGCAACTAGTCGATCGCCTGCGTGACTCGGGTATCACCGTGACCAGCGGACACGCTTCTCGGCCTCACCAATTCATCGGTTGTTATCGCCAGCTTCGATCGTGGCTCAGTGAAGGTCGTGCTGACGTTTGTCAAACATTCCTGTATCACGCCAACGTGCTGGGGACATTTGCGGCCCGCGCGGCCGGATCCCGTTTGTGTGTCGGTGGAGTCCGTGTGGCGGAGAAAAAATGGTGGCGATGCCAACTCGAACGCCGAGCCGTCCGGCGGATGGACCACGTCGTCTGTGTTAGCAAGGCGGTGGCCGATTTTGCCCAGCACGAGTTGCTCGCTGAGACGTCGCGGGTTCACGTGATCCCGAACTCGGTGGACGTGAACCGTTTCGCCAACGCGAGACCGATGGATTGGACGCAGTTCGGTTGGTCGCCGCAGAGTGATATCGCGATCTTTGTGGGAAGGCTTCATCCACAAAAGGGAATCGAGTTGTTGCAACAACAGATCGATGCGATCGCGCCAGCGGGGTCGAACTGGAAATTGCTCATCGTGGGCGATGGCGAATTGCGAACGTCGCTGGCGAGCTGGGCGGCCGGAGTGGGCGGCGAGCGAGTGCAGGTGGTGGGATGGCGAGCCGACGTGGCATCGCTGCTCAAGTCGTCGCGATTGTTAGTCTTGCCCAGCCATTACGAAGGGATGCCCAACGTGGTGCTAGAAGCGTTTGCCGCTGGGATACCGGTCGTTTGCAGCGGAGTCGAGGGCAGCGACGAATTGTTGTCACACGCCCTCGAGTCACAGTGTTTTCAACCGGGTGATTCCGAGGCGATGGCCGATCGGGTGCGCAGATTCGCGGGCGATCCGTCACTGCGTCGCACGATCGGCGAAGCGAACTTCGCGCGTGCGACACACGAGTTTGCGATTCCCGCGATGGTCGATGCCTACGCGTCGCTCTATCGCGAATTGATGACGCGACGGCTGGACGTGCGGTAACTTGCCGGACGCGTTATCGTCGACCGAGAGTCATTGGACCGCGGCGCGTTGAGCTGGGCCGAGTCGTCACGGAATGGATCCTGCAAGTTGTCGAAAAGCGAATCGTCATTACCGCGATCCAACGGCAAGCCAGATCCCATCGCTTCGTCGCCCTCGGGTAGGGGCATGGGTACGGGAGTTCGAGACGCCGGCGGCATCATTGGCGTCAGGGTTGGCTGCGACATCCGTGCTGGCGCCGGAGAGTAAGTGCTCGGCGCAGGTACCGATCGCATGATTTGACGTGGTGGGGATTGAGGCGGCAGGGATGGCTCAGCGTGGACATGGCCGGGGCTCGTCGGCGAGGGATGTGCAACAGACGGCTGCATCAGGACGGGAGGTGCCATGCCCATCGGCACATGGGTCTCTTCGTACATCATCATGTCGGCCATGGTCATCGCGTCGCAACCATCGTCGCAGGCCATCTCGTCACAGCCACCGCCGACTCGGTGCTTCAAGCTAAAAAACAGCAATTTTTCGATTCCACCGGCAACGGTATCGAGCGTTTTGTAGATCGGCCCGTGCTCACGTCCGCATCCGCCATCGCATTCGTCGGCGCATCCGCATGATGGTGCTCCGGCGGAGACCTGGGACGTGGCGGGCAGGTTCGCGGTGGCCATTGTCGCCAAGCAGGCCGCAGCCAACCCCAGACGTTTGCGGCGGGTCGTTTCGCTTCGAAATATCGTGATCAAGTGCATTGGTAAGCCTCTTGCTAACGCGGTGTGGTTACCCAGAAATATCGGCCCAGAGAACCGCTACGAGCAAGAGAATCCGAAAGACCAGCAAACTCCCCCGATCCCTCCTAAATTGCCGTTGTCCGAGAATCGAAGCCGAATCGCAACGAGGCAGACAATTTTCTCAAATGACGCTAAACTGACGCCCAATCCCCGAATCCACTTCGCTGTAACAAAAACTAAGAGAAAGCCGTGAGTTTCGATCCCTTTGGAGCCCGCGATACATTTAACACTGGTTCTGGCACCGCTTCGCTCTATCGATTGAGCCGGCTTGAAGATGCCGGGCTGGGTGAAATTAGCCGCCTACCGTTTTCGATCCGAGTGTTGCTCGAAGCCGTGCTACGCAATTGCGATGACTTCTCGGTGACGCAGACGGATGTCAAGAATTTGGCCGCTTGGCAAGCCGCCGATCCGGCCAAACAGGAAGTCCCGTTCAAGCCTTATCGGGTCGTCTTGCAAGACTTCACGGGCGTTCCTTGTGTCGTCGACCTCGCGGCGATGAGATCCGCGATGAATCGCATCGGGGGTGATCCCAAGAAGATCAACCCGTTGATCCCCGTGGACCTCGTGATCGATCACTCGGTCCAAGTCGACTTTTTTGGCACCAACACCGCCCTTTCCCAAAACGTTGAAATCGAGTTCCAACGCAACCGCGAGCGATACGAATTCTTGCGTTGGGGCCAGCAGGCGTTTGACAACTTCACGGTCGTGCCACCGAACGTCGGCATTGTCCACCAGGTCAACTTGGAGTACCTGGCCCGCGTCGTCGCCATCCAGCAAACGCCTGATGGACCGGTGGCTTTGCCCGATACATTGGTGGGTACCGATAGCCATACGACCATGATCAATGGTCTCGGCGTACTCGGCTGGGGTGTCGGTGGGATCGAGGCCGAGGCGAACATGCTCGGCCAGCCGCTTTACATGTTGATGCCCGAGGTGATCGGGTTCGAACTCAAGGGCGAATTGCCCGCGGGGGCGACGGCGACCGACATGGTGCTTCGCGTCGTCGAGATTCTGCGAGCCGAAGGCGTCGTGAACAAGTTTGTCGAGTTTTTTGGCGTCGGCATGAACACCATGGGTGTCGCGGATCGCGCGACGATCGCCAACATGGCGCCCGAGTACGGCGCGACGATGGGCTTCTTTCCCGTCGATAACGTCACGCTTGATTATTTGCGTCAAACCGGTCGCGGCGCGGATCATATTTCGCTCGTCGAACGGTACTGCAAAGAGCAGGGGCTATTCCGTACCGATGACGGACCGATGCTCAACTACACCAAGACGCTGTCGCTCGATTTGGGCACCGTCGTGCCAAGTTTGGCTGGGCCGAAACGACCGCAAGATCGTATCGCGCTGGCTGATATGAAACAGTCGTTTACCAAGTCACTCACCGCACCCATCGGCAAATCTGGCTTCGGCCTAGCGGCGGAGGCGGTCGCGCGTACGGGGACGATCCAGGACAACGATCACTCCAGCGAAATCGGTCATGGCGCTGTGGTGATCGCCGCGATCACCTCATGCACCAACACGAGTAATCCGTCGGTGATGATCGGTGCCGGTTTGCTCGCCAAAAAAGCTGTCGAACGCGGGTTAAAAGTGCCCTCCTACGTCAAAACCAGCCTCGCACCCGGTTCACGTGTTGTCACCGATTACCTGAACAAAGCCAACCTCACAGAGAGTCTCAACCAACTCGGCTTCCAGACGGTTGGCTACGGCTGCACGACTTGCATCGGCAACAGTGGACCGTTGCCGGATAACGTTGCGAAAGCCATCGTCACGGGTGATTTGGTCGCGTCTGCCGTGCTGAGCGGTAATCGCAACTTCGAAGGTCGAGTCAATCCGCTGACCAAAGCCAACTATTTGGCGAGTCCGCCACTCGTCGTGGCCTACGCCCTGGCCGGCACCACCGACATCGACTTGGTGAAAGATCCGATTGGAAAAGATCCAGAAGGCAACGATGTTTACTTAAGCGAGATTTGGCCATCGATCGAAGAGATCCGCGACACCATCGCACGTTCGATCATGCCCGAAATGTTCACCCGCGAATACGACGCTGCTGTGAACAACAACGAACTTTGGAACGCGATCGAGGTCTCTGGCGGCGCGATTTACCCGTGGGACGAATCGAGTACGTACATTCAACATCCACCGTTCTTGGATTCGGTCGTCGATCAAGAAGTCCCCGATATCCAGCCGATTCGTGGTGCGACCGTGCTGGCGCTGCTTGGCGACTCGGTGACGACTGACCACATTTCACCGGCGGGTGCAATCGCGTCCAGCGGACCGGCGGGCCGATTCTTGCAAGAGCAAGGCGTCCCGATCTCGGAGTTCAATAGCTACGGATCACGCCGAGGTAATGATCGCGTGATGGTTCGTGGAACGTTCGCCAACATTCGGATTCGCAACCAAGTCGCGCCGGGGACCGAAGGTGGTGTGACGCGGCTCTTGCCCGACGGCGAAGTGATGAGCATCTACGACGCGTCGATGAAGTACCAAGCCGCTGGCATCCCGCTCGTCGTCATCGCCGGAGCGGAATACGGGACGGGGTCGAGTCGTGACTGGGCCGCCAAGGGAACCATGCTGCTCGGTGTCAAAGCCGTGATCGCAGCCAGTTACGAGCGGATTCACCGTAGCAATTTGGTCGGCATGGGCGTGCTGCCACTGGAGTTCACGGACGGGGCAACGTGGCAATCACTCGGATTGACGGGTGAAGAAACGATCGACATCGAAGGCCTCTCCAACGATCTCCAGCCGCGTTCGACAATCAAGGTTCGAGCGACCGATGCATCGGGCAAGTTCAAGACGTTTACTTGCACCGTTCGCATCGATACGCCCGTCGAACTGCAGTACTATCGCAACGGCGGAATTTTACCAACGGTGCTGCGCAACCTTTCCAAGTAGCCGCAACCAATCGCCAAACCGTATGCCGGATCAAGGAGCATCAGCGACGTCGATCCGGTGGTGATCGCCCGCGAGTCCATGCCGGATCTTCCTGTAGGCCGGATCAAGGAGCGATAGCGACGCCGATCCGGCAGTGTTCGCCGGCGGGTTACTGCCGGATCTTCGCAAAGCCTTGATCCGGCCTACGTAGCTGGACGCCTCGGCCACACGTACCAAATTGCCCATGCCGCGAAGAGCCCCATCATGATGATGATTCCTCGCGCGGAATAAATCGGCATAGCCGGAATGACGAAGAGATAAACGAGAATGACAATGCCGGCTTTGTGCCGAAACGAAGGGGCAGTCCCATTCAGCTCGTTGTTCGTAATCCGAACGGAAGTCGATGTTTCCGCGGCACGTGGCGGCTCGTAGGGATTCTCGCTTTCGATCATCCCGTCAATGTAGCATGAGTGGCACAGGTAGGCCGGATCGAGGAGCGACAGCGACGGCATCCGGCAGTGTTCGCCGGCGGGTTTCTGCCGGATCTTCGCAAAGCGTTGATCCGGCCTACGTCGGCACGTAGCTTACAGTGCCAACAACAATCGGCTTGGCGCTTCAAGATATCCGATGATGTCGTTGAGGAATCTCGCGGCGGCGCCGCCGTCAACTAGGCGATGATCGTATGACAAGCTCAGCGGCATCATCAGCCTTGGCTTGATCGAATCATCCGGCATCACGACGGGCAGCTTGCGGCTACGTCCCACGAGCAGGATTGCCACCTCAGGAACGTTCACAATCGGCGTCGAGTATTGTCCACCGATCGCACCAAGGTTGCTGATCGTGAACGTGCCACCTCGTAGGTCACTGACGGCGAATTTGCCACCGCGAACCTTGCCCGCCATCTCGGCGACGTTGCGAGTGATCTCCGGGATTCCCATGCGATCGCAATTCTTGAGGACCGGCACCATCAGCCCCGTGTCGGTGTCGACCGCGATACCGACGTTGACGTAATCCTTATAAATGATTTGTTCGTTTTCCGAATCGATGATCGCATTGATCAGCGGATGATGCTTCAGCGCCGTGGCGACCGCCTTGATCAAAAACGGCATCGTGGTCAGCTTCAGTCCTTGGGCGGCATAGTCATCCTTGCTGCTTTGGCGGAGCTGTTCCAGGTTCGTGATATCAGCGTCATCAAAGTTGGTCACACGCGGGACGTTGGACCAGCTCTTGTGCATTTGAGCGGAAATGGTCTTGCGAATCTTGCTCATTCGCTCGACGCGAATCTGGCCGTAGTCGTCGCTGTCGGTCGTACCCGGAAGCGCGGCCGCCGGCTTCGACGTCGAGGCTTCCGCTGCGGGTGGGGGTGCCGATGCGGTTTGGCTGCTGGGGGCTCCACCCCGGGCAGCTTTGCTCGCTTGACGAACGACCGCCAACACGTCGTCACGGGAGATCCGTCCGCCGTCGCCGCTACCATGGACGGTTGCCAAATCCACGCCCACCTCGCGAGCAAACCGACGAATCGCTGGCCCTGCCGGAATCACTGCTCCTGGCGACATACCGGCAACGGGGGCGGGCGCCGGTGCCGGACTGGCCGGTGGAGTCGGAGCGGGTCGCTGGGGCGCAGCAGGTGATGGAGCAACCGCTGCCACGGGAGCAGGTTTCGACTCGGTCGTCTTGTCTGGTTGAGACTCCGCGGAAGGCTTGGAAGGTTCAGCCTCAGGTTGGGACTCGGGTTGAGCCGGTTCCTGCTTGGGCGTTTCTTTGGGGGCTTCGGCCTTAGGTGTTTCCGACTGAGGAGCCGCCGGAGCGGGTTGGCTTTCAGAATCGCCGGCGCCTTCGGCGGCCTCGAGTTCGATGAGTACTGCGCCGACGGCTACCGAGTCACCTTGGCTTACATTGATCTTGGTGACTTTTCCCCCGGCCGAAGCTGGCACGGGCACGGTCGCCTTGTCGGTTTCCATTTCGACGATGTCTTGACCTTTCTTGATCACGTCGCCAACGGAAACAAAGACTTCCAAGACATCGCCCGATTCGATGCCTTCGCCAAGTTCGGGGAGCTTTACTTCAATAGCCATGAGTGCGATTTGAAAGGTGGTGACTGATGGGTGACTGCGCGATGCGCTGGTGTGCAGGCTTTAGCCGCCAAGCAGGGCTGCGCCGACGGGCCAGAGCCCGCCGAGCGTCGATCGCGGTGGGTGTGGCGCCCAGCGGCTAAGCCAGGCGTCCACCTGTTCTAAGTGAAATAGGGATTCGGCTTGTCCGGATCGTAGTTTAGATCCTTGATTGCTTGAGCAACTTGCTCCGGTTTGAAAACGCCATTCTTGCTCAACCGGTGCAACGTCATCAACGTGATCGACTCCGCGTCGACTTCGAAATGGCGACGCAAGTTCTCGCGACTTTCGCTTCGGCCGAGACCGTCGGTGCCGAGCACGTCGAGCGTTCCCGGCAAGAACGGGATAAGTTGTTCCGGCAACGCGCGGACATAGTCGCTCGCCGCAATGAACGGACCCTCGACGTCTTGCATCACCGTATCGAGGTAACTCTTGCGAGGCTCTTCCAACGGATGCAAGCGATTCCATCGCTCACAATCCGCAGCATCACGACGAAGTTGCGTGTAGCTCGTCACGCTCCAGACGTCGCTGGACACGTTGTACTTTTCGGCCAACATTTTCTGGGCGGCCAGCGCGCTGTTGAGGATCGCGCCACTCCCGAATAGTTGCACTCGAGCGACAGACTTTTCTGCATCCAAGCTCGATAAGCGATAGATGCCGCGAACGATGCCTTCCTCGACTCCCTCGGGCATTGCCGGATGGACATAGTTGTCGTTCTCGGCAGTGATGTAGTAGATGACTTGTTCGCCGTCTTGATACATCCGCTTGAGACCATCCATCACGATGACCGTCATTTCGTAGGCGAACGCGGGGTCGTAGGCTCGCACGGTCGGGAAAGCGATCGCGTTGAGCAGCGAATGGCCATCTTGGTGCTGAAGCCCTTCGCCGTTAAGTGTCGTGCGACCGGCGGTTCCGCCGATGAGGAACCCTTTGGCTCGCATGTCCGCGGCCGCCCAAATCGAATCACCGATCCGTTGGAAACCGAACATGCTGTAGTAAATAAAGAACGGGATCATGTTGATGCCGTGGGCGCTGTACGCCGTACCGGCCGCACAGAAGCTCGACATCGATCCGGCTTCGGTGATGCCTTCTTCGAGGATTTGACCGTCGGTCGCTTCCTTGTAGTACATCAAGATTCCCGAATCGACAGGCTCATACAGCTGACCGGCATGCGCGTAGATGCCGACTTGGCTGAACATCCCATCCATCCCGAATGTCCGTGATTCATCGGGGACGATTGGCACCACGTGCTTGCCAATTTTCTTGTCACGAACCAATTGCTGCAGCAGTCGCACAAACGCCATCGTCGTGCTCATGTCCTTGCCCTGGGAGTCGCCACAAAACTTGCGGTACTCGTCCAGCGTCGGGACTTCCATGGTCGGATGCTCGGTCGGGCGACTGGGCAACGAACCGCCCAGTGCCGCGCGTCGTTCTTTCAAGTACTTGATTTCTTGACTGGACTCTGGCGGCTTGTAGAACGGAGCTTTGCCGACTTCATCGTCACTGATGGGAATCCCAAATCGAGTGCGGAACTCGAGCAACTCTTCTTCGTTGAGTTTCTTTTGGTTGTGGGCGACGTTGCGGCCTTCGCCGGCTTCACCAAGCCCATAGCCCTTCACCGTTTTCGCCAGGATCACGGTCGGTTTACCGTTCTTCATATCCACGGCACGTTTGTAGGCGGAGTAGACCTTTTCGGGGTCGTGGCCACCACGTCGCATCTTTTCGAGGCGTTCGTCGGAGTAATTCTTCACCAGTTCGAGCAGCTCGGGGTACTTGCCGAAGAAATGTTCGCGGATGTAGCTGCCGGGCATCCCCGTGTACTTTTGGTATTGGCCGTCGACGACCTCACCCATTCGTTTGGCGAGCAAACCGGTTTCGTCGTGTTCGAGCAGCGTATCCCAATCGTCGCCCCAAACGACTTTGATAACGTTCCAGCCGGCACCGATGAAGATCGCTTCCAACTCTTGAATGATTTTGCTGTTACCGCGGACGGGACCATCGAGTCGCTGGAGGTTGCAATTGATGACGAAAATCAGGTTGTCGAGCTTTTCGCGCGAAGCGAGGGTGATGGCGCCAAGTGTCTCGGGCTCATCACATTCACCGTCACCCAAGAAGGCCCAAACGCGTTGGCCCGACGTGTCTTTGAGTCCACGGTCGCGAAGATATTCATTGAACCGAGCCTGATAGATCGCCATGATCGGACCGAGACCCATCGACACCGTCGGGTACTCCCAAAAGCCCGGCATCAACCACGGGTGTGGATAGCTCGAAAGCCCACCACCTTCACCCAGTTCGCGACGGAAATTCTCCAAATGCTTCTCGGTCAAACGACCTTCCAGAAACGCGCGACTATACATCCCCGGAGACGCGTGACCTTGAAAGTAAACGATGTCGCCCGAGTAACCGTCCTCACCACGGCCTTTGAAGAAATGGTTGAACCCAATTTCATAAAGCGTGGCACTCGACGCAAAGGTACCGATATGCCCACCGATACCATCGAGTTTCTTGTTCGCCCGCGTCACCATCGCCATCGCATTCCAGCGAATGATCGATTTGATGCGACGCTCGATTTCGCGATTGCCCGGAAACGCCGGTTGCTCCTTGCGAGGAATCGAGTTGACGTAGGGGGTTTGGATTTGATTGACGAGTTGAACGCCCTCCTCCGCCGCCCGATCGCGAAGCTGTTCGAGCAAGAACTTCACCCGTTCGGGGCCTTTGCTCTTCAGGACGTAATCGAGTGACGCGAGCCACTCTTGGGTTTCGCTCGAGTCGATGTCAATATCGGGAGTCGGATGCTGAAGCTCGCCGAGCTCTTTGTTGACTTCGCCTTCGGTAACAGTATTGGACTGCGACATATTCTTAGTTCGTCCCTCTGGTGAAAATCGTACCAGTCAGGTGTTCTACGGTAATCTTGCGGACTGTGCAGGGTAGCCGGATGATACGGGAATCAGCAAGGGCGAGCAGCGCCCATCGATTCACCGAAAACGAACCGGCCGTGACCACATCATCTCCCCCGCCCCAGTCGCGTCCCACCCATCCGTCTCCATCGATGAACGGGTGGACGAGTACAACCGCCGTTGTGACTGGGGCCTCCAGCGGGATCGGTCAACAAATCGCCATCTCGTTGGCATCGGCCGGGGTGTCTCAAGTGCTCGTTCATTACCATAAAAACCGATCGGGGGCGGAGAACACGGCCCAACGCATCCGCGACTTCGGCGCCGGTGCCGCATTAGTCCAAGGTGACTTGGCTTGCTCGGCGGATGTCTCGCGGATCGCTGCGGAGGCCTTTGATCGCCACGTCACCATTGAAACCTGGGTTCATAACGCCGGGGCGGACGTTCTCACCGGAGAATTTGGACAACGGGAATTTGACGAAAAACTGGAAAGGCTTTGGCAAGTCGACGTCCGCGGCACCATTGAGCTGGCTAGAAACGTCGCTCGCCGGATGATCTCACAGCCACTCACGAATCGACCGCCATCGATGGTGTTCATCGGTTGGGATCAAGCGTCCCGAGGAATGGAAGGCGACGCCGGCCAAATGTTCGGGACGGTCAAAGCCGCCGTAATGGCGTTCGCCGCAAGCTTGGCCCAGACACACGCACCGATGATACGCGTCAACACCGTCGCGCCGGGTTGGATTCGAACCGCGTGGGGCGAGTCCAGCAGCGACTATTGGAACCACCGAGCCAAAAGCCAATCGCTCATGAATCGTTGGGGGCGTCCCGAAGATGTGGCCGAAGCCGTGCTTTACGCGGCCCATCCAAATCATGCGTTCGTCACCGGACAAACGCTCGAGGTCAACGGTGGCTGGAATCGAACCTTCGTCCAGCCCCCGCAAGTGTCCGAATCGTAGAGCTTACAAGTTCGGAGTCGTGTACGGTTCGACGTCGCCAACCATGTGGAAGTGGTTGTGGTCGATGTACATCACTTCGGCAGCTTCGCGATCGTGCAGCGTATGCGGGACCGGATAGCCGACGAACGTTTTCTCTTCGAAGTAGATCGTGCACTTGTAGTGAGCATGGTGCAACTGGGCCGGTCCGATCAGCGGGTAGAAGCGTGGCGGATCGATGTAGTCCGCGATCTTCTCTTTGACGATGCGAACGTTGTTGCGTTGCTTTTCCCAGATCAATGGCACGCCGCCTTGAACCGGACGAGCCTTCTCCAGTGCACGCATCACCTCATCATCGCTGGGCGGATCGAGTGCGACAGCCGGGCCACCGGACGTCGTGGGTCCTAGGATCGGCACACGCTCGTAGCGCTCGTGGTCCCAGAACTTGTCCTCTTGTTTCTGTTGATAATAAGGGCTGACCGGTACCGGCCAGCCGAGGAATCCAAGGTTGATACCACCGCCGAGTCCGTAGCATCCGGTGGTGGAGACTGCGAGCAGGGCGAGTGTGCCAAGTCCCAGTCGAAATCCGGAACCCAGTTGATGACCGGAATTCGTTCGTCGCTGTTCTGGCGTCGCGGTGTCGGTTTCGTGTGTTCGACTGCGGTTATGACTGGTCATTCGGGCAACCTTCCGTGGCTTCGATCCGATTGGGACACTAGCGATTGTCAAATCCGGCTGACTCGTTGGTTGGTCGAGCCCGCGCGAGTGTCTTGCGTAAGAGTGTTATCGTGTGAATTTGTGACGGTCTTGCGGGTAATTCCGAATTTATCGCCGTAATTTTGTCGGTTTGATTCGGCCGAATCGTTCGATCGCATCCCATCGAATGGCCCGCGGTCACGTCGGCTGCGATACGTCACGTCGGCCGCGAATTGGCTCGGCCGCGAGCTAGCTTCGCCGCGATACGCTGGACGGAGCTATTGCCCGACCTGGCGGATTTTTGGGCCAGCAAGCATTTGGTGCAACGGGCGAATGAGCCTCGATCTAAAGAAAAAGCCGCCGTCAACCCATGAGGGCTGACGACGGCCGGCGATTCGAGCTTGAACTGTGCTTCGTCGACTGCTGCTTAGCAGTCACTTGTCACCCATCGACTAGCGATCGGTGAAGTCCAGATGCCACCATCCGTCGTCCCATTCCAAGGCGACTTTACGCCAGCCCAACGGCACTTGCGGATAGGGATAGAACGGGCCGATGTAAGGCCAAGCCGACGGGCTGTACTGCTGGGGATACGTCACAGCAGCATAGTTCGGATAGGCTGCGTATCCTGGCCAAGCATAGTTGGGTAGATACGGTGAATCGTAGCGTGGGGCCGCTGCACCGCCGCCGTACGGAGCCATTGGCACCGGGCCGCCGGAGACGGGTGCACCCATCATCGGGCTGCCCATATGAACACCCGTGTTCATCGCCTGAGTCGGTTGTCCCGACTGGGTGCGATACGGGGTCGTCATCGTCGAGGCGCCCATCGGAGCCGAGGCCAAACGAGCGGGAATCCCGCTGGGTTCGCTTTCTTGCATCGGTTCGGGTAGTCGCGACAACGTCGGAGCGCTTGAAGCGACTTGGATCGCTTCGCGGACACCCACGACACCGGGGACGGAGCTGGCGATTTGCAGAATTGAATCGCGCTGTGCGTCTGAAGCGGCTCGACCGGTCAATTCGACCACGCCACCGCTGCTCTTTACATCGACGCCAAAGCCCTTCAATTGGCCATTCTTTTGGGCGCGACCCAAGGCCGCGACGACCGACTGTGTGACCTGTTGGTCGCTTCCAGAGTCGGCGTACTCCATGGCTGCCGTCGGTACGACAGCTCCTGGTTTTTCGCCGCTGGTACCGTGACCTGCGGTGGCAACACCGCTATCGACGGTCGTGGCAAGTGCTTGGCGGAACGAGAAATTGTCGCCCACCGAGCCCGCCTGAGGCTTCTCGAGTCGCACCGCTGCTGGGTCCGCCGCGACGATTGTCTGGCGTTTCACCACCGTCGCATCGTTGCCGGCACCCGCCACAGCGTTGATTTGGACTTCGTCGATGACCGACGCGATCCCTTCGATTCCGTCGGCCGCTTCGAGCACGACTTTCCGCTGTTGCGGATTGCTCACGCTGCCTTTGAGCAAAACCACGCCGTTGTCGACTTTCATGTCGAGCGTGAAGTCTTGCAGGGCGCCGGAATCGCGGTGCCCTTTCAATCGATTGATGATTTGCTCGGCGATTTCTCGATCACCACCCCAGGCCTGGACTGGCCCGAGCATAGCGACCGCGGCAATCGCCCAGCCGAAATATTTTCGTCGCATGGAATGCCTCCCTACACAGTCCTGAATCGCTCCGATGCACAACACCGGTGTTGTTGGTTGTTTCGGTTGTAACGAGCCAGGCAAGGTAGGTTTTTTCCGATTTTGTCGAATTTCGTATCGGATTTCGCCAGCGCAAACGAATAGAAGTCGCCTGTGAAACAGACGCTTTGGCAGAAGAGATGGTCGTTTTTTACGGTAAATCAGCGTTTTCGGGTCGAGCGAAAAGCCCGGATCACGGTGCCCAGCGTCACCAATCCACCAGCCACCGGAACGGCGACTAGCGCCAGTCGCGGATTGGCTGCGATGACCACGAGCGTCACCAAAATGACTGCGGCGATCCCCGGTGGGAACCACCTCGAAGGACGTAGCAGTGACGGCCAAGCCAACCACATCATGCCCACCACCAGCCCGATTCGTAGCATTGATGTCGACGCGAACGCTAGAGCAGAATCGCCGCCACGGATTCGCAGCCATACTCCGCACACGATCAGCGCGATCGACACGCCAAGTAGGACGCTGCGACGCGGCGAGGCGCCGAGCGGTTGACGAACGGATTGCTTGGGACGGCGGGGTGGTTGAGCATTCATCGTGTTTTACGATAGTCTCCATCGCATCTGCATCGCTACCGAGACCTGATCGATGAAACTACTTTGCTTTAGTGATCTCCACCGTGACCAGTCGGCTGCGACGAGGCTGGTGGATCTGTCCGCCGACGTGGACATCGTGATCGGCGCCGGCGATTTCGCCAATCGACACGAGGGACTCGCCGATACGCTCGATATCCTTGCCAAAATTGCGAAGCCCTCGGTCCTCGTCCCCGGCAACGGTGAAACCGCGGACGAATTGATCGAAGCGTCCCGTGGCTGGGAATCTGCCCGAGTATTGCATGCCAGCGGCTGTGAACTACTGGGCGAACGATTCTGGGGCGTCGGCGGTGGCATTCCGGTGACCCCGTTTGGTGATTGGAGCTATGACTTTGATGAATACCAAGCGAACAAGATGCTCGACGGACTGGAACCACACGGGATTCTCGTCGTCCACTCACCGCCGCTGGCTACCGTGGATCACGACAGCAGCGGTCGGATCCGTGGCAGCCAATCGATTCGTGAGATCGTGATTGCGAAACAACCCAAGCTGGTCGTGTGCGGACACATTCACAGCGACTGGGGGCGACAAGTCCAATTCGGTCCGACGCTCATCCTGAACGCCGGACCCGCCGGTGTGATCATCGAAGTGTGAACAAGTCGCCCAAGCTCAACTTCACCCAGACTAACTTTGCGCTGGATCTATGCCGTCCACCCAAGGCCCAGCGAGGTTCATGTACTCCGGCGTGTTGAGTGTGCTTCCAAAATTGTCGGCTTTCCATCCAGGAAGGTGACGCGGTTGAGCTCTGGAGTGTGAAAGCTTTTCCCACTGCTTCGCCCACCCCGGGTCTTGATTGGAAATCTCACGTGTCTCGGGATTGATAAAGTAAACTTCGCCATTGCGATAGCTTTGCGCGCCAAGGATCACCACCGCGATTGCCGCGGCGCCCAAATCCGGCGGGTTGTTGCATTTCATCGGTTCGCCCGCTTCGATAGCGTCGAGCCAATTCGCGAAGTGCGCCTTGGTCGTATCGGGAACCGGCTTGGTCGATATTCGCTCGTCCTTGTAATCACGCTGGTGTGTGACCTGGGGACGTTCGGCGACAAAGTCGAACCCATCAAAACCTTCGCCATTTCCAAACTTGAATGTCCCGTAATGGCCCCGAATCAACTGGTCGATTCGCGACGCCTCGTTGCACATCGTTGCGGTAACTAGTCCTTGAACGCCTTCGTTGAAGTCCGCCACCACGGTGGCAACGTCGGGAACGTCGCGTCCGTCATACTCCATAAAAATTCCACCGGCGCCCACGACGCGACCAGGTAATCGCAATCCGGTCGCCTTGAGCATCGCTGTGGTGCGATGGACGAACAAGTCCGTGAACATGCCGCTGCCGAAGGGCCAAAAGCGACGCCACTGCGCATACACCTCGCGGTCAAATGGTCGGTCTTCGGCAAGGTTTTCATCGAGACCCAACCAACGTTTCCAGTCCACCGTTTTTGGCGTCATCTTTTTATCGAGTTTGTAATATCGCCATTGCCCCATATCGCTGTTGCGGAAGTACTCGGTTTGGAAGCCAAGGACTTTGCCGAGCTTGCCCTGCTGTAGCAATCCACGAACTTCGTCCCAAACAGCAAGGCTGGTGGACTGCACGCCGACCTGCATGACCTTTCCAGTTTCCTTCCAAACCTTTTCCACATTGAACGCCTCCTCGACCGTCTTGGTCATGGGCTTTTCGCAGTAGACATTCAAGCCAGCTTTGAGCGAGTCGATTGTCTGCAGATGATGCCAGTGGTCCGGCGTCGCAATGCAAACGGCGTCGAGATTTTCCTTTTCAAACATGTCACGGTAATCGACGTACCGGCCCGGGTCCGTTCCCGTTTCTTTCTTGATGTAATCCGCCACTTTGTTGCGTTGCTCTTCGTAAACTTCGGCGACACCCACCAAGTCGATGAGACGTCCCTCGCCATGAAGCGTGCAAAGCTTTTTCACGTGCGCGCCAAAACCACGACCACCGGGACCGATGAAGCCGATACGCAATCGCTCGTTGGATCCCGCGGCGGCGTGACTGGTTTGCGTACCCAACCCCACGAGCGATGCCGCCGAAACCGCGACGGTCGATTGTTTCAAAAAGTGCCGTCGAGACGGCGCCGCCGAAGTCGACGTCAGCGGTGCTGGCGAAGGTGTGATCTCGGGTTGATTGCGAGTTGACTGATTGCGGGCTGACATCGATAGAATTCCCTGGTGGGCATCGGAGGGGCGGGACAGCGCGGCAGCGGGACATCGCGGCAAACGTGCTGGTTCAGTGAATCTCATCGTAAACGATCTGCGCGTCCAACCAAACTCGGAAACGACGAATCATCAAGCCGCGATTGAAGTTGATTTCGATCTGCCCCAAACGCTGTTGAGCGTCAACAGGTTCAGGCACTCGAAACGAAATCGACGTGTATATTCTTGTCCAGCTAATCCGAAACCATGCCGGATGACCATCGAAGTAGACGGCTTGGCGGAACCACCACCCAGTGTACAAAAGCTGAGTCGCTAAGGGCCGTTCTAAGTCGATGACGCGGTATAGGAACGATGCCCGCCGGCGTACAGCAAAGTCTGCGAAAACCCCTCGATCGTCACCGATGGCGGCAGCGGGTCGGAATGGATTAGTGGACATTAGGTAGGTAACACGCTGGTAATTTGCGATATTTGCGCAGAATTTTTCATGTGGCGTTCTGTCGCCTGTGCAAGCGGTGTTCGAGGCCGGAATCTTCAAAATTACGGCACATTTCGACTAATCTGGAGGCAAGAACGGACTCTGAGCCACCCGATGGAACGTGCTCTCGTGTTCACATGACGTGTCGATTGCATGGCTTGTATCAGTTGCTGCCACACAGGTGTTGGTCTACGATCTGAAGGCCTCTCAATATTACCCAAACTTTCCACACCCATGCTTAGTTTGCCTTGCGGTTCGCTTGAAGAAATCGACGCGGGCTTACCCAGAAGGCGCGACTCATGAAGACATTCGTTGCTTTGCTTGGCTGCTTGACGCTCTTGAGCGCCAGCCACATTCAACGTGCATTTGCCGTAGAATTGCCTGCGGAGACGCTCGCTTTGGATCAATGGACCACACTGGACAGTAGTGGAAAGTTGATCGGACGTGTTGTCTTGCCCGAATCCGAGGGAGTGACGGCGGCGGTTGATGGCGCCAAAGTGGTGCTGGTCGGAGAGAATGACCTGTTGCTTCAAACACAGTCCGACGCGACGGGGCGATTTCAGTTAGTGAACGTCAAGCCTGGAATCTACGCCCTGTCGGTGTTCAAGAAAGGCGTTTTTTCCTGTGGCGCGTTGCATGTCTTAAGCGAATCGCATCCGGCCGCGGCGTCGTTTCCCAACAGTGCGGAATTCGTCGTTGCCAAGATCGACACCACCGTCGTGAAGTCGGCCATGATTCGATACTTGCCACCGACACCGGTGAAGCCGATGGTTGGCGAGATCGCCAACAGCGAATTGTCTGGGATCGCTCGCGTGACCAAACCGGGGCACCGCGAACGCGTGATTCAACACGCTGGCGGTTTGCGAGGCAATATCGGAGTTGCGGGAGCGTCCAATGATCACCTCGTCGCCGCTGAGTCAATGAATGTGTTGGTGATCCGTGATGGCGAAGAAGTCGCTCGCGCGATTACCGGCGGGGCCGGACGTTTTGAAATTGAGCAATTGGCATTGGGTGAATATTGCCTGATCGCCGTCGGCCCGTCCGGTTTTGGTTGCGTCGGCTTTGTATTGGTGGATGCTGCGGAAGCCAACCAGACGGCCGCGTCCGGCCGCAGCGGAGATATCCAACTGGTCAACCAGCCCTTTGACGCAAGTTGTGGATGCACCCAAGAAATCGGCATCCAAGTCGCACCCATGCCGCAGGTCGTCGAAAGCTTTGGTGCCTGCTGTGGTGACACTGGGACAGTGATTTCCGATCAAGTTATCGGCGAGCAAATCATTGGTGACGCGCTGTTGGTTGATGGCGTTGGTGCTCCCATCTCCGGTGGCGGTTTCGTTCCAGGAGGCGGTGGAGCACTCGGAGGCGGCGGGTACTACGGCGGCGGCGCAGGAGGCTTCGGCGGCGGCGGCGGCTTCGGTGGTGGCGG
>JBGSKM010000015.1:0-40932 GCA_041741195.1 Pirellulaceae bacterium
ATGGAGCAGCTTATCCAGTAGACTGGTATCGACTGACGGGTCGGCGACGGCTGTGGACTGCGATTCATCCATGATCGCGTCAACAGAACCAATTTCACCGTTTCAGCCAAGATCGATTTCAACAGGCTGAATAGTTACCAAATATGTTTGCTTATGCACGCTTCTGTACCCGTTAACGTTTGGCGTTTCGTCATCGATTGGGCCGATGGCTCAAGGGACCAGGCCCTCAAGCGATGACCGCATCGTCGAGCTTGAAAGCGAGCTTTCCGCTCTCACGGAAAGAATGAAACAAAATGGAGCGTGTGGCAGAGCTTCAAGCTAAACCAAAAACACTTGCTTATCCCCTCCGCAACTGCGACGCAATCGCGATCAGGCCGATACTCGAACGCCTACTCACACGTTCCGTTAATCATGGATTGTCGATCGGCGCTGACACGCGTTCCAATCGCATCGTAGCAACTGGGACCCATGCCCAACTCTCGAACCTCACGCTACTTGTCACTCTGATTGACGGCGGGCTGATTCAGCCACAAAAGTGATTGACAAAGGGCATAGCCGCTGAAAATTTGACTTCGCGTGGTGCGTTGGTTGAGTCTTGCTATTCTTTAAATGGTGCAGCGTTCTGCGAACTTTGGTGGCTTGGGTGATCGCCGAAGTTCAGGTCTTCTGTGCAAAATCCCCGACACTTCTCGGGTTTCGCCTCTTAAACACGAATTAACCTCGCGTGATGAAACAGAAATTTCATCGGCGTGGTTCGTTATGACACAGCATCACCGCTCTTATCAAGCTTCACGCCACCCCCAGGAACTGCAGAGTGAATGTTGTTGTACCAACGTCGCGGACGCTTGCGCAACTTGCCTCGAACGGACAGCGGCGGTACGCTATCGCCGCCGCAGAAACTAGTTAACCCAGTGCTACGAACTGCTTGGTGCCAACTGCGAATCGCCCTCCCTCACTTCCGTCGAATCAACCAAAACACTCGAAGAACCATCCGATCAAGAGGCTATCGAACGTTTCTGCACAAAGTGTTGTGAGTTGATGGAGTTGGTCCAACGAACGGATCGTCTCGGCTGGCGTCTTCTTCGCGGGAGCATCACGACCGACGCGGTACGCTGATGGTTAACGCAACTCAACAGCAAACCAGCGACTCTCCCGATCCAACGCAACGACCGTTCGCCCAAACATGTCTCAACGAAGCGCACCAGTGTCGATTTACCCACATTCGTCACTGGAATCGCACCTCAACTACTCCGACTCGTTGGCCAAAAGCTTGCGACCAACGTTCGCGCTCAGCTAAACTGAACCGGTCGCCCAAGTGCTGACGGCAATAGGAACCGCATGCGTCAGCGGTCACCCCCGAAGCGACCAAGTTCAACGTCCGATCGATGCATGCGAAAGCAGATGTATAGATCGCAATTCCTTATTTGCTTAAGGGCAGGATTCTAAGTGACGTTTCCCGCAAATCAACTGCATCCAATTGGCGGAGAAATCTACTGCCACATCTTTGAGAATCAACTTACCGGCATATCGCGGGACGCGTACTGGTCAGTCACGGTTGATTTCGCGCCGCTTGTTTACGGCAAAGATAAGTTCCGCTGCAATGCAATGGTCGAATGGTTGCAACTTGGTAATGGCGACTTCCGTAACATTGTAAACCAAAAGGTCAATTTGCCCGACGTATCTCACGCGGAAGCCTCGTTTTACATGGCTGAGCACGACAACGCATCGTCGGCATCAATGATGCTGAGCTACATAGACAATGATCGATTCCATGTTGAACTTGAAATGATTGTGGACTTCAATGGATACCTTGGTGGCGATGTTAATCCTGCGATGCGTGTGGCCGCATCCACGGAACTGCAATATACTGGGCTAATCGTGGTACCAGGAAACCTAGATCCGAAACCTGCGGACGAAACTGCCGTAGTCAGCACGGCGTCGCAGTTCCTGGACCTATCTGGTTACGATCCGCCGTTAAAGCAAGGGTTCCGCTACCTTTTCCGCCCGAAGAACCGCAAATAACAGTCGCAATCGACATGGGGACCGCATTGCTGCGGACCTCTTCCAAGATCACACCCATCGTTGGGCGTACTGCACCGAAATTCGCGATCACACGCGATTCTGATCGAAATGTCACCTGCGCGAATTTGGTGATGACGAGCGTTCGCCGAAATTTTGACTACCGTTTCGCAATTTCGCACTCCCAATTTCATTCAAGATTAGGTCAGACTGCACATGATTCGGTTAGCCGTGATATTCTCGTTCATTCTCTGCCTGTGCTCAATTAGCCTGTCCCAGGTACCGCCCGATGTTCAGAACGGAAGCAACACCAGCAACACCGCAGGGACGTTCGTGGATGCTGACGAGCGACCTGAGCAAACGGAGGCACTCGCCGATACAAGCGTCTACGACTTCGTAGTGCTGACTTTCATTCTGCTCATGTTTACAAACGCCATTTTTGTCGGACGCTGGGCTTTGGAGACGAATCGAAGTTTTTGGGCTTGGTATATCTTCGGCCTTTTTACTGGTCCGTTGGCAGGCGGGTTTATGCTACATCGAGTTGCGGGAGATAGGGCTGACGGCAAAAACCCAAGTGGTTGTTTGGCGGCATTGCTCGGGATTGGCATACCTGCGGCGGGATGGTTCATTTGGATCACCGTCTTGAAGTAATCTGATGATACGCGGGATTCTACGAACCCTCGACGGTATCGGTTGTTGCCGCATACGAATCGGCTTGATAGGTTAGATTGTACTTATACTACCTCGGTTTATGGATTCGCAGTTGGTTGCGTGGTGGTTGTGTTACGCCTTTAGCGGAGTCAAACTAGATGCGATGTCGAGAATTACTTTCGGTCGTTGGGTTGCGGTGTTGACATCGTCAGTTGGTCGAGCGGTCGCTGCGGATTGGGACAAGCGAGCTTTCGCCTCTTCCGGTCGCGTGGCTGCCCAGGGTTCGCGTCGAAAGTAAGGAATTCACCGTCGGCCCTGCTTAGAGTGGCTGGCAGGTTTCGTGAGCCATTTGTCTACACCTCGCCGCGGTCGTCCATGGCTCGTGCTAGCTTTCATCAGAGTCACATTTGGTAATTTGGTATACTGCCTCGTCGTGAACGAACCAGATTTGGACAGGTGACTTGCACCCCACAAGATCACGAGTACCGTTGGGCGTACTGCACCGAAGTCGCGAGCGGTACTGATTTTCGATGGCAATCCAGACACTGCGATTTAGTGCGTGTCGTTAGCTGACAGGAAACGATGACGATGAATCGAATACTGATCTGCATTGCGTTGTTGACGGCCCCAGTGGGCGAGTCACGGTCCGACGACTTGCGAAATTACTTTGTTGCTCCTGTATCTACGGAGCTTCACAGGGCCACTGTGTCGTCTAACGCAGATGTTTATGCAGTCGTAAATTGCAACGCTTTGAGTGTTGACGATGATCTGGACGCCCGCCAATGGCCAAGTAGAATTGCGCAAGCGGATTAATCAGTACTTGAAAGATTTATGTCTTTCGGCTGGATATGAGCACGTTGAGGTTTCGGAGACAACTACCTCAGTAGATTGGAAGGACACTTACCCGCGTGCTGATGGATTCAATCAGCCTGATGACGCACACGAAACCTTGATAGAGAACGAACATGTGCGAGTCTTTCCTATACGGACACAGCTTTCCAAGTTCGTTCACGGGGATGCCGGCTGTATCGTCGAAATACTTCATCCAGTTGATGGACGTATGACAGAAATATCCGCTGAACTTGAATCCTCCATCCGGCAGGCCGTACAGCAAGCTCAAATCACCGACAAGCACATGATGAAATTCAAGTTGACCAGTACCACCGCCGGCGGGAAAACAGTTGAGTCGCTGTTCGATGCCCGCTCGGCACCCAAGGTTCCTGAAACAAACGACTCCAATTTACTGAAGTTCTTCGAGGAGCAAGCAGCGGAATACAAACGGTCTCCGGCGTTGAAGTTAGCGCAAGAGCTTGGATTTAGGAAAATAGCCTATTCACATTCACCGGGCGGTGGCGCTCCGGAGACACTTGTCGGACTGGATGCTCCCTACTTTGAACTGGATCTCCTCAATGGTGATCAGATCAACTTGCATGACTTTATCCATGGCCGACCAGCGTTGATCACCTTCTGGGGACTTGCGTGTGCACCCTGTAGGCAGGAGGCTCCTGCGTTGACCGAATTATTCAAAGCGTATGGGTAGGAATTTTCGATCATTGCTGTCAATGGTTACAACGATGACCGTGAAGCGGTTGCCAAGTACGTCACGAACGCAAGTCTGACTCACCCGATTGTCCTTCAGGGTCGAACGGTACCGGAGGACCTCTATCACGTGGGTGCGTATCCAACGACCTTTTGGGTTGATCACCATGGAACGATCGTGGACTATGAAGTCGGGTTTTCATCAAGCAAGCGACTCGAAAATCGTATTGTGAAGATGCTTGCACGTTGATTTTTCAGCCGAATGCCCGACCCCAGCTACACCCGCGCGGCCGATGGCCGGACCAACGATGGAGCTGCTCGCATGTCAAGCCTAAAACCCCTTCGTATGCTGCTTGCGGCGAGGTGGTGGACTTATTGGCGACAATCTCGCTTCGCTGAAAGGCATGCGCCGTGGCGGAGAGTGTGGGTGATCGAATCGCTATCACGTCTCTCTTACTGGATGAACGGATTGGAGGTGATTCCGTTTGCCGATTGGATGGGAGCGGGAAGATTCGCTCCGGTGACTTGGACGGGCAATGAGGCGTCGGGCGATGTGGGTTTCGACGGTCCGGAATGCCCCACTGGCGCGGCGATCTCGGTGAGGACCACGGCAACGTTGTCGGCTGGAGCGTCGGTGTGTGGGTGAATCGATTCTTGTGCTTTTGCAAACAGAAGTGACCCACGTTCACGCAATCCGTCCAGGGCTGAACCACTGGATATAACGATGGTCAAGACGATCGCAACCGTACCCGCGGTCGCAAACAAGTGATGCAAGAACGTGGCCACGGCAGATTCCAGAGGATTGCGATGCGCGACCAGACTGACCACGATGGCTTGTGCAAAGAATTGGTAGACGGCGAGTATATACCAGGGCTGGGGCCCGACGGTGGCAAGGATTGCCAAGAACACGCAGACGTTGACGATGAGTAGAAGGATGGCAGCCAACAGGCATCGCAGATAGCTTGGCGAATCGTTCGACAACATTACGAACGAGAGTTTTAGTGAGCCGCCGATCATTGCGATCCACAGGACAAAGGCCATGCCGAGCATGATCATTACGAATGGAACCACGACAGCCGGGTCGAGATTGGGTGACGTATCCACGTTCATTCACTGAGGAAGGGCGATCGATCGAAGTGGCGTCGATTCCCAATGAATCTGCGTCACAGTCCGTAGAAAACGGTTCATGAAAACCTAGCTTGTCGAGGTCACTCGCGCGATCTAGATGAGTCGAAAACGAACGCCCGTGGAGCTGGTGTGTCGTGCAATCGTCGCGATCGGGACAATCGTTCGTCGATGGTAGAGTCGGCTCGTCGAAGTTTCGGCCGGCGGATCGACGGTCGGTCTTGCATGCCTCAAACACCTACAAAACGTCGGTCGGGGTCCATCGCACGTTGCAATCGATCGGTCAGTTCCGCGGGCGGTCGCCGTCCGAGTCGACATCGAGCGGCGGTGCCGGTGAGGATGGTTCCGCCGAGATGGTGATGCAGCAACGTTTCGTCGAGTGTCCGAATCGGCTGTGACGCGGGCCAGCGAATCCAGGCGACATTGCCCGCGGCGCTGTATCGTCGAGCGACGCAGAGTTCGTTCAATGACTGATCAAGCTCGACAACTTGTGATGGGGCGAGCGGAACACGCACGAGACGCTCGCCCGATTCCAAATCGTCCCATTGCCGTCGTCGGTTCCAAATCTCGTTATCCGCTAATTGCCAAGTGGCGTCGGTCATGGCCATGAGCCGGTCTCGACCAGCGATCGTTGCCTGCTGGGTACCGGTCAAAAGGACTTCGACTGTGGACGATTGCGAAACATCGATGGCCGTTACTTCCAGAGGGCTTTTGCTAAGTTGGTTGCACATTGACATCGCGCTGGTGAGGTTTGCTGCGGATGTTTGCAGCGTCATCTCATGGGTCGCGCGTGGGAACACTTTCAGGGTAATTTCGCCGATCAAAGCGAAGGATCCGCAGCAACCCGCGATTAACTTTGGCAGGTCGTAACCGGCCGCGTTCTTTACCACGCGGCCTCCACCAGTGACCAGGTTACCGTGTCCATCCACGATACGAACTCCCATGAGGAAATCTCGCAGCCCCCCGTATTTCAATCGTCCCGAGCCGCTCAGGTTGGCCGCAACGGTTCCGCCAATGGTCGCCCCATGCACGCTGCAGGGTGGGTCAAAGGGCATGTATTGCCCATGTGAGGCAAGGACTTGGTCCAGCTCCTGGAGCGTCGTGCCCGCCAGCGCCGTGATCAAAAACTCGCCTGGCTGGTAATCGACAATTCCCGCCAGCGAACCGGTGGAAAGACGATCGACGCGCTCAATCGGCTGGCAAAGGGCCGTTTTGGTTCCCGCGCCGACAATTTGCAACTTCGCAGAATCGCGAACACACTGGACGGCTTCGGCGAGCGACAGGGGTGTGTAAAACATGACAAGACGGTTCGAGACGCGGAAAGGGAAGGGGCGATGAGACGCTCGGGCCAAAAATTACGGGACTTGAGAGTGTACTAAGCGAACCTAGCCCGTGCATTGTCGCCGGTGAGGGGGCATAATCGTTCGCTGCGACATTTGCCTTTACCCATTTACTTTAGACCGCCATGTACTTTCGCCTCGCCCGCCGTTTGCTCACCGAAACCGATAAGCGATTGCTATGGAAAGCCGCTTGGATGCTTGGCGCCAAGGGACTTCTCAGCGTCCATCGGCACAAGCAGCGGCTGAAGAAAGGCGAGTTCTTCCCTCCATTTTTGTACCTGTCGGTGATCAATAGCTGCAATTTGCGGTGCCAGGGGTGTTGGGTGGATGTCGCCGCCAAGCAGCACAAAATTGAACTCGACGCTGCCAACAAAACGATCGCCCAGGCCAAAGCGATGGGCAATAGTTTCTTTGGCATTCTGGGCGGCGAG
The DNA here is from genome assembly GCA_041741195.1 of Pirellulaceae bacterium. Lineage (GTDB taxonomy): Bacteria > Planctomycetota > Planctomycetia > Pirellulales > Pirellulaceae > JBBSJZ01. Next base: position 7,106 of record JBGSKM010000015.1, read on the forward strand.
CCGTTCATGCATCGAGACCTGTTGAAAATATTTGAAGCCAATCCGGACGTCTATTTTCAAGTATTCACGAATGGTCATTTCATCACCGATGAAGTCGCCGCGGAACTGCGTCGACTCGGCAATGTTACGCCCTTGATCAGTGTTGAAGGAACTGAGATTGTCAGCGACACGCGGCGGGGCCGCGATGGTGTGCTGAGCCAAACCATGAAGGGACTCGAAGCCGCGCTGCGACACAAGTTGCTGGTCGGCGTTTGCACGAGCGTCTGCAAGACCAACATCGACGACCTCGTTCGTGATGCCTGGGTCGATCGGCTCGTCGAGATGGGGGTGATGTATTGCTGGTTTCATATTTATCGGCCCGTGGGCCCCGAGTCGAATGTGCAACTTGCGCTGTCCAGTGACGAGCAACGACGAGTTCGTCAGTTTGTCGTTGATACGCGAGTCAACAAACCGATTGTTGTCATCGACGCATACCATGATGACGCGGGCAATGCCTTGTGTCCCGCGGTGACTGGGTTCACGCACCATGTCGGTCCATGGGGTGACATTGAACCGTGCCCAGTGATCCAGTTGGCAAAGGAGTCCATTCATGACGAGCGGCCGCTTGCCGAAACGTTCAACGATTCGGCGTTTCTAAGAGACTTTCGCGAACTGACAGCCCAGAACACCCGAGGCTGCGTCATTATGGAGCGTCCGGATTTGTTGATTGAACTCGCGGAGAAGCATGGAGCTCGTGATACGACCGTTCGCGGCAGCGTGATTGATGAGCTGCGTCAGGTGACGCCGCGTCGAAGCCAATTCCAGCCTGGCCAGGAGATTCCAGAACGCAGTTTTGTTTATCGTTGGGCCAAGAAGTACGCGTTCAATGATTTCGGCACCTACGCACGTCATTTCGATTCGAGCAGTTACCGCGATCCAGATGCACAAGCGACGGATCCGAACACATCGTCTCTCTCATTGCCGGTTATCACACGGTAACAACGCTACCGCTAGCGTGGACGATCGGAGCTGCGCAAAATCGCAGCGGGAAGATCGCGATCGCCGGTTCCAATGGTGTTCTGACTGATGACCAGCCAAAGCAATCCTGAGTTCAAGTTCCTGGTCGAAGCGGCAACGACGCTGCATCGATATGGCACGCCGTCTCACCGGCTCGAGCGAGTGATGACCAAGGTCGCAGAAAGTCTCGGCATTCGCGGCGTATTTCTTTATACGCCTACGGCGCTCGTCGTCTCTCTTTCGAAGCACGCTGGCGACTACACCATTGTTCAGCGAGTGAATTCTGGAATCATCGACGTCGACAAGTTGATCCAATTTGATGATTTGCTCGGCAAAGTCGAACGACGCGAAACGTCGGTCCAAGAGGCATCCGAAGAGTTAACTCGTATTGCCGACGCGCCGAGTCTTTATTCTCCGCCGGTCTACGCACTGGCATGCGGAATCGCATGCGCCTCCGTTGCAGTGCTCTTGCGAGGAACCCTATCCGAGATGGTCGTCGCGGGTTTGATCGGACTGGTTATCGCCGGGTTCGAGTTGCTACATGAGCGACGACGGCTTGAAGTCGGGTTGTTGGAACTCGTCGCCGGCATGATTGCAGCTTTGTCAGCGCTGCTGGTGGCTCACTATGTGGCACCGATCGACGATCGACTCGTGACGTTGTCGGGTCTGATCGTGCTCATTCCCGGTCTGCGATTGACCGTTGCACTCACCGAATTAGCGGTCGGTCACTTGTCCGCCGGTGTTGCCCGCTTGGCCGGGGCGATGGTGTCGTTGTCCACGCTGTTCATTGGCGTCGCGATCGTGTGGCGAATGGCGGGTGGTCTTCGTCGCATCGCGGAGCAGCCAGTCCCCGTGCCATCGGTATGGCAATGGATTGCGTTGGCGGTTGCGCCAATTGTTTTTGCGATTGTATTTCGGGCAGGCGTTGCTCAGTGGCCAATCATCGCATTCGTATCGATTCTCGGTGTCATGACCAGTCGATGGGTCCAGCCACACTTTGGGATCGAAGTCGCTTCACTTTTCGGGGCGCTCATCGTCGGATGCGGCAGCAATCTTTATGCGCGGCTCCGCGACCGTCCCGCGTTGGTGCCGCTAACGCCCGGGATGTTGATTTTGGTGCCAGGAGCGGTTGGCTATCGATCGTTGTCGGCCTTGCTGGAACAGCAAACGGTTCAAGGAGTGCAATTCGCTTTCGCGACTTTCTTGATCGGAGTCAGTCTTGTCGGTGGTTTGTTGATTTCAAATGCGATCGTTCCACCGAAGCGAATTCTTTAGTCGATTTTCGGCATCACCCGTCCGATTCACAACGGACGCGCGTTCCAGGTGCGGTCGACTGTGGTATAGAATCTGCTTTCACTCGGGCTTGTATCGCATTGACGAATCGTCGATACGAAGTCCATCCAAGAGAGTGTTTGAATCGCACGGGTCGTGAGTTGCTCAGCCCGCGCTGGTGATCATTTCCAGACGGAGAGAGGCGATGTTAGAAAAAGATTCCATTCACCAGCGAGGAAGGGCTTTGGAGGATGAGTTCTTCCACCGCGTTGATGAAAAGCTTCGGGCGGATTTGCGAGCCAAGTTGGAGCGTGATGGGGCGGTGGAGCGGATGCGTTTGGCGACGGGTTTCAACGATACGACGCTCATCGAGCATCTGGTTGATGCCGGGTTTACGCCATCGTCGATGACGGCGGTAGCGTTAATTCCGCTTGTTTTCGTCGCCTGGGCCGATGGCGAAGTGACATCGGCGGAGCGTCAAGCGATTTTAAGTGCGGCACTGCATCGCGGCGTCAAAAACCAGCCGACCGCCTTCGCGATGCTGGAAGGTTGGTTGCACGATCGCCCCTCGGCGGAACTGTGGAACTTGTGGAAAGACTATGCGTCTTCCCTAGGCGAATCGCTCACACCAACATTGGCGTCAGCTTTGCAGCAGGAAGTGTTGCGGCTGGCGACTGCCGTTGCCGAGGCTTCGGGCGGATACTTTGGACGCGGGAAAATCTCGGCCCCGGAAAAAGCAGTGCTTGATCAGCTTGCCGGATTGATTTCCACGTGAGTCATTTCGGACCGCTCGCATCGGACGTCATTTAAAGTCGCGTTAGCGTGACTTCTTCGTCGGTCAAAATGGTTCGAGTCATCTCGACGGGCGAGGTAAATCCGTGGGGCTTCAATGCGAGCAGCGAGCAAGTCACGTCGGCCACAACGGACTCAGCGGTGTTGCCGATTAAGAATCCCGAAACACCGGTTCGGCAAACGGTTCCCATCACCAGCAGATCCGCTTCGATCTCGTGAGCAACACTTCGGATCATCACCGCGGGCGAACCGTATCGCAGGTGTATCTTGATTTCACGTGTTTGCGACAACGGAGCCTGGAGCAATTCATCGAGTGCGAGTTGCACTTTGGTTTGCTGGTTTTGGCGGAGTTCATCCACCACGGCGTCACCGGCGTGACGTCGCATCGAATCTTCCATCCACAACTGCCAAGCCGAAACCACATGCAGTTGAGCTTCTTCGCGAAGGGCAATTGAATAGGCAAGTTCCAGGATCGTTTGGTTCAGATCCACGTGCTGTTTGTCGTCGGACTCCACGTCAATAGCCGCAAGAACGCGATCGAACTTACCATGGATTTGAGGTTTGATTAGCCAAACCGGACACGGGCACAGACGCAGCAGTGATTTCGCAATGCTGCCGAAAAGTCGGCCGGGACCGGAGAAGCCGTCGGCCGTTTTGACCACCAGGTCATATCCATGATCAATGACCCGACGAGTGATTTCGGTTGCCGGATCCCCAATGGCGACAACGACGTCAAGGTCCAAGCCGGTGTCGGAAAGGTCACCAGCAAGTTCCATCAAACGTCGTCGCCGGTCGTCCGCGACAAGCTTTTCTAGTTCTTCCGGTGTGCTAATGTCGGTGACCATACCGAGTGCTTTGGGGACCGGCTTGATGACATCCATCAAGGTAAGCGAGGCCTCGTTTTCAAGAGCCAATTGAGCCGCGCTCGCGACAGCAAACTCGGGTTGTTCGTTGCCCGCGTAAACAAGGATGTTTTTAAAGTTTTTCATGGATCAATTTAGGGCGTGTGGGAGGTGTTCAAAGATCAAAGAAGCATTCGTGGTGCCAACTTAAAAACGACGTAGAAATACGTTCATTTGAACGTGGTCCATGTGCCTCACCGCACAAGCGCGCGCGTCATGGCGCAATCGGTGTCTCAATGATCGGCTGCATCGGACATCCACTCGCTCAATTCATAGGTCAGTGTTGTTGACTTGGTCTGGTGGCACCCACGGTGATTCAATTATAGGCGATGCCCAAATGCATCCCCCAGAGTCTGAGACACGGTCGGCGTGGGATCCACGTAGGTCATTGACCGAATTAACGGATCGATGTGCTCCAGTCGAATCATCCGTTCCCCATCGATCTGGGGCTTTGGTACGGTTTGCAGAAAACTAAGCAAACTGGGGTAGTGATTGATCTCGAGGTAGCGCTGGATACCATCGGCCATCTGACGTATCATGTCAGGTCCTTGTCGATAAACGGCCGAGGTCGCCATCACGGCGTCCGCGCCAGCGATCATTGTTTTAATCGCATCCTCAGTAGTTGCCACACCGCCACTTGCAGCAATCGACAGGCCTACGTTCCCGCTGTGCACTCGAACGATGCCTTCGAGAATTCCGCCGACTGAGCCAACGGGCGAAAGCTCCCAGCGGATGGTCCAGTGCATGCGATCAATATCCACGTCCCAATGCGGCGAATGTGTGAACAGCACGATGCCTTTCGCACCCACTTCACGCAATCGACGAGCCATCGAGGCAAGGTTCGTGTAACGCGGCGTAATTTTAACGGCGACAGGAATCGAAACGCGACGCACGGTTTCAGCAACCATATCGCAAAGATTTAATTCGATTGACGCGGACGACGTTTCCGGACCAAAGACCGCTGACTGCAGATTCAACTCCAAAGCGTCGGCACCAGCGGACTCGATTTCTTTGGCGTAGTCGAGCCACTGACCGATCGATGACCCGTTTAAGCTCCCAATGATTGGCACTGCGAACGATTTCTTGTGGGAACGGATCGTGGCCAAATATTGGTCCACCCCGCCGTTGTACTTGTCCTGTTGTGGCTGGTAACCACTGCGTTCGCTGGCATCGACGGGATCCGTTTGCTGAAGCTTATGATGCACCAGTTGCTCCTGGAGCATCGACGGAAGCACAATGGCTCCCGCACCGGCAGCCACCAGATGACGAACCGTCTCATTGTCGGTGGTTAGCGGACAAGCTCCCACAATGATTGGTGACACAAGCTCAATCCCCAAGTAGTAGACCGAAAGTGCACTGGGCATTGGAGAGCTCCTCGAGTTAGATGGGATGGATTTGGTACTAACGAACTACATGCGGGACGAGTAAGGAAGGCGAGGTTGGTGGCAAATGGTGTTCCCCAGAGTTTTATTAACGTCGCGATGCAAATTCGCACATGCATGTGACGCCATGGAGCACTTCGTGAGCGGTCAAGCGAGCTTATTGCTCGCAACTGTAAAATGTCGATCAAAGTTTTATCGCAAACGACTTAGGTTGCTTTGCTGTGACGTTTTCAATGTCGATTCGGCACACCGCTTGCGATGTATAACCGACTCATGACGGATATTGTGATCCGTCTGAATTGGTGAGTTGAGCCTCTAGGAGAATTGATGATGACTGGCACTCTTGCTAGACGCAGCAATGGCCGTGGTATCTCGATCCCGGCATTTGAAATGTTCCCGCAGTTTCGAGCCGTCGAGAGCTTGATGTCTCGAATGTTTGACGACAGCCAGGAAAGTTGGCTTGGCACGGCCCTCTCGCCCATGATTGACTTGTCAGAAACGGACGACGAAGTCGATGTGAGTATGGATCTTCCGGGAATGAAGCCGGAGGAAATCGATATTCAAGTTCACAACAACGTGTTGTCGATCAAGGGCGAGCGAAACGAAGAAAAAGAACAAAAGGATCGCACGTTCCACCGCGTCGAGCGTCGGTACGGAAGTTTTGCCCGAGCAATTACGCTTCCATCGAGCGTGGACGAAAACAAAGTCGACGCACAATATAAGGACGGTGTGCTGAAGATCAGTCTGCCAAAGACGAAAGAAGCGAAAGCGAAAAAAATTTCCGTCAAAGCGTCACACTGACTACTAGCCATTTCAAAGCGGCGCGAGTTGTCCGATGCGCAGCCTGCGTTAACTTCGTCGATGTATCGGGCGGCTCGTGCCGCTATGCTCTGTTTTGACTATCTCCACAATACGAGGACGCGAACCATGCCTGTTTCCGCAAGCCGTCTGGTTTCGAATCTTATCGCTGACCTCAAAGAAGAACGTGATGAGCTCACGTTGCAGATTCATCTGGGAAAGCAGGAGGCGAAGGATGAGTTGCAGGCTCTCGGTCAACGGCTCGATGAGCTCCAGCGCCGCTACTCGCCGCTCAAGAACGCTACCTTGGAAACGAGCGAAGATCTCTGGGAAGCGCTGCAGTTGCTTGCGGGCGAGATCAAGGATGGCTTTGCACGAATTCGTAAATCGATTTCCTAGCGATGGTCGTTGTGTCTGGACTGTCGTCCCGGTTTCCCCCGGATTCACAGACACTTGCGCAGCAGATTGCGCCACCTCACGATGCAGACTTCCCGTCAGAGCACGGCCTCACAAACCGACTCGTCGTTGGCCGAAGTCGTTGCTGGGCTGCTGAAATGCTCCAGCAATCGGTAGAGTTTGCGTCGATGGATCCCAAGTTTCCGAGCGGCACTCGCCTTGTTTCCCCTTTCTTTAGCGAGCACCGCCAGGACGTGAACGCGAGCAATGTCGTCCAGTTTGAATGTGCAATCACCAAGCATCTCAAGTCTCGGTGCCGCGTCGTCACCACCTGCAATCGGATGCTCGCACAAAACGGGGGTCTTCGGTTGTCTGTTCTCGACAATCTCAAGCGGTAGATCATCAAGCGTGATATCAAAATGGTCCGCTAAAATGACCGCTCGTTCGATGACGTTGATCAGTTGTCGAATGTTACCCGGCCAAGAGAATCGATTGAGGGCTTCCCGAGCGTTGGACCCGATGCAATAGGAACTGGGCAAGAAATGATCGATCAATCGGTCGATATCGCCTTCTCGATGCCGCAAGGGAGGCAGCTGGATCGATAGCACATTGATTCGGTAGTACAAGTCTTCACGAAAATTGCCGGCCTCGACTTCCCGTTTTAGGTCGCGATTGGTTGCCGCAATGATGCGAACCTTCACTTTTCGCTCACGATGACAACCGACGCGGCGTAAAGATCCGTCCTCGAGAACTCGCAGCAGCTTTGGCTGTAGTGCGAGTGGAAGCTCACCGATTTCGTCTATGAACAACGTGCCACCGTCTGCGATCTCGAAGAGTCCCGGCTTTTCGGCGGTTGCACCCGTAAACGAACCTTTTTGGTGACCAAAGAGCTCGCTTTCGATAAGGTTTTCGGGGAGTGCAGCACAATTCACGGTAACAAAAGGTTTGTCGGCTACGCGGCTCGCCTGTTGGATCGCTTGTGCAACGACTTCTTTACCGGTTCCGCTTTCACCCTGGATAAGTACTGGTTTGTCCGTTGGTGCCACTTTGTCGATCATTCTTGAAACGTCCACCAGCGACTTCGATTCGCCAATCAGCTTCGCCATCGGTCGACTTCGCGAAATCACTGCCTTTAGCTGACGATTCTCCTTCTTCAATTCGCGACGTTCGCGCGCGCGAAAACAATGGTGTTCGAGACTGCTCAGTGAACATGGTTTGAGCAGAAAATCGCATGCGCCCATCTTCATTGCTGACACAGCCGTTTCAATGGTGCCTTGACCGGTGAGCACGATGACCTCGACATCAATCCGCTCCTCCTGGACTCGCTGCAAGAGTTCAAGTCCCGACATCCCTGGCATATTCATGTCGAATACAGCCACCTCGAATGAATCTCGCTCGAGTAGACTCAGTGCCTCGGTGGCACTCGCCACGTCCGTGACATCATGTCCCTTTCTTTGCATCCATTTTGCGGAAGACCGACGCGAGTCTTCTTCGTCATCTACCAGCAGAAGCTTAATTGGGGAGTCCATGATTGCATTTGGTCGATTGATGGGACCCAAAGGGAAAGTGACCGCCACACCATGCGAACGCCGTTCCCTACAGTTCTTGCGACGTGATAACGACGCGAATTGTCGATTGAAGCCGCATTTAGCGTTTCCCCAAAATGGCAATTGCATATGTTCAACCGGTGCGCTCGCGTGCCGGGTCGCACGGCTGTGCATCATCGCACACTTTGCATGACGGATTCGTCGCGAATGCCACCTCTAGCCAGCGCCACGATGTCTTTCTCTCGCTCTCGAATGCGAGTCAACCTAGTCATCGGTCATGGTACAGCTGCCGAGACAAAAGGCACACCAAGTGTGACTCGTGGTCACGATCCACGCTGAACCGCTATCGCATGAGAATGCATCGATCCAGAACTCCTGCGATGCCGTCGTCGCGGAAATGGCTTTCAATATCATCTGAGTCAAAACGCCTGATGCGATCGGCATGTTGTTAGCGTCAAGTGTCCTCCATGGAGTGTGAGTTTCAGGAAGTTAGTTGCCCCCGTGGAACGATTGCGGGTCTGTCATCCAATCCTTTTCCAGAGTCGAATGTCATGCGAGCCATCGTTGTCTGTGCGGCCTGCAAAGCCCAGAACCATCGGATTGCTACCCATCTTGCGAAGTCGATGACTGATAGCGGTGTTCCTACCGATGTTTTTGACGTGAGTAGGGATGACGTTTGCGAGCTTGATATCGAACTCTACCAAGCGGTGGTGTTCGGATCGTCATTGCGATTGGGCGAGCATGATCCTCGCGTCGCATGGTGCATGCGTCATCATCAAATATGGTTGACGACGATTCCCACAGCTTTCTATTCGGTGAGTCAACGATTGCGGGCTGACGATGCCAAAGGTCTCCGAGAAGTCGAATGGTCCGACGGAGAGTTTCTGTGCCAGCAGCAATTCGAACCCTCGATCAGGGCTTGTTTGACTAGTACAGTCAGTGAATCGAAATTGGATTGGTTAAAGAAACCATTTCGACGCAAAGAGTCATACGGATCTCAAGGTCGGTGGGAAGCTGGGCGAGAACACGAATGCGCGGACTGGAAACTGGTCGAATCGTTCGCGATCAGTTTCGCGGACTTGGTGCAGCGATTTTGGGATTCCACGCGAGTCCGGTCACCTTGTCTCGATTTTTTTGATCGAGACTTTCGTCGCTCACATTACGAGGATTTTGCGAAGTATTCGCACGACTAACCCTCGTATCGAGCGTGTTTCATTGACAGCTTTCGTTGACCAGCGTTGACGAGCTCGAACATGGAAACGATACCGAAAACGTAGTGCCGACACCCAATTTCGTTTCGACGTCAATCGTGCTGTGATTCTTTTCAAGGATCGCCTTGGTGATCGCCAATCCCAATCCCATTCCGCGCGCTTTGGTTGAAAAAAAAGGTTCGTTGATTCGCGATAGCGTTTCGGGGGCGATGCCAGTGCCGGTGTCACGAACGAAGACGACGACTCGATTGCCATCGGTGGATGCGGACAGTGTTAACACACCGCCGGTCGGCATCGCGTCACAAGCGTTTCGTATCAAATTGCTGAAGATGATTGGAATCTGCTTCGCATCCGCCAAAGCGTCCGGCAGGTTGTCCGGAAAGTCTCGTTCAATTTTGATCTCCTTTGGCAATTGCTTGTGGCGTATGAGCTCGTCAATCATTTCTCCTAGGTTGCACGGCGTGGTGATGGGGGGCGGTAATTTCGCTAATTCCGACAACGCGGTTACCACGCCTTCGATCATCGTGACTTGACGATCGATTCGCGTGAGGTGATCGTGAGTTTCTTCCGGCGTGGCACAAGCGTTGAGCAAATAGTAAGCAGACGTTTTGATCGCATTGAGTGGATTGCGAATTTCGTGTGCGATCCCACCGCTGATCCGACCGAGTGTGGCCAACCTCTCCTTTTCCGCCAGTTCGATCTGAGCTCGATGCAACTCCGCTGCTTGTTGACGCACCCGTTCGTCGAGTGTGGCGTTGAGTTGCTGTAACGCGTGTTGGGCATTCTTCAGCTCGCTGATATCGCGAATGAATCCGATGTAGGAGGCTTTTTCGCCCGTGTGAAGTTGGCGGACCGTCAAGTGAAGTGGAAGCGTCGTCCCGTCTTTCCGAATCCCGATCACTTCACGATTCACGTCGATGCTAAGAGGCTCTCCGGTGTCGATAAAGTCTGGTCTCTTGTCGCTTGGCCGGGCATGGAAGGGTGAGGAAATCAGCATGGTGACGTGTCGGCCCACGAACTCTTGCTCGGTGTAACCGAACATTCGCTCCGCCGCTGAGTTGACCACCTCAATTCGACCGGAACTGTCAACGAAGAGGATGGCATCGACGGCCGCGTGAAGCACCAAGGCCAAGGGCGTTTGTCGTTCACAAGGTGGCATCACAGGCAACCTCCATTGCATGAGCTCCGGAATTCATTGCGGGATGTCTTCGCAACCGCACGATGAATCTTGCCCCGTGGCCCCTCGGATCGGCCACATGAATTTCGCCCGAATGGGCCTCAACGATTCGTTTTGCGATGGACAATCCCAATCCGGTTCCCCGCGTTTTGGTTGTGTAGAACGGCTCGAACATGCGTTCACGCTGCTCCGGGGTCAGGCCTGGGCCGTTGTCCTGCAAGTCGAATAACACCCAGTCGGGGCCGTCAAAGCGGCAGTGCAAATGAATTCGCACCGGGTCCGAACAGGCCGCGAGCGCATTTTCAAACAGGTTTCGAAAGAGTTGTTCGATTTTTAGTACGTCGATGTCGACGGGACAGTCGCAGTCGCATTGCATTTCAATGAGATCCACATCACGACCTTGTCGCGAGGACGACAAGTATCGCCAAACACGTCGCCACACTTCGGGCAGCCGAGTCGATTCAATATGCAATTGAATAGGAGCGGCGTATTGGCGAACTTCTTCCAAAGCATTGTGCAGTTCAACAGCCGCACGTCCGATGCAATCGACTTCTACTCTCAATTCGGAATCCGGCGGAATGTCAAGCTGCAGAATCTCCACGCTCGTTTGAATCCGGTGCAGCGCGTTGCGGCTCTCGTGAGCCAGACCGGCGACCGTTTCGCCGATCGCCGCGAGTCTTTGGGACTGCTTTGCCGCTTGCTCAGCGATCATTAAATCGGTGACATCCACCCCGATCGCCAAGATCGAGTTGACTTTTCCGTCGTCGCCCTTGACGGTGGAACTGGACCAGCGAACTTGTCGCTGGCGACCGCCGGAGGTGAGAATGGTATTCAAGACACCTGATGAACCGTGGTCATGAGCCGTTCTCACAAAAACTTCACGCACCCAGCCGCGATCTTTCTCGGGGATGCAGGTTGTGAACCAGTCTTGGTTGCGAATGTCGTCCAGGTTCCAGCCGGTGATCCGAGTGAAATACGGGTTGAATCGAATGATATGTCCCTCGAGATCAAGTACCAAAACAATCGCTTCCGCGGTCGTCAGTACATCATTGGCGAAACGCTGTTCCCGACATAGCTCGGTCTCAATCCGTTTCTGGTGGGCGATGCGGGCAACAGCGTGTCTGATTGCACCGGGGTCGACCGGTTTGAGCATATAATCCACGACGCCGAACTTCAGTGCGGCGATGGAGTTCTCCAGATCGCCGAATCCCGTTACAACGATAAATTCGGCGTCGGGTAGCAATGATTTTAGTTCTGGCAAAACTTGGTCCGCGTCGCCATCGGGAAGCCGTCGGTCGAGTATGACCAATGCGATGTTGTTTCTCAGACCACCATTTCGCACTTCGGCAATACTGCTAGCTGTCCATACGCGATAACCATCGAGTTTAAGAATAGCCGTCAAGTTAGCACGCGTGTCCGCATCGTCTTCGACGAGCAAAATTTCTAACTCATTGAACATGATCCGGTTCTCTAGGCGCTATGAAACAACACGGATGGGATCAACGTCGCCGCTCCGATGTAGTCATACCCGTTCACACCCAAGATAACACCCGCCTTGAGTTACGAGGTTCAGGGCCGCCGATTTCCGTGGCTTTCATGAATTCGAGCTGATCCAAAGCCACGCAGGGGCGCTTGTGATTTGCTCCGCGCGATCGGATGCACTAAGCTAAGTGCGGTCTTTACGACTTCCCGCCCCGGTCATCGGACGTCCTCGTTTCCGAAACTGGTCCCGCCCGCCATGTTTTGCCTTTCTTCCAACCTCAACATCGTGTATCGCTGGCTGCCTGTGCTGGTGACCACTTTGTTCATTGGCGAAACGGTGCGTTCGCAAGACGTAGCCGATATTAGCTTCATTCGAGACGTCGCCCCAATTTTAACCAAAGCGGGGTGTAATAGTGGCGCCTGTCATGCGAAAGCAGGCGGTGGCCAGAACGGGTTTGAGCTTTCGCTTCTGGGCTTTGAACCGCTCGAAGATTATGAGCACATCGTGCGGGAAGGACGCGGCCGCCGCGTCTCACTCGCATCTCCCGAGCGAAGTCTCTTGCTCGCCAAAGCCACCGGTCGTGTGCCGCATGGCGGCGGCGTTCGCATGTCGGTGGACTCGGACAATTATCGATTGCTCCAACGATGGATTTTCGATGGCGCAGCGATCGGACGCGAAGATACTCCCGACTTGGTGGCACTCGATGTCGAGCCGGCCAACGAATTGATGCAATCCGGGTCGCATCGATCGCTTCGGGCGGTGGCTCGGTACCGTGACGACAGTACCCGCGATGTTACGTCGTTGGCGCTTTACGAATCAAATGATCATGCCATGGTTCAGGTGAACGATCACGGCGAAGTGACGGCCGGCGATATCCCGGGTAAGGCCGCAGTCATGGTGCGATACCAAGGGAAGGTAGCCGTGTTCAATGCTGCGATACCGCTCGGACAGCCCGTCACCGAGGTCCACGAACCGAATAACTTCATTGACGTACATGTGTTCTCTAATTTGCGAGAACTTGGAATCCCGCCGTCGCCGTTGTGTGACGACGCGACCTTCCTTCGCCGCGTGTCTTTGGACATCGCAGGTCGATTGCCAACAGAGGTCGAGGTCAGAGAGTTTTTTTCGCACGCGAGCGATATGCGCCGTGGGAAGGCCATCGATTGGTATCTTGCCAGTTCGTCGTATGCGGACTACTTCGCTAACAAATGGACTTCGCTACTGAAGAATCGCCGAGACGAGCAAAGCGACATCACGGCAAACTTTGCGTTCCACGCATGGATCCGCGATAGTTTGCTGGAAAACCGGCCCTACGATCAACTCGTGCGAGAATTGTTAGCTGCGACCGGAACCGTCATCGGCAATCCCGCGGTGGCATGGTACAAGCGAGTGAAAGAGCCAAAGCAACAGGTGGAGGATGTGGCTCAATTGTTCCTTGGTGTGCGAATGCAATGCGCACAGTGTCATCATCATCCGTTTGAACGCTGGAGCCAGGACGACTACTACGGCCTAGTCGCATTCTTTTCACAAGTAGGCCGCAAACCGACCGCGGTTCCCGGCGAAGATTTGATCTTTCACAAACGCGGTGTGGCGACGGCGCAAAACATTCGGAGCGGCCAGTCGGTGAGGCCTGTGGCGCTGGGTGACGACGTTGGTGTGATCGCGCCCGACCAAGACCCTCGCTTGCCTTTGGCAGATTGGATGTCTCAGGCCGACAATCCGTATTTTGCCAAAGCCGTAGTGAACCGGTATTGGAAACATTTCTTGAAGCGAGGGTTGATCGAACCCGAAGACGATATTCGCGACACCAACCCGCCGAGTAATCCGGAGTTGTTGGCGGCTCTGGAGAGACATTTCGTCGACAGCGGATTCGATCTCAAAGAACTTGTGCGTGTGATTGTCAATTCACGAACGTACCAGCTGAGTAGCGAGCCGAACGATCACAATCTGATGGATCGTCAAAACTATTCGCGATTTTATCCGAGGCGACTTTCGGCCGAAGTGCTGCTGGACTCGATCGACCAATTCGCGGGAACGCATACAGAATTCGCTGATTTGCCGATCGGAACGACTGCCGTTGGGTTGCCCGACAACAGTTACAATAAGGCCTCGCCGTTCTTGCGAGTGTTTGGACGTCCAAATGCGCAAAGCGTTTGCGAGTGTGAGCGGGTCGAGTCCGCGAACTTGGCTCAAAGCCTGCACTTGCTCAACGCACCCGACATCAGTGCGAAGGTGGGATCCACCCATGGTTTCGCAGAGCGGCTTGCCACTGATTCGCAAACGACCCCTGTCGAGAAAGTTCGCCGACTTTATGAGGCGGCGTTCGCCCGCGCGCCCACGACCGACGAGTTGGAGACTTCAATCGGCTACCTTATGGACTCTCGTTCGGACGCATCGGGAAATCCGCTAGATGCGGTTGCGTCATTGCGAACCAACTTGCAAGACTTGATGTGGGCGATGATCAATGGCAAAGAGTTTCTTTTCAATCACTAATATGAATCAACCACGACTGTTATTGCTGTTCACGTGGATGTGTTGCCTGGGCGTCACATCGATTCATGGGCAATCGGTGTGTTTGCCCGCACCAAGATTGTTGACGACAATGCCGATGGGCGGACAAGTCGGGACGCAGGTTGAGGTGGTGATTGGTGGGGAGAATACAGACGACGCGACGGAGTTGATGTTTTCGCACCCGAGTATCACGGCGTCCAAAAAGGTCGATGCGAACGGTCGACACGAACCCAATCGATATCTGGTCACCATTTCCGTCGATTGCCCCGAGGGCGTGCATGATGCTCATGTGCTAACGCCGATGGGTATTTCCACGGCGCGAGCTTTCAGCGTCGGTGACTTGAACGAGATTGTGCAGACGGAGCCGACGCCGGATTGGGAGAATCCACTGGTCATTCCCATGAATTCAGTTTGCAACGCGTCTGCCAATCCTCGAGCGGTGAATCACTACCGCTTTCATGCTCGGCAAGGCCAGCGACTTGTGGTCGATTGTACCTCCCGCGGTATCGACTCCAAGCTCAATGCGGTAGTAATCATCGCTGACGCGCAAGGCCGTGACCTGATGGTGGAACGCGGCGGCGATCGGTTGGATTTCACGGCCCCAGCGGATGGCGACTATTTGGTGAAAGTGCACGAACTGACGTTCAAGGGTGGTGCGGAATACTTTTATCGACTTGCCCTGACGGAGTTGCCCCCAGGAACCGTCCCACGACGACAAATGTCGACGTTGGCAGTCAGTGCTTGTTCGTGGCCACCGCCGGGATTGCCGACGACGGCCGTGAGCGAAGAGTCCGGCGACGAAATCCAATCCATCTCGTTACCGTGCGACCTCCAAGGAAAATTTTTTCCCGCCGCGGACGTGGATGTTTTTGAGTTTGACGCGAATCAGGGCGATGTATGGTGGATCGAAGTCGCGTCGGAGCGGTTGGGTTTACCGACAGACCCGGCGATCGTTGTGCAGCGCATCGAAGGCGAGGGCGACTCGCTCCAACTGCACGATGTGGTCGAGCTCAATGATATCGCGAGTCCCGTCAAAGTATCGAGCAATGCCTATGCGTATGATGGTCCACCGTACAACGCCGGTTCCTCGGACGTTCTCGGGAAGTTCGAAGTTCCGCAAACGGCACGCTATCGATTGCGGTTGTTGGATCTCTTTGGGGGGACACGCAGCGATGATCGCAATGGATACCGTTTGCTGATTCGCAAAGCGTCACCCGACTTTGCACTCGTTGCTTGGGCGATGCACCGTGAGCTTCGCAATGGCGATCGCAACGCGTTGTCCAAGCCCGTCTCCCTCCGGCCTGGCGCGACAATGGCATTGGAAGTCGCCGTCATCCGACGCGACGGTTTTGACGGTACGATCGACTTGACGATGGACGGTTTGCCCGACGGGGTGACGGCGCAAGGATTGAAGATTCCCGCCGGAAAGACGCTCGGTTTGATGCTGGTCACCGCACACCAGAATGCTCCCCAAGGACACTCCGTTGCTCGAATCGTGGGTACGGCGCAGATTGGCGAACAAGTGGTCACGCACGAAGCCCGTATCGCGTCGATGGCTTGGCCCGTCCGAGATGGTTGGTCAGAAATTCCAAGCCCTCGGCTTTTGGCGAGTGTCCCTGTATCGGTGAGCGGCTTGGAGGCTGCGCCCATCACCATTTCGCCACGCGATGACAAGGTATGGGAAGTGACCGTCGGACAAAAGCTGGCGGTTCCGCTCGTCCATTTTCGACAAGCGGAGTTCTCCGGCGCCGCGATTAGCCTCCGAACGTTTGGTGATGGGTTCGAAAATAATCCGAGCTTTGAACTTCCGCTGGGTAGCGATCATTCGGAAGCCACTTTGGATCTCGCTCAGTTGAAGACGCCGCCGGGGGACTACGCGATCGCATTTTATGGAACCGCAGTGGCGAAATATGTACGACCGGCTAAACCGTCCGCCGATGGTAGCCCTTTGCCGCCACCAGCGCCGGTCGATACTGTCGATTTGATCATTTCCGAGCCGATTAAGATTCGCGTGCAACCGGAGCCGACCCCATGAGCAATCTTCGTTCAAACTCCACGTGCCCCGGGCCAATGCAAACGGTATCGCATCAACGACGACAATTCATGCGAATGGGGCTGGCCGGATTCGCCAGTCTGAGCTTGCCAGGAATGCTGAGATTGCGTGCTGAGACGTCGACGGATGCGAAACCCAAGACGTCGGTCATCATGGTTTGGAAGCCCGGTGGTTGTTCGCACATCGATACCTATGATCCCAAGCCACTTGCGGGAACGGAATACCGTGGCCCATTCGGAACGATACCGACCAAAGTGGCCGGAATGCATTTCACCGAACTGTTGCCGCTGCAGGCTAGTATCGCCGACAAGTTCACAGTGCTGCGAAGCATGCACCAGACCGCTGCCGGCCATCCGGCTGGGTCGATGCAGATGCTTTCAGGCGATTCGGATACGCGTGATAAGCCCAAGCCACGACTTCCCGATTGGATGTCGGTCGCCAACTACTTGCGCAGCCATGATGAGAAGCGGGTCCAGCCGTTGCCACGATATGTTGGCATCAATCCGCCGCTGGAATACAACGGGCCCGCATACTTGGGCGATGCTTACTCTCCCTTCGCCGTCACCGGCGATCCGAACTCCCCGACATTCAGTGTACCGAATATTGGATTGACCGACCAAAGCGCGGTGAGCCGGTTGAATCGACGAGTGAGTTTGCGAGAGAAGCTCGATACGATGTCGCGAGCCTTTGACACCTACGGTGAATTAGGAGCCTTGGATGAATTCGAAACGCAAGCGATGACCTTGCTCACGAACCCCCAAACGAAGGAAGCGTTTGATTTGACACGTGAAGACGATGCGACTCGTGATCGGTACGGACGGAACGTGTGGGGGCAACAACTGTTGTTGGCCCGGCGTTTGGTAGAAGCCGGCGTTGAAGTGCTAACGACCAGCTTGAGCGGGGCGCTTTGTGGTCGTGTCGGCAATTGGGACGATCACGCGGTGAATCACCATGTATTTGATGCGCTCCGTTTTCGTGCTGCTGCTTACGATCGAGCGGTCACGGCGCTGATCGAAGACATTTACCAGCGAGGGTTGGACGAGCGGGTGTTGGTGGTTGTCACCGGTGAATTTGGCAGAACGCCAAAGATCGAGCATTCCCCCAGCACAGGAGCGGGTAATGCTAGCGCCCCGGCAGGAACGGTCCAGCCCGGTCGCGACCACTGGCCCCGGGCATTTTCAAATCTGTGGGCGGGCGGAGGTATCGAGACTGGTCGCTTCATTGGTGCTACGGATCGACGTGGCGAAGATGTGATCGAGCGACATTGCAATGCGAACGATTTTCTTGCCACGATCTATCATCATCTCGGGATCGACGCGACCAAAGTATTCATCGAAGATTTCAATGGCCGACCCACCGCCATCGTCGACAAGGGCAAGCCGATTGCCGAACTCGTTCGAGCGGGTTCGTCGAATTATCCGAGCTAGCGCCGAACCGTCGCTAGCGACTCGCTCGGACGTTCACTCGTACGAGAGAATCCGCCAAAGCCCAGAATAGTTATCGGTCCACAAAAGCACGCTCTCTTCGGGGTGCCATGGGTCGTAGTCGGGGCTCGCTTCTAACTCGCTTGCCACGTCGATATCGGGTGTGAGCAGCACCCATGTTGAACTGAAAACACCGATGGAGTCATCGTCCTCGTTGTCGATGCGGACGGCTTGCCAACCAAGGTGTTCCGCTAGCCCACGCACGACCGGGCCGAGTTCGAGAAAACGGTTGGAGATGTGAATCGCTAGGATACCGTCACGAGCGATGTGCTGGCGATAAACTTCGCCACATTCCGCGGTCAGTAGGTGCACCGGAATCGCGTCACTACTAAAGGCATCGATTGCTAAAACATCGAACTGTTGAATTTGGTCGTTCTTGAGTTCGCGATCCATCACGATTCTCGCATCCCCTATCTTGACGGTGGTGTGCGCCGCGGAGTCTTGCAAGTAAGTGAAGAACCGGCCGGACAAGTCACGGACGGCTGGATTGATCTCATAGAACTGGAAATCGTCATTGGCTTTGCCGTACGTGGCGATCGTACCCGTGCCTAGCCCGACCACACCGACACGAATCGGTCGGACACCGAGCGTCCGGTCACGCGCGGTTTCGATCGCGACACCGACACCGCTTTGCTGGCCGTAGTAAGTCGTGGGTTGAGTTCTCCAATACTCATCGTCGTACTGGAAACCATGTTGGATCTGGCCGTGAGTCAATTTGTAACGGGCCATGAGATAATCGTCGTCACTCTCCCAGGCCGGTTCGTATTCGACGTTCAAGACTCCATAGAAATTACGTGAACGATAAACGACCTCTTCCGATTCAAGCTCGGTGGATTTCCACAAATCGTAGCCAAAAATTCCCACCAGCGCTATCAGCGGAATCCAAGCCCACGTTGCTGGGGAGGGTCGCTCGCCATCCCGCAATCTGCGGATCAACCATGCGGCCATCAATCCAGCCACCAGCGCTATTGCCAACATCATGCACTGGGTCCACGTCAGGACGTTGCGATGATATGCAAGTGCGATTGCGATGATGGCGTAGGCAAATGTGAGTAACCGAATCGAAACACGCTGGCTGTGATCACCGAGTTGCCGTAAACCCCATTGGATACCCAGGGCAACGAGCGCCGAGGCCAGCCAAGATGCGGCAAGCTGGAAGCCAAGCAAGATGGTCATCACCTCCGGCGTGTGCCATCTTCCCCAGACAACCATCCAGGCGATGGGAAGCACCGAGCACCCGAACCAGATCCATAGCGGTATCGTCGCTTCGGACTTGATTCCCACCACGACGAGTCCCAGAAGTATCCAAAACGCAAAGCCGCCAAACAGCGTGACTTCGTCGGTGGCGGCGAATGACTCGTGGTGGGGAATCCAAACCAACGAGATCACGGCGACCATCATCGCAAGCATCCCACCTAACCAAGTCCAGAATCCCAGCGACGGAGTCGAGTCCCAAACTCGCTGGTGACACATTGCGGCCAACGTGCATAAACAACATGCCACTAAGCTGATTGGATACTCCCAATACCCTGAGAAAAGATTCGTCGCGAGAATTGCAACGAAAGCGCCACCGAGAACGCCGCCTGCGGAAATCATCAGATAAAAGAGCGTGAGGTAGCGTGGGTCAGGCCGGGATTGGACTAATTCGCCGTGGCACGACATACAGCATGCGAACATCACCGTGGAAAAGATGACGACCTGCTTCACCAAGTCCAAATTCGCGCCGGTATTGAGAGCCCAAGTCGCAATCGGCAGGCACGCGATCAATAACAAGCTGAACGCACGACGATCGTACCACCGTGGCTGATCAAAGCAGATGATGAACGAAACTAGATACAGACTCAGCGGTAAGATCCAAAGAAAGGGAACCGTCGCAACGTCGATGCACAGTTGATTGGTCGTGGCCAACAGCACTGCCGATCCGCAAGCGGAGAGACTCAACCACAGAATAACCCGAGTCCAGCTAGGTCGATCCGTCTGGGGGAACGAGGCGGTCGTGTCGACCGCCGCAGCGGACATGCTTCCTGTCAATGGATTTGCGGGATGCTGTAGCAATCGCAGGGCGCACCAAGCGGCAAAGCAAGCGAACACCACATACAACGATGTCCATGACACGACTTGGTGATGCAGCGTTAGCCAAGGTTCAAATGCGAATGGATAGCTCAAGAGCGCAAGCAATGATCCGATGTTGGATAACGCGTACAAGCGATAGGGTGATCGCTCCGGCGACGTATGGCTGAACCATTTTTGCATGAGCGGCCCTGTGGACGCGAGGACAAAATAGGGCCCACCCACCGTCGCGACGAGCAAGAGCATGATTCGGGACAACGGAGATTGATCGACGAGTGGTTTCCACGATTCATCGGGAGCGATCGGCAGTAACAGCAACGAAACGGCAAGCACGATCAGGTGAGTCACCGCTTGGGAACGCAGCGGCAAACGCGCTAGCAGGTGTGCGTACAGATAGCCGCCCAGAAGCGTTGCTTGAAAGAACAGCATGCAACTGGTCCAAATCGAAGGTCCTCCGCCAAACCAAGGCAAAATGAACCGACCAATGAGCGGTTGCACTTGAAACAGCAAGAAGGCACTGACAAAGATAGTCAGGGCATAGCGAAACATGTAATCTCTTTGATCAGCAAATTGAAGGTCGTGCGGAAGACGTCGGCAATGCCAGTGTGGATCGAAGATGTCCGCCGTGCAAGCGACGCAGCACGCCGCCTTTGGTCAAGACTAGAATATGATTTGAAAACGTGACGAACGCGTATTCACCCCACCGTTCAAGCACATGATCCCACCCTGTCGACCGCTCGACCGGTTCCTTTGTAGACCGACCAGAATCCATGCGACACGATCTTGACGCCCGATCTCTTGGCCCTCGTGCGGATGCCATGAAGCATGCGATCGAGACCTGTGTCCATTGCGGCTTCTGTCTGCCCACATGTCCGACCTACGATGTGCTGGGTCTCGAAGCCGACTCGCCACGCGGCCGCATTGTGCTGATGAAAGGTGTCTTGGAAGGGACGCTCGCGTCCGAGGTCGCGGCGCCGCACATTGATCGTTGTCTGGGTTGTCTCGCATGCGAAACCAGTTGTCCGAGCGGAGTGCCCTACGGGGAATTGTTATCGTCGTATCGCGTTGAGACATCGCCTCAAACGCCGCGACCATTTTCCAATCGGCTACAAACTTTCATCGCATCGGTGACGTTGCCACATCCCAAGCTGTTGCGACCGCTAATGAAGCTCGGTCGTCTGGGGAAAAAATTGGGACGACTCAATCCAAGTCCCCTGCGGCCGATGCTCGACTTGGTCCCCGATTCGCTGCCATCGCCCGAGTCGATTGAGGGTCACTACGCAGCTCAAGGGACGCATCGCGGCGACGTTGCGATTCACTTGGGTTGTGTCCAGCGAGTGATGCGGCCTGAGATTTCCATGGCGGCGATTCGAGTCTTGATCCGCAATGGATTCACTGTCCATGTGCTGCATCAGCCCTCGTGCTGTGGTGCATTGGACTGGCACGTGGGACATGTAGGTCCAGCACAAAAGTTCGCCAAGAAGCTTTGTCGCGCTATCCCCGAAAATGCGGTGCTGGTAACGACGGCGGCGGGATGCGGGAGCGCTGTGAAGGAGTACCCACTCGTGCTCGCGGATGCCGATGACGCTTCCAAAGTGCTTGCGAAGCACGTCGCCGATACGTCGCTCGATGTTTCGGAGTTTCTAAGTCAACAGGAGTTGGTGGCACTGCCGAAGGTCGATCCGTTGCGAGTCGCCTATCACGATGCTTGTCACCTTGCGCACGCACAGGGAGTTCGAGCAGCGCCTCGTTCGCTGCTAGGCGCAGTGCCCGGCATCACGCTGGTGGAAATTCCCGACGCACATTTTTGTTGTGGTTCCGCAGGTCTTTATAATATCCAGCAACCCGCGATCGCTGCGGCGTTGGGGCGCCGAAAGGCCGCGATGATCCTCGAACAAAAGCCGGACGTGGTGGCGTTGGGCAACATCGGTTGCCAAGTCCAGATTGAACGCTATCTACGTGAACTCGGCGCTGATGTTCCGGTGTTGCACACGGTGGAGATTCTCGATCGGGCTTATCGCCAAGTTTCGATCGCTCCGTAGCGGTCACCGAAGGTAGCGGTCACCGAAGGGAATGTGAAGTTTTGACCAACGTTGTCCTTTTCATCGGATCGATGCTGGACAAGTCGAACCGCCCGTCATTGAATGTCGCCCTGCGACATGCAGCAAATCGCGACACGACGGTTGAGGGTGAAATGAGTTTAACTTTGATGGTCCAGTTATGTGGGTGGCCGCTGTTGGGGACCATGTCGCTGGTTGAGCTTTTCCTGGTCGTGATGGCCGCGTATTTGGTATTTTCGGCCAAACGAGAGAATCTGCTCCAAGCTTTTCTACCGCTGACGGCGATGCCGGTGGTGGTGGGGCTGTTCAATACCTTCGTCGGCTTCATGACGTCGATCGACATGCAAGTTGACGAAACGTCGACGTATGCGATCGATCCGGGGTTCCTGTTACAGATGAATCTCGTCCCGTTGATTGTCGGTTGCATTTTTGCACTTCCCTCGGCGACGTTGTGCGTGATCGGTCGAATGTTGTTGGCTTGGCGCAACAGCGGGATCAAGTTGTTTCCACCTAAGCCGCCCGCGGACGAGCCGAAGAACACCGAAGCGAAAAAGTTTGCCCGTGAGACGGATGACTACCTCGAAAAGCTCGTTCGCGCGAGATGAACGTCGCGTCAGACGCTGATGTTTGCGTCAGAGTTGTGGGCAATGGGCATTTCCAGCAGAAGGCTGGGAGATAAAAATAGGTCACGCAGGCGAGCAATTGGGGTAAAATCGTTCGCCTACGTGAACCTGAGAACTCTCTGTTTGCAGGAGTTCAGTGGCCGCAAGTGCGGGGCAAGCACTTGCGACTGGTGCAGTATTGCAGAAATTGATTCGCTTGTCCGCAACTTTTTTCTGATTTCTGAAAAAAAGTTGTCCAGCGGCCAGCGTCGATGAATTGTCCGGGCTTGGCGGGGCGGCGAATGTTCAAGTCACCTACACTACAATCGCCGTCGCCGCTGGCATCGGCGGGCATGGTGGACTAGTTCCGCGGGTTCGATTTTACGAGAGACGAGCGACGTGTTTTCGCAGCGAATGGCTTTATCGGCGTCCGCCCATTTTTGCCGCCGATTTGGAACGGCGATGCGAGCGGGTATGGAACTGCTGCGGTTTCTTGAGATGGAGTCTCGCCAGGGATCGCCCCGCCAGCGGTCCGCCATGATGAGGCTGCACGATGGGGCCAAGGACGGTGAGCTGCTGTCATTCTTGATGGAGACGCAAAAGCCTTTTTTTCCGCCGCTCCTGGTGGCCATGACGCGAGTCGGTGAGGCCACCGGACGGATGGATCGAACGCTGCTGGCCCTTGCCGATCACTACGATCATCGCGTGGCGATGCGACGTTCGTTCGTCCAGTCGATTGCTTGGCCGGGTTTGCAGTTGCTGGGCGGTATCCTCGTCATTTCGCTGCTGATTTATTTGCTCGGAGTTCTCACGCCCGCGGGCGGTGGCGAGATGTTTGACCCGCTGGGGTTCGGTCTCAAGGGCGGGTCCGGTGTGCTGGTTTTCTGGGCCTACATCGCGGCGATCATCGGGGTGATCGTTGCCGTGATTTGGGCTTACCAGAGGAATCTTGGCGGAGTGCAGAACATTATCCCGCTGGTCTACATGATCCCGGTGGCCGGGCCAGCGATCCAGACCATTGCCATCGCGAGATTCGCCTGGACGCTTTCACTGTGTCTGGACTCCGGTCTGGATCCCATCCAATCGATTCGCTTGGCCCTGGACAGCACCGACAACGATTTCTATCGTTCCGCGGCCGACGGCACCGAAGCCTCGATTCGTAGCGGTATGTCGCTCGCCGAGACGCTTCGACACACGAGCTTGTTTCCCGAAGACTTTGTGACCAGCGTTGATGTGGCCGAGATGTCGGGCACCGATGCGGAGTCGATAGACACGCTCGCGAAAGAGTATGACACGCGAGCCAAGATCGCCATTAAAACGCTTGCAGGTGTGGCAACTGGCTTGATTTGGTTGACGGTCATCGGCGCCTTGATCTTCCTGATCCTCCGCATGGCAATGAATATCTCGGGCGTGTATTCCGAAGCGCTCAAGCCGATCTAGTGGCGGTGAGAATCACGGCTGAAACGCTGGCAACTCGATCGTCCACCAACTCGACCCTCAGGCCGGCTTGGATGGCGGCCGGTTAAGTTGTGCCGTTTGCGAAAATTGGTTTGTCTTTGTCGATCCACGTCGGAGTTTATGCAGCGTTTTGATGCCAACCGGCCATGAGTATCAATCGCACCAGTCGATTCAACCGATGTAGTTCATGCGATCTGGTCGCCACCGATGCGATTCGCGAGTTTCGTGAAACTTTGATCGAAGTCAAACGAACGAATTCTGTTCTATTTCGCTTGTCGCTGTGGTTCACGTCAAGCACATGCCGAGGGCATGGTTGCTCCGCGAACGAATCACTGGGCGGGCACGAATGAATCGGGATTTCTAAAAGGGAGAACCATGCAACAACGTCAACAAGCTACCGCTCACGCAATTGTCTGGGATGAAGACGCGGCCACCTGGGCGCAAGCAGATCACCAGATCCAGTACTCGGTCGACAGAAGTCGGCATGCCTGGCTCAAGCGTCAGATCATCGCCGCCGTTTGGATCCTGGTCGCTTGGGCCGTCGGCACGATCGTGTTTGAGCTCGGTGCGATTGGCTAGCGTCTCGCGATGATCGCTCGCCGATTGAGAAGTGATCCAAGTCGAGATAGACTCGTCATCCACGGATGATGATGCAATCTCCTCGACTTGGCCGAGTCCGTTTTGAATTCCGCAGCGATACAAAAGATCGACAGCCACCAACATTTTTGGAAGTATGACCCGCTGGAATATGCGTGGATCGACGAATCCAAGTTGGTGCTGCGGCGAGACTACTTGTATTCGGATCTAGCCGTTGAGATGAAGCACGGTGGCGTCGCCGGCGTCGTTTCTGTCCAAGCGAGACAATGCCTTGCCGAAACCGATGCGTTGCTCGGCATGGCTAGGCAGCATTCGGGGATACTCGGCGTTGTCGGTTGGCTACCGCTTGCTAGTGAGTCGGTAGAGGACGATTTAGAGCGATATGCTGGTGAACCGCTGCTTAAAGGAGTGCGTCATGTTGTACAAGATGAACCCGACGATTCCTTTATTCTTGGTGCCGCGTTCAATCGTGGTGTCGCGAAGCTGGCAGCGCGCGGTCTGGTCTACGACATCCTGATCTATGCCCGTCAACTCACGGCCACGATCGAGTTTGTCGATCAGCACCCCTGGCAACAATTTGTGCTTGATCACATCGGCAAACCGACGATCGAATCGAGCAAGTTTGATGACCGATGGGCAACGCAATTGCGAGAGCTCGCCAGACGACAGAACGTCAGTTGCAAATTCTCGGGGGTCGTGACCGAAGTGCGTGACCCGGCTTGGTCCATCGAAACGATTCATCGCTACTGGGAGGTGGCCTTGGAGTCGTTCGGCCCGCAGCGACTCATGTTCGGGAGCGATTGGCCCGTCTGTTTATTGCGCACCGATTACGCTCGCTGGGTGGATGTCGTCCAAGAGCTCGCGAGCGAAATGTCGGTCGACGAACAAAGGGCCTTTT
This sequence comes from Pirellulaceae bacterium, assembly GCA_041741195.1. GTDB lineage: Bacteria > Planctomycetota > Planctomycetia > Pirellulales > Pirellulaceae > JBBSJZ01. Next base: position 32,795 of record JBGSKM010000015.1, read on the forward strand.
GGTGCGACAATGCGATTCGAGTGTATGAGTTGAACACCCCAAGAAAATAAAAGTATGAAAGCGATTCAAATCGTCGAGCCCAAGCGGCTTCAACAGATCGACGTGAACTTGCCCGGTGATCCGAACCCGGGCCAAGCGATCGTCCGGACGCACCGCATGGGAATTTGTGGTACCGATGTCAGTTGTTACCTTGGCAAATTTCCGTTCTTTGACTATCCCCGAATTCCCGGGCATGAATTGGGTGTCGAAGTGATCGCGATCGGCGATGGTGTCGAGAACGTTCGAGTCGGTGATCGCTGTAGCATCGAGCCTTACATGAATTGCGACGAGTGCTACGCATGTCGACGCGGAGCGACGAATTGCTGTGCCAAGTTGAGCGTGATCGGTGTGATGGAGAATGGCGGCTTGTGCGAATCGTTTAGCGTTCGAGCGAGCAAGCTGCATCGGAGCGAAAAGCTGACGTTTGACCAACTCGCTTTAGTCGAAACGTTGGCAATCGGGTGTCACGCGAGCTACCGCGGCGATTCCAAAGCCGACGATCACGTACTGATTATTGGGGCCGGGCCGATCGGGTTGTCGACACTCGAATTCGTTCGTTTGACCGGAGCGACCGTGTCCGTCATGGACCGGATCGAATCGCGGCTTCAATTTTGTCGCTCCAATTACGGGATCGAAAACACGATCGAGTTCGCCGGTGATGGTACTGAAATCGAACACATGAACGCGATCACCGGTGGTGACCGGTATCCCGTGGTGATCGACGCCACCGGCAGCCCGCAATCGATGTCATCGGCGTTCCAGTTTTGCGCCCAAACCGGGGTTCTCGTCTACGTCGGAATTACGACCGAAGAACTCAAATTCAAACATCCAGTAATGCATCGTCCCGAGATTACATTGAAAGCGTCTCGAAATGCCTTGCCGGCGGACTTTGCGAGGATCATCAGCCTGATCGAAGACGGTACGATTCGAACCGATCCCTGGATTACACACCGCACCACGTTCGACCGAGTCGTCAGCGATTTTGATTCGTTGACTCGTCCAGAGACGGGCGTGTTGAAAGCCATGATCGACGTCGTTTGATACTACGGAACCCTTGTTGGCGATGATCACTTAGCAACTCACTTTCCCCTTCGATGTCAATTTCATGACTAGTACTCACTGCGTCACTCTTGGTCTCCAACCCAGCTTCGGATTCGGCGACCGCATTGGGATCGCAACTCCCGGACACGTCGCTGCGATGAAGCGGGCCGGTGCAGGAATCTTGCCGATTTATCCCCAGCAATCGATTCGGGAAATGTCTCGAACCAAACGCAGTGCCACGCAGGTCATGAGTGATGCCATGAAGGGCGCGTGCGACGCGGGTTGGCTTGGACCCATCGGGGCGGACGCGGATCACCTCAAAACGCCGGCGGATGTTGACGTGACCGCTGCCGCGGGATTCACTTTCTTTACGATTGATCCGTCGGGGTTCGTCGACCAAAAAGCGGACAACTACGACGAAGAAACGCTTCGACGCAAGTTTGCTGAATCACGAGCCCACGCGAAATGGTTTGACCATTATCTCGGTCGCACTCAAAAGATTGATTCCGGCATCGAGATCAAGCTCGATGAACAGGCATGCCTGCGAGCTGCCGTCAAATACGGTCGTGCGATCGAAGAAGCGATCGCGTTGGGCGACTACATCCGCGACGTTCACGAGACACTCCGGCGTGATTACGAGATCGAGTTGTCGGTCGACGAAACGGATCAACCTACGACGCTCGCCGAGCATTTCATCATCGCGGATCAATGTCTGTCCCATGGAATGAAGCTCGTGAGTCTGGCGCCTCGATTCCTGGGCGACTTCGAGAAAGGCGTCGACTTCAAGGGCGACTTGGACGAGATTGCTCGCTCACTTGGCGAACATGCGGCCATTGCTCGCTCGCTCGGCCCGTACAAATTGAGCCTGCATTCCGGAAGCGACAAGTTGTCGATGTACGCGGCGCTATCGCGGGCGACGCAGGGATGTTTCCATGTGAAAACGGCGGGGACAAGTTACCTCGAGGCCGTTCGCGTCGCGGCTCGTCATGACGCCGACTTGTTTCGAGAGATCATTACGTTCTCACGCGGTCGCTACGAAACGGACAAGGCGACTTATCACGTGTCCGCAACCCTTGCAGATGCGCCGGAGGTTGATGGAATTGATGTGAAGCTGCTCGAATCGGAGTACCTCGAAAATTGGTCCGATGTTCCCCCAGGGAAAGGTTTTACTAAACCCGGTCGCCAGATTCTGCACTGCACATTCGGAAGCGTCTTGACCGACGACAACCTCGGAATTCGATTGAAAGATTGTCTTGCGAAGCACGTTGACACCTACACCGAGGTGCTCGATGACCATTTCACGCGTCACCTCGAGGCACTGCAGTCGGGGATGTAGCGATGCATTGCCGATCGGTTTCATTGCGAAGGCCCGGCTAGACGTCCAAGTTACGAACGTCGAGCGCGTGCTTTTCGATAAACTCACGTCGTGGTTCGACTTTGTCGCCCATCAACAGTCGGAACATCTCATCGGCGGCACCAGCGTCATTGAGATTGACTTGAATCAATGTGCGGTTGGCCGGATCGAGCGTCGTTTCGCGAAGCTCCTCGGCGTTCATTTCACCAAGGCCTTTGAAGCGGGTGACTTGCAACCCTTTTTCACCGGCGGCACGAATCTGCGGTAACAGCTCTCGAAGATCTTCGAGTGTACGACGATTGTCTTCGCCGCGGATCAATTCGAATCGTGCGTTGGTCGATCCCGTTCGTTCTTGGGGGATCAGGTCATCCAGTCCAAAGCCCAGAGGCAACATGTCCTTCAAACCGCTGTTGATCGTGCGGACTTCGTGCAGCTCGGCCAGGTGAGCGATCGGACGAGTGTCTTCCACTTCGGCTTTGGGCTCGGCAGCCTCGTCATCGCCAGTCGCCTCTTCGCCGTTGACTTCTTCCTCGCTGTCTAGTCGCAAGTTGTGACTGCTTAGATGATTCTCGACTTCTTCTTGGGCGTGGAACCAATGTTCTTCGTTGCCATGCGTTAGCAGCAGCGAGGGCAGCCGACCGGTGACCGGATCGAGTCGAACGGCGTGGATGCGGAGGCTGATTCCGCGCCGCTCCAGCGCGAGGATGGCATCTTCCATCGAGGCAAGCGTCGTCGCGAGCTGTCGCATCTTTTCACCTTCGACACGACGACCGTCTTCGGATTCGAAAATCGTGTCACTCAATCCACGTTCGAGCAATTGGCTCTTCATTTCCTCTTCGGATTGAACGTAGTACCGGGTCTTGCCGTGCTGGACGCGGAACAAGGGCGGCTGGGCAACATAGACGTGACCGGCGGCAACGAGTTGGTACATCTGGCGATAGAAGAAACACAACAACAGTGTCCGAATGTGGCTACCGTCGACGTCGGCGTCCGTCATGATGACGATCTTGTTGTAGCGACGTTTGGAGATGTCTTGGTCGGCACCGATGCCCGAGCCGATCGCTTGGATCATCGACTGGACTTCTTCGTTGGCGAGCACCTTGTCTTCACGGCTCTTGTACGCGTTGATGATCTTACCGCGAAGGGGCAAAATCGCCTGGAAGTCTCGCATTCGCCCGCCTTCGGCACTGCCACCGGCCGAATCACCTTCGACGAGGTAAACTTCGCACTCTTCCATCACTTTGCTGATGCAATCGCGTAGCTTGCCGGGCAAACCGCCGCCACCAAGAGCGTCTTTGCGTTTGCGGAGCAAGTCTTTGGCTTTGCGTGCCGCCTCGCGAGCTTCGGCGGCAAGCAAGCCTTTGCGGGCGATCGCTTTCGCGGTCCTCGGGTTCTCTTCAAAGTACTTGGACAAGTATTCGCCAACGCCGTTGTTGATGATACCTTCCACTTCGCCGTTACCGAGTTTGGTCTTGGTTTGTCCTTCGAATTGCGGATGCGGAACCCGGACGCTGATGACGGCGGTGAGACCTTCGCGGAAGTCATCACCACCGGGCGTGACGGCTTTGAAGATCCCTTCCTTCTTGCCGTAATTGTTCAGCGTTCGGGTCAACGCGGCGCGAAAGCCCGAGACGTGAGTACCGCCTTCGATCGTGTGAATGTTGTTGACATAGGACTGGACGTTTTCGGTGTACTCCGTGCTGTACTGTAACGCGATCTCGAACTCGACGCCGTCACGGGTGCCGACGACATGTATGACTTCCGGGTGAAGCGGGTCGCTGGCGCGATTGAGGTGTTCGACGAATTCGAGGATGCCCCGTTCGTACTTAAAGTCACCGCCTTCGCCGTTGCGCTCATCGTGATATTTGATGTGAACGCCGCTATTGAGGAACGCGAGTTCCTGCAAACGTTTGTAGAGCGTGTCGAAGGCGTACTTCGTGGTGCTGAAAATTTGCCCGTCGGCCTTGAAGGTCGTCTTTGTGCCGTTCTTCTTGGTGACGCGACCTTTTTGCACGGGCCCCGTCGGCACACCGCGCTCGTACTCCTGGGTCCAAGTGAACCCATCGCGGCTGACTTCGACTTCGCACCATTGGCTAAGAAAGTTCACCACTGTGACGCCGACGCCGTGCAGACCGCCGGAGGTCTGGTAGGCACCTTTTTGGAACTTGCCACCGAACTTCAAGACCGTCATTACGCCTTCGAGCGTGCTGACCTCGCGATCGAGTTCTTCGGAAAGTTGATCGTGTTTGGTCACCGGAATTCCACGACCGTCATCCTCGACGGTGACGCTGCCGTCGGTGTGGACGGTGACCGAGACGCTCTTGGCGAACCCCGCCATGACTTCGTCGATGGAGTTATCGACGACTTCGTAGACGAGGTGATGCAAACCCCTCGCAAACGTGTCGCCGATATACATCCCAGGGCGTTCGCGAACGTGCTCCAAGTCCGAAAGGTGCTGGAGATCTTTGTCGGTGTAGTTGGAATTGGCTTCGATTCGGCCACTGATGTCCTTGACCGACGGCATCTGAAGAGGAGAAGGGGTGTCGTCGGGAGAAGCGTTTTCGGGTTTAGGATCGTTTTCCGGTGTGGGATCGTCGCTCATGAAAACCTGCGTCGGGGACGTAGAAATTGGGCTCGGGCCGAGCCCGCATCAAAGGCCCAAATTCTAGCGTTTTTCCGGCCCGCTGACGACCTGGGGTGCCAATGAGGCTTCCTGCCCCGGGCAGCACGATTGGAGCCGATTTCGAGCCGTCCAGGCGTATCCCAGCATCAATCGCAAGTGTCGCCAGCCATCGCGAAAACTGCGTAGGTGCGGTGGTCGGCTACGGCCGTCCGGCTTGAGCCTCGTCGGTATTTCGGTCATTTTTAACCCCAACAGTGTCGCCTTGACCACCATCTCGCTGGCAAACTCCATCCCAGCACCGCGCAATTGCATCCGGTCAAAGGCATCGCGGCTGAATCCACGCAAACCACAATGAAAATCGCCGACGGGGCTGCCAAACAGCAACCGCCCGACGCCGGTCAGCAGCGGATTGCCGATGTAGCGATGCGACCACGGCATCGCCCCGGGCTCAATGCCGCCGAGAAACCGGTTGCCAAGCACCAAGTCATAGCCATTTTCCAATTGCGCAAGCAATTTTGGGACATCTCCCAAGTTGTAGCTCGCATCTGAATCCGCAGTCACGACAAAGCGACCCCGGCTCGCGGCAATCCCAGCTTGCAGCGCACTTCCATAGCCACGAACTTCGACATCGACGACGCGAACCCCCAGCGACATCGCAATCGCTTGGGAACCGTCGATACTACCATTATCCGCGATCACGATCTCAGTTCGCAAATTGTGATCGCTGGTGACCCGTGCCGCTTCCTCGATACACGCTGCAAGCGTCTCGGCCTCGTTCAAGCAAGGCATCACGATCGACAGTAATGGATTTTCATCCTCGCAGCGAGCCGATTCCGCATGTTCCATCATGAGCGACTTGACCATTGCAGCAATTGCGCCAGTACATCATCGCCCGTGTGGACGTCGACCACCGTGCCATTGTGCACGACCATCAATGTTGGCGCCTCGACCACGGGCTCCCTCTCGTCGTCCCAGCGAACTTCGACGGTCGATGGCGACCAAGGCGAAGTTATCGACAAACTGCCCGGTATGAACGTCCACGAGGAGGGCAGCATTGAAACACCGACAAGTCCGGCATTGGGTTTCAGCTCACGTGTCTCTCGTTTCCAATCCATCGCCAGTTGCTGACAGTGCTCACACTCAGGCCGCAGGAAAACGATGAACACGGTTGTATCTCTAGGCACCGCATTCGTCACTCGCTGGTCTCGCAGCAGTGGAAAGCTCTTCCCGATCAGATTCTCGCCAAACCAGGCCGGCATTTTTGTTGCCCGGTTGGCTGTCCTGGCAGCCACGAGTACAGAGCCAGACATCGGAATGGCAACTCCAATCACCAGCAACGTGGCGACACGCCAATGACGACGACTGTCCATCAGCCACGTTGGCTTGGTTCTTCGCGAGGAGCGATACGAAACCACCAAGCCGAGCAAGCATATCAAATCCACGATTAGCGGCAGACCTGGCATTGTGCGAGGACCAAAGCAATTGCAATTAGCCACGAACCACCAACTCGCCCCAGCAATCACCGTCAATGTTGCGAAGGTAGCGACCGCGAACCAATAAGCGAGCCGAGGTTTTGCCAGACAGATGATTCCGGCCGCGACCACTTCAAAAGCAACGGCAATCGCGATCATCAGCGGCGTTGAAAGTAAGCCGCCTGAGTGCAGCAATTGATCTGCAGCAGCGACTTTCGTCCCGGCTGTCGCGATGAGCAACAGTGATAAGGCGTAACGAAGCCAACCCCACATCGATCATGCCCCATCAAGGTTTATCGGAATCGACGATCTCAACACCAATCTCCGCAAGACAAGTGACCGCCTCATCACCACTGCCCGCCACAATAAGAAGCCGCTCGAAATGCAGTCCCCTCGCCTCGGAATCTGGATTCACTTGTACTCGAATGGAGAGTAGCGAGTTATTGGCGAAAGTTGGCTGCCCAAGCAACTCGAATTCTAGTTCGCTATCGGTCGATTCCGTTTCCAACGAAACTTCCTTTATAGGATCGCCCCGAAAACCATCAACCCGCAACTCGTGTATCAAGCTTTCATCAGAATGAGCCGCAAGCTCTCCGGCAAACTTACGTCGCGGAAGCAATGACAAACCAGGCACGCCTTCGAACTGCAACAAACAATTCACGGGTTCGTCGTCAACGAATGCAGTCAACGTATGGCTATTTCGGCCCAACTTAATAGTTGAAAAACGAACAACGCAATCGACCTTTCCTCCTGCTATAAGGGAACGCGATGTCGGTTCAATCGACATGCATCCGCAGCTTCCAATTATCTCTTGAATTTGCCGCGGGCGAATGCCGCCATTCACCAAGGTCACCGTTGCAGATCTTCCGCTGTCAATTTCGATTTCATGAAAGTCATAATTCGACTCTGAAAACCGCACCTGGCTACGTTGGTCCCCGGCAAACTCTGCAAGCCTATCTTTCACAGCACGGGTCACAAACGCTCCGGTCGCGATTATAGCGATTCCGCAGGCGGAAATCGCAATGGCAGACGCACTGACTCGAATTGAGCCCAATTTCCAGTAACTTGCCCCAATCACTGCTAACAAGATAAGCGCAAGCGTGGCGATAGGACTGTTGATAGCACGAAGAAAGAGGTCAGATGCTTCCGAGCCAATTCCCGCTATCTGCATTTTGCCGCGTGATACAACCAACAACGGAAGGTGTTTTCCAGCATCGAGCGGGATTTCACGAAGAACATTGAACCGTGGATCGTAGTAGGTTACCGCGTCACGTCCGCTCAAGATAAAGGCTACAACGAAATGGCCAGCAACGTCATTGTTTAATTAATTGCCCTCGATATCGCCTTCCAGCCATGCAATGCCAGAAACGCGTCCACGATTCTGGTTAAACAACGAACGCACAGCGAAAAAACTTTCTCGATCAACGGAACAGGGGTAAACATCCAAATCCAGCGACTGCAAGGCATCACCAGGGCAATCGCACGTTCAAGTGCCGTTAAAACCGGCATAAATACCATCGAGGACTGCGTCATCCCATCCGGCTCGCATGCGTTTGCCACGAATGTTGTCCTTCACAGTAGTGTCACGTTGCAGAATGTTGAGTGCCAT
>JBGSKM010000016.1:0-58006 GCA_041741195.1 Pirellulaceae bacterium
CAAAGAATTTGCCAGCGGTCACCTGCTCTGCGGTGACCTCGGCGGCGGCCTTATCCTGGTCTCGCAAATCCAGTGTCGAGGATGTCGCTGGTGTCTGCTGGGCCATCAAGTCGGCGGTGGCCAGCCATAGCAAACCACAAACGATAGCGGTTTGGGCAACGCAGTTCGAGCAGCGCGACATTCGACGGACCTTCGCTGGAGAACGAAACGCAATATCGATCGTTACGAATGAATGATAAGGCAACTGGCATCGCGGGGCTTGACGATGTCGACGTCATCCTGACTCAGGTGACCGACGAACCCTCTCTAGCGAGATAGGTGATTGCCAGCGGTCATCGGCGAAAATACCGTCAAAACCGGTGTAAACCTGACTGGGATCTCCGGAATTCCAAGCGCAGACTGAACTTTCAAAAATTCCGTGGTTATGATGTCCCTTTTCTGCCTGCAAGCACTTCCGAGCGCGAATCTCGTTTTCACTTAGTCTCGCTTTGTAAGTGAGCATGCCAAGCGATCCATGGAAACCGCCGAGTCCCCCGACATCTGTGACGTAGACAATGCGAATCGAATCGGTTCGCGCGCCGACGTTGCAGAACCTGGCGCATTGCCCGGCAAGACTCTGGCGGGCGAGCCGATCGACGAGATCGATATCGTCGAATTCGCTCAACTAAAAGGCGATGACCGGAGTCGCTGGCAGGCCTTGCGCGAGACTCAGTCGGAGTTCCGGACGCCCTTCTTTTCGTTTGCATTTGCTCGCGCAGTCCAAGCGGCTCGTGGCGATGTGGTCGTCGCGATTCTCAAGGATCAGGGCAACATCGTCGGATACTTTCCACATCACCGTGTCGGATCAATGGCCTATCCCGTGGGGCGCCGGTTCAACGACGCGCACGGGGTCATCACACGACCGAGCACCTCATTGGATTGGTCCAAGTTGCTCGCCGCTATGAAGGTTAACGGATTCCACTTTCACTCCTTGGTCGGATGCGACCGAGCACGAATGTCCAATGCGTGGCTCGTGGGTACCGTCGGGTCATTTTGCAGCAACCTTGGCGACGATTCGCGCGCGACGCTCGAGCGAATCGAGAAAGAGCATCGCACGATTGCCAAACAACGCCAAAAGACGCGCAAGCTTGCTCGCGAGATTGGTGAGGTGCGTCTGGAAGTGGATTGTCGTGATCGCCAGCTTTTGGCCGATGCGATTGAGCGGAAGCGAGAGCACTATCGTCGCACCAATATCCTTGACTTGTTTCTCGCGCCTTGGACGCGGGAACTGATCAGCGAGTTATCGCGAAACCGTCGCGACGAACCGCGAGTGATGCTTTCGTTGCTATGGGCCGGCGATCAGGTCGTCGCCAGCCACATCGGATTTCGCGAAGGCAGTCTGCTGCACTATTGGTTCCCCGCCTACGACGTTGCGTACAGTCGCTACTCACCAGGAACCGCGTTGTTCACCGAGTTGGTTCGTGTGGCAAGTGACCATGGCATCGCCACGATCGATATGGGTTTTGGCGAACAGCCCTACAAGACCAAGCAAACCGACGTCGAAACCGACGTCGCGTTCGGATTTGCGAGTGATTCAACGTTACGACGTGGCCTCTATCGAGCTGGGTTAGCGCGACAAAAAATCGTCAAATCGCTGCCGATGAAAGAAACGTTGAAATACGTGTTGCGTCGTTTGCATCCCAAAGCTGGCTACTCGGATTACACCTAAGCCGCGGCCGCATGACGCGGTGATCATTCTCGCCAGCCCATGACGTGCGATTGTCTTGCACCGACTCGTCGACGCCACTGGTTCAGATGTGGTGGCAAGGCATGTTCCTCGTGGCGCGAGTCGACGTCGATCGTGAATCCGGAGTCGGACAAGATCTTGACGACTTCGAGTCGCGAATTGTACGAGGCGCTCTCATGCGTTTCGTGAATCTCGACATAGATCGCTCGCACCAACTTCAAGAGTTCGCGGCATTCGACGAGCACCCGCTGTTCGGCACCCTCGATATCGAGTTTGAGAAAATCAACGGGCCGGGCCGCAAGGAACGGTGACAATCGTCGGCACGTAACCGTTGTCTGCTGGGTCGACTCGCGAAGCCCCCAAGCGGCATCGATCGAATTTCCGCGAGCGTCGCTGCGCGGGCCGATGTCACCGTAGAAAGTTACTTCGCCGTCGTGATCCGCGATCGCGTGATTGAAAAGCCGCACGCCCGGCAAATCATTCTCCTGGACATTGCGTTTCAAAACTTGAAAGGCGAATGGGTCCGGTTCGAAGCACACGACTTCGCAACCTGGCCATCGGGTTTTCCATTCCAACAGCGAGACACCAATGTTGGTTCCGCAATCGATGATGAGTGGCCGCTCCGTCGAGGGCGCAAAGAATGATGGGAAGTCATCGCTTTGGCGCATCATGGATTCGGCCGATTCCCGGTGTTCAAAGAAAAGTTTGAAGCCACGAAATTTTGTTTTCTGCATCCGACTCGTTCGCGTGGGTAAGCTGGTCGGTGCTATGATGCTGCACCGGCACGACCCGCTCAATCTAAACCTTTCGATCTGCTACGGCAGGCCCACTTACATCCGCGAGTAGAAGGCGACCATGTCACAGTCAATGTTGTCACGTTCAATGTGGTTGATCGGTATTGTCTTGGCGTCGATGGCGACTCAGGGGCTGGCCCAGCCGCCGAGCGACGGTAAGCTTCGCATCATTTGCTTCGGGGCTCATCCCGATGACGCGGAGTACAAGAGTGGCGGAACGGCGGCGTTGTGGGCCAAACAGGGGCATGCCGTCAAGCTGGTCTCGGTGACCAACGGCGACATTGGTCATTGGCAAATGGCGGGCGGACCCTTGGCAAAACGCCGAACCGCGGAATCGGCGTTGGTCGCCGAGCGTTTGGGAGTGACCTCGCAAGTGCTCGACAATCACGATGGTGAATTGATGCCGACGCTGGAGAATCGCCGCGAGATCACACGGTTGATTCGCCAGTGGAATGCCGACATTGTGATCGCGCATCGACCGTGGGACTATCACCCCGATCATCGCTACGTCGGTGTGCTGGTCCAGGATGCGGCGTACATGGTCACCGTCCCGTTCTTTTGCCCCGATGTTCCGCCGCTAACCAAGAACCCGGTGTTTCTGTATTCCAGCGACGCGTTCCAAAAGCCGTATCCCTTCGAAGCCGATATCGCCGTTGCGATCGATTCGGTTTTCGAACAGAAAGTCGATGCGTTGACAGCCTTGGTATCGCAAACGTTCGAGGGTGGGGCCCTCGGCAGCGAAGCGGCGATGGCCAATGTGCCTCCGGAGTCCCAACCGGAATTGCGTCGCGAGTGGCTGCGAAATCGCTGGGTCAGTCGAGCTGGCGGTGAGGCCAAAAAGTTTCGCCAGTCGCTGAACAAGTGGTACGGTGCGGAGCAGGGCGAGAAAGTTCAGTTCGCCGAAGCGTTCGAAATCTGCGAGTACGGCTATCAACCGACCGACGAGGAAATTCGAAAGATGTTTCCGTTCAACCAATAGCGAGAATAGATTTCGCAGCGCCAGCCGGCTTCGAGTATGGCTATAATGGCGCTTCCCACCTTGACCGCCCTCGCCCCCATCCCACCGATGCGTTTCACCCTCGCCATCTTCTTGGTTATCGTTGTCACACGCGGACTTGCTGCGGATGCGACAGCGCGGATCAATACCGAAATCTCCGCGGCTTGGGATGCTCAAGGCATTTCCCCGGCCTCGCGCTGTTCCGACGAGACCTTTGTCCGACGCGTTTACTTGGATTTGGCTGGCCGCATTCCGACTCGCCAAGAAACGCAAACGTTCTTGGCGGATGAGCGTGACGACAAGCGCCAATGGCTGATCGAGTCGCTGCTTGAAAGCGAAGACCATGCGCAACATTTCGCGGATTTGTTTGATGCGATCTTGATGGGACGAGCGGACGAGGGGACCTATGATCGCCGTGCCCAACACGGATGGCGCGGGTATCTCGAAGCGGTGTTCCGCGACAATCGAGCTTGGGATCGAGTCGCCCGCGAAATTCTCATCGCCCGGCCGAGCGACAGCGACAACGACGGATCGGTGTGGTTCTTGTATGAGCGAAAGGATGATCATCAGGCGATTGCCGAAGCGGTCGCGCCCGCATTCTTTGGAGTTCGTATCGAATGTGCCCAATGTCATGACCATATGTCGGCGCATGAAATCGAACAGGCGCACTATTGGGGGCTCGTCGCGTTCTTTAACCGCAGCAAGAACGCAGACACACCCGGCGGCCCACGTGTCGCAGAATCGGCGATCGGTGGTTTCTCCGACTTCGCGAATCTTGAAGGCTCCAGCACGCCGAATTTGTTGACATTTCTTGACTCCAGCACCGTGCCGGAGAAACGCCCGACGAGCGATGAGAAGCAGGACGATGAGGACCCGCTTTATGTCGATGGTGGAATACCAGGTGAACCACGCGAGCCGATTTTTTCTCGGCGAAAGAAGTTTGTCACCCAGGTCCTCGATGGGCATCCCTTGTTGGCTCGCGCGATGGTCAATCGAGTCTGGGCGATCATGATGGGGCGCGGAATCGTTCACCCGCATGACGAATTGGACAGTATGCATCCGCCGAGTCACCCAGAGTTGTTGGATTGGTTGTCCGACGATTTTGCGGCAAGCGGTTTTGATGTCCGTCGACTCGTTCACTCCATCGCGCTGTCCGATGCGTATCAATTGAGCGCCCAGCGGCCCGCCGAAGCGACGCCACCGGATTCGTTCGCTTGGTATTTGGAACGGCCATTGACCGCGGAACAACTCGCCCGTTCGATCCAATTCGCCCTGAGAGGTTCCTTCGAGAACAATGCGTTGGTCGTCAAAGAACTTCGCCAACAAATCCTAGACGTGCTGCCGGACACGATCGAAATTCCCGTCAGTGATGCGTTGTTCTTTTCCAACAACGAACACTTGGATGAGTTCATTCGCCAAAGCTCCGGCGATGGACAACTCATCAGCGAAGTGAAACGAATGCAATCGCAAACCGAGCGAGCGATTTGGTTGACCGAGACGTTGTATGGCCGTTTGCCGACGCAAGACGAGACGCTCGCGATCGTCAACTATTTGGACCAGAAAATCGATCGCATCGACGCGGCCATCTCGCACGTCGCTTGGTCGATGATCACCAGCGCCGAGTTTCGATTCAATCATTAAACAATGATGTCCCCGTCAAGATTATGAACCAATCACCTCAACGACGCAGCTGTGGAAGCGACGAGCACACGGTGCATCGTCGTTTGTTCTTGCAAGGCGCGTTGGCATCCGGGGTAGCGTCGGTCGCCAGTTTCAATGGACTGTTTTCTATCCCGACGCTTGCCGACGAAGCCAAGCGACGCGGCAAAAAATGCATTTTGCTGTGGTTGTGTGGGGCGCCCAGCCAATTCGAAACTTGGGATCCCAAGCCAGGAACAGCGACCGGCGGCCCTTTCGGTGCGATACCGACCAACTTGCCAGGGATTCAAATCAGTTCATTGATGCCCAAATGCGCGACGATCATGGACAAGTTGGCGATCATTCGCAGCATGAGCACCAAACCGAATGAGCACTTCCAGGGCATCGATGCGCTGACGCGAGGCGATCAACCGCGACCGCCGTTCACGCGACCAATCCTCGGTTCCGTGGTCGCACAGCAATTAGGCCAATTGGACAGTCCCGTCCCGCAATTTGTACTGTTGGATCCCTGTCCCGAGGGCAACGAATTCAAAGCGTTCAAGGCCGGCAACTGGGCGGGTTGGTTGGGAGCACAGTACGGCCCCGTGCGTGCGGGAGGCGACTATGGCATACCGAATATTGAACAGCTCGACTCGATCACGGCGAGCGATCATGCGGACCGCGAGGCGTTGAGAAAGTTCTTTAGCAAAAAATACGAGAACGATTTGCATAGCTCCGCGGCCCAGTCGCACAACGCGGCATTCGATCGAGTGAAGGGGTTGATGAGTTGCGCGCCGCTGTTCGATTTGGAATCGTTACCGATGGATGAACGGCAGCGATATGGCGGCGGTGCGTTTGCTCAGCACGTGTTGCAGGCTCGGCATTTGATTGAGAACGGTTCGACGTTCGTGATGGTTGCCAACGGGATGCCTTGGGACAATCACGTGTACCAGCACGAGATGCACCAAATGTTGGTTCCCGAATTGGATCATGTGATCTTTCAACTCGTCAGCGATTTGGAAGATCGCGGAATGTTGGAGGACACACTCGTGATCGCGATGGGCGAGTTCGGACGCACGCCATGGTTGAACGAGGCTCGCGGTCGTGACCACTATCCCAACGCATGGAGTATGGCGATGGCTGGTGCAGGCATCCGCGGCGGAGTGGTTCACGGGGCGACCGATGATCTCGGTGTGGATGTCGTGGAAGGAAAAGTGGACAATCGAAATCTGTTCGCGACAATTTTTCGTGCCCTTGGGATCGATCCGCACGAAGCGTATGACTTGCCCGGATTGCCCACGTTTCATCGGGTCGAAGAAGACGCCGAACCGATCGCAGAGGTGCTGGTATGACGACCATCGCTCTCGAAAAGAAGCACGACCATCGGCTTCCTACGGCGATCTTGGGCGGATCACTCTCGCCCAGCGACACATCCGCCGTCGTGGCTTGCATGGATGGCGTTTACACACTGGATATTGCCAGCGGGGAAAGCAAGAAACATTACGCGCACGAGAGCTATGTTAGTTCGGCGCACTGGTTGGCCGGCGACGTGCTGCTATCGGGCGGCTACGACGGCCGAATCGATTGGTTCGACTTGAAAGGTGGGACGCACATTCGCCAACACCCACTGCACTCGTTCTGGTCGTGGGGGACTGGGGTTTCGCCGGGCGGCAAACATTTTGCATCGGTGACCGGGCAATATTTGGCAGGCGGTTACAAGTACGAGCCCCGCGGCGAAAGTGAACCATCGGTGTGCATCGGGTCGACCGAAACGGGCGAGATCCTGCACCGTTTGTCGCACGTCCCACCGGTCCAGTCGGTGATTTTTAGCCCGGATGGCGAGCGTGTGGCGGCTGGGAATTTGATGGGCGAGGTGCGAGTGTTTGACGTGGCCAGCGGCGAGACGTTGGCGACTTTCACCACGCCGGACTTTACAAGTTGGGGCGTCATCAAGAGCCACTGCTATCTGGGCGGGATTTTTTCGCTGCGATTCACTCCCGCGGGTGACGAATTGTTGCTTGCCGGTATGGGGCCGATGCGTGATCCCATGGCCGGCAATGGAAAGCAACTTTGGCAAAAGTGGCGTTGGACGGACGACCCACCGACGTTGGTCGATCAGACGCACGAAGGCGACAGCGGCGAAGGCTTGATGGAATCTCTTGCCATTCATCCGGGCGGTGAGCTGTTCGCGATGGGAGGTCGATTGCGAGGCGGAGATTGGAACGTCGCGCTGTTTTCGCTCGTCGATGGCAAACGCCTTGCCACGCTGAAAACCGGTTACCGCGTCACCACATTGCAGTTCACTCGGGACGGTGGGCAGTTGTTGGTGATGGGAACCCAGGGGCAACCGGCCCCGGACAAGGACCGCGTGATTGCACCGTTTGGCCGCGCGGAGACATACGACGTGCGAAGCTAGAGATGGCACGCGTTTCGAATTTGGTGGAAAATAAACGGCGAATCAGGTCGTTTCATGGGGCAAAAGGCGGTCGGATCGGTCCGTCTTACATTGACATTTTGGGCGATTATGCTACCCTAAAAGTCCCACCACGGTCGGCAATCAGATTCGTGCGACGCTGCTGGTTCGCATGCATGCTGCTGTCATATTCCCGCCTCCACAGTTTTGATCGATGCGTTCCATCGCCCGATGTTTCGGGAGTTTTGGAACATGGTTTCGCGAGATTGGTCCCGCTTGCCCATCGGTCCGAATCGGTCCCCCGCCATGACAAACCACCTCGCCCCGCTCAATCGATGGGCTTTTACGCTGGTCGCACTCGCTGTCGGGTTCGGTTTCGTCTCGGACCTCGTTGCCGACGATCGAGAGGCCGCCGGCTTGCAAGCGACTGATCCGATCGAACCGGCGGCAGAGGATTCGAACGAGTCTGCTCCGCCAGACGCATCGGTCGCGAAGCCGGATCAGCTTCGATTTTCTTTCAACGGCGTTCCGTGGCGCGAAGTCATCAAGTGGTTGGCGGACGAATCGGAGTTGGCATTGCACGTCGACGGATTGCCGTCGGGTAGTTTTACCTATTCGGATCCGAGTGCGTTCACGTCCCAGGAAGCGATCGATCGCGTCAACTTGTTCTTGCTCTCCGAAGGCTACACGCTGGTTCAAAGCGGCAGGCTGTTGTCGGTCGTTGACCTTGGCGATCCGAGAAGCGTCCAGAAATTGGACGCGCTCGCGCGGACGATCTCCGTGGACGAGTTGGCGTCGGCGAATGAACACGATGTCGTCAAGTGCATGTTCGCACTGGGCGAGATCAGTGCCGAGGAAGCTGTGCAAGAACTTTCGGCCCTCAAGCTGTTGTCGCCGCCGACGGTGTTGTCCAAGACCAATCAACTACTGATCACCGACACCGTTGGCAAACTGCGCAGCGTCAAGCGAGTGTTGGATGCGTTCGAGCCGTCCCAGATGACCAATGGCACCGTCGTCAAGAGTTTCTCGCTCCAGCATGTCAATGCGGAAGACGTTTTGTTGGTGGCGCGTCCGCACCTCGGGTTAGCCACGGGTGAGATGATCGGGATCGACGTGAGTATCTCGGCGGACCTGCAAGGCAAAAACATCTTTGTCACCGGCGTCGAAGACAAGGTGGCTCTGATCGAAGGCATCGTTAAATCCGTCGACCAGCCTCGACAATTGATGTCGACCGAAGAGGGTGCGATGGAGTTGCGATCGCATCTCGTCCCCGGCGGCAATGTGGAAACTGTCTACAACGTGTTGCAAACCCTGCTCGCGGGCAAGTCGATCCGATTGTCGATGGATGAAACCGCGGGAAGTGTCGTGGCGCTTGCTTCGCCGAGTATTCAATCCGAGATCGCACAAACGGTTGCGCAATTGCAAGCCGCGGATGCGGAGTTCGAAGTCATCCCGCTGAAGAATGTCGACCCGTATTTGGCAGTGAGCTTGATCGAACAGATGCTCAAGCTTCCCGGCCCGATGACGGACCGTGATGACATTGACCCCAACTCGCCACAGATTGACGCTGACCCAGGCAATCGACGGTTGTTTGTTAGAGCGAAGAAGCCCCAAATCGATCAAATCAAGAAAATCGTCTCGGGGTTGGAAACAGGCGGGGACACGGTTGAGAAGTCCGAGGTCACACGCGTCATACCGCTCCAGGGCGCCGAGGCTCAGTTGTTGCTAGAAACCGCCGCAAAGTTTTGGCGTGACAAAAATCCGATCTTGTTGTTTCCCTCGGTGCTGCCGGGGACGGATGAAGTCCAAGAGCGGGTGCCGGGTGAGGATTCGTCCACGAAGCCAGAATCGGACACGCAAACGCGTGCGTCGATGGCGAGCTATTCGGCGGGTTCCAGTTTGACATCCATCGTGTCGGCCGAGAGTAGCGCAGATGATTTTGCTCCGCGATTATTGACGATGAACGCCAATGCCAAGTCGCCGGCGATTCGATGCCAAATGACGCCGCGGGGTTTGCTGCTGCAGTGCGATGACACGGCGGCACTCGATCGATTGGAAGAACATTTACGCGCGATTGCTGGGCCGGCCGACACGCTTCCCTCACCGCCTGTCGTGTTTTACCTCAAACACACCAAACCGGAGGATGCGCTGCGGATGCTGGGTGAATTGATCGATGGCGGCGAAGCGGCCAAGGAGTCGCAAACCGGCACGCTCGTCAACGGATACGTGTCGTCGGGTTCTATGAATGGATTTCTCAGCAGCTTTGTCACAAGCCAAGAAGGCACAACGACCATGATGGCCGGGGCAATCACAGTGGTTGCGGACTCGCGTTTGAATCGTTTGATTGCGCAGGGAACGACAGCCGACATCGCCTTGATCGAAAACTATTTGAAGATCATCGACAAAGACACCAGCATCACGTCGATCGAGACCTATGGATCGTCGCATGTGATCGAACTCGAACATAGTGAAGCGGCCGATGTCGCCGAAGCGATTCGTGAGGCGTTTGCGAATCGAGTGCTCAAAGAACAGTCGCAGGGCCAATCGGGTAGTTCGTCGTCTGGGCAAGTCGCCCAGCGAGAGGAGCCTTCGCGTGACGACGATGATGACGATGATCGAAGTCGCGGGCTACGAACACCACCACCGGCACCAAGAAGTCTCGAGCCGAAGTTTACGGTCGCGGTTCACGAAGCGAGCAACTCACTGATCGTCACGGCGCCGGATCAGTTGTTTTCGGAAATCGAAAAGTTGGTCGACGTGATCGACTCTCGCGGCGAAAAATACGTCGAGGTGATCACGCCGAGTAACGGCGCCGTTTACGAGGCGGTGCTCCAACAAGTGCTACTGGGCCAACCCTCCAGCGGCCGCGACAGCTCACGAGGTAGTTCGACATCGAATCGATCGACCTCCAGTCGATCCAACTCGAGTAGGTCGAGTTCCAGCCGCTCCAGTTCCGGCGGTTCGTCGTCCTCACGTTCGAGGTAGCGTCAAGCATAGTGAGGCTTAGGAAATGCGGGAGTGAAACCGGACGGACGAGGTTCCTGCCAATTCGAAATCGTTGAAAACACGTCCAGGATGATCAAGAGATACAATGCATCGACGTACTCCAGTCCAATCGTATTTGTGGGTGGCCATGGGAATGGTGGTCGCCATCATTGCATCGCAGCCATCGCATGCGCAATCGGGACTCCGCGAGTCGCTCGAGCGTTTGGACCGAAACGGCAATGGCGAAATTGAACCGAGTGAGATAACGCCGCTCGCGCGTCCGTATCTTGAACGGGTAGCCGAAGCGCGTCGCATGACCTTGGACCGGGCCTACGATATCGAGCGTTGGCAAGAGGCGGCTCGTATCTACTACGCCTTGCAGAACGGTGTCGCCGGCCGCGATGTGGATCTGGAGGACCAACGGACGGTGCGCCGCTTCGGGACTCGACGCAGCGAGGTCATGGTCCCGGAGTTTGGGCTGCCCGAAGTCAAGTATCCATACACCCGCGAAGACATGGACGAAGCCGATCGGATGATGTGGCGATTGGATCGCAATCGCGACGGGTATGTCGATCGCGACGAGGCACGCCGCGGAGACTGGACCCACCGGGATCCTTTCGAAGAAGACATGGACCACGACGATCGCCTCAGCCGTTTGGAGCTAGGTCAACGGTACGCTCGACGACGGTTGCTCGAGGGTGCGACCGATGAACTGCGTCAAAAGGTACAGCGTGTTGGAACCGGAGTTCGTCCGACCGAGGCTTCCGAACGATCGCGGCAAGACGACTCGCGATGGTGGATGCGGGGTGGAAATCGAACGTGGTTGACCGCGTCAATGATCAGCCGGTTTGATTCCAACCGCGATGGGCGACTCGATACCAACGAAACGGTCAGTTTGGGGTTGCCGGTCGGTCGCATCGACATCGATCGGGATGGAGTCCTCACACGCGATGAGCTGCAAACCTACCTTGAACAATTGCAAGATGAAGCGGGTTCCGACGCGGAAGGAATTCCGACTTGGTTCTATGAGCGCGACGAGAACCGCGATGAGCAAGTGGAGATGTCCGAGTTTGCTAGCGAGTGGACGGACGAGACGCTCGAAGAGTTCGTCACGCTCGATGCCAACGGCGACGGAATATTGACGATGACGGAGGTCGCCCAGTCGCGCGCGATGATGGGAGGCGACTATGTCAACGAAGAAGCGGTCGTGCTACCACCGCACAAAACAGTGATCTCGGAGATCGTCATCGATGAGAATTTCTTGATTGCGGACTTGGAAGTCGAGCTATCGATCACTCATACGTATGTGTCCTATTTGGACCTCTATCTCACGGGACCCGACGGCCAACGCATCGAATTGTGCACGGAAATCGGTGGAAGCGATGACCACTTTGATCGAACCGTGTTTGACGACCAAGCCGATGTGCCCATCATCAAAGCCCGCGCTCCCTTCGAAGGCAAATTCAAGCCGGAGGGCGTGCTACGCGGCCAGCCGGGCTTGTCGTATTTCAATGAAAAAAGTGTCCATGGGGTTTGGCAGTTGGTGGTCGGCGGCACACGCAGCGACCGTTTCGGGATGTTGCATCGATGGAGTCTTTCTATACGTCCGCAAGGCGACAGTCTCGAACGGTTGGTCCGCTCGTCGGATGAAAACGTGGAAAGCGAATCAGGCGACATGGCGCTTGCCGACGAGGACCTGTCCAGTTTCCTCGGCGAGCGTAGGTTCGATGAGGGCCGTGGCGAGCCCGCACGGGAGACCATGGAGTATTCCGATTCTGACTCGCGAAAGCTCAAACGCGATTTAACGGAAAAGCAAATCGAGAAATTTCGCCGATTATTGGATGAACAAACCAGTGGTCGAGCACGCGATTCGGATCGCCCAGGCGGCGATTGAGACGTGATTGCTGTTTTGGCTGGTCATCTCCGCGAAGGCGATGTTCTCGCTTATTAAGAGGCTCTTTGTGGAGTTGATCGTCACGCTATGGCGTAACGTGGCGCAGTCGATCACAATGTGTAGAGTCGCTTCCGACAATCGGTTTGCGACGAATCATCCCGAATATAGGTGAGTCGAGAATGAATCGTGCAATGGCTTGTTTGAGTGTGTTGGCGTTGTCGCTGGTAATCGTGGCGACGGGTGTTGCGCAGGATACGCCTAAGAAGAAAAAGGGGGCCGGTGGCAAAGGCGCAGCGGCCAATCCAATGGTGGCCCAAGTGAATCAGGTCAAGAAAGCTCTCGAAGCCGTCGGATTGACTGATGAGCAACAGTCCAAAGTCAAGGAGCTTGCGGCTACCCTGCAAGAACAAAGCAAGACGCTCAAAGAAGAGGGACTCACGCCGGAGTTGATGAAGAAACATGCCGACGCAGTGAAGGCGGCAAAAGATGCTGGCAAGAAGGGCAAAGATATCCAAGCTGCTGCGAAAGAAGGAATGTCTGAAGGTGAAGTCGCGGTGCTCAAGAAGCTAGAAGAGGCAACAACAAAATTCCGTCAAGGCGTTATGGCATTGTTGACCGACGAGCAAAAAGCCCTGCTGCCTGAACAGGCTCAAAAAACTTGGGCGGCTGCATCCAAGGGAAAAGGCAAGGGTAAGGGCAAAAAGAAGGCTGACTAGTTCGACGTGCTGAGTGCGACGTCCGAATTCGTCAAGAACGAGTTCTGGGTCGCGCGACAACAGTCCAGAAGATGCTGGGTCTCCCGCAGGAGATCCAGCCACTGGACTTCTTCGTCATCTTTGATTTGCTCTTCCAGTCGGCTTGCGGAATCGGCGATCGTACGAATGTTGCAATGCAGGGCCATTTGTCCAAGACGCGATGCGAGTACCTTGAGGCCGTTCGTGTCTTGACGGTCGATCGCGTCGGCCAGTCGCTCGATTTGCAATCCGATCTGCACGGCCACTTGTTTTGGGACGCGGACGGTAGATTGCGTCACGGCGAGTTCGGAGCCCGAAATCTTGGATGCAAAGTGCTCGACGAGTTCCGGATCGAATTGGGTGCCCGCACAGCGACGAAGCTCAGCGATCGCTTTTTCGTGCGGACGCCCGCGTCGATAGACTCGATTGTTGGTCATCGCATCATAGCTGTTGGCGATGGCAAGCAGGCGTGCCTCCAGTGGGATGTCGGTCCCCGTCGGCAAATGCGGGGCGGTGCTGCGACCGGCAAAGTAGGCGTGTGAAGTGCGGATGATTTCGGCGAGATCGGGACAGGCGAAGGTGCCAGCGACAATTTCGACGCCGATGCGGTCGTGATTGCCCATCAACTTCCATTCTTGGGCGGTCAACGGTCCGGGCTTTAACAGCACGCTATCCGGAACGCCGATCTTTCCAATGTCGTGTAGCAGCGCGGCGATTTCGAGCAAGTAGGTCGATCGTTGGTCCAGCAAATTTTCTGCCGCTCGTACGCACAAGTCCGCAACCCGGCGGCTGTGTTCCGCGGTGCTCACATCGCGATAGGCGAGTGCCGAAACGAGTGCGGTGACTGCTTGAAAAGGCACGCTGGTCGGTGTTTCGGGCGATTCTTTCGTCCGAGATACCTTGGACTCATCCACTTCGATGGCTTCAAAGCTCGGGTCAAAGGTGACGACCTTGTTACGGCCGTTTCGCTTGGCGACATAAAGGCACATGTCGGCCTGGTTGATCATTCCTTGGGGATCCGCCGCGCCGAGCGAGATTTCGGACACGCCCAAACTAGCGGTGAGCCTCAGCTCCGCGGGTTCCTTGAACTTGATTTGCGAGATAGCGATGCGAATCTTGTCCGCTTCGTCGGCCGCCTGTTCGCTCGTTCGTCCCGGCAAAACTACACAGAATTCTTCGCCGCCATAGCGACATACCAAGTCACGCTCTTCGTGCATCTCACGAATGACACGCGACACTGCTCGAAGCACTTCGTCACCGGTGTGGTGACCATAGTTGTCATTGACGCTCTTGAAATGGTCGTTGTCGATCATGATGCACGCGAGCGGAGTACGCTTGCTCTTGGCATCATTCCAGTGCCGTTCAAAACGCTCGAAGAACGCGCGTCGATTGAGGCATCCAGTCAACGCATCTTGAGTGGCGAGAATTTCAAGTTCACGGTTCTTGCGACTGATCTCATCACGGCTGCTTCGCAGCATGCGTAACATTCGCTCGAGTTCGACGCGATGCTCTTCGATGTGAGTGATGTCACGGAATGTCGCCAAAGCGCCAGGTTGTTGGTCAGCCCCGAGCGGCGCCGCGTTGACGCTCAAGATGCGTTCACGCCCATCGGCGATCTTGTAACGCAACTTGACTTCGGTTCGTGTCTGACCCAAGTCGATCGCGCTGACCCAGGGAAGCTCGGTCGCGGTCGTATCGTCGTGAACCCAAGGCAGATCGTCGACTTTTAGTTTTCCAAGTTCGTTGACATCGATGCCAATGGCTTCCGCAAAAGCGCTGTTCGCCAGCACAATGGTTTTCTTTTCGTCGAGAACGAGTAGGCCTTCGGCGAGGGTATCCAAAGCTTGTCGAACCCGATTGGGAACCACTTGGGTGCGATTGAAAACACCCATGACGCGAGCGACAAAGAATGTGTAGCCGACGAGTCCCAGTAAGATGAAGTATCCGACCAGTCGGAACGTCGCGTTCTCAAAGATGGCGACGGCGGTCGTCGGTTGTGCTCGACGAAAACAAAATTCGACGTTGCCCCAGGGACGCCGATTCAGCGTGATGGGGACGCTCATGGTGTCGACGGATTTAGTATCGTCGCCCGGCGCTGGCCAGGTCGCTTGGTGGTGACCGGTATCGATGCGGACCGATCCTGATTCACTACGCAATCCGATGCTGAGCAAGTCTTCGTCGCGTGATTCGATCGTCTTTAGCGTCGATTCCAAGTCGATCCACTGCTGCTTGCGCACGTGGGCCGCAGCATTGATGGCGACGGCTTCGCAAGTTGCTTGTCGAGCCTTCAAGCTCATCGCGATCGGATCTGGTATCAATCCGAACCACTGGGCCGACAAGATCAGACTCACACCAATGCACACCAGTGCAATGGCAAGTCTTAGCGATGCGATGTACATCTTGATCAAGTCAGCAAGCCCCCCGCGGGCTTCGTCGGGTGTGTACGATGGGAGGCCTGAGAGCCGAGGCCTTGCAAGTGTTGACCACTCGTGCGGAAACGCGCTCCCCGCACGTGCGGGCGAGCTGCATACGGACAAGTTATTTGGTACTTGATAACAGAGATGACGGTTGTAGCGACTAGCCCAACATATCATCGATCTTGTCTGGACCAGCCGATTGCGAACCGCGATAGGCAGTCAGGAGCGTCGTCGGGTCGATCATCCGCCAAGTAGGCAATCCGCTGTACACTGTTGCCAGAAACAATCCGCCACGAATGGCCCACAGGACGTATCCGATGCTCACGAGCCCAGCGGTCACACCGACGGCACCCACGGAAACATCCCAATCAAATCCATTTTCGTTACCGTTTTGCAGATCGTTATCCCACTGGGTCCACACGATGCCTTGGGCGAGATCCATTTCGAGAATTCGTTCTAACGTTTGGATCGTGACGTTGGTCCGCTGACTCTCGACGCTCGCGATTCCAAACCCAACGCGTCCATAAGTTGGCGTGGACGTAGCGTCACCTGATGACGGCATGTTCAAACGATGACCCACTGCTCCTCGGTCGCCGCGAGCACTCGCGCCATCATTGGCTTCGGCGTGTGAATTTGATTGGTTGGATGCGAATGGGTTTGTCGGATTGGTGCCGCCCAATAAGGTAGCGTCGGTCGCGGCGGAGGAGCCGGACCCAATGGTTCCGCTTCCACTGGTACCACCATCGCTGCCCGTATCGCCACTGTCGCCACCCGATCCACCGCTATTGCCGCCATCGCTGCCGCTCGAACCGCCGCCGTCTCCCACCGCCTGCACGCTGATCGTGATCGTTGCATCGTTGCTTTGGAGGGAACCATCACTCGCCCGGTACGTGATCGTCTCAGTTCCAAAAAAGCCAGGGTTGGGGCGATACCGGATTACGCCATCGCCGTCGACTGACAAGGTTCCGTTGACGGGTCCGGTGACGACGACGATGAACATGGCGTCGCCGTCGACGTCGCTGTCGTTCGCCAGAATCGGCGGCGCCTCAAGTCGAATGTCGGTTTGAACGAGGGTGGAGTAGTTGTCGTTGCCAGCGACCGGAGCTTCGTTGTCATCAACGACTTGCACGGTGACCAATTGCGAGAGCGAATCGAAGGTTCCGTCGGACGTCATGATCTCGAGTGTGTAACTCGAGAGGGTCTCAAAGTCTGGCCCGACAATCGCCAAGCGAATTTCGCCCGTTACAGTATCGATTGCAAAGGTGCCATCCACGTTGCCGCCAATGATCTGCCAATTCGTGAACGTGGTTCCGAGGTCCGCATCTGTCGCGACGACGAATCCGACGCTTGAACCGATGACCGAGTTTTCTGCGATCGCGAGTGTCTGGTTCGGCAGGATGACGGGTGCGTTGTCGTTGACGTCGCCCAATTGGATCGTCACCACAAGCTGACTCGTCGATCCGTCAGTACTCGTTGCCTGGATCGTAATCCCGTGCGTCGCGGCCGTCTCGCGGTCCAACAACGAGCCATCCGCGACGGTGACGATTCCCGTGGTTGAGCCGATCGTGAATCGACCGCCGGCGTCGTTGACCAACGCGTACGTCACAACATTGTTCGTCGCGTCGTGGTCAACCGCTGAGACCACGACACCCACGATGGTGCCATCGGACGAATTCTCCAGTACCCAGTCGGATGCCGCGTCAGTGTCTGTTGGAACGGTAACATCGAATTCGTTCAGATCGTTGATCGCGATGTTAAACGTTTCTACCGCTGTCGAACCGTCGCTTGATACTGCCTGAACGGTAATCGTGCGATTCATACCGTGCGTCTCGCGAGTAATCGCCGCTGCCGTAGTGACGATGCCGGTGGTGGCATCGATTTGGAACAAACCGTCTGGGTTGCTGGACAGGGTGTAGGTGACGGTGTTGTTGGTGGCGTCGAGATCGGCGGCCGAAGCCTGCACACCAACGCTGGTGCCGATGGCTACGTTCTCGTCGACTTGGTTGGTAGATGCGTCGACGTCGGTTGGGATGGTGACGTCGAATTCGTCGAGATCATTGATCGCGATGATGATCGTTTCTGTCGCCGTCGACCCGTCGCTGGAGCTGGCTTGAACGGTGATCAAACGGGTTGGTCCGTGTGCTTCGCGGTCGATGGTGGCTGCGGTGGTGACAGCGCCCGTGACGGCATCGATTTGGAATAGGTTGTCCGGGTTGCTGGACAGGGTGTACGTGATCGTGTTGTTGGTGGCATCGAGATCGGCGGCTGAAGCCTGGACACCAACGGTGGTGCCGATGGTCACGTTCTCGTCAACTTCGTTGGTTGCAGCGTCAACGTCAGTCGGTGTGGTGAGATCGAACTCATCCAGATCGTTGATGGCGATGATGAACGTTTCTGTCGTTACTGAGCCGTCGCTGGAAGTTGCCTGCACGGTGATCGAACGGGTTGCTCCGTGTGCTTCACGGTCGATCGCAGCTGCGGTCGTGACAATGCCGGTGGTGGCGTCGATTTGGAACAAGTTGTCTGGGTTGCTGGTCAAGCTGTAAGTGATCGTGTTGTTGGTAGCATCGAGATCGGCGGCTGAAGCCTGCACACCAACGCTGGTGCCGACTGTGACGTTCTCGTCAACTTGGTTGGTAGACGCGTCGACGTCGGTTGGGATGGTAACGTCGAATTCGTCTAGATCATTGATCGCGATGTTGAAAGTTTGGGAAGATGTCGATCCGTCGCTGGAAGTCGCCTGCACGGTGATCGATCGCGTCGCTCCGTGTGCTTCGCGGTCGATCGCGGCTGCGGTGGTGACGATGCCGGTGGTGGCGTCGATTTGGAACAAGTTGTCTGGGTTGTCGGTCAAGCTGTAAGTGATCGTGTTGTTGGTGGCGTCGAGATCGGCGGCTGAAGCCTGGACACCAACGGTGGTGCCGACCGCTCCGTTCTCGTTGACTGCGTTGGCGGACGCATTTACGTCGATCGGTATCGTGACGTCGAACTCGTCGAGATCGTTGATGGTGATGTTGAACGTTTCAAATGCCGTTGATCCGTCGCTGGAAGTCGCTTGCACGGTGATCGATCGAGTGGCTCCGTGTGCTTCGCGGTCGATCGCGGCAGCGGTGGTGACAGCGCCCGTGACGGCATCGATTTGGAATAAGTTGTCCGGGTTGCTGGACAGGGTGTAAGTGATGGTGTTGTTGGTGGCGTCGAGATCGGCGGCTGAAGCCTGCACACCAACGGTGGTGCCGATGGCTACGTTCTCGTCGACTTCGTTGGCGGACGCGTCGATGTCGGTGGGTATGGTGACGTCGAGCTCGTCAGCGTCCAGAATGTTGATAACAAACGACTGGAGGGAAAACGTTGCGTCTTCGGACGTCGCGCGAACGGTAATCGAGCGAGTCGGTCCATCGGTCTCACGGTCGATCGTCGCGGCGACAGTCACGATACCCGTTGTGCTGTCGATGGCGAATCGGCCACCGTCGTTGTCGGTAAGCATGTAGGTGACGCTGCTATTAGTTGCGTCGGCATCGACAGCGAAGGCGGTGACTCCCACCGTCATTCCGATCGTCGCGTTTTCTAGCACTGAATCACTCGCACCGTCGCTGTCGGTGATGGCGCTGATCGCGAACTCGTCGATGTCGCCGATGATGATCGTGTACGTCTCGGTCGAAAACGACGAATCACTCGATGTCGCTCGGACGATAATATCGTAAGAGGCTGCGTCTTCGCGATCGATCGTTCCGAGAACCGTAACAACGCCAGTATTGGCGTTGATGGTGAATCGGCCAGTTGCATTGTCGTCCAAACTGTAAGAAACAGTGTCGGTTCCATCGGCATCGGAAGCGAAAACAGTAATGCCGACAGTGGTACCGCCGGGTGAGTTTTCTAGTACATAGTTTGCCGATGCGTCGGTTTCCACGATGACTCCCACGGGGGCTTCGTTGACATCGGTCAAGTTGATCGTGAAATCGGCTGTACTGAAAGAACTATCGGCCGATGTGGCTCGCACGGTAATCGTATGAGCGGTCGCAGCTTCGTAGTCCAGTAGCGTGCCATCGGCGACCGTGATCTCGCCGGTGGCGCTGTTGATTGCAAACCGACCAGCCGCGTTATTGTCGAGCGTATAGAGAATATTATTTGTCGAAGCATCGGAGTCGACTGCCAGAGCAGTTAAACCAACTGTCGTACCGTTGGCTGCGTTCTCGGCCACTGAGTCAGCGGTCACATTGGTGTCGGTCAGGGGACCAATCGAGAATTCGTTGACGTCATTGATTGCAATCGTGAATTGTTGATCGGTGAACGAACCATCTTGGCTGGTCGCTCGGATGACAATGATGCGAGTGGCACCATGCGTTTCGCTGTCAAACGAAACCGCGGTGCTCACGACGCCGGACGCGCCATCAATGACAAAGTTGCCTCCATCGTTATCCTGCAACGAATACGTGATTGCGCTGTTGGTGGCGTCATCATCGGACGCATTTGCCGTGATAGCCACGGAGACTCCTGCCGTAGCGTTTTCATCGACAGAATTTGGCGAGAGGTCAGTGTCCGTGACGAACTCGACATCGAATTCATCAACGTCAGTAACGGTTACTGTAAAACTCTCGTCGTAGCTAGCGCCGCCGAGATCCGTGACTCGCACGACAACACCATGCGACGCGTCGGATTCGCGATTGAGAAGAGTTCCATTGGCAACGGTGATTTCACCTGTGGCTGCATTGATTGAAAAACGTCCCCCGGCATTGTCAATCAATGTGTAGGCCATTGTGTCGCCGTTATCCCGGTCACTGCTTGTCATGGCGGCGACCAGGGCCCCGTTGGCAGCGTTTTCAGCGATCGTGAGTCCAGCGGCAGCCAGATCATAAGGCGCATCATTTGCGCCTTGAATCGTGACTGTGATCTGTGCGGTTGACGTCAAGCCAACGGTATCTTGCATCGTGTAGGTAAATACATCAACAAGAGTGTCAGTGCTTGTGCGCAGTGCCTGGACGGTCGAATTGCTATTGTCGACGGTGTAGATGTAAACACCAGCCGCATTGAGGGTGAGTGAGCCGAACAGGCCACCGACTGCGGAATTGACATTCCCACTCGCAGATCCCTGGACGCCCGATTGAACTCCGATGATCGTTTGCGTATCGCCGCTGTCGACATCGCTATCGTTGGAAAAAACATTGTCCGATGGATTTGTTCCCGGAATGTTATCGGCATTTCCGCCAGCTTCGATGGCGATTGCGTAATCGACTATCGCGATCGGTGCATCATTGGCACCGCGAATCGTGATCACAATTTGTGTCGACGAGGATGCGCCGCCGGAGTCTTGGACGGTGTAGGTAAAGGTATCGGTGAGCGTCTCGCTGTTCGTTCGCAATGCTTGAACGTTGACATTGAGATTGTCGACGGTGTAGACATAGTTTCCGCCTAGGTCAATCTGTATTGACCCATACGACCCGAGAACGACAGAGTTTACGTTTCCCGAGGCCGACGCAACCGTGCTCGCTTCGACGCCGGTGACGATCAATGTGTCGCCCGTATCCACATCACTATCATTGGCAATTACATTGCCGATAGGATTGGAACCTGGGGACGCGTTGGCGTAGCCACCTGCCTCGTAGGCCGTATTAACGTCGGCGACGACCACGGCAGCATCGTTGACCGCGGCAACAATCAACTGCGCTGAAGCGGTCTGGGTCGAGAACGCTGTTGAGCCGCCGTGGGTTGTTGAGTTGGCGTATTGTGGTGACTCGCTTGCTGACGCAGTGCCGGAGGTCTGGTCCCAGCCGCGGAAAGTGAACTCGGCGACTTCGCCATTGAGTTGATCAGGACGGTAACGGATGAGCGTCGAGTCGTTGAGCAACAGGCTTGCGGTATGGGTCGTTACACCAAAGTCGGTCCAGACACCGCCCGCAAAATATTGCCATATGCCGTTTCCAGTCGTGCTCGTAACGGCAATCCCCTGGACCGCGCCCGAATCCACATCGGCCCAGGCCGCACTGGTCACGATCGATCCGACCGTGGTCGACGGTGAGATGTTGTCCTCGTCAGTACCGGCTAGGGTCACCATGGCGCCATCGGAAACGGTGGGTGCATCATTGACGGCGGACACGGTGATTGATGCGACTTCGGTGTTGGTGCTGAATGCCGTTGCATTGCCATGGACGGATGCGTCGACTTTGTTGCCAGCACTTCCGAGTGTTTGATCCCAAGCGCGGAAGGTGATGTCGGCCAAAGTCGCGTTCTGGCCGTTGGGCACAAAGCGTAAATGATCCGTTGATCGCAACAGCAGTGCGGAAGCGTCCGAAACGATGCCGATGTCACTCCAGTTGCTACCGTCGAGCGAAAATTGCCAAGTGCCGTTTCCGCTGTTGAGAGTCGTGATGGCGATTCCTTCGACCGCCCCGGTATCCACGTCGGTGATTCGATTTCCGCCCGCGGAGTTGATTACCGCCGAGACCAAGTTGCCCGCATGGTTGACTTGGTCTTCAGTAATCTGTGTGAAGGTTGCGTCGCCGGTGTTGTCGAGGACTGGTGCGTCATTGACCGGGGTCACGATGATGACGGCCGCTTCGATTTGTTCGCTAAAGGCCGTGGCTCCTCCGGAGACTGAACTGTCGACCTTGGTTCCAGCCATGCCCGATGTTTGGTCCCAGGCTTGGAAGAGTATTGTTCCGGTATCGCCGTTACCGCCATTGGGAAGAAACCTCAGACTATCACTGGCACGCAAAAGCAATGCACTCGTCGACGATACTGAGCCAACGTCGATCCATCCCGAACCAATATTGAATTGCCATATTCCGTTAGTTCCGCTAACGGATGAAATCGCGATCCCTTCGACTGCGGATCCATCGACGTCGGTAACTCGATCCCCACCTCCGCTGGCAATGATCTGAGAGACGGTGTTGCCGGCATTGGCGACATCATCCTCCGAGATGGTCGTCAATTGCATGAAGCCAGTGTTATCAAGAACGGGAGCGTCGTTGACGCCGCGTACTTTGATGAGCAACGTCGTTTCCAACGAATCCGCGTCACCGTCGTTCATCACAAATGTGACGTTGCGGTTGGTAGTATCCGGTGATTCGGAGGTGTTTTCGAATGTTAGGTGTCCGAGAGCGTCCTTGTAGTCAGCGAACGAAACGCTGTTGGCGACGTCGCTGGTGAGGGTGATGGTGATTGCACCGTCGTTCACGAGACTCGAAGCGGGGACGCCAGACACGGATATTCCAAGGGCATTGATCGCCGCGATATTGACGTGAAACGTGTCGGCGATCTTCCCATTGGTGAGTGTGATGGTGACGCTCTCGGCATAGCTGTCGTCGACGTCGGTGATAACAAAGTCGTTATCGATAATGTTAACGGGGCTTCCGTTTTCGACGAACTCGGTGAGTGCCGTCGAAGCGGTTACTGTAAAATTGCTGACCGTCAGTTGTGTTTCCGTATCCGTAAAGTTTGCCAGCACGAGAGGTTTGATATACGCCGTGCCAGCGCGGAACAAGGTTGCATTGTCCGTGCCGTTGGTAGATACCGATCCCCCGATCGTTGCCGTATAGTTCGTCGGAATCTGGGGAATGGACTGGGCCGAAAGCAGTGCGTACTGATAAGTTCCCGTCAGCGACGTTGCGTTGCGAACGGCGGTTCCGGCGTAGATCGCTGGCCCGGCCCAGGCGGAGTCAAGCGTAATCACGTTTCCCGAAACGGCGCCGGCCGACCAAAGGCTCGTGGCGACGTTTCGTGTGTAAGTGTAATCCTCGTAGGTGTATCCGCTCGAGTTCGTGTAGCCATACCACGCGAGACTCGCGGGAGTTCCTCCGGCGATGTTGTTCCATCCGGTGGCGTCGTTGAGAATGATCTGTGTTGCACCTGGTAACAAGTCGAAGGCCAGCGTGGTATCGGTCGAGCCCGCGTACTTGCTGACGTGAAACGAGGTGATCGCCAAAAGGTCACTGTCGTAGCTGGTAAAGCCGAGGTAGTGATACTCTGCCGGGTCGAGGTCTCCGCCGGCACCGTCGCCCGCATGCGCGGTCACGGATAGGTCATAGGTGAGACTGGTGTCGATCGGGATAAAGGTATCGGCGTTGTAGTTGACTTTCCCCAGATCGTTGCGACTCGTGGATCCACCAAACGTCGCCTGAGTGAACTCGAATCCGACGTTGATCTCGCCAGCGTCGTTCACGGGGGTCACGTCAATGACGATAGTGTCTGTCGTGACTCCACCATCGCCGTCACTGACACTCACGGTCGCTGTCCGTGTGGCGTTCGGATCGTCCGAACTGTTCTCGTACATCAGATGACGAACGATGGCCTGCGCTGCCTCGGCATTGGAGTTGGCGTTGAGGTCAATCGACAATTGCGATCCATTGGATCCGCCCGAAATTGTTCCGACAATGACGCCTTCGTAGAGAACATTGTTTCCGCTGCGGCTTACCTGTCCCGGCCCAGTGCCTTGATTGAGTAAGGAAAAGTTATCTTGAAAAGCCCCGCCGGTCGTAGCGCTAACGCGAACATAGCCACCGAAAAAGTCGATCGAATCACCGTCCACGACCGTTGCCGAGGTCGCAAATAGTGTCGGCGCATCGTTTTCGATGTAGGTCAGCGGACCACCGGTGTTTAGATCGACGGTCGACGGAGTGTTGACGTTACCCACGTTCACGTTGACCGACCGACTCGCACTTGTTGCTCCGTCTCCGTCGTTGAGCGTGAACGCAATGTGACGAGTCGTTGACGTCGGGTTGACGAGATCGATGTTCTCGTAGGTGATGTTATTGAGGAGTGCTGATGTGGCTTGGTGTGTTGCGTTGGCATTGAGTGTAACTACCAAGTTGACACCATTGGACCCGCCAGTCCAGGTTCCGATGATGACGCCTTCGTAAGTGACATTCGAGCCACTGACGCCGATTTCGCTAACACCTGTGCCTTGATTGCGAACTGCCAGCACGTCTTCGAGGACTTCTCCGCCAGAGAGAATCGTGATGGTGAGATTGCCAGTGTCAAAGTCGGTGGAATCGACGTCAGTGACCGTCGCGGCGACCGTGTTGTCGATAATGACAGCTCCATCCCCCTCGACGTATTCAACGCTATCGCCCTGCAAGTCAAGGATGACGGCCGCATCGTTGACCGGAAGCACGTCGACGGACAATGTCGCGACATTTGAACCAATGGGTGATGATCCACCCGCGGTACCCGCGTCAATAGTCATCCGCGTGGCACTGGCCGTGAAGCCTCCGGCGTACGTGTTGTCGATGGCGCGTAAGTTTAAGGGTGTTGGGGTGCCATTGAAATTCAGCGCTGGGAAAAATCGGAGTTGGGACGAGGCACTCAGTGCGAGTGCATTGGAACTACCGACCGTTCCGACATCGTGCCAAGATGCACCACCGTTGGTCGAGTATTGCCACGTTCCTTCTCCGACCGGTGTCGTGTTCGAGGTGATCGCGATTCCCTGCAGACTTGCGCCGGGGTCGACGTCATTGAAGCCAATACCGAAAAGGCTCGAAATGGTACTGCCCGAATTGGTCGTGTCTTCGTTGATCGATGCCAATGAAGCGTTGGTAATCGTCGGCGAGTCGTTGACGTTGGTGACATCTAGCGTGACCACGTGATTGGATGTATCACGGTTTTGCCCACCGTGATTGGTATCGCCATCATCTTGAACTTGAAACTCAAAGCTCGCGTATCCGATGCCTTGACCGTTGACGGCGGGCGTGAACGTGAATAGCCCGGATGCGATGTCGGCGGCAGAGACATCGTCGTTCACGCCGACAGCGATTCCGTTATTGAACAATTGGCCCTCTGCCGGCAAACTCATCAGCCAAACGCGGTCGAGGAGGTTTCCATCGGTGTCGACGAATCCAAAATCCGCAACGGTGAACACATAGGTCGTGTCTTCGACAAGCGTGATCACTACATCGGTCCCGGTTGGCTCATCGTTGACTTCGTCCACAGCGATACTCGCGGTCTCAGTCGCCGTGCTAAAAGCTGTTACGCCACCATTGGTAGTCGTATCGACCTTGGTTGCGACTATGCCGCCGGATTGGTCCCAGGCGCGGAAATCGAACGACGCCGATGTGCCGTTCAAACCATTCGGGACAAAGCGGAGGTGGTCGGTGGCACGAAGCAGCAGCGCCGCGGATTCGCTGACGATGCCGACGTCAAGCCAACTCGAACCATCGAGCGAGTACTGCCAGACTCCGTTACCACTGGCGAGCGAAGTGATCGCGATCCCTTCAAGTGCACCGGCATCCGCATCCGTGATCCGATCACCTAGTCCGCTGGCGATGATCGCTGAAACGATCTGGCCGCTATTGGTAGTTTCATTCTCGTTGATACTCGACATCGTCATGGTGCCGGTGTCGTCCAGTACCGGAGCATCGTTGATGGCATTGACGACGATGTCGCGTGAAATGGAGGTCGAATCGACGCCTCCGTCATTCACCATGAACGAAACCGTTCGAGTTGCGATCGTGGGACTATTGCTTGAGTTTTCGTACACGACGCTACGAAGGGCGGCTTCGTACTGGGCAACGGATGCTGTTCCGGACAGTGTCAATGCTCCGGTCGCACTGTTCCAGAAACCTGTGATATTGGCGGTGTTGGTAAACGTAAGCGAATCCTCACCATCGACATAGTTGCTGGTGATTTGGACTGTCGCGGATTCAAGATTCGTGTCGTCCGCATCGTTCAGTGTGAGTGTCGATGTGATTGCGGTTGGCCCGTGGTTTTCATCGTAGTTCAGCACCGAAGCTTCGACGTTGCTGATCGTGGCGGCAAAGTTGACAGCGAACTGCTGTGAGAACTCGGACGTTTCGTTGGTGGTCAAGTCGGTCGCCGTGGTCGTGACCAGTGCGCCCGGCGGCAATGTCGTAATCAGCGTTTCGTCAAACGTTGCATCACCATTGACATCCGTTGTGACGTTAAAACTGCCCAAGTAGACTTCGCCTTGGCCGTGACCGTTTAGGTAACTTTGCGTCGTGTAGACTTCGATGCGGTACGTTCGGCTGGCCAGACTGTTGAATGTGCCGCCGAGTAACAATTGGTTACCGTCGAAGTTCGCTGATGTTGCGACGGGAAAGTTCTGCAGCGAGTTTCCACCGGTGTCCGCGTCACCCAAGTCGTTGGCGGTGTAATAGGGAGCAGTGCCGAAGTTCGCGTTCTCGCCGGTCGTTTGCAAGTCGATCGCCACGATGCCGCTCGCCGCAGCGCCTTGCCGCGACAGAACGGTGCCGTTGCCATAGAACGAATTCTGAGTGATTTCGACGGCGTAAGCACCATTGTTCACCGTGACGCCCGCGCCAAAATTATTCGCGATGATGTTTTCGGAGATGGTGATGTTATTCGTTCCACTACGCAGCGCGATTGCGTCGTACTGAGAATGCGAACCGATGATCGGCCCGACCGCGTTTCCAGTAATGGTGTTGT
Organism: Pirellulaceae bacterium; assembly: GCA_041741195.1. Lineage (GTDB taxonomy): Bacteria > Planctomycetota > Planctomycetia > Pirellulales > Pirellulaceae > JBBSJZ01. The sequence continues at coordinate 26,996 of JBGSKM010000016.1, forward strand.
TAGTAATGAACACGTTGGAAGTCGAACCGGATAGAATAATAGCTTGTGTCGAGGTTCCGGTGATCAAGTTGCCATCAATGAAGGCTCCATTGGTGGCGTTCAATGCGATCGCGTCGCCGTTACTGTAGTTGTAGCCGCTGTTGATGAAGTGGTTATTTGAAATGGACCAACCATTGGTCCCGGCTGTCCCGTAGAATCCGGTTGCCTGCGAGTACGCCAGGATGTTGTTGGACAGCATTCCATTGTCCGCACCAAGCGATTGCACATTCTGCAAGTTGTTGAGCGCCGCACCAGGGTCGGCGATCGTTGTGGGTCCTGTGCCGAATACGTTGTACTGAAGCACGGCATTGGAATAGCCATCGCTCAGCAAGATCGCGGTCGATGTCGAGAAACCGTACATCGAGAATCCTTGAATGGTCACGTCGTCCGCGGCCACGGTGATCCCCGCAAAACCCGCTGCACCGACGATTACAATCTCTGGTTTCTCGACATCCCAAAGATTCTGCGATCCGGAGCCTACCGTCGAGGACGTCCCCAGCGCTCCTGGATTGACGTCTCCGCCAAACGACGTTTGTGACAGTCCGTCGAGTAGGACCGCTTCGGTGATGGTTGGTAGTGCTGCGGTGAGTGAGATTTGCCAGTACGCGTCGACTCCGGCCGTGCCCGTGTATCCAGCCTCGGTGTTCAACAATGCGAACGTGATGGTATCGGCACCAAGCGTGTTGTTGGCTGCGATAATCGCTTCGCGGAGTGAGATCTTCCCGTCGGCCCCACCGCCCACCGCGTAGAGTTGCTCGATCGTGTACGAAGCACCCAATCCGGTGTCGTCGGCATCGGCGGTGGTTGTGACGGCGAGCACGCTGCTTTGCACATCGATCACGGAAACGCTAATCGACTGCGAAGCCGTATGCACTCCGTCGCTGACCTGGACCGTCACCGTGTAGATATTGTCGAGGTTCGCATCGCTCGGGTTTTCAAAGTCGGGGGGAGCCACGAAGCTCAAATTGCCGCTGCTGTCGATCGTGAACGCGCTTTGGTCGGTACCACCAATGATCGAAAAGACAATGCTGTCCCCGGGTAGATCCGCATCATTGGGCGTGACTTGCGTGACATGCACGAATGTCTCATTCACGTCGACATTGGCGTTGGGCCCCCCGCCGTTGCTAACGATCGTTACCGCATTATCGTTGACTGGAGCGATCACGAGGTTGAAAGTTGCTGCGATGTTGCTTCCGACGCCGTCGTCGACGGTGAACGAGAAGCTATCGGCAAAGACCTCCGTGCCGTTGTGGTCGTAAGTGATGATGCCGGAATTGATGTCGGCCTGGGTGAAGTTGCTTGCGACGTTGAGTATCGATCCGCTGCGCCGCAAAGTACCGCTGGAGGTTGCCGCGGTGATCGTGTAGGTCAACTGTGACGCGGAGTGATCGACATCGGTGGTCGATAGCATTGCGCTGGTAATAATCGAATTGCTGGAATTTTCGGAAACGGTGAGTCCAGTGTTGACGGACAAGACCTGTTCATCGTTGACCCCGGCGATATTGATTTGGATGTCGCCAAGAATGGCGGAGAGAGCGCCGCCGGAACCCGTGTTACCGTTGTCGTCGATGGACACGTACAAGATGTCCGCAGCCACGCCATTTATATTCGCCGTGGGGTGTAAGTACCGAATGTTCGTGGTCACGTCCAAGTAGGCGTTCAAGTCGGCGAGCGTGCCGGTCAACGTGATGTAGTCGGTGCCGTTGGTTCCGATGCTGATGCCGGCCATCGCGGCCGCTGTCAGGTTGCCGCCAGCATCAGTACCGAGTACCAACGTCAGGTTTCCGCCGCCATGGTCGATGTCGCTGAGAATGATTGACGAAAGGTCCAAATTGCTCAGCAGGTCTTCGCTGACGGTCAGAATCGCCGGAAGCGTCCCGGCGTTTGTGGGTGCGTCGTTGGCCGCATTGACAGTTAAATTCGCGGTGCCTTGGGAGGAGTAAGCATGCAGGTTCGCTGCCTCGGACGAAGTGAGAGTGCGGTTATAGACAGCGAAGCTATCGATGGCGGTTCCGGCGTTTACAAAGCGATTGGCCGCGAGGTCCGCGCGCCCCCCGATATAGGCGTTGCCGGTCGGATTAATCGCGTCACCTCCGCGTGCCAGCGTGCCACTCAAGACACCATCAATGTAGACCTGCGTGCCGACCCCAGCTTGGACGGTCATCGTGTAGGTGTGCCACTGCGAATCACCGATGAGCGTCGGAATGTCAATGAAGATCTGGTTAGACAGGGGATCATTGCTGTCCCAAACCGTCGTGACGAGCTGGTTGCGCTGGGTAGTGGTTGGGTGGCTCGATTCAACGATGGCGACTGCGATTGTCTCACCGGAAAAATTGCCGGACGACAGCGCTCCCTGATGGAAAAGATACTGCAGTCCAGTACCTGAGTTGTCGGCTACACGAAAGTTGAATGAGATCGAGAACTCGTTGTTGTACACAATGTCTGGAAGCAAAACATAATCATCAACACCGTCGAATTGCAGTGCTTGGCCATTCTTGCCGGCGACAGTTGTGGGACCGTTCATGGTCGTCCCGTTGGCCGTTCCGAAGGCGTCGTTACCGTTGCCTTCTAGTCCGTAATAGTGCTGTAAACCGGTGTTTCCGTCGTTGGCCAAATATTGAAAGCTATCTGTCCCGTTGTAATTTGGATTGGGCGTGTAAGTGAAGGCACCATTCGAGCCAAGAGTCAACCCGCCTTGGCTTGGTCCCCTGACCAAAATCGCGTTGAGTGTGTCTGCGTTGGCGTCCGTGTCGTTGGTCAGCACATTGCCGGTGATGGAGGTGTCCTCGTTGCCTGACACCGAATCGGCAAAGGCTTGGGGTGCATTGTTAGGAGCGTTGTTGATCGAGATAGCACCCATCTCCCATTGATTGGATGCCGACACGGTGCTGCTCATCGTCACAGTCGATGCACCGGCTTCGGTGGTGGTCACGCCGCGATGGGCGCCGTTGGTGAGTGACCACTGGCTCGTTTGGCCAGCCCCAATGGTATATCCAGTGGGATTGTTGTCCCAGTTCGTGATATCCAGCACCAATCGTCCGGCGGCACTGGAAACGTTCAGCGTCGCAGTCGTTCCGGTACCCGTCGCGCTCGCATAGGTGCCATTGGGTGTGCCTTGATCCACGCCGTTGTACGTCACGGCGCCACCTTTGATTGCGGTCGTCGAATCAAGTGTCACGAACACGCTCGCAGTCCCCACGGACGGGTTTACCAATCGCCAGATCTCGACCGCGTGATTGCCCGCAGTGCGGCCGACCTGTGTTAGATTGACACCGCCATAGGTGACGCTGTTGACGCCAGCTCCCAGGCCATCGATCGCCAATGTCACGTACATCACTCGATTCGCTCCGCTGGCGACCGTGTGAGACCAATTCAAACTATTGCCAGACGCCGTTTGACCTGAGGTCGCGGTGCCATTGGCTGAGATGGCGAGGACCTCGTCCCAGTCATCCATACTCTCGGCGTCAACCGCGGGATCGGTCTCGATCGAACCCGTCGAATACTCGAGTTCCCAGTCACCACCCAGCGACTCGTGTCCTGTGTCATCAACGCTGGCCATCACATCCGCGCCGGTGATCATGGCCAATTCATTGACGAAGCTTTTCCCGGCGTCTGTCGATGCGATATTGCAACCGTATAAGAGCAAATCCGCATTTATGGAAAGCGCGGTGCTCCACGATGCGATGATATCGGATTGCCACTGCAGCGAGAATTCATTGATCCAAGTCGCACCGACTTGAATGCCGCCATCGACACCGTGCGAGAAAATGTGAACTGCATCGAGTCCCGATCGGTCGGCCAGTGCGCTTGTGATCTGTTCCAAACCATCCTGGGTCGAGTCGAGCAGGATGACCTCGACGTCATGACCGAGCTGGGCGATGATTTCTTGGTAGTTGTGAACATTCGAGTCGACGAAGGCCAACTCGCGTCGAACGTCGTCGACCAGCGAATCGCTTGTCGTTTCGGCAATCCCAATTGTCGCGATGGTATCGTTGTGAATCGCCTCGTGTGGCTGGATATCGGACGCAACCTCGCAATCGCACAGTGCTGCAAGCGAATGAAGTAGCAAGAGTCCGTCGGGGGAACTTTGCAAGTTACCGCCGTGCAGAGTGATTCCCGCGTTCTCGTCAAACGAATGCGCCCAGCGGGCGATTTCGCCCGAGTAACCAGGGGCCGTGTCGATGTTCAATTCGGTCGAGCCAAGCTGTAATGAGGAACCATCCCCACTGGCAAGCAGGTGAACATTGTCGACGCCCGTTAGCTTCGAAAGTGTTTCACTGATCTGTGAAACACCGTCTTCATCGGCGGACAATTCAACGATCATCCAATCCGTATTCGCGTCACTACCGTCGCGAAGTTGATGGAGCAGCGTATCGAAGTCTCCGGCTCCTTCGTTGACAAAGACGACCTCGAGACGAACTGTGTCTTGTTCATGACTCGAATCTTGAGCTGCAATCGGCGCATCACCAAGAAAATTGTCCGAGTTGCTTGGCTGTGGGGATTGAGACGATTCTGTGGTGGGGTCGACGGATCGTCCTTGAGCGTCATCAAGCTGGGACAACAATGCTTGCGCCAGATCGGCGGACTCCACATCGATGCTGTCGAGACCCTCCATGCCTTCACCGCTAAGCAAAACACGGTCTTCGAGTGCGAAAAACTTGAAGGTGCGAGGGGTGGATGAATTGGACACGGTGAACCCAACCAAGAGACGGCTTGGAGAAACGGACGAAACTGCAGGCGCGCTCATCGATCATTGTCGGTAGCGCTGAGAACTTAGATCGGTTAACACGATCGGCTAGTTGGGGCAGACCTTTCCGTGCGATCCGTTTCCGCCACTCACTTGGATGAAGCCCTGGTGTTTTCCTCAGAACCGGTGCAACCGGATCGCCGTCGGTCGCCGATGTAGCGAGTGGGGCAGTGACAGATGTATGCGTAGTTCGGATAAAGACCCTCAATTCGGTTAGTCGCCCTTTGTTTGTTATGAATCGGCCCTCCGGAGATGCCGCGAAGCTCATTGCTGTAGCAATGATTGCTGCGCTTGCGATCGTGCCGTTATTGCCGACGGTCTCGCAGGGCCAGCAGCCGGTTGGCACCAACGTGCTTATTCCTGGATCGATCGACGTGTCGACACTCGAGTGGTGGCGCGGCGAAGTTTCACAGTCGATTCTCAGCGATGCGAACTGGGTCGCATTCGACTTGGCAACGGTCCTGATGGATACGCTCGAGCACAGCCCGCTGATTCAAAGCGTTTCGGCCCAAACGAGTATCGCCCTGGAACGCACCGTTCAGCAGGATGCGGCATTCGATCCATCGCTGCTATTCATAACGGGTGCGGGGCGAACGAACGATCCGGTCGGCAATACCCTGACAACAGGCGGTCCGCCACGGTTGAACGATGTGACCTTCACTGGTAACGCTGGATTGCAACAAAGCGGACGAACCGGTCGCGTCCTCGGTTTGACGCAAGACCTGGGACTCAAGAACAGCAATAGCCAATTCTTTTTGCCAAGCGATCAAGCAAATTCGAGGCTCAGCTTGAGTTTGACACAGCCGCTCTACGCAGGTCGCGGCCAACTTTATAACGAACGGCTGTTGACCCAGGCGCGAATCGATGGCGCGATCTCTTGGCAAGAAATGCGACTGTCGGTCGAGGATCGTATCGCGACCGTGATGACAAGCTATTGGCGATTGTACGAAGTCCGTTGTCACTTGGCACAGCAGCGGGGACTTCTCGAACGAGGACGCTCACTCGAACGCATCATTGTCGGCCGACAGGGCTACGACGCTGGACCCATTGAACTGGCAAAGGTACGCGGGCGAGTCGCGAAACGGGTTGACCGAGAGATCGAATTACAAGCGGAAGTTCTGTTGCAACAAAGTCGACTCAGTGCGTTAACAGGTTCAGAGGCTTTGCAATCGAGTACCGAGGGCGACAACGTGATGCGGTTGGAATTGATTCCGATTTACATCGCGCATCCGCCGGATATATCCATCGCGCTGCGCGACGCGGTGCTTCGCGGGATCGAGAATCGCCCGGAAATCAAGGCTGCGGTTTCAGAACTTGAAGCCGCAGCCCTCGGCATTTCAGTGACTCGCAATCAATTGCTGCCGCAAATCGACGCTGTCGTCGAAGCCTACCTCGCTGGCTTGCGCGGAAACAATGGACTTGGACGGTCCTACATCGGTCAATTCGCCGACAGCGGCCCAGGCTTTGTCGCAGGCTTGCAGTATGAGCTGCCTGCGGGACGGCGCTACGTCAAATCCAAACATCGCGAAGCACAATTTCGTTATCGCCAGAAGTCCGAAGAACTTCATGAGACGATGTTACAAACGCGGCAAGCCATTGAATCAGCACTGATCCAAGTCGATCGCACGAGCGCCCAACGGAAAAGCAAGCAACAACTGCTTGAAACCGCCTTGGCAGAAGAAAGAATCTTAACCCGACGATGGGAATTGATGGCCGCTGACTCGAGCGGCGCCGGTTTGGTCCTGGAGACCTTGCTTGACGCTCAACAACGTCGAGTCGATGCCGAACGCGAATGGGTGACCATGCATACCGAGTACCGTATCTCGCTTGTTCAACTTGAACGTGCGATGGGAACGCTGTTGATTCAAGAGGGAATCCAGCCCGAGCGGACGGAGTGTGGCACCGATATCAACTTCATCGATGTAACTCCGCACCAGGACTGGACACTGTCCGAATCGAGCCCACCCGTGACCGCCACTGAAAGTTTGCCCCCCGCGGAAATCGAAGCGGCTCCGATCGAGTTCGAGATCATTGATTCGGGTCTGAGCGAACGGGACTCGAATTTCAGCGAGCCAATTTTGAGCGGTGGGGGCTTGAGCGAAGCGAACGTGATGGATGTCGAACCAGACATGACCCAGTCGCCAGCGATCCCAAAGGATCTTTCAGCGGAGCAAGGCAATGATTAGAAAACTTTGGATGACCGGCGCCGTTTGGTTCGCCATGGCAACCGTGGTTGCTGCGCAATCCCACCCCATTTCGTACGACGGGTTCACGGAGCCCAGTTACAACGTGTTGGTCGCCGCAGTCGAAATCGGGCGGATCGATTCTGTTTCGGTGAAAGTAGGAGATCGAGTTCGCGAAGGTGACGTGATCGCATCGCTCGAAAATGGATTGCAACTGTCGTCGGTGAAGATCGCCAAAATGCAAACGACGATGCGCGGAGAGCTCGAGGCTGCGACAGCGGAACGTGATCTGCAACTTTCCAAAACAACCAGTCTCCGCACCCTTCAAGCCGAATCGATGACTCGACCGGATGAATTGGTACGTGCGGAAATTGAGCTAAGAGTGGCGGAAGCTCGACTCGCATCGGCGATGGAACAGGACGAGTTTCGGCGATTGGAATTGGAACGCTACGAGCTGCAATTGTCTCGGCGTCTGATCCAGTCGCCGATGGATGGCATCATCAGCGAGGTGCTGCATCAAAAGGGCGAATACCTGACGCCCGGCGATGCCGCGGTCGTGCGGCTGATCGTTGTCGACACGATCTATGCGGTGTTCAACGTTCCGGTGGAAGAAGTCTCGACCATCCAGCCCGGAGTCTCCGTCGCGGTGTTTTTGCGAAGCAGCGGAGAAACGATCTCCGCGAAGGTCGAATCGCTCTCACCCGAGATCGACGGAGAAAGTGGAACGGTTCGAGTGCGAGTTGCCCTTCCCAATCCGAATGGGAAATTGCGCATCGGCGATCGCTGCACCATGCGGACAATTCTCGGATCGAATCAATCCGCAAACTTGCCCAAGGGAGGACGTCTCAACCGATGAGTCAATCGAGTGATTCGTTGCACATCCCGGCGTCGCTAGCGCCCACGTTCGATCCGTCGGCACTCTTCAGCGCCGGTTCGATCGTTCCACCATGCGATCGCGCTGATGATCAAGCGAGCGAGTCGAAGGCGGATGGCAAACTATCGTCCGAGCGGGTGTTGGCTTGGATGGACATGCTTGCCGCTGCGCCACACCGGACCGCCGGGATCGAGATCATCGGGAGCATTCTGGCATTTCATTTTGCAGACAGCGAATCGCCAGCTGGCTCGGCGATCGGCGGCGTGGCGGCTCGCGTGGTGGTTGGAACCAAATCCCCAAAACGAATCTACGATCACCGCTTGGGATGGCTGTCGCGGGACAGCACGCTGTGGACGAGAGCGACATCGCACTGGTCGGCATCGTCGTTTGATGGTCAATGGACCGAAGTCGCTGGGGATAAGACCGCACCAGCGGAATTCCTGATCGGATTCGACCCGGGGCCACGATCAAGCCAACGTTTACTGGTTTGGATCAGCACCGCGAATAATAGAACGATCCAAACGGATGCGATTCAGTCGACGCTCGCCATCTGCGCGCGATTCATTCCGCGTTTGCCCAAACGTTCGGCGCCGACTTGGACGCTGTTGTTTGGCAAGCATCCGCTTTGGACGCTGGGATTTCTCGGGTTGATTCTTATCATCGGATTGGCTTTCCCCGTGCCATACCCCGTGTCATGCACGGCCCGGGTTGAACCGATAGGAGAGCGAATGGTTGCCGCACCGTTCGATGCGACGCTGCTGGAATGCCGAGTCCGCCCTGGCGATCATGTGTCAAAAGACCAGGTTCTCGTGGAGCTAGACGGGCGACCCTTGAGATTGGAAAGAGAAGCGCTGAAAGCGGAGAGTGACCACGCATTGAAGGAACGCGAAGTCGCATTGGCATCACGTCGCATCGCGGACGCCCAACAAGCAGAGTTGAAGCAACGTCAACTCGAGCGGCGAGTTCAGTTGATCGACGATCGCTTGGCCCGATTGCAAGTCCGTAGCCCCATCCAAGGTGTCGTTGTGAGTGGTGATTTGGAGCGATTCGTCGGTTCGCCACTGGAAACCGGTCAAACGCTTCTCGAGATCGCACCGCTGGATCGGCTTTCGATCGAAATTGAGATACCGGAGTATGAAATCGGCTACGTCGCCAGCAATGCCACCGCACGAATCCGATTCGCTGCCGCGGGCGGTCGTTCGATGCAGGCGAATCTGCAAAGCGTTTCTCCGGCGGCTGAAATCCGTGACGACAGTAACGTCTTTGTGGGACGCATCGAACTGGATCAACCCGATGAGAACTTACGCCCGAGGATGCAAGGTGATGCGAGTCTTTACGGTCCCAGACGCCCACTCGTATGGCGACTCGGACGAGCGGTTTGGGAACGAACGCTGTGGTGGATTGGGTACTAAGAGCGAATCGGAATACCGTGATTGCAAAAGGACAAGACAATGACTTTCGGCGCCGACGCGACAGAAATGCAACCAACGGTTCGAGTGCAACTCGATCCGTGTGTTGATTTCATCGAGCGGCAAGTCGGCGGGCAATCATCATGGCTGGCTCGTCAATCGGGAACGGGTAAGTACTTTGAGTTAGGGCATGATGAATACGCCGTGTTGGCGCTGCTGCGTCAAGGGCATGACTTGGGCGAGCTCGCATCAAATCTGGTGAATCATGGTGTGACGTGGACTCCGGCCGATCTGGCCAAGTTTATCGCGATGCTGGTCAAGGAGCGTTTGGCAACCGTGGATGATCGCGCTCGCCAGATTCCGATCGATACCGCGCCACCGGTCGCAATGGGACGCTCGGCTTGGCCAGCGGTGCTTTCACTCTTGTCGATGTCACTGAGTCAACGATTTCCGTTGTTTCACGCCGACTCGATCACCAAGCGATTGAATCGCGTATTCGGTTGGTGTTTCGGCGGATACGGGGTTTTGCTCTGGTGCATTGTCGTGTTCAGTGGGCTCGTGATTTCCTGGACACAACACGTCGAGCTCATGGGAGAAATGCGACGACTTTTCGATCCCAGCTTGTGGCTGGTGCTCGCGATACTTTGGTGCGTGAGCAAGTTGATTCACGAGTTCGGGCACGCGGTGGCCGCAAAGCGACAGGGCGTCCGTGTGGGAAACATGGGCATCATGTTCTTCTTGTTTGCACCCCTCGCATATGTGGACGTTACCGATGCGTGGCGACTACCCGGGCGCTGGGCTCGCGCACGGATCGCAATGTCGGGTGTCTACGCGGAGTTGGCCGTCGCATCGATCTCGGTTTGGGGCTACTTTACCTTGCCCGACGGAGTTCTCAAACATTTGTGTGCGCAGATGTTTATGGTTGCGGGCCCCACGACTCTACTTGTCAATGCGAATCCGCTGTTGCGATTGGACGGCTACTATGTCCTTTCGGATCTCGCAGACATTCCCAACTTGCGACTTCACGGACGCCAACAACTGGTGCAGTGGATTGAGCGTATTTTATTTGGATTTCCCCGCTCGAGCAGCATGTTGGGCGGGTGGCGACGATCGGTGGCAACACTACACGCGCTGGCGAGTGTCCTTTTTCAAGTCGTTTGGATGAGTGGACTCGTATTCGCTATCGCGTCGTGGGCCAAGGGACTCGGACTGGTCCTTGCGGTTGTCGCCGTGACGCTGTGGTGTGTGTTGCCGCTGTCGCGTTGGATTTGGAAAGTCTGGACGTTCACGCCGTCGATCGGCCAACGACGTCGGATGATTTCCTATTTGATTTTGGCATCGTCGCTGGGCCAATACTTCGCCGCGGCTCCGTCGCCGATTGGTCGCCGAGTGCCCGTGGTGGTGCGATACAGCGGCGAACAAGTCGCTCGCGCAAGCGCCAATGCATTCGTGGAAGCGGTTCATGTTCGACATGCGCAAACGGTCGAACCCGGAGATATTCTTGTCGTCTTGGATGAGCCGGAGTTGCGTCAGCGACGTGATGCGATGGCGGACGATTTCGAAGCGGCGCAGTTGCACGCTGTCCAATTGCGGCGACAAGGCGAGATCGCTTTGGCGGCGGCGGAGTCGCAGCGTGCGGAGAGCCTAAGACGCCAACTGGACGAGTTGACAGAGCAGGTTAGCGGGTTGACGATCATCGCCGCTCGCGCCGGGATTGTCTTGAACCCCAATCTCGACGAGTTGCACGGTCACTTCCTTCGCAGCGGCGATGAGATCCTGCGTGTCGCCGATCCCCGGCAAATGGAACTGCTCATTTCTGTATCTGAGAGTGATGCGGCGGCCTTTGAGAAAGCGTGCACGGTTGGCGACAAAATTCCCGTTCGATTGCGTGGTGGCCATTGGATCGGTGCCCTCCCCGAACCACTGTTGCCGCGTGCAAGCGAGACACTAGCGCATCCGGCGCTTGCCAGCACCGTCGGTGGTCCGCTCGCTGTCGAGCCCGCGGGGACATCTCGCGATTCGAGCGATCAACGTACCATGCGAACGATCACGCCTCGGTTGGAGAGCATCACTAGGCTGGATCCCATCACGAGTAACGAAGTCCGTTGTGGACAAATCGGAAGCATGTCGATCTCCGACAATCGACCGCTGCTGACTCGGGTGATCGAGGCGCTGACACCAAGCACCGGTGGTTGATTCATCGACGCCAAAGTCAAAGCTCGCTCGGTGGAGGAGGCAAATTCAATTGCTGGTCCGTGTTCGCGTCGGTCGCGAGCTGTCTTAACAACCGTAACGTCTCGATGAACTCGGGCTGGCCGCTCAGTGCCGAGAATTGTGGATTGGTGGCGACGCGTTCATAGCGAACCAAGACCGCGTGAATGTCTTGCGGTGTCACCGTCGCGGGTGACTTCCATGACGCGGGCAACACCAAATACTCTTGCCACTGCGCGTCGACTTTGGGTTGAAGCGACGCGATCGAAGCGGCAATCTTGCCAATCGCCAGCGCTCGCTTTTCCAGTGCCGTGGTGTCAACGCTCAGAGGACGTGAGGCAACGTTGCCCGGACGCAGCGGCTCGATCGCTTCGGGCGAAATTCGATTGGCAAGCGTGTTGAGTTCGTTCACCAGTGCGATGGCCGATGGTGGCACCGCACCGGGGTTCGTCGGTGTGATTTGGTAGTACCGCTGCGTCGCCGGGAAGTCCAACTGCAAACTACTGCCGCCCAGTGAGACACCCGCGTAAAGTCCTCGCGAGCGTGAATAGGTGAGAATCTCCGCTTGCAACACACCGTCGGTTGCCGCTCCGGCCGTACGACCCACGGGCCCTGCGGCCGCCGATGCGTCGACACCGAGTGTTATTTTTCCTCGCGCGATGTTTTGCAAACTCTTGGCGGAGCGAAACACGAGCACAAGGTCGGTCGCTTGGACGCCCACCTGCCACCCGACGCTGCCTCCGAACAAGTTGATGAACTCGGGGGCACGCCATTGTCGATTGAGATCGCGTTGCACCAAGACTCCGCGACCGCCCCCGATACCGACGACAAACGCGCCGCGAATAAAGTGCGGCACAATCGCGATCGCTTCGGCGGATGCGAGCAGCGTTTCGGGGATGGCCGTGACTGTCCCGGACGTCAACTCTTGCAGCACCACAGCCGCCTCGTTGACGACCCCAGCTTCGGTCGAAGTCGGGCCAGCGGTCAGCGACGGCAGCGCGACCTGCGTACTCAGCTCCTGTGCTGGCGAATGGCCGGCAACGACCGTCCAAGCGACGACAATGACACAGGCAGTGAAACGAAACTGGCGAGACATGTGACCGATCCTTGGCGTGGCGGGGCGATAGGGTTGCGTGTTACGATCAAACCACGATAACGGATGTTGCGTTTCGCGGCACCGCCAACTTCGCCGCAATCCCATTTTGTCCACACGACCCAAGTGAACGTGGCATGTCTGTGATCGCTCCCGTTGAAACACCGAATTCGCCAGCAATGGAATCTTTGTGCGAGAAACTTGCCGCCTGGGCACCACGGTGGAAAGCGGTCTCGGATTGGCCCCACGATGCGCTGCAGCTTTGTGCTCGCGCGGGCGTTTTTCGCTGGTTCATGCCGCTGGACCAAGGCGGTTTCGGGTGGAGCGAAGCTGATCAAACTCGAGGCTATTTGAGGTTGTCGGCCGCGGATCTCACCACGACTTTTATCATCACCCAATACATGGGCGCGTGCCGCCGAATCGCGGGAAGCGACAATCAAGCAATCGCCGACCAATGGCTACAGCGATGTCTCCGCGGCGACGCTTTTGCGACGGTCGGCATCAGTCATCTCACGACCAGCCGACGTCACATGGGCAGGCCCGTATTGATGGCCGTGCCCAGCGGTAACGGATGGCGATTGACCGGTATCTCGCCCTGGGTCACCGGGGCCGCCCAAGCCGATGTGATCGTGGTCGGTGCGTCGCTGGAGGATGGTCGCGAGTTACTCGCCGCAGTCCCCAGCCAACTCGCGGGAGTCGATTCGGGCGATGGCATTGAGTTGATGGCATTGTCAGCCAGCAAAACGGATCAAGTTCGATTTGATGATTGCCAAATCGATGCCAGTATGGTGCTCGCCGGCCCTGTCGAAAATGTGATGAACTCGGGCACAGGCGCAGGTACTGGCGGATTGCAAACGTCCACTCTCGCGATCGGGCTGTCGCGAGCCGCCATCAATTTCCTTGCCGACGAAGCGTCACGTCGAGACGACTTGATTGCCGCGAGTGACGAGTTGCAAGTCGAAGTGGACTTGTTGGAGTCCGATCTCTTGCGCGCCGCGACCGGCGACTCGTCGTGCAGCACCGGCGACATCCGTGCGCGAGCCAATCGATTGGTCCAACGCACGACTCAAGCCGCGCTCGTCGCGGCCAAAGGCGCCGGCTACGTCGACGGTCATCCCGTGGGGCGATGGTGCCGCGAAGCGATGTTCTTTCTCGTCTGGAGCTGTCCTCAACCCATCTCGCAAGCTCACTTGTGTGAGCTCGCAGGCGTTCGGATGTGAAGCAATCGTTTGCGCCGGTTTGCAGCGAACGTTCACACGCTCTCTCTGGGAGAGTCGGGCTGGTATGGTGAAAACCTTGACAAGGGTGAGCCGTAGGCGCTAGCCGCGTGCCTTAGCGACGCATGCCGTTTCAGGGCCCGCAGCTAGCGCCGTCGGCTCACTTTTCACCATCCCAGAGTCGGGCTCACGAGCCCGGAGAGGGCCGAGTGCGCGGGCGCCTCTCCTCGCTGTTGCTCGACTCTCCTAGACGGAGAGTAAGCTGCTCGCTCGAGAAAAGTCATCGCGATTCGAATTCGTTCGTCGCATTTGTTGCCGCTACTTGGGCAAGCGACCCTGTTCAATCATAGGAAAGGATCCTTGCAGACCTTCACGCATGAATGCGACGACATCCGCCACCTCTTGGGGTGTCAAATTAAGTGGCTTCATTTTGTCGCTCAACCAAGGATTGGGGTGACCGCCCTTGTTGTACCAATCCATCACTTCTTCGAGCGTCTTTTGGCTGCCGTCATGCATGTACGGTGGCGACGAAGCGACATTGCGTAGCGTGGGTGTCTTGAACGCGCCGCGAGCTTTTTCTTCCTTAGTAATTTCGTAGCGGCCCAAATCAGGTACTTCCGCATCCATACCGACGCCCAAGTTGTGATATTGCTCGTCGCTAAAGTTCGCACCCGCGTGACAGACGGTGCAATTGGCTTTGCCGAACGACAATTCCATTCCGCGAATCGCCGATTCACTCATGGGATGTTTGGCCGCGGCTTCTTTCAGTTCCGCATACTCCTCAGCCAACTCCTCGTCTTCCTCGATGTCCTCCAAATCGTCGGCATACACTTTTTCGAAATTCTTGAGCGGCGTGTAATAGTCATACGGAGCGGGACCAGTCACGATCGCTCGTTCGAACGTGGCCAGAGCTTTGCCCACGTTCAAGATATTCAAGCCGTCTTCGAAGATCACTTCGAATTGAGTCTTGTAACCCGGAATGCCGGCCAAGCAACTCACGCATGCCTCATGGGTGTGACCCATTTCGATCGGATTCGCGATCGGCCCGATCGCTTGGTCTTCGAGCGATGCGGCGCGGCCGTCCCAAAACTGTTCGCGGCTGAGAATGCGGTTGTACGCGACCGGTGAATTGCGTCCGCCTTCGGCGCCACCGACACCGACACCAAATCGCGTCGCCGCCCCAAAACCTTCGCTCGGGTTGTGACACGAACCACACGAAATCGTCGTATCAATGGACAATCGCGGGTCAAAATAAAGCTGACGTCCCAACTCGATTTTGGCGAGCGTGATCGGATTGTTTTCAGGAACAAAGACGTTCGCCGCACCCGCCTCGAGGCCCTTGGGCAGCTCGTATTCAAGTGGCACGTGGATCTCCGGTCGAGCCAACCACGCCGAGATGTCCTTGTCCGTCAAAGGGCCGGATCCGGGAATACCAGCGAATAGCGAATCATCGCCCAGAACAATCGGTTTCGATTTGGATGGCTGGTTTTGAGCCACCGCCATCGACCCGCCAGCAGCCAAGAAGAATGTGGACAGAATCAAAGACAAACGCATCATGGGTGGAACCAATTCGAATGAACAAACGGTGGGATGACCAAGGGGACCAAATATTATATCAAGTATCCAAGCCGGTTGGATCCGATTCCGCATTGCGGTTTAATGTCTCACGCCGCACACATGTGCAAGCGCGTCTCGGCAAATGCGTGTGCGAGATCAGGGTTAAGCGATCGCGTCAAGCTTGGTCGCGATTTGGCGGCCGGTCACACTCAGTGGTAGGTCGCGGAGCTCAGCGCGCGAGACGAATTTCCACCCCTTGGGAGCACGCGTCCTCGTCCGATCGGCGGGGCTGGAGTGCAGCGTCGCGGAATGCACATGCAACGTGATTCGAAAACGTGTCACCGCATGTTTGACCGTGAATAGCCGGGACTGGACGACGGCATCGATGCCTTCACTGCGACTGATCCAACCCAATGCCTCATCGAGCGAGATCAATGTCTGGTCCGAAGTTCGTGGAAAATCCCACATGCCAGACCAGCGACGGCCGTGGGGTATTTCCTGGAGCAAAAATTTGTCCCCGCGCGCGTTGGCGATGACAAAGGCGTACTCCACTCGATCTTCATACTTGACCCGCGAGAGCTTCCCTGGAATCTCACTCTGTAACCCGAGCGATGCAGCGGCACACCGAACCAGCAGCGGACAATGTTCGCAATCCGGTGCGGTGGGAGTACAAACCAGGGCACCGAGCTCCATCGACGCTTGGTTGAACGTACCGCTTCCCTCGCGTGGCAACATCGCTTCGGCAAATTGCCACAGCATTCGATTCGCCGTCGTGGTCAACGGGTTCTCGCGCAGCCCAATCAAGCGGCTAAACACTCGCTGGGTATTGCCTTCCAAGATTGGCAGTCGCTGGTCACCGGAGATCGAAAGGATCGCACCGGCCGTGTAACGTCCGATCCCCGGTAGCGCCAACACTTGATCGAAAACCGCCGGGAACTCCCCGCCATGATCGCTGACGATTTTTTTGGCGGCGGCGTGCAGCGATCGCGCCCGGCGGTAGTAGCCCAAACCCTCCCAAAGCCGCATCAGCTCTTGTTCTTCGATGGCCGCGAGCGAGTGGACGTCGGGCAATCGTTGAATGAAACGCTCGAAATACGGTAACACCGTCGCCACTTGCGTTTGCTGCAACATGATCTCGCTGACCCAAACGCGATAAGGCGTCGGTTCACTTCGCCACGGCAACACCCGCGCGTGCTTGCCGAACCAAGCCAACAGCCGTCGGCGAACGTCGCTCCGCCAGGACGCTATGTGCCAGTTAGGGTCGTTCTCGGTCACCATTTCAACGATGGTTCCATCCCTATCGCAGTTATGAGGATTTGAATTCAACCTCCCGCGCTAGCGCGGGAGGGTTTTGATGAGTTGTGAGCCGTAGGCGCTAGCCTCGGGCCTTTGCTTGATGGGTGTGAGCCGTAGGCGCTAGCCTCGCGCCTTTGCGACTTGATGAGTGTGAGCCGTAGGCGCTAGCCTCGGGCCTTAGCGACCCTATGACGGCTAGTTTCAGGGCCCGCGGCTTTCGCCGTGGGCTCACTTTTCACCATCCCAGCGTCGGCCTCTCTGGGCCGCGGAGGGCCAAAACAAACATCATGGTCGTCGATCAAGGTTGTTTACCAAGAACCACGGTCGTTTCCATTGTTTCCTTCGTTTCCAAGCTGCGATGGAACTCGACCGTCAACGAGTCACCCTCGTTATGTTGGGCAATCTTGTCCTGCAAATCCGAGAAGCGACGAATTTGAGTGTCCCCGATCTTTGTAATGAAATCGCCGGCGACCAAACCAGCGGCTTCGGCGGCGCTGCCGGGAAGCACACGATTGATTTGACAAAACCCCAACGGCCCGTCGCCGCCACTGACACCCAGATAGCCACCCTGTTTGTATTCGATCTTTAATCCTGGAAGACTCTCGCGCAGCGACTCGACGGCTGCCGGTGGCAAATCGGTCCCGATCAGGCTCAGTGACGATCGGAGCGGCAATTGCGTGATCTCGTCGGTCAGCGATTCGGCGACCGGAATGTATCGAAATTCGAGCGTTTGGATCGACTTCATCGTTTGCAAAATCTCAAGCCCTTCGCGATCGATGGTTCCTTCCAACAACGAGATGTTTTTCAAGTCAGGCATCTTGACCAATCGCTTGAGCACTTCGCCGCGGATCGCGTTTCCTCGAACCCGAGCATGCTTGATATCTCGAACCCAACGCAGCCAGTCGAGCGCTTTCAAGTCACCGCGCCAGGAATCATCGATTTGGACAATGAGGTGCGATTCCGAGATGGCTTGGATGACGAATTCATCGATGCCGATAAAGACACCGGCTTCGGCGATTGCGATCCGCGCACGTTCGCTACGAAAGTCATTCACTTCGTCCAGCGTCGATTTCGCGCGACTCGCTTTACTACCGGCTCGCCTGGTCGCAATGCGATCCAGCGCTGCCCAGGCTCCTGAGTCGTCGTTGGGTTCTTGGCTCAAGGCGATTTCGCCGAGGGCACGGATCGCCAATTCGGTCGTCTCCAAATCGGAATCGTCGAGCGACGACTCCAATGCCGCGACGGCCGCGTCTCCCGAGCGGATCAATCGCTTCTGCGCAGACTCTCGCCGCAAATAGTGATCATTGGAAAGTTGCTCGACCCAATATTCCACCGATCGCTCGTCCGACTCGGATGCTTGCGCATCGGGTACTTGGGGATCCGGCGCGACGATCTCAGGCGATACGGACTCAGGAGGCTTTTCTGCCGGATCCGTTTGCGCGATTCCTAGGCCCGACGGCACACCGAACAGCATGCAACCCACGAGCCCCAACAATCCCCAGCGACTTCGCGACATAGTTTTCACTTCAATATCCTGTCCGTAGCACAAGCAACCAATCCGATCCATCCGATGAGCGAATTCGCGGCAAGCGAAAACCAATTGTAAGTCGGATCCCCACATGTGTCGAACGCCCTCCCAGCGACCCCCTTCGTTGGCCTGCAGCTTAACTCAGGTCAACGGACAGGGTGGGACGAGGCACAGGCTGATTGGTTGAACGATAGGAAGTGAGCTGTCAATATGTCCAGTCGGCACCGACGTAGACGCTGATGCCTGGTTGAAGGATTTGGATGCCGCCGGGCGAACGGAAGTCGAGGTGCTCGCGATACGCCTTATCGGTCAAGTTTTCGATACCAGCAACCATCGTAAGCCCTTCCGCGTATCGCGGTTGATAGGTGCCCCGCAGATCCAAGGTGGTGAATCCGGGCGTCGTATTTTCCAGCAAACTACTCGCCACTCGATACTGGTGTGCCACCATGCGAGCCGAGAACTCCATGTTCCACTGAGGTCGCCGAGAAACATCGCGAAGTCGAACGCCGGCTCTCGCTTCGAATGGCGAGATGCCTGGCAAAGGCTCAGCGTCCGCACCGACAATGCCGCTGAAGAAACCTCGGGATAAACCGGCGACTTGCTGTGACGGTGTGCCAGCGTCTCCATTGGTGGTTGCAAAGTTCCCATTGCGACTTCGGTCGCGACCATCGACACCTTTGAGTGTCATGAACGGACTCAGCCGTGATTTTGGAAACAATTCGGCGAACGCTTCGCCACCTATGAGTGTTGCCAAATCCGTATTCACATAACGCAAACTGACTTGCTGGACATCTCCATTGGGCGGGCCCTCTAATACGCGGGTGTTCTCCAGCGTGATGTAGTCCATCGCCCAACTATGGAACCCCCGGACGCCTGCTTTCACCATGTCAGTACTGAAGTCGAGTGACAAATCGAATTGGATCATCTTCTCTTGGTCAAGTCTCGGATCACCCGTGACGTTGTTCAATCCGTTTTGCAACAAAAGTAAAAAGGGTTGCGCCGCATAGAGTTCGGTGAGCGTAGGGGGGCGCTGAGCAAATCCAAGAGACGCGGTGCCGACCAGTGACTCGCTATAACGTCGATCAATTGCTCCATACAGACTCCACAAGAAGCGGTCCGTCTGTTTCTGGTCGGTGCCGACAATCTCTTCGTACGTCGCCGGGAAGGTCCCCAGCCCCAACGCAGCCAACTTGCTGGGATTGTCGATGATATCTGTTTGCACAAAGTCGACGCGTCCGCCGGCGCGTACTTTGTATTCATCAAATAGGTCTTCGCTATATTCAGCGAAAACTCCGGGATTCACCAAAAACGATCGGGGGATCGGTGAGTTACGATCCACCAGTGGAATAGGAGGCCCAAGCGTGGTGGCACTTGCAACTTCATTGAGTTCTTGCTTGATGAACCGCAAATCGTGACCAAGGGTGAATTGGTAGTCGTTTTCTTGCCCCCACGACAAAGCGCGACGATATCCGGTTGACAGCGAATCGACATCGGTGAAACCGACATAGCTAATGCGATCGAGCAGGGGAAACTGCTGACGTTTCTCTGGGTTCTGGGCACTCCCCGAAAACACGGTGCGGTTGTACCAGACTTCCGTTTCACTTCGATCCGCAAGCGGCGCGTGCTCGTCGATGTAGGTGATCTCGTAAGCATCTGTCACCAAATCATCGATATCAAAGACGTAACCAGGGAATTGGACTTTGTTTTGATCCAGTCGCAACAGCGAAAGCTCGATGGAGCGTCCGTCCCCAAGATCGCGTCCCAGTGCTAGCGTAAACTCGCTGGATTCATAATCCGATGCCACCTTGTTTCCCGCGCCCGTGCGATAGCTATCGCCGGTTCGCTGCGCGTAATTGGCTCTCACTCCCCAATTCTCTCCACCACCCCAAAAGCCTTGCTGGCCAAGCCATTGATTACCATTGCTGCTGTGATCGAAACTGGTTCGACCATGCCAATCCAATCCGGATTCACTACGTGGAGATTTCAACAACTCAAAATCGACAAACTGAAAACCCGGACCATACAAACTGCTATAAGGCCCCGGGATGATGAGCACATCTTCGACGTTTCGGGAATCGATTTTAGAGAGCGCCGTATCCAAGTCAGCCCGCGCGGGAACCCAGTGCGAACCAGAAGCCGCGAGCGCTCCGATGCGGCTACTACGTACTCGCGTGTCGTTGACGATCGGCGATCGACGCTGAACTTCGATGCTAAGCGCCGCTGGGGATTTTCTCAGCAAACTGCCGACGTCCGTCGCGACGGTTGGCCCGGCCTCGGCGCCGCGGACATAGTCGACACCGAGCGTATCGATTTGCGTGATCGCTTGACGAAGGACACTACGATCAAGTTGTGTATCGTTGTTTTCGAAGACCCGTGACGCCAGTGATAGGCTTGGTGAAGACGAACTCATTTGAGGAGTTAGCGAAAAACGCGGTTCGACGTAAGGCGTTTGTTGTAGCAGCATCGTTTGTCGAAGTGGCGAAGTTTCACTGCGAAACTGGGCCGCATCGTAGGGCTCATCCTGATCGAACAAGGGAAAGCGAACCGCCCCGGTATTCGTACCAGAACTTTGGTCACTCATTCGAAAAAGGATCGGCTCGTCCGCCAATTCCGATCCGTCATCAATGTAGGCAGTAGGGAATAAATCCACCGGTCCCCCGGCGGAAGCAGCGCTGCTGAAGACGATGGACGTTGCCAGGCAAAGCTGTCTGATTCGCAAGCTTCTCGACACATCGCACCAAAGTGGCTTCGGGTGGGGTCCGACCTCACCTGAAACTTCGGAACATTCGCTATTGTCGCTACAGTCTTACATCAGCTCTCAGCACAGATTCGCCAACTTGCCACGGCAAGAGAACGTTTCTCGTGGGCACATTGAGCTCAGAGCGTCATAAATGGTGCGTGTTCAATTCGATGAAGGAGTAAGTTCTCCCAGCAAGAAACGCAGGTCGTGCGACATCGGTGCTTGGTCACGCATCCATTGATAACCCCCATCTTGCAACGCTTTCGCACGCTCGACATCGCCGGTTTTAGCTTCGATGGCTGCCAAGATCAACAACTCACGACCGTCTCGATCTTGGTCGTCCACTTTGACAATTTCCATCACTTCACGAGCCGCCGTCAAGTCTCCAGTCATCATATGCACCATCGCGAGCGTCGAACGAAAGTGCCTGTTTTCGGCGTCCGCCGCGAGCGCCTGGTTTGCGTATGTGTTTGCCGCCACCCTATCACGCACGGCGGCCACCGGACACGTTGCGAGCAGCCACGCCAATCGCTCATTCGTATTCGCATCACGTTCATCTCCCATCGCAATCCAGGTATCGCGAGCCTTTTTAAACATCTCGGCGGCCGACGCATTCTCAGAAACCTGAAGTTTCAATCCGTGTTGGTAGTAAACATGCCCCAATGAGGATGCGTATCTCGACACTTCGGGAAACTCCCCCAATAGTCCGGCAAGCAATTGGGCCGCTGACTCGAACTCTGCATGCGCGGCGGCTTCTTCGGTTGTTTGTGCCAAGTGACTTTGGACGATCGCCATTCTGGCATCGTAGTCCGCGATTTCGGGAGACTGTTCACGTAGTGCCATGTAGGTTTGGAGGGATTGGGTGAACAGCTGCTTCGCCAAATCCGTGTCACCAAGTGACATGAGCACTTGTCCAAGAGCGTCTTGGTTTGCAGCCAGTAGGCTGGCATAGTCGCGCGGAACACCATATCGGCGAATGAGGTCACGGACAATTGCATCAGCTTCGTCCAACAACGGTTTAGCATCGAGACCGCGATCTCGCTCGTAGAGTAGCAATGCCAAATCGGTCAATGATGCGGCCAAGTTTTCGCTGTACCGCGGTAAGTCCGGTAAAGCTCGAACAAGCGATCGATAATGTTCGACGCTGCTCTGAAGAGCTTTCTTTTCGTCGCCGGCTCGTCCTATCGCCTGATAAATGCTTGCTGCGGAAATATAGGTCGACGCCAATGCATCGAGGTACTCTGGGTCATCAGGAACCTTCTTAACTAGCGGGAGCAAACGTGCGACGGCGCTATCGAACCGTTCCAGCGCCAAGTCGTACTTCGCCTGTTGGCGAAGCATCCGACCGAACAGCTCTTCAGCCCTAGCGATCGACATCACGTCCTTGGGCACTTGCAGCGCAGCCAATCGGTCGAGTGTCGCAATCCCATCGGTAAATCGCTGCTGAGCCTCCTCGAAACGGTTTTGCGAGCTGAGCAATTCGCCATGGTTCACGAGCGCGGCGGCAAGATAACGAACCACGTTTGGATCGTAAGTTTGAGCATCCACAAAAATGAGTTTTTCGATCGCCAACGAGTAGGACTGATCCGCTTCCAGCAACTTTCCCTGATTGGCCAAAGCAATGGCCTTGCGCGCCGTCGCGTTTGCGACCTCGGCTTGGTACATCCAAGCGATGTCGTCCTTTGCCAATTCACCGCTGCTCGTTCCAGGCGGCGGGTTTTCGAGTACTTCAATGGCCGCCTTGTAGTGCTCGATTGCATGTGGCATGTCCTCACGCAACTGGCTCAAATCGCCGAGGCGGATCATCGTGCGGCCTCGTTCGAGCTCCAACTCCGGATCTTCGCTCGCCGTCGCGGACAACTTCGCATAATCCTCGGCAGCAGCAGTGAGCAATTTCTGTCGCACCGCGTAGGTCCCAGGGAAAAACTGCAACGCGTCATTGCTTTGCACGAGCCACGTGTCAATCGCGGCGCGCGAGTCATGGTACCGCTGGACAGCTTGGCTTTTAAAATGGGTTGCCCGTATCTTGGCAATCTCTTCATTCTGTTTGGCTCGGTGGATCAACAGCGACGCGATGATCGCCACCACCGTCACGGCCAGTAGCGCCACGGCGGTTGACACCGTCCAGCCTCGATAACGGCGGATCAATCGACCTGCTTTTTCTGCGACCGATTCAGCATCGGCGTGTGCGAGCACTTGTTCGTCGCTGAGCCAACGATCGATATCTTCAGCCAGTTCCGCAGCGGTTTGATATCGGGTGGAGGGATCTTTTCGCATGGCCTTGCGACAGATCGAAACGAGCGGCTTGGGTGCCGTCGGCATGACGTCCAACAAACTCCTGGTCACTCCATTGCGTACGTTTCGAATGATATCCAACGTGCTTTTGCCTGCGATCGGATGCTCGCCGGAGATCATGTTAAATAACATGGCACCGAGGCTATAAACATCGGAAGCCGGACTCAGCTCGTCGTGCAATCCGAGAGCCTGTTCGCTGCTCATGTACATCGGCGTACCGATGGCATGCCCAATCGATGTCCGCATCGCGGCATCAGGTACCGTGAGCGGCTCGGCGCGTTGGTCGGCTAACGCATCATCCTTTGGTTGTAGGGCGGTGCGAGACATCAACTTCGCCAGTCCCCAGTCGACGATGAGCGTCTCGCCATACTGCCCAAGCATCACATTGTCCGGCTTCAAGTCACGGTGCAAGACGCCGCGCTCGTGAGCGTAGTGCATCGCGTTGCAAGTGTCGATCAACCGCCGCAAAAGCAGTCGAAACTCACGCCCATAGAAATCCCGCCCAAGCGCCGGCTTCACCTCTTTTCTATCGCGCTTATGATTGACGCTCCGTTTGCCAGTATCCGCTTTCGTCGTTTGTGGAATTGTACCACCGAGGAGAGCTTCGTTGCCTCGATGAAACCGCCTAATAGCGTGAGTAAGACTTTCACCCCGAATGAATCGCATCGCGTAGTACGGTTGTCCGTCACCGTAAGTTCCTAGCCCATACACCGGCACGATTCCCGGATGTTCAAGCGACCCTGTGACTTCCGCTTCAAAGACAAACCTTGCTCGGCTATTCAGATTGTCTTCGTGCGCCGGCAAAATACGCTTGAGGGCGACGGTGCGTCGCAGCTCCATATCTTTGGCACGGTAGACCGCACCGAGGCCACCACGAGCATGGATCTTGATCGGCTGGTATCGAATCGGACTCGAACCCGACGTTCCCATGGATTGAAACTCGTCGTCGTTGCCTCGCGTTCCCGACCTGCCACGAACGACCGTTGGCTTCGCCCCTTGATGATCGCGTAGGGATGTTCTGTCTCGCCGCGTGAGCGCCGAGCGGATCGCTTTGTGACAGTCCGGTGCTTGAGACAAATACTGTTGCGCGGACATAGGGCGGTTGCGTGCGTGTCGCTGTTCAAGATCGAGAATCACTAACGGGAACACAAGTCGGTTGCGGTAGTCGATATCACCATCCGGTGGTATGAACTGCTGCAGATTGGGTTCCGATCCATGTTTCCAAGCATCCATAAACCGCGCACAGACAAGGTCCAAGTTTGACTGTTCGTCGGGGCTGAGTGTTCGATTGAGGACTGCGTCATCGAGGGGATCCTCCGTGATCGAACCACCGTTCTTCACAGCGGGCGGTAAGTAGTCTTGAGTCAAACTCAGCTCATGATGCGAAGCCGGATCGATGGTTGCCGTAAACGGTGGCCTCGATCGCGTTTCAGGCATGGACGCTTCATAAGCGTCTTGCCTCGCTCGACCATCGATCCAGTCGATGGTGGCTAACGGGTCCACTCGCAGCATTAGCTCGGAACTCTGTCGATCGGCCGCTTCCAATTCACCAATGATCGCCATCACACGCGACGTCAAAACTGAATCTCCGCCACACCTCTGCTTCAAAAACTTGTCCCGCTCTGGTCCAACGAGCAAAGCTGCCGCAGCCGCAATTTGAGCGGTTCGCAATTCGGACTCATCCATCGTTTAAAAACCATCGGCGCGGAGCAAGTGACCAAGGCACCCCCCGTCCAACATACACTGCATCGGACCCGTCCGCTCGACCGCGTTCGGCTGCCAACGCCCCAAACACCATTACATCGTGTGCGAGTCCAAACTCGGCGATCCATGTGGGCAACCATCCACGGTTAGGTGACAAAATCGCTAAATGAACGCGTGGCGACGGCCGAAACCGCGGACACAATGTGTCTGTCGTTCGAGGCCTGTGACGACGACTGATAGGCGTTGATTTATCCCATTCTTTGCTCCACGGCCCTGGATCTCACTCTTCTCCCGATTTGCGGTGCGTTGGTTCAGTCGTATTGCACTCGTCGCCTGAGGCACTGCCTTTTTAGGAAAGTTCGGCGATAAGCAAAGTTTTTTATCGCTGTAATGCTGGTGGGACCCCCATCCCCGCTTTAGAATCACATTGCAACCTCCCTGGTTGGGGTGTTTGCATAGGGCCAGGTTGGCCGGGCGGCAAGCCCTTCACATCCTGTGGATGAATGTTCGGTTGGATATTCATCTCGAGGCCCCAGCATTTAAGCAATCACTACTTGGCATACCGATGGTTCAATCGCGATCACGTGCGTCTCTCGTCTCCCGTCGGCACACCTTCCGCCGCAGAAACAAAAACCATCACGACGCCCGCATCCGCTTGCGCTACGAATTGCTCGAGCCCCGGCACCTACTGGCTGGAGGTAACCTTGTCTACGACGAAGTTACTCCGGAATGGTTTCAAGCGGTGACGGAAGATGCGTCTACATCGAACACGTCCGACATAGCGGTCAGTCAATCGAAGTTCATTGGTCCAGTACGACAGACCGATGAAGCGGCGCCGCAGCGACGGCAATGGATTGTCCGCCTCAGCGAGCAAACCGTCAGCACCTTGGATTCGATTGACAACGCCGATGCGCTGCTTGATCGCGAACAAGTGAATTTCGATATCGTTCGCGGGCTTGGTTTACCAGGAATGTTGTTAGTCGAGAGTTTCGCGGCAAACAACGAATTGGCCGAAGCTTCGCTACGATCTAACGACTTCTTGTCGTTCTATTCGACAAACGATGTCGTCTCTGGCGCGATCGCGCCGCACGATCCTGATTATTCCAACATGACCAACTTGGACAATGTGGGTCAGTTCGGTGCTACAACCGACGCCGACATTGATGCCCCAGAGATCTGGGACGTCACGCGAGGAAGCTCCAGCGTCGTGGTTGGAGTTGTTGACTCTGGAATCGATGCGTCGCACCCCGATTTGTTTCTCAACATTTGGCTCAATCAAGGCGAGATTCGATCAGAAATTCTCGATCCTTTGGCTGTCAATCACTTACATGACATTGATGAAGATGGGCGATTCACGTTTTACGATCTCAACAATTTGAAAGTCGTCGACACGTTCGACCCAACGACCGGCAAACTTCTCCGCTCAGACATAGTGGTCGCAAGCACCGGACTCGCCGCGACCATGGTTGAACTCTCGACAGCCACACCGTATGCCAGTGGTGAGAATGCGGCGTTAGTACACGACCTCAACGGCAATGGTTACATTGATGCGTTGGACCTGCTTAAAGATCCAGTCTGGGCCGACGGACTGGATACCGATCGCAACGGATTCATCGACGACTTCTTCGGTTGGAATTTTCGCAAAGGTGTCAATGAACCTTTCGCTCCGAACAACCCAAGCGACATCTTGGGACACGGGACGCACGTCGCGGGAACCATCGGGGCTGTTGGTAACAATGAGACCGGGATCACTGGGATTAACTGGCAATCGTCGTTGATGTCGTTGAAGTTTTTGGACGAAAACAACCAGGGCGACATTGCGTCGGCGATAGAGGCTATTCATTACGCCACGATGATGCGGACAACATTTGACACGAACGTCCGCGTGCTGAACAACAGTTGGGGCCAGCCGGGCGGATTCAATGCAGGACTGCAAGATGCAATTGCAGCAAGCGGTGACGCAGGCATTTTGTTTATCGCCGCTGCCGGAAATGGCAACGTCTTGGGCCGAGGCGTCGACAACGACCGCACACCGTTTTATCCGGCGAGCTATCCGCTGGACAACATCATCGCTGTCGCAGCATCCGACAACCAAGACAGGCTGGCAACGTTTTCCAACTTCGGCGCCACTTCAGTCGATATCGCCGCCCCTGGCGTCGGCGTCATCAGTACTTTGCCCGGAAGCCGTTACGGAGCCGCCAACGGCACCAGCATGGCGACACCACACGTCACAGGCACGGCCGCGTTACTTTGGAGCAAATTAACAAACGCGTCGCCTATTGAAGTTCGCAACGCTATTTTGACGACCGCAGAAGCTGAATTTTCATCAACTGACCGTCTCAACGCAGTACTTGCCTACAACGCCCCAGTCTTTGCGCCGCAAGTCACGTTGGTTTCAGACGAAAACCTTACAACCCAAAACAAGCTCACAGTTTCATACTTTGATCGCAATGGTATCGATCTCGCGAGCTTGCCAGAATCAAAGATCGTCATCTCCCAACAATGGGGCCCGCGAGCAGAGTCTGTCGGCGCCATCATCGATTCGTCCATCTCGCAGACCGAGGGAGGGAAACGTGTGACAGCGGAATATCTATTCGCTCCACCCGGAGGAACTTGGGACGCGATGGACTTTGGCCAATACACGATCTCAGTTGCCCATGCGAAGGTGCGTGGGAGTCAGGGTCTGTTTGTCGGGCTCGTGCCTTTCGGGACCCTGTCGATCCAGATCGAAGATCCGTCCGTTTTTTACGTAACAAGTTTTGAAGATGCGGTTGACGCGAATGTCGGTGACGGTGATTGCTTGGACGGAAGCGGCAGAGCTTGCACGTTGCGAGCGGCCATTCAAGAAAGTAACGCAGCAGCGCCGGCGGAACGGATAATTATTTTGGACACAGGTGCATACGGTCTCTCGATTCCTTCGGTAGTCGATTCTGCGTTGTCCTTCCCGTTGCCCGTCAGCTGTGTAGACGGAGGTTTTGTCCGCACGTGGTCCAATGAAGAGTCTGGCGACTTTGACATTTACGGCAATGTCACGATCGCCGGAGATAGCCAAACGAATAGTTTCATTGATGCGGACAACATTGCCAGAGCGTTTAAGGTTCATGCGAACGGTCAACTAACGCTTGTACGCGTGACCGTTGAAAACGGACTAGATATCGATGGCGGCGGAATTCTTTCTGCAGGAGTCGTCAATCTGGAACAAGTCATTCTTGCAAACAATACAGCTGCAAACACAGGCGGATCGCTTTCGTTGTGGGGTGGTGAATTATTGCTTAACCAAAGCATCATCACTGAGAGTCGAGCAGACTACGGCGGAGCGATCTACGTCTGCGAAAGTGCTTCAGTCCAAGTTCAGTCAAGCACGCTGATGCAAAACACCGCAGTTAAAGACGGCGCCGCAGTGCTCTCGGCGACCGCTGGACCGGTAGTCTTCACCAATTCAACTATCTCCGCGAACGAATCAATTCTCGGAAGCACGCTATCTGCCGTCGGGCCGACTGGCTTTCCTTCGGGCTTGCCTTACACGCCACGATTCGCGCCTCGCGGTGATTACAATACTCGTTGGCTCGAACCTGCTATTGGCGCTCGACACAACGAAGGCGTTAATAAAGTAACGTCGACAAACACGATGAGTGCAGACGGAAATTACGTTGTCTTTTCATCAACGGCAAAGAACATCGTACCATTCGATACGCCCAATTCTCACGAGGGCATATTTGTTTTTGATCGGAGTTTGGAACGAATTACTCGGGTTAGCGTGACCGCTGACGGCACACAGGCTGATGGCGATAGCTATTCCCCAGCAATCAGCGGAGACGGTCGCTTCGTAGCCTTTGTTTCGCTAAGTACAAATCTAGTAGATGATGATCTTAACGGAGTTGCAGATATTTTTCTTCAAAACCGTGTGACAGGGGGAATCGAACTCATCAGTGTCAGCGACACAGGGATTCAAGGCGACGGTCCCAGCAGCACGCCCGCGATCAGTTTTGATGGACGCTACGTGGCCTTTGCATCCACTGCAACCAACCTAGTTCAAGGCGACAGCAATTCGGCCTCCGATATTTTCATTTTCGACAAGGAAGAAAAGACAATTGTACGCGTGAGCATCTCGACCGCTGGTGGCGACGGAAATTTTGGCAGTCGCTTTCCCAGCATTAGCAGCGATGGGAACATTATCGCTTTCAGTTCGGACGCGACCAACTTGGTCGGTAACGATTCAAACAGTTTGAGTGATGTGTTTCTGGTTGACAGACAAAGCGGATGGAGTGCTAAGCGAATCAGTGTTTCCAACGGTGGTGCCGAAGGAAACGGTGCCAGTCAATCCGCAAGCGTCAGTGCGAATGGCGGATTCGTCGCTTTCTCATCCGCAGCTTCGAATCTAGTTGACAACGATAGAAATTTGAAAAGTGATATTTTCGTTTACAATCTCAACTCAAACGAGATTGAGCGAGTTAGTGTCGCTAGCGATGGAACAGAATCGAATGGTGTGAGCGGTTCCCCTTCAATCAGCGGTGATGGTCGATTCGTAACTTACGCGTCGACGGCTAACAATTTATTAGAAATCGATCCCGACTTCAAATCTGATGTTTTCATCCTCGACCGATCAGCACAACAACTTACGTTAGTTAGTAGACTTCCCAACACAGCCGATCAAACAATCCGCCTGCCACTAGACAGCTTGGCACCTTATATTAGCGCCGACGGACGTTACGTATCGTTCAGCACAAGTTGGTTCAACATGTTTGGAATCCCTGTATCGAAAGTTCTGCTGTTCGATCGGGTCTTTCAACGTACAGAAGACAGCTTGATCGAGATGGCGGAGCCAATTGTTCTCCATAATTCGACGGTCACCAAAAACAAAGGCGGTGTAACGAACCTTGTTGTTGCCC
The DNA here is from genome assembly GCA_041741195.1 of Pirellulaceae bacterium. Taxonomy (GTDB): domain Bacteria; phylum Planctomycetota; class Planctomycetia; order Pirellulales; family Pirellulaceae; genus JBBSJZ01. The sequence goes on from JBGSKM010000016.1 coordinate 56,778, forward strand.
ACAACTCTCAAATTGTTGGAAATAGCAGCCTTACAAGAAACTTTGCTTCCGAGGGAAATAATCTTTTGGATAGCAGTTTACCGGCATACCAATTCACAACTTATATTGATTCAACACTTCGTGCATTTTACCCTCTAAATGCCGCGCTGACGACCGGTGATTCAGTTATTGCTGACGCTGCCGGTTTTCTAGCCACGTTAAAGTACAATGGCGGTCCAACTCCGACTCACGCACTTCTCCCAGGAAGTCCCGCTATTGATGCTGGGAGCCCCTATGCTTTCGAAGAATATGACCAACGCGGGGTTCTGCGGCCGCAGAACGCGCACAGCGTTTCGGTGGCGCGGCCTGACATCGGTGCGTACGAAGTTTACGAAGGGCAAGTATCCGGTTTGGTTTTTCAAGACCTCAACAACGACGGTTTGCTTGGAATTGGTGAACCGGGCGTACCTGCTCAGCACGTTTACATCGATGGAAACAAGAATGGCAGCTATGACAGTGAGGAAATGCAGGTGCAATCGCGTTTTGACGGCGGAGCTGTCACGACAGGTGGCGATCTCGGCTCGTTCGTTTTCGATTCGCTGATTCCGAATAACTATTTGCTCGGACTCGACTTGCCAACCGGATGGATTCGCACTAAACCGCCGGTAGTAGAAAAGCTGGATCTACCTGACGATCTAACGCGGATCCCTTACTGCTGCTATTTTGAAATGGCCATTAGTGGAAACGGAAATGTTGTTGCCTTCAGCAAGGATTCGTCATTTGACAATATTGACCATGTTTATCAAAGTGACCGGGATATCTACTTTCTTGACCGTGAATCCGGAACGAGTGAACGCATTAGCGGCGATCTTTACGATCCAGGCGTAGAAAGTTTGTGTGAGGCTCCGTCAATCAGTGACGATGGGCGAGTCATTGCTTTTACATGCTTTCCAATTGTTAGAAGCCATATCGGTCCGGACAATGTATTCGTTCCCGACTATGTTGGCCTCAAAAATGTATATGTCTATGATCGATCCACTGAAGACTTAGTGGCGATAACGCATGGTGACTATGAAGTAGCCGGTGATCTCGCGAGTTTCAATGCAAGAATGTAACTATTCAGCCTGCTGTCTTGCTTTTGGGTGGGAGCGGCGGGAGAAGACCGGTTGTTGAGTATTCGGCAAGCGATGAAAGGATTGTATCCAATGGCTGGTGGCCTCGCACACGCAGGGTGCGAAGCACTGACATCA
>JBGSKM010000017.1:0-178292 GCA_041741195.1 Pirellulaceae bacterium
GGCAAGCCCGGGGGTGCCACCAACGACGAGCCTCGCAGCCGCGGGGGTGATGGGGCTGGCTTCGCCAGTGCCGACGGCGCCCAAGACGGCGGCGGCGATGACTTTTCTTTCAAAGGCAAGCTCTCAATTGGAATCGATGAAATTGGCAACTCGTTGCTGGTTAGCGCCGAAGGTGAGCCGCTGCTCGAGTTGGTATCGGATATGATTAAACAACTTGACGAGGCGGCGCAGCCTCGCGGGGAAGTCCAAGTCATTCAATTGTCCGGCGGTTTGAACGGGAAAACGCTCAAAGATGCACTTCAGGCATTCGGTGCAACCACCGCGAAAAAGGAAACGGCCACCGGACGACCCAATCGTTCGAACGATCCGCCGGAAAAACGAAACGACGAGTAGCTTGTTTCTTGAATAAAACCCTCTCTGGTTCGATCGCTGAAAGCTGGGCATCCTTCGTCGGACGATTCCGTCGATGGATCGTCGTTGGCTGGATCTCCATCGCCGTGATTGCTCGCCTCACCGCCCCCTCTTGGACGGATGTCGCGTACGACGGCGACTTCGATTATCTGCCCGCACGGATGACAAGCGTCGCCGGGGGGCGTCTGCTGGACCAAGCATTTCCAGGCGATCGTAGTCGCAGCCAAGTGGTGCTCCTGTTGGGACGCGACACCGGCGAACTCAGCAAGAACGACGAACTTGTTGGACTCGACCTGCTGCGGCGATTGTACCACCGCCTGAGTGAAGTGAGCTGGCAACGGGCGATTTCACTGGGATACCAAGGTGGCGAACTCGATCCCGTTCAACCGTCTGCTCGTTGGATCGAACTTGCTCTGGAGGCGCTGGATAATGCGATTGAGATCGACAAACGATTCTATGAGCAACTTGGGGAGCGGGTTCCCGATACCCGAGCGGCGCCGGATGAACCACGTCTGGCAATCGCCTATTGGGACCGTGCACGATTGCGCGAACAACTCGATGGCGACGCGGACAAGATCGCGAGCGACTACGAAGCCGCGCTCGTGCTCGTGCCCGAGTTGCCGAACGTGGTACCACCGATTCACGAGCGTGACTTAAAAGCGTGGTCCAGTTTGATTGACGTGCTGTCCTGGAACGATGCCATCATCGGTCGTCGGCTTTCCACCGACGGCGCGCGCTTGGCCGTCCTACAGCTATCAAGCGAATTGGCGGCAACGGAGAACATTGCCACGATCGAAGCGGTTGATGAATTGATCGGCCGCGTCCAATCCTACAGCGGCCAATTTGCTCAACCCGGGCTGCAACTGCTAAAAACCGGTTCAGCTGCGATCGGTGGCGAGACCCTCATCGCGGCTCGCAGCGCGATCCAATACACCGAAGTCTTCACGATCGTCATGATCCTGGCGATTCTGGTGATCGTCTATCGAGCTCCCCTGCTCGTGGCGGTCCCCATGATTTCGATCGGTGTAGCGGTCATCACGTCAACGGCGCTAGTCACGTGGTTGACCCAAGCGAGTGCGAACAACGCATTGTTTGGTTTGGATCTCAGGGTATTTACGACGAGCCGAATTTTTGTCGTGGTCATCTTGTTCGGTGCGGGAACCGATTACTGTCTATTCCTGATCGCGAGATTGCGAGAGGAAGCGACGAAGGGCGGAGAGTGGTCCCAGTGCTGCGCCCGGGCACTCTCCGGCGTGAGTGGTGCACTCATTGGTAGTGCCCTGACCACGATTGTCGGGTTGGGGATGCTGTGGATCGCCGAGTTTGGCAAGTTCCACTACACCGGCCCCATCATCGGGTTGTGTCTGTCGGTGGGCTTGCTGGTTTGCATGACCTTCACTCCGGCGTTGTTGCAATTGCTTGGCCCCAAGGTCTTCTGGCCCAGCAGGGCCGAGTCGGTAGATCCCAGCGATGAGTTCTCACCCACCCAGAAGCTTTCGGGATCGGCGGGAATCGGTGCAGGATTGTGGCCTTGGATCGCTTTGTTCATCACACGCCAACCAGTGTTGTTGTTGGTGTTGGGGATCGGAATTCTTCTGTTTCCGGCGGTCCACGGATGGGAGCACGAAAATGAAGTCACTTATGACTTGAGCAGCGAGCTCGACAGCCAAGCCGAAAGCCGGCGCGGATTGCGTTTGTTGCAACAGAACTTCGATATCGGTGAGATCAACCCAGTCACGGTGTTGATCGTGAAGCCCGCTTCAACGGATGAGAAATCGATCGAGAAAGAAACGAAAGCACTCGCCAAGGAACTTTACTCGTTGCCTAAGATTGTCGCGGTTCGCACGGCGGACGACCCGTTGGGTGATTTCCCACCCGAGCGTGAAATGGGATTGCTCAGTGGTGACGCTTGGCGACGTCGTGCACTGAGAAGCCATCGAATTGCCCGAGAATATTTTTTTTCTTCGCTGCCCCAGTACAGCGATCGACTGGCTCGATTGGACGTGGTCGTCGATGGCGATCCGTTTTCGTTGGACACCGCGACGCTCGTAGCACAGATCAAATCGCGGTTGGCTACCGAGGCAAAGCAGGCTGACTCGCCCTGGTTCGGGTCCCAAATCTTGCTCACGGGCACCACGCCCTCAATCATGGACTTGCGAGAGGTCACGCTGCAGGACAATCGTCGAATCAAGATCGCGGTCGTACTCGCGGTCTTAGCAGTACTTTTGGTGGTGATTCGGTGGGTTGGATTGTGTTTGTACTTGATCGGGACCGTGCTGCTGAGCTACTACGCGACTTTGGGCATGAGTTTGGTTTGGTTCCGGTGGATGTACGGCGACGAGTTTGTCGGCCTTGACTGGAAATTGCCCTTGTTCTTGTTTGTCATTTTGGTGGCAGTGGGCCAGGACTACAACGTTTATCTGGTTGCCCGGATCATCGAAGAACAGAAGAAGCTCGGATGGATCACCGCGCTCCGCAAGGCTGTCTCACGCACCGGCGGAATCATCACGGCGTGTGGGTTGGTGATGGCCGCAACGTTTTTTAGTATGACGAGTTCAGCATGGTTTCCGCCGATCGCACACGCGTTGGGCTTGGCCAGTGCCGACGAACACTTTGCCCTGCGAGGGATCATTGAGCTTGGATTCGCACTCGGATTGGGCGTGCTCATCGACACGTTCTACGTCCGCACCATTCTCGTCCCAAGCTTTGTCGCCATCATGGGTCGATGGAGCGCCCGCCGCGTCGCTTGAGTCGCTCAATCGACAACCTGATTTAATCGCCGACACCCAGATCGTCATCGCACGCCCGCTGAATTAGATTCCACTCGGCTTCCTCGTGAGCTTCGAGTGCCAAGCGAAAACGGCGATAGCGAGCGATAATCGCCTCCACACGTCGTTCGTTCTCATTGGTAATGTCCCTGGCCGCCTCGGCGACACAGCGAACTTCCTCAAACAACTCGGCATGCTGGTGTTTGAGATACTCGGCCGTGCAAATGCACTCGGGATTTGCATCCGCCGAGATACTCAAGTAACCCTCAGCTTCCTCGAGCGCGAAATGCAGCGAGAGTTGGTCGCACAGATCGGAGAACAGCACCTGGAGATCACTCCAGTGGTTCGCCGCGATGCGGGAGTGCGACAGCAGTTGATCGATCGCCGCCGTCAACTGATGCAGTGTCGAACTATCCTCCCGAAGTTCACGTCGTAAATCAGACGATCGTACCTTCGACTCGAAACTTGACGCCATCACGAGTTACCTCCAGCGTTTCAGCTCGTGGAATATCGAACCTAGGGATCATTATAGACCTTGCACACCGGCGAGTGCGAGAAAAGTCTAGCAACAATGCTCCGAAAATTGACGACAGCAAACCTCGGGCCGTGACATCGTTTCGCTGGACATCGGCATGCGTCGCTTGGACGATGTGGTGACCGTGGCTAGGCTCGATCAATCGGCAGCGGAACGACCTGTTCCAAACTCGACACCTCCATCCTTAGCATCAACAGTCGATCGACGCCCAAGGCAACACCCGCGCACGCGGGCATGCCCCGCCGCATTGCTCGCACAAGCTGCGTTTCCACCTCCATCGGACGCAAACCACTCTGCACTCGCCGTTCATTGTTGGCACGTCCGCGTCGCACGAGCTCCTCGGCATCCAATAGCTCCTCATATCCATTGGCCAACTCCACGCCGCGGTAGTACAACTCGAATCGTGCCGCGAAACGCGGATCATGCGGAAGCGTACGGGCCAGCGCCGCCTGGGTTGCCGGATAATCACGCAGCACCACCGGATACTCGGTACCAAGCCGTGGCTGGACCACTTCCTCAATCAACACATCAAGCATCGCGTCACGATCGGTGCGTATTGAACGAGCCAACTCCGCATCCATCTTTGCGACTTCACCATGAAGTTCGTCCAGCGAAACGTCCAACGGATGCAGTCCTAAATGCTCGACGAACGCATCGCGATAAGTAATGGTGTCACATCGTTCCACTCGAAGCGTCTGGCACGCTAACGATTGAACCAATTCGATTTCCAAATCCACGTTACTACCCAGCTGATACCACTCCAGCATGATGAATTCGGGATTGTGAATTCGTCCCGCTTCACCCGCTCGAAACACGGGGCCGATGCTGTATATCGACGGCGCCCCGTCGACGAGCATTCGCTTCATCGCGGATTCCGGGGAAGATTGCAAATAGAAACGCTCGCGACCCACGACGGCAGGCAACCGCAGGGCCGACGCGTCGATCGAAATCGAATCGATGTAAGCATCGACCACACAATCCGCCGACAAGCAGGGTGGCTGGGTCTCAAAAAATTCGCGAGCGTCAAAGAACTCGCGAAGCTCACGGAGCAATCGAGCTCGAGCCACCACCATTTCACGCATGTTGTCCAACGGTTCGTCCAAGCGGTTCGTTTAAGAAATTCGACAGGCTTGCTCGTGGTTCCCAATGTTTCGGTCTATGGTACATAGCACATTGACGACAGTGAACGTGAGCGAGCGATCCACTCGCTTCAACATGGGATGAGACAGCATTGTGACTTCATCGGACTCCGCCGCCAACCGATATGCCCGCCAGGAGCAATTCGCTCCTTTGGGAAAGGACGGTCAGCAGCGAATCGCCTCAGCGAGTGTGGCCGTTCTCGGCTGCGGGGCGCTCGGGACGGTTGCCGCGGAAATACTCGTTCGCGCGGGAGTGGGACGGGTTCGATTGATCGACCGAGATGTCGTCGAGTGGACCAACTTGCAGCGACAATCGTTGTTTGACGAAAGCGATGCCGATCAAGGCCGGAGCAAGGCTGAAGCAGCGGCCGAGCGTTTGTTACAAATCAACTCGGGCCTGATCATCGAACCGATCGTGTCGGACATTAGCTGCGACAACGTGCGCGCCGCCCTGGACGGTGCCGACCTGGTCATCGACGCGGTCGACAACTTTCATTTGCGATTCCTGTTGAACGATTGGTCACTCGCCACCCAAACTCCGTGGGTGCACGGAGGCTGTGTGGGCGCCGGCGGCCAAGTCCGATTATTTTTGGGACTAGGCCAACCCTGCTTTCGCTGTCTGGTTCCTGAGCCACCGCCGGCATCGGTGGTCGCGACATGCGACACCGCGGGGGTGCTGGGCGGCGCTACGCATGCGATTGCGAGCCTGCAAGCGATCGAGGCGATCAAATGGCTCAGCGGGCAACGACAGCAAATTCGAAGCAGTGTCTTATCAATCGACTTTTGGAATAACCGAATTCGCGAAATCGAAATCGATGAACGGCTGAGCGTCGGATGCATCGCGTGTGGTGGAGACTACGAGTTTCTGGACGGTCGCCGCGGAAGTTCCAGCGATTCATCCGTACTGTGTGGACGCGACACGGTCCAGCTCAACATTGGGCGTGGCCCCGCATTGGTCGATCTAAGCTCGTTCGTGGACCGCTGGGCATCGATTGGGCGAGTCCAATCGACGCGTTTTTTCGTGCGGCTATTCGTCGACTCACTGGTCACTGTCACCCTGTTTCGCGACGGCAGAGTCCTGATAGGTGGCACGTCGGACGTCTCCAAAGCTCGATCGATCTACGACCGCTTTGTGGGCAGTTAGTGCTTTAGGCCCGCTCGCTCCACGAGCCCATGCCCCAGCGTGTGACTTGTCGCTTCCAATCCTCGATGATCGCACCGAGCAAATACGAGGCGTTGGATGCGTAGCGTGGCACCAACCGCCTGGGATCGCTGAGCATGCGATACGCCCATTCCATGCTGAATCGTTGCCAAAGGACTGGCGCCCGAGTCGCCGTCCCGGCAATGAAGTCGAATGATGCGCCGAGTTGAATGCTGACCGGAACCCCGAGACGACGGTAGTTCGCATGTATCCATCGCTCTCCCTTGGGTTGACCAAATGCCACGAGCAGGATGTCGGTTCCCGCATTACGGATGCGACGATCTTGGGCGAGTTGCTCTTGTTGGGTCAAGTCGCGAAAGGGTGGCGATTCCACACCCACCACTTGCAGTCCCGGATACAATTCGACCAGTCGATTGGCGCACAACTGGGCAACGTTGGGCGCGCCACCGAGAAAATAGATTCGTAAGCGGTGATCGCGAGCCGTTTCGGCGAGCTGGTAAATCATTTCGCTACCAGCCACTCGTTCGGGAAGCGGGTTTTGCGTCAACCGACTACGCCACACGATCGGTTGGCCATCGGCGAGAATCATCGCCGCGTCGGCCGTGATTTTTTGTACGTCCGAGTGTTGGTAGTTCAACATCGCGTAATTCAGATTCGCGGTGATGACGAAACTGGGAACGCGGCGCCGGACTAGCTCGACAATCTGCTGCACTGCATCGCCAAGGGTAACGCGATCGAAAGGGATGTCCCAAACATTCACCACGTCTCGAGCCAGGGCTGGTGAAGCTTGGGTCGACACCGATTCATTGGGAGTTGGCGGAAGGACAACGATCGGGGCGACACTCGAAATCGAATCCGAGCCGTGGGAAGTTCCAATCAAGGGAGTGCTCGTGAACAGTCGTGATATTGAAGTGCTAACGAAATGTCTGGCGTGTGTTTAGAATCCAGACACGAATGAACTTTAGGTCACGAGTTGATCTTGACGGCCCTAGCCAACAAGCAGCGAACGATGCATCTTGGCTTCGATCGCACTCTCGGTAGCGATTGAATCGATTTTGAGGATTACGAGTGAGCTTTGCCGAACCCGTGGAATCTGCCCCGATCGTCATCATCACCGCCGAAGGTCTCGCGACGGCGGCACTTTCTTGCTACGGCTCGTCGTGGAATCCGACACCCGAGTTTGACGAAATCGCTTCACGAGGCTGTGTCTGGGATCGATTGATTGCGGCGTCGACGGATCCGCTGGACGTACTGGGCGTCTGGATGGACGCGAGCGGCGGATCATGGCGATCGCCAAACCACTCTCGTGGAACGATCGAATTGTTCACTGATGACGCCCGCGTCGCGCAACACCCATCCGCCGTGCGGATGGACTATGTGGATTTGATCGGTGAACGAGCCTTTCGCACTCGCACAAGACCTTACGAACGCGTTGAACAAACTCGTATGGGGCGTTTGTTTGCTTCCGCAATGGATCGGATGACCCAGCCGAATCCGCCTGGTGTGCTTTGGATCCATACATCGAGTCTCGTCTCGACTTGGGACGCCCCGAGATATTTGGCGGTTGTCGACGACGAGGTGTGGGAGGATGATGCGCCCAGCGAGGAAGTGGAGCTGATTGTACACCCATCGGATGATGAGCTGGCGCCAGAGAAACCGGCCGCCTTTTTTGACACGATAACCCCGGCTTCCCTGCAATTGAAGGTCGACTCACATCCGGATCTCGCCATGAGCTGGATGCGCACCTACGGATGCCAAGTCCGTTTGCTCGATCTGCTCATCGGGGTGGTACGAGACTTTGAGCCCTGCAACCACGCGAAATTGGTGATCGCCGGTACCAGCGGTTTTGCGTTGGGCGAGAACGGTTGGATCGGTTCTGGGGCGGGTCCAATTCGATCCAGCCGGCTACGATTGCCACTGGTGATGAGCAAGCCGAGATCACTTCGGGTTCCGCATTTGATCTCGTCGGATGCCGTCCCCAGCTTGCTCGGAAGACTCAGCGGCGAGTCTGAGCCAGTAGTCAGCGAGTCAGAGTGGGTTCAGGCACAATCCGAACTCGAACCTCGCATTCGAATCCGAGGTGATGAGCAAACTTGCCTGCTGGCGACGCCTGGGTGGTTCCTTGTGGAAGAGCCGACAAGCGAACCGCAGTTGTTTCTGAAGCCGGATGACGCTGCGGATGTCAATAACGTCGCGCGATTGCGAGAGGACATCGTACAGCAGTTGCTTCATGACGCGGCCGCGCAGGAATAAATCAATCTCCGCCGCAGTCGATGGTTTTCGCAACCGTTTGGTACAACAAAAAAACCTCGCCAACATGATGCTGGCGAGGTTCTCATAATCTCTCAATGGACTAGCTCAGACGATTAGATGTCCGTATTGGCGTCCGGCGTTGGAACTGGTGGTGCTTCGCCAGCGGCGTCGCTGGCGCTGTCGACCGCTTCGCTCGCGGGTGCTGCATCAGCGGCGGGTGCTGCATCGGCAGCTGGTGCTGCATCGGCAGCCGGATCAGCGGATGGCGCTGGTGGTGCAGCATCGCCAGCCACTGGAGCTGCCTCAGCGGCTCCGAGCGTTTGAACGCTATTAGGAACCAAGGTTTCGCCTGGAGCAAGGTTGTAGCCTTCGGCGCTGATACCGCTGTCCATCATCATCGGGGCAGCTTCGCCCATCACCGAACCGCCACCACAGCAAGGAGCTTCCATCACTGGAGCCGACTCCATGACCACTTCGCCGCCACAGCAAGGAGCTGCGACTGGTGCTGCTTCACAGCAAGGAGCTGCAACTGGTGCTGGTTCGCAGCAAGGGGCTGCAACTGGTTCGCAGCAAGGTGCTGGGGCTGGTTCGCAGCAAGGTGCTGGCTCGCAGCAATTCTTGGCTGCATGCTTGGCGCGGATGTTCGAGAACAGTTGGCACTTAGCTCCCTTCAACTTCGAGAACAATCCACCACCACAATGACCCGCTTGGGCCGACGATTCCGTTGCCAATGTCGCACCCACGATCAGTGCAAAAACGGCAACAACGCTCACCACATTCCGATTCATCGAATTCTCCCAATAGACTCGGAGTACTTGGTGCGATCCGAATTCGCACACGATCTTGATTAGCCCAACGATTCCTTGGGGCCGTTTTCAGTCAAGAGCCATCGTTACGTCACGATGTCCCAAAACCTCGCTAACCGACTCGCACAATAGCAAAATAGGCTATCTGCGAAGCCTTTGCGTTTCGCGTAGTTTCGGAGTTACATTAACCGTGGCACAAACGATGTCAATCGCCCGCTCACGCATTTTGACAGTCCGGGCTGCACGGAAGCCCTCCAGCAAGAGGGGGTTTTGCATCGATACCGTCGCGACGATTCCTGGTTGGCCGCGAGCAGCTTTACCGAACGCGGATGCGAGAAAGCGTCAATGATTTGGGCTAATCGAGCAGCTCGGACGAGCGAAAGACGTCCGCGGCAGCCATAAATTGACGAGGCGCTTGGTGTTTGCCCTAACGCTGGATGCTTTCCGCGGGAATCCCAGCCTGGGACGATGTGTCACTGGGGTTCGCGGCGACTTCGACATCTCCCAAGATCTGTTGCATCGAGTTTCCGTCCTCGAAGTTGATAATCGCTGGATCCTGGCCGGGTTCGAATTCCATCGCTAATCCAGAGATTCGCCATCCCACGGATTCTCGCTGGAGCGCCCAAACGACTTGAAAGTTTGATTGCGAGCCGTCTTCGTTAGGTTCGCTCCAAATGCTGTGAACGAGCATCGAATCGGGGTCGTTGGGCACGGTTTCGCCTCGGGTGACATTGTAGGAAGCGTCGGGAGTCCCGATTGGCTCGAGGTTCCGGCCGATTCGTTTGAGTTCGGACTGTGCCCTCTGAGTGAGCAAATTCCCGGCTCCAGAGTCATCGCCGCCGCGGCGAATTTGGTCGAGAAACTGGCGGACGATGTCGGTCGGTTGGGGTGCGTCGGTTCCCGCGACATTCGCGTCGGACGTCTGACCAGCGGGGCCGGCCGATGGTGTGCTGCTGCCGCAACCCACCAGCACTGAGCAAAGAACGGTGGATGCGATCGCTTGGGTCGCAAATCGAAATACATTACGAGTCATGGCGATTCGGAGCTGGGAGGGAGTTTGTGAGTGGAAGGCCAAATCGGCGAGAGAACGTCGTTTACGCTCGTGAAGCGAATTGCGTCAAGGCAAGATCGCTTGGCCGATAGCGAATGAAACGAAATCGAACGAAACCAACCAAGCTGGCAACTACCGCCATCGGGAAACGACGGCATTCGTCTATCGGACAGTGCCTGTTTGAGACACAATGCGGTTTTTGCACGAGAGACGATTGACAATGCGAGTGGATGAATCGAGCGTGATCGAAGTCGACGGCCAGCACGTCGATTTGCGAAATCGTGCCCTGGCGGCGTTCTTGGCGTGGCTGGTTCCGGGAGCTGGGCATTTTTATCAACGTCGATATGCCAAAGGCAGTCTTTTTGTGGTTTGCATCCTGGCCACTTGGGTACTTGGCTTTGCTTTGGGGGGAGGTCACGTCGTTTACGCTTCCTTCGCTCCGGGCGATGTCCGTTGGCATTACGTCTTGCAGGCCGGTGTGGGAGCAGCCGCACTACCGGCGCTGGTCCAGGGAAACCACATGCGGGTGAATACGGATCCGGTGACCGGCCAGACCCGCCGCGGATACGAACCATGGTTTGGCGGATTCATGGCGCCTCCGGATCGCCCGGTTTTGGATGACAACGCGGACGAAGTTTCCGCCTGGTACGCTCGCCATGGCGCTGGATACGAGATGGGAAGCTGGTACACGATGATCGCCGGCTTACTCAACATCCTGGTCATCTACGACGCTTACGCGGGTCCACTCGCGGTTCCAATCAGTGGGCGCAAAAAGGAGCCTGGCGATAAGGACGAAAAAGACGACCCGGCGAATCCCAATCCGAATGACGCTTAGGTGCCCCTTGGCTGTTGCTCCATGACTCTTTCTCTCCGAAGCCCAACATGCTCCCGATTTCGCCAACGTATCTGCTGTATTACTTACCACTTATCGTTTCGATTTCGCTCGTGTTTGGAGCGACTCGACACGAGAACACCCATCTGATCTTGCGTCACGCATTGGGTACCGCCCGGTGGATTACCGGCTTCATGGCAATCATCTTTGTGATTCTCTATGGAATTGGGTGGATGATTTAGTGATTGATCGGTATCCCTTGCGAGCGAGTTGATGCGAGTCCTTACCTTGGGCGGCGGAACGGTGGGTCGTTGGATCGCCGATATGCTTTGCCGACGCCGTCATAGTGTCACGCTGGTGGACAGCGATCCCGACGTGGTGCGCCAAATCAACAACGAGCTCGACGTGCGAGCGATTCAAGGAAGCGCGTCGCAAAGTACGGTGCTGTTTCAAGCCGACGTTTGTGGCGCCGACTTGTGCCTAGCCGTCACGGGTGACGACGAAGTCAACATCGTCGCGGCGAGCATGGCCAAAGCGCTTGGCGCACGGCGCGCGGTAGCTCGTGTTTACGCGCCCGCATTTCGTGACCTCAGCACGTTTGATTACCAGCGTCATTTTGGGATCGACCACCTGCTTAGTCTCGAGCAGCTTTCGGCGTTCGAGCTTGCCCGAGCCATTCGCAATCCCGACGCGATCCCGCTGGAACACTTTGCCCGCGGACAGCTAGAAGTCTACGAGATGGAAGTGAGTTCACGAAGTGAAGCGTCCGGGCGCAAGCTTCGAAACGTCAAGCTTCCCGGTGGTGTTCGCATCGGTTCGCTGGCCCGGGAGGGACGCATTTGGATCGCCAGTGGTGAGGACGAAATTCACTCGGGCGATCGCGTCAGTTTGGTCGGCATTCCCGATGCCGTTGCCAAGACTCGTACCTATTTCGGAGCCGGAAACGAACGCAAATCACGCCAACGCGTCATGATCGCCGGCGGTGGCGAAATCGGCTATCACCTGGCAGGCTCGTTGAGCCCGCATGACTACCGCGTTGTGATCCTTGAACAGGACGCCGCGCGCTGCGAACAGCTCGCAAAATTACTGCCTGACGTCACGGTGATCAAAGCCAACGCCAACAACCGCAGTGTTTTGGAGGACGAGGGTGGCGGTACCGTCGATTACTTCATCGCATGCACGGGCAATGACGAAAGCAACATCATGGCGGGTGTCGAAGCGCGTGAACTTGGCGCGAATCGAGTGATGTGCATGGTCGGTCGCCCCGATTATGCAAACGTCGTCGGCAAACTGGGCATTGATCTGGCCGTTAGCGAACGTGATGTGGTTGCCCGCCAAATCCTTGGCTTTCTCAACGATGGCGCGGTGATCAGCCAAAGCCGATTACCGGGAAGCTCGATTGGTGTATACGAATTGGAAATCGTCGCTGATGCATCGGTGACCCAGCACACTCTTGCGGAGCTACCACTGGCCGGACGTTGTCTCATCGCAGCGATCCAGCGGGATGGATTTGTCCGAGTGCCAACGGCGAACGACAAACTCAAACCTGGTGACATTATCGTCGCGTTGATGGACCAGTCGGCGACCGAAGATTGCTTACCGCTTTTCGATGCGTGATCAGAGCCGATCCCTGACAACGACTCACTCTTTGTCTTGGGCGAGCTCAGTGTTCTTGCTGAGTTCAGTGTCCTTGGTGAGCTCGTTGTCCTCGCGAGGTTTGAACTTCATCGCGGCACTGTTCATGCAGTATCGTAAACCCGTAGGTGGCGGTCCGTCATTAAAGACGTGGCCCAAGTGAGCCTCACACCGATGGCAATGCACTTCGGTTCGTGGATAGAGCATTTTATAGTCACGCTTGGTGCCAACATGGGAAGCATCCAGCGGTCCATAGAAGCTAGGCCAACCGGTGCCCGACTCGAACTTTGTATCGCTGCTGAAAAGAGAAAGGCCGCAAACGACGCACGAGTAGACGCCGGCTTTCTTGTTGTTCCAAAATTCGTTGCGGTATGCTGGCTCCGTGCCATCCATTTGCGTGACCTTGAACTGCATCGGTGCCAGGATGCGCTTTAATTCGGCTTTGGATTTGGGCTGGTACTCTTGGGATGAATCAGTGCTGATTGAGTCACTGTCGTCGTTGGTGCCAACCGAGGAGGACGATTGGATCGAGCTACGTGCGGGCGTGTCCGCGACCCCTTGGGCGACCACCAAAGCCATCAACCACCATGCGGAAACCCCAATGGTCAGTGCACGACCGACAAAGATTGTTCGCGGCCTCATAAAACTACTCCTGGTGATGATGTGTATTTTGGAGGGAAGGACCTGCGGACGCAGGAACGAACGAATGAAGTCCAAATCCAGTCACGATTATTCTAGAAGGCGGCCCAGCGGGGGGCAAAAATACTTCGTTGAACTCGCGCGATGCTGAGGTAGTCGCAGGAACGTTAGCGAGACTGCGTGCCATCGATCCCACCGGCCGAGAAACATTTGCACACCCGGCCTTTTTTCCCAAGCGAGGCAGTCGATTTGTGGCCAGTTCGCTACGATGCCGCCACGATGAACGATCTATTGACACTTGCACCACTCATACTGATTCTCTGCGCCGGAATATTTGTCCAATCCGCTGCGGGATTTGCCGCCGGGCTGCTAATTGTTCCGGCGATGCTTTGGTCGGGTTATTCGATCCCCGAGGCACAGACATCGTTGCTAGTGGCCACGATTCCCCAGAATGCCTGGGGCGTATGGTCGTTGCGTGACCAACTGCGGCCACGAAGTCTCCTGTGGCCCGGATTCGGACGGCTCGTGTTTCTACCCGTCGGTGTTTTCGTGCTCCACGCGATGGAGTCATTTTCGGTGCTCACGCTTCGACAAGTCGTGGGTGGAGTCGTGTTGCTGATGACGCTGGCCATCGCTTGGTTTCATCCCAAGCCGGCTTCGACGATCCATCCGTTTTGGGCTTGGATCGCGTTCCCGGCCTCGGGTTTTTTACAGGGACTTGTCGGCATGGGTGGCCCCGCGATGGTGTTTTGGGTCCAGGCTCACGACTGGGACACTCGGCGAATGCGAGTCTTTTTGTTTGCCATGTATTTGATGAGCCTTGCGCCTGCGCTACTGATCCTCTACCGCGTGTTCGGCGATCGGATCGTTGTTCCAGGGGTCACCGCCATGTGTCTGATTCCGCTGTTGTTGTTGGTCACCTTGGTTGGCCTTAAGTTCGGCACATGGCTGGGACAACAACGACTGCGGCGAGTAACCATTGGGTTGTTGTTGCTAATGGGCTTTGCCGGATTGGCGGCACCGCTGTTGAGCGTTTCCGGGGGCGCTATGACGACCGGCAATGCGGCCGCCCAGAAGTAGCGGATCAGCGAACGCTTTCATTGATCAAGCGGGCGAGTTCGCCGAGTTCACCCACCGCATCGGCGCCGGCGGTTTCCAATGTTTGACGCGGCATACTGGAAACGGTGCTCGAGACAGGGGACTGGACCAATACCTTACCGCCTCGCCGGCGAATTGCGTCCGCGCCAGCCGCCCCGTCGCGTCCCATTCCCGTCAAGATGACCACCATCACCCGCGCGCCGTAAACATTCAGCGCTGAGCGCAGCGTCACGTCGATCGCCGGACGACAACCGTGTTCGAGTTCTCCGTCGTCGAGTTTGAGGACTGGCTCCGCCATGGTTCCGGTGATCAACAAATGATGTCCACCCGGAGCGAGATACGCATGCGCGGCTCGCATCACAACGCCATCAAACGCCTCGTTGACTCGAAGTCCACAGTTCTCATTGAGTCGCTGGGCAAGCGGTTTTGAAAAACCTGGTGGAATGTGCTGGACGATGCACACCGGCACTTTGAGATCGGATCGCACGTCCGCGAGCAACGTTCTCAATGCCGCCGGCCCCCCGGTGCTACACCCAATCACGACGATCTCGATCGGTCCCACGTCCGGGTTCTCGCGATGCAGCACAGGTTCGGAGCTATGCGTCACCGAAGTTGCGAGCCCATTGGGTGCGTCGATGGATTTGACTTCCGGTTGCTGGTCTAACCAATGGCCAAGTCGATTCGCGATTTCATCACTCAGCCGACGAACATTGGCGTCTCGATTTCGACTGGACGGCTTGTCGATCACGTCCAGCGCCCCCGCCGCTCGCGCCGCATCCAATTGGTCCGGTGACAAGTCGCTGGATCGGGTGCAAACCAAAACCTTCACGAGTGGATGTCGACGTTTCAGTTCCCTCAGAATCTCGATCCCGTCGATTCCCGGTAGGTCGATGTCGAGGGTCACCAAGTCGGGTGAAACCGCATCGACGACTTCGATAGCTGCGTGGCCGGCGGATGCATTGCCGACGACTCGGATGCCTGGAATATGAGAAAGTGCATCACGCAATAACAAACGTGCGAGCGCCGAATCATCGACGATCACGGTGCGTAGCTCCCTGCGGTGACCCGTGGCGCTAACGCCAAGTTTCATCCCGCTCCTCCGCTGGACGAATCTCGTGCAGCCATTCGTCGCGAGGCTTCGGAAGCGAGCTGATACCGGTCTTGGAGGAAGTGTTGAAGCCGAGCGGGGTCAAATGGCTTGACAATAAAGTCCATCGCACCGGCCGAAATGCAACCAAGCAATTTTTCTTTTTGGTTGACGGCACTGACCATCACCACATTTGCCTTGGGGTCGATCGCACGAATCGATTGCAACGTGGTTAAGCCGTCGATTCCCGGCATCACCAAATCCATCGTGATCAGGTCATAGCGGTTGCTACTGTGCAACTCAATCGCTTTCTCACCGTTGGGAGCTTGGGTGATGCGTTTCCAGCCAGCCGCCTCGGCGATGACTTGAATTTTCAGCCGCATCATTTGGGCGTCGTCGACGATGAGTAGCGACGGTTCAACATCGGGACTCAAGGATTGTCGTACTTGTGTTTCGTTCATCACAGCTCCAACATCTCACCGCGAACGGTCACGACACGGAGAATTCCGTCTCGTGTATCAAAGAAAAGCTTGCGTCCGTTGCTACCACCGCACTCGGACGCGGAAAGGGTGAGCCCCAACCGTGCGACTGATTTCCGAACTGCCTCCGCGTTCAAGTCACCAATCGTTTCACGAACGGCTCCATTGTTTGCCGTTGCGTTACCAAACATGCACGCTGCCCCGGCCATCTTGACGATGGTGCGGCTGCGCAAGCCCCCTGCTTTTTCAATTAAATTTAACAGGTAATCGGGTGCCGCATCGCCGAATTTCCCGGCGGTCGCGTCGGTTAATTCGGAATCACCCGAAAGTGACATCGATGGAAGGGACACGTGTGCTGCCGCGACAACCTTTTGGACCGGTTCAAACATGAACAGCCCCACACAGGAACCGACCAACATGCCGGCGATGCCGTCATGCTCGACGATTGCTGCTCGGCCGATTCCTAATCGCACCACCGGCCGCGATGAGTCGGGTTGCCAAAGTGGGCCACTCACGCGTTAGTTCCTCGCCCAAGGAGTAATCCAACATTATCTATCAATTGCGCGTCGATCGGTATGCTCATCCGATTATTTCACCAATTCGGAGAGTCGACGCCAAACGGATGGCTGCCAAACCATCACCAAACGCGTCGCGATGGACCGCCCCACGACTTGAAAACTTGAACTTGCCGACCAAATACGATCTCCCATCTCCGCTGACTCGCGAGCCTCGATTTCAATCACGGCGGACTCCATCAAGCTGCCCGCAAACTGTTGCTCGACAAAGGGAGGCGTCGGGATCAACGATAATCCACCGTGCACGCCATGTTCAATGGATTCAGCAACGGTATTGAGGAACGCACATCCCACGACGTTGGCTGTTTCGGCCAACGTCGAACGTTCCGTTTCGCTCCAGGTTTCTGGCTCGGGCGAAACCTCAGACTGCATCAGCGCCACTGATATTAGACCGGCCGCGGCCTCCGGTGTCCAAGCCAACAGCAATCGTCCGGCCGACACCGATTTTCGTTTTCCCATGATATCGCCCAATACCTCAGGCTCGGTAACGAGCACTTCCATGCTCGCACAACAAAGCACGGCATCGGGCTCCGCCAATTTGGATTCCAGCGCCATCGCCGATTCTGCGGCCTCGTTCGATTCTTCCGCGATGACCTCCACGTCCAATAGGTGCGAAAGTGCAACCGCGGCCGAACTGAGCCCTGCGTGCGCGATCACAGCAAATCGATGGGAAGCGTCAGCCGACATTGTGCGTCTTAGGAATGAGAAAACGACGTGGGGGGCGAGTCATCTACGGTGGTCCGTCCAATTTAGAAAGATCTCCACAGAATCACTCGATGATCGTGGCGAATCAACGATCCCGTTACAAGTATGGGTGGAATTGTATCGGTCGCAACGGTCTGGCCGTGGAAAAGTCCATTCAGGTGGTCTTGGATCGTTTGGCTAACCCCAGTTTCTCGCTATTGGATGCGACGAACCGACGCTTGTGAACTATTCTGGAGTTCACGGACGTTGTTTCGATCCGCCTTGTTCGATCCATTTCGCCAGCCTACGGCGTCATTCATCTTCGGTCATCCTCCATGTCTCAATCGAATCTTTCGCAGCCTCGCGGTGGTTCAAACACAGCCGGGCGAACCGCCCAGGACTCGACCAGCGACCAGATGATTTTTCAATTTGTGGGGTTTCGGCTCGGAGATCGTGACTACGCGTTCCCGATCGACCAAACGCGAGAGATCGTCGAACTGCAAACGATCACCCCCACGCCCGAAGTCCCGGCGCACGTCGCTGGGGTGAGCAATCTGCGCGGCCAAATCATCCCGATCGTGGACTTGCAACGGCTCCTGATTCCTGAATCGCCACGGACCCAATCCAAGCAGGCGGTCGTTGTGGAAGTCAACGGACAATTGACCGGTTGTCTCGTCGACTCGGTGACGCGTGTCGTACGGATTCCTCAGAGCAATATCCAAACCGCTGACGAAGTACTCGACGATCATCGAATGCGAAGCGTCGATGGTTTCGCCCGCAATGATGACACCATCATGATTTTGTTAGACGCCGCGCGGCTACTCGGTCGCGAGTAAGCAGGCTTCGTTTTTCGACATCGAAACAATCCCAACACCTGATCGCCAAACTTCACTTCACCGATCTTCGATTCACTGAAATGTCAGACGCCACGATGAGCAACGCTGAAGAAAAAACCCCGATCCGCAATACCCGTTCGGGCAAGAAGTCGGCAGCCAAGAAGACGACGGTGGCCAATCCGACAGCAACACGTCGTACCACCAAAAAATCAGTGACCACCACCAAGAAAGTCACGTCGGAGACGGCGCCTGCGCGCACCGCGTCCAAAACCAAGCAAACTCATCCGGGAATGGATGACTCCCTGTTTTTCCGTCAAATCGCGGAAAACACGACGAGCCGAATCATCGTGACGGATCGCGATTTCCGCATCACCTACATGAATCCGGCGTCGGTGGCGCTGCTGACCAAGCTGCAATCGCTGTTGCCATGCCGTGTCGACGAAATCCTCGGCCGCAAGATCGATATTTTTCACCAGAACCCGGCGCATCAACAAGCGTTGCTTTCGGACGTGCGTAATTTGCCTCACGAAGCGACGATCAAACTCGGTGATGAGACATTGCAGCTCAACGTATCGGCTTTGTACGGCTCCCGTGGCGAACATACCGGCTCGCTATTGAATTGGGACCGGATCACCGAATCCGTCGGAGCGCGCGAGCGTGAGCATCGACTTTTCGAAGAACAGAAAGCGGCGCAGGAGAAACTTGACGACGCGATTGGTCGCTTACTCGAAGTGGTGTTGGCCGCATCGGCGGGGGATCTCACACGATCCGTCGATACGCTCGACGCGAATTCGATCCAATTCAGCCGGTTGACCGATGGCATTCGCCAAATGATTGTCGACCTTCGAGAGCTGATCGCCCAAATCATCGATTCGTCGGACCAGCAGAACGAAGGTGCTCAGGCGATCGCCGAAAGCGCCGCGGGACTTAGCGACGGGGCTCAGGCCCAGGCCGCTAGCGTCGAGGTGGTCACCAATGCGATCCAGCGACTGACGGATTCGATCGACCTGATCGCGGTTAACTCGACCGATGCGAGAATGCAAGCCGAAGAAACCGCCAATCTCGCCAAGAACGGCGGTCAAACCGTTCGCTTGGCGATCGATGCGATGCGTTTGATCAAAACCAGTAGCAACCAGATCAACGAGATCATCCAAGTGATCGGCGAGATCGCATCGCAAACCAATTTGCTCGCCCTCAACGCCGCGATCGAAGCGGCTCGCGCCGGTGAGCATGGACTCGGTTTTTCCGTTGTGGCCGACGAAGTGCGCAAGCTGGCCGAACGCAGTAGCGAAGCGGCCAAAGAGATCACCTCGCTCATCAAAGAATCCACGCAGCGAGTCGCCGATGGTAGCGAATTGTCCGAACGTGTGGGTGCGAGCCTCGCAGCGATCGGTGGTGCCGCCGAGAAAACCGCCGCAAGCATCCGTGAGATTGACGAGCTAACGGAGCAGCAAAGCAAGAGCGCCGGCGACGTGAAGCAAGCGATTCGAGATGTCGCGGACACCACCGAAGCTAACGCGGCCGCGAGCGAAGAGCTGGCCGCCAGCAGCGAGCAACTCGGTTCGCAAGCGACCGTGCTCCGCGAACTTACATCGCGTTTCCGCACTTAACGCCGATGCCCTCCGGTTGGGTACCTTTCGCCCTCGTTCAAATTCGTTGCTTCGGTAGCAAAATGTCTCGCGATTGAGCGTTTTCTTCAGCGGCGACTTGGATGACGGTGCCGGTTGGTGCATACTCGTGTGCTCCTACCCACCCCGCTCCCTCGCATCCACGTGGAATCTCAACATGCTGCGTTTCTTGGCCGGTTCGCTGGCACTTTCCGTTTTCACACTCACCGCCCTCCATGCCGAAACTCCGATCCACGCTCCTGCGGAATCGGGCATGACGACGATATTCAACGGCAAGGACCTCACGGGCTGGAGCGGCGATCCAAGACTTTGGTCGGTCCGCGATGGCGTGATTCATGGCGAGACGACGCCCGAAAATGCTGCCCAAGGAAACACATTCCTCATTTGGCAAGACGGCACGACCAAAGACTTTGAATTGCGACTTTCGTTTCGCGGTAACGCGACCAACAACTCGGGTATCCAATATCGCTCCAAACACATCACCGACAAGTCCGTCAAGAATGACTGGGTCGTCCGCGGCTACCAACACGAAGGCCGCAATGAAGTCGGCTTCCCGAATATCTCCGGTTTCATTTACGACGAAGGCGGGAAACGCGGACGCATCTGCATGGTCGGCGAGATCGCCGCGTGGGAAGGCGACAAGAAGAACGTGACCGGCAAACTGATCGATGAAGAAGAATTCAA
The DNA here is from genome assembly GCA_041741195.1 of Pirellulaceae bacterium. Lineage (GTDB taxonomy): Bacteria > Planctomycetota > Planctomycetia > Pirellulales > Pirellulaceae > JBBSJZ01. The sequence goes on from JBGSKM010000017.1 coordinate 20,303, forward strand.
GTCGCTGTTCAAGCTCGATGATTGGAATGAGGTCGTGATCATCGGCAAGGGACGAAACATTCAACACTTCATGAATGGCCGCAAGATTCTCGATTTCACAGACTCCCCCGAGTTCGCGTTGCTCGATGGTGTCCTCGCCGTCCAGTTGCACGCCGGCAAGCCCATGTGGGCTGAGTTCAAAAATATCCGCATCAAGTCGCTCGATTAGCCAACACACGGCCCGGAACGGCCTCGCTTGATCGGTTACCCGTCGAACTCTCGCATCGAACGATGCGAGAGTTTTTTATAACCATCGCCAGTCATCTCTCTGGCACTCCTGGTTCGGGTCGACATCGCTATTGATCTACCGGCTCGACGCTCTCGTTGTTGTTCTGGCGCTCACTTGGACGACCGTCGATCGGTTCAACATCCACGCTGACACTGAGAATGGGATGACCGCCACCCAACACGACACCACGCATCGGGCTAACGTCCTCGTAGTCGCGGCCAATGCAAATGGGGACGTGATCGGTGCCACACAAGCAGGCATTTGTCGGGTCGAGGTCGATCCAACCGAGTTCTTCACCGGCATAGACGCTTAGCCAAGCATGCGACTCGTCCGTACCCACCATGCGTTCTTTTCCCGGCGGCGGTAACGTTCGCAAATATCCGCTGACATAGCGAGCCGGCAAACCGATGGAGCGCAGACAACCGATTTGAATGTGCGCAAAGTCTTGGCAAACTCCGGCGCGTTTTTGGAATGCTTCGGTCGTCGGCGTGTCGACCCGAGTCGCGGTCGTGTCGTACCGAAACTCCGCGTGCATGCGTTTGGTCAAATCACTCGCAGCCTCGACAATGGGCCGCCCTTTCGCAAAGGACGGGCGTGCGAAATCCGCGAAAGTGTCGCTGCGCAAGATCAAGCGTGAATCTCGAGAGAATTCGCCGACGCTGGCCCAGTTCGGGTCTTTCGTCGAACGGATCGCTTCGACGACTTGATCCCAAGGTCGCGACTGGACGGAGTCCATCCACGCCGCGCGAGCGACCTCGACTTCGCTACGGACAGTGACGGTGAGTTGACGGTGCAACGACTCGATCGCGAACGAATAGACATGGTTGCCGAAGTAGTCTTCGTGTTCGTCGACGATATCAGGCGAGGGTTGAATTTCGGTCACCACACTCAAACACTCGACGTTCGCAAACCGTCGCGGCATCATTCGCAACTGGTTTTGGCAAATGGCCACCGCGTCGCTGTAACGGTACTCGGTTCGATGCGTGATTCGGTAGCGACACGGCGACATCAGCACGTCAACGGTCGGCAATTGGTTACTCAATTGGCAGCACTCCGTCCGGTCAACGTTTGGGCTTGACCCGTGTGAATCAAGTACCGAGCGGATATCGCATCGGACAGCGCCGGCAAGCATTCGATCAGTTCCTGCAACAGCTCACCTAAGCTGCGGCGGAGGCCGTTCGCGTCGGCTTGGGCGAGTTCATAGGCGTCACACTTGCGCACGACATAGGACAAATGCTCCGCCGCCTTTTGATCGGCACCCAAAGTTACATCGGCTGCGTCAACAGGCATTTGTGCCACCAACTCGACGATCGCCTGGACTTGGAACGCGATCGATCGGGGGTTCGTTTGGTCAGTGATCAACAGATCCAGGACCGGGGCCGGCTGAAGTAGCAGCAAATAACGTGTTCGATAAGTCATCAAACTATCGGTTGCTTCCAAAACCGATTCGAACAATGACCGTTCATCGCTCACGCTGTGGACGAGCGTCGCAGCGAGCAACTCGGTGGTTTGATAAGCTCGCTCGATTCGTCGACCGAGTTGAAGGAATCGCCAACCATGGGTGCGCGTGATACTTTCGCTCGCGAGCCCCGCGAACGCGAGTAAATCTCGTATGAGCTGGTTGAGAGTCTCAATGATCGAACCGATATCCATCGAATGCGCGGGAAGCGGTCGAGTCAACTCGGTCTTGATCCGCATCACAATCTGGTACGCATCGAGAGAGATGCGGTCACGAACGGCGGATGCTTTTTCCGCCGCATTGAGAACGCTCATCTGCAATCCCCGAGGCGGGTTTCGATCGAAAAGCGAGCTTGGTAGCACGCGATCCAGGGGTGGCAACGAGCCGACCAGTCCCTCGATCGCATAGTCGGGCTCGATCTGGCCGACCGCCGCGAGGGCGGCAGTCAGGCGAGGCAATTCCTTCAAGTCGGATAGGTTGGTTTCACCGGCGAGCCTCACGAGAGTTGATCGCAGCAGTCGCGCGGTCGACTCGGCTCGCTCGACATTTCGTCCCAACCAAAAAAGATTCTCCGCCACGCGGCTGGGTAGCTCGGCACCGCTACGTGTCAAGCGAATCAAGGTTCCCGGCGGCGGAAGCAACGTGGTGTCTTGATCGACGGGCTTGTCATCGATTACCCAACAATCTTGTCCGAGTTGGCCACTGGTAATTGAGTGGTCGAGCGATCCGGCGTTCGGACTGATTCGCACGAATCCTCCCGGCAAAACGTCGACCCCGTCGAGCGAATGAACATGGAAGGAACGGAGCGCGACGTGCCAAGGGTCCAGTTGACTCTGATGCCAAACCGGAGTTGTACTGCGTTGGCACTGCTGTTGCGCAACGTAGTTGTGGGGGTTTGCTTGGATGGCCGCAACGAGTTCTTTCTTGGCGGCCAACGACATCTCCGCGGAGATCATCGGTTTGGCAGCCGTGACCGCCATCGCCGGTCGAAGCACAAGGGAATCTAAGTTGGCAAGCACGTACTGTTTTTCCTTCTCGCCGCCGCACCAGTAAGTTGCAATGTTCGGCAATAGCAGTTCTTCGGAGAGCAGGAACCGTGAAGCCGCTGGCAAGAATGGCAACAGTGCGGGCATCTGGACGAGGGTGCTGCCAATGCAATTCGCGACGGCAACGCTACCGCCGCGGATGGTTTGCAATAATCCGGTGACGCCCTCGAGCGAAAGTGGATCGAGTTCCAGGGGATCGCACTTTTCATCGGAAACATGTCGCCAAAGCACTTCGATGGGCAGCAGACCGCCCAACGTCTTCAAATTCAATTTATTGCCACGTACCGCTAGGTCGCGACCTTGAACCAGGGTGTAACCAAGATATCGCGCGAGATAGGTATCTTCGAAATGTCGGTAGCTATTGTCACCCGGCGTCAGGATCGCGACCCGCGGATTGTCTCGCTTTCGCGGCGCAAGCGACCGCATCCGACTGCGTAGTAGGTCAAAGAAACTCGCCAAGCGTCTCACATTGGATTGGCGAATGAGTTTCGGAAACAAGCGACTGGTCAGAATCCGATTTTCCAACAAATAACCCAGCCCACTTGGAGCACGGGTTCGGTCTCCCGTGACCCACCAGGAGCCCTTGTCATCTCGCGCCAAATCCGTCGAAGTGACATGCAATCGCAATCCGCCGGCCGGGGGCAATTCGTGGTACGCACGTTTGAAGTTGGGATTCGACCACAGCAACTCCGCTGGGACGATGCGTTCTTTGATTAACCGCTGTGGCCCGAGAAAGTCCGATAGCACGACTTCGAGCACACGCATGCGTTGCTGGAGTCCGACCTCCAATTGCCCCCAGGATGTCGCATCAAAGACAAGCGGCACGATCGAAAGCTGCCAAGGTCGACTTTGATCCTCGGAGTCCCCGACGGCACTGAACGTGGCCCCACTTTCGCGAACAAAGCGTTCACTTTCGGCGACGAAGTCATTGAGTCCGACGGGTCCCGCCGAATTAAAGAACTCAGCGATCGACTGCCATCCGGGGCGAAATCCGCCTGTCGGAGTCTTGCATTCGTCGAAGCTCGGTAGAGCCGGCGCGTATTGGACGAAGGGGGTCAAGGAGGTTAGTGTCGGATTCAATGGCGTAGGCCAATCGCAAGTAAAACGTTTGCAACGGCCCGCCTGGTCCGAAGCTTTAACTCACCATGATAGATAAGTCGTCCCAACTGCCAAACGCCAGTCTCCATGAATCATCCCAATGGACGTCAAGTTATCGTTTTCACACTCGACGGATTCAGAAATTCATTGCCGTCGCCTGGCAAACGTCACGGCGCTATGCGCAGCTAGCGCTAGTTGAAGTAATCTTCATGCAATCCCGCACCTACTTCATTGAGTTCCGTTTGCAAGTGATCGACAAATTGGTGCATCCCTCCAGCAATGACTTCTTTGACGCTCGTCTTGGACAATCGGTGACGCAGTTTTGCGATTCGAGTTTTCCCCAGTCCCGGTGCCGTGGCTTTGGACGACTCGTCAATCTCTTGCAATGACCAATCGGCGTTCGCAACACAGCAAAGCACACTGCGAGGGAACTTTTTGTTGAACAGGAAGAACTCGACCACCTTTTCGATATCAATCATATGGTGGTCGCGACGGTAAGCTTCGAAACCGCTGATCGCCAGCAGCAGTGCCGACCATTGCATGTCGTCGATGGCGGTACCGACATCGTCCACCTTGGGCAGCAAATTGAAGTATTTGACGTCCAGAATACGCGACGTTTTGTCGGCGCGTTCGAGCAACCGACCGACGTTGGCAAAGTGCCAGCCGGTGTCGTGCGCCATGGTGCCATCAAGAATCCCGCCCCACAGTAGCGTGTGCTGGCGCACGGCGTCAAAGAATTCGTTGGGCGACTCGAGTTTCGACTTTCGAGAAGCATCACGGACAAAGTGGTAGAACGAATTGAGTTGTTCAAAGACCTCCGACGAGAGCGTTTCACGCACCGATCGAGCGTTTTCACGCGCGAAGTGCAAACAGGAAAGCATCGAGTTGGAATAGTCTCGATCGAACGCCAAAAAGTTCGTCACGTTGGCCGCATTGGGTACGCCGTGCCGCTCGCGAAATTGCTTATCGTCAGCCGTCACCCGTATGAGCGGCTCCCAGGGATCGACGAGACTCTGTTGATGATCCAACGTCAAGTCGTGAGTCACTTCCAAGAATCGCGCGAGGTTCTCCGCTCGCTCAACTTGGCGGCTCATCCAGTAAATCGATTCGGCAACTCGGGACAACATGTGGAAACTATCGAAGATGAACGTCGGATGGGATCAATGAACTACGCGAACTAGCGGACATGGGATTTCAGGGCGATGGAACTGTTTGTCCGTAATCCGCGATCACCCACGTGTCTTTGCTGCCACCGCCTTGTGACGAGTTAACCACGAGCGAACCTCGCCGCAGCGCCACTCGCGTCAATCCTCCCGGCAAGACCCAGATGTCGTCTCCGCCGCAGAGAATGTATGGGCGCAGATCCACGTGACGTCCCTCGATCTTTTCGCCGATCACGGTCGGTACGCGCGAAAGCGACAAGGTCGGCTGGGCGATGTAGTTCCGAGGATTCTTTTTTACCTGCTCTGCAAAGGCGGCTCGCTCCTCGGCACTGGCGTGAGGGCCAATTAAGATTCCATAGCCACCCGATTCGTTTGCCGCTTTGACAACCAGCTTGTCCATGTTCTCCAGCACGTACTTGCGATCATCGTCGCGAAGACACACGTAGGTAGGAACGTTGGCCAATATCTGCTCTTCGCCGAGGTAATATCGAATCATCTCGGGAACATAAGCGTAGATCACTTTGTCATCGGCGACTCCGGTGCCAGGCGCATTGGCAAGCGCGACGTTGCCAGCACGATATGCCCCCATCAATCCTTCGACACCGAGCACCGAATCCTTTCGGAAGACTTTGGGATCCAAGAAGGTGTCGTCGACTCGCCGGTAGATCACATCGACTCGCTGCAGCCCGTCAGTCGTCCGCATGTAAACGACATCGTTCTCGACCACGAGATCACGGCCTTCGACAAGTTCGACACCCATCTGTTGGGCCAGGTACGAATGCTCGTAATACGCGCTGTTATAGACGCCGGGCGTGAGCACCGCGACAGTCGGTTCGTGAACGTCGTCGGGTGCCAAACTCCGCAACATCTGGTAGAGACGTGCGGGATAATCGAACACCGGTCGAACTCGCGACGCCGCAAAGACTTGCGGAAAGTTCTTCTTCATCACCATGCGGTTCTGCAAAACATACGACACCCCCGAAGGGCACCTCAGGTTATCCTCGAGGACGTAAACGGCCCCGGTGTCGTCACGAACCAGATCGGTACCCGTGATGTGGCACCACACCCCGCGCGGCGGCTTGAGTCCCTTGCACTGGGGCAGGAACGTCGCCGCCGAATCGATCAACTCGCGCGGCAAGACTCCGTCGTTGACAATCGCTTGCTCGTTGTAGATGTCGCTGAGAAAACAATTGAGCGCCTTGATTCGTTGTTTGAGCCCGGCATCAATGTGCCGCCAAAGGATCGACGAAACGATGCGAGGAATCACATCGAACGGCATGATCTTTTCCGTCCCCGCACTGTCACTGTAGACCGTGAACGTAATCCCCATGCGATAAAGTGATCGCTCGATCATTCGCTGGCGTTGGACGAGCTCGCCACTGGGTAGGCCGTTGAGCAAGCCAATGAGCGCTTCGCCTTCGGGACGAGCGTGCCCGTGTTGATCGAGTAACTCGTCAAAGAAACCTTCACACTCGTAACCATCCAGGAGTAAACGCTGCGACGTCGGAGCACCGGACGATTGAGACTGGTTTTGGCTCATGATGAAAGTGCATACCGGAAGCGAGGGATTGAATAACCATAGTGCCATCATCTACGTCGCGCGGGCGTACCACGCGAAGTGGTCTCCGTGTCAACTCAGTTCGATTCCGCCTCCCGAACGTCTGTTCTTCACGAGTTTATCCAATGCGAAGTGGGCCGGTTAGCCCCAGCGCCGCAGCCAAGTTTCAAGAATCAGCAGATTCCACAATCGGTAGCCGTGGTTCTGGCGGTGGCTCTGATGACTTTCGACCAAGTCGCGAACGACCTCGGGACGCATGAAGGCGGATATTTTCGCCTCCGAAGCCAACAAAGTATCTCGAACGCGCTCTCGCAACTCACCCCGGAACCAACCGGCGATCGGGATTCCGAACCCCATTTTGCTGCGAGTCCAAATCGACGCAGGAATCATCGTTTCGAAAGTATCGTGTAAAATCAACTTGCCTCGCGACCCGCGGAACTTCAAATTCACCGGCATCGATGCCGCCAACTCCACGACGCGGTAGTCGAGCATCGGTTGACGCACCTCCAACCCATGAGCCATCGAGGCGATATCGACTTTGGTCATCAAATCGCATGGCAAGTAAGTCAACACATCGCTGAGCGAGGCTCGCGTGACAATGTCACGTCCCTCGCTACGTCCCCACGCTTGGTTGAGGAATTCGAACGGATCACTATCGGGAAGCTCTCGCACAAAGTCATCGTTGTAAAGCGACGCACGCATGGACTCCGGAAAAATTTGTAGCCAATTCAGGTACCGCCGCACCGTCGGTTGCCCCAGTGCTTCCAGGAATCTCTTGCCACGTCGAACGATCGAACGACGCCGATTCGAATCGGGCAACCGCTGAACCAGACCGATTCCTGGTATCCGGTGCAGCGGAAGGCAACGCTGCAGTTGGTTGCTGAGCCACAACGCGCGGTAACGCTCGTAGCCAGCGAATAACTCGTCGCCACCATCCCCCGAGAGCGCCACCGTCACTTTGCGTTTGGTCAATTCGGACAGATACCAAGTCGGCACGGCGGATGAATCGCCAAAGGGCTCGTCATAATGCCACACCAATTTGTCAAGCAAATCAATGCCACTGGGCGTGACCTCAAAACGCTCGTGATGGGTCCCCAAAAAGTTCGCCACCTCGGCGGCATAATGGGTCTCGTCAAACTCAGCGACGGAGAACCCGATGCTGAACGTATTCACCGGCTGGGGCGATTGCGCTTGTGCGAGTGCCGTGATGATGGAGGAATCGATACCGCCGGAAAGGAACGAACCGAGCGGCACGTCGCTTTGCAACCGCAAACGGACTGAGTCCGTGAGCAATTCACGCAGTCGCTCGGATGCAGCCTCTCGCGTCATTTCGACTTGGTGCGACGGATCAAAATCCCAGTACCTTTGGACGACAAGCCGACCGTTCTCGTAGACGGCAAAGTGGCCCGGCGGCAATTTGTAAACTCCTTTCCAAATCGTTCGCGGATGCGGGATGTATTGGTACGTAAGAAACTCATCGATCGCCGCTGGGTCGATTTCCTTGCACACGCCAGGAATCGCGGCAAGGCACTTCAGTTCGCTGCCAAACACCAAGCGATGCTCATCGAACGCGTAATACAACGGTTTTTGACCAATGCGATCGCGTGCCAGTACCATGCGGCCTCGATTGGCGTCCCAAATCCCGATCGCAAACATTCCATTGAGATGCGAAAAACAATCGGTTCCGATGTCTTCGTAGAGGTGAAGGATCGATTCGCCGTCACCGTCGGTGGCGAAGCGGTGACCACCACCTTCAAGTCGTTTGCGTAGATCTCGAAAGTTGTAAATCTCGCCGTTGAAGACCAGCTTGATCGCGCCGTCTTCGTTGGACATCGGTTGGCGGGCGCCTTCGAGATCAATGATGCTCAGTCGCCGAAATCCCAGCGCCGCGTGGGGACGTAAGTTCCCGATCGCGGGATCGCTCATCCAGGTTTGGGCATCGTCCGGGCCACGATGAGAAATCGCGAGCGTCATGGCGTCGAGCGTCGACGCGTCGATCGACGCGTTGGCCGATGACCAAACACCTCCGGTAATTCCGCACATCCAGTTCTGATCCTCAGTCGTTCTAAGTGTGAATTGCCCGCAAGTCCGCGATCAAATCACGCATGAACTGGTAACGATCTCCTGGACGCTTCTGTAAAGCCTTCATCACGACCGCATCGGCCGCAGGTGGAATCTCGCGTTCGGGCGAACGCTCGCTCGGCGGAACCACGTTCAAGTGCCGAATGTTGTGAAATGTTTCGTCGATGTTCGCACCGCGAAACGGTTCGCGAAGTGCCAACAACTCGTACAAGACGACGCCGGCGCTGAACACGTCACTACGTTCATCAATGTTTCGGCTGCCGTCCACTTGTTCGGGTGACATGTAGAGCGGAGTTCCCGGGCGCTGGCCGCCACCGGTCAACGTCCGCAATTGTTCGTTGGAGCTTTCCGACTTTTTGAGCACGCTTTGGCGGATCGCCTCGTTGTCATCGGTGTGCCCCCAAACTTTGGCAACGCCCCAATCCAGCAAAATTACTTCACCGAAATTGCCAACCCAAATGTTCTCCGGTTTGACGTCGCGGTGAATGACGCCGCGGGCGTGAGAGTAAGCGAGTGCCTGGCAAGCGCCGATGACCACCTCCAACCGCTCCGACAACGGGTAGGCGGCAATCGTCGCTTCGTCGCCTCGGGCGATCCGCTTGAGCACTTCGAAGAAGTTCTCCCCGGAGATTCGCTTCATGACGAAGTAAATTCCCTCTTCGGGGTCGTCACCGATGTCGTACACGGGCACGGTATTGGGGTGTTGCAACTGGGCCGTTACCCGAGCCTCGCGCAGCAGCCGACGACGTTCTCGATGGTCAAATTTCGTCTCCGGCAAAAGCGACTTGATGGCGACGGTGCGTCCCGTAATCCGGTCAAAGGCCGACCTCAGGATGGCACTTCCCCCTCGCGCCATGTCCCTCAAGCCGGTGTAGCGGGCCAGCCCGGGTGGCACGTCACGAGGCAAATCCGGGTCGGTGCCCGAAAGGATGATCGTGGGTTCTGCTGCAGCCATCGTCGAACAACACATGCGGCGGGAAACGTAAACTCAATCGACCCTAACAGTCTACGCGGATCGAGCGTCGCAATGTATAATGGTAGTCGACCTTGCGGGCGTCCCAGACCCCCGAGTCGAAATGTTCAACGCACCCGATCGAAGGGCCATCCGCAATCGCCGCTTCGTGGGTGCGGACGCTAGCCCGTTTCAGCCGTCGATCCCTTATCCAAAGCCGGTCAGTGATGTCACGACTATTCTCTTCGTTCCTCATGTCGAGCCCATGGATGCGGTGCGTCCTCGTCGTCTGGGCGATTTTGGCAGTGCAGACTTTGTCACTGGCCTACTCGCCGGACGACCCCGAAGTGAAGGCGATGATCGAGAAGGGGTTGCGGTTTTTAGAAGGCCAACCTGAAGACAAGATTACGGTGTCGACGCACTTGGGAGCGGATGCTCAGCCGGTGTTGGTGGCCTATGCGCACCTCAAGTACGAACACAATCACGACGCTCCCATTATCAAAATGGGTCTCAAGTATGCCAAACTGTATATTGACGAAATTCGAGCCAACGGAGGCCGAGCCGATGTACCCACAACGAAAGCCTATGACGCGGGCGTCTACGAGCTTTCCGTGGTGATCTTGTTCCTGGCCGAACTGGACCCGATTCAATATGCCGAAGAACTCAAGTTGCTAAGCAATGCCTTGATGAGCTTACAGCATTCGACCGGTGGATTTGGCTACCCAGCGTACGAAACGGGAGACATTTCGCAGACGCAGTACGTGGCCCTCGCTGCCTGGACACTTGACCACGCGGGCATCGACATGTCCCTCGACCGACTCAATCGAATGCTCTCTTGGCTAATGCGTGTGCAGGATCGAAATGGTGCTTGGCCCTATCAGGGCGTTGATCCCGGGATTGGACGAGGCGCAATTACACAACCGAAGGAAGCAATGTCCGTAACAATGTGTTTGGCTGGAGGAAGTACCGCTCTGATCACGGCAGACATTTTCCGTATTTGGGAAAACACCACCAACGCTAATAAAATCCAGGGATTACCAAAAGCGCTCAAACCTGTCGATCGCTCCGAGATTGTTGCCGCGCGACGCAAAAAGTCCCCTGTTAAGCCGGAACAGGTGGTTCGCGCTATGCGTGAGATGGAATCCTACCGGCGTCAAAACAATACATATAATAGGGACTGGCATTACTACATGCTCTACACGATGGAACGTTACGAGAGCTTCTTTGAACTAGCGACCGGAAAGCCCTCGGATCCGGCGTGGTATGACAACGAAGTTAAATCATTGATGGGCCTACAAGATGCCACGGGAGGTTGGGGTATTAAGGATGCCGCGAGCCCGAATCCTGCGGTGAGCACTGCTTTCGCGGTGCTATTCCTGATGCGCAGTAGCCAACGGGCTATCGCCGCCGTGAGCAAGGGAACGCTTCAGGGAGGTTACGGGATTCCCAAAAATACAGCCGAAATTCAGGTCAAGGGTTCACAAATCGTATCAAAACCGGTCGCCGAATCGGTGGAGAACCTGCTTGGACTTCTCGAAGACGATGGCGCCGACAGCATCGAGGGCAAGTCAATTCCCGAAAACCTCAAACTGGAAACGGATCCCGAGAAACGCAAGGCTCAGCTAGATCGTTTGATGCGACTCGTTCGAGGTAGTAAGTCTTGGCAAGCTCGGCGTGTCGCCGCACGTCTGCTCGGCGCGAGCGGCGAAATGACGGTGGTGCCGACTCTGATCTTTGCGCTCAGCGACGGGGATAAATTAGTGCGGGCGTACGCAGTTGACGGTCTGAACTTTATCAGTAGAAAATTCCAAAGCGAAACGTCACTTGATGACGCCACACCGGCACAAATTATGAAGGCGCAGGACGAGTGGGTACGCTGGTATAGGACCATCGATCCTGCGTTCATTTATACGGATGGCTCCTAAGCAGTGACGGCCACCGAGCCAGCCGTTAGTCTGTGCATCCCTACATACAACGGTGCGAAGTTCCTACGCGAAACGCTGGCGAGTGCGGAAGCACAGGGCTTCGATGACCTTGAGATTGTCCTATCGGACAGCGGCTCCACGGATTGCTCGCTCGAGATCATCCGGTCGTTCCAGTCTCGATCTCGATTTCCCGTTCGACTTTTGCCCAAACCAGTTTCGGGAATGGTCGCGAATTGGAATCACTGTATCGCGCACGCTTCGGGACGCTATATCAAGTTCCTGTTTCAAGACGATCTCATCACTCCCGATTGTATCTCGCGGATGGTTTCGTTGGCTGAAGAGGACAACTCGATCGGAATGGTTTTTTCTGCTCGAGAATTGCTGATCGACGACGATGCAAGACGTCACCCGTTTTGTTCAAAGATGGAGAACGAAAGCAGTCACGTGCATCTCGGGTGGAATCGATTGGACCGCGTGCAAGATGGACGAACATTGCTGGCGGATCCGGGGCTGGTGTGTCACGGCCCCTTGAACAAGGTTGGCGAACCTACGAACGTGCTCTTGCGACGGGCGACGATCGCCAGCGTCGGTGGATTCGATGCGCGACTTCGCCAGGTCGTGGACCTGGAAATGTGGTGGCGAATGATGGGCCATTCGAAAGTCGGCTTTATCGACGCCCCTTTGGCTTCATTTCGTGTCCATCCTCATCAAATGAGCGTTGCTAACAGCGATCCGCTGCAAGTCATTGCCGAGCTAAAACGCTTCTCGCAAATCGTCTCCAAGGCGGACTACTCAGTGGCGTTCGCGCCCGCCACGCAACAAATACTGCAACGGATGATGCGGAAAAACATAGCCTTTGAATTTCTTTACCTTCAATACCGCAAGCCGATTCATTGGCTGCGCGATCGGCTCGGGCTCAAAGAGAACCAAAGTTGGAAGCGTCTATTGGGACGAGGCGGAGACTGATCGGACGACTATCGTGCGTCCTTATCAAGGATCGACTTGAGAGGCCGCAAAAGCGATTTCGCCTTCGCAAAGAGATGATAAGCCGGACGACCCATCAATGTCCGGCTGTATAGTTCCATTCCGCGTAGGGACAAACGATCCTCGGCCAGAAGTGCTCGAGCATGTTTTCTCACCGTCGCAATGTGCCCGCCATCCCATGCATCACTTGCGCAGCGGATGTGATAGTCGCGCGGCGTGCTCGGATGCCATGAGCCTTCGATGACGGGTAGATCGCGAGCGATTTTCCGCCGGTCGTAAGCGTCGCGAAGTGCCCACATGACGACTCGATTCTGGTCTTCGTAGTGAGATGCACTGGCACGCGAAATGTGTTGACGCTGGCGGATCAACACGTCACCCAAGTTGGCGATACAGCCAATCTCGGTAAGACGAAGAAAGAGATCAAAGTCTTCGGAAAAGTTCCTGCCGTCTTGGTAGCAACCCACACGGATAATCGACTCGCGCCGAAACATCATACATGACTGCATCAGGGGATTTCGGCCCGATAGCAACTCTAACTCGATTTCCTCGCACGACGTCGGAAAGGACCGCTCACAGATCGGATCACCGTCGGCATCGACAAGTAGACCAGCGGCTCCTACCGCAACAACATTCGGATGGCTTCGCAAAAACTCCAATTGTCGCTCAAGTCGCTCGGGAAGCATCGCATCATCATTGTCGAGCGCTGCAATGAACTGGCCGCGAGCCGAATGTATCCCAGTATTGCGTGTTGCCACGATTCCCGCATGCGGCATGGGAATCACACGAATGCGAGGATCCGCCGCCGCATATCTATTAAGTATCGATAAAGAGTCGTCAGTTGAACCATCATCGACCGCAATCAACTCCCAGTCACGTAGCGTTTGACTTAGGACACTTTCCAACGCCTCAGCCAAGTACCTCGAGGCATTGAAAACCGGAATCACCACCGACACTTCGGGAAAAATCGAGTTAGGCATCTTGACCTTGTTTTTCTGAACGCTGCGGCGAAGCGAAAACGGATCGAAAGGTCACGAGCGGCCAAGCGATCGCGCTTGCCAAACGCCAAGTGCGAGTTGTCCTCAATTGATGACCCTTCAACGACTCCAAGGCAAGTGCCTCGGTTTGAATCGCGAGTGAGTTCTCCATTTCGTCGCGGAGATCGGGATACTCTATACCGAGCCGAAAGTACATTGATGCACTAGCCGAGTATCTCTTCGCGATCGCTAACCCCGACCAAACGCCTTTTGAATGAACTCGATAAGCGGCCATAGTGTCGCTTTGGCAAAGCACCCGCCCCGAGCGAGCTGCCAAGATGCACAACGGCCAGTCTCCCAACTTCAAATCAAGAAAAAACTTGGGTAGCGACGGAACCGCCGAGCGACGCACCATCATCGAACAAGTCTGGACGGGGTTGCTCGCCACAATTTCACCCAGCGTCCAATCGGCCTTGAACACACGCGGGTGAATGGTGCCATTGGGCATCCCACGCTCATCCACGTACAAAGTCGGATGAAAACAAAGACTGCAGTCGAGATGCGAGTCCATCAATTCCACTTGTTTCTGTAACTTAAGTTCATCTATCCAATAGTCGTCGCCTTCGACAAACGCGATATAGTCCCCACGAGCGCCATGATACGCATCGCAAAAGTTCTTCATCACGCCGACATTTTCTTGACGTCGATTGAGCGTCAATGCAACGGGGTGTTCCTTCGCTAACCGCTGCAAAATGGCGCCGGTTGAATCTGTCGAGCAATCGTCGGCGATCAAGTGTTCCACGTCAAAGTTTTTCTGTTGAGCAATCACGCTCTGGACCGCCTGCTCCACGTAACGTTCTTGATTGTAGGTGATAGTGACAACACTGACTTTCGGGTTCGCCATCGTTGCTTATCCTTGCTGCGATTGGATTCGAGCACGTACTTCTTTCGCATTGATAATCGCGGATTTGAATATATCTGCCACTTTCACCACATCCGATTCGCCAACGGATTGGCCGTTTGGCAGCACGATGACTCTTGCTGCGACGCGATCCGTATGCATTAGGTTCTGTCGAGCAACCGATTGCTGCGAACGGTAGGGTTCCATGCCGTGGCAACCGGGCCAAAAGTACTTGCGAGCCAATACATTTTCCGCATGGAGGGTGGCCACCAATTCGTCACGATCAAGCGGGCACTCATTCGGATCTACCTCGACCACGATGTAGTGATAGTTGTTTTGCTCGGCCGACGAATAGCGAAGCAAAGTGATGCCTGGAAGGCCCAATAGTTTGATTGCGTATCGCTCGTAATTGCGACGATTGACACCAATGAGTTCTTCCACCGCTTCCAAAGAAGTGATCCCCATCGCGGCGCAGACTTCTGTCATTTTGCCGTTGGTCCCCAACTCAATCACTCGATCGTAGCCGGCAAACCCGAAATTGCGCATTAGTCGCAGTTTGTCAGCGAGTTTCGAATCGTTGGTGGTCACGGCGCCGCCTTCAAAGCTATTGAGAAACTTCGTTGCGTGAAAACTAAATACTTCGCAACGGCCGAAATTACCGACCATCTGGCCCTGATGCGAACAGCCAAACGCGTGCGCGGCGTCGTAGAGAACGGGGATGCCCCGAGCATTAGCTAGCTGCTGTAGACGTTCCGTATCACAAGCACGTCCCCAAACGTGAACTCCGATGACAGCGGTCGTGCGAGCATTCATTGCAGCCTCGACCGCCGTGGAACAAAGGTTGTGTGTTGCCGGATCCATATCAACGAATACCGGCTGAATGCCCTGCCACTGCAATACGTGTGCAGTCGACACGAAAGTGTACGAGGGCAAAATGACTTCGCCTCGAAGTTCCATCGCTCGAACTGCGATCGCCAAACCAATCGTCGCGTTGCACACCGCGACACAGTGCTTCACCCCTAGGTACTTTTCGATACGGCGCTCAAACTCTTGCACAAACTGGCCGTCGTTGGAAAACCAGCGACGATCGAGCATGTCATTGACTCGCCGCAGAAAATCGTTGCGATCGCCGATATTGGGCCGACCGACGTGCAGGAGCTCCTCAAAGATTGGATTCCCGCCGAGTATCGCTAGTTGTCTCGATGGTGTACTCATTCAACGCGGTTCCATGCTTTCAGAAAGTCCGACATCAATCGATCGGCAAGCTTGCCGTCGCGCACCGACAGCTCTTTTGCTGGGATACCAGCAACCACTCGATCCGGTAGTACCGACTTCGACAAAAGACTGAGCGCACCCAAACTTGCGTTGCGGCCCAGCTCCACGCCCGGGAGCACGATCGCGCCAGCACCGATTTGGACATTTTCTCCGAGAATCACCCGCCCCGTCTTCAGCTTGCGATACTCTCTGGGGACTTGCGGACCGCGAAGGTAGCCTTCCGAAAAGTCATCGGTAGCGGTAAACAGCTTTGCCCCGGGCGACAGACCACAAAAATCTCTTAGCTCCACCGTGTCGCCGGTGCCGTAGATGTAGACGCCGCTGCTGATGTGAATGTGGCTTCCGATGACGATCCCTTTCGGACCGGCGCTAATCATGGAGAAGCAGTCAATTCGGACATTGTCGCCAAGCGTGATTCGGTTTGCTCCGAAAAATAGTGCGTGGCGATCGATCAAGACGTCTCTTCCATAGGATCGAAAGCCAAGATCTGCCAACTCGTCCGCCGATAGAAAGCTCATTCTGAGTCTCGCTGCAAAATCGTCACAACACTCTCGCCCGAAACTAATCTTGGTAACTACGCACCGCTGCGTCGAGCAATCCGTCCTTGCGGACGAACGCAAGCTCCACCAACCATAATGCGCCACTTCCTTGAGTGCGATTGAGGTCCGTCACATCGAAAACTCGATAGCCGTGAGATTCCATTTTCCTCACCACTTGAAAAACAGTGTTTGGAAAGGCTTTCTGCGACACACCCGCTTCAAGAAACAACACTTCCGTCTGACCTAGGACTTGGGAAGCACCCTCGAGTACCAGCAAATCGAGACCTTCTGCATCGATCTTGACGATTTCCGGAATTGGCAAGTGGTTCTGATTCAACAGATCGTCCAATGTGAAAACGGGCACGGGAACCTGTTCGAAGCCCAGTGATCTAGCATCATCGGTACTGTGCCGGAATGTGCAGCTATCGTCACGGTCATAGATGGTGAGCATCATCGTTCCCGACTGATTGCTTACTCCCACCGTGTGCCAGTCAATGTTCTCTCTCGTCCACAAATCTTGAGCATGTGCCTTGAGTTTTTCTTGCGGCTCGATCAGCGTGAATCGAGTCTCACTGAAATATCGAAGCGCCACCCTCGTCCAGCCACCACGGTTCGCACCTATGTCAACGATATGCTTTGGCCTCAAACCGAGCCGATGAATTGCTGCCAAGCAAACCGACAGTGAGTCACCGGCGGCCTGAGGCGAAGTTGCTGGCACGAATCCCAGCGGTCGCACCAGAGTCCCGATGCTTTGTTTGCATAGATGTTTCAAATGATTGTACGACACGAATATTTCTCAAAAGTCAGTTCGACGCGGGCAAATTCCACTCACAAACCGGACGCATCACACCCGCCCATTTCCCATACCAACCACCGCGTGGCTTTTCATCATAGGTGTCGAAGCTCAGCAAATCAGGAACACGGCTGAGCAATTGGAAGTCGGCTGAGATGAGAACAGCCTCAAGGACGTATTGGCCTTCATTGAGCGTTTGCGATGGGACGCGACAGCGCCATGAACGGAGCGTTGATGGGATGGCCGAAGCGGCAGCTATTCTTTCCTGGGGCGACGCGGTCGCGAATGCCATTGTTCCATCTTCATAAGAGAAATGGAACACAACTCCGTAACCGATTTCGCCAGCGGTGCGGTCGAGTTCGATGTCGAGAACAATGTCCAGCGGCTCGTCAATCGAAAATGCTCGCGACGCGTCATCGCTCTTGCCCAAGGCTCGACAGGAGATGATCCGCTTGATTCCACCGGCATCGATGCGTCGATCATCGCCGTCCAACTTCGGTACGGAAAGCGACTTCAGATGTTCGGCAACGACTGAAGCCGCATCCCCCTGCAGCGAGACGCGACCTTCTTCGATCAGCACAGCGGAACTACATAGACTACGCACGGCGACCAAATTGTGACTTACGAACAAGGCGGTTCGGCCACTGCCAGCCACGTCACTTAACTTGCCGAGGCATTTCTTCTGGAAGCTGGCATCGCCCACCGCGAGAACTTCGTCGATGATCAGGATCTCCGATTCCAAATGAGCTGCCACTGAGAAGCCGAGCCTGACTTGCATCCCACTCGAATAATGTTTGACGGGAGTGTCCAAAAATTTGTCGACGCCTGAGAATTCCACAATTTCATCGAATCGATTTCGGACTTCCGCTCGCTTCATCCCGAGAGTGATTCCGCTCAAAAAAATGTTCTCGCGACCGGTGAGTTCCGGATGAAAGCCCGTCCCCACCTCCAACAGCGAAGCGACGCGACCACACAGTCCAAAGCGACCGGTGGTCGGTTCGGTAATTCGCGACAGCACCTTCAAGAGCGTGCTCTTGCCGGCCCCGTTGCGTCCAATAATTCCGCATACCTCGCCTTGTTTCACATCAAACGAGACATCGCGAAGCGCCCAAAACGACTCAGCGGTTGCCGAATCGCCGCCGAAACGCGATCCGACGTGGCGCAAGCTTCGAAAGAAAGCTCGCGGGGCGTTGACAACCGCTTCCGAGAGTCGACCGTAGTCGCTCGCAACGGATGTACCCAAACGGTATCGTTTGGAAATCGCATCGACACATATGGCGACGTCAGTCATCAAACTCGGTCCTCGGCATGCCTAACTGCGATCAGCAAAATGCCGTTCCATGCTGCGAAAGTAGAAAGCCCCCAACACCACAAACATCAGCATGGAAGTCATACCGATCGCCACTTGAGTATTCCCGGGTAGTGACGCATCCAACAGTGCATAACGGTAAATCTGAATAATGATGGCCATGGGATTGAGGAAATAAAGGCTTTGCCAAGCTTGCGGGACCACGGCTTCGCTTTCGTATACAACCGGGCTAATCATCATGCCTAATTGAAGCAGGAATGGCACGACAAATTGTACGTCACGATAGATCGCGTTGAGTGCGGACAGCCAAAGTGCGAATGCCAGCGCACATAAAACGGTGAGCACCATCAGTCCAGGTATCAGCACGATTTTCCATGTCGGCAAGATACCGCTGATTGTCATCACGATTATCAGTATTGCCAAAGCAATCAAGAAGTCGACGGCGGCCGGGATGAATGCTGCCAGTGGTAGTACCACTCGAGGAAAGTAAACCTTTTTGAGCAGGCTGCTATTGGCGGAAACGGACTGCGTCGACTGCGTAATGGCGGTCGCAAAGAATTGCCAGGGAACCATCCCACATAAACTGGTAACGATGTAAGGCGTTGTCCCGGTGGTCGCTCGGCCTTGCAACCAATGAATCAAGATTCCAAATACGGCGACGGTACAAAGGGGCTGGGCGATGGCCCAGGCAACGCCGATGGCCGTTTGGCGGTAACGAACTTTGAGGTCGCGCATGCCAAACGCCCAAACGACTTCACGAAATTGCCACAGCTCTCGAAAGTCGATGAGTTGAAGACGCGAGCGGGCTTGAAAGAATTTCAGTTGCGAAATGAGCTTGAATCCGAATGATGCGTTTGATGTTGTGCACGGCGCCCCCATGAAGCATAAGCGAGAAGGAAACACCTCGATTCTACAAAGAAAAACCCGGCCACCTTCGTGACCGGGTTTGAAGCGATTCTTTCTAAGAACTTGCTGTCAATCCACTAAAAACCTGCCCGATACCATCCGGAGCGCCGTCGGCTCCCGATTTTCGAAAAGGTTTCTTAAGCCATTGCTGGGATCTTGGCGCTCTTGACGGTCGTAATGATGGCGCTGGCGACCATGTACGGGTCCGCGTTGGATGCTGGACGACGGTCTTCGAGCCAGCCCTTCCAACCATGCTCGACGGTGAAAATGGGAATGCGGATCGACGCACCGCGGTCCATCACACCGTAGCTGAACTTGTCGATCGACTGGGTTTCGTGAAGGCCGGTCAATCGTTGGTTGTTGTCAGCACCGTAGACGTCAATGTGCTCCTTGATGCGAGGCTGGAACGCCTCACAGACGGCGTCGTAAACTTCCTTGCTGCCGCAGGTGCGGAGCAAGGTGTTACTGAAGTTGGCGTGCATCCCGCTGCCGTTCCAGTCACCCTTGACCGGTTTGCAGTGGTAATTGATGGCGATGCCATACTTTTCGCCGATCCGTTCGAGCAGGTAACGGGCAACCCAAATCTCGTCACCGGCGCGGGCGGCCCCCTTGGCGAAAATCTGGAACTCCCATTGTCCCTTGGCAACTTCACCGTTGATGCCTTCGACATTCAACCCAGCATTGATGCACGCTTCGAGGTGTTCCTCGACGATTTCACGACCGACGGCTCGCTCAGCTCCGACGCTGCAGTAGTACGGGCCTTGGGGTGCTGGGTAACCTTCCTTGGGAAAGCCCAGGGGCTTTTGAGTTTCCGGATCCCAGAGAAAGTATTCTTGCTCGAAACCGAACCAGAAATCATCGTCCTGGTCTTGGATCGTCGAACGACCGTTGGTGCGGTGAGGCGTTTTGTCCGCATTGAGGACTTCGCACATCACGATCCAGCCGTTACCGAGACGATCTGGGTCGGGACAGCAAAAGACGGGCTTGAGCAACAAGTCCGACTTGCCGCCCGAGGATTGCATCGTGCTACTACCGTCGAAGGACCACATTTTGCAGTCTTCGACGTTGCCGCTGAAGTCTTCTTCGATCTTGGTCTTGCCACGAAGCGTTTGTGTCGGCTGATAGCCGTCGAGCCACACGTACTCGAGTTTGCACTTGGCCATGAATTTGATTCCCCCTAGTGAATCACGAAACTGAGTTGACCTTGCGGCGAGCCAAGCTCGTTTGCACCTGCAACCGAGTCAGTCGCCACGGGAAATACCACTACCTACCCACCACAAACCGGGACGTCGGACAGCTGGCAGCGAATGACCGGACAAGCCGGTCAACCCAAGCCAACTCCGCCGTACGCACGACGTCGCCTAGAAACTAGAGCGAATTCGAGCAACTTCGAACCAGACCTACGATAACCAAATTTTGCCGCAGCGAAAGTCTCCGTCAGGGGAACCTGCCCGAGCGAGGCGAGCCAATTTCGACTCCCTGATGTTTGCTTCGAAGCCTATCGATGTTACCGTTTCGGCGACCACTCGACCACGCGGCTGTCGCGATACCCCAAACGGCATGCCATCACCTCGATCGGGTGATCGGGTTTCCCAATCGACTTGGTGTACAACCTCCAAGGGGCGTTTCGTTCTCCCGATTTGCGATAGACGATCGACGCACCCTCGGTGGGACAAAAAAATGTCACTCGCTCGGTCGAGGCCTCGATCGTGGGCGGTTCCGTCTTGGGATATTCGCCGCCGGGGAGCATTTCCTCCATCAGCACCGCTTCCGGAATGAGGCCTGTATCGCCGATTTTTTCTTGCCAAGCCTCGGTTGCGGATCGCATCCGAGCGAGACGTTCGGCGTACTGGGGCAGGGCTGCCAAGTTTTCGAGCTCCCAAGGGTCCTTGGCTGTGTCGTAGAGTTCTTCGACGGGTTTGGTTTTGGCAAACCAGTTTTTCTGGCCACCGGCAAGGCGATCAATCGCCGCGAGCCGCCGCCAATCCTGCATCGTCGGCATCGCATCCATGTACTCGAGATGTTGGGCGTAGGGTTTCTCAGGCTCGTAGTTGCGAAGATACTTCCAGCGTCGGTCACGGGCACCACGCTGAATCTCGTACACCTCATCCATCCGATCGCGATGAAAGAAAAGATACGATGGTTCGGGTTGCATCTCCGCACCGACGATATTCCGTCCGTGCATGTAGTCCGGTACTTGGACGTCCGCGGCGGCAAGCATGGTTGGTGGCAAGTCCAGCATCGACACGAGATCCTCGCGAACAACGCCAGCATCCAATTTACCTGGCCAGCGAACGATCATCGGCACATGAGTCCCCGAGTCGTAAATCCATCGTTTGCCCCGCGGCAGCCCCATCCCATGATCACTCCAAAAGACGACCAGTGTCGAATCGGTCAGCCCGTCGTCGTCCAATCGTTTCAAGATTTCGCCGGCGGTTTGGTCCATCAGCGTGATGTTGTCTTGGTACCAAGCCCAATCCTGGCGCGACGCACGCGTGTTAGGTATGTACTCGGGTAACGTGTCGGCCGTCGTGTCTGGATCGTGCTGTTTGTCCTTGCCAATTTGGCTGATCACATTGGCATGCTGTTTCTCGCCATGTCGAACTTGGCTCTCATGAGTCATGGTGAGATTGACAACGCAAAAGAACGGCTGATCGGGGTCCGTACGCTCTCGCCAATCGCTATGGTTTTTTCCTTGCCGATCCCAAATACTCGGCGTCACTTCGAACTGGTAATCCGTTTTGTCGCGGTTGCTCGTGAAGTAACCCGCGGCACGCAGTAGCTCCGGAAAAGCTTTGACTTCGGGCGGCGGAACGATGCGGCTGCGCATGTGCTGTGACCCGATCGATGGGGGATACATCCCCGTGATCACACCGCTACGCACCACCGCACAAACACCCGCGGGAGTAAATGCGCGGGTGAAACGCACGCCCTGGCTGGCCAGCGCGTCGAGATTCGGCGTGATCGCGTGCGGATCGTCATAGCATCCGAGATTGGGCGAAATGTCTTCGCAACTGATCCACAAAATATTCGGCCGCTGCTGGGCCACCGCTGAAGCAGCGGCGAGCGACATCAATACGACCAAGACGCCACGTTGGATGAGTCGGGTTGAGAGATTGAGCATGATTAACGTGCCTCCGCTTGGATTTGGCGTAGTGCCTTCTGTGCCGCACCACCGATGTGATAGTCGCCGCTGCTGCCCGGACGATTGTTCTTCGCAACTTCCTCGATCGACTTCGCAGCCGAGGTCGCGTCGCGTCCGAGCATGCCAAGCAGTTCGGCGGCGCTGCAGGCCACAGCCCGGCTGGGGGTTTGTATTTTCTTGACCAACACGTCGAGCGATTCTGCCATGTGCTTTGCATCGGCTTGCGGAATTCGACACAGCGCGAAGGCGGATGCCATGCGCATGGCTTCGGATGAATCTTGGCTCATCATCGCGTGCAAGTCTGATTGTGCCTCGATCAGAGCTTCACCTCCGACACGTCCGAGCCCCACGGCGACGGTGTAGCGAACTGCAGCGTCGTCGTGATCGAGGGCGCGTCGCAGGACTGGTCCCGCCTCTTGACCGAAAGCGGCAAGTGATTTCGCGGCTCGCAATCGAACAGTGCGATTTTCATCACTGACCAGTTTTTCGGTTTCTTCGAGACTGTGACCGGCCACCGATTGCGGCGTTTGAACAGCGAGAGCACCGTCCGAATGCGACTGGGCAGCGACGTGGCTCGCGGTGGTCGCAATGGCTAACGCGACAACCAGCATCGCGCTCGCCTGTCGCCGGGAAGGATGATTGATCATGGGGCGATTGGGGCTGAAAGTGGATCGAAAAATGTCTGTGAACGCGAGGACAGGGACTAGGTCGCTTGGTCGACTAGGCTATGCCTGAATTGGTCGCTCTAATGTAACCGATATCCCAGCCCCGGATCTCGAAACACTTCGATCTGACCCAATTCGTTTCCCAGGATGGAACTATGTCCAATCGACCCGACAATCCGTTTCAAACGTCCGGTCCCGGTACCATGCACGGCGATCGCCAACCTAAAAAGGGCAACGTGTGGCTGTGGGTGATCGGTATCATCGGAGGGATCATGGTGTTGGGCGCCCTGGTTTGTTGCGGCGGCACGTTCTTCGCCTACAGGGCAGGCACGAACATGTTGGCGGAACAATTCAAGAATCAACTCAGCGGCAATCCCACCATCGTCGAGCACGTGGGGGACATTCAATCGATGAGCTTGAACCTGAGTGAAACGTCGACCCAGGCCGAATCCTCCGGTGGCGCTCTCGCGTTTGACGTCGTGGGCTCCAAGAGCAACGCCACCTTGCTAATCAAACAGGCCCCAGGCGGCGACGGCACCTCGATCGGCAGCGCCGAATTGCTGATGCCCGATGGCACTCGTTATCCCGTGGCCGTCGATTCCATGGACGACAATCTCGATATTGACATGGGCGAAGACTTTGGCGGCGAGTCCGGAACGACCACGAGCGATGAATTCGAAGTTCAGCTCAACGAATTCAATCAAGATGAACCGGCGCCAGCCCAATAGCCAACCCGATCGAACCGACAACGCTCATCGAGCAATCACGCGGACGCGTGCGAGCTGATGGCAAACCGACGAAACCTAACCTTTCTTACTTTACTAGAGAACAAGTTTTAGACGCATGAAAGTCGCAACCTTTGACACCGACCGTGGCACCATTCGCATTGAACTCTTTGCCGACAAGACGCCCAAGACCGTTGCGAATTTTGAGAAGCTCTGTGAACAAAAGTTCTACGATGGGCTGACCTTCCACCGCGTGATCGCTGATTTCATGATCCAAGGTGGCTGCCCCCAAGGCACCGGCACCGGCGGCCCCGGGTACAAGTTCGAAGACGAGTTTGATCCGACGCTCAAGCACGATGGCCCAGGCATCTTGTCGATGGCCAATGCCGGGCCGAACACGAACGGATCCCAATTCTTTATCACTCACGTGGCCACACCACACCTCAACGGTAAACACAGCGTTTTTGGTAAAGTGATCGAAGGCCAAGATGTCGTCGATTCCATTCGCAAAGGCGACGTGATGAATACCGTTCGAGTGACCGAAGAATAATTTCGCCCATGACCGAGAAAGGCAACCGATGCGAATCCCTTGTTTGTTGTTAGCCCTAGTCGTCGTCTCATTTCAAGATTCGATGACGCTTGCCGACGGATCCATGCGACTCTACATCGGTACCGGTGGCGAAGCCATCTATGCCTCGAACTTTGATGTCCAATCGGGAACGCTCTCGCCAGCCGAACCGATGGCCCAGTCCAAACGCCCCGGCTTCATTTGGGCGGCCCCCGAAAACGACTCGCTCTATAGCGTGTCGGAGTTGCGCCAGGGAAAAACGTCGAGCGACGCTTCCATCGTTGCTTGGGCAGTCGACGAGACCACTGGGAAACTCTCGATGCGAAGCCGCCAAGATGCTGGTGGGGACGGTCCGTGCTTTGTGTGCGTCAATGACGATCGCACCTATGCCGCGATCGCGAACTACGGAAGCGGCAGCGTCACTGTTTTTCCAGTGACCGCCGACGGTACGGTGGAACCCGCGAGCGGTCACGTCCAGCACGACGGTTCGAGCGTGATTTCCGATCGCCAAAACGGCCCGCACGCACATAGCGTTCGATTCGATCCCAGCGGCAAACGACTCGCCGCCGCGGACCTGGGCACCGACAAAATCTATTTGTATGACCTTGGCACGGACGGGTCGCTTTCACCATCGACACCCCCAGCGATTGACCTCGACCCGGGCGCCGGACCACGGCATTTTGTGTTCTCCGCCGATGCCAAGTACTTGCTCGTCCTGGGTGAACTTTCCGGCACGATTACGACGTATCGGTATGCTCCACCGATGGTCGAGAAAGTCGCCGTCGTGAGCACCATGGCCGATGACGCGCCGGACGATGCGAATCGTTGGTCGGCTGAGATTTTGTTTCACCCCAGCGGCAAATTCGTCTATGCGAGTAATCGCGGCCCCAATGAGATCGCTGGCTTTCAATACGATGCTCACACCGGAAAACTCGAGCGAATGTTCGGCGTCTCCAGTGGCGGCGACCACCCTCGCAATTTTCGCTTTTCTCCCGACGGACGATTTCTGCTTGTCGCAAACCAGAACAGCAACAACGTCGTGGTCTTCTCAGTGGACCTCTCCACGGGTGAACTCAAACCGACCGGCGAAGTGCTCGACGTTGACAAACCCATGTGTTTGAAATTCTGGATCGACCCGTCCGACAAATGACGTTCGATCGTCCAAGCCACGCGACATGAAACGACACTGATGCGATTGATGGCCCGTTGGATGATCGGCGCACTCGTCGCGACAATCCTGGTCGCCGTTACCTCGCCGTTGTTCGTTCGCAGCTACTTGCCTCGCCAAATCGACTCCGTCCGCGATGTCACGATCCTTTCGCCCAACCACGACTATCGATGGCGGAGCGAAGGGTACGCAGACACCTGGATCGGTCCTCACGGCATGCCCGGTAAACAATCCATCGCGATTTTGCCGCATGCGCCATCGCGTCATCGCGTTGCCCTTTGGGGCGACTCGCAAGCAGAAGGTGTGGGTGTCGCTGATCACCTGAAAATCTTCGCGCAGTGCGAGGAGTTGGCAGGACAAGCTTCGATGCGTTTGGACGTCTTGCCTTTTGCCAGAAGTGGTGATGACGCCAGTCGCTGGCTATGGCAGTGGCCGAGCGTGGAAGCTGAATTTAAGATCGATGCCCATGCGATCCTAATCGTCGATTTGGACGACCTCGCCGCCGCGACCACTCCCTTCGAACCAGAACATCCCGACGAGACACAACAAACGCTGGCGCGGGTGCTGCCGTCGATGGCGATTCACGCCGCGAGAAACCTGCTGACCGGCGACGACGCAATCACGCCGCGACAACTGCGGTTCGGCATTGGCCCCACCATCGTTGAGCCTTCGAAGAAATCAATCGACACCGTTGAAACGCATCGTCAAAGCGACCCCTCGTGGACTCGCGTTGGCGAGGCGATTCGACGACGCAGTCGCTTGCCGGTCATCGTGATCTATGCTCCGCCCGTTCCCAGCATCATGAATGGGCGAATCATCGAACAAGACGCGGATACCCCCGACCTCGCACCGCTCGTCGATGCGTTGAACTCGTTTGATATCCAGTGGGTGGATGTACGCCGAGAATTAGCTGAATCTGCCCGTCGAAATCACTGGCCACGTGGCTTTCACCATGGCCAAATCGGCGTCGGTCACTTGAACGGGCAAGGCAATCGGATCGTTGCCGAAGCAATCGTGAAGTCAGTCCGAAAACTGGGACTTCACGATTAGCCGCGACGCATCATGCTTTTCTCGCAACTCGAATTCCCGATCTTCCTCGTCGTCGTCCTGGCAATCGTTTGGTGCATTCCAACCAAGCGATCGCGCAACAGCATACTGCTTGTCGCCAGCTACTATTTCTACGCCTACTGGGACGTGCGATTCTGTGCGCTGCTACTGGCCTCGACGGTGATCGACTACCTCGTTGCGCGGCGGATCGAACGCTCGTCCGATCAAGCGGTTCGACGACGCTGGCTTTGGCTGAGCTTGACCAGCAACCTCGGGATGCTGGCGTTCTTCAAATACTTCAATTTCTTCATCGATACCGCTCGCGTTGCCTTGGAACCACTGGGCGTAAGCACTCAAACGCTTTCCATCGTCCTGCCCGTTGGAATTTCGTTTTACACGTTTCAAACACTGAGTTATACGATCGACGTATACCGGCGAAAGATTTGCTCGACGGGTAGCTTCATCGACTTTGCGCTTTACGTCGCGTTCTTTCCGCAACTCGTCGCGGGCCCCATCGTTCGGGCACGCGAACTCCTGCCACAGCTCGCCAAGGTTCCCATCTGGTCGAATCGCCGATTCTATTCGGGTGCCCAACAGTTTCTTCGTGGGGCGGTGAAAAAGGTGTTGCTTGCAGATCGTCTCGGTGAAATGGTCGACATCGTTTTTGAAGGCCCCGAACTCTACAGCGGCATGACACTAGGGATCGCTGCGCTAGCATACACCGGCCAAATCTACTACGACTTTTCGGGCTATAGCGACATGGCGATTGGCGTGGCGAAGATGCTCGGGTATCGGTTCCCCGTCAACTTTCGTCATCCCTATTTATCGACGTCGCTGGCCGAGTTTTGGCATCGCTGGCACATGACATTATCACGTTGGCTGCGTGACTACCTCTACATTCCCCTGGGTGGCAACCGCGATGGAAAGCGAAGGCAGTATCGCAATTTGATGTTGACGATGACGCTCGGCGGCCTGTGGCACGGCGCCGCCTGGACGTTCGTAGGCTGGGGCGCGTTGCACGGCGCGGGGCTAGTGATCCAGCGAGCGACACCGACATCCGTCAAACTCGCCATCCCGCGACCGTTGGGTTGGTTGGCGACAATGACTGTGGTCCTGTTGGGCTGGATCTTGTTTCGCAGCAGCGACTTTCCAGCCGCGAGCGTCTATGTCGGTCGTTTGACGACTTTTGCCAGTGGTATCGATTGGTACCCACCGCTAGTCATCGGCGCCCTGTTCTGTCTGGTGATCGAACACGTCGCGTGGCGAACGCGATTGCGACGCGCGATGCGACTACCGCTGCTCGCCTGGTACTCGCCGATCGTGACGACACTGATGATCTGGGCACTCGTGCTGTATTCACCCAAAGGCTTCCGCCCCTTCGTGTACTTCCAGTTCTAAGCGGCTTCGACAATGGAATTTGGTATAACGACACTGCACCGTCCCGCGAAATGCAGCAGCGTGAATTCAATCCTATACTTTAATCAGTCATTTTTGCTGTTCCGCCAACCAGATCGGTGGAATCAACAACCCGAATGAATCTGGATCGAAAAACAAATCGTAGCCAGGCGCATCCGGATTCGTCTGTGTAATTTGAAGTGACGAGCGCAGCGTGTTGCCATCGTGGCTGAAATTGCCTGCATTGTGATAGGCGTATTTACTTGACTTCGAAAGAAGACTGTGAGATTCAATCGTCGACGTTTTCAACTGTCGACATGCCAGTCTTGTTAGCAGTCACCGTCAGCCATCATTTCATTAAAACAGCGTTGCATTTCTTCGGGTGTGACGTCTTCGATATGTGTGCCAAGCAGCCATTCATGTCCGAATGGATCGAGCACCTTTGCTGATCGCTCGCCATAGAATTGATCTTTGGGCTCCATGAGAAGCTTGGCACCTGCGGCAACTGCCTGTTTGGTCATTGCATCGACATCATCGACGTGCAAGTGAATTGACGATCCCGTGCCACCAAACGCCTCTGGACCCTGAATGCCGTACTCAGGGTATTCGTCCGAAACCATCACGGTATAGGTGCCAAATTTGAGTTCAGCGTGCCCGATTCGGCTTCCGGGTTCTGTGAGCCGCATGATTTCTGTGGCACCAAATGCCTGCACATAGAACTTGATGGCTGCGTCAGCGTTGCGAACGCGAAGGTACGGAAAAACGTCGTGGATTGAGTTGTTCAATTCTGTTCTCTCTTGAGTTTCTCGTTGAACCGAATGCGATTTCCGAACGGATCGACCACTTCAACGCATTTGGCATTGTATGACGCTGATGCAAGGCCGAGGAAACGGCAGCAAAAACTCTCTGATCTTTCTGACGGTAGATCTCAGCATCATCACTCGCCGTCCCACTTCTTTTTCTTCTTCGCTGGTTTCATGTTTGGACTATAGTCCGGGTTCAGCTTCATCATCTCTGCTCCGACCTGCTGGCGCCACGCGTCGAGCTCGCGGCGAAGTTCTTCTACCTTTACGGATTTGCTGTCGGCGACGTTCTTGGTTTCGCTAAGGTCATTCGCGAGGTTGTAGAGTTCCATGCCTTCGGGGTCCAAGGTCTCGATCAGCTTCCACGAGCCTTTGCGGATGACGCTGCTAGGCACGCTGGAGGGATGGTCGTTGTAGTGCGGAAAATGCCAGAACAGGGCGCGGTCAGTCAATGAGCCAGCACCTGTCAGTAAGGGTTGGAGATTCACGCCATCGACATGTTGATTCGGCAGCGCGGGCAATCCGGCTGCCGCGAGGCATGTCGGATAGAGATCGGTACTGGTGACCGGTTCGCTGACGACGAGGCCAGGCTTCGACATGCCTGGCCATTTGATGACGAGCGGCACGCGGATGCCACCTTCGTAATACGCGCCTTTGTTCGCCCTGAGCGGCGCGTTGCTGGTGGCGTTGTAAAAACCGCCGTTGTCGCTGGTGAAAATGATCACGGTGTTTTCGTCAATTTTCCGTTCCTGCAGTGCGGCCATCACACGGCCCACACTGTCGTCGATGCTCTCGACCATGGCAGCATACTCCGGTTTGCCCTGGCGACCGGGTTCCGGGATGCGTTCATATTTGGCGACGACTTCTGGTTTGGCTTCGAGTGGAGTGTGGACGCCATAGTGCGAGAAGTAGAGAAAAAATGGCTTGCCTTTACTTTCGTGGATGAACTTCACAGCATCGTCGGTAAGTCGATCGGTGAGGTACTCGCCTTCTTTGCCATCGGGCAGCACGTTCCACTTGGCTCGCAGTTCGGTGGTTGGAATCAACCAGTTGCCCTGATACGGGAAGAAGTAGCTGCCTGGTGCTCCGTGCGCATTGCCAGCGATGTTGACATCAAATCCATGATGTTCGGGCAGTGAAAACGGCTCGCTGCCAAGATGCCACTTGCCGATGCTCGCTGTGCGATAACCGGCGGCCCGCAGGGCCTCGGCCAACGTGAACTCTTCAACCGGAAGTCCGCGTAAGAATCGCCCTTCGCGCAATTTGGCTTTGGGATTCCAGCGGCCTGAGGGCAACCAATCGGTCAGCATGAGTCGGGCTGGATATTTGCCCGTCAAAACGGCCGCACGAGTTGGCGAACAAACGGCACAGGCAGCGTACGCGTCCGTAAAACGCACGCCATCGCTTGCCAGCCGATCAATGTTCGGTGTTCGATAGTATGTGCTACCTTGGCAGCCGATGTCCTTCCAACCAAGATCGTCGATCAAGAAAAGAATAATGTTTGGTTGAGTGGACTCAACGCCCTTACTGATTTCACTGAGTCCCCAGAGGATTCCCAAAACAATGAGTAAGCGGTACATGGTGGTCCGTTTCATAGATTGATGGCATCTTCTTCGGAAGCGACCGTCGCGGCGCAGCCGACTGCTTGGCGAATTTCGTCCAATTCGAGCTTCAGATGTTTTTGAAAAAGAGTGACGTCGGCGCTGTGAATGAGCATGTTCGCGCCAAGCTCCAAGAACCGAGTTTGCTGCTCTAGGTTTCCCCAGAAATGAATCCCGGCGCCGACACCGGCAGCCCGAGCCTTGCGAAAGATGGTCGCACAGGCATCGAGAAATTTCGGGTGATCCCACTGCTCCGGAATACCCAGACTGCATGACAGATCATGTGGGCCTATCAGCACCGCATCGAGGTCCGCAACCTCCAGGATCGAATCCAAAGCTGCGATCGCCGGAGTACTCTCGATGTTGACGATCAGCAGTCGGTTGGCAGCGGCTTGTTGAATATAATTCTGCAGCTCAAGTTCCGGAGTTACCCCATCAAGTAGCGTTTGCAGTCGAGCGCCTTTGAGTGGCCGCAGCTTCACCGCACCGCGCAGTGCTTGCACCTGGCCTGCGTTTTCGACATAAGGTGCAATCACACCTGCCGCGCCACCGTCGAGCACCATCGTGGCGGCGAACGGGTCGGGCGAAGGAATGCGAACGAGCGGCGGTAAGCCAAGGGCGGCATAGGTCTGACACATCCAGCTAAGCTCGGCGCGGTCCAGTGCAATATGTTCCGTGTCGATGAACACAAAGTCGAGGCCGCAATTTTTCACGGCGTCAGGCCATCGAGGAGACGCTGAAACGATGAGCGTGCCAAAGCAGTCTTTTCCGCAGCGTAGTCGCTCGCGAAGTGAACCAGGTGTCATGGATGAACACTCAACTTTCCAAACTGGATATGGGTCCGTGCAGTGACGTCGGTACCGCTGTCCCAGGCACAACGGAACTCTCCAGGGGCAACCTCGATCAACGTCGCATAAGAGTTCTTGATCCCCGCATCATAAAACGTCTTTTCATCGCTCCAGGCAACTCTCGCAGGCTTCGTCTTGTATCGCAATGATGTTCGACCACCGTTGGGAAACTCCGGTGTTTTGTTGCAAGAAGATTTACCAAAAGCAAACGGGGTGTTTTCATGATATTAGGCTGATCTCGGCTTCGATGATGTTGGATTTAGATTGAGGGTGAAGATGGTGAGTCCGCTTAAGTCGCGGGTGGTTGGACTCAAGAAACTGATGAGATAGCCGACGATGATGCACGTCGACATCCCGATCGTAATGTAAAGATACCCGTTTACGCTGGTGTAAAAAAACAACCAGCACATCGTGCACGCACCCACTAGCGCACCGGTGATCGCTCCGCCGGCGCTTGCCCGTCGAGTCAGTACGCCGAGCAAAAACAAGCCTCCGAGCACTCCCATGAACAAGCCGACGACTTTGATGAACGTGTCAAATAGCGAGGTGATTTCTGGGGCGATGAAGAACAGCCCCAACACGGTACCAAGGACGCCGACAATGAACGTCATCCAACGAGCCACCTTGAGATACTGATTGTCG
Organism: Pirellulaceae bacterium; assembly: GCA_041741195.1. Taxonomy (GTDB): domain Bacteria; phylum Planctomycetota; class Planctomycetia; order Pirellulales; family Pirellulaceae; genus JBBSJZ01. The sequence goes on from JBGSKM010000017.1 coordinate 52,142, forward strand.
GTCGTGCAAATTCCGAGAGGTCGTAGGAAGTCCGTCACAATCGTTGTGGCCATGGAATTCATGCTTGTCGAAACGGTCGATTGAGCTGCTGAGAAAACACCGGCGACCACCAATCCCGCGATCCCAATTGGCATCTCACGAGCGATGAACAACGGAAAGATTTGGTCGGTGGTGAGCGTTGGATCAAGCCGTTCGGGGTGTGATTGATAAAATATGAACAGCGCCGTTCCGATCGCAAAGAACAGTAGCGTTGCCGGAATCGACAGCACTGCGTTGGTCCAAATCGATCGCGCCGCCAATTTCTCGCTCGATGTGGTCATGTAACGCTGCACGACCGCCTGATCGGCTGTGTACGACGAAAGGTGCTGGCCCGATGCACCCAGCACGATCACCCAAAATGCGACCTGCGAACCCGTTGCATGCCACTGCAGATTCGCCAGTCGCAACTTGTCGGCATCGAATGCGCCCTGCACTGCTGAGCCGAGCCCGTATTCGCTGCCGCTGATCAACAAGAACAGCGCCAAAACCGCTCCGCCGAGCAGCACCACTGTTTGAATCGTGTCGGTCCAGATCACCGCTTCGATGCCGCCCATCGTGCTGTAGGCGATGCTCAACACGCCCATTAGTAGAACTGACTGCGCCGGAGTCAACGGTGTCGCGACCGCCAGCGCCAAACCTGTCAACGACATCACGACCGCCATGCGAAACAAATGAAACATGGCAAAGCTGCTACTGCCGAACAACCGGACGCTACGACTAAATCGCTTTTCCAAATATTCGTAGGCACTTGTCGCATCAATTCTTCGGTAGAACGGCAACGCGACGAAGACAGCCACAATCGCGACGACGGGGATCATCAAGTTACCGACCGCGTAGACCCAATCTTGGGCATAGGCTTTGGAGGGCAAACCGGTGAAAGTCAGCGAACTGAGCATGGTCGCAAAGATGCTGCATCCGGCCGCCCACCACGGAATGCTTTTGCCGCCGCGAAAATAATCGTCCGTGGTTTTGTTCTTGAAAGCGAAAAAAATGCCCACTCCTACCATCGCTAATAGATAGCCACCCAGCACGATGTAGTTGACAACACCGAAGCCCGGTTGCTGGGCGATTGGGACGATACTCCACATGGCCGGAGTGCGAACACGCGGTCGTACTTCACCGCTGGCAATCACGATGCGATCATCCCAGCGAACCGCTGTTGTGGTGACATGATTCGCTGGAATCGAACCCAGAGACGTCCAGGTGTCGGTGATGGTGTGAAATGCGAATGCTTCTTTTGGAAAGCCGGGATGGTCGTCTTTCAGTACGTCCGCCTTGTCGAATAGCGCGCCATCGTCTCCACCAAGCACGAACAGGTGACTTTGGCCAAAACCAATGCCCGTCCCGGCGCACATGCTGCGGGGCACATCCTGCCTCTGTTGCCAAGTGTCGGTGCGCGGCGTGTACTGCCAAACATCGCGAAGAAACTCAAGACCGTCTCTGCCCGTGCGTCGACCGCTGATCACATACACACAGTCTTCGTAACCATTGTGCTGCGCAGCCGTGATATTGAACGCACGAGGCTCGTCGGACCACGCCGACAACTTTCGCCACACAAACGCGTTGGGGTTGTTCTTTTGTGAAAGGTCCAGCGACCAAAAATTGTTCATCGCGGAAGCAATGTCGCTACCACGTTGCCCACCAGCAAGATAAATCACGTTCGCGACCAACGCCGCTTGACCATAAGCACAAGGTCGCGGCAGCGAGGGATAATCGACGATTCGGACCTTCTCTGTTTCTGCGTCCCACTGCAACGCAAAGACCGCATCGAATGTTGCACCCGCATCGTTGCCTCCCATGCACACAACGCCATCTGGGGTCGAAACGGTCGCACCGTAGCCTATTGGTCGGGGAAGCTTTCCTCCATCGATCCACTTGAAACCGGACGACGTTTTTTGAAGCACATCCACCTGGTCGTGCCATTGCTTTTCGTTGTCCCAAACGGGGCGAGCAAAATTGGCTCCGCCGGCGACGATCAATACGTCGTGGTGGACTCCGACGAAAGGCCCAGCAATGCCAACATCGTTTGGCAAATCGGGAAGCGATTGCCAGTCCAGCTTGGCAGCGTTTTCCGCAAGCAGTTGCTCGGTACCGATCCATGTCAGGGCGAGTGCCAGCATCATCATGAGCGGTCGTACGTTCACGGTGATGATGTCTCCGCGAGCGGCTTGATCCACTCGAAAAATCCAATCTCGCGCAATTCTCGCTCTAGCGCAGCGTATTGAATTTGCATCAATGTGGGGACCGGTAGTCGAGATGGCCCACAATCGATTCCGATCATTTTCATGATCGCTTTTTGAGCACCGCGCGGACCGTACGGAATGAATGCGCGCACGATGGCTTGTGAACGCAATTGCTCTTGTCGAACTGTCTCCATGTCACCAACAGCAAACGCGGCAAGTAGACGTCGGTAGATTGCCGGCGCAAAATTGTAGGTGCTGCCGACGGCCGCAACAGCACCCGCCGCAAGTCCGCACTGCAGCATCTCATCGAGTCCCCAAAAAATTTGCAGGCGTTCCTGTGTGTACTCGACACAAGTCTGAAACTCGAACACATTCTGCGAGGTAAACTTAACGCCGCGCAAATTCTCGATCCGCTGTTCTGCTAACTTCAAGAATTCGACGGCGCTCACGCCAACGCCTGTCACCGCCGGAATGTGGTAGTAATAAAATGGCAACTCCGGTGCGCCGCCTGCAATCTCCGCCATCGACGCGACCAGCGTTTCCACCGAGTCAGGCTTGAAGTAGACCGGACTCACTGCCGAAATCGCATCGGCACCAACGCGGCTTGCATGGGCGGCCAATTGTCGTGCCTGCATCAGACTCTCGCTGCCGACCTGGACGATGACGGGTAATCGGCCGCGCGCCGCGCTGACAAACGACTCGGCCACTGCACACCGCTCGTCAAAGGTCAGCGAAGCACCTTCGCCGGTGCTGCCCAGCACGTACATCGCTGCAATTTCTTGGTCAATCAATCGGTCGACCATTGGTGGAATCGCTTCGAGGTGCAGCGACCGATCCTCGTGAAGCGGAGTGAACGTCGCAGCGACGAGACCTTGGAGCGGAGCGATGGTTGGGGGCATAGGTAGGTATTACCAAGAAACGATGAAATAAACAAACGGCGTGACAAGAGCACCTCGCCACTTTAATGACGACTTCATTGTACCCGGCGATGTCTTGCGTAAAACGCACATCGCGAACAATACAATTGGCATTGTAAATACTCAAGATTGCAGCCCGACACCAAGGATGACGTCCAAAACGGCGAATCGAGCATCCTCGACCGACATCACGAACGTTCTCTTGCCCCTGGGTTGGTATCACCACGAGATGCATCGTCGCGTGGCACGCTTCGCAAGCGATCATGCGGGGCTCGACGTAAATGATGAAAGGGTGGTTCTTGGTGTTGATAATAACGAGATGATTTCCCAGTCAGCCATTGGCACTGCAATCAGACTATTTGACGGGCTGACCAACCGGCAGCGCGACGATGCCGGACTGATGCGAGCGATGCAGAAAACCACCAACGTCTGTGTCGTCGTGAAAACACGCGATTCGATTGCCGGAATGTTCGAACCAAAATATCGGCTCAGCCAGCACGTCACCGTTGGCGTCCATGATTGGCTCCTGTCGAATGGAAAACCGATTCCACAAGTCAATCAACCACTTGCGGTGCTCGACGCCGATTTTTTCCAAAATATCGTGAAGGTCATCTTGGGTGCTCGTTGATAGTTCCACCACGGGCGTCTTACTCATCGTCTCGATGCACTTTGAAATCGTGCGCATGATCTGTCGAGAAGCGATGCTGCCGTTCGTCATCCCGTAGATCGCCAGCAATGTCCTAGCACGAGTCATCGCCACGTAAAGGTTATTGGAAAGGACTAGTCCATTGGCCGTGACAAATTGGTCCGCACAAGGGATCACCACCACTTCGGATTCGTAACCCTTGTAAGAGTGCGACGTGGTAGCGATCAGTGTATTTTCCTGGCGATCGAACGGTCGATTGGTCTGCACCGATAGCTCGACCCCGATCAACTTGAGTTGAGGTCGCAACCGTGATTCCAGCAACTGAAGGACCGGTTTCCCATTGTAGATCACACAAATATCGGTGGGTGAGATCCCTTCCTTGTCTATCAAACGCTGCAAGTGATTGGCGATTGAATCGATCTCGGCGTTTCGGTTATTGAACGCGCGAATGAACGGCGTGGGTCCATCAATTTGGTTGAATCGCACGTTTAGCCAATCGTCGCCACAGCGATGGCTCTTTTCAATCAATCCCAATCCGAGCAGTTCATTCTGATCCTGTCGCTCATCCGCAGGCGTCAAGCGATGAAGTACGTTGACGGCGAGTTCCGCAATCGGCCTTGTCGAGCGAAAGCTTTCTCGCATGATGGTGGAACGACCACGCATGTCGAGTCCGAACTCCGACCACTTTGGCGTTTTCCTGGCATAGATGTTTTGGGCATTGTCGTAGAAGATGTGAGCGGAACGACTGTTCGGATCCTCGGCATCGGTCTGTTCAACCACCGATAGAAGCAACTTGAGTGTGGAGGGACCCATGTCTTGCGCTTCGTCAATGAACAGCGCCGAGCATCTCGGAAGCAATCCGCCCGCATCTTGCCGATTCAAAAACTCTTCCGCCGCACGGTCATAGTCGAACTCGAACGTGTCCATCGATAGCGCGACGCTGGGCAACATCCCGGCAAGCACGTCCTTGACGTGCAGCAGCGTTACCTTATCCAAGGGAAATTCTGGTTTCTCAAAAAGCTCGTCTTTCCAAAGACTATCCCAAGATGACTCGACCGACTCACGCAAAAGTCTGTGCAGTGATCGGTTGGCATACACGGCCCAAATACGAGCATGTTTGTCGTCTTTGTGTCGCATCACCGTTTTTGCGAGCCAGTTGCAAAGGACGAGGGACTTTCCGCTGCCAGCGACGCCCCGCACCAATCGAGGCTTGCCATCCAATTTCAAATTACTCAGTCGCTGCTGCTCGTGCGAAAGCACCGGAGTCATTTTCTTGCGATGCGAGATCTGTTCGCCCATCGCACCAAAAATATTAGGTTTGATTTCGTAGGCCGGTTTTGACTCGGACACTTCGATCGTTCCACGCTGTTGCAGAAACGTCGGCGCGAGCGAGACTTTTTCCCACCGACATCTGTTTCCGTCAACGATCAATCGACTCGGAGTCAAGTGAGTGACCATAGGCTTGAGGTATGGTTCCTCCATCTCGTTACGGCTAGCGAGAACAATCACTGCTTCACGGGCACGACTTAGTGCCACATTGATCAAACGTTTCCACTCTTCGAATGGCCACATGTAGTTTCCTGCGTTCACCGTGTCAAAGATCACGATGTCGGCTTCCGATCCTTGCTGACTGTGAACAGTGGATGCTTCCCAATTCGATAGTCGCCACGCCGTGAGCCATTTCGCCACGGATTGGGCTTGCGCTTTAAAGGGTGAGATAAACAAGCCGTTTGACTGTCTCATTTCGGAATCAAGAAACAATCTGTCAAGCACGTCCGTTGTGATTGACCGCACCCAGCTCTTGTTGCCCGGCCCTCGGTCCGCTCGGATTGTCGCTAGATCGCTCCCTTCTTCGTCGAGTACATACCAAATCGCTCTTGAAAAGCCCGACAACGCTGGCACCAGATTCTCAGGCCGCTGCAGCGTCTCACGAGCGGTCGTGAGGCCACCGCCGTACTGATACTCCGAAACCACCTGGCAAACATCGGGATGCATTCGATATTGTTCCGACAGCACATGTACGGCGCTCGGTGTATCGTTCAGGACGTCGAGGTGTTCCAATCCGCTGCTCGCCTGCCAGTTTTGTTGACGAGTCGGTAGGACGCGGGAGATTCGGCTAATTGGTGCCAATTGCTTCGGGTCGCCTACTAGCACCACTCGCCGAGCTGCTAGGAAGGACAACGCCGCGACCGAGGTGCGTGACATCAATCCGGCTTCGTCGATAAAGACTGTCGTGAAGGGAGCGTCACCTTCGTCGAGTTTCTGATGAACGAAACTGTCCTTGAGGAAGCTCGTTGCTTTAAAGGCTGTCGCGATTACGACTCGCACATTCGAGTCAATGAAGTTCCGTTTGCTTTGATCGCCACCTCCTGCTCGAAGTTCGCCCATCTTTTTGCGTAGCAGTGACTTTTCCTCCCAAGTGTCAGCAAGTCGAAGCTTGCCAGCAAGATCATCCATCTCGTGAAGGAGCTCTGATTCGGTGCCCATTAGCATCGGCTCGAGATCCGAGGCTGCGAAAGCTCGAATGGCAGCACCTTTGCCAATCCGAAGTATTCTTCCGTCGCTGAGTTCGGACACCGATCGACCCCGTGCGGCATTGCCAATTGACATTGCGACTGAATCGGTCGCACGGTTCGTGGTTGAGACGACGAGTATTCGTTCGGTGGGATCGGCAAGAACCGCGGCAACCTGTTGCCCCGTGGTCCACGTTTTTCCTGTGCCCGGTGGTCCCCAAAGTACGCACCAGGAATGTTGCCACCATGCCACCAAGTTCGGCAATCCAGCGTCACTTGAGTGCTTGACGACGGGATGAATCCCACCTTGGGTCGCGGCCAACCGATCGGCAAGATCCACGCGAAGCTGTTCGAATTCTCTTGAGTTACAGACAGCATCCAAAACTGACAAAAACTCAAAGGGACGCACAAAAAAAGAGCCCACGATCGGAATCGCTTCGGGATCGTCCAAACTAATGAACAGATATCCGTTACGCTCATCGACTTCGATCACCTCGCCCTTCCAAAGCACCTCGTCTTCAAAAGCCGTCGTTTCCAGTAGACTTGGCGGCAGCGACTCGTCATCTAGTGACCGCGGTCGAAAGGCAACCGCGCCTTCCCAAGTCCAGTCGAACTCGACGGAACTTCCCACATGCACAATGTAGACGTCGCCACGATCACGCTCCGCGAAAACGCTGACCTTTCGGCAACGCAGTCGCTTCCACTGCGAGCAAGCGCGATACTCATGCCGAATCGCTATCGCCGCATCCGTGGCCTTCTGAGCGTCAGCCGTTGGTAGCCGTAGGTCCGCGGGAAAGGCTGCCGCTTGGAACTCGTCCAATGGTAACGTGTCCTCGTCGTCGTCTCCATCGTCCATGATCTTTTCCTTTGCAACGCGTTATCAATCAGTGAAGCATTAGTAGTGAATCTTGTTAAAGATCCTTGAGTGCTGGGATCTAAAACAAGATCCACTACGTCAGTTGATGATCCCTCGTTCCTTCACACTCGAACAGGAGCTGTGTCGAACATATGGATGACGCTGCCATCGATGTCAACTGGGTTCGCACCTGACCCACGCCGCGGGGCTCAGCCGACAACCCCGACATTGTAACTCAGCTCATTCGCGGTTGAGTTTTTGGCAACAGGGCTGCAATGATACCCATCAACGGCAAGTAAGCCATCTTTGCCACAGCAATCATCAGGTCGTCCGCGACTCAGTCGAGGTCGCCGTTGGCTTAGAGAATCGACGCAGCATCACATAGAAAACGGGTGTTAAAAACAGCCCAAAGATCGTCACGCCCAACATGCCGCTGAACACGGCAGTTCCCAAGACTCGACGCATCTCGAATCCCGCTCCCGTCGCGATCAACAAGGGCACAACACCAAGAATGAACGAGAACGCTGTCATCAGGATCGGCCGCAATCGCAATCGACACGCGGCAACTGCAGCATCAAATCGATTCTTCCCCGCATCCTCCTCTGCCTTCGCAAACTCGACGATCAGAATCGCGTTCTTGCATGCCAAGCCGATCAACACGATAAAACCGATCTGGGTCAACACATTGTTGTCCATGCCACGGAACCAAATTCCGATGATCGCAAAAAGCAGGCACAGTGGGACGATCAAAATGATCGCCAGCGGCAGCAACCAACTTTCATACTGAGCCGCTAGAGCAAGAAATACGAACAAAACGGCCAGTGGAAACAGATACACGATCGTGTTCCCAGCCTGCCTTTCTTGGTACGCAAGCTCCGTCCACTCGTAGCCAAAACCGGCGGGCAAAGTTTGCTCCGCCAATTGCTCCATTGTCGCGAGTGACTGACCGGAACTAAATCCAGGGACAGTTGAGCCGTTTAGATCAGCCGCGGGGAAGAGGTTGTAACGAACCAGCCGATCGGGTCCGGCTGTCGTTGTGACATCCAACACCGAACCGAGCGACACGCTCGCCCCACGGGCACTGCGCGTACGCAACTTGACGATGTCGTCAGCTTCGTCGCGGTACCTCGGCTCAGCTTGCGCCGTGACTCGATAAGTTCGTCCCAGAAAGTTAAAGTCGTTGACGTACATCGAGCCAAGGTAAATCTGCAAGGCATCAAACACATTGCTCACCGGCACGTCCAACATCTGGGCCTTGGTCCGGTCAACGTCGGCATAGACCTGTGGCACGTTCATTCGCAAGTTCGTAAACGCTTGCGTGATGCCGGGCTGGGAGTTCGCCTGGGTCAACATGGTGTCGGCAACTTGAGCCAGAGCATCCAAGCCAGAGCCGCCGCGATCTTGCACGTACATTTTGAACCCACCACCACGACCAATACCTCGGATTGGCGGTGGCGGGATGATCAAGACTTGTGCTTCGTTAATCGATGCGACTTTATCTCGCAGGTCCGCGGCAATCTTTTCGACACTGCGTCCACGTTTGGCTCGCTGCTTGGCGTCTTCGAGTGGCAAGAAAGTCACGGCCGCATTGGGCTTGATCGTGAACGTTGCTCCGGAAAGCCCGGCGATGCCGACCGCGTGCGCGACCCCATCAATCGTTCCACCGATTTCAGCAACCTGGCGCGTCACCTTGTCCGTACGAGCCAACGACGCACCGTCGGGTAAATTGATCGCCACGATCACATAGCCCTGATCTTGATCGGGAATAAAGCCCGTCGGCACAAGATTGAAGCTGAGTCCCGTGCAAACAAGCAGTACGCCATAGATCACGATCGCGATTCCCGATTTTCGCACCAAGCGGCCTATGATCCCTGCATGTTGGTTGCTGGTCCAGTCGAAAGCGCGATTGAACAAGCGAAAGAACCATCCGAACAGAAAGTCGATGATTTTGCCAAAGCGATTCTTTGCCGCGCCCTTGGGCTGGAGCAGAATCGCGCATAGCGCCGGGCTGAGCGTCAGCGAAACGAATGTCGATATGGCGGTGGATATCGAGATCGTCAGTGCGAACTGCTGATAGAATTGGCCGCTAATTCCAGGCACGAACACCGTCGGCACAAACACAGCGATCAACACCAGCGTCGTCGCGATCAATGCCGAACCGACTTCGTCCATCGCTTGGTGAGTCGCCTTGCGCGATGACAATCCCTCGGCCATCAACCGCTCGACGTTTTCGACGACCACGATCGCATCGTCGACGACAATGCCAATCGCCAGTACCAAACCGAATAGCGACAACGTGTTGAGTGTCACGCCCAAGAACTGCATCACGGCGAATGTTCCGATCAGCGAAATCGGAATGGCGATCACGGGGATGATTGTCGGACGCCATCCGTGAAGAAACAAGAACACGGTCAACACGACAAAGATGGTCGTTAAGAAGAGGGTTTCGATGACTTCATTGATCGACTGTTCCACATAATCGGTCGGGTTATAAGCGATCTCGTAGCCGATGCCTTGGGGAAAGTCCTTGCTCATCTCGTTCATCGTGCGTTTCACTTCGGCCGCAGTATCAACGGCGTTTGTGCCGGGACGTTGATAGACCAACACCGCGATCGCTGACTTTCCATCCAAGTAGCTCAGCCGAGAATAATCTTGAGCCCCCAGCTCGACGCGAGCGACATCACCCAGCCGCGTCACACGCCCGTCGCTGCCGCGTTTGACGATGATATCGCCGAATTCGTCTTCCCGGATCAGACGTCCCTGAGTGGTAACATTCAACTGAAAGTCACCGGTGTCGCTGGTCGGAGGTTGTCCGATCACACCGGCGGCAACTTGAACATTCTGGCCACGGATTGCCTGGACGACCTCGCCCGCGGTCAGATCCACGTGAGTCATCTTCTCGATGTCCAGCCAAATTCGCATCGCATACTCATTGCCCCCGGCGATACGAATTTCGCCGACGCCGTCGAGTCGCATGAGCGCGTCTCGCACTCGCAAGAAGGCGTAGTTGCTGATGTAGAGCAGATCTCGGCTATCGTCCGGCGAGTTGATATGCACCACCATCAACATGTCGGGAATTTGTTTGGTGGTTGTGACACCGATTTGACGCACTTGTTCGGGAAGCCGTGACTCCGCGATTGCCACACGATTCTGCACCAGCACTTGTGCGTCATCGAGATCGGTCCCCAGCTTGAATGTGACCGTCAACTGCATCGTCCCATCGCTGCTGGATGACGATTCCATGTACAGCATGTCATCGACGCCGTTCATCTCCTGTTCGATCGGCGTGGCGACGGTGTCGGCGATCACTTGCGGAGTCGCGCCGGGATAACTGGCGCGCACCAGCACCGTCGGCGGGGCAACATTCGGGTACTGAGAGACCGGCAGGGTGACGTAGGTAATTCCGCCCACCAGCACAATCAAGAACGACAAAACGGCAGCGAAAATTGGCCGTTCAATAAAGAAGTGAGGGAATTTCACGAAGCGAGACTCCCGGTCACGGTGCGAGCGGACGTCGCGTTGACATAAGGCTTATTGGAAAGCTGATGCGACGCGGTTTCAGGTAGCGGATCAGGAGGCGGCGAAATCCAATCGGCCTCTCGCACCGGTTCGTAATCATCGGGCAGCCCATCTTCCGTCACTTCAATCGTACCTTCGTCCGTGTTAACGGGCGAATCGGTTCGAGTTTGCAATAGACCTTCGATCACGATTGTCTCAGTGCCCGTTAGGCCCTCGCGAACCACTCGCAAACCATCCACAATAGGTCCAAGCTTGACGGGGCGACGTTTGGCCAAGCCATCGAAGACATACTGCGACGATTGATCCGTTCCGACAGCGGAGTCGGGTATCAAGACGGTTTGATGCGCCGCACTGCCAGGAATGCGAATTCGAGCGAACATGCCCGGCAACAAGATTTGGTCCTCATTGCGAAATACGCATCGTGCCCGCATGCTGGCCGTGTCGGTATCGAAACGATTGTCAACGAAATCCATGTGCCCTTGATGAGGAAATCCTTCCTCGTCGACCAGCCCTAAATACACAGGATTCTTGGCAACTCGCGAACTCTCTCGTTCACCGGATTGGTCAAGCCGCATGTATTTCAACACGTCCTGCTCGGTGGCGTCAAAGACACAATAAATCGGATCGATCGAAGCGATCGTCGTCAGCGTCGACGAGGTCGGAGTGCCTCCGGCAATTAAGTTGCCTTGGGTAATCGCCTGACGGCTGATTCGACCAGCGACAGGGGCACGAATTTGAGTGTACTGCAGATTCAATTCAGCGGTTTCGACGCCCGCTTTAGCAAGTTCGATCTCTGCTTGTGCAGTCGCGATCGCCGCTTCGGCTGAACTGATACCCGCTTTGGCGCCTTCGATGTCGGCCTTGGCCTGCAAGTACTCTGCCTCCCGTTCATCCACTTCCTCTTGCGAACTTGCGTTTCGTTGATTCAGTTGCTTTGCCCGCTTGAAACGCATGTCGGTTAGATTCAATTGAGCGTCCGCCTGCAACGAACGAGCTTTCGCCTCGTCGAGCATCGCTTCGGACTGTTTCAACTTTGATTGAGATTGCTGCATAGTTGCTTTTGCCGCATTTAATTCCGCCTGGAACGGACGAGGGTCAATGACGAACAATAAATCATTCACGTCGACGATTTGCCCCTCGTCGAAGTGTATCGATTGCAAATAGCCGCTTACGCGAGCACGAATCTCGACCAAATTGACCGCTTCGAGTCGACCCGTGTACGCATCCCACTGGACCGTTCGCTTGGTAATCGGCGTGGCAACGGTCACCGTGGGTATCGGCATCGCTGCAGGTCCCGAAGAGGATTTGCCGCATCCGACAAATAGGACCGCTACCAGCAAAAACGCATGCGACTGGCCGTGCTTCAGCAAACTCATACGGATTCCTTGCTTTCGGTGATGGAGACACGTGTCTTCTCCAGTAACCCGATCAACGTCTTGAGCTCGGCGCGGGTCAGTTTGCCCAGCAGTGTGTTTTCTAAATCGGTGAGTGGTAGTTTTAGACCCTCGGCAACCTCACGGCCGCGTTTGGTGATTTGAACATGGACGACACGGCGATCTTCGCTGCATCGCTCCCGCTCGACCATGCCCTGCGTTTCTAAGTGGTCGACCAGCGACGTGATCGCTGGCACCAACTGAATCATGCGTTCACCGATTTCGCCACAGGTCAACGGCCGATCGGCAATCAACAGACTGCGCAAGACATTGAATCGCGACAACGTCAATCCATGCTCGCGAAACAATCGTGACAAGCGGTTATCAAGCTGGTCACCAACTCGCAACAAATTCGCCAGCGCTTCCTGCTGTGGCGACGCGTAGGGGATCGGTCGCTTCAATTCGTGCTGGAGCTTCATGGATTGTCATCGATGCAGGGGGGTTCGCCGAGCACGACGAAACTTCACTAAACGATATTTTACTAGTCAGATAATTACCGGTCAAGTGCGTCGCGACACATGCACGGGAGGGGTGGCCGCCCGAGGGGATCACATGATTTGGCACAACGCTTGCTTGAACACGGTCTCGCATCTTTCGAATCAAGGCGAGGCTTATGCAACCAGTTCAACCATTCATTGCCCGCGGTGTACTCGACGCGGTCGGCGGGACACCGCTTGTGCGAATGGAACGTTTTCTCGACAACCGACGAGTCGAGCTGTTGGTTAAGTTCGAAGCATCTAATCCGGGTGGCAGCGCCAAGGATCGGCCGGCCAAGCGGATGGTCCAACAGGCGTTGAAGCGAGGCGAGATCCACGCCGGATCGACGATCATCGAGTCGTCATCGGGCAACATGGGCATCGGTTTGGCCCAAGCGTGTCGCTACCATGGATTGAAGTTCATCTGTGTCGTGGACCCACGCGCTCAACAGCAAAACCTGGCGATCATCCGCGCGCTCGGTGGCCAAATTGACTTGGTCACTCGTCCCGTTGATGGAGACTTCCTGGCAGCACGAATTGCCCGCGTCTGCCAGTTGCTTGAGGAATACCCGGAAAGTTATTGGCCAAACCAATATGCCAGTGCCGAAAATCCCACATCCCACGATCGAGGCACCATTCGAGAGATCGACCAAGTCACCGGTGGCCGCTTCGATGTTCTCGTGGTTGCGACAAGCAGCACGGGAACGGCTCAGGGGTGTCGTGATTATCTTCGGCGTCACGGTCGCGATGTCCGAGTGATCGCTGTCGATTCGATCGGCAGCGTGTTGTTTGGAGGCTCTCCAGGACCTCGCATGATTCCTGGGTTGGGAGCGGGCAAGGTCCCCCGTCTTGCGATCGGACAATCCTTCGATGGCGTCGTTCGCGTCAGCGATTTGGATTGTGTCATCGGATGCCGGCGCGCTGCCCAGCGAGAAGCCATGCTCGTCGGTGGATCAGCCGGCGGGGTACTGATGACTATCGCGCGTCTGCAGGCGGAACTTGAAGGCAGCCGTTGTGTTGCAGTCCTGCACGATTCAGGGACGCGCTATCTAGAAAACATTTTCAATGACCAGTGGGTGCTCCAGTCTCTCGGGTGCGACTCCACCACACTACAGCAACTGGTGAACCAGCAAAGCGATCTCCGTTCATCCAAGGTGCCAGCATGACAACATCGACCGTTAGCAGTATTGATTCGGGTGAGAGGCAAAAGGAAGTATTGCAAATCGCGATCGTGGGCTGTGGACCGCGTGGACTTCAATGCTTGGAGGCGATAACGCGTCATCTTTCGCCCCACCAACTTGGTCGAGTGCGGTTGACGGTCTTTGAGCCATCATCTTATCCGGGGGCGGGGGCGGTTTACGATCCGACTCAATCGCCCGTGTTGCGAATGAATTTTGCGACGCAACAGATCGATTTTTGGAAGTTGACTAGCTGCGACCAAACGGATCGCGCAGCGTCATTGATCGGATGGTTGCGACAACGTTATCCACAACACTCGCAGTCGCATCGCTACATACCCCGCGCGATTGTGGGCGAGTATCTGAGCGAGTGCTATGAACGGATCGCACTTCGCCTGCGAGCTGCAGAATCGTTCGAGTTGGTGGCCGCGGCTGTCGAGCAGATTGTGCCATCATCCAATCGTTGGCAAATTCGAACGGACGATCGGACATCGGTTCATGATGTGGTTGTGCTGACCACGGGCCACGAGGGGCTGCGACCCGCAGTTGAGACCGGGCGAGGAGAAAACGTTCACTTTGCATACGCGACGGCGTCGCAAGCGGCGTTGTCCGAAAGAAACCTTCCTGCGGGCTCGAGGGTGTTGATTCGCGGATTTGCGTTGACGGCAATCGATGCGACTCTGACATTAACCGAAGGTCGTGGCGGCCGTTTTTTAAGCGACTTTCGTCGTGGCAAGGAGTTGCTTCCGCCCTATGTTTCCAGTGGAAAGGAACCTTCGCGCATCGACATTCGAAGTCGCTCGGGTCGTCCGGCTCTGGCAAAACCGAGTGAGTTTGTTGAGCCGATCAGTGATACTTTTTGGGATCGATCACGTGAGGATTTAAGACGCTTATTGACGAAACGAGGATCGCTGGATTTCATCAACGATGTTTGGCCAGCCATCACTAAGGCGGCTGCGGATCTGGTATCCCGATCGGGTCGCCCGACGACATCGCGTCAAGTCGACGATTGGTTTCGCGGTTGGTCTCGGTACAAAATGGACGCCGCGAGTGCCAAACGTGCGATGCTAACCTCTCTCGCCGTTTCCACGGGACGCCGTCCAAAAGATGTCGCATTCGCGCTGGGTGAAACTTGGCGGCGACTCTATCATCCGATGGTGACGCTGCTGAGTCATGGAGGGCTGGCCGAGCAGCACTGGGCCAGTTTTGATAACGTGTCCAGAGAGATGGAACGTATCGCTTTTGGTCCACCCGCCGAATCAGTCGCCCGCATGTTGCGGTTGGCTCGCGAAGGTATAGTGTCGTTCGGTTTGACGACCGGCGCTCACGACGACAGAAACGATCACAACCAATACGATCATGTTGTTGATGCGATCATGGCTGCACCACACCAACCGGCGTCGGACGGGCCAATCGCTGGGCTGATCCAAAACAAACACGTGCAATTGCACGATCCCACGGGAGCCATTCGAGTTGACGGCAGCGGACAAGCGTCGGGCCCGCACAGCGGTCTGTACGTCTTCGGTCGCGCGACCGAAGGCTGGGTGATTGGCAACGACACGCTGTCGCGAACTTTGCACCAGCACATTGAGTGCTGGGCACAATCCGTTTCGAAACAATTGAATTCCAAGCCTCGGAATGTATCAACCAATCCTCCTCGACCCGACCGACCGATCAACGCTATCGGACAAAGTGGGATCCCCACCGACGTTTCGCCAGTTCTGTGAGGGCGAGTTTCCGCTGAGCGGGCGGCTCGAATCATGGATGATTGACGTGATTCAAGAGGGCCTCCTGCACACGTTGATCGACCAACATGGCTCACCCCTGAATTTAATCGCGACATCTCCTATGAGGCGAAACGTCGGCGAGCTACTGAAGGTCGCTGGTTCACGTGATGTCGATTTTGATGTGTTTTTCGCACGCAAATCAAACAAGTGCCTCTCCTTTGTTGACGAAGCCATCTCGCTGGGGATCGGCGTCGACACGGCGAGCGAAAACGAACTTGCTCAGTGCCTGGAGCGGGGCGTTTCGCCGGCGAAACTGATTTGCACGGCGGCGATCAAAAGCGAAGCTCTGTTGAGGCGATGCGTGGACCAAGGGGTCTGTGTAGCGATCGACAATCGCGATGAGTTACTCGCAGCAAGTAGCATCGCCGCGTCGGAGTCGTCGACGGTAAATGCGGCCATTCGTCTCGGCGGATTCCTACATCGTGGGGCAAAACTGCTGACGCGGTTCGGCTTCGACGTCCAGCGGGACTCATCGCTGACTGCGGAACTCGTAGCCTTACCCGTCAATATCCAGGGCATTCATTTTCATTTGGATGGATACGATGAGAACCAACGTGTGGACGCGATCCAGCAGAGTCTTGATTGGGTTCGCTTGCTTCGCGACCATGGGCACACGGTGAGTTTTCTTGACATGGGCGGGGGCTTTCCGATCAGCTATCTCGATGACGGTTCGCAGTGGACAATCTTCTGGCAAGAGCTTCATGCTGCCTTGCTCGGCAAGCGACCGCCAATCACCTATCGCAACCATGGAATCGGTTTGCAGGCGGGTGACGACGCGATCGTAGGTCATCCCCGCTCCTATCCGTATTTTCAATCTCCGACTCGCGGCGATTGGTTTGCCAAAGTTCTTGACGCCAGGATCGATGGTGAAACCGTTGCCCGTCGTCTCACTCGCGAGAAAGTCCAACTTCGTTGTGAACCGGGCCGCAGTCTGATGGATGGTTGCGGCATGACCGTAGCTCGCGTTGAGTTTCGCAAGCAGAACGCCGATGGCGATTGGTTGATCGGATTATCGATGAACCGGACACAGTGCCGAACGACCAGCGATGACTTCTTGGTCGATCCGATTTTGGTGCGACGGACGGCAGCGCCACTGTGTCTCGACTTGCACGACAAGGAGCCCCCAACGGACGTCGCGGGATATTTGGTCGGAGCGTACTGCGCCGAGGCTGAGTTGCTGTCGCTACGTCGACTGCGGTTCCCTCGCGGGATTCAACGAGGCGACTTGGTCGTGTTCCCGAACACAGCCGGTTACTTGATGCACTTTATGGAAAGTCGATCGCACCAATTCCCGTTGGCAACGAATCTGTTATTCGAAGATAGGACTTTTCGACTTGATCCGATCGAATTAGTTTCCGCGTAAGTCCGCCTTGGAGGCCAACTCGATTTCCCATAGACGAGAGTCTTGCAGCCCAGCGAGATTCAAGGATACTCGCCTCGTCTAAATTCCTGGATCGACATCTGCGTGGCTCATGACTGTGGCACAGAATTCGCCCATATGGATGCGTCCAATCTCTTTTGTTGGAATCGCAACACTTTGCCACCGGACTAGAAAAATGAGCAAGACAGGATTTTACACGGACGATGACCTAAGCACTTGGGAACGAATTAAGAAGGCATTCGCGAACGATTGGGAGCAAACGAAATCGGATTTCGGCTCCGACACGGCTCGTGACATGGACCAAGACGTTGACGACACAGTCAAACAAATGGCTGGTTCGGACAACGCATTCGAGAATCGTGAGCAAGCATTTCGGTTTGGCTACGCCGCCCAGCGTCGCTACCAGTCTGATTACCCGCAATGGAATGACGATTTGGACAAGAAGTTACGCACGGACTATGACGGCGATTACGAGTCAGACCGTCGTTATATCCGTCATGCTTATGGGTACAAGCATCGAGACTGAGTCACTGCAACGACTTAAACTAGGTTCTTTTTTGAGAGGACTCAGCTATTGACGCTCGCCTCTCGTTTGATCATGTCGACGCAACTCTCGAAACATGTCACTAAAAAGGCTGCCCAGAATGGTAGCGGAGGCATCCACCAATGAGTGAATTTCAAATTGAGCCGCTGTCAATTCATCAATCTTATTGGTTACGCCGCCATCCGCTTCGGAAGAACTATCCGACACTGCAAGGGCCGCAGCGGACGGAGGTGCTGGTCATTGGTGGCGGCATCACCGGCTTGAGTATCGCGTTGGATTTGCTGCAGCGCGGCCACAATGCGATTGTCTGCGAAGCCAATGTGATTGGTGCGGGCACGACGGGAGGCAGCAGCGGACATCTGGACGCTCACCCGGAAATGGGTCCCCAGCGGCTGGTCGCTCAACTTGGAGAGGACAACGCTCGCGTTTATACCGAGATGCGTCTTGCTGCGATTCGATCGATCGAGCAACTTGCGAACAATCGTTGTGCATTCGCACATGTTCCCGCATATTATTACACCGAAAACGAGGGTCATCTACGATCGCTGCGGCGTGATAGCGACGATGCCAGTAGGATTGGGCTGGAGGTTACTTGGGTTGACGACCTTCCAATTGCACGGGGTGTTGGTGGTTATCGAATCGATGGCATGGCTCGGATCGACTGTCTCGCGTATGTGCAACAATTGGCTTCGTTAGTTGTCGAACACGGGGGGCAGATTTTTGAGCATACTCTGGTAAGCGGCCCGACGGAGAAACATCCGAAATCGCTGGCGACCTCCCATGGCGAAATATCTTTCGATCAAGTGATCGTCGCGGTTCACTGTAACTTCACCCATGTTCAGCGACTGTATCTACAAACCCCCGCTTACCAGTCTTATGTCATCGCCGCCGAGGTGCATTCGCCCTTGCCGGACGCACTTTTTTGGGACGATTCAGAACCGTACTACTATGTGCGTCGCGGCACTGTTGATGGTCGAGTCGTTTTGGTTGGTGGTCGAGACCATCGCACTGGCGACGGCGACGAACGAGCCGCGATGAATCAACTGGAAGCCTGGGCAAGAGAACGCTTTGACGTCAAGGAAATCATTACTCGCTGGAGCGCCGAACTATTCGAGCCGACCGATGGATTGCCATTTATCGGTAAGCTGACAGAAACAGAAAATGTTTGGATCGCCACGGGACTCAGCGGGGTGGGGCTGACGCTGGGTACGGCCGCCGGATCGATGATCGCTGATCTAGTGGATGGCAAGCCGCATCCCCTGGAGTCAGTGCTATCGCCTTCGCGAGCCAAACTCAGCTCGGTACTTCATGTCGTTTCGGAACAGACCTCTGCCGTCAAGAGTTACGCCCAGCGTGTTTTGCCTGCCGAACCAGTCGATGTGGATCAGCTGGAACCTGGTGAAGGTGCCATAGGCACGATCGATGGCAAACACGTTGCGGTGTGCCGTGACGACTCGGGAAAGTTGCACCAGCGGAGCCCTATCTGCACTCACATGGGCGGAACACTGAGCTGGAATCCCGTGGAGAAAACCTGGGATTGCCCAGTCCATGGTGGTCGGTTTGCAGCAAATGGCACGCGCATTTACGGACCTCCCGAAAGTGACCTAGACGACGCCACGTAGATGTAACGAGAAGGTGACGAACCGATGCGCTCATTTCCATTTGAGCTCATCAATCACCAAGCTCGTTGACTTACGAATATCGGCCTTGAGAACTCGCTGTATCAGCTTTAATGCTTCCGTCGAGCGACGCTCTGAGTTGGCGGCGACACAATCTCGGGGTATGGAGAGCGAAAGGTCTCGCATGTAAAGCGTCGTTGGCGGAGAATAGGACGCAAATATCTGTGGCCATCCCGGTAATGACAATGGTCTCAATTCCAAGATAGTCCAGCAGCACGTCAACCGTGGTCGCGTAGAACGCGGAGTGCTTGGGTTTCAGCACAAAGTAGTCGGAATCCTGTGGCACCAATTGCTTGACCACCGACCGGCCACGCACGTCGTTGCTGAGACAATGGTCGACCTGGACGTGGAAATTTGACTGCCATTTTCCGAAGTTATCGTTCGCGTAGATCACGGGCAAATCCGCACTACGGAACCGATCAGCCAATCGACGTAGGTTGCTGGCGACCACATTGGCAAATTCGAAGAGCTGGTCACCGCCATCGAACTCCAGGTCGTTGATCATGTCGACGATCATCAGGGCCGACTTTGCCGAATCGGGAGCGTTTCCGTGCAAACGAGAATTGCTGCGTTTCATGATCAAGCGTAGTCGGCAAACAGTGCGCCGAACCAAACGTTTTCGAGGCTCGAGTTATCCCCACGACTCGTTTTGGGCTATCCTGGCGGTACGTCACGGCCACGGACCGACGTGGCGGCGCTTTGATTTCAACCGTTTGGACAGGTACCGTATCGACGACGATTATATCGGCACCCTCCCCCTTCAAAAGCACTTCGGCAGAATGAGATCTACCATGAACGGGCTCCTCAGAAGCTTTGCAGTTTTCTTGTTATGCAGCACCGCGGCGGCGGAGGATTTCGCTCGACACAGTTTTGATTCCCAGCGGCTCACCGATGTCTACTTTTCCGAAGGCGCAGGCGCCGGTGATTTGAACCGAGACGGGGTCATGGATGTGGTTTCTGGTCCCTACTGGTACGCCGGCCCCGATTTCAGCGTGAAACGTGAGATCTACAAACCGGTTCCGCAGAACGTCAATGGCTACGCCAACAACTTCTTCTCATGGATCTACGACTTCAACGGCGATGGATGGAATGACGTCTTGGTCGTTGGTTTCCCAGGTACACCGGCGTACGTTTACCAGAACCCTCAATCCGACGTCTCGTCACATTGGGAAAAACACCAAGTCATCGATTGGGTGTCGAACGAATCACCTCAGTTCGTCGATATGTTTGGCGACGAGCAACCGGAACTGGTTTGCACTCGTGACGGGTTCTTTGGATTCGCCACATTCGAGGCGACGGACTCATGGGGCACTTGGGACTTTCACCCCGTCTCCGAACAGATTGCAGCCACCAAATTTGGTCATGGACTCGGGATCGGCGATGTCAACGGGGATGGCCGGATGGACATCCTTCACGCCGGTGGCTGGTTTGAACAGCCACTCAGCAGCGCTGACAAGACACGTTGGAAACATCACGAGGTTTCCTTCAGCAACGGCTATGGCGGCGCAGAAATGTACGCCTACGATGTGGACGGTGATGGCGACAACGACGTGATCACCAGCCACGCGGCTCACGACTTTGGGTTGGGTTGGTACGAGCAGGTTAAGAGTGGCGATGAAGTCACGTTCAAGCACCACTTGATCATGGGCGAGCATCCGTCGGACAACAAATACGGAGTGTTGTTTAGTGAACTACACTCGCTCAATCTTGTTGACATGGATGGAGACGGTCTCAAGGACATCGTCACGGGAAAAACGTACTGGTCGCATCACAAACAGAGTCCCATGTGGGACGCCGGCGCCGTTATTTACTGGTTCAAGCTCGCTCGGAATCGAGATGGCGTGGATTGGATTCCGTATCAAGTGGACGGTGAAGCCGGAATCGGTCGGCAACTTACCGTGACCGATCTCAACAACGATGGGCTGCCCGACATTGTGGTCGGCGGGATGAAGGGGGCTCACGTACTGAAGCACATATCCAAGTCGGTGACGAAGGAAGAATGGCTCGCTGCCCAGCCAAAGATTTACGAGGGAGAAAATCTCACCGTCGTTGAAAACGCGAAAGCGTTGCGTGGCCCCAAGTCAGCGATTGACGGCGCCACGGGAAAAGTGACGGGTGCGATCGAGGGCGAAAACGCCAAAGCAACCGTGTCGGCAGGACAGGCGAAACCACAAGCGATGGGTAACTTCGCCAAAGACAAATGGAGCGGCAACTCACAACTATGGTGGACGGGCGCTCGTGTGGGAGACAAGTTGACGGTCGAGTTGCCCGAGTTCGGCGGCGAGGTGGATATCGAGGTGGTTTTGACCTGCGCCCGAGACTATGGCATCGTCCAACTCTCGCTCGACGACCAGCCACTCGGGGCCCCTGTTGACTGCTACGGTACAGACGTCACGACGACGGGTGTTTTATCCTTTCCAAAACAAAAAGCTGCGTCTGGAAAACACACGTTGTCCGCACAAATCGTGGGCACAAACTCCCAGGCCAAGAAGGCTTACATGTTTGCCCTCGACTACGTGCGAGTCAAACTTGCCGACGGAAAGTACGTCGCAGGAACTTCAGCGACACCTGGCAACACCGTCGGCGGCTCAAGCGTAAAGCCGAAATCGATCGACGATCGAGAGTTGAACTTGGACTTCGAGACGGGATCGCTGGCCGATTGGAATGCAACGGGCAATGCGTTCGAGGGGCAACCTATCCGGGGTGACATTGTTTCGAAACGTCGTGAGGACATGCGTAGCGGGCATGCGGGCGACTACTGGATTGGTGGCTACGAGCGAGTCAACGACGGTGGAACCGGCACACTCACGTCGGAGCCGTTTGTGGTGTCACATCCCTACGCGACGTTCTTGACCAACGGCGGTGACAGCGAACGGACGCGAGTCGAATTGGTCCGTAAAGAGTCGGGCAATGTGTTCTACAAGGTCTGGGGAACGAATAGCGAAACGATGCGGTCCGTTGTCGTCGACCTGCGTGGCCATCTAGGCAAAGAGATCATGATTCGATTGGTCGATGAAAGCACCGGCGGCTGGGGTCATTTGAACTTCGATCACTTCCGTCTGCATGAGACGCGTCCTGGGGCCGTGACACCGACCATGCTGGCCCTGTCGCCAGATGAATATCCACACTCGGGTTTGAATGCGGCAAGTGCTGCCCAAGCGATGAAGGTGCCCGAAGGATTCAAGGTGGCGGTCGGCGCATCGGAGCCCGATGTCAAACAACCCATCGCCATGGCGATTGATGATCGCGGTCGAGTTTGGGTTGCCGAAGCGTACGAGTACCCGGTTCGTGCCAAGGGCGATACTGGCCGCGATCGTATTCTGATTTTCGAAGATACCGACGGAGATGGGTCTCTCGACAAACGAACGGTCTTTGCCGAAGGATTGAATCTCGTCAGCGGCCTTGAAGTGGGTTTCGGCGGTGTTTGGGTCGGCGCGGCGCCGTATCTGTTATTCATTCCCGACCGAAACGGTGATGACGTTCCGGACGGCAAGCCGGAGGTTTTGCTCGACGGCTGGGGCTTGCAAGACACACACGAAACGTTGAACACGTTCATTTGGGGACCCGATGGATGGTTGTATGGTTGCCATGGCGTGTTTACCCATTCTCGAGTCGGTAAGCCCGGCGTGCCCGACGAAAAACGCGTCCCTTTGAATTGTGCCGTTTGGCGCTACCACCCGACCCGTCACGAGTTTGACGTGTTTGCGCACGGAACGAGCAACCCGTGGGGCGTCGATTTCAATGATCACGGACAAGCGTTCATCACCGCATGCGTGATCCCACATTTGTATCACATCATTCAAGGAGCCCGATACCAACGCCAGGGCGGACAACATTTCAATCCGCATACATATCGAGACATTGTCACGATCGCCGATCACTTGCATTATCTCGGAGCGAATCCCCATGGTGGAAATAGTAAGTCGGATTCTGCTGGGGGTGGTCACGCGCACTCCGGGGCGATGATTTATCTCGGTGATCGCTGGCCAGCCCAATATCGAAACCAGATTTTCATGAACAACATTCATGGACAACGCTTGAACATCGATGTACTCAAACCGAACGGCTCGGGGTACGTCGGATCACACGGCCCCGACTTTCTGCTCACAGGCGACAATGCTTCCCAAATTTTGAACTTGCGGTACGGGCCCGATGGAAATGCGTGGATGATCGATTGGTACGACATGCAAGCATGCCATCGTACCGAGGTAGGGTTGCATGATCGTAGCAACGGACGCATTTATAAAATCAGCTTCGGTGACGGAGGTTTCGTGACGCCTACGATTGACTTAAAGCAAGCGACGGATTTGCAAATCGCCGAATTGGTTCTGCATACCAACGACTGGTATGTTCGGCACGGCCGGCGTGTGCTGCAAGAACGTGCGGCCCACGGATCTATCGCCTCCAATGCTATCCAGAGGCTGCGAGAAATCGCCACCACTCATGCCGACGACACGCGACGACTTCGAGCGATGTGGGCATTGCACGTCACCGGCTCATTGGACTCACCACTTTTGGAAAAGACGTGGGCTGACGCCAGCCCTTACGTGCGCGGCTGGGCGGTGCAGCTAGCGATGGAGTCGGCCGGCAAAGAGCCATCAACACAGCGAATCTCCGATTTTGTTCGCTTGGCCGAATCCGATTCGTCACCCATCGTGCGACTCTATTTGGCTTCGGCGGCGCAGCAGGTGCCTCGCGACTCGCGCTGGGAATTACTCGAATCGCTGACACGACACGCCGAGGACGCGAACGATCACAATTTACCACTGATGTATTGGTATGCCGCCGAACCTCTGGCCGATACCGATCCGACTCGGGCGCTGGCCTGGGCCATATCGGCTGGGGAACGAATCCCATTGCTGCGTGAACTGATGCTGCGTCGCATCGGTAGTGGCGGTGACCAATCGGCGCTCGCGATCCTCGTTCAAGGACTACGCGACGCGAAAACGGTGGAAACACAGACCTCGTACTTGGCTGCGATACGCTCCGCCCTGCGAGGCCAAAGGACGGTGGACGCTCCCCCGCAATGGTCGGAAGTATCGCGATTACTGCTGAACAGCGACGACAGCAACATTCGCCTGCAATCAATCGCACTGGGCGTTACGTTCGGTGACACTGACGCGATGAACGCCATGCGATTGCGAATTGCCGACAAGTCCATCGACGGCGATCAACGGCTAGTCGCGCTGCAGTCGCTGGTCGATGCAAAGGATACCGGCCTCTTACCCACGCTCAAGTCGCTGCTCGACGATGCCGCACCACTGAAGGAAGCAGCGATCCGCGGGCTGGCTCAGTATGACGATCCATCGATTGCCGGCGCGATTTTGTCGTGCTATTCGGAATTGTCGCCGGCCCAGCGACGGATGGCGTTGGGCACGCTTTGCTCGCGAGCCCAAACTGGAATCGCGTTATTGGGTGCGATCGAGTCCCGTGATATCGCGGGGACTGACCTAACCGCCGACCTGATCACTCAGCTCCAGTTCCTCAAGAGCAAGGAGATTGATGAAAAAATTGAACAGGTTTGGGGGAGTGTGCGTCAATCGCCTGCGGACAAGCTGGCATTGATGACGCACTACAAATCTTTGGTGGAGTCGACCGAACACCCACAGCCCGACATGGAACTCGGACGGTCGGTTTTCGCCGACACGTGCATGAAGTGCCATCAGCTTTACGGAGTCGGCTTCAAGATTGGTCCCGATTTGACCGGATCCAATCGCTCCAATCTTGATTACTTGCTTAGCAACATTGTCGATCCGAGTAGTGTGATGGCGAAAGAGTATCGGCCGACCGTGGTGTTGACCGAAGACGGTCGCGTGGTCAACGGCTTGGTCGTCGCTGAAAACGAAAAATCGCTCACGCTGCAAACCACCGACGCTCAAGTGACGATTCCAAAAGCGGAAATCGAGGAACGTGTCGAATCGGAAAAATCGATGATGCCCGAGGACCAACTAAAGCAATTCAGCGAACACCAAATCCGATCGTTAGTTGCGTATCTTCGCGCTACGCAACAAACACCGATGTTGGCGACCAGCACCAACGCGATGACGCTCTTCAATGGGACCGATTTAAGCGGCTGGACTGGGGCCGAAGGGCTATGGACCGTCGAAAACGGTGATCTTGTGGGGCGGACCGACGGTCTGAAACGCAACGAATGGATTGTAAGCCATCTGGCCGTCGAGAACTTCCATTTGACATTGGAAATCAAGCTCGTCGACAACGCGGGGAACAGCGGTATCCAGTTTCGCAGCAAGGCGATCGACGGGGAGGTCCATGGCTACCAAGCCGACGTTGGGCAAGGCTGGTGGGGCAAGCTATACGAAGAACATGGCCGAGCGTTGCTTTGGGACCAATCCGGCGAGGCACATGTCAAACCCGGCGAGTGGAATCGTTACGAAATCATCGCCGATGGCCATCGAATCCGTACTTTAATCAATGGTCAACCGTGCGTGGATCTGGATGACCCCAAAGGAGCCTTGCGAGGCATCATTGCGTTTCAGCTGCACAGCGGAGGTAAAACGGAAGTTCGGCTGCGCAACATGCAATTGCAACCACTTCCCTAGACCGGACAATGGAACGTCGTTTGCTTATACGGGTCCTTAGCGATTACCTGATGCGCTTCATCGGGCGATTTTCATGAGAAGTCGCCACTTTCTCGCGTGTTGGCCCGCACAGACCTGATTGCTTGTTCGCCCGCCAAGACGAGGGTTCCCCAGATAGCGTTCTTATGAAAACAGGTCAATGCCGATGCGGCAATCGAATCTTTTTCAATAACTTCAATTGCATCGCCTGTGGGGCGGTGTTGGGGAGCTGTACGGCATGTGGAAACCTCACCAGCTTGTCCAGCGCCGGCCAAGTGCAGACATGTGATCGCTGCGCGGCCGCCGTTTACCCGTGCGTGAATCGCGATTCTGGCGCTTGTCAATCTTTTAATGTGGCACCTAGGATCCTTTGCAAGTGGTGCAACTTTACCAGCATCGTGCCGACACTGAGCGGTCCCGATAGCATTCGCCGATGGGTGGCGATGGAGACCGCCAAGCGGCGATTGTTGGTGCAACTCGAAGAACTGCGTTTGCCTCCGTTCGTGGACGACGTCGCCAGTACGCACCCGCTCCGCTTCGAAATGCTGGAGGCCACGACAGGCACTAACGGCGAAACTCGGGATGTCGTCACGGGACATCGAGATGGAGTCATCACCATCAACATGGCCGAAGCCGATAGCGTGCATCGGGAGCGCATTCGAGTTCAATTGCGAGAACCTCAACGAACGCTCGTCGGTCACATGCGGCATGAGGCGGGTCACTATATCGATTGGGCGTGGGCAACGCCGGTCGCTGGCGATCGGTACCGTCAATTGTTCGGTGACCCGAATAGTCTTGATTACAACGCTTGTCTTCAACGTCACTACGACCAGGGACCTCCGGCCGACTGGGCGAACGGTTTTGTCAGTGCTTATGCGACGATGCATCCGTGGGAAGACTTTGCGGAAACGGTGAACGTCTATTTGGACGTGATGGCGATTGCCACCACGGCCAATGACATTGGTCGACATCAGCTCGACATATCGTCTAGTGCCGATCCCAAGAAGCTTGTCGCCGCGGTGCTCGCGATTGTGGTGGAGGTTAGCGAATACAACTTCGATTTGGGGCTGGCGCCATTGCTTCCCGAGAGATTATCGCCAAGAGTGATCGACAAGTTGGCGTACGTCCATGCGTTGAGAAGTATCACCACATCGCGAGCGGCCAATTCCGATTGCAACCCGAGTCGATCGTGACGTGGGTTACGAACGACGAGAACGGTCTTATGGAAAACACCACATCGCCCTCGCGAAAAAATCGAATCTCAGAAACCGCGGCTGTGGTCTCGGTCATCATATTGCTTGTCCTGACCGCGGTAATCACCCTGCGAGGGTTCCAGCAACTTCACCGCAACCACTCGCTCGTCAAACAGACACACGATGTCTTGATGTTGCTCGAAAAAACGGAGTCGTTCGCCAAGGACGCCGAAACGGGCCAGCGAGGATTTTTAATCACGGGACGCGAAGACTACCTGGAGCCCTTCGACGATGGAGTCCGGCGACTCGATCTCGTTTTGAAGGAGTTGTCGACACGCGTCGCGACCAACCCAAAGCAACTCGAGTCGTTGTCGAAACTACGAACGCTCGTAAGCGTGAAGATTGCTGAACTGCGAGAATCCATTGCCGCCCGACGCACTGGAGGGATTGAGGCTGCTCAAGAAATCGTCAACACCAATCGCGGTAAGCGGACCATGGACTCGATCCGCGATGTCGTCAGCGAGATGCGCCAGGAGGAAACAAAGCTGTTCGAGACTCGAGAGAAGGTCGAACGCCAATCCTACCAAAGCGGTCTTTGGACATCGCTTCTGACAAGCCTCGTGGCATTGTCGCTCGTCGGGGCAACGTTCTACTTAATCGGCAAAAATCGCAGGCGTGCGGAACGATCGTCTGAATCTATCCAGACCGAACGTGAACGGTTGCGAGTCACTCTAGCGAGCATCGGCGACGCGGTCATCGTGACGGACACCGACGGTCTTGTCACAAGTATGAACTTCGTCGCAGAGTCGCTCACGGGCTGGACAATGCCCGAGGCTCTGGATCACTCGTTGTCCGAAGTGTTCAACATCGTGAACGAAACGACGCGTCAACCGGTAGAGAATCCGGCATTCCGGGCGCTCAATGAAGGTGTGGTGGTCGGTTTAGCGAATCACACGATCTTAATAGCTCGCGATGGAACCGAAACACCCATCGACGACAGTGCGGCACCAATTCGAGATGGCCGTGGCGAGCTGATTGGCTGCGTCCTCGTTTTTCGCGATATCAGCGAACGGAAACGAGACGAAGAAGTGATCGCCGAGCAACTTCGTCTGGTGGCGTTGAGGGCGGATCTCAGCTCGGCAATGGCGAAAACGAGTACGACTTCGGCGGCACTACAGGACATCTGCCAAACGATTGTCGATCATCTGGACATGGCATTCGTCAGGATTTGGACGATCGAGAACGACATGCAGACTCTCGAATTGCAAGCCAGCGCGGGCATTTACACGCATCTCGATGGGGCCCATAGCCGCGTGCCGGTGGGACAGTTCAAAATCGGGCGTATCGCGAGCAAGCGAGCCCCACACCTATCCAATTCGGTGCAAACGGATCCCGAGGT
This sequence comes from Pirellulaceae bacterium, assembly GCA_041741195.1. Taxonomy (GTDB): domain Bacteria; phylum Planctomycetota; class Planctomycetia; order Pirellulales; family Pirellulaceae; genus JBBSJZ01. Next base: position 80,463 of record JBGSKM010000017.1, read on the forward strand.
CAGCGACAGCGATTGGGCAGAGCGAGAGGGCATGCAGGCCTTTGCCGGCTTTCCGCTGATGATCGAACGGCGTGTCGTGGGTGTGTTGGCGATGTTTGCCCGACACACGATCGCCCAGGAAACATTGAAGCAACTCGAACCGCTGGCCGATGGCATCGCCCAATTCATCGATCGCAAGCAGTTTGAACTACGACTACGACAACGAGACGATCAACTCCGTCTCGCGCTGGACTCCGCGGAACTGGGGACGTGGCAGATCGACCCGAACACATTAAGCATCCACGGGGATCAGCGTTTCAAGACTATCTTTGGGATCACTTCAGACCACATCACGTATGACCAAGCGATCGCGTGCCTGCATGTTGATGATCGCGGGCGAGTTGAAGATGCGATCGCGGCGACGCTTCGGCCCCAAGATCCCACCCCCTATGCCATTGAGTATCGGGTCGTTCACCCCGATGACACCGTTCATTGGGTCTATGCGAAGGGCCGCGGCAACCGTGTGAGCGGACGCTTAACCAGTTTTGACGGCACCGTCGCCGATATCACCGATCGCAAGCGAATGGAGGGCCAACTGCGCGAGGCGGAGGCACAATTCCGATTGCTCGCCGACAATATCCCGCAACTCGCGTGGATCGCGGATGCTGGGACCGACGGGCAAGTTCACTGGTTCAACCAAAATTGGTATGACTACACTGGCACCACGTTGGAGCAAATGAAAGGGTTGGGCTGGCACGCGGTCCATCACCCCGAACATGCGACACGCGTGATCGAGAAGTTCAGCCAACATGTTCGCGACAACCGAGACTGGGAAGACACGTTTCCCTTGCGACGAAGTGATGGTCAATATCGTTGGTTCCTCTCTCGCATGAAGGTGATTCGCAACGAAAGTGGCGATGCCGTCCGGATTTTTGGTACCAACACCGACGTTACCGAGCAACGTGAATTGGCCGAACAGCTGCGCATCAATATGGCGGCGCTGTCCGAATCGGATCGCCGAAAAAATGAGTTTCTCGCAACGCTCGCGCACGAATTGCGTAATCCGCTCGCTCCGATCAAGAATGCGGTGCAGCTGATGGGGATGACCGAACTTGACAATGACACCGAAGAGCTTCGCCAAACGATGGCGCGTCAAGTCGAACAACTTGTACGATTGATCGATGATCTCATGGATGTGTCGCGGATCAGCCGAGGCAAAATTGTGCTTCGGCGTGAAGTGATCGATCTTGCCGCCATCGTGGCCGCAGCCGTGGAGGCCTCCTCAACCTTCATTGCCGAAAGCGGCCAGCGATTGACCGTCGACTGCCCCGACAACGAAGTGTTTGTGAATGTCGACCCTGCTCGAATCACCCAAGTGATCTCTAATCTGTTGAACAATTCTGCAAAGTACAGTGACGCAGGCTGCGAAATCAACTTGAGCGTTCGACAGGTCAACGAGCAAGCGCACATCGAGGTGCGAGACAACGGGATTGGCATCGCACCCGATCGACTCCAAGACATCTTTCATCTCTTTTCACAAGTCAATGACACGCTGGAACGCGGCGCTGCGGGCCTTGGAATTGGCTTAACACTCGTCAAGACATTGGTCGAGATGCACGGGGGCAGCGTGTGGGCCGAAAGCGCGGGATTAGGGCAAGGCAGTTGTTTTACACTGACCATTCCTTCAGTCGAGAAAGCAAAAATGACGACGGCGGGAATCCCACGTAACCTCACCAACGACCGACGCGCATTCAAAATACTGATTGTCGAAGATCAGCGTGCGCTACGAGTCGTTTTACGACGACTGCTTGAAAAAATGGGACACGAAGTCCAAGCAGTCGACGGCGGCACCGAAGCAATCGCGACATTAGAAACGTTTCGACCGGAGATGATTTTCTCCGACATCTCGATGCCTGGAATGACCGGTTACGAGCTAGCCAATCAACTACGTCGGCGCGAGGACATGCGTGGCGTCTATTTCGTCGCCATGACTGGATTCGGTCAACAGGCCGATCGTGAACTGGCCATTGAATCCGGATTCGACGAACACATGGTCAAGCCCGTCGATGTGGATCGATTGCAAGATCTTTTCGATCGATTGTCGTAATTCCAATTACCGATTCCCCCGGATCGCCCCGGATCAAACCGGAAGGATGGACCATGCCAGCGATCTTCGACGACTTGTTCGATCATCTCCGTCTTGCAGACCTGCTGGATGTCGCAATTGTCGCTGTGTTGCTTTACGTAACGTTGGTTTGGGTTCGTGATCGCGCCTCCCGGTCTCTGGGAATTGTAACTATCGGGTTGGCCAGCCTTTTCTTGCTCGCTCGGTGGCTTGATCTCTACCTCACAACCATGGTATTTCACTATGGCTTGGTGGGAATTCTGCTCGCGATGATCGTGATTTTCCAGCATGACATACGGCATGGTTTCGAACGATTGACGTCGTCGGCATGGTTCCGAAGATCCCCGCTGCACGAGCCGTCCGATCAAGTGGTCGACGCGATTTGTGATGCCGCCGCGATCATGGCGGACCAGCATATTGGCGCACTGATGATTATCGCGGGCCGTGAAGCCCTCAATCGGCATCTACGTGGTGGTGTTGCCGTCGATGCCATAATTAGTAAGCACTTGCTAATCAGCATCTTTCATCCGAAATCACCAGGCCACGACGGCGCAATTCTGATCGAACGCAACCGACTTGCATGGCTGGGTCTTCATCTGCCGCTGACGACTCGTGTCGCCAAACTTGTCGACGGAGGAACGCGGCACGCCGCAGCTCTCGGCCTTGCAGAATGCTGTGACGCGATGGCGATCGCTGTCTCAGAAGAGAGAGGGACGATCTCGATCGCAACCAATGGAGAAATCGAGGTCATCGACCCGAGCGAACTACGTGAACGACTCAAAGCATTCGTGGATGACAAGCAGAATACGAAATCACACCGATCTACGAATGTCGTTTCTGATATCACGACAAAGCTCGTCGCGGTCGTCGCGGCGCTAACCCTGTGGTTTCTATTCGCCTACCGCACCGATACCGTCGAGCGTACGCTAGTAGTGCCGGTTGAATATCGAAACCTGCCCGTTGAACTTCAGATTGACGAACCAAAGCCTGCGTATGCGGAGACGACGTTGTCGGGTTCCGAGCAGTCGTTCGACTTATTGAATCCCGATCAAATCGTGGTTTCGCTCGAATTCGAGAATACCAACGAACGTCGCGTGTTTCGCTGGCAAACGCGTGCCCACCTGAGAGGTTTGCCCCAGGAACTAAGCGTGCGTCGAATCGTGCCCGATTCGATCGTCGTATCCGTCAGACCTATGCCGAGCGAGTAGAATCTTTCTTACGAATGATTCTCCCTCGAACGTCGCTCCTATTTGGCAGCGTCATCGGGCGAGAGGGGCGCAGAATCTTGTCGTTCGAGTGTAAACAATAAAATCTTGCTCCCAGCAGGCGAGTCAAACTTCGTCGGACGGTTTTCACCAGGCAACGCGTAGCACAGTACCCATTTCTCCTCGCCCAAGAAGCGAAGGATGCCCGCCGACGCCGGAGCGGTCGGCAATTCTTGAGACCCCACCTTCTTTGTCGGTGCGTTTTCTACAATGGGAGTCATCGTGATGTGAATCGGCTTTTGACCATCGTCCACTTGCACCACGGCTTGGTAGCGCTGTTGCTCGTCACGGTCGTAGGTCACGATCCGATTGGTCGTAACGGTGACATAGGTGCCATCGAGCTCCGCGTCAGACAGCTTTTGACCCTGATTCACACCGGCAACGACTTCCCAGCGACCTTGCATTTTCTGCAAAGTACTTTCTGGATCCTGCTCCGCGGCTATTGCCATGCCCGCGCTAAAGACAACGCTTGCTGCCATCAAACTTACTAGACTTTTCATTTTCACGATTCCTGATGCTGTTGTTTACAAACGCGAGACGAATGTGCCGCGTCAAGCATCGGTGACGCAACATGCATACCACATCACGGTCCCATGCTACGCGTGAGTAGAGTGCTTCCATAAAAAACGCCGCGGGGATTTATGGCCCCGCGGCTAGGTTGATGCCCCGAAAGTGCATCCAACTGTTTATGTCGCTGCCATCGCTTCTTTGTTGGCGGTCTTGGAGAGAGTCGTCAGTTTCTTGTCGGCTGCCTCTTCTTCGGCGATGTTCTGCTTGAGCAGCTTCAAAGCCTTGGAGTATCCCAATGCTTCAGCCCATGTGCAGAGCGTACCGTAGGTCGCAATCTCATAGTGTTCCACTTTCTGGGCGCAAGCGATGATTAGCGCGTCCTTTACTGCGGCTGCGCCTTCTTCGTCGAGCATCTCCTGCGCTTCCGTGATCAATCCCTTCATTGCCTCACACGTCTTCGCTTTTGCGGCTTTTCCAGTCTCTTCGAATGCCTGTTCGACTCGGTCCGCTTGGGCCTGAGTTTCTTCTAAGTGCTCCTCGATAGCTCGTTTCAATTTCTCATTGGAAGCGTGTTTTGCCATTTTGGGAAGCGATTTGATCAACTGCCGCTCTGCGCTAAGCACGTCACGAAGTTCGTCATGAAAAGCATCTGCGAGAGTTTTAAGTGCCATTGTCTTTATCCATTTGTAGTTGAATGTAATTATTAATGTGCCTGGTCCGACATTGGAACGACGGGCTTGTCAGAAAACCGCGTCAAGACGCTAGTTGCGATTGACGTCGACATTGACGTCACGGCGATTGGTGTCGGCGTCAATTTGCAAATTGCCACGATTTCGCATCGGAGTTCGACGGACGCCATATCGCTTATCGAGCTCTCGCATCATGTTTTTGTCCGCCATGTTGGGCCAGCGATCTTGATCGAAGCCTTGGGCTCCCTCGAGTTGCTCTTTCGTGACGTTCAATACCATCACAACGTCTCCGGCGTCGCCGGGATCGTCCGGATTTTGACGGACGGTGAAGGCCTCAAAAGGCACAGCAAACAATTTGTCGCCGAGCCCAAGGAATCCACCATACGTGACGGCCGCATAACGAATCTTTCCGCTGTTGCCATCGACCACTAAGTCATGAATTTCACCGACGCTTTCACCTTGGGAATTTTGGATATTCAACCCCAACAACTGACTTGCACGAACATTCGCGCCCACCGTTTTATCATCAAGCTGACCCACATCGTTTGCCGCTCCCCGGGGATTGGCAGTGGCGTTCTGTGCAATGACCGAAGTGGCGTTGACGGCAAGTAGAGATGCAGCTGCAATGGCAGCGACGGTAAATTGTTTGCGTATCATTTTCTTTCGTACCTACGTAGATGGACGGAAAAGCAATCGTCCGCGGGTGACCGAATCATCGCAGCAAGACGCCGCAATCAGTCGTCCAAAGGATGCATTTGCTGTGCCAGTCGCTAAAGCAATCTTCCGCTTGATGCTATTGCACATCAAACGAGTGTGATTGCAAATCAAATTGGTTCACGTCACGTGCACATGTACGTTTACGCTATGTGCACGGACCGAGGAGCAACAAATTTGGCTGATTTAGAATCAACATTATAAAGGAAGCTGGCCGGCGATCTCGCACAGACGAAGTCGCCGGCGCACTTGGGCAACAAGCGGATTGACTCGGTTAGTAGGACACACTGTTGAGCATTGCCGTCGATGCAAATATTCGGTTCGATGTCATGACGTTCATCGGTGTCGCATCGACGACCGCTCATGCAAGTTGCCGGTGGACACACGCTTGATGCTCGCACGCAATTGATGCTCCCGCTCCACGGGTATCGAACGCGAAGGGATTGGCACATGCATTGCTAGGAAACGTTTCTTGAGTGGCAATGCTCTCACGCTTCGCCAATCGCCGAAGCGATTTCGTTCGCAGTTAGTAAGGAGACGACCATGATTACTGCGTCCGTACACCAGCACGACCGGTACAGTTTCTGTCATCTTGCGGTTTCAATCGACGTAATCCGCCACGACGGACGTGTCGTTGGCGTGAAGGTCGAGGCCCCCCAAGATTTTGCCAAGGATGTGTCGCGAACGTTTGAATCGTCCTCGATGCCGAGCGAGACAAATGAGAATGCGGAGCGAGAGCGGTCCTGGCGGTGGGACCAGCATCGAATTCGCAATCGTTTGCACGCAGCCCAAATGGCTATCGAGGTGCTCCAACATTCGCCGTATGACGGCGGAATGGGCACGGATTCCGTTTTGGAGATTGCGGTTGAATCGCTCGGAGAAATCGAAGATCTTGTCCAGGCTAGGTACCGAGGGCAAATGGACGACACGCCGCGCACCGTGCTCTAGCCGATCCCTTCTTCTATCGAAAGCTGGCTGATCCGCCGAGGGTCTCGGTGCGATACTGCGTCACCATTCGAACCTGAAGGGGATAGGCCTCGAACTTCTTTGGAACAACATCATTCAGAACACCCAAATTTTGGGCCAACAGATAGAGATCGTAAATCGCTTCCGCCTCCGCCAGATTGTCGGTCTCAGCCACGGTGATCCAGTAGTAGCGATAGCAAGGCCTGGAATAAGGCCCCGAGTTCCAGCCGCAATTCGCGCTATACGTGCTCAAATAAAGCACTTGAATCTGGAAATACGGAATGTCGATCGTTTTGGAGAATGCTTCAGTATTCCGCCGGACTTTGGTTTGCGCCTGAGCCGTCGTTCCGGCGAGACTAATGAGTCCGGAGAATAGAGTGAGCGCAAGCAGCAACGAGGGGCGTGCAGAATTCATGTTCGAAGTATCGGTTTAGATGTGTCTTGGAAAATGGAATCAAACTTCCCTTCCAAGCGAGCATCAAACACCGATGTGACCGAAAATTGTTCAAGAAGGAACTCACCAGGTACCATCGAAGACGAGAACAAAAATCGATGGGTTAATCGATCCAGCGGCGTAGGAGGCCTTGGTAGGCGTCGATTCGACGGTCTCGTAGGAACGGCCAATGCGTGCGGACAATGTCGATCTCGTCGAGATTGCAGTCGGCGGTGATAATGCAGTCGCTGTGATGGTCGGCTTCTGCGATCACTTCCCCACGCGGTGACGCGATGAACGAGGCGCCCCAGAACTCCAGGCGACCTTCTATGCCCACACGGTTGGGCGCCCCCAACCACAATCCGTTGGCGATCGCGTGAGCACGCATTCCGGTTCGCCACGCGTCATGTTGCCCATGCCCGAAGTTCTCTTTTTCCTCGTCGATCCAACCGATGGCGGTGGGGTAAAGTAAAATTTCCGCCCCGGCCATCGCAAACAAGCGAGCGGCTTCGGGGAACCACTGGTCCCAACAAATGCCCACGCCGAGTTTGGCATATCGCGTTTGGATCGGTGTGAATCCCAAGTCACCGGGCGAGAAATAGAACTTCTCGTAGAACAACGGGTCGTCGGGAATATGCATTTTGCGATAGATCCCGGCAATCGTTCCGTCGGCATCGAGAACCGCAGCACTGTTGTGGTAAAGACCTGGTGCACGGCGTTCAAAGATTGGAGCGACGATCACGATTTGTCGCTCTTTGGCGATTACCGCGAGGGCTTCGATCGATGGCCCCGGAATAGGTTCCGCCAAGTCAAAATTGCAGTGATCTTCGCTTTGGCAAGGATATGGCCCGTTGAACAACTCTTGCAAACAGACGATCTGGGCCCCCTGATCCGCAGCCAGGCGCGACCATTGGCAAGCCGCCTCGATGGAGGCATCTCGCGACCGGGCGTCTCGCATTTGGACGAGGGCTAAGCGTACATTTCGTGTCACGTTGTTGATCCCCTTGTTGTTCGTCAAACTCGCACCAGCGACTGACCGCGAGCGCGAGAAAGTAATCATGGCTGAACCGAAGCGACCTCAAATCTGGTTCATCACCGGAAGTGATACCAATGTTGGAAAAACCTACACAGCATCGATGTTGGCTCGCCAGCTCCGCCATTCTGGCAAGCGTGTCGGAGTCTACAAGCCGGTAGCGAGCGGTTGTCACATCGAGAACGGGTCTCTCGTCTCGGCGGATGCGGCCGAATTGTGGCATGCTGCCGGTTGTCCGCTGGATCTCCAAGCCGTTTGTCCCCAACGCTTCCTCGCCCCGCTCGCACCCCATCGGGCGGCCGATGCGGAGGGGCGACGGGTGGACACTGAGCTTTTGCTGGCTGGCGCACGTCGTTGGTTCGGTCATTGTGACGAACTCATCGTTGAAGGCGCCGGCGGTTTGATGAGCCCGATCGCTGACGGTTTGCTGAACATTGACTACGCGAGGTCACTTTCACCAGTTCAAGTTGTCATTGTTGTTGCCAATCGACTCGGAGCCATTCACCAGGCACTCGCGACCATCGCGGCGGCAAAACATCAAGGATGTCAACCTGTGGGGATCGTGTTGTGCGAAGCCGATGTTGCTGGATCGTCGATCGGCCACAATGCCGAAGAGATCGCTAAATACACCGACGTCCCTCTGATTGCGGAACTTGGCCACGGCGAGTCCAAAGAGCTTGCCATCGAACGATGTCGCGGTTGAAGTGCCCGTTCACGTTGAAGTGACCGTTTACTAAGATCAACGTTGAAATACTGGATACCGCGTCATTGCTTCTGTAGGAATGAAATCTGTGCTTGATCTAGATGCGTTGTTGAATGCCGCAACCACGGCTGCCCGGCTCGGTGGAGAGGTGCTGACTCGCTACTTTCGCGACGGAGTGGTCATGCGGGACAAGTCATCGGTCGGTGGCCAAACGTATGACCTTGTCAGTGACGCGGATCTTGAAAGTGAAGCCGCGATCGCGGACTACCTAAGGGGCGAGTATCCCTCGCACGAATTGCTTGGCGAAGAAGCTTTGGCCGGAGGCCGCGTTGACGCGGAAGATTTATGGGTGATCGATCCACTGGATGGTACCAACAACTTTGCCCACCACTTGCCGCACTTTGCGGTATCCATCGCCTACTACCATCGTGGTCAAGCGATGGTGGGAGCGATTCTGAATCCGATTCACAACGACCTATACGCGGTCATTCGAGGTCGCGGCGCCTATCACAACGAAAGCCGAGCTGCCGTTTCGACCGCCGAGGTGCTTTCCAAGGCGCTGGTCGGATGCGGTTTTTATTACGACCGCGGTGCGATGATGCGCAGCACCCTAGCCGCGATCGAAGAGTTGTTCGGCAACCACATTCATGGCATTCGTCGATTTGGAACCGCGTCGTTGGATCTATGCCAAGTGGGCTGCGGTCAATTCGGAAGCTTTTTCGAATACCAGCTCTCACCGTGGGATTATGCCGCTGGCCGGCTATTTGTCGAGGAAGCCGGAGGGCGAGTGACGAACGCGAAGGGCGAAACGCTATCACTCGAAAAATCGAGTATCGTCGCGAGCAATGGTCTGCTGCACGACGCGATGATCGCCATCACGCGTCGTCATTATCCGCCGACGATGGGCTAATCGCAGTCGCGACAGAATGGATGGGCTTGGGACGAACGACGTTCTTTACCAAGCCGATCGCTTCCCACGCGCGGATGACACGCCACGACATGTCGTATTCCCACCATCGATGTCCATGCATGGCCGCGCGGGGTTGGGCGTGGTGGTTGTTATGCCAACCCTCGCCATGACTCAAGAGAGCGACCAGCCAGTTATTTCGACTCTCATCGCGAGTTTTGTAGTTTTGATAACCGAACATGTGAGCGACTGAATTGACCGCCCAGGTGCCGTGCAACACAAAAACGGTTCGCACCGCAACGGCCCACACGGACCAGCTCGCCGCGTATCGGATCGCCTCGGATGTTTGGAAGCCGCCGACAAGGTAACCGACGAGGGCACCCACCATCGTGATGACGAGCGCGTGCGCCGCAAACACAAAGAACCAACCGTTGCGTCGTTCGAGCTTCAAATAGAACGGATCTCGAAGCAAGTCTCGTACATAGCGTTCGTAATGTATGGTTCGATCGAGGTCTCGGTGTCGGCAAACGACCCAGCCCATGTGACCCCACAGAAAATTCACCAGTGGCGAGTGTGGATCGGGTTGGTGGTCGCTGTGTTGGTGATGCATGCGATGGATCGCGACCCAGCGGGCGGGGCTATCCTGCAAATTGCACATGCCCATGATTGCGAGCGAGTGCTCCAGCCATTTGGGACAGGTGAACCCACGGTGCGTAAGCAAACGGTGGTAACCGATCGTGATGCCGAACATTCCAAACATGAAGTGGCCAAGAATCGCGAAGACGAGTCCCGACCACGTGAACAGATAGGAGAACGTCGAGGGCAAGAACGCTACCAGCGCGACCAGGTGGACTGCGGCGAGCACGATCACGTACTGCCAAAGAATCTTCATCGGCTCAGTCGCTTCGGGTCTCGGCAATCGCTGGGGATCAATCCCGTGCTCAGGAAGACCGGCCATCGGATCACTCGTGTCCAATCCGACGGGATCCGCGACGTCGTGCGGCTTGTTCAAGGTCGAGTTTGTCATAGGGCTCATCATTCTTGCCGTGAAGGCCGTTGTCCAGATTCTCTGGGTGGAGAATGCCTCGGAACCCGTTGATCCAGGAGCGCGAACTAAAGTCTTAACAGAATAACCGCAAAACGAAAAAGCCGATCTCATGTAAATCACATGAAATCGGCTTTCGTTTGGACACTTCTGAGCGACACCGGGATACCGGGTGGCCCAGACTATTTCTTCTTCTTGCCCTTCTTCTCTTCGGCCTCTTCCTTCTTGACCTTCTTTTTCTTCTTCAACGAGACCTTCAAAACTCGCGTTTTGGCCATTCCGACCACGCCAGTTTCTTCGTCAAAGCGATCGAGTTCCTTCATTCTCGCGACGCGTTCGGCTCGCGTCAGCACATTTCGTGATTTAATGGCCCCGGCTTGCACCTTGAGGCTCTGGTCCATGGTCATGGTCGATTACTCAATCCAGCTAATTTCGATATTGAACCCGCCAACCAGGTTGTGGGGCCTCGTAAAATAGTGAGTTGTGGCCGCTTTGACAAGGTTGTCCGAGCGAGTATTCTTCGACCCCATGCACCCCCGCTGGAAAACGATCGCCATCGCGGCCGCGAAATTCCTGATCCCTGCCCTGATCATCGGTTTTTTGCTATCTCGCATTAGCGAGGAGCATTGGGTGGAGTTTCGGGACCAACCCAAACACTATGGGTTGTTGTCGCTCGCCCTCGTCGTCGCCCTCGTTGCCATCGCAATTTCATTCGCCCGCTGGGGGCTTCTCGTCCGCTGCCAGGGGATCGAGCTCTCGATGGTCGAGGCTTTTCGGCTGGGAAGCATCTGTTACCTATTGAGTTTCGTCTCGGTGGGCAGCGTCGGCGGTGATCTGTTCAAGGCCATTTTTCTGGCTCAGCGGCGACCTGGGAAGCGAGTGGAGGCAGTCGCATCGGTCGTCGTCGATCGCGGCGTTGGGATGTATGGACTCGTGCTGCTCGTTTCGACCGCCTTTTTTTTGAACGGCACTCCGGGAAACGGCGGCGACAACTTGGATCGAATCCGGCTAGCCACGCTCGCGCTGGTCGGCAGCGGGACCGTCGTCTTGCTCGTCCTCGTGCTCGGCGGCAAGTTTGTCGATTTGCTCATGCGACGTTTGGGCCGTCTCCGTTGGATCGGCGGATTGTTCTTGCATATCGCTGGGCCGCTGAGAATGTTCCATGCGCATCCGATCGCTTTCGGATTCTCGATCGTGATGAGCTTGCTCGTTCATGCGGGGCTGACATTGAGCATCAACTTGGTGGCGACGGGGCTGTACCAAGACCCACCGACCCTTGCGGAACACTTTGTGATTGTTCCCATCGGAATGCTGGCCGCTGCCCTGCCCATCGCACCGGCGGGTCTCGGGGTTTTCGAAGCCACCATGGAGTGGCTCTACGACATCATTCCCGTCCCAGCGACGAAGGCTTCGGGCACTCTCGTCGCCTTGGTGTTTGAGATGGTGAAGCTCATTACTGCGGCCATCGGCACCATCTTCTATTGGACCGCAGGTGAAGAAGTCCGTCACAGCATGGAGCTCGCCGAAGAGCAAGCTCACACGTCGTCGGGCCACTGATCATTTTCCGAGTTCTTCGGCAAGTTCCTTCGCATTGTAGATCGAACTCAGTGCCTCGCGGATCCCGACGCCCGCCACGCTGACGGCGCGACCCTGTTTGTCGGTGTAAAGGTAGTCGCTTGTTAGACTTTGAATGTTGCCATCGAAAATCAGTCCGACTAACTTGCCGTCACGATTGACGACCGGCGAGCCGCTGTTGCCGCCAATGATGTCAGCCGTACAAACGAAGTTCAGTTGCGTTTGCAAATCAATTTCGTCCTTAGCCGCATTCCATGATTCGGGCAAATCAAAGTCGGCTTGGCCCTCGTGAGCCTTGGCGTGTTCAAAGGCAGCGGCGAAGTTAGTGGCAATCGGGATTTGCTTGCCGTCCTCTTCATACGAGGCCACGGTTCCGAATGCCAACCGCAGCGTAAACGTCGCATCGGGATAGCCGCCGGTGCCCTCCACAGCCGTCGTCGCCTGGGTTACTTGTGCGTAGGCTTGACGTTCGCGTTCATCGAGTTGCTCGTTAATAGTCCGTACGCGTCGATACTCCGGTTCGATCTTACGAGCAAACACGATTAGCGGGTCGTCGGAACCTAGTACGCCATTCATTCCGCTTTCGACCAACTCTTTGCGTGCTGCGACATCGTCAAGCTTTGTCGCGGACACCAGTGCGGCGGCCCGTTCACGTGGACTTTGGCCGGCGAGCAATTCGACAATGAGGTCATCCTTTGCACCACGGATTTCAACCAACCGGGCAAGCTCGTCGGCAAGCTTGACCGTCTCCAAATCCTTGTAAATCGGCGCGGTGCTGTAGAGTTCTTGCAACAGCGAGTCACGACCGGCGTCGGTGTATTCGCGGAGTCGCTCTTCGTTGGGTTTTCCGTCTTCCTGAGTCAGCAAGACGATCTGCAGCGCGATGTCGAACAATGTGCTTCGCAGGCTCACCGTCTTGTCGAGCATTTCACGCTTTTCCGCTTGAATCGCTTCGATTTTGATCCATGCGTCCGCCAAGGGAGCTAGCTTTGGATCGGCTGCGAGTGCGGTGAGGATGCGATCCTCCTGACCACGTTTTGCCACAAAGGTTTGAGGGTCTTGAAGTCCGGCCAACATACCGGTGTAGGCCTTGCGAGCGTTTTGCAAACCGAACAGCTCATCGCGAGCTCGTCGTGCGGCTTCCTTGCTCTCCAAACCGAATTGCTGCATCAAGATTTCTTTGCGACGCAAATAGTCCAGTACGAATGGCAATCGATCGTCACGCAAGAACGCGAGTGCCGCCTCGGTAAAAATTCGCTGCGTGCGGCCGGGATGCCCACTGACAAAAACAAGGTCGCCCTTGGCCACCGGCTTGTCGCTCCAAGCCAAATAGTGATCGAGCTTGGCGGGTTTTCCGTCCTCGTAAACTCGCATGATGGTCGCGTCGAGACAGTAACGTGGGTATTCGAAATTGTCCGCGTCGCCACCGAAGAATGCCGCCTTGGTCTCGGGAGCCCACACGAGCCGAACGTCGGTGTATTTCTTGTAGCGATAAAGGTGGTATTTGGCTCCGCCGAACAAAGTCACCACGTCACTGCGCAACCCGGTGGCATCGAGCGATTCTTTTTCGATCGTCGCGATCACCGCGCGGCGTTGTTTCGTCGCCTCGTCGACGCTTCCCTCGGAGTCGACCGCACCGTTGACTCGCTGCGTCACATCTTCGATCGAGACGAGTTGGTTCAACTCCAGGTCCGGCGCCTGCAACTCCTCCTCGTGGCTCTTCGCTAGATAACCGTCTTCAATGAGATTGCGGTCTTCGCTGCTGAGTTTGTGCAACGTGTCACTGGCAACATGGTGGTTGGTGAGGACGAGCCCGGTGCTCGAAACGAAGGACCCCGAACCGCCAACGTTGAATCGCACCGACGACAATTGCAAGTGTTCCGCCCACTGGTCACTCGGAACGAAGTCATGCTTTTCTTGCAGAGTTTTCTTCGGTAGATCATTGAACAGATACATGCCCTCGTCCCCGCGAAGCACGCGGGGAGCGACCATTCCACAAACCAATCCGATCATGATCGATAACCGACACCACTTGGAGACAGAAGCAAAGTCGCACATCGCGCAATTTCCCTAGCAAAAGTTGAGAACAGGCCGCTCGCGAGGCCCCATCGAGGAGCCTACGCTACAAACAACATACCAACCCGCTGGCATTGTGTGCTTGAGTGACCTGTGCGTCGGGAAACTTATCGCGAGAGCTAACGCTCGATGGGCGAACCCATCACTGCGAATCAATCGACCAAGCTGAGTATCTGGTTGCGAATTCTGGGTGGCATCACGTAGCGAGGATTGCCCGATTCGTCGCATCCGGCATCCTCCGCGACTCGCATGAATCGAACATCCCAACGATTCTCGAGCTTGGCAAAAATGGCTTTGAGTGAACGCATTTTGTTACGTGGCAATTCAAGTTGCGCGTCCCACTCGTTCAAGCTCTTGGGCGTATCGCCCGCTTGAGCGATCGAAACCAAGTGTCGCCAAACTCCCCGCTGTTTGATCACCGTGAGCTTTTTGCGCAGTGGCATCTCGGCGGTGCCGGCACCAACGCCCGCTTCCGCCGTCGCATCCAATTTTCGACCACGCGGCGTCGCAGTTCGACCGGCCCGCAAATGCTGGCGAATCAACTGAATCCCCAACCGGCAATCGGCCGGATCGTCCAAATTAACACTCAATCTTGGCATTATTCTTTTTCCGAATGCTTTGCCCGGCGAGAATCGCCAGGCGACATTCATTTATACGGAGCACGCAATGCGTAAGCAATGCTCACGCAAAAAAAATCTTGCTCAGCCGGTGAAGGAAACGCGGCGATTCATGGTCGCAACCAGAGAAGATGCTATTTCGTTGGTGGTTCCCAGATTACACCGACACGTCGTGCCCACTGATCCCATTCCTGAACCATAGCCTGTAGTTTCTCCGGTTCTAATTCAGCCAAGTCCGACGTTTCGCAACGATCTTGGGCCAGGTTGTAGAGTTCCCACTTCAGCTCGTGAGGCATTCGTTTGGAGTAGACCGCTTTCCAATCGCCTTGTCGCAGCGCATGAGCTTCTTGGTGGTCAAAGCCGATTTTGCGTTCGGGTAGTGTCTGGCCCCGCAATGCTGGTAGGAGGCTGACGCCTTCGAGCGGTGTGATGTCGTGACCGCGTAGTTTTTCGGGATACTCCGCGCCGGTGACTTCCATGATTGTCGGCATCACATCCATCACGTGTGCTGGGTCGCGAATCCACGACTCTCGCTTGCCGATACCGCGGGGCCAGTGGGCGATGAATGGCGAGCTGATTCCGCCTTCGTGCGTGAAGTGTTTGTACAGCCGAAAAGGAGTGTTGCCGAGGTTTGCCCAAGCGCTGCCATAGGATTGGTGAGTGCCTCGCTGGCCGATATCTCGAAGATCGTCGCCTCCGCGAAGTGTCGTGGTGCCTTTGCGAGAGACTCCATCAAAGCCAAGGGGGCCCCATTCATAGCAGGCTCCGTTGTCGCTCAAGAACAAGATCAACGTATTGTCCAAGTCGTTGGTCGCTTTCAAATGATCGAGGATTTGGCCCACTCCCTGATCGACGCCTTCGACCATCGCGGCGAAGATCGCCATTCGTCGGGCAAGATCGAGTTGACGGTCTTTGTCCAGCGAATTCCAAGATGGGTTTTCAACACCCGAGAAACCATTGGCAATGTCACCTCGGTCAACTGGCACAATGGATCGCGAAGTCAGCTTCCATGAGTCACCATCCACCAATCCGATTTTTTGCATTCGTTGGTATCGTTCTTCTCGCAACACATCCCATCCGCGTTGGTAAACCGCGTCGTACTTATCGGCCCGCTCCGCGGGAGCTTGAATAGGAAAGTGCGGCGACGAATGTCCGAGAAACAAGAACCAAGGCTTTTCACTTTTCTGGCCCTGGCGGATGAACTCGAGAGCGTACTGGTTGAACACGTCGGTGGCGTAGAAATCTTCAGGTGCGACATCCACTTCTTTCGCACGCCCTTGCGGCAATCGGATGTAATAGTCCGCATCGTATTGATCATGGGAGTGATCATTGGTGTAGCCGTAAAACTCGTCAAAGCCTCGGCGGATTGGACCGGTTTCGGGGTGCATGTGCCATTTGCCGACGTAGAAGCAACCGTAGCCGACCGGCTTCAAGACTTCCGCGATTGTTGCGCAGGAATCACTGAGTCGTCCGAGATAACCAGGCCCCGCCTTAGGGCTCGGCCGATTCGTCGTAAAATCACCAATCCCCGCCTGGGTCGGATACAACCCGGTCATTAACGAGGCACGCGTCGGACAACATCGGGCGGAGTTATAGACCTGGGTCATCCTCGCACCGCCCGCGGCCAGCGAGTCGATATTTGGTGTATTGATCTCCCCGCCGTAGCATCCCAAGTCCGAGTAGCCCAAATCGTCCGCCAAAATCAGGATGATATTCGGTTGCTCGGCCGCATGAACGTTGACGTTGGCTAGGACAGCGAACAAGAAAACAGAAAGGCGTTTTAACATCGAGCTCTCTACAGAATTCATGGAAGCAACGGTGAACGGACACGATGACGAGTCTCGACGTCATTGTAAACAATGAGTCCATGGGGTTTGAACTTTGTGCCAACCAAGGTTCGCCGAGCATGTGTTCCCCGTTGATTCAAGCGACGCGAGTTCATCCGGCGCCATGCCACACGTGGCAGGCACGCGGCGGTGACTTTAGGCACCAGGGGCGACGACCAGCTTGCTTGCGACTTGGTCGCTGAGCGTGGTGGTGCGATCATCGATCACCACGGTCGTCGTAGCGGCTTGGGCGGCGTGTTCGATGACCTCGCCGACGGCGGACAGCTCGAGTCCCGCATCGGTTAGATAGCGAAGAAATTCACTGGATTGATCGAGCACGCGAACGAGTCGAAATGATTGACCGACCGGCCATTGCGATAGCGTCGGGCGCTCGGTGGATTGCACGGTTCCATCACTTTTGGGAATCGGATCCCCGTGCGGATCGGTTTGGGGAAACCCGAGGTGTTCGTCGATCCGATCGATCAGTCGATCGCTCACCGCGTGTTCCATATGTTCCGCTTCCTCGTGGACTTCATCCCAGGAGAGTTGCAGCGTTTGGGAGAGAAAGAGCTCGATCAGTCGATGTCGACGAAGAACTCGGAGGGCGAGACGCTGGCCACTCAACGTGAGTTTGACGCCGGTGTAGGGCGCGTACTCGACCAGCTCGGCGTCTCGCAGGGTTTTGAGCATGGCGGTCACGCTTCCCGGCGAGATACCCAGTTGTTGTGCGATTGCTCCAGTCGAAACGGCGCTATCACAATCGTCGCCACCAATTTGGTAGATCGCTTTGACATAGTTTTCGGTGGTGAGGCTTGGCATGTTCGTCTCCGTCATCGTTAGGACGATTTGCCAGCCAGTTCGGCGGCACGACGGACTCGGGCGATTCCGATCATGTAGGCGGCGGTACGAAGCGAAACGTCATGTTGCTGGGACATTTGCCAAACATTCTCGAACGCGTCGTTCATGGTGCGATCAAGCTCTTGCCGCACTCGATCGAGTGTCCAACGATAGTGTTGGCGATTCTGTACCCATTCAAAGTAGCTGACCGTGACACCGCCGGCATTGGCGAGGATATCGGGCAATACCGTCGCCCCGCGAGCTCGCAGTACTTGATCGGCATCGGGATCGACGGGGCCATTGGCCGCTTCGATGATCACGGGCGCCGATACCGATTCGACGTTTTCGGCCGTGATCACACCACCGAGGGCCGCGGGAATCAATACTTCGACATTGTTGAGTGACAGCAGCGCGTCTGTCGGCATTCGCTGGCAATGCTCGTACCCTTCGAGCAATCCGCGAGGGTGTTGCAGTTTGTGCCGCAACATGTCGGGAATGTTCAATCCGGTTTCGTCGAAATAGGTCCCCGTCACGTCGCTGATCGCGACGATCGGAAATTGGGCCTCGTGCAAGAACTTTGCACCATGGGAACCGACGTTTCCGAAACCTTGGATAGCGACTCGCGTGTCTTCGGGTTTGCGTCCGAGTCGCTTGCACAGCTTGACCGTCAAGGTCCCAACGCCGCGTCCGGTCGCTTCCTCACGTCCCTTGGCGCCATACTCTTCGACGGGTTTACCCGTGATGACGGCGGGGTTGAAGCCGTGATACTTTTCCCACTGGTTTCGAAACCACGCCATCACGCGATGATCGGTGCCCATATCCGGCGCGGGAATATCGGTATCGGGTCCGACGATATCATGAATTTGATCGACGAAAGCACGCGTCAATCGCTCCAGTTCTCGTGTCGATAAATCAGCGGGGTCAACACCGATGCCGCCCTTGGCTCCGCCGTACGGAAGATCCACCACGGCCGTTTTCCACGTCATCAAACTTGCGAGCGACCTCGTTTCATCCAGGTCGACTTCGGGGTGATACCGCAATCCTCCCTTCATCGGTCCACGGCTATTGTCGTGTTGAACTCGAAAGCCGACGAACGTCGCCCAGCTTCCGTTGTCGCGTTCGATCGTGACTTGGACTTGTATCTCGCGCTGGGGCATCAACAGCATCTCTCGGATCTCGGGCGGCAGATCCAAGTGGTCGGCGGCGGCATCGAAAAAGATTTGCGTCGCTTGAGAAGCTCGCATGGTTGAACTCCGGGTGTGCGTCGGGTGATTGAATCCCTAGCGTACCGAGAATCGGCAACCATGGGGATGACGGGCCACCTAGCCAGTCTTGCCAAGCGGGCGCTGGGACGAGATTTGGCGAATCGCCGCGTCACGCCATTGGTGAATATCATCCAACGTCGGCGCCGGGGCACCACGCAAATATCGAAGCCCGGCGGTGGTGCCGCCAAACTCGCTAACACGGGAATCAATGTCCCGAGCAGTTCGAGATGAAAGGGCTTCCGTCGAATCGATCCCCGCACCCACGAGTAATTGCACATCGCGAACTCGCAGACCGGGCAATTGACACATCAATCGAGTTTGCGATTGCCAAGCGCCGATGGTATCGGCGGTGATCCAACGCGTATTAAGTTTCTCGGCAAGTTCGCCCGCATTTTGGGCGAGAAACTCGCCGACCTTGTGGACACCGATCTCGTAAAACCGAGCGGCCGTCTTGGGTCCGATTGACGGGGCATCGACCAAGTCCGCATGCATGCTCAGCACACCGGCGCCAGACCCATGCGATGTGACCACGTCGCGCTGTACTTTGGACTCGCGTTGCACGAACGGGATAGTGCTCGGCGAGGCCGTGTCGATCTCACGTGGCTCATTCGATGTGAGATTCGATGCGTTGGATCGACGAGCCTCGTGGGACTCGCCCGACACGGAGACATCCAGTGCGCTGATTGTGTTCGCCGATCGCATGGGAATCGTCGATGGCTGGGCGGTTGTCGCTAATCGCTTCGACGCCAACCGCTCGCGGTATCGTTTTTCGTCGGCGTGAACTTTAGCAACGCGTTGTTTGATATCGACTTCGGCAGGCAAGTTTTCAACAACTTTGCCGGTATCACGATACTCTTCGACAAGCAATTCGAGAGCGCGTCGTTCTTGAATGGATTCGACGTGTCGCAACCAAAGTCGACTTGGCGTGCGAATGATCGCCATGATCATTGCGGGTGTCACACTCGTCGGTGCGATCGGTCGCGCGAGTCGGGCTTCGGCGTCCGAAGCGGCTCGTTCGAGCACGCGCGCCCAACCGGTGATCGCGAGACCAAATAGTTCCGACAGCGCCGCGAGAGCTTCGTCGGTGAGTCCTTCGCGTGGCACCCGTACGCCTCGTTCGAGACGATAGGAGTCCACTAGCAGCGCGTAATTGCGATGGGCAAACCTTGCCCCATGGAGAATCGCTTCGCCCAGCCATCCTGGCGAGTCGGCTAATTGGAAGACGATGCGAAAGTTATCGTCTTGCCATCGCTGGAAGATTGACGCATAGGATTGGTTGATACTCCATTCGAGAGGACGATGGATAACTCCCTCACGCTCTGTTTGGCCGGTATGCAGCGGTTGGATCGGATCGGTGAAGTAGTGGCTGAGCACACCGGCGGCGTATGCGGCGGCGGCGTAGTCTCCACGATCCAAGTCCACTTGCAAGCGATCGTACCACTTGTGCGCGACACGAGGTGCACCACCCCAATAGCCGTCGGCGACATGAACGACATGGTTTTGAAAGTCGCGAAAACGGACGTCCGGATCTTTCGCACCCGTCAGATAGCGTTCGTGGTGCCGCATCAAGTGTCTCACCAATCGCTTGCCCGCGTCGGTTTGAACGAGAGGCAGCGCATCAATCGCAAAGTAGTGATGCGTGCTCCGACAATGAGCCGCGCGCACAATGGCCAGTAGAGGGTGGGCCAGTAAAGGGTGCATCGATCGCTCCTGGTTGGCCGTCACGCGGCCTTGGATCGTGTTCCGTTCAGTTCCGCTTGAATGTCGATTCGGTAGGCGGCGGCTTGTCGCGAAAGTCGACCTCGGAGCGACTGTTCGCCGCCCATGATCCCCTGAGCCGCTTCAAGTCGCTGGGCAAAATGCGCTAGCGGCAGTGGTCGAAAAACACTGTGGCCGATCGGTCGTGCTTGGTCACCGTACATCGCCCGAATGCGCCACTGGTGATCCGCTCTCGCGATCGCCAGGTACACGGTGTAGAGCTCCGAAAGGGACAGTCCCGACAGATCTTGCAGCGATTGGATCGCCATCGATTGCATCCTTGCGACAATCAAACTGGTGTTCAAACGTCAGCTTCGCCGAAGCGATGCCGACACGTCCTCGGGAGTGTCGCGATTTTCGATCGAACAGAGCAATATCGAAAACGGAAAATCAACGGGTCCAGGGTAATAGCGTTTCTGGCGTTAGTTGCATTCGTTTTCTCTTGCTGGCAACCGTCCAAGTTCGGTATAGCTGTGAAACTCCAGAATTCCACTCGTCGCTGTTGACGTTTCGGGTCTCGGAAATCAAAGCTCATGGATCGAGTCAAAGCATGCAAACCGTCGAAGTTGCTCCCACCTTGGAAGACTCAGTCAATTTGGAAGCTGTCACCACCATGACCCAAGCAGCGCTTCAAGGGTTGTTGCGTGGCGACTTGAGCGGCATCGTCGATTTGGGGTCGCTTTACGTGATCCCGGCGGCACTCGCGCTGCTCGCAATTTTCGTCGGTTACCTTGTTGCCAAGTACGCCGCGCGAATCATCAGCAATCCGGTGTGCCGCCGTGTCGACGAGACACTCGGCAAGTTTGTCGGACGAGTGGTGTTCTACTCGATCCTCATCTCGGTCGTTGGTGGGACGCTGAGTCAAGTTGGAATCAAGATGGGCGGATTGGCTGCAGTGCTCGCCGCAGCCGGCTTTGCGGTTGGTTTGGCCTTTCAAGGGACTCTGAGCAACTTTGCCGCGGGCGTGTTGCTGTTGGTCTTTCGCCCCTTCAAAGTGGGCGACATGGTGAACGCCGCGGGAGTGATGGGAAAGGTCAACGAGATCGATTTGTTTACCACAACGCTCGATACCCCTGACAATCGACGCATCATCGTTCCGAACAGCTCGATCTCGGGAAACACCATTGAGAACATTAGTTATCACAAGCATCGTCGAGTCGAAGTTTTGGTCGGTGTCGAATATGCGGCGGATCTGCAATGCACCCGTGTGGCATTGCAACAAGCTGTCGACAATCTTGCGTCGCAAATGATCGTGGGTGACGATCGAGGTGCTGCGGTGATTCTCGCTGGACTTGGTGCCAGCAGTGTGGATTGGAAAGTGCGAATGTGGGTCAAGACTCCTGACTTCTTTAAGGTGACGGAGTTGCTAACGGCTCAAGTAAAAACGCAACTCGATGCTGCCGGAATTCATATTCCGTTTCCCCAGATGGACGTGCATCTGCATCGCGTCGGCGCGGCGATCACGCGAGTGGACAGTCATCCACAGGACGCGACAACATCGACAACTTCCATCAACTTGCATCGTCCTCACGAGACCGTGGCCATTGAAGCGACTCGTGCGCAAACGCGAACGCGCCCCATGTTTCGAGGTTAGTCAAACTCATTCCGGGGTATTTTCGGAACTCGTTAATGGCAGTTACTTTGACCTAAGAACAACTGTCCGAATAATTCAAGAATCAGATCTCGCTCTCACGTGTCGGTGAATTATTATGTCGGCACTTATCACGTCGTTGACGTCAACACTGGGGCTTCGCAATCACGGTCATGCGTGTGCGAAGCGTTCTCTACGACCGGAGCGAGAGAAGCATGTGGCATACGAGCCGTGGTGACCGAACGTTGGTCGGTCCCGAATCGAATCTAATCAGCGCCGCCATCGATTCGATGATCGACGAATTACTGATTCGGTTGGATGATAGTTTTGAAGACGATCAACCATTTCATCAGGGCCACTACGGTCTGGTCGCGTATGATTCGCTGACCGTTTCCCAGCGAGTCGGGATTCTCCACGATGTTGCCCGACATTTGCTGACGGAGACGTCATCGGTCATGCCGTTGTCCGCTGCAGCCGAAGCGGCCGTCGCGGCGATCTTCATTGAAATTCGAGATTGCGTCATCATCGAAATCGATTTGTCCGAAGATGCCGAGCCCGTGGATTGGAGGCAGTTACAATTCTGGAGGCGGATGGTGCTTCGTGCAGCACGCGATGTACTGATTGGTAGCACTTTCGCAGAATCGAGTGCGATGGATGCGACACAGCGAGATGGGACGAGCGGAGAATTGGTCGTCGAGGATGTTGGGCAACTCGCGTTCCCGGAACCCAGTTCTCGAGATCGCGGACGCTGGAGCCAATTGATCGACCAACTTGCCGATACGATTCTCTGGGATCGAGATTTCGAGCTTGCCGATTGTTTCTTGGACGCCGACCCAGGTGTGTCATCGCAACGTCGTCGGTTGCTGGGAATCGAAGACGATTACTTCACCCGCGTGGCGCCTGATCCTCGTCCAGAGGACTTGGAAGAGCTCGTGTACAAAACTCGCGACATCGTCCGCCGTAAGCCACGTTAGCAACGCGTTACGCCGTTCTTTTTCAGAACCCGTTTCTGCTCGATTCGTTCGTGTGCAGCAGCTTGACGGAGGATACTTGTTTCTGCTGCTCAGCGGTGCGACATTGTTGGCCGGTTCGCCGAGTGTGAACCGTTCGTCCGCACCCACCGCTTGGCTTATTTCGATGACGACGATTTCCGACGCTGGCTCTACATTCGATTCACGTCCATGGTGGAAACAACTCACGAGTTACCACTGGTTCGTTTTCACGATGGCTGCGTTGGCGTGGCTGTTTGACTGTTTGGATCAACAGATCTTCATTTTGTTTCGCGACACTGCGCTTACGAATTTGTTGCCCGAGGGAGTCAACGTCAAAACGTATGGAGGTTACGCGACGTCGATCTTTGTCGCCGGCTGGGCGACGGGCGGTCTGATCTTTGGTTCCGTGGGCGATCGAATCGGACGCGCCAAGACATTGACGATCACCGTCCTCCTCTACTCGGTATTCACGGGGCTTTCGGCACTCTCGACGTCCTGGATTGATTTCGCGATCTACCGTTTCATAACGGGACTTGGGGTAGGTGGCGTGTTCGGGCTCGCGGTCGCGTTGATTGCCGATACGTTGCCCGACGCGGCCCGGCCTTGGGCTCTGGGCGTGTTGCAGGCGCTCTCGGCGATAGGCAATGTGACGGCCGGGTTGATCAGCATGTGGATGGGCACGTTGATTTCCAACGGGACCATCACGGGTGATCAAGCCTGGAAGTATGCATTCCTCGTCGGGGCAATTCCTGCTTTCCTGTGCGTGTTCATTCAATTGCGATTGAAGGAACCGGAGAAGTGGGTGAAGGCCCGTGAAGCCGGGCGACTTTCGGGTGCCAAGTTTGGCTCTTATGTGTCCCTTCTCGGTGCCGGGCGTTGGCGCAAGCCCGCGCTTTTGGGAATGATGCTCTGCATCACCGGGGTGATCGGTTTGTGGGGGATCGGCTTCTTCGCGCCCGAACTCGTCGGCGACGTCATCAATACATCGCTCAAGGGCAAGGGGCTCAGTGACACGGAGATTTCGAGCCAAGCGACTTACTACAAGGGCCTCAACAGCATCATTCAAAACATCGGCGCCTTTTTTGGGATGTTGACGTTCGCTTGGCTCGCCCAGCGTACGGGCCGCAAGTTCGCGTTCGTGGTCGCTTTCATTGGCGCCTTCCTTGCCACCAACCTGTACTTCCGCATGTTCCAAGGTGTGGACCAGCTGTGGATGAGTGGCGTGATGGGCTTCTTCCAACTCGCCCTGTTTGCCGGATTTGCCATCTATTTGCCAGAATTGTTTCCGACGCGGCTGCGCAGCACCGGTACGAGTTTCTGTTACAACGTCGGCCGATTTCTCGCAGCGACCGGTCCGTTTACGCTCGGCTTGTTGCAACAAAAACTGGGTGAAGCGGCGATCGCCAAGCTGCCCGAGACGGCGGATGCCGCAGCACAGGCGGCGGCACGATTGTCTGCGTTTCGCGATGCGACGAGCTGGGTCAGTCTCGTCTTCATCGGTGGGCTTGTCGTGGTGTTCTTTCTACCGGAGACCAAGGGAAAGCCGATGCCCGAGGACGTGTAATCGGAAACGCTTCAATCCTGGCGTCGCAGCGATTGATCGTCTTCCATTTGTTGGATGTACTGGCGAAGACGCTCGTTTTCGTCTTCGGTGCCCTTGAACTTGAGCATATTTTGCACGCGTTTGACGAACTCGACTTTGTTCACAGGCTTGCTGAGAAAATCGTCGGTGCCCGACTGGACCGCCCGCTCGTGGTCACCGAGTTCGTTGAGCGCGGTCACCATCAGGATCATCACGCGCCGGGTCGCCGGGTCATCCTTGATCTTTTTGCACACCTCGAATCCGCTTAGCTTGGGCATCATGACGTCCAGCAGCACCAAGTCGGGTTCGAATGACGCGACTTTGTCCAGCGTGTCCTGGCCATCCACGGCAGTTTCGAGTTCGCAATCCACTTGCACGAGATAGGCTTCGAGCAGCTCGCGGTTTGCGGCATTGTCGTCAGCGATCAAAATGCGATGCATTGAATCTTCTTAAGCAAACGAAACGATATGGGTGGATCACACGGCAAGCACCGGTAGCGGCGATTGCACACTCTCTCACTCTCAGGACAGCAAACTTGCGGTCGCAAGACGCCCGGCGGGGACGGGAAAACTTTCGCACAGCTCACGTATTTGACCACGGATGTTTGAATGAACGGCATCGTCGTCCGCGTGCGTGAGCGCTTCGTGGATCCACTCGCCGATGCGGCGCATCTCCCCGCCTCCCATACCGCGGGTCGTCAGTGCGGGGGTCCCAATTCGAATCCCCGATGGGTCCACTGGTTTGCGAGTATCGAACGGGATCATGTTCATGTTGACGGTGATCCCACAAGCATCCAAGACCGCTTCGGCCCGCTTGCCGCCGAGTCCGGCCGCGTTGACGTCGACCAGCATCAAATGGTTGTCCGTACCGCCGCTGACCAGTTGCATGCCGGCGCCAAGCAACGTCTCGGCGAGGGCTTTGGCGTTATCGACGACCGCTTGGCCATACGCTTTGAAATCCTCCGCAAGGGCTTCCCCAAAACAGACGGCCTTGGCCGCAATGATGTGCATCAACGGACCGCCTTGGGTGCCGGGGAACACGTTGCGGTTGACGCCCTTGAGCAGTTCTTCTTTGCAAAGGATCAAGCCGCCACGTGGGCCGCGAAGCGTTTTGTGTGTCGTCGTCGTCACAAAGTCGGCGTAGGGGATGGGGCTGTTGTGGATACCC
The DNA here is from genome assembly GCA_041741195.1 of Pirellulaceae bacterium. GTDB lineage: Bacteria > Planctomycetota > Planctomycetia > Pirellulales > Pirellulaceae > JBBSJZ01. Next base: position 106,118 of record JBGSKM010000017.1, read on the forward strand.
GCGGCTACAAGTCCGGCGTAGTGAGCCATGTCTACCATCAACATCGCGCCCACTTCGCGGGCGATCTCGGCGAATCGATCATGCGGGATTTCGCGAGGGTAGGCGCTCGCACCGGCAACGATCAATTTTGGCTTGTGTTCTCGCGCGAGTTTCGCGATTTGGTCAAAGTCCAAGCGGTGGTTCTTGGCGTCGACACCGTAACTGATGAAGTTGTAAAGCCGTCCGCTGATGTTCAATTTCATCCCGTGGGTCAAGTGTCCACCTTGGGCGAGATCGAGACCGAGAACTGTGTCGCCGACTTCGAGAGCAGACAAGTAGACCGCCGTGTTGGCTTGCGAGCCACTGTGAGGCTGGACATTGGCCGCCTCAGCGCCGAATAATTGCTTGGCGCGGTCGATCGCCAGCGTCTCGACGACGTCGACGAATTCGCAGCCACCGTAGTAGCGTTTGCCTGGGTAGCCCTCGGCGTATTTGTTGGTAAGGACGCTGCCGGCGGCCTGCATGATCGCCAAACTGGTGTAGTTTTCACTGGCGATCATTTCCAACCCGTCCTGTTGCCGAGTGGCCTCGGCTTGGATGGCGTCCCAAACGTGCGGATCTTGCTGTTGCAGTGGGTTCATGCGGAAAATGGGGGCTAGACGGAAACGAGTTACAGGTTCAAGCACACAGGCAATCAGCAAGATTGTTGAGCGGGCGGCGAAAAGCGTCAATGTCGCGATTGAACCGCATTCGGGCCGGGATCGTGAGATTGAATTCGAAAATAGGCCGTGCCTGGACGAAAATTTGGCTGCCCGGAAAGCTAGTCGGCGGAAAACTTTTGTGCGGGTTTATTTGGATTTCGAGATTTTTATCGGATAAAACGGTAAAAGAGATCGTACAGAATGCGACGTCCGAACGTCCAAGTAGATGTCGAATCTTGCGAGTCGGCTCGGCCTGTCATTGATTAATCTTGGTGAAAGGCAGCGAATTGCCCGCCCGAACCGGGTGCAGTGTTCCGCGTGACCTATCGTTGCTCGGTCCGCTCGCCCAACCCCCTCGCTCTGCGAGACCCACCGTTTCCTTTACGAAATCAATCGTGCTCGGAATAAAATTCATGTATCGACCGTTAGTTGTTGCCGTTGCCTGGGCATCTTTGTTCGGGTTTTCCGCTGTGTCGGCCCGTGCGGCCGAGTTGCCTCCGTTCGACAAAGTCTCTGAGGGCTTCACCCAGATAGCGGTGACGGACCAAGGTGATAGCAAGGGATTGTTTAGCATTTGGAAGCGTGAAAAAGACAATCAACTCATTGGCGAATTGCCGAAAAACTTTGCCGGGAAGCGGTACTTCATCGCGCTCACGGTGAGCAGTGGCGATCTCTACGCGGGGTTACAGGCTGGCGACTGGGTCGTCGAATGGCGTCGCTATGACGATCGGATCGCGCTGATCGCACCGAACTTGGAAACGCGTGCCACCGGTGACCCCGAATCCAAAGCGTCCGTTAAGCGGCTGTTCACTGACCAAGTCCTCTTGGATGTGCCAATCCTCGCGATGGGTCCGACGGGCGGGCCAGTGATCGACTTTGATGATTTGTTGGTCAGCAACGCAACACGTTTTTTCGGTTCATCAGTTCGCGTTAGCAATTCACGTTTGTTCTCGATCCAGTCCGCTAAGGTGTTCCCCGAAAATGTGGAACTCGCGATCGAAATCGTCGGCAACGGTGGCAAGTTGCAAACGATCCACTATTCGTTTAGCGAAGTGAAACCGACCTCCACGGGCTTCAAGCCTCGAGAGGCCGACGAGCGTATCGGCTACTTCACCACCTCGTTCTCGGACCTGAGTAAGTACGAGGACGATGAGACTCGCGTGCGATACATCAATCGCTGGCATCTGGAAAAGCGAGATCCCAACTTGAAGCTGAGCCCGCCCAAGGAGCCCATTCGTTTCTTCGTCGAACACACCACCCCGGTCCGCTATCGTCGCTGGATCAAAGCAGGTGTCGATTATTGGAACAAAGCATTCGAGAAGATCGGTATCGTTGACGCCATCGTGATTGAATACCAAGACGCTCAAAGTCCCGTGCATATGGAAAAGGATCCCGAGGACGTTCGCTACAACTTCATCCGTTGGCTGAACAATGACATTGGTACCGCGATCGGACCGAGTCGAGTCCATCCAGAAACCGGCCAGATCTTAGACGCGGACATCATCCTTACCGACGGATGGATCCGACATTTCAATTTCAATTACCACGATCTGATGCCACAACTCGCGATGGAAGGTTTCAGTCCCGAGACTTTGGCGTGGCTGGGCACGCACCCCAGTTGGGATCCGCGAGTTCGCATGGCACCGCCCGCCGAAGCCAACTTTCGTCGCAATCGGACGGCGATGCAGTCGCAGAAGCCGATGGCGGGATACACGATGGCCAATGCCGATTCCGCTCTCATCGGTGACGAAGAATTCGATGGTTTGTACGGACAAGTGAGCCAGAAAAATGGTCTTTGTATGGCCGCCAGCGGTCGCAACATGGATCTCGCGCTGGCCCGAATGAATTGGGCGCTGACGTTGCTTGCCGACGAGGAAGTCGAAAAAGAAAAGAAGAAGAAGGAGAAGGAAGAGGAAGAGGAAGAAAAGGCCAAGCAAGCAGCTAGCGCGGAGGCGGATAAGAAGCCCGAATCTGCTGATGCCGATGCGAAACCCGCTGAAGACAAGAAAGACGACGAGGACAAGTCGGAGGCAGTAGCGAAGGCCGATGACAAAGACATCACGGACTTGTTGGACGGGATGCCGGAATGGTTTGTCGGTCCGCTGCTTGCCGATTTGGTGGCCCATGAAGTCGGCCATACTTTGGGGTTACGACACAATTTCAAGGCTTCGGCATTGCACACCCTCGACGATATCAACAGCAGCAAAGTGAAAGGCGTCAAACCGTTCACCGCGTCCGTGATGGACTACATTCCCATCAACTACCGACTGGAAGCCGGTGAAGTTCAAGGTGACTATGCGATGATCGACATCGGTCCCTATGACTTTTGGGCAATTGAATACGGCTATACGTTTGACGACAAGAAGCTGCCCGAGATTCTCAAACGTTGCAGCGAGCCAGAATTGCAGTACGCGACCGACGAAGACACGGGTGGACCCGATCCGTTAGCACGACGTTATGACTTCACCGCCGATCCGCTGGACTATGCGGTTGAGCAAATGAAATTGGTCGACGTCTACCGCAAGCGAATCTTGGAAAAGTTTGTTAAGGATGGTGATAGCTGGGCCAAAGCTCGTCGCGGTTACGAGTTAACGTTGGGATTGCAAACGCGAAGCGTCAGCATGATGGCCGGCTGGGTTGGCGGAGCGTTCGTCAATCGAGACAAGAAAGGTGACCCCGGCGATCGTCCTCCCGTGGTCGTTGTTCCAGCCAAGCAACAACGAGACGCTCTCGAGTTTGTGATCAAGACGACCTTCCGCGACGAAGCGTATGGGCTGACGCCAAAGTTGCTCGAGCGGATGAGCGTCGACAAGTGGCTTGATGGAGGAGGTCGCTCGTCGATGGCTAGCGAAGCGACGTGGCCGATTCATGACCGCATCTTAGGCGTTCAGGCGTCTGCATTGACGCAGCTGATGAATCCCACGACGCTACGACATGTTTACGACAACGAATTGCGTTTGCCCGCCGATGAGGACGCACTCACGCTTCCCGAATTGCTCGAGACGATCAGCAAGGCAACATGGGAGGAACTCGATATGGAGTGTCCCGATGGTCGAAATGATCGCCAACCGATGATCAGTTCGCTTCGTCGCAACCTGCAACGAGAGCATCTGCAGCGTTTGATGGACTTGGTGCTCGAGCAATCCGATGACACCGCGGCGTACAAGCCGATTAGCAATCTCGCTCGACAACAACTCCATACCCTCGCAGCACGGATCGAAAAGTCGGTGAACCGTTGCGGCGAGAAAATGGATGCTTACACGTCGGCGCACCTCGCCGAAAGCAAGGAGCGGATCGAACGAGCATTGAATGCCAGCTATACCTACAACGCCGGTTCCCAACAGGTTCCGATGATGATTTTGTTCGGCGAACAACCAGAAACGCTCGACACGCCGTAGCGAGGGCGTGACGTCGTCACCCATTCGCGAATTTTAACATTTACCAACGAAGCGTCCGATCTCGACAGGGATCGGACGCTTTTTTGCTCAGTCGCCTGCTTCACCGAGTGCGACATCGGCAACCACCTTGGCTTAACGCAATTCGCGGTAGCGACGAATCAGTTCGTTCGTGCTCGTGTCGTGATTGAGAGTTCCAGCATTCGATGGGTCGAGCTCGGGAATGATATTCTTGGCCAGTACCTTACCCAACTCGACACCCCACTGGTCAAAAGCGTCGATGTTCCAAATCACACTTTGTACGAAGACGCTGTGCTCGTAGAGCGCGACCAGTTTGCCCAGCACGGCCGGCGAAAGTCGCTCGGCGAGGATGGTGTTCGAGGGACGATTGCCTTCGAATACTCGGTGGGGCGTCAACCAAGACGCGGTTCCTTCGGAATGGACCTCGTCTGCCGTTTTTCCAAATGCGAGTGCTTCGCTTTGCGCCAACACGTTGGCGATGAGGATATCTTGATGACTGCCGATCGGGTTAAGTGATTTCCCAAACGCGATAAAGTCACAAGGAATCAGACGCGTTCCTTGGTGAATTAGCTGATAGAACGAGTGCTGGCCATTGGTGCCGGGTTCACCCCAATAGATAAGACCCGTGTGGTAGTCGACCCGATTGCCATCGACGGTCACGTACTTGCCATTGCTCTCCATCGTGAGCTGCTGCAGATACGCTGGGAATCGCTTGAGGTATTGCTCATACGGTAACACGGCGGTGGTTTCGACGCCGAAAAAGTTGCCGTACCAAATGGCGAGCAATCCCATTACCACCGGCATGTTTTCCGCGAGTGGAGCCGTCCGAAAGTGTGTATCCATTTGATGGAAACCGTCGAGCATCTCTCGGAAAGCCGTGGGGCCGATTGCCAACATGGTGGACAGCCCGATCGCCGATTCCATCGAGTATCGCCCGCCAACCCAATCCCAGAATTCGAACATGTTGGCGGTGTCGATGCCGAAAGCAGATACCTTTTCGGCGTTCGTCGAGAGGGCGACGAAGTGTTTGGCGATGGCGTCTTTGTCGCCACCGATTCCATCGAGAAACCACTGCCGTGCCGTTTCGGCATTGGTCATCGTTTCGATCGTCGTGAACGTTTTCGAAGCAACAATGAACAGGGTTTCACTCGGATCCAAATCGATCGTCGCTTCGGCGAAATCGGTAGCGTCAACATTGCTGATGAATCGGAACGAGAGCTTTCGATCGCTGAAATGCTTGAGTGCCTCGTAGGCCATGACGGGGCCGAGATCCGATCCACCGATTCCGATGTTAACAATGTGGCGAATTCGCTTGCCACTAAATCCCTTCCATTGGCCCGATCGAACGCGATCACAAAACGCCGCCATCTTGTCGAGCACTTGATGCACTTCGGGGACGACGTTCTCGCCATCGACGACCACCGTCGCGGCCCGAGGCGCGCGAAGGGCTGTGTGCAGCACCGCGCGGTCTTCGGTGACGTTGATCTTTTCTCCCGTGAACATCGCTTCGATGCGATCTTGCAGTGAAACGGACGTCGCCAAGTCGACGAGCAGCCGCATGGTTTCGGGAGTGATGCGATTTTTGGAATAGTCCAAGTAGAGCCCGACGCTTTCCAGCGTCAGCTCGGTACCGCGGCCGGGATGATCAGCGAACAACTCACGGAGATGTCGATCCTTCAACTGGGTGTAATGATCCTCGAGTGCTTTCCATGGACGGCTGGAGGTGAGTTGTGAGTTCATGCGAAAAAACCTGTTGCGGAGGATTCGAATCGGATTGCGGGATGGATCGGCCCATGGGTGATGGGCGTGATGCTCTGACGTGATGTTAAACGTTAGCTACCTGTCCCACAGCCCCAGCCGCCGCCGCCGGGCGTCTGGATTTCGAGTTCGTCACCCGCGCAAACGTCGATCCTTGCTGACGAATCGAGCTTCGTGATCGTTCCGGCATGAAAGAGCGTGTTTTGACCCGGTCGGCCTCGATCACCACCATGGCATCCGTAGGGTCCGATGGTGCGCCGATTGGTAATCAACGAGACGACGAGAGGACGTAAGAACTGGAATCGCCGAATCAGTCCATCGCCACCGGGATGATGACCCGCACCACCACTGCCTCGGCGAATCGCGAATTCCAAGAGTCGTACGGGCAATCGGGCTTCGAGCACTTCGGGGTCCGTGATGCGAGTGTTGGTCATGTGCGTATGAACGCCGCTGGCACCCGGCGCCGACGCGGTCGCCCCGCTTCCGCCACCGATGGTTTCGTAGTATCCGAACGTATTGTCGCCCATTAGCACATTGTTCATCGTCCCTTGACTCGCCGCGGCAGCACCAAACGCACCCAACAACACATCGACGATGCGTTGGCTCGTCTCGACATTGCCGGCAACGACGGCGGCGCATTGCCGAGGATCCTCATGTGCCGGCGGATCAAGCAAGCCTTTGGGAATTCGCAAATCGATTTGCCGCATCACGCCTTCGTTGAGTGGCAATTGAGAACCCGACAAACAGCGAAGCACATACAACACGGCTGCGGTGACAATCGCGGGCGTCGCGTTGAACCCGTGGGGATGCACATCTGCCGTCCCTGTGAAATCGATCCGCAAGCGATCATCCGCACGTTCGATGATGACTTCGATTCGCGTCCCATCGTCCAACGAATCGGCAAAGTGCGTCGGAGTTTGCGGTAGGGTCTCAATCCACGCTGCCACGGACTCCGCCGCGACTTGCAAAAGTCGACTCGTCACCGCGTCAAGTGTCTCCAGCGAATAGCGGTTGGCGAGTTGCGTGAGTAAACGCACACCGTGCATCCCCGATGACGCCTGGGCAGCAATGTCGGCTAAGTTCTCGTCAACGTTTCGAGACGGGAACTCCGCTTCGGCGAGCAACCTCGCAAGCTCCGCTTCGTGAGATTCGCCTTGACGAACGAGGGCAAACGCCCGTATCAGCACCCCTTCCTCGGCCAAGCAGGTCGCGTCCGGCGGCATGGAGCCCGGCGTGCGTCCGCCGATTTCCGCGTGATGTGCTCTCGATGCTACAAAGAAATCGGGACCAAGTCGGAATGGCTGGTGGTTGTTGCGACAATACACCGGCGTCACCACGGTGACATCGGGCAAGTGCGACCCGCCGGCGAATGGATCGTTGGAGATATAACAATCGCCCGCAGACATTTCAGGAAATTTTTTCATCAGGTAACGCACCGTGTGTCCCATCGCGCCCAGGTGAACGGGCACATGTGGCGCATTGGCGATGAGCGATCCGTCACGACGAAAGATCGCACAACTGTAGTCTCGTCGTTCCTTGACATTCACACTCGTGGCCGTCCGACGAAGTACCTCGCCCATCGCATCCGCGATTCCTTGCATTCGCCGGGAAATGATCTCCAGCAACACCGGGTCGCTGGTCGTCGAATCGTCACGCCGGAATTCATCGATGGGGCCAGCGTCACGCACCAGTTCGACGGATTGGTCCGTCAACACACGACCCGTCCATCCGGGTTCGACGACCAAGACGCTCGTCGGGCTGGCGATTATCGACGGCGCCTGAATCGAGCCACCGGGTTGCAGTGAGGCTCGTTCCAGCAGTGCCGCCCGTGTCCATGCTCCATGAAACCACAACTGCGCCTCCCGTGGTTTCGACTCGGCGGGATCGGCCATGATCGTGGGCATGGCATCTTGGCGAAGTAGTTCGGCTTCGCATCGCATGGCAACCAGTTCGACGCCCCGCGAGTCGCGTCGGTAGCCGAATGTGTCCGCGTGCAATTGGTGAAATCGACTGGCCAGCGACTCGGTTGGAAACAACGGCAAGGGTAACGCGGCATCCGTTCCCGCGTAGCGCACATCCACTTCGTGCCGATGCTCGATTGCCGGCGAATCCGCTTCGTCGACCTCACTGGCGAGCAACGACTTTGCCTGAATCCACAACTCGTCGGCCATCGCATCGAGTTCGCTGAGCAGGGAATCATCGATCGACCGATAAACGCCTCGCATCGCAATCCGACCGATACTTGCCAACCCCATCCCAAGTGCGCTAAGCATGCTGGCATCGATGTGGTCAAGAATTCGTTGCATCCCCAGTGAGTCGGCGATCCGGCAAAGGTGCTGGCCCGCGGCGCCACCAAACCCGACGAGCGTCATCTCGCGGGCGTCACTGCCTTGTGCCGTGCTTACCGTTCGGACCGCCTCGGCCATATGGGTGACGGCAATCTGCAGAAAGCCTTCGGCGAGTTCAAGTGGTTTCATCGCCGACGCCGCATGGGTGTTCCAATCGCTCGCCAGCGACTCGAGCTTTCGCATTGCTGTCTCACGATCGAGAGCGAACGGGAAATGGCTCGAGTCGATTCGACCGAGCAATAGGTTCATGTCGGTGATCGTGAGCGGACCGCCACGGCCGTAACAAGCGGGACCGGGGTCGGCGCCGGCACTTTCCGGCCCGACGCATAGACGGCCCGCGCGGATTGCACAAATGGATCCGCCCCCGGCGGCGACCGTGTGAATGTCCATCATCGGCGTTTGAACTCGAACGCCAGCGACGAACGATTCATACCGCCGGGCAAGCGTTCCCTCATAGCGGCTCACGTCCGTACTCGTTCCGCCCATATCGAGCCCAATCATTGCAGCGGTCGAATCGGGCACCTGGGACTTCGCATGCTTTCGCGCGAGGTATCCGAGAGAGACGATGCCACCGGCGGGGCCCGACAAAATGCTGTCACGACCGCGGAATGCCGTCGGTTCGACAAGGTGCCCTCCGCTGGTCATCAATCGCAATCGACACGTATTGCGTCCACCAAATTGCTGCCAAACTTGATCGACATAGCGTCGCAAGATCGGATTGAGGTAAGCGTCCAGCACCGTCGTTTCACAGCGTGGGACCAATTTGATCAGTGGACTGACTTCGCTGGATCGACTGACTTCGACAAAGCCGAGTTCTCGCACCAGTCGTTCCACGCGGACCTCGTGTTGATCCGATGCATACGAGTTGAGTAAACCGATCGCGATCGACTCAATCCCGATTCGTCGGAGATGTTCGAGTTGGGGCCGAAGCTGATCCAATTGAAGCGGCTGAATCTCGACTCCATCGCGATCCAGCCGCCCATCGACCTCAATCACCGTTTGGACTAGTGGTTGCGGCTTTCGAATATCAAGCGCAAACAGCTCCGGACGATCTTGATCGCCGATTCGCAACACATCCGCGAATCCACGGGTGACGAGTAGCGCGGTCGCGGCACCCGAGCGAGTCAACAAGGCGTTGGTGCCTCGCGTGGTACCCAGTCGTACCTCGAGCGCTGGAAGCGGTTCACCGAGCGCGATACCCAGCAACATCCGAGTTGCCAGCACAGGCGCCTCCAAGTGCGGCGTGAACTCGATCGGAAGTGGGTGCAGGGGGCCGACCACGGGATCGCGAAACGTCAACATGTTTCGAATCGCATCGTATCGCTCGACGACTCCGAGCGAACCGTCGGAATCACCGGCTTCGACGCGCCGAGTTTCACAACCATTCCAAAGCCCATCAATGCGAGCCTCGCGGGCGAGACGGACCTCGGCGGTGCGAGCATCGATCCAGCGTGTGACAAAGCAGCGAATGACACCAGAGCTCAGCACCTTGATCGCGCGTCGCGTCGAATTTTGGATCACGAAACAGTCCGTGAAGGTGCCACCGACATCAGCCCACACTTGAATTCGTTTCATCGATAAAACACACGCTTGAGGTGATTGAGGGCTGTTCCGGTTATAGCGAGGGCATCGCTAACGACTGTGGAAACCGATCGCAACGGTCGAATCTATAAGCAAGACGAGTTTTTTTCAAAGAGGAAGGCTCGTCCATTCCCGACTGTCACGCTTTGGAGCGATTCCATGACTACTGTCTCATCGATCACCAGTGCCCACAAGATTCGTCGGCGCGTCATGCTAGCCACAATCATCGCCATGGCGGGTTGCATCGACACTCCCTCGCGAGCCGTCGCCGATGACACGGTGTCGACGCCATCGTATATCACCTTTCGCGAATTGTTCGAAAACGAATCCAAAACGACTCAAGCGGTCGAAGCGACACCGCTCGATTTTGAACTTTCGGGCAACGAAGGGTTGGGTGAGCCGAGCTTGGTGAGCTATCTGCAACAGGATCCTGCCTCTGGTGTAAGATCGGACAATCAAGACGACCAGGCGGCAAGCGATCGCGAGAGGGCGGACGAAGACGATGATGACTCGGAGGAGCTAGCGACGGAGAAGCCGGAAGGGGACCGTTTGGGTGGTGAATCCATCTTCGGTGGCGACGCACTGCGTAGCCCATCCGTGGAAAACGGTCGTTTCGCGTTGCCTCCGTTCATGGTGGCATCGACTCAAACCAGCGAGATTGGCAACGGACGAACTCCCGAAGGCTTCCGCGGCGACGATCCCCAGCTTTTGGAATTGCTTCCCGAAAGCGGTCTCTCGCGAAGTGTCGACTGGGATTGGACCGTTCGCACGTGGGCGGCACCCAACACCTTCTCGCATCCTCGCTACTTCGAAGATCGGATGCTCGAACGTCATGGGCACGAGCGATTCCCATGCTTGCAACCGCTAGCCAGTGGCGCAAGATTCTTTGCGACCATCCCGATGCTTCCGTATTTGGCTGCTGTTCGTGATCCGTGGGATTGCGAGTACACGCTCGGTTACTACCGCGCCGGATCGTGTGCGCCAGCGCTCTTGCAGCGTCCCCCGTACATGCGAAAAGCTGTGATCGCCGAAGCCGCTGCGGTGACGACGGCAGTACTCGTTCTGCCTTAAGACAGCTCCACACGACTAATTGATTTCGCCCAAGCCGCGAAAGCAACGCCCATGGTATTGAATACCTGGTCGTCACTTTCGCGGCTTGTTTCGTTCCTCCAGTGGCGTTCGACCGGATCATTCATCGGTTTCCGGGCCGCCGATTGCTGGCCAAGCATTATTGGGCGTCGCCGTGGGTGGGGACTTGGATTAACCAGTGACGGACTTGGGCTTTCGCCCGCCTGCCGGGTGATGCGTCTTTCGCAATCGCCAAAGTTTGACACGACCCTGCGGCCTGTCCGGCCTCTGTCGAATGTGCGGCTGCCAATCGTCGTCCGGATATTCCAGTGCTATCGATCGTTGCGCCGATAGTGAAGTTGACACTCCTTTCTCTTCTCACGATTGTCCGGGACGTCCGGTCATCGAGGTGAGACGAGCGACCGGAATCTGATGAAAGTCATGCGCACACTAACTACACGCTCGCGATCCACGACTGTCTCCACCCAGCTCAAGCGTCTGGCACTTGCCGTGCTTGTCGCCGGGCAATCAGGTTGCGGATTGCTGGACCGAATTCAACCCGGCCCCCACGACACCAAACTCTCGTATCACGACAACTACGCGATGCGGATTGAGTACCCCGAAGTCGCTCAGTGCCAAACGTCGGTTACGACAGCGGCCCAGTCGGCGATCGAACCGCTCGCGCTCCAGGATCCATCACAGTTGCCGACCATTGACATGACGCTCGATGAAGCCATTCGCATGGCTGTGCAGCAAAGTCCGCGAGCTGGTAATCGCGTTGGTACGGTAATCTCCCAACCAAACTTTACTCAGACAATCTATGATCCGGCGCTAGCGCACGCCGACCCGCAATTAGGTGTCGAGGCGGCGCTGTCAGCCTTTGATGCTCAGTACTCCCAAAACCTGTTTTGGCAAAAGACCGATCAACCGCGAAACATCAACACCGCCGTGTTCGGCGGCGGCGGTGGGGTCGGTACGTTCTTTCCCGCGTTCGCACAACAAACACAGGGAACGTTGCAATCGGAACTTGCCAAACAGACCGCGGTCGGTACCCGATACGCGCTGCGTCACAACGTGTTGTACACGCGAACCGACGACGCAAGTCGGTTGAACCAATTGTTCCCCAGTGCGTTCACCGGATTTGTCGAAGCCGAAGTCCGACACCCTTTGATGCAAGGCTCGGGCACTCAATTCAATCGCATCGCGGGACCCAACTCACCGATTGGCCAATACAATGGCATCCTGATCGCTCGTGTCAACGAAGACGTCGCGCTGGCGGACTTCGAAGCGGCGATTATCCAGGTCGTTTCCGACGTGGAGCAGGCTTACTGGGACTTGTCGATCGGCTATCGAATTCTCGAAGCCAACCTCAAGGGCCGCGAGTCAGCGTTGCAAACGTTCCAGTATCAACAAGTTCGTCTCGAAGTCGGCACCGGTCGCCGCGACGAAGAAGCCCAGGCTCGTTCGCAGTATTACCAGTTCCAAGCGGCTGTCGAACAATCCTTGGCCGGTCAAACCCTAACGGGTTCCGAGGGCCTATACACTCTCGAACAACGGCTACGATACCTCGTCGGTATGCCTGCGACGGATGGTCGATTGATTCGTCCGACGACCAGCCCCAGCGATGTGAAGGTCGTTTTTGATTGGGAGAGCGCACTCGGTCAAGCGCTGGATCGTCGTGTCGAAATTCGCCGTCAACGTTTCAATGTCAAACGCCGTGAGCTAGAAATTTACGCCGCGCGTTTGAATCGTCGACCACGACTGGATTTCCTCGGCCAATATCGATACCGCGGTTTAGGCGACAACCTGATCGGCAGCCAAAACGGTGGTTTCGATAACCTGTACGGATCCATTGGCGATGGCGACTACCAAGAATGGTACGCCGGTATGGAACTCAATTTCCCGGTCGGATTGCGTGCGGCATCCAACGCCGTCGCATTCGCTCGGTTGAATCTCAATCGTGAACGCGTGCTGCTGGCTGAAACGGAATTGCGCATCAGCCATGACCTGTCCAACGCCTCACGTCAAATCACTCTCACGCACCAATTAATGGAAACGAACTACAACCGCTATGTCGCCGACTTGAAACAAGTGGACGTGTTGCGACGACGATACCGTGACGGGACCGACAACATTAATTTCCTCTTGCAAGCACAGCGGCAAGTCGTGGTGAGTGAGACCGCGTTCTACACGGCGCTGGCAAACTACAATTTCGCCATCCGTGACTTTCACCTACAAAAAGGGTCGCTGCTGGCGTACAACCAAGTGCAACTCGCCGAGGGTCCCTGGGCCAGCAAGGCTTACCAAGACGCGTATGAGGTCGGACGCTTCCTCACCCCGCGAGCCGAAGGTGCGAGCGTTTCGGTACCCGCGCCGATCACACGCACGCCGTTCGATCCGAGTGCGGTTCAGTCAACGGCACCCATGGGAAGCGCTCCGATCGAGTCGTCGACTCCGTTGCCGGTGGAAGCGTCGCCCGTCGAAACGCTGCCGCTGGCGCCGGCCCAATCCGAGGACAACGACAACGCGTCGGAGTAGCTCGGCACCCTCGAGCCGACTCAGCTTTTTTCGTACACGACTCGGTATACGGGAATGCTGTGTTGGCGGCTTCGTCGTTCGAAGTGGGTTCGATAGTCCAGGTCGTGAGTGGCGACTGCCGCGTCTTCGGGAATGGGAACCCCGAGCTCCGGAGCGAGGTCGGCGATCATCTCGATCGTCTCCTCAAAGTAGTCCAAGACGTCCGTCCAAAAATGCAATCGACCTCCACTGCGAATCGCGCGGGAGTAGTTCACGATGCTAGTTTCGTTAACGACTCGACGTTTACGGTGCCTCGCTTTCCACCAAGGGTCGGGAAAGTAGACGTGGACCGCTTCGAGAGAATTCGGCTCAATGAGCTTGGCGAAAATCGGCTCTGCGTTTCCCGAAACGACGCGAGCATTTACCAGGTCCGCCTTAGCCAGGCGCGCGGCGATGTGCTCCGCAAATTTGGTCGCGATCTCGATCCCAAGAAAGTTCTTATGCGGTTGCGCCGTCGCCACGTTCGTTAGAAAAAGTCCTTTGCCCGAGCCGACCTCGATTTCCAGCGGCGCCGAGTTGCCGAATAGCGACGTGCTATCCACTCGCTCGGGCAGCGATTTTTCCTCAAGCAAGAATCGCTGGAAATTCAGATGTTGGGGTGGGCGGCGGAGCGGACTGCGTGGCATCGCGTCAGAATCTCGGGCTTGAATGACGTTTTTTAACTGGCGGACGGACTCATCGTACAGCGGCATAATTTCCCTACAATGCAGCCCGGCGGCATTCGCCCTCGAACTTCGACTCCTCCAACGCTCAACTCCCTCCATGGCTTCGCCCGACGCTGACTTTCACGGACTGAACATCGCCTCGCTCGAAAGCCGCCGCGCCGACGACATGGCCCGACTGATCGAGCGCCATGGTGGCGTCGCACACGTTAGCCCCTCCATGAGGGAGGTGCCGATCGAACCGAATCGACCGGCGATTGATTTTGCCTACCGCTTGATGACCGGGCACATCAGCACCGTCATTCTCATGACCGGTGTGGGGTTTCGGTTCTTGCTCAAGGCCGTCGAACGGCATCTCGATCAACAACGATTTCTCGACACCCTCTCCGACGTGGTCACCATCGCCCGAGGACCCAAACCCGCGGCGGCGATGCGTGAGGTCGGCGTGACTGCGACCTATCGAGTTCCCGAACCCAATACATGGCGTGAGTTGTTGCAGACGATCGACGCCAATCTAAGTGTCGCCAATCAAATTGTCGGGATCCAGGAATACGGAATTAGCAACACCTCGCTCATCGCGGGTCTGGAGGCGCGCGGTGCAACCGTCGAATCGGTGCGGGTGTACGGCTGGGACTTTCCCGAAAACACTGACCCGCTCGCGGCCAACGTCCGAGCGATCGCGACGGGCCAGCGGGACATGTTGCTGGTGACGAGCGCCCATCAAGTCGTCAATATGCTGCGCATGGCCGAGCGATTAAACTTGGTCGATGATCTTCGCGAAGGCCTAAAAAAAACAGTCGTTGCGTCGATCGGTCCTACCACCAGCCAGATGCTGCTCGAGTGTGACTTGCCCGTCGATATGGAGCCGTCTCATCCCAAGATGGGGCACTTGGTGACTGAGGCCGCCAAACAAGCGAACACTCTGATTCAATCCAAACGCGGCACCACAATCGGTCGTCGTGTCGTTTCCGGAAACGCACCCATGCACGTCGACGAACACCCCTCGGTCAACAGCCTGTTCATGCAAGCGTGCCGCGGTGAACCGACATCCCGAACGCCGATCTGGTTGATGCGTCAAGCCGGACGGTACATGACCGAGTATCGGGAAGTCCGCGCCAAGCAATCATTCCTGGACCTGTGCAAGAATCCACAGCTATGCAGCGAAGTGATGTGCACCGCCGTGGATCGGCTCGGCGTCGACGCCGCCATCATTTTTTCCGACCTGCTGCCGATCTTGATCCCCATGGGCCTCGATCTGGAGTTTGTGGCTGGTGATGGGCCAGTGATTCACAATCCGATCCGCGAGCCACACGATGTCGATCGCATTCGTGGTTTGGATGATCCGACCCAGATCGCTTATGTCTTTGACACGGTCCGCGAAACACGCCGCGATTTGCCTGAGTCCGTTCCCTTAATCGGGTTCGGCGGTGCCCCATTCACTCTGGCGAGCTACGCGATCGAAGGCGGTGGCTCACGACAATACCTTGGGACCAAAAGTTTGATGTATAGCGAATCCGGTGCGTGGGATTCGCTGATGTCAAAGCTCTCGCAAGCGATCGTCGTTTATCTCAATGAACAAATCAAAGCGGGGGCTCAATGCGTCCAATTGTTCGACTCCTGGGCCGGTTGTCTTTCCCCGCATGACTACGAGCAATACGTGTTGCCGTGGATGAAGGAAATTTTTGCCGGTATCACGCCCGGAGTACCCGTCATCAACTTTGCGACGGGCAATCCTGAACTTCTTCCCATGCTGCGAGTCGACTCGCGCACGGTCGTGGGTGTCGACTGGCGAATCTCGCTGGACGAAGCCTGGAAACGACTGGGGCATGATTGCAGCGTCCAAGGGAATCTCGATCCCGCCGTGCTGCTTGCCGACCCCGATGTCATTCGCGGTGCCGTGGAGAACGTGTTGCGAGCCGCGGGCAATCGACCAGGTCACATTTTCAACCTCGGCCACGGCGTGCACAAGGAAACGCCGGTCGAGAATGCGATTGCCCTGGTGGATTTTGTGAAGGAGTTGAGTCGTCGCGACGGGACGTCCGACGCGTGAACGATTTCAAGATTGTGTGTCCGTTTTGTCCGCTTGTCTGTGACGCTGTCCACGTGTCCCAGGACCAACACCTACCGGCGGTCCAAGTCGATTGCGATTTCGCGGGGAAACGTTTTCAAGAGGCGCTGCAACCCTCGCCCCCGAGAATCGCCGAGCGAATCGTTCCACTGGACACAGTGCTCAAACACCTGCGGGATGTCGTCACCGGCGCCAGCCAGCGAATCGTTTCAACGAGAGGTGTCGATCTCGTTTCATCCAAATCACTGGAGCGATTGGAATCGATGGGCGAGATCCATTGGTATCTCCAGCAGTCAGCGTTTGCGAAGTCGTGGCATCGAACATCCACTCGTGATGGAGTTATTTCGGCCACGCTCGCGGACATCGGGCAGCATGCCGATCTGATTTGGCTAATCGGAAACCCCGAACGACAATCGCCACGCCTATACCAAGTTCTCACTCGAGACGTTTCACCGGCGAAGATGTGGGAGACCGCGGGGCCGATGGATCTCGATGAATTGGCGAGTGTGGTACTTGCGACACGAGAGACGCAATCGATCAAGGCATCGTTGCCCGTGGCGGAACTTGCCGACGCTGTCGCATCTTCAAAGTGGTTGGCCGTGATCCTGGGCGATGATGCGTTCGCCGCCGCCGAGGCCGATGCGGGATTGAGTATGTTGATCCAGTGGATTTGGAAACTCAACTCCAGTCGACGCGCCGTAGCGGTGTATCTGGACGAGGCGGCGACTAGCCGTAGTGTTTATCGCTGGCGAACCAACCGTTCGATCGAGTCGACCTCTTCGTCGTTTGCCCCCGAGAGATCGCTGTCGATTCACCTTGGAGATATCACTGGCGATGGCGAGCGATGCGACGTCATGATCGGCAGCGTGGATCCAGGATTCCAGCGAGCGGAGGTGTTCGTTCCTTGTTCGACCGTTGGCGTCCATCGCGCCGGGGCGATCATACGTGGCGATGGAACCGTCACCCTGCCGCTGGACAGCATCGCTGTTAGCCGTTTGCCGACCGCGACACAGTGGTTGACGGAACTGTTCAATAGCACCGGCGATGCCTGAGAATCGCTGGCATCATGGCGGGTATGCTAGGCAATCACGTCGTGCAGGGTGTTTCCGCCAATGATGAGTGGTCGGTTGTCTCGATCGTAAATCTCCGACGACGGATCGATCCCGAGAAGCTGGAAGATCGTTGCGGCCAAGTCCTCGGGCTTGACCGGCTTTTCCGCAGGAAACTTAGCTCGTTCGTCGGATTTGCCATACACGTAGCCTCGCTTGACACCGCCTCCGGCCAAGAGAGTCGTGTAGCACTGCGGCCAGTGATCGCGACTAAAGTTTTTGTTGATCTCGGGGGTACGGCCGAACTCGCCCATCCATACCACAAGCGTTTCGTCGAGCAACCCTCGTTCTTCCAAATCGTCCAACAGCGTCGGTAGCGTTTGATCGGTGATCGGCAACTGGTAATTGTTGACGATCTCATACATCCGAGTGTCGTCAAACCCGTGGGTATCCCAGCCACCGTCATTCACTCGGCGACCACCGATGCTATCGGAAAAGTACACCGTCACAAACTTGACGCCGGACTCGACCAAGCGGCGTGCCATTAAACAACTTTGGCCATACGAGGTTCTGCCGTATCGATCGCGAACCGACTCTTTCTCCGCCGACAGATCAAACGCTTTACGAACACGATCCGATGTCAACATCGAAATGGCTCGCTCGTAGTATTCGTCAAAACCTCGTGCCTCGTCGGAGTATTCAAGCAACCTCGCTTGGCGGTCGACGAGCCGTTGCATCTCGCGGCGTCGATGCAGCCGATCGATCGAAAGGCCCTGTGGCAAACTGAGTTCAGGCAATTTGAAGTGAGGATCATTCGGGTCCTCCAAGAACAGCAGTGGGTCATGGCGCTTTCCAAGAAAGCTCGCGTGTTGTGCCGGCACGATCGAACCGTCGCGAATCACATGAGGATACGCGACGGAGGTTGGCATCCCGTTGACGTTGGGCGCCAAGTGATCGACGACGCTCCCGTAGGCAGGATACAAATCCAGCGAGTCACGCAGTCTCTGGTCATCCGAGGGTGGCTCGTGTCCGCTGAGTGCATAGTAGCCTGCCGACGCGTGATTCTTCATCGTGTGCGTCATCGTCCGGATCAACGTCACGTGGTGCATGCGTTTCGCGGTCTCGGGCAACAGCTCACAGACTTGAATTCCGTCGGCGCTCGACGAGATCGCTCGATAGGGGCTGCGAACCGACGCGGGCGCATTGGGCTTCATGTCGAACGTGTCCAACTGGCTCGGCCCGCCCCATTGAAAAAGGAAAATCACCGATTTCGCGCGAGGCTTGAGTGACGTCGCCCGCTCGGCCGCTTGCATCAGTTTGGGCATTGTCAAACCAAGCATGCCAGCACCGCCAACACGCAGAATCGAACGTCGATTGGTCAAGGGGAGAGTCATTCGTATCGCCACTTTATTTTCGAAACAGGAATTCTTTGGCGTTGAGCAATGCCCAAGCGATGTCTTGAACCGCTGTCGCTCGATCGACGTCGGGACTACCTAGCAAGTCAACCGCGGCGGATAGTTCCGTGTCGCTCGGTGGACGCGAAAGTGCAGCCCAGTACAACTCGTCAACGATCTCTCCATCGGACGCGGATGACGATGCTAGCTCAGCCAATCGGTTCGATGGCGACGCAAGCCGCTCATTGAGTCCGTCGCCCAAGAGCACAAACACTTGCTTGAGCGTGGTCTCATTGGAACGTTCGCAATCACAAGCCAAGATCCGCTCCGGCTTTCCAAACGTCTTGAGAAAACGATCGCCGGGTTCCAGCGATTTGCCGCGGGCTTTTTTGCTAAGCACGCCTGGGATTTGAACCGCGCGAATCCCGGGCGAATATCCAATGAAGCTCGACGGAGAGTCCAAGAAATCACTCTGCATATCGAGAATCACTTCCGCCGGAAGCCGCCTCACCAATGCACGCGAGTAGCTAATCGCGTCGTTGACGTTCGTGTCATTGGGTTCGGAGGACAATTGATACGTCCGCGACTTCATGATCGTGCCAACCAAGCTACGAACATCAAAACCACTGTCCGTCAACTCCTTCGCGAGCCAATCGAGCAATGGCGGATTGCTGGGAGGGTTGGTCAAGCGAAAATCATCAATGGGGTCGACGACTCCAAGCCCCATCAATTGATACCAAATGAAGTTAGCTTGAGATTGAACGAACAGGTCGTTCTCGGGTGAGGTGAGCCAAGTCGCCAATGAGCTCAAACGGTCATCCATTGCGTTCTTTTCGAGTTCGCTACCACCCAAAAACTTTGGCGCCGCGACTCGATTGGATGTCGGATTGCGAACCTCATCCATTTTCGCAATTAGCACTTTTTGATCGCCCGCAAATTCATTTTTGTCCAAGCTATCCTGTCGTTTGTTTTCTCCCAACTCGTACTCGATTTGTGAAAACAACGACGACCATTGGTAGTAATCTTCTTGAGTCCAGCGATCAAAAGGATGGTTGTGGCATTTCGCACATTGCAATCGAGTGCCGAGAAACAATCGTGCCGTCGTTTCACCTCGAGTCGATGGATCACGATTGGCGCGATAATAGTTCGCGGGCGGCCGTTCATAGGTGCTGCCGGTGCCAGTGACCAGGTCACGGACGAACTCGTCGAGTGGCCGACCCGCCGCGATGTTGTCGCGAATCCAACCATGAAAAACTTCAACGCCCTTGGTGTCTAAAACCTTTTCCTCTGTCCGCAAGACGTCCGCCCACTTCATTGCCCAAAAATCCGCAAACGCGGGTCGCGTCAGCAATTCGTCGATCAATCGCGATCGCTTATCTGGTTCTGGGTCATGAACGAAACGCTTCGCCTCGTCCACCGTTGGCGCTCGACCGATGGCATCCAAGTAGGCGCGACGAACAAAAACATGATCATCGCAGACATCGGATGGATTGATTCGCATTCGTTTCAGTTTGGCGAACACGTGCCTGTCGATTTCATTGTGCGGTTCCGCATTGCTCCACTGGAAATCGGGCCGCGACTCGGTGAACGCGATTGGCACCGGACGTTGGATTTGCAAATAGCGAACGATCAACGTTGTCTCGCCAAACTTACTTCGCGAAACAACTCCATCCTGATCCACGGATGCGTTCAAGTTCGACAATTCGTAACAAGCGGTATCGGTCACATCGCGTGACGTACCATCCGAAAAAAATGCCTCGACGCGAATAGGCAACTTGTTCTGGGGCTCAACCACGATCGCTTCGCTGGGTTCAACCTTCAAACGAACCAACCGTGCGGCGGTGGACGAGGGACCGCTGGCACCCTCGCGTAGCCATCGAGTGAGTAACGCGTAATGGGGTGATTCTACGTCAAAGCGAATGCCGCCGCGGTGCGGCACCGAACCGGTCGCCTTTTGCAAAAACAAGCTCCATTCGGGAGCATTGAGATTGATGCGGCGACCGCGGGCGGCAAGCGCCATCGCGTGATAGTCATCGGTAGGGTTCTGGCCTCGCAGCGATAGCTTCAGATCTCCCTTGCCATTCAAATTGCCATGGCACGTACCCAGATTGCAGCCGGCCTTGGAAAGTACTGGCATGACGTCGGTAGTGAATTCCAGTTGGCGAACTTTCGTTTCGCCATATTTCGATTCCTCGGCACGACCGCGACTGGGTGCAAGCGACAGCAAGGTGAGCACAACGATGGATGCGATTCTAAACATATCGACGTTGACGGTGCGGGGATCGATGAAGTCGTCCAAGATCGGAGTCGCTTGCTAGGCGGAGGCGCTAGCGGCACGGGCTTCGATTTCGAGCCGATCCAGTGGCGAAATCTGGCGCATCTGACTGCGGTGCAAGGCTCACCACTCGTCAGCGGGCAATGGGGCGGGAACGATCGGCGGGAGCCCTTATTGTACTGAGAAACCCAGCCGCCATGGGGACGAAATATGACCTCCATCGAAAACGGCGGGATGCCGCGCCGGTGGTATTCATGCTTTCAGTGCAGTAACGGTATCGCGTAACGAGGTCCCGCGCATGAGACAGCGACGATCGAGTTTCGGGCGGTATGCAATCCAGACAAGCGATTCGGCCCAGGCCGCCACCGTGACTTGACGCGGCGACGTTGTTGGTGACACTTGTAAGAGTTCTTTCAGTTTGACACTCGATGACCGCGGCTGGTGACATTCCCAGTCCCTTGGATGAGTTCGACAAAACTTCGCCGCCAAATTGCTTGGGAGGCGGCTCGGATGATGTACTCGCGAGAAGAAAGTGAGTATTTCGCTGCGAAGCAAAAAGCGGCACGGCGAGTCCAAAAAGGCTGGATCAAATCGGCCGATTTGCCCACCAACGCGGAGATCCGCGATCAAGTTCAACTGCTGGCGAGGCTACACGAGGGCACGTCCACGCCGGACCAGCGATTGTTGGAGATGCGATTGCGGGCGGCGTGGTGGTTGCGACGGCTGCACGAGTTTCATCCTCGATTGATCGGCAGCGTGTTGACGGCGAGCATTCGCGAGGGATCGGACATTGATATTCATGTCTTCGCCGCTAGTCCCCAATCGATCGCGATCCGCTTGGAGGAGTTCGGAGTCGCATTCGAGCTGGAGCGAAAGCGAGTCGAGAAAAATGGCGAGCAACGGGTTTATACGCACATCCATGTGCGAGATGATTTTCCCGTCGAACTCACTGTTTATCACCCCTCGCAGCTCGGCTATCGCTTTCGCAGTAGCATCACGGGCAAGCCAATCGAAAAGGCGACACTGCCTGAGTTGGAACGTTTGATCATGCTCCAGCACGAAGTTGACCCGCACGAGCAATTTGCTCGTATCGCACAAATGGACTCGGCGCCCGCCCGTATCGCCGTGTTCCAGTCGCTGCTCGTCCCACTGGAGAACGTCAAGCAAAACCCGAAATATCACCCCGAAGGCGATGCGTTGTTTCACTCGCTGCAGGTCTATTCCCTTGCGAAGGATGCGATGCCATACGACGAAGAGTTTTTACTCGCGGCGTTACTTCATGATGTGGGAAAGGCGATTGATCCTCAAGACCATGTGACTGCGGGGCTCGAAGCTCTCGACGGATTTATCACGGATCGGACGGCGTGGTTGATCGCTCATCATATGGAAGCTCATCAGATCCACGATCGAACGATCGGAGTTCGTCGACATCGTCGTTTGGCCGCCCACCCCAGCTTCGATGAATTGCGTATCCTGGGTGACTGCGATCGCGCCGGTCGGGTTCCGGGCGCCGACGTGGAGTCACTGGAAGAGGCGCTCGACTACATTGAACAAATCGAGGACATGTTTGGCTAACGCTCGCGTACCAATGCTCGTCCTAGCCATGACATCGCTAGCACTGGCGGCGACCGGGATTCCCCTCGTCTCACTGGGGTCCGAGTCCGCGCCGATCGTTCGAACGACTTTGAATCGTTGGACGGATTTGCTGCCCGCTATGTTGAGACAAGAGCAATTTGCTGACGCGGCGGCGCTTTGCAAATCTCGTCTTGAAAACGCCAAGCAAGGTTCGCTGGAATATGCCCAATGGGTTTCCAGACTGGCCGGTGTGAGGCTCGCTGAAAAACTATCGCGTGGCACCGTCGCCGACGAGGAGATCGAATCCGTAGCGGAACCAATCACCGCGTTGATCGGTGCCTACCACGATTCGATGCTGGTTCCATTTCTACGATTTCAAGCGATCGAACTTTGGAGGTCCGCATGCTTCCAGGACTGTATCGCGGCATCGATCAACGGTACCGATTCGATGGAGGCACAGCGAGCGGTCGCACGTTCGGCGAAATTGATTCGGGATTCCGAAGCTTTGATCCGCGACGTTGAAATGCAGCGAGCGGTGTACGAAAAGGCGGGAGGTACCGCAACGCTTGCGGTGGCGAGCGATCTGGAGGAACTCGACCAGCGATTACATATCGGAGTCGTACAAACGATGCTGGCGATCACCGAGGTGTTTCCTCCGGACAGTGATGATCAACGCGACGCGGCCACCAAGGCTCTTCGATACGCCGATGCATCGCTGCAATCATTGTCGTCGGGCTCGCGAGGCTGGATGGAAATGCAGCACGTGAGGATCGAAGCGATGTTGCGGTCGGGCAATACGCAGGGGGCTATGGATTCCTACGAAGCACTCGCCTCCAGCCCTGTTGACGACGCCGACCGACAAACACGGGCGCTGGGGTTGCGATTGGAACTCGCCGATGAGCAATGGGTCGGCCTTTCAACCCAATTGCATGATTTCTTTGGCGGCGATCCCGACGCGGCACCACGTTCATTCGAAATGGACCTTGTGCGTTTGAGGTTTCTCGTACGACTCAAAGGGCTCACCAGCGACCAAGTTTCGAAGCTCGTCGGAGTTCCCAACGACTTGGAGCGTGCGATCAATGAGTGGATCGAATCGATCGGGAAACGCAATGGCGCCTATGAGCGTCGGCGGGCCGAGGCAATCGTGCTCAATGAACTCAAAGTTGGCGGTAGTGATACCGATCAAACGGCCTTGAACCCGTCACTCATCGCGATGCAGGGTGAAGAATGGTTGCGACGAGGCGATCTCGTTCGCGCCGGCGAACTACTCGCGGCTGCGGCGATCGCGGATCCAGATGCCGAGCGATCGCTCCGTCACGCATTAAAGTCGGCGGCTGTTTATGTCGCGGCACAAGATTCCGCCAAGGCGGCGTCGATCTTGTATCGCACCGCGATGAAACATCCGAATCAATCAACGTCGGCGGCCATGGCCGTGCAGGCTGCCATGCTTCTAGGCGGTACCAGTGATCGTCGCTATCACGCGCAAGTCGAAACGATGATTCGCGAGTCGATTGCGATTTGGCCGCTCGTGGGGCCCGTCGAAGCGGCGCGAACGTGGCTTGTCGATGTCTTGGTAGAACAAAATCGTTGGGCCGATATTGCCACGGTATCGACACTGAATTTGCAATCGAACTTTGACGCGTCGCGGATGATGGAGCTGGTCGGTCGCTGGCGAAAAGCATCTGCGATGACGCCCCGAGAGGAACTTGCTGCCCTAAGCGAACAATTTCAACTCGCGTTCGAATCGGAACAAGTGGAAACCAATGAGTTCACGCGTCTTGCCTACCTTGGATCGGCAGCATTCGCATTGAGTCGTGACCAACTGCGATCGATCGACACGTCAAACCTTGGTGAGGCTTCCGCGAGGTCGGAAGAGATTGCCACGGCACTAGCGCTGCTTCGTTTCCGCCGTTCACTCGTCGTCGACGAATCCCTTCGGCAACCGGATGTTACGTTCCAAGCGGATGTCCAGCGACGGCTCATGAACGACGCGCTCATGGATCCGAGCCTCCGTGCCCCGGTCGCGCGGTTGATCGCGTCGTGGCCAGCCAAGGAAGACGATTCGATCGATCACATTCAGCGGTTAATATGGTTGGGTAAGCTCGATGATGCTCGAAGCGCCGCGGACAACTGGTTGGCGAAAACCGATGAGCGAGGGCGATCCGTACGAGAGCTGGCTCATGCTTTTGAATCCGGCAGCGAGGTT
Organism: Pirellulaceae bacterium; assembly: GCA_041741195.1. Taxonomy (GTDB): domain Bacteria; phylum Planctomycetota; class Planctomycetia; order Pirellulales; family Pirellulaceae; genus JBBSJZ01. Next base: position 130,775 of record JBGSKM010000017.1, read on the forward strand.
TCACTGCGTCGGGAGTCCGTCCGCTGGTGGGATGAACTATCCAGTGGATTACCTCGGGGAAGTGAGCCGTGGCACCAGACAAAGTTACACGCTGCCGAGCTACTTGCATCGCTGGGCGACGTGTCGGAAGCGGCCAAGCGGGCGAAGTACATCCTGTTGACCCAGCCGCCACGCGATACGTCCATTCGCGATCGGTACGAAGCGCTTGCCGCACGAGAGATCCAGTGATGCCGCGTTTTGTAGTGCTGCGGCACGATATCGGACCGAATCTTACGCGAACCGGTGATACGCACTTGGATTGGATGTTTGAATGCGATGGTCGGCTACGGACCTATGCAACGGACGTCATCGAGATCCATTCGTCGGAGTTCACTGTCCCCGCTCAGTCACTCGCGGATCATCGCATCGAGTATCTCCATTTTGAGGGAGCCATCTCAGGCGACCGGGGTCGCGTCGTCCGGATGGCACATGGTGACTTTGAAGTTGTCGAATCGACACCGAAGCGATGGCATATCACGTTGCACTGGGTGATCAATTCACCCGAAACTGGCGAAAGCGTCGTCCCCGGTCATCGTGTCATTTCAGAGCTCTGCGTCGAAGCCGTACGCGAGGGGCTGCAATTTCGATTGTCGGCCACGCGATAGGAAACAAACCGGTGAACGCTGCCCCGAGGTTTGTACGCCTCTCTCGCTTCGGGGCCAGTGTGTCCGGCAAGCAACAATTGGCCGGCGATTAGTTTTACCGATTCAACGATGACCGGTTTTTGAGCGTAACCCGGATGCTCGCTCGGAACAGCGACGAGCGCGACTGGCCCGTCGTTGGTCATGTCCCAACGAATGTCGACGTCGCCGGTTGCCGCTTCTCGCGTAATGCCTTTGAGGAATTGACCCAGTGGTAATGGCAGGGCGCCGGCACGCAATTGCCCCACGCGTACAGCCAGCATGTTGGGCTCCTCGGTCAATTCGACCGAGACCTCGCAAGAAATGACTGTGTCTAAGTGCCGGTCCTTGTATCGCACCGCCGCGAGGATGCGGTCGTCTTCAATCAACACCCGCGGGTCACTAGCGCCTTTCGCCAAGAGCTTAGGAAACTTAGTGGGCAACTCTTGAACCAACCAAGCGTTGATTTCGTCGTCGCTGAACGCGGCACGCCAAGAACCGCGTTTGGCGGCGTCGTCTTGCAGTTGCTGGACATCGGTTTCCAGTCGTCGACTTGCTTCCGCAACCTTGGCGGGCATTTGTTGTTTAGCACGGACGTAGAAGTCGGGGACGTGACTGGTTTGGCCAACTGCCCACCAAGTCGCGGTGCCGAATAACGCAGTGGCCGAAATCAAGATTGCTCCGGCAATGCGAAACCATCGCGAAATCGATTTCGAGGGCTTCGTCGATTCTTTGTTGTTCGGACTCAAGGTCGCCCTCGCTAGGAGAGAAGTATGAGACTTTGGATGAATGACATTAAAATCGTAACGGCCGTGGAAGCCAACTGCGTAAACGTTCGGCGGTACTGGGGGGAGCCGGATTGGCTGGTTCCGTATCGTTAACGCCCGGTGCGACGGATGGAGTGGTGACGGACGATGATGTGTTGGAGCGAGATTGGTCGGTGCTTGTCAGGGGTGTGGGTTTGGTACCCACAGGTGTCGTCACTGCGCTGGCCGGTGGCAAGGGCGACGTGTTTAGCGCCAACAAATGTCGAGCCCAATCGTTCTTAAGCAATCGCGCCGCCGGTGCGATGTTGCCTCGCTGCAGTCCCTGGACAGCTAGAAACGATTGACCCTGTAGATCGTTACGCTCGCTTTCCATCGGAAACTGATCGTGCAAGTGCACATCATCAATCCAAACCCGTCCTGGTGTCAAACTGTCAATTGCTAATCTTAATGATTGAGTTTCCAGCGGATCAATCGCGTCCACCTCGAACACGATGCGTCGCGATTGCCATCGTCCATCTTGAGGCACTTCGATTTCCTTTGCATAACGTACCGCTTCGCCGCGCCGGGTTCCCTCGATAGCGATACGCAGCCGGCTGGGGGCCCGTTCGGTGGCAGCGTGATTCACCGTGTCCTGGGCCAGTTCGCTGAGCTCGCCGCGGCATGCCATCGATACGGCCAATCGGCCCGACGCGGGAGCCGCCACGGTTTCGCTCACCAACCACGTTCGAGTGCTGGTGCGAGGATCGGTCGTCAAACAAACCGACTGGTTGCCCTGGACCGCTTCGGAATCAATACGCACGGCATCGGGCGGATGTTGGGCCGATAGCCAACCGACGATCCCGACGGTAGACGATTGTTCAAAGCCGCCGTTGGCCAGGGCCGGGTAATCCGACGGATCGGAGAACGTTCCCAAGCGTTCAACGACGCGAGTGACCGAATTCTTGATCCGCTCCAAACCGATCTCGCCATCGGCGGGGCGGCTCGTCCAATCAACGATCGGCGATTTTTCGCCACCCGCCGGAACCAGCCAACGTATTTCACCTGCGGCGAGTCGAGTGTCATTCGCGGACGGGTCGAGCGAGATCAAGCTCGTCCCAAAGGCATGATCCGGTAAGTCCGGTGGCGTCGTCGCCGCAACCCAACGTCCAGCACTTTGATTCGTGATCTCGATATCTGTTGCCCAAGGAGCAACGTTCACCGCGAGTACACCATCATCCGTCGTGTTCTGGTAGATGCGAATCGGATGGGCCGACGGGTCCGACGTCGTGGCCCGTTCGAGGTGGCCGATGGGGGCCGATGCGATCGCTCGCAGCGAGCGTGAGAGTCGCGGTGAAAGACTGTTCGTGACCACGTCGCAATCCAACAGAACCATACGCGGATGCAATCGCTCCACGCACTTTGCCAAATCCATCGCGACAGACTCATGAAGGTTCGTCGAAGCAGCGGTGCCGAGTGAATCGAGTTCGCAAATGGCGACTGCAAGCGAGCGATTATGAGTCGGTTCCAATGCGGAGATCGCGCTCAACCGAAGCGAACTTGCTAGCTGTTCCGAAAGCGAGCCAAAACTTCCACGTCGATGCTCGAACACAGCCACAAGATTCGATGTTCGAGCCGGCCAAGTGTCCGAACAAAGCTCCGTTGCACTCGTCATTGAGATGCTTTTCTGTGGCACTCGCAGCAACACCACGCCCTCGGTTCGTGACGCCAATCGCTCGATCAATTGGCGTTGTTGGGCGATTAGCCACGCATCGAATGCTCGTTGCGATTCAGGTGAACTCAGGGTCTCTGCCAACGATAGCGACTGGGGTAGGTCGGGTGTCGAATGAATGAATCGATCAATGATCGCCGGAGAGAACTGGTCGCCGCGATCGACCGGTGCGAGATGACTCGGCGACTTGCAATTCAAGCTCAAACCGCGAAAACTCGAGTGAGCTTCACAGACTGTCACGAGGTCCGCGACCACACGATCAATCGACCTCGCGACGGTGTCGTCGAGTGGTTGGTATTGCGTCGTTCGCCCAAGCCGTGTGCTTCGAAGAGGTGAGGATCGTGGCGTCGTCTTTAAGCTCGGCGCGGCGCGGCGTTCGGCTTCCACGGTGAGGATCGGCATCGTGAGATCGAGTCCGACGATGATCCCAACGTTAGATCGATCCAGCGATGACATGACAACGCGCAGTTGGTCCGCATGCTCTGCGGGACGCGAATAGCGACGGCTCAGTTGATCCGAGTCAAACCACATTCTCCCGCCTTGATTTGCCGGCAGGACAATCGTATTCGCTCCACTTGCAATCACAAAATCGGCTAGTCGCGTTGTGGCGATTCGCAATCGGTACAGCGATTTCGTTTCCGACAAGAGATCCGCACATTCGGCTCTGGTTTCGAAGTCCGTCGTGAGCCATTCGACCCATTGGAAATCTTGAAGCGATATCCCAACCATGGTTGGATCGCCATCATTGGTCGTCGTCACCGTTGCCGATTCGATGAGTCGACTCGGACCGGCCGTGATCTCGAGGGAGTGGAACGACGCCGCCATCGTCGTGTCCAAATTCGTCAACCGGATCGACTCGTTCCCCGAACCCGGATAATGAATGAATGAGTGTGTGGACCAAGGGGAGTGGTCAATCCCGATCGCGTCTTCGCGAATTGCGAAGGACACCAGCGGCTGATTCGGTGACGTATCCGATCGAACTTCCAGTCGCAAACGTGTGTCCGACGCCGATGGGTACTTTAACGTGATGACGTGAGGGATCCCAGCTTTCTTGGTTGCCAATTTGAAGTCAAAAATGCCGCTTGGCGGTAACGATGAAACCGATTGCCCGGCATGGTTGATCGTGGTGAGCGTCGCTTCCCGATGAGGTTGAATTGTTGCCAACAGCGCATCCGTAGTCGCTGGGACAAATCCCGAGAGAGTCCATTGACGCGACTCGGCGGGGCGGATCGTTTGAACCACTTGCCATGACTTGATTTCTTTGGGAGCGACGTCGGTCTCCTTGGTCGCTGCTTCGTTCGAATCAACCACAAGGATTGCGACCCCGGTGTCCAGCAATGTTTCTTTGCGACGCCGCAGCTTTCCCCAAATGCCATTGTCGGTCGTCTCGACGACGCCGCGCAATTCATAGACGCCTGGCTCGGTCAGCTCAGCCGTGGTGACTTGGACCGGTTCGGCGGATCCAGTAGCGTTCAGTGTTACATTCCACGACTGATGCGCGACGACTTCGCTTCGCTCGACATGACGCAGGATGTATCGCAGCACACAATCGCTGCCCGCGTGTGGCTCAAGGTGGTTGATCCCCAGCGAGAAGCTGATCGACTCGCCCGCGGGAACGATTCGGGACGATCGCTTCAAGTCGACACGAAGTGCATCATGGAGTGTTCGCTCGAACGTCCACGTCGCCTCTGGTGTTTCGCCGATCGCCGCACTCGTTCGCTGCAACGAAGCGGGACCGCTTAGAAGCTCCCCGACGCTTACCCGCACAGGCTCGGTGGAATTGTCTGACGAGATCGAATCGCCGTCCGTGTTTGTCGATAAGGTGTTGCACACCAAAGTAGCGCTGCGCGAGCCGCGCAACCGGACTCGCAGCACTCCGTCGGAGGACTTCTCGCGGCAACTCAATTCCAGCTGCCGTCGATCGGACGCAATCACGATGGACTCCGTCGTCGCATCGGACTTGCAGTAATTCTCGTACTGGCTAATGTTTGCGGGTGCATCCGATTCGATCGCAATCCGAACACGCCAGGATGATGGCTGCGCAATCGCCCATCTTATTTCTACCCATGCGTCGACCAGTTCGCCTTCGACTGGTTGCGTTGACGCTGCAAGATCGTTGGAGGTACCGATCCGGGCAGGGTCGAGAGAATCCATGTCGGTTTGTGCGCGGCCTTGGTGGGTGAGCGCAAGCAGCGACCAGAAAAGACCTGCGGCAACGAGCCGGCGGGTCAGTGGGGATGTTGATCCGCGCCCCGGCAAGAGGCGTTGATCGTTCGGTTGGCAAAGACTTCCGTGCCCAGCCATACACCGTCGTTGGTTAGTTTGACAAAGATAAAAACAGGACCGCCAAGACCGGGAAACTACCAGCGAGTTGTCGCGGACGTAAAGGCGGATTCCGGGTTTTCGACGGATACGCAATGCATTCGCGGCCCGCGCCGCAGCCATGGGCCAGCGTTGCTAGCGTACAATAGCTCGCTCGCTAGCTTGCCTGTGGGGCGACCCAATCACCCCAGCAACCGAGGTAAGATCCGTATGCTTCGCACTGGGGTGCCCGCTCTTCGATCCAGACTTTCGCTTGGGCGACGCGTTCGAGTTCGCATGCGAGCGTCATCTTTCCCATCAACACCATTGTTCGCAGAAACACAAAATACGTGTCCAGCACGTCGCACCGGCAATAGTCGCTGATTGCTTGCAAATTGCCTTCGTCATACTGGGATTGCACTTGATCGCCAGTCAGACCCATTTTACCTGGCTTGCCAAGCAGCTGGGCAGCGAGATTCAAGCCACCATTGAATCGTGCGGCGCCGTAGTTGGTGAGCACTTCTTGGAGATCCAAGTGGGAGCTCACTGTGAAACGATTTCGCGGTGACTTATATCCTTCACTGTCGAACCATTTTGGCAGTGAGATCCCGAATCGAAAGGCCGCCAATTCCATTAGCGGCATATCGAACGAACGGCCATTGAACGTCACCCATTGGGGCCGCTTGTAAGCTTCCCAACCTCGCCAAAAGTTCTCCGTCATCACATGCGAGCGAAAGAGCGGTTCGTCAAGCGAGACGATGTCGAGTAGTCGAAAATCCGAAGTGACTTTCGCGATGACCACGGCGATTGGTAGCTGAAACGTGTGCGGAATGAACGTGGAACCCTTGGTCTCCAGCAACTCCGCCTGGTACTTTGCAATGGATTCGGCTGCGGTCAATCCCTCGCCCGCGTAACGCACCGACGAGATGAGATCGCCATCGGCTATGCTTTCAACATCGAAGATCAAATGCGAAACTTCGTCGGCCATGGACTCGGCTGCTCACGTGCAAGAATGAAAATCGGACTTCGCCACCGGATTTTCGCCGAGTCGGCGACAATAGGCTAGCATAACAATTGCCTGGGCGGTGAAGTCTACATCACTCGACGGAAATATGATTCGTTTATGACCACCACGAAGTACCCTGCCAATCCAACAATCAATCGGGACCGGCTTCTCCGTCGCTTTCTTCAATACGTTCAAATCGGAACGGCGGCGGATCCATCTAGCGCTACGTATCCGAGTTCGGCGTCGCAGCGGATACTCGCGGACGTGCTGTGCGATGAGTTCAAACGCATGGGGCTGGACAACTCGCACCAGGACGAAAACGGACTCGTCTGGGCAACGCTTCCAGCGACACACGGTGCGAAAAGTCCAACGGTCGCGCTCGTCGCCCATATGGATACTTCGCCCGAGGCTCCCGGGGATCACGTGTGCCCCCAGGTAATCGATTCCTACTCCGGCGGTGACATCACACTTCCCAATGGTGTTGTGATATCGCCATCGAGTTCGCCGACGCTGGATACCGTTGTCGGAAAAACGCTCATCACGACCGATGGGTCAACGCTACTGGGCGGTGATGACAAAGCTGGCATCGCAATCATCATGGAGGTCGCCGAGTCGCTGATCGAGCAGACGCAACTCCCACATGGGGACGTCAAGTTATTGTTCACTTGCGATGAGGAAATCGGCCATGGCACCGACTTCATCGACTTGCAGAAGCTCGGCGCGACAGTCGCGTACACGCTCGATGGCGGCGGAGTCGGCAGCATCGATGTGGAAACGTTTTCGGCCGATGCGGCTACAGTACGGTTTACAGGGCACAACATTCATCCGGCGATTGCGAAGGGCCGCATGATCAACGCCATCCGATCCGCCGCCGATTTCGTCGCTGCATTGCCGCGTGATCACTGCTCGCCCGAGTCCACCAGTCACCGCCAGGGGTTCATCCACGCGCATGGCATTCATGGGGGTGTCGGCGAGGCAACCGTTGAACTGATCTTACGATCATTTGATCATGAAGATCTGGGCGGCTATGCCGACTCGCTGCGCCAAACCGCGCAATCAATCGTTCAGAAAACGCCGGGGCTGCAAGTGGAAGTGACGACTCGCCCCCAGTACCGCAATTTGCGAGAGGGATTGGAACGGGTCCCAGATGCGGTGGGGCTTGCGATCGAAGCGTTCGAAAAGCTGGGCTTGCCGCACCGCACCGAAATTGTTCGAGGCGGTACGGACGGCAGCCAGCTTACGGAGAAGGGGCTGCCGACTCCCAATCTATCCAGCGGACAACACAATATTCACAGCGTGACTGAATTCGCGTGCCTCGACGAAATGGTCATTGCCGCCGAGCACGCGATTCAACTGCTAATGCTTTGGGGTGAACGTCGATACTAGCTCACCTAAGTTGGCATCACGCACCTTACTCGACTTCCACTTCCTCGAGGGCGTCGGCCTTTTGCTCACCCTGTTCCTCGATGGCATCGGCTCGAGCTTCCGTGTTGGTCTCGGTTTGGTCGGCTTGAACTTCGCCACGGTCCTCAAGTTGATCGGCGTTCATTTCTGCTTGGTCGGTGCCGGTCCGCAGATTGTCTGCTTCATATTGGGTCTCGTCGCGAATTTCTTCGGCTTGCATCTGACCTGCGTCGCGAATTTGTTCCGCTTGTTGTTGAGTCGCATCGCGTACCTCGTCGGCCTGTTGTTCGTACGCGTTCTCTTCGCATCCGATCATCAGCAGGCTGGCAAGCATGAAAGCACCAAATGGCAAAGTCTTCATTTTGTTGATCCTTGTTCGGGGAAACTGCCAAGCCAGGAAAAACATTTTCACGGCTTCGCGAGGACTGGCTAACGCAAGTGATGTGCCAAACTCCATATCCGTGTCCCGCCTGAGGGATTGGCAGCGAATTCCGATCGCTTTTCGCCCTCTTGCTAGCAAAGCTTTCAAAACGATGTCCTTTCATTTCCTCTCCATTGGGGCGTATTTGGCTTGGGTTGCTCGCGGATTCGATGCATAATTCGCTAACAAGTTCGTCTGAACTTCGCGTGATTCACAGGGACGATCGTGATGTCGACATAGGAAGGGTTGAGCATGGAAGCGATGTGGCGTTCGGCACCGGCGATCGGGTTTGGTTCCGATCCACTCAACCCCCATCCCACCCGCGGTGTTGAGGTGGTGGGCGCGAATCAGCGTCATGAGTTGCGTCGCGAGATTGTGCGATCATGCCCGCAAGTTCCGGGCGTGTATGGGGTGCTGGATCGCAAGGGCGAATTGATCTACGTCGGCAAAAGCAAATCATTGCGATCGCGTCTTTTGAGCTACTTTGCGGCATCGAATTCTGAAGAGAAAGGGGGCCGTATCATTGAGCAAGCCAGGGCAATCCAGTGGGAAACCCAGCCGAGTGAATTTGCATCGTTGATCCGCGAACAACAATTGATTCGCCGGCTATCCCCACGCTGGAATGTGCAAGAGGTACCGCGTCGCCAACGCCCAGTCTATTTGTGTTTAGGAAGACCTCCGGCGGAGTATTTTTTTGTCGCTGCCAAGCCGCCGGTCGGTTGTCGCGCGGTCGAAGGTCCTTTTCTCGGAGCGCGACGAATGGCCCGCGCGGTCGAGGCGCTCAATAAGACATTCAAATTGCGAGACTGCAGTCAAAAGCAAGTGTTCCGTTTCGCGGAGCAATTGCAGCTGTTCGATTTGGATTATCGCCCCGGTTGTTTGAGATATGAACTCGGCACGTGCCTGGGGCCATGCGCGGCGGCGTGCACTCGCGATGCGTATGACGCTCAAGTCAATGCCGCCGAAAGTTTCCTAGATGGTTTCAACGACGAACCGCTCGTCGTGGTTCGCGAGTTGATGGAACAATCATCGGATCATCACCAGTATGAGCTGGCGGCTCGATGTCGCGACACGCTCAAGAGCTTGGAGTATCTGCATCGCAAGCTCTCGATTCTTGCTCAAGCGAGACGTGACTACACGTTCGTGTACGCCGTGGCCGGATTTGACAATTGCCACACATGGTATCTCATACATTCCGGAGAAATTTCGGAAAGCATCGCGGCGCCGCGAACGGCTGCTGAGTTCTCGGCTGCGAAATCCACGCTCGCGCGGTGGAAGAGCACGTCGAGCAATCGTCTCGATCGCGGTCATGGCGCGTATCCACACACATTGAATCTTGTGGCATCGTGGTTCCGCAAAAACTACGGCGAACTCGACCGCACGTTTGCTCCAGGCCAAGCGGGGCACAAGTACCACCGCATGTCGCTGACCGCCTAAGTCGCTGTTGCGCCGTGAATCATTTCATTAGCGCCGACTTGAGCGGGCATCCGAGCGGTGTGGGTTGATCTCGGCGGTAGCAATCCAGCAAGGTTTTGGATCGTGCGGCGAGCATCCGTCGTACTTCCCGACGTTTGCCCTTTTCTCGCGGGATCGACATCGAATCATAAGCGGTCGTTTGATGACGCATCCAGGCAATCACCGCGGCTTCGGCTCGCTGCTCGACGGGAATGCGTTTTGTCCTTGCCACGGTGCCGCTCCCAATCGGGGTCGCATGATCAGCGACCGCTTTGGCGAGCTTCGTCGCGATCGCCTCATGGCGGGGGTGAAACTGGAGGTAGGCCAAAACGCATGCAAAGAAATCTTCGACGTACTCGGATTGTGCCTTGTCGCGGCGCCGCGCGTCGGACTCACGTTTCTTGGCGTACGCATCGGTCGACCGTTCTTTTTCCAGGTCCGAGATAATGCGTTCCACGGTGGCCAGCGGCGCCCAGACGCCGCGCGAGAACATTCTGCGGCCGACTTTTTCTTGCACCACCCAATGGTCACCGGCTGATTTGACCCGTCGTGTGAGACCGGGATCTCCCGGCGCGACGAGCGTCCAATCGTCGGGCACTTTCAGCAACCGACCGTCCGCCGATTTGACCACGTCAATTTCCGGACCCGGCGAGAATACTTCTCCACCCACTATCGTCTCATCCTGTGAAGATCTCTAAATCATGAACGTATTGGAGCGAGCTCAACTTTCTGGCCCGTCGCGACAGCGTATCCAAAGCCGCGTGACCGATCGAGCCGAGATCGAGCGTCCATTCATTGACATAGAGTTCGACGTGTTGAATCAGCACGCGATCATCAAATTCTTGAGCATACTTCCGCATGGTCTGCATCGCAGCGTCGGTATGTTCAAACGCGTACTTGATCGAATCCGCAATCACGGTTTGGACGGTGCTGGTGGTTTCTCGATCGAGAGTCCTTCGAGCGACGAGGCCGCCGAGGGGCAATGGCGAATTCGTCTCGGACTCCCACCGTGTGCCGAGATCCTCCACGAGGTGCAGCCCTTGCTCACGCCAAGTGAAACGTCCCTCGTGGATACAAACCCCAAAGTCGGCATTACGATTCACGAGTCGCGGCATGATCTCCGAAAAGACGACCTGCTCCACCCTTGCTGTCTCGGGATGGAACATCTCGAACAACAGCGAAGCGGTCGTGTGCTTGCCCGGACATAAGACGGTTTGCGTGTCGTCCGATGGTCGCGTGCCGGGATCTTTGGCAAGCAGGAGGGGACCGACGCCGAATCCGAGTGCCGAACCGACGCGGAGCACCACCGTTTCGTCAGCCAGCCGTAGCGCCGCGTGAAAGCTTGTCTTGGCGACATCGAACTGGCCGGCAAATAGGCCGCGATTGAGCTCTTCGATGTCCAGGAGCTGGACGTCAAAACGCAGACCACGTGGATCGACGCTTCCACTCAAGATGCCGTGGAACGCGAACGTGTCGTTGGGGCACGTGGAGATGCCAAGTCGAATCTTTCTATTCATTTGGCTATCACATCACGAAAGGGAATGACACGTCAATTAGCCAGGGATGCGATTGGCGACCAACCGGCATACTTCGTTCCAGTCCTGCTCGGAATGGAATTGGCCGCGGTTCAAAATGTACCAAAGCGGCGCGCTAGCGTACTTCAGTACGATCGAACGTTCACTAAACTCAGGTTTACCGAACAGCAACCAATTCGATTTGGTTTGGCCGATGGTGGTGATCGCAACAATTCCATCTCGGTCGACCCAGCCCCGAGCGTACCAAAGCGGTTGGTCGTCGCGATGAATCTCGCGGTGGGCTCGCCCGATTGCGAGAAATCCCGGCACGATGCAAGCGGCGATCAAGACACAAAACAGGACGGTTACCACATTCATTCCGAATAAGCTCAGCAGTACCCCCACGCTTACTCCAAGCACCAGTGTCATCTTGACGGTGGCGCCGACAACGAGTCGGCGCCACTGGCTGGTAAAGTCCGAGGACTTCAGATCCGATGCGGCAACGGGGCCAGCATATTGGAATGCGGGCTCGACCGCGCTGAATAACGGCTCGGCTTGGCTCGGCTGTGAGCGACGGCGATCCACTGGTAGTGGTGCGACCGGCGGACGCACGCGAGACAACTGTTCCGCCAAGTCTCGGGCAAGCGAGGGAGTCGCGAAATCATCAAATCGAATGGTTTCAAACCGATTGAACGTCGCGTCAAAACAGAGGCTGATGCGACGCTGGTTGTACGTCACGCATACCAATTGATCCATTCGGAGAAGACGTGTTTGATGCTCCTGCTCGATCCGCATCGACGTCGAATCGATGTAACCACGCGCACTGCCAATGATGTCGCCGCTGACATTGGTGTAGTTTCGGATCAGACGATGTCGCAAGTACAGAAGAAATGCGATGAATCCGGCAACCGCGAACTGCAGCGACAGCGAAACGATGCCGGGTCCAAAAGTGATGGAAATGCCAACCAAGATCAACAGCGGTGGAGCGCCTAAACGAGCCAATTGCCGCAGCGTGCCCACGTCGATTCGGAAGCCCGTTCCGGCCACCGCGTCGATCAAATCGCGCCGTTGGATGACCGAGTTGAAGTCCATTCGCTGAACCGACTCCAGGACACTATCCAGCGGATCGGTCGCGAGCGCCGGGATGACCTCGTTGGGAGGTTGGTAGGGGTTCACGGCTCCAGCCTGGACATCGGCGGCTACTTCCCCAAGCCCGTCTCGCATGTTTGCCTCCAATGACGCAAAGTGGGCAAAGGCTGCTATTATACGGCCCGCGCCGAACCCAACGCACATGGGTTTCGCTTCGCAAACCGACAATCAAATTTGGAAAACGACAATGCCGAAAGGCTTTTTCACGCAAACCGCGGTCATTCTGCTACGCGAACCCGTCAGCATCCAGCAGCTCAAAACGGCGTTGGGCGAGTACACTCCCCAGGGCCCGACGCCCGCGGCGGAAGAATGGGCTTTCTCCGGCCCCGCCGTGCTGGTGACCTTCAATGAAGAGCAAAACGGTCGGATCGCGATCGATACGGTCGATCATCCCTGGCCGGATGAAATGGGTGACCCAGAGACGGATCCGGTCGTGTTTGGCGCCTGGGGGTCCGGTCAATTCGGGCCGTTCACCTTCCCCGGTTCGCTCGGTCGAGCGATGCAACAGTCATGGGCTTGGGAAGATGGTCAAACGCTTCCCGCTGAACATGTTGCCTTCATCCGCGTGCGAAGTAGCTACATGTTCGGCGCCGCCGACGATGCACCCGTGCTGCCCGAAGAGTACGACGCGTATGAAGACTTGGCCTTTGTCACCGAGATCGCTGCGACGTTGACCGAGTTGCCCCAAGCTATTTGCTACTTCAATCCCAATGGCGAAGTGCTACGTGATATCGAGGGCGTTGACGAGAATATTGACTTTGCAAACGACAACGAATTGCCGCCTCATGAGCTTTGGAGCAATGTGCGTCTGTTCAAGCTTGACGATGAATGGTCCATCATGGACTCGGTTGGCAACAATCAACTGGAGCTGCCGGATTGCGAAGCTTGCTTTTTTGCGGAAGCATATGAGCTCGAACAAGTCGATAATTTTCTGCGGAACTGTTTCCTCTACATGATCGACGAGGGTGACGTGATCCAGGACGGCGACACTTCGGAAGGCCCGGGTGATATTCCCTGGCAGGCACGTCGCTACGAGTCGTCGCTCATCGATCCGCCTCGCGAAGTGGTTCGTTGGTTCCCGCAAGATGACCGTGAGATTCCCGAAGGCCTGTTGGCCGACGAATCGGAATAGTTCAAACAAACATCGTCTTCAACGCAAGAGAATCACATGAAAGCTTTGCTGCTCACCGAATACAAACAGATGCAGGTCACGGACGTCGAAGAACCCGAAGTCGGTCCCGACGATGTGTTGGTTCAAGTCGAAGCTTGCGGGATCTGCGGCAGCGACATCCACGGTTACGATGGCAGCACCGGAAGACGGATCCCGCCATTGGTGATGGGCCATGAGGCCGCGGGTATCGTTGTGAGTACCGGCGCCAACGTGACCGATTTGCCACCAGGAACTCGCGTCACGTTCGACTCCATGGTTTCCTGTGGCAGTTGCCAGTTCTGTCGCGAGGGTCATGGAAACCTCTGTGACAATCGTCGAGTCCTCGGCGTTTCCTGTGGTGAGTATCGTCGTCACGGCGCATTCGCGGAACGAATCAGTGTCCCGCGTCGAATCGTTTACTTGTTGCCCGACGGATTGGCGTTCGAGCACGCCGCGCTCGTCGAGGCGGTTTCGGTGGCCGTGCATGCTGCCAACGTTTCCCAGATCACGCTCGGTGACACGGCCGTGGTCGTGGGTGCTGGTATGATCGGCTTGCTCGCCGTTCAAGCGGTTCGCGCCGCGGGCGCCACGCAGGTCATCGCCGTTGACTTGAATGACAAACGATTGAGCGTTGCCAAAGAGCTGGGAGCCGACGTTATTCTGCGAGGGGACAAGTGCGATGTCCCGGCCGAAGTAAGAAAGCTCACCGGTGGGCGTGGTGCCGATGTGGCGTTGGAAGTGGTCGGCGCTACGCCCACGATCAAAACCGCCATCGAATCCGTTCGCAAGGGCGGCAGTGTGACGCTCGTCGGCAACGTCTCCCCGACGATCGAATTGCCGCTGCAGTCCGTGGTGACGCGCGAGATCACCCTTCGCGGAACCTGTGGTTGTAACGGCGAGTATCCACAGTGCATCGACTTGATGAACCGCGGTGTGATCCGCGTCGACCCATTGATCACCGCCAAGATTTCGCTCGCCGATGGCCCCAAGTGGTTCGATCGACTGCACGCGGGTGATCCCGAACAAATGAAAGTCGTCGTGCTACCCCGCAGTTAACAACGTCGTAAGACTACGCCAATGCGCGACCGCGGGGACCTAGTCGTCCGAACATGCGATCGAGTTCGTCGCGAGAAAAGAACAGGGCGGTGGGACGCCCGTGGGGACAATGGTGCGTGTCTTGATACAACTCGCGTTGCTCCAAAAGACTCGTGATTTCCTCGCGAGATAGCGGATCGCCCGCTTTGATCGCGGCCTTGCATGCGATCGTGTGAAGCAAGTGATCCAGCAGGTCGCGAGCTTCGGGCGTCTTGCCAGCGCCCAGCAGACACTCCAGCAACGTCCGTAGCATGTCGCCCGGCGAAGTCCGGCCGAGCATCGCGGGTACTGACTGGATGACCAAGGTTTCGCCACCGAAATCGTCGATCTCCAGGCCCACGGTCGCCAGCGCGTCTCGCGCGTCCATCGCTGCCGTTCGTTCGGCGGGCATCAGCGAAACGGGCTCGGGCACCAACAATCGCTGGCTCTCCAGTTTCCCGCCTTCGCCTAAAACTTTCTCACGAATTCGTTCATAGAGAATCCGCTCATGCAGTGCATGTTGGTCGACGACGACCATCCCGGACTCGTCTTGCGTGACCAAGTAGCGATTGTGAACTTGGAAGCCCAAATGGCTCATCGAGGGTGACGTGTGGCTGGTGGAGATCGACGCAGCTGCCAATGCATTCGACGATGGCGTATCGGTTGTCGCCAAGTCGCTGGTGATCGCGCGCTCGTCAACTTCCCAAGGGGCTATGTCTCGCGGCGCCGTGGTGATCGCTGGTGATACCGCCGTCGACTCGTTCGTCGCCACGGCAGGTCGGGTTGGAGCGAACGCGGAGCTGTCGGAAAACGGTTGAAATTCTGCCATGCCACGGCTGGGCAACGTGTGAACCGTCGATGCCGCTCGCGAATTCGTTGGTTCCGCTTGGCCCGTCCGCGCCCAGTCGATGATCGATTGCCGTTGTTGCTGTTCGACGTCGACTCGCATCCCGAGCACACTTTGGACGGGCGGCACCAAATCATTGGCGGGCGTGCGAGGTTGTGAATTGCCGACACGCATCGTCATGTCAGTTGTGAGAAAGTGATGACGCAACGTTTGAAGCAGTCGAGCGTAGACGCGGCCACTATCGGTGAACCGAACTTCGAGCTTGCTCGGATGCACATTGACATCGATCATATCCGCTGGCATCTCAAGCCTTAGGAAGCAAACCGGATGTCGACCCACCATCAACAGACCCCGATACGCTTCGGTCAACGCGTGTTGCAGCGAACGATCACGAATGTGCCGACCATTGAGAAACAAATACTGCATGCGATTGTTTCCGCGGCTAACCGACGGATCGCACGTGTATCCCGAAACTCGCACCTGGGCATCATCGGAGTTGATTCGGATTAGTGACTCCGAAATCTCATCACCAAAAAATGCGGCGATGCGTTCGCTCCAGCGTGATGTGGGCGGTAAATCGAACAGTTCATTGCCCTCGCTGGTCATGACAAAGTGAACGTTCGGATGCGCCAGCGCTAATCGCGTGAATGATTCGACGATGTGCCCGCGTTCCGTTTGCGGCGTTTTTAAAAATTTGCGTCGCACCGGCGTATTGAAAAACAATTGGCGGACTTCGATCACCGTGCCAACGGGACAGCCCGCGGGGGCCGGCGATTCGATCACACCACCGTGGACACGAATTTCGGCCCCGCAATCTTCGCCTTCGGTGCGACTGCGAATGGTCAATTGAGAAACGCTGCCGATCGATGCCAACGCTTCACCGCGAAAGCCAAGTGTTGCGACATGGAAGAGAGTGTCCTCGTCCGGCAACTTGCTGGTCGCATGGCTCGTCACGGCAAGCGGCAACTGGTCCGCGCTCATCCCACAACCATCGTCGCTGATGCGAATCAACTCGGTGCCACCGCCGGCAATGGTCAATTCGATCCGCCTGGCACCAGCATCGATGCTGTTTTCGAGCAACTCTTTGACGACCGAGGAAGGCCGTTCGATCACTTCTCCCGCCGCAATCTGGTTGACTAGGTTCGCGGGAAGCTGGCGGATGATCGGCAACGTTTTGGCTGTGATTGTCATAATCACCGAATGTACCGATCACTCGCTAAATGCCAACCAAAGATTAGAAAAAAGGGCCAGATGAACTTGGGGAAGCTCAACTGGCCCTCGATGCTATCAATCTTGCATTCGCCCGGTTTCGGCCGGGAACCGGGTCGAGATTTATCGACCTTGGAACGGCAGGATCATGCGAACGTTGTCACGCAACACGATGATCTGGACGGCGCGGTCACGTTTCTTGGCTTCGATAAGTACATCCAACAAATCTTGGACGGTAGAGAGTTTCAAACCGCCTGCGGACTGCAGCACATCACCCGGTCGCAAGCCCACTTCGTCGGCCAAGCTATTCGATTGAACTTGGGTGACAATCAAGCCGCTGTCGAGTTCCTCATAGCCAAACTCCTTCGCCGTCTCGGGCGTCACCGCTTCAAGCTCGGCACCTGGAATCGGTCCTGCGAACATGGCCAACGCAGCCTCGGTGCGTTCCTCGAGCTTGACCGCCAGTTTCATGGTTTTGTCACCTCGCACAACTTGCATCTGCACAGTGGCTCCGGGAGATCGGCTGGCGATGTAGAGCTGGAGTTGCGAGACGCTCGTGATTGGGCGGTCATCGACCTGATTGACCACATCACCTGGTTGAATTCCGGCCGTCGCGGCAGGTCGTCCCTCGAGCACGTTCAAGATAAGCGCACCTGAGTTGGTAGACAGGCCATATTTCTCCATCACGTCGGAATTGATTTCGCCAAGTGCGGCACCTAGAAACGCTCGACGGACCGTGCCCGATTCGATGATCGACTTTAGTACAGGCTTGGCCAGCGAAACGGGAATTGCAAATCCGATCCCAGCATATCCACCGCTACGCGAAAGGATCGCAGTGTTGATGCCGACGAGTTCGCCGCGCAAATTGACCAGGGGGCCTCCTGAGTTTCCAGGGTTGATCGCCGCGTCGGTTTGTAGAAAGTCTTCGAAGCCACGGTTTCCGTTGCCGCCGTTGACGATCCCTTGAACACGGTTTTTGCCGCTGATGATTCCGGCGGTCACGGTCTGTTCCAAGCCAAATGGGCTGCCAATGGCCACCACCCAGTCGCCCACTCGAATGTCATCGGAGCTACCCAGTGGTGCTGCCTGCAAACCGGTCATTTCGATTTTGACGACCGCCAAGTCGGTTTCTGGGTCCGTGCCGACGATCGTCCCAGCGACTTCGCGTCCATCGCTCAGTTCGACCGTCAATTCATCCGCGCCATTGACCACATGGTTGTTGGTCAAAATGTAACCGTCCTGGCGAACGATCACACCACTGCCCATTCCCGTTTGTTCGGGCTGCATTCGGTCTTGGAACTGTTGCTGAAAAAGTTCGTCCTCGAGCCAGCGAGGGAGCCCCGGAGGGAGCGTCCCGCGTCGCCCTTGGCTGCGAACCGGGTGGGCTTTCACGGTAGTGTTGATACTCACGACGCTCGGCCGAATCGCCTCCGCCACATTGCGGAACGCCGTGGACATGTCTTGGGCTGCGGCTAAATCATGCTGAGCGGCATTCGCCGCATCCAGTTGGTCCGCGTAGACATCGTCACGCAATCCTTGGGGAAGCGACATGACCACGCCGGTAAGCAAGCACCCGAGCAGCATCATGCTCAGAGCGAAACCCAGGTTCTTTGGTAATTTTTGCATCGTCTTTTGACCTTTCATCACACCATTTCAAATTGATTGCGCCCCATGCCATCGAAGCGTCAGTGTCCCAACCATTTTCTTTGCCGCCGCAAACTTCTTGCAACTATTACAGCTCGAGCAGGCAATCGTGTTCACTGGTACGGATGGTTTTTGGTGAATCTCCCCGCTCTCGCGGGATAGAGCACGTTTCATCTCAATGAACACAGCCTCTTCAGCCGATCTGACACGGGTACCAACGTTTGCCGGTGGGATGGGCGTTTGCCAATGGAATGGGCAGTTTCAGATCCCGAACGGAAATCCGAGGGGCCGCGTCGCCGCGGGTGCCGAACTGGCACGGGCATCGCTGGTTCTCCAGAGCGAGCAAAATCCAGACCATTCGGGTGGAAGTTGCTAGCGTTGTGAGCACAGCAATCCAGACATCTGGTACGTTATTGGTGTCACATGGACACCTCAGGAGCAAACACGGATGCGAGACGTTTTGACAGTGATTTTGGCCGGTGGCCGGGGCACACGGCTGGAGCCGCTGACCCGCGACCGAGCTAAACCCGCCGTCCCGTTTGGCGGACAGTATCGAATCGTTGATTTCGTGCTAAGCAATTGCCTCAACAGCGGCATGCGTCGGTTGCTGTTGCTGACCCAGTACAAAGCTCAATCGCTCGATCGACATATCAACTCAGCTTGGCGAGGTTACTTCTGTCGCGAGCTCGGCGAGTTCATCGACGTCGTGCCGCCCCAGCAGCGGATCGACAACAACTGGTACCAGGGCACGGCCGACGCCGTCTACCAAAACATCTACGCGATCGAGCGAGAGTGTCCCGAAGATGTGGTCGTGCTCGCTGGCGACCACATTTACAAAATGAATTACGGACCGATGGTCGAGTTCCATCGGCGCCAGGGTGCCGACATCACCATCGGCGCGCTGCGGGTCAGTCGTGACGAGGCCAAGCAATTCGGTGTGATGCAAACCGACGTGGACCACCGCTTGGTCGGCTTTCAAGAGAAACCCGACAATCCCATGGGGTTGCCCGAAGATCCCGATACATGCCTGGCGTCGATGGGCATCTACGTGTTCAACTCGCGGTTCCTTTACGAGCGACTGGTCGAGGATGCGACGTTGCCGGACAGCCAGCACGATTTTGGCAAGAACATCATTCCGTCGGCGATCAACGATAGCCGCGTGTTCGCGTTTCCCTTCTTGGACGAGAACCGAAAACGCGACGCCTATTGGCGCGACGTCGGCACGATCGACGCGTACTACGAAGCTTCGATGGACTTGGTCACCGTCGATCCGCTATTGAACCTGTACGATGTCGACTGGCCCATCCGGGCACACCAATTGATGCTGCCACCACCGAAATTCGTCTTTGGTAGTGAGGGCCATTCTTCGCGGCGGGGCGAGGCCCACGATTCGATCGTTTGCCAAGGCTCCATCATCAGCGGCGGCAGTGTCGCCAGAAGTGTGATTGGACCGAACGTTCGCATCAACAGTTACGCACGCGTCGAAGACAGTATCCTTTTCGAAGGCGTCGAGGTCGGTCGACATAGTCGGCTAGGTCGGGTGATTGTGGACAAGGGTGTGCGAATTCCCCCGGAAACGCAAATCGGTTTTGACCGTCAAGAAGACGCCGCCCGCGGTTTCACCATCACCGAAAGCGGCTTGGTCGTGATCGCTCGTGGTGAAACGATCCAAGTCCATTCGATGGTGTAACGCTCGTGTCGCAAAGTCTTGTTGTATTGCTGGTCGGTGCGGTCTCAGCGGTCGTCTTTATCGTGATCGGTGCCGCGATCGGCTATCGAATCGCGAGAAGCAAAACGTCCGTTGGCAATGACGAAGATTCCGACGGATTGAGTCCCAGCGAACGCGAACGCATGGTTCAATTGCTGCATGAACTCGGGAATTGGACCAGCGAGTACTCGGGAAACGTTTCAGAGTACCAAACCCAACTCGGTGAAATCAGCAAGAGTGTTCGTGGTGGGTTATCGGGATCGGGAAGTGAGAGCCGCGTGATCCTGTTGCTCGAACAGATCATGCAAAGCAATGGCCAATTGCAAAAACGGCTCGATGCGGCCGAGCGCCAACTCGATAAGCAAACCCGTCAAATCGAATCGTATTTGAGCGAAGCTCGCACCGACGGCTTGACGGGACTTTCCAACCGGCGCGCCTTTGACCAAAAACTCGACGAGATGTTTACTGCCTATCGCAAAGGTGGACGCTCGTTTGTGTTGGCGCTCATCGACATCGATCACTTCAAATCCATCAACGATACTCACGGGCATCAAGCGGGTGACCAAGTGCTGCAGCAAATCGCCGCCAAGCTGCACGGAGAGCTCAAGCAAGCGATCATGGTGGCTCGCTTTGGCGGTGAGGAATTCGCGGTGATCTTGGACGGCCCACTTCGCAGTGCCGCCGAGAAAATGAACGAAGTACGCAAAGCGATCGCGGCACAACGGCTGGATGCGGGAAAAGTTCAACTCGCCGTTACCACCAGTGTCGGAGTCGGTGAGCCCCGTGACGATATGGTTCCCGGCCCCGTCGTTCGCCGCGCCGATGAGGCGCTATATGCCGCAAAAAATATGGGGCGCAACCGCACCTACGTTCATGACGGTCGCAGCCCGATGCTACTGGGAGCGCCCGAGGTTAGTCGCTAGCCGCCAGTGGTATCAACGTCTGGCGAGCTCTTGCCGTGGCGCCAGTTCTTGGCCGACGTTGATGGCGCCCGGCCGCAAAAAGTCGCCACCGCTTAGTCCTCCCACGCTGGAATCATGAGGTTAGCTGCTGGTGAATTCGGTACCAGGGATTTCGGAACCCGTGAGCTCGGAGTTTTCGACATCAGAATCTCGCAAGGTATCCAGGTGCATGAGATTTCGGATCAACGGTGAGATGATCAAGATGACCACTCCCACGCCCACTGCGATCCAACCGATCTTGCTGTAAACATCGGTCACCGTCGTCATGTAGGCAACCGCCTCCGGGCTGCCCGGAACCAATTCATCACCGCTGGCCTCAAGACTTCCCGAGCCCGTGGCGCCGGCGATCAATCCGGCCGCGAAGTTGCCGGCGGCGGACGCGAAGAACCAAGTGCCCATGATGATTGACGCGAGACTCGCCGGTGCGAGCCGATTCATCGCGCTCAAACCCACCGGTGATAAGCAGAGTTCACCGGTCGTATGCAACAGGTAGATCAACAAGATAAAGATCACGGGAACCAGTTGCCCCAGGCCAGTGGACGTCACTCCCAGAACCAGCACCAAGAACCCGGCACCGAGTTGAATCATGGCGAGTCCAAACTTCGCAGGCGCCGACGGCTCTCGGCCTTGACGTCCCAACCAAGTCCATAATCCGGCAAACAGCGGAGCCAGGAGCACAATGTAAATCGCATTGACGGATTGAAACATCGACGCCTTGGCTTCCATCCCCAGTATGTCGCGGTCGACCATGCGATCGGTAAGCAGGTTGAGCGATGAACCGGCTTGCTCGAACAACGCCCAAAACAAAATCGATCCGAAAATCAAAAACATCGCTGCGAAAATTCGATCACGATCTTGAGCGGGCAGCTTCATGACGGCCGTGAGCACCACGTAGATCACAAGCCCCAGGCCGGCGAAACCCAGAAGGTAGCCGACCACCGCTTGATTTTGGACCAGAATCCAGCAAATTCCCACCGCCGCGAGTCCGACCAAATAGAGCAGCCACTCAAATTTTACTCCCGCGACTTTTTCATTCAATCGTCGCGGATCCGCGGGCTCGCCACGACCGTACAGCAGGGGCTTACCGATGATGAACACCACCAGACCCAGAGCCATCCCAATCCCTGCAGCTCCAAAACCATAGGACCATCCGTAGGTCTCGCCTAGATAACCACAGGCCAGTGATCCCAGGGCGG
This sequence comes from Pirellulaceae bacterium, assembly GCA_041741195.1. Taxonomy (GTDB): domain Bacteria; phylum Planctomycetota; class Planctomycetia; order Pirellulales; family Pirellulaceae; genus JBBSJZ01. The sequence continues at coordinate 152,949 of JBGSKM010000017.1, forward strand.
CACCGAGGTTGATGCCCATATAAAAGATCGTATAAGCGCCATCCCGACGGACATCCGTCCGCGGGTAAAGCTGGCCGACAATCACCGAAATGTTTGCCTTGAGAAAGCCTGAGCCGACGATGATGAAAGCGAGTGCCAGCCAAAACACGTTGATGACGGCACTGGTTTGTCCGCCCGTCCCCTCCACGCCCATGATGGCGTGCCCGACCGTCAGCAGAATGGCACCAAAGACGACGGCTTTGCGTTGACCGAGATACTTGTCCGCCAAGTAGCCACCGAGCACGGGCGTGATGTAGACGAGTGCGGTGTAAGCTCCATAGATAACGCCGCTCTTTTCATCCGAGAATAACCAATGTTTGGTCAGATAGAAAATCAGCAGCGCTCGCATGCCGTAATACGAAAATCGTTCCCACATCTCAGCAAAGAATAAAACGGCAAGCCCCATCGGGTGACCGAAGAATCGCTTGTCCGTGATCTCAGGTAGCGCGTGGCTGGATTCGCTCATTCAATTGCCTCAAGGGGGTACATGGTGTCGAAATAGTCTACTGAATTCGCCGCATCGAGACAGTCCGAGATGCTCGGTAAGTTCCCCGAGGCTAGCGATTCGCCGACGCCTTGAGTGGCACCGCCACGTTATACTGTGACGAATTCGTGCTCTTGGGATCGTCCAGCCACCAGACTCTTAGGGATTTGTCGCATGATTTCAACGCACCACCTGCGCAAGGCTGGGTCAGCGGTCGACGTTAACGTCACTCTACGAGGCTGACCCGTACGTCATGACGACCCTCGACCCCAGCCGTGTGGTTGGCCTACTGCGCCGCATCCTGCGAGATTGCGAACGACTCTATCGCGATTCCGCGAAGACGATGGTGTTGCAGCATCCCACCATGCTTGCCGGTCGACCCGAGCGTTTCGGCGAATTGATGGAGGATCTCCAGCGCGGCCTCGTGGTCAAAGTTTATGTCACGATGGTGCGAGCGGATAATCGTTGGACCAGTGCCGAGAAGCGTGTCGCGGCAGAGCTGATTGAGTACTTGTGGAATGAAAAGTTTTCGGCGGAGGATCTTCGCGAAGCCGCCGTGGGATTGTTTGAGCAAGCCGACCGTCTCCATTGGCCCGCTCTTGTGTCGCCCTTTGTTCGCTATGAACCACTTCATAACGTGCGATCGCACATTCAAACCGTGGTGATGCGGCTCGCGAATTTGGTCGTTAAGTGCGATGGGCAATCGATGCCCGAAGAGGCCGAGGCGCTGCACCGTTTGCAATCCGAACTCGACGACGCCCTCTATCCCAAACCTTCCTCGCCCGCGTCGGCAACTCGAACGAGCTCGGCGAGCGCGACGATGAAGAAATCAGACTCGATGTCAAACGAGTCCTCGCAAGAGCAATACGAGTTGGTCGATGATGCGGCACTCGAAGCGGCGGAGCGTGCCAAGCGTTTGCGATCGGCACTTGCTCAACTCGAGAGCCTGATCGGGCTTGAGGCAGTCAAAGAACGAATCCGCTCATACGCGAATTTTCTTAAGCTGCAAGATCAACGTCGGACCGCCGGGTTGTCGACGATGCCGCTGAGTCTGCACATGGCCTTTGTCGGCAATCCGGGAACCGGGAAGACCACCGTCGCGCGGATCGTTGGCCAAATCTTGGGTGCCATGGGGACGCTCGCGACCGGGCACGTGGTCGAGACCGATCGAAGCGGACTCGTCGCAGAATACGCGGGCCAAACCGCCGTCAAAACCAATGCGATCTGCGACTCGGCACTCGGGGGCATTTTGTTTGTCGACGAAGCCTATAGCCTTGTCGACTCCAGTGGCGATGACGCCTACGGACGTGAAGCGATTCAAACACTGCTCAAACGCATGGAAGACAACCGCAATGAAATGGTCGTGATCTTGGCGGGGTATTCCGATGAAATGAGTACGATGATCCGAAGTAACCCGGGGCTATCGTCTCGCATCAATACCCGCATCGAGTTCGACGACTATTCACCCCAAGAAATGGGCCGAATCTTTGAGGGCATGTGCCGCGACAATCAGTATGAATTGCCGGCCGATGCGAGACACCGACTCTTGCTAGGATTGCATCGCCTACACACGGCACGCGATCGTCACTTCGGGAACGGTCGCCTGGTACGTAACGCGTTCGAGGAGAGCGTTCGCGGGCTCGCCGATCGCGTCGCCAACGTGACCCAGCTTTCGGAAACGCTGCTGACGACTTTGACGGAATCCGACATTCGAGTGCCTGAGTTGACCTGCGACATCCTAGATCAGCTGGTGGCCGCGCCGCACAAGCTTCGCATCGCGTGTCGTGGTTGCAATAAAAGAATCAGCATCGAAGCAACGTCGCTGGGGGGCAATGTCCGCTGTCGATCCTGCCAGGCGATTCAGCGGGCCGACTGGGCCGAGGTCCATCACCCATGAGCCGTCACCGATTCAGCCAGCAGGTGTCGGATGCGGTGCAAATCCAGGGATTCATAATCTAGGAAAGCGACAGCAAACACTGGGCAACCGCCTTCAGCGCTGCATCCGTTTTCCACGACTGATGATCGCGATCCCCCGCGTGATTGGAGATGCCGCGAATGATGGTCAGCGGTATGCGAGCGAGTCGGCAACTCATGGCGACCCCGAAACCTTCCATGTCCTCCGCGTCGGCGTCCGGGTAACGCCATCGGCGCTGGTCGGCCATGATTGGGTCGGACGACCCGGCGCAAACGCTCAGCAGTCTCCGTCCACCTTGGCTTGCCAGGTCGCCAATGCTGTCGCCGACGCTTGGACCTGCGGGGTTTAGCACTGTCGTGTCTAGCACTGCGGCGTCCCACTGTGCCCAGCCAAGCTTCTCAGAACTCTGGAAATGTTCACCCCAACCGATTCCAACCCCGTCGCAAGTGACGGAGGAGAAGTCGTATGCATTCCCGATTTCCAATCGATCACTCAAAGCACCCGCGATGCCGGCAAGGATCACGTGACCGGGACGCAACTGTGCGACCAGCGTGGCTGTACGAGACGCGGCTGCGATTTGGCCGAACCCGCAAACGTGTGTCGGGATGTTAGCCCCGTCGCCGAGTTTCGACAGACTCGTCACAATCTTGCGGCGTTCGAATTCAGTGGGAATCAGGATCAGTCGTGTCAATTGGAAGCGTCGCAATTCTTACTTGAGTCATCACGTGGCCGGTTCGTCGTCTTAGTATAGGTGCTAGTGTTCGATGCAAAGTCAGAATGTTGCGAAGCCTTGGTCGATCGCGATCCACGGTGGAGCCGGTGGTGACCCGAAGGCATGGGGACCGGAGAAATGCGATGCTCGCATGCGAGCGCTCGGCGTCGCCCTCACGGCCGGCCGAGACGTGCTCGCCGCGGGTGGCACGGCACTCGATGCAATCGAAGCGGCGGTGACGGTCTTGGAAGATGATGGCAACTTTCACGCAGGTCGGGGTGCGACGTTGACCTCCACCGGAAACGTCGAACTGGACGCCTCCATCATGGACGGTGCATCGGCCAACTGTGGCGCCGTGGCCGCGATGAACGCCTGTGGCAATCCGATACGCGTGGCACGACGAGTGATGCAGCAAACGTCGCACGTGTTGCTGGTCGGACCCGGCGCCGATGCATTTGCACAATCCCAAGGTTTTCCACTAGCGCCACCCGACTATTTTCTTGGTACCCGAACGTCGACCCGCGATGCGACGTCCGACGGTGATCCCAATTTCCGATTTGGCACCGTGGGATGTGTCGCACGTGATACTTACGGCGACTTGGCCAGCGGCACGAGCACGAGCGGGACCAATGAAAAACTTCCCGGCCGCGTCGGAGATTCGCCGATCATCGGCGCCGGAACGTTTGCTGCAAATTCCTACGGAGCCGTCTCCACCACCGGACTCGGCGAAGAGTTCATGCGGCGGTGTGTCGCCTACGATTTAATTGCCCAAGTCCGATATGCCGGACGCACCTTGGACGAAGCGACCAGCGAAACGATTCGCCGCCAGTTGCCCGTCGGCACCGGCGGCATCATCGCCATTGACGCCGTTGGAACGATCACGCTGGCGCACAATACACCTGGGATGAGCTGGGGTGCTGCGGATCATCAAGGTCGATTCGAAACCGGACTACGAGTGAACGCGTTGACCCTTTAAAACAAGCGATTGATTCCATTGAGCGCGGCGACTCGATACGCTTCGGCCATCGTGGGGTAGTTGAACGTGGTTTCGATGAAGTATTCGATCGTATTCTTGCCCTCCGGTTGATTCATGATTGCTTGACCAATGTGGACGATCTCTGACGCGTTCGCACCGAAACAATGCACACCGAGGATTGCGAGCGTTTCTCGGTGAAACAGAAGTTTGAGCATGCCGGTTGTCTCGCCCGTGATTTGCGCGCGGGCGAGGCTTTTGAACTGGCTGTGTCCGACCTCGTACGGGATGCACGCAGCCGTGAGCTCACGCTCGGTCTTACCGACACTGCTTATTTCGGGGCTCGTGTAGATTCCCGTGGGAATGTCGTTGATGCGTAAGTTTCCGTCCTTTTGCCCGAGGATATGCATCCCCGCAGCTCGGCCCTGTGTGTAGGCGGCACTTGCCAGCGATGGGTATCCGATGACATCACCGACTGCATAAATATGATCGTTGATGGTTTGAAACTGTTCGTCGACAACGATTTGGCCACGTCCGTCTGCTTCGAGCCCGATATTCTCCAGCCCCAAGTCCTCGGTGTTGCCGCTGCGCCCGTTGGCCCAAAGTAACGCATCGGCCTTGACCCGTTTACCGCTTTTGAGCTGCAAGATCACGCCGTCAGCGGTGCCTTCGATTTTTTCCATCGTTTCATTGTGGCGAATGATCATGCCCTGATCTCGCAAGTGATACGACAGCGCATCGATGATCTCATCGTCCAGAAACTCGAGTAGTTTCTCGCGAGTGTTGATCAGATTCACTTTGATCCCCAGGTTGCGAAACATCGATGCGTATTCGGTGCCAATCACGCCGGCACCGTAAACGCAAATCGAAGTCGGTTTATCTTTGATGTCGAGGACCGTATCACTGTCGAAGATCATCGGGTGAGAAAAATCGACTTCGGCGGGCCGATACGGGCGAGTTCCTGTCGCGATGACAAAGTACTTGGCGGTGATCGGAACATCGCCATCGATACTCACACTATGCTCATCCACGAAGCGAGCTTGACCCGAATAGATGGGAACCTGATTGCGATCGTAAAACGATTGTCGCATCGAGACCTGTTGGCCAATGATCGCTTGTGATCCCCGCCTCAATTGTTCCATCGTTGGGCTGACATGCACACCCATTTCTCGAAGCGTCGGGTTGCGAAGCGCCCTCATCGTGCTAGTAATGGTGTACCTTAGTGCTTTGCTGGGGATTGTGCCCCAGTGAGTGCAACCGCCGCCAATTTGACGATAACGTTCTGCTACGGCGACTTTCATGCCGCCCTTGGCGGCTTGCATCGCAGCACCCTCGCCTCCTGGGCCGGTGCCAATCACAAATAGGTCATAGTCAAATTTTCGGTCGGTCATCTCGGCCCAGTTTGTTTTCGGAACTCGTGAATTCAGGTTGGTTCTTACGATGTTGCTTGCCTGCGTCCAGACCGATATTCGTCTGGGGGACATCTCTCACAATCTACAAACCATATTAGCCACCGTGGACGCGGCAGCGGATCGCGGTGCGGAGCTTGTGGTGTTTCCGGAGTGTATGTTGACCGGGTATGGGTTTGATACCCGAGATGAAGCGATGGGCCAGGCACGATCGCTCGATGATGATGTTTTTGCGCAAATTCATGACAAACTGGCATCCAAGAAACTTTTCGCCACGTTCGGTTTTTTGGAACGCGAGGCCAACAATCTTGATGGCGAAAGCCGATTGTTCAACGCTTCTGTACTTACCGGTCCCGAGGGGGTGGTCGGTCATTACCGCAAAGTGCACCTGCCGCATTTGGGAGTCGACCGATTCGTGGATCGCGGCGATATTCCCTATCGAGTACTCCCAGCGAATGACGCTCGTGTGGGGCTGGCGATTTGCTATGACTGTTCCTTTCCCGAACCGATGCGAGTGCTCGCGCTGAAGGGCGCCGACATCATTGCCCTGGGGACCAATTGGCCGGTCGCCGCCGCACGCACCGCGGAGATCGTCCCTTCAGCACGAAGCATGGAAAACCATCTCTTCTTTGTGGCGGCGAATCGTGTGGGCGTCGAACGAGGTTTTCGATTTTGCGGACGCAGCTCGATCTGTGGCCCCGACGGCGTAGTCCTCGCACACACCACCGGCGACGAGGAAACGATTCTTTACGCGGATGTCGACTTGGCTCAAGCCCGCAACAAGCGCATCGAACGAACGCCCGGTGCACACGTGATCGATCGGTTCGCCGATCGCTGTCCGAGTTTCTATCAAGGCCTGGATCGCGATCAAGAGTGAGCCAGTCGATTAAGTCAACAAGTCGCGGATCAATCCAGTCGCCTTGATCGCCTGGTTGATAATTTCGGCTTGTACGAGATCACTCAACTCGAGTCGCTCGGGATAATGGCTCTGGATGATGTCGCGCAGCTTCGCGTCAATCGATTCGGTCCACCATTGTCGCCCGACGCTGCGGTCAATGGATTGGTCCTGCATCGGAATGCGCAGTCGCAGACACGCCGGACCTCCGCCACCCGCCATGCTCTCTTGGACGTTGACGAAATGGATTTCATCGAAATAACCATCGCGAGCTTGCCAGGATTCGACCAATCGCATCGCCGCAATATGGCTGCGAACTTGAGCTGGACAAACCAGGACACGCTTTTGATCGTTGGTCGTCAGCAGTTGACTGTTGAACAAATAGCTCGAGATAGCCTCGTCGAGCGATAGTATAGATTCTGGAACGGCCACCCGTTTCAGCGGTTGTCCGGTCAATTGCTCAAAACACCTTCCGATCCGACGGATGGTGTCGCCGGCTTCCCAAAAAGCGTTCTCATGGTGAATGAGCAAATCCTCGTGGCTCATCGCGACCACATCATTGTGAAACGCTCCGGCATCAATCGCTCGCGGATGCTGTTTCAGATAGAAAGTATGTTTGTCGTCCAATCCGTGTCGACGCGCGATCGCCTCGGATGCCAAACGGGACTGCCTCGACAAGTAGTGCGTCGGTGCCGGAGCACCATCGCCGTAAACAAAAAGATTTAGCCCGCGAGTAACTCCGTCGCGATTGTCGGATGCTGACAACCGCATGTGGTTGGCGGCACCTTCATCGCGAAATGCCACTCCGCGGGGCAATGCGGTGTAGACATCGACCGCGTCATCCTCCCCGAGAGATGCGAGTATCGTACGCAGTTCGCCTTCGGTCTCGGAGGCTTCGATCGCACGATGCATACTACTGCTGAGATTGGCGATCGATAGTTTGACCCGTCCGTCGCTCGTATCCGCGGCAGCAGAAACGGTCGCCGCGTTAGCCGTCCACATCGCTGACGAACTGCATGCGGCCGAAAAGATCTCGGGGGCCATCGCATAGGCCGATGCAATGATCTGGCGTCGTGAACCCGAAAACCCGAGCGAATGTAAAAGCCGCATGGCGGGCCGGTGCTGGGGTGGCAAGATCCATTGGGGCACGCCAAGTCCAGCGACAAGCCGCATCTTATCCAGCCCCTCAATTGCCGCGGCCGCCGGATGCGAGACGTGACCGGCATGCGACTGGGAGGCGAGATTCCCGACCCCTAGTCCGCCAAAATGATGCAGTGGACCGACGATGCGATCGAGTTGGACTTCCACGATCGGCATCACGCAGCCTCCCAAGGATCATCGGTCGACAACTGATCCAAGGCGAGAGACGCCACTGGATCACTACAACTATCGATCGCAAAAAAGCCAGCGGGTTGGTGATTGCCGCTAAGTCCCAAGCCACCAAACGGCTGCGTCGCTGCCGCGCCGGTCGTCCCTCGATTCCAATTCACGACACCGGCGCCAACCTCTCGAGCGAACTCGTCGAACATCCATCGGTCGCCACCCAATAGCGCAGCGGCAAGTCCGTAGGGAGTCGCGCGGGCCGCATCGATGGCTGATTGAAAACCATCCACACGCCGTATGACAAGCAGCGGTCCAAACCATTCTTGATCGCCGATGGCGAAAAATTCATCCGATGACAATGCCGACGCGTCGACGATCGCTGGACCCACGAGACATGAATTCGTGAGCGAGCGACGCGGTGCCAGCAACGAAACGCAACCACGCTCGAGCAGCGTTTGGTACGTATTCACGATTGCGTCGACCGCCGAGGTTGAAATCAATGGACCCAAATCGGGGGACGGCACTTCGTTGGGCAACCCGATGCTTAGCGAGGTTGCTCGATTCACGATTGCTTTGATTTGGGACATGGCTTGCGGGCTATCGATGATGATCGCACGCCGTGCGCAAGTGCATCGTTGGCCGCTTGAAACAAAGGCGGAGTGCGTAACGACGTTTGCGGCGATCTCAGGCAGAACCCCGCCCTCCACCACGATCGGATTGTTGCCCCCGAGCTCCATGGCTAATTGCACATCGTAGCGGTCTACCAAGAGACGGCGCAGCGCCAAAGCGGCATGTCGACTTCCTGTGAGGAAGACGCCACGAATTTGGACCGAGTCAACGGCGGCTTCGGCAACCTCGGGACCGCCGGTGACGATTTGCAATACGTCACTGGGCAACCCGCATTGATGCCACGCCTGTACCATCCACTGGCCAACCGCGGTCGCGCGCTCGCTGGGTTTAAAGACGATGGCGTTTCCCGCCAGCAGTGCGGGAATGATTTGGCCGCCAGGCAAATGAAGCGGGAAGTTGAATGGACCCAATACCAATACGACTCCGAGTGGTCGGTAGTTGATTTGTCGCGTGCCATCGACGATCGAGTTGCATTCGGGCACCCGCCGCTCCTGGATGGCCAGAACCGAGTTGTCGATTTTTGCGATCGACGTGTTTACTTCACTCGTCGCTTCGTGCCGAAGTTTCCCTACTTCGCGGACGAGCAGCGATTCGATCTCGGCTCGATGAATCCCCAGATACGTCGCATAACGTCGAGCGATTTCCGCGCGGTGGTCAAGGTCATGCCGAGACCACGACTTCTGGGCCGCTGCCGCCCGATTAATCGTTGCAGAGATCACATCAGGCGTCGACGGTGTTCCTTGCCAGACGACGGACTGGTCGATGGGGCTGATGCTCGAAGGTTCATTGGAATTTTTTTCAGTATGTCCCGTCATCTCAAAAATTCCTGACCTAAGTTCCTGTTAGAAGACGGGAAAAGTCCCTCTCCCGTTAAATATTACCAGTTCACGTTGCACTAGGAACAATACCAATGAAACGTACCAAGAAAAACGGATTCTCACTGCTCGAAGTGATCGCTGCTGTCATCATTCTCGCCGTTGTCGCTGCAGCAACTGTCGCGACCGTCGCACCGATGCGTGCTAAGAGCGATGCCAAGATGGCCGAACAAGACGTCGCGACTCTCAACGCTGTCACCCAAACCTACTTCCTGGAAGTCGGCAAGTATCCAACTCGTGTTTACGACTTGGTGACTCACAAGTACCTCAACTACACAACGCCTGCAGAACGAAAACGCTACACCGATATCGTTGCGAAGTACAACTACGATGCCGCAACCGGCATTTTCACGGTGAAGTAATCGAAGCCCTACCAGAACGACAAGTTGCAACGTGAATCGTCCGCGCCGCGTTTAATGGAGAGTGTGATGACGAGCGATCGAACTCTCCCTACACGGCCCGGCGACTCGTCGCGAATGGTCGTGCGCCGGATGGGCGTGACGCTCATCGAAGTGGTACTCGTGGTAATGATTCTCGGCGCCGCTGCATTGGCCACATCGTTCTCAATGCGTAGCGATTGGTCCAATCGTCGTGCTGCGAAAGCATCCACCATTGATGTTAGCCAACTACTTAAGATTGCCCGCAACACCGCGATCGAAAAACGAACGACTGTGCATGTCGCCTATTCCGGAAAAACGGGGGCGATGCAAGTCGACATCGTCGAGGATGCTGGTCCACTCACTCCCGGACGAACGTGGTCTGCACCACTTGCATCCGAGGTCGAAATCAAGGGAAAGCCCAACCCGATCGATTTTCTTGCTGACGGTTCCGCGAATTCATCGCTCCAGTGGCAAGTAGTTTCCGACGGTGTTCAAGGAGAGGTTTCCGTAACACCGGTCGGTGGTGCGGTACAGTACAAGGTTCCATGATGTCTAGCTCAAACAGATTCCGTCGCCGTGGAACCACGCTGATTGAGGTCGCTATTGGCTCAATGATGATGGCGATATTGATTTTGCCGACCCTCGCCGCGATGAACCAGTCGGAATCGCTCCGCCGACGGCATGAGTCCCACCGTGTGATGTTGTTCACCGCGGAAGAGCAACTGGAGCAAGAAAAAGTGTTGCTTTCCGACTCAGACTATTTCGACTCGGCCTGGGGTTCCGCCATCGGTTCTGATGTCACGAAAAAGATAGTGATTGACGATGGACCAGATCTGGTTTGTCGCACGCGCCTTCTAGCAGATCCGTCGGTTGGCAGCACACCGGCGCGACTGGTGTCGGTCACCGTGGACGTTTGGAGAGATACAAACGGCGATCGCCAACTCGACTCGTTGGAGCCTCATGAGACGGTGCAAACCCAGTGGGCCTCTCCATGACCAAACCGCTATTGAGCTCGCGTCGAGCCATGAGCCTCATCGAAGTCATCGCGTGCACCGCGATCGTGGCGGTGTTGATCGTACCGATCGCCGCTGTTGTTAAAACCTCGGGCCGCTCAATTACTCGCCTCGAATCGGCCTCCACCACGCCGGAGAAAAATCGTTCGTTGGGGACCTGGTTGCGCGACACTTTGCGGCCTTGTTCGATCGACGCGATCGCCAAGGATAGCTTGACGTTTCGTTTTCCCGACAATAGCTCCGCATCGATTTATCGCTCGGGGCGTAACCTGGTGATGAAAACCGCCACCAATACTTCCGTGCTCTACGACGGAATTGAAAGTGTTCTGTTTGAGCCGCTGTTGACCAGCGACGCAGCCGCGCGTCGAGTCGGACTCACCATGGTGATCACCGGCCGCGACCCGAGCACCGGCGCGACTTCCGCGTTGCTCACCACAATCGCAAACTCAAAATGATGCTTTCAGTCAAAACGAACTGTCGCCGCAATGGATTCACAGCGTCTCGATCGCGACGCGGTGCTGTCATGTTGTTGTGCATGCTTGCGGCGGTCGTCATCGCGGGCGCAGTCCTAGGCCTTGCCCGATCGCATCAACAAACTGCAAAGCGGATCGAATCGCGTCGCGCTGTCGTGCAAGCGACCGAAATGTCGAGCTCGCTGTACCAACGGGCGTTGGTCGTGGCTCGCAACAACCCGTCGTTTAGCGGACGCATCGACCCCATGACGAAATCCGCACTGGGAAGCTATGCACTCGTCAGTCCCGTTTCGAAAACGGAAACGGCTATCTCGGTGTATGCGTATGACAAGGCGACGGTCCCGGCGGTCCACGCGGTGGTCGATTTGACTGCGTTCCCTTAGGCGTGCTGACGGGGTTGGATCTCAATTTCCAGGTGATCTGGCGGCTTCATGCCATTGCGACGGCGCGGTACAACGGCAATCTCTGTCCCAGCTCGCGCCGGCCCCCAACGTGAATCGCTTTCTCCAATTCAGTCGCTCCTTTGCGCTCGGATCATCGAGCAAATGGGCGCTGTTGGCTTCGCTGGTCGGACTTGTGGTCGGTTTCGCTTGCATCGCCTTTGACGTGCTGACTCAAGCGGTGCGGCGATGGTCGCTCAATCAATTCGCCGGTTACCCACAGGGTGAAGCACTGGGCGAACACAACTACTTTGGTCCATCGGACGTAGCTTTTTCGCCGTGGATGATCGTTGTGGTGGTGACACTGGGTGGCTTGGCATCGGGCTTGATCGTTTACGGGTTAGCGCCCGAAGCTGAGGGCGCCGGTACGGATGCCGCCGCGGATGCGTTTCACAATCGCAAAGGCTACATTCGCCGTCGAGTGTCGATCATTAAAACGATCGCATCGGCCATCACACTCGGCACTGGTGGTTCCGGCGGTCGCGAGGGGCCCATCGCGCACATCGGTGCTGGCGTCGGATCGTGGCTCGCCACACGGTTGGAGTTGTCCAATCGCGATCGCCGAATTCTGCTCGCCGCAGGAATGGGCGCGGGCGTCGGTGCGATGTTCCGAGCTCCACTTGCCGGCGCGATATTCGCTGGCGAGATTCTTTACAGCGAAGCGGACCTCGAGGCCGACGTGATCGTGCCCTCGGCAATCGCTTCCATCATTGCTTACAGCGTTTACACGCAATCGATCCCACTGGAGCAACGGTTCCAGCCGATTTTCGGAACCGGATTCGTTCATCGATTGTCGTCGCCAATGGAGCTGCTTCCCTACTTGGCGCTGGGCATCTTGATGCTGTTGATTGCCGGCGTCTATGTGAGAGTATTTCATGGCACTCAAGAACTGTTTCAGCGGCTGCCATTACCGCCTCATGTTCGCCCAGCCATCGGTGGTCTGATCGCCGCGTTGATCGGTGTCGCGCTCTACCAAACGATGGGTCAAAATCGCGATTTGCTCGGCGTTTTGGGTACCGGCTATGGAACGCTACAACACGCACTCAGCGGGCAACCGGGACTCACGATTCGAATTCTTGCGACCGTGGCGGCTGTCAAGATATTGACCACGTCGCTATCGATCGGCAGCGGCGGAAGCGGTGGCGTATTCGGACCTTCGATGGTAATCGGTGGCTGTGCCGGTGCAGCCTTCGGGCAATTGATGCACCAAACATTCCCGTCGCTGGTTCCGTTCCCCGAGTCCTATGCGGTGGTCGGCATGGCCGGATTCTTTTCGGGAGTCGCTCGCGCCCCGATCTCCACCATCATCATGATTCGTGAGCTTACCGGCGATTTCGGATTGCTCGTACCCACTATGTTTGTCTCGACGCTCACGTTCATCGCCTCGGGGCGCTGGAATCTTTATAAGAAGCAAGTACCCACAAGAATGGATTCGCCAGCTCACCGAGGTGATTTCTTGGTCGACGTTCTCGAAGGCGTGCATGTGGATGACGTCTATTTGAAAGACCAGAAACTGATGCTCATCCACGAAGGTGCGACGCTTGACGAAATCGTCCATCGGCTGGCCAAAACGAACCAGCATTATTTTCCAGTGGTCGATTCCGAAGGCAAAATGGTCGGGATGTTTTCCGACGATGATGTGCGTGCGTACCTGTTCGACGAAACGCTGTGGCGACTCGCCAATGCCCGCGATGTGATGATCACCAAGTTCGTTCGGGTTCGTCCCGACGACGATCTCAACACGGCGCTCCAGAAATTCACGTCCGAGAACCTGGACGAGTTGCCTGTGGTGGCCAACGATGATCCGCGACGATTGCTCGGCTTTTTACGTCGAAAGGAAACGATCGCCGCGTACAACCGCCAAATCCTTCGTCACCGCCAAGAAACCGAGGCGGAAGAAAACACGACGATCGTTCACTGAAATTGATTTTCAATCATTTTCACCAACTCGTTGGCCGCTTGAGCTTCTTCGGCCACGACGAAATCGGCGCCGGACTTTAAGAGCAAGGGTTTGTTCTTTGCATAGCGGCAACGAACCACAATGTTGGCATCGACGTTGAGTTGACGTGCCGCGGCGGTTACTCGAATCGCCACTTCATCGACCGGCACGCAAATGATCAATAAACCCGCGGCATCAGCCGAGGCAGCTTTGAGTACCGGCGGTGTTGAGGCATCGCCGGCTACGGTGGGGATACCGAACTGGGCGAATGATTGCAGATTGAGCGGATTCAAGTCGACGGCCCGGACTTCATAGCCAAGCGTTTCCAACCGCGAAACCACGGCGCGGCCAACCGGCCCCATCCCAATCACGACCGCTGAGCGAGGCGCGTCATCATTGGCAACCGCGATATCCTCCGTGGACTCCACCGCAATGTCTCCGTCGCGTCGGCGCAGACCCCACTGAATCAATATCGGGGCCAATAGCAAGGTGCCCCCGGCAATGCCTAGCACACGTTGCTGGTCTTCATCCGAAATCATTTCCGACGATGACGCAAAGAGTAACAACACAAACGCAAACTCGCCGACATGCGCTAGACCCAGCGCCGGACGCAACGTCTTTCGCAGCGGCAATCCGGTTACCCAAAAAGCCAGCGAGGCCGCGATCGTCTTGACGATGGTGAGCACGAAGATTCCAACCGCCATTACCCACGGGTCGCGATAAATGAGCGACAAATCGATGAGTAATCCGAGGCTGACAAAGAAGATCGCGGAGAAAACTTCTCGAAATGGCAAGATCAACGAATCGATTTGTTCGGACCAGCGGTTGCCGCCAAATGCAAGTCCCGCGGCAAATGCGCCCACCGCCGGTGGCAGGCCTAATTCGTTTGCGACGAGCGTGACCGTTCCCAACACCGAAAGGGTCAACAACACCACGAGATCGGCGCTGCGGTGTCTCGCAATCCGAGGTATCGCAAAGCGACTCAAGAACTCACGCAGCGCGAGCGTGCTGGCCAAAAAGCAAAGTGATACGCCTCCAAGCTTTATCCACTGCATGATCCCTGGCGAATCACTATCACTCGCGAGCAGCGGTACGCAAAGCAAAAGTGGAACCAGCGCAGCGTCTTGAAACAGCAGAATCGCAATCGACCGACGTCCCAGCTTGGTAGAAGTTTGGCCCAGTTCGCCCAGCGACTTGAACACCAGGACCGTAGAACTGAACGCGAGCGCTGACCCGACAAGGATCGCCGCCGACGGACTCCAGCCCAACCAAACAAGCGCCACGCCTATAGGTATCGCGACCGAGAATAGCTGGATCGGGCCGCCTGTCATGAGGTGCCGACTCATCCGTCGCAGTTCGTCGGGTGAGAGCTCCAACCCGATCGAAAACAGCAGAAAAAACACTCCCAGCTCGGCAAGGTGTTTGATATCGGCGGCTTCGGCCGAGATCCATCCGAGAGCCCCTTGGCCAATGATGGAGCCGACGGCCAAATAGCCCATGAGTGGTGGCAGCGACCACGCTCGGCAGATCAAACCCGCGACTAGCCCCGTCGTGAGCAAAATCAGAATCTGTTCAACCAGCAGGTGATGCACTCAGAGACTACTTATTCGCAGCTTCCGCCGCAGCCTCACTTCGCGGCCCCGTCTCAGGACGAGGATTAGCCCCAATCAGCGGACTCGGCGGGTTCTTTTCATTCAAATCCAAGATCGTCTTCACCGCATCAATCAATTGATCCAAGCGGAAAGGTTTTGAGAGAACCGCCTTGGGGTGCAATCCATTTTGCCGTGCTTTCACAATCGAGTGACCAGGGTCGTACCCGAAACCCGTCATGAGCACCATGGGGACACGATCCATCATCTCGCCTAGACGCAGCATCAGTTGATAACCGCTGTAATCCGGAAGCCGAATATCACTGATGATCACATCGTAACTGTGCGCACCACCACTGCCGCGCACCATCAGAACAGCTTCATCGCCTTTGTGAGCCGTTTCGACGATACAGTTGTATCGTTCAAGCAACTGGTGGGCATCTTCGCGAACTTGGTTGTCCGCATCGACCACCAGGATTCGTTTTCCTCGCAGCAATGCATGCTGCGGGGCTTGCACGCCCACCGGCACTGCCTCCAGCGGCGTCATTCGCTGGCCGATCTGTTGAATAGTCTGCTTGATGTGACGCGTGTTCTGTAAAATCCGTCGCAAGCGATCCATGACCTCGGGGCTGTGTCCGATGTAGCCCTCCATCACGTTCACCGCATCGTTCAGTATCTCGTCGACCGGCATCGCCACTGCACTGTGGATCGCATCACAGCTTTGAAGCGCCGTGTTGGCTTTCTGGGCGACTAGTAACTCGAGCGTGTTGAGAGCAAACGCAACGTCACGGGCAAAAATTTCCAGGAACTGAAGATCACTGTCACCGAAGGCCGAGGGCTCGGGGCTTTCCACGTTGATCGTTCCCAACACTTGGTCGTGAAGGATCAATGGAACCGTCAGCGAACTACGGGCATTGGCCACACCCGGGATAAAGAGCGGATCATTGACAACGTCTTGGCACACGTAACTCATCCCACTTGCGGCGACATAGCCAGTGATCCCGTTGCCTTGGGGGTGAGCGAATAATTGGCGATCGGCCGCCTCTTGATCAATGCCAACACTCAGGAGTGGAACCAAATTTCCAGTCGCGTGTTCGAGCAAGCGGATCTCAATAACCTCGAAATTCAGCAAATCGCTGAGATAGTGGCGAATGTTCTCCTTGAGCAAGTCAATTCGCTCATCAACCTCCATCATGAAGATTTCCGAAGGTCGCAAATCCGCGAGCTCTCGACCGGCCTGGTGGATCGCTGCCAGTTTTTGCTGCTGCAGAATTTCCGCCGTGATATCACTCACGGTGACGATCAGTTGACGAGTATCGTCCGGATAAACAATCGGTGCCGCGTGCACTTGGAAGTAGCGATTGTCGACGCTATGCAGCGTGCTGTTGCTCTCATCGCCTGTTGCCAACGCCGTGTGGAACGGGCAGTAATCGGGCCCCATGATCTCGGGGTTCGAGAGGAGATCATAAAAACTAAGGCCGACGGCGGGTTCATCTCCGCGGCCGGCCCATTGAAGTAATCGACGATTCGCCCAGAGGACTTGAACATGCTCGTCCAGCAATGCCACGCCCTCGGGCATGTCGCGCAGCATCGCGCCGCTTTGGAGTATTCCGTGAAGCTCGCTGATTTGGGGCAGATAGTCGCGACTCACCCAAATCCCGTCCACGTCGATCTCTCGACCAGCGGATTCTCCGTTGTCGGCCAAGTCATGCGACCCGCCCAGTAAGCCTATAGCTTCCTCAGCCGACTGAACTACTAAAAGCTCGTCAACATTTACTTGTGACAACAGCGAATCGGGCGTTCCCACGCACACGATCGTTTTTTGCGGTGACCGATTCACCGAAGTTCTCCCACCAAGAAACTCGTAACCGCGAACGCATCGTCAACGCTACGTCCGAGAACTGGCCAACAAGAACGCCGTTGGCGAGCCCCACCCTCGTTTGAATTCGATTCAGCACTGCAAATCTTTTGCCTGTCTCTTGCCCCTGCTCCCATCATAGGAAAGGACAAGGATTCTGTCACAAGGCAATTTCACGCAAAATGCAGATCTGCTGCACAAAACTTTCGTTTCAGCCCGTGACCCTTCACAATGGTGACCACTCTGCTCTACGCATCGCGATCTTTCTTACGAATCGCGATCCGCTCACGAGACAGTGTTCTTACCTTCGGCAAACCGCCCGTCTCGCACCATCACAATTACCACGCGAATCCGGACCGCTTAAACCGCAACTCCACCCGAGAGAGCGCCCTAGGTCATCGTATCAAGCCGCCAATTGCCTCAAAGCGTACCGCCCCTCCGACTAAATGTCCCCTCCGACCCCACCAATCGCTTTGTCGGAATATATGCGAGATTTGCGTCGAAATCTGTGCGTTCTGGAACGCTGATCGCTAAGTAAATGATTGCGAAAGTCAGATCGACTACAAGTGTCAAGTAGGGTACAGGTAAAAAGGCGGTTAACTTTGCCCTTTTTCCCTGCTTTACGTAATCGGAAACGTTGACACGCCCATTGGAGCGTCTACATTCTCATCACCCTAGGAATCGGTACCTAGGGTGAACGCAGCCGTTAAAGCTAGCTCGTTTTTCTACTTCTGCCTCACAGGCTGTGAGACGTTTTGGAGGGTTTGGATCGATGAAAGCACAAGTGCTAAGGTATCTGCTTGGGGTCTGCGCAACACTCGTGTTCGCTGCTTACGTTCAAGCTGGTTGTGGAGATTGCGGCGGCTGCGCGAGCGGATCGGGCTGCGTTTCGGACGGTGGCGGCATGATCAGTGCCGGTTCCGTGATGTCCGGTGCGGGGGCTTGCGGCCCGACCGTGTCGTATCAAACACAGACGGTCATGCGTCCCCAGATGACGACTGAGACCCGCATGGTGCCGACGACGACGTACCAGCGTCAGACTCAAACGCGTATGCGTAATGTGACCCGCCGGATTGCAAAGGTCCAAACACGTCAACAAACCTACACGGTCAACGTTCCCCAGACCCAGTATCGTGATGAAACGTACAGTGTTCAGGTTTGCGTTCCCTACACCCAAGAAATCCCGTACACGGTCCAAGTGCCAGTGACGACGCAAGTCGAACAAGCATACACGGTCCAAGTACCGGTGACCGAGCAACAGACCCAGACCTACACAGTCCAAGTCCCGTACCAAGAGACTCGCACTCAATCCTACACGGTCACTGTGCCTTACACCGAGCAAGTCGAGCAGGCTTACACGGTTCAAGTGCCAGTACAAATGACTCGTGAAGAGTCCTACCAAGTTTCCGTTCCGTACACGGAAACGCGTGAGGAATCGTACACTGTGAATGTACCAGTGACCGAGACGCAAACGCAAACCTATCAAGTATGTGTCCCGTACACTGAAACTGTGGCCCAGACGTATACCGAGCAAGTCCCTTATCAAGAAACCATGACCCAAACTTATACGGTCAGCGTTCCTTACACCGAGACTCAAGAGGTCCCTTACACGGTGACCGTTCCGTACACCGAGCAAGTCGAGCAATCGTACACGGTTCAAGTCCCATACACCGAGATGGTTGACCAAACCTACACGGTTCAGGTTCCAGTTCAAGAAACACGTACTGCCTATCGCAACGTGACCAAGTGCGTTCCCGTGACGACGATGTCAACGCGAACGGTTGATCAAGGCAGCTATCAGTGCCAAATGGTCGAAGTCGCTGGAAGCTCGATGGGCAGTGGCGTTGTTGGTGGTTCAGGTTGTGGATGTGCCGCTCCAGCACCGAGCTGTGGCGGATGCGGAAGCTGCGATAGCTGTGCATCATCGTGCGGCGATGGATGCGGCGCCGTTGCCGCAGCTCCTAGCTGTGGTCCGACCTATACTTACAAGCAAGTGTACGTGCCAAACCTCGTCACCGAACAAGTTCCAGTGACGTCGTACCAGCAACAAACGACCCAAGAGCCTTACAGCTACACGGTCACCAACTACACGAGCCAAACCCAAGTTCGCCAAGTACCCGTTCAACGATGCCGTACCGAGACTCGCACTCGGATGGTGAACGTGACGAAGTACAACACCGAGCAACGTACTCGCAGCGTCAATGTGACCAAGACTCGTCAAGAACAACGTACCCGTGACTACACGGTGACGAAGTACCGCACCGAGACTAAGACTCGCGAAGTACCTGTGACACGCACTCGTATGGAAGACCGCACCCGTGAAGTGCCGGTGACCCGTATGACGACTGAAACTCGTACTCGCAGCGTTCCTGTTCACTTGACTCGCATGGAAACCCGTACTCGTACGGTCCCATACACCGTCATGCAAAGCGAACAGCGCACTCGCACGGTTTCGGTACAACGCACTCGCACCGAAGAGCGAACTCGTGATTACCAAGTCACGATGATGCGCAGCGAAGAACGTACTCGTACCGTTCCCGTGACGCGTATGACGACCGAAACGCGAACCCGAATGGTTCCGCAAACGACCTACACCACTGAGACTCGCACTCGTACGGTTCAGATGAATCGCATGGAAACTCAGCAACGTAGCCGTCAAGTCGCGTACACGGTCAATGTGCCCGAAACTCGTACTCGCAACTACAACGTGACGGTTTACGAAGACGTCACCGAGCAAGTGCCCGAAACGTATTCGGTTTGCGTTCCCGTTCAAACCATGCGAGCGGTTCAGGTCCAAGTTTGCCGTCAAGTTCCGACCACGGTGACCGTTCCGGTCTACAGTGCCCCGGCAACTTACAGCGCCCCAGTCATGGGTGGCTCGGTGATGAGCGAAGGTGTCATCATGGACGGCGGATACAGCGAAGGTGCTGTGATGCCATCCGCTCCAGTCATGCAAACCGGTGCCGGTTGCACCAACTGTGGTAACTAGTTCAAAAATGGCCCAATCATCTCGATGATCGGGCGAACCCTACCCTTCAAGCGTCACTTGTGAAGCTTGAGAAAATGGAGCGACCCCGGAGAGGTTTTCCTTTCCGGGGTCTTTTTTTTGAGCTCATCGCCCCTGTCAGTCGCTTGCCCGTGTCGTAGCATGAGGATGTTTTCTAGGTCGGAGACACTCTCGGAATCAACGCGATGGAACAAGTCAATGTGAAAGTACACGATGGTGTCGCGACCATCGTGATGGATCGACCTCAAAAGAAGAACTCGCTCAGCCCCTCGTTGATCGAAGATCTCATGCTCGCCTTCTCGGACGTGCATCAGGAGAAACGGGCCCGTGGAGTCGTCCTCATGGGCGCCGGTACTGACTTCTGCAGCGGTGTCGATCTGGAAACCTTCGGGGCGATCGCCGAGTTACCACCGTCCGAGGCCCTCACGCAATGGTTCGAGCACTGGCGGCGGTTGACGGACCTGCTTGAAGCCATGTTGCGTTTTCCCAAACCGATCGTGGCGGCCGTCGACGGGATTGCGATGGGGGCCGGGCTGGGTTTGGTGCTGGCGAGCGACCTGGTTGTCGCCTCGCAGGATGCCAAATTTTCCGCAGATGCCATCCGACGCGGACTCGTGGGAGGCTCAACGATCGCGCTGCTGCATTTCCGACTCGGTGGTGCCATTGCATCTCGGATGTCACTCCTGGGAGATGCACTCACAGCACAAGAATATCATCGGTCCGGCGGATGTGGTGAACCGGTGACATCGGATCAACTATGGGTTGCGGCTACCGATTTGGTAAGACGGTGCGCGCGCGGTTCGGCGGAAGCCATCCAGGCGACCAAGCGAGTGCTCAACGAAGGCATTGGCGAACAACTACTCACGCAGCTCGCCGCCGGGGCCGCAGGCAGCGCGACGGTGTGTACAACCGAAGCCGCGACCGAGGGCATTCGCGCCTTCATCGAAAAGCGTGATCCCAAGTGGCCCACGTGAATCGCAATTTACAGAGATGACCACCCAGCTACTTTGAATGAACTGATTAAGAAGGCAAATCAAATGACAAGCTTGCAAATTTGGTTACGAATCGCGATTGGCTGCGCGGCGATTGGCGCGTTCAGCAGTGCGGGCCATGGCGAAGATTGGCCGCAGTGGATGGGGGGGCACCGCGACAATGTGATGTCCGAGGCCTTGTCGATCGATGGCTTTGATTCCGAAACTTTAGAGCCGGTTTGGAAGATGGACGTCGCTGGGGGATATGCGGGGCCGGCGGTTTCCCAAGGCCGAGTCTTCGTTAGCGACTATGTCACGAGTGCGGACATGACCGTGGCCAACTTTGAACGCCAGGCTTTTTCGGGGATCGAACGCGTCTTTTGTCTTGATGCGGCAAATGGAAAGGTTCTGTGGAAGCACGAATATCCGGTGAACTATTCGGTGTCCTACCCGGCCGGTCCAAGGTGCACGCCCACCGTGGATGGTGATCGCGTTTATTCGCTTGGCACCGAAGGCAATCTTTTCTGCTTCGCGGTTGATTCCGGTGAAATCGTCTGGTCCAAAGACTTGCCCCGAGACTTCGGTACAAAGACCGCGCTATGGGGTTACGCCAGCCATCCGTTGGTCGACGGAGACAAATTGATTTGTGTTGTGGGTGGCGAGGGGTCGCACATGGTCGCATTTGACAAACTCACCGGTGAAGTGGTCTGGCGCCAGGGAACATCCCGTGAACAAGGATACGTGCCACCGACCATTATCGAAGCGGCCGGAGTTCGACAACTCATCGCAGGACGTCCCGATGCGATTGCCAGTCTCGATCCCGAAACCGGCAAAGAGTATTGGAGTGTCCCTTACGAAGCCAGCAACGGTTCGATCATCATGTCACCCATCACGATCGAAACCGATGGGGCACAGTACTTGTTTATGGGCGGCTATGACAAAAAGAATGTCATGATGAAATTGACCGCTGACAAACCGGGTGTTGAAGTTTTGTGGCAGGATGAGAATCGTCTGGGGCTCTCGCCGGTGAATGTCCAGCCGATCGTCATCGACCAGGTCGTTTACGGTTTCAATGCTGATGGCAGGTTACTTGCATTCAAAGTTCCCGGTGGCGAACGATTGTGGGAGACGAGCCAGCCGCTTTCGGATCGACCGCTCGGCAGCAGTACCGCTTTCATCGTCCGCTTGGGACAAACCGATCGAGTGCTGATGTTCACGGAACTCGGGGATATTGTTCTGGGGAGTCTGTCGCCGGAGGGATTTGAGGAGATCGATCGCGCGCATGTCATCGAGCCTACGGGAGTCGCCTTTGGTCGCCGAGTGGTATGGAGTGCTCCCGCCTACTCGGACGGGCGGATGTACGTACGCAACGACAAAGAGCTGCGCTGCATCAAGCTCGACTAGCATGTGAGCACCGGCGCAGCGATGAATTGGGCAGCGATTGTTTAGCCGGTACAATGGTCTATGAATATCGATGTCCCCAATGACTTGCTGAGGATGACTGAGCGGGGGCTTCACTGCCCAGTCGGTGGTTTCTATATCGACCCGTCGCAAAGTGTGGATCGAGCGGTGGTCAGCCACGCTCATTCGGATCATGCGAGATGGGGCTGTCGGCATTATCTCGCCTCCAAAGCCGGTGAGCATCTGCTCAGAATGCGAATGAACGAGGATGCCGAATTTCAGTTTTTGGAGTATGGCGAGTCGATCACGGTCGGCGGTGTGAAGGTGAGCTTCCATCCGGCCGGCCACATCCTCGGGTCCGCCCAGATTCGTTTGGAGCATGGCGGCAAAATTGCTGTGGTCACGGGCGATTACAAGTTAGGGCCCGATCCGACGTGTGCGAGTTGGGAACCGGTGCCTTGCCATCTGTTGGTAACTGAATCGACGTTTGGGTTACCCGTCTATCGCTGGCAAGACCAGCAAACGATCTTTGACGACATCAATGCGTGGTGGCGTGAAAATTGCAACCGTGGCAAATGCAGCGTGATCTATGGCTACGCAGTCGGAAAGAGCCAACGGATTCTTGCGGGTCTCGATGTGGGCATCGGCCCCATTTACACGCACGGCGCGGTGGAGAAAGGGTGCGAGGCTTATCGACGAAGTGGAGTGCGACTTCCTGAGACAACGTACGTGGGCGAACTGAAAAGTAAACACGATTATCGTGGGGGAATCGTTGTGGCTGTCCCGAGTGCGCACGGGACACCGTGGATGCGCAAGTTCGGGAGAGTAAGCACCGCCATGGCGAGCGGCTGGATGGCAGTTCGAGGAGCCCGCCGGCGACGTAGCGTCGATCGAGGTTTTGTCTTGAGCGATCATGTGGATTGGCCGTCGCTGATGGATGCCGTCACTGCTTGTGACCCGGAACAAGTATGGGTAACGCACGGCTACTCCGCTGTGGTCGCGCGATACCTGGGCGAGAACGGTCGCAGTGCCAAGTCCATTGATTCGCGGGCGCGAACGGATGACGAAGAGGCGGAGTCATGAAGCGGTTCGTCGAACTTTACTATGCGATCGACGCAACCACCAAGACGTCCGAAAAGATTGCCGCCTTGGCGACGTACTTCTCCCAAGCCAGCCCCGCGGATGCAGCCTGGGCGACTTACTTCATGGCTGGGAATAAGCCTCGTCAACTCGTGCCCACCAAACTTCTTCGGCAATGGGCCGCCGAAGACGCAAACATTCCGACGTGGTTGTTCGAGGAATCGTATCATGCGGTGGGTGATCTCGCGGAGACCCTGTCGCTCATCGTGCCTCCGGGTCAGGCTTGCGACAATCAATCGCTCGCGCAATGGATCGAGCATCGCTTGATTCCGCTTCGGTCGCTCGACGAGAGCCATCAGCATGCCGCGGTGATGGAGCTTTGGCGAGCGACCTCCCCGGCCCAACGGTTGGTCATGATGAAGCTAATCACGGGGTCATTTCGCGTCGGAGTCAGCAAGAGTCTGGTGACGCGGGCAATTGCCCAGCAGTTTGGCATCACCGCCGACGTCGTGTCCCATCGCTTGATGGGCCAATGGAAACCGACCGCGGACTTTTTCGAAGCTCTCGTTGACCCCGCAGGTGCGGATACGTTGCCGAGCCAGCCGTATCCGTTTTGTTTGGCGCATCCGATCGACGTGGACAAGGGGCCGGAGAGCTTGGGTGATGCGAGCGAGTATGTGGCGGAATGGAAGTGGGATGGAATTCGTGGCCAAGTGATTCGACGCCGAGGTCAGACATTCATTTGGTCTCGGGGCGAAGAACTGATGGAAAATCGCTGGCCAGAGATCGAGGCGGCGGGTGAGTGGTTGCCCGCCGGAACGGTACTCGATGGTGAGATACTGGCGACGAACTCCGATGGCGTTGTCCTTCCGTTTTCTCAGCTTCAGCGGCGGATTGGGCGAAAGACCACGGGGAAAAAGTTGCTGGCCGAAGTCCCCGTTGTGTTCCACGCATTTGACGTTTTGGAAGCGAGCGGGGTGGACCTGCGCACCCAATCGTTCGTCCAGCGGCGTCAAACTCTGGAAGAGCTTTTAAAGTCGCTTGACCATCCAAGTTTGCGAGTGACGGAATTGATCGAGGCGAGCTCTTGGAACGAGTGGGCGAAGTATCGTGAACTGAGCCGCGAACGCAGTGCCGAAGGGTTGATGCTGAAACGCCGCGACGCGGCGTACGATGTGGGGCGAGTTCGTGGTACCTGGTGGAAATGGAAAGTTGCGCCGTACACGATTGATGCGGTTCTCATCTATGCACAAAAGGGACATGGCAAACGTGCCAGTCTTTATACGGATTACACCTTTGCGGTTTGGGACGATGGAGTCTTGGTGCCCTTTGCGAAAGCTTACAGCGGTTTGGATGACTCCGAGATTCGACGAGTGGATCGATTTGTTCGTGAAAACACCCGAGAGTCGTTTGGCCCGGTTCGAAGTGTTCGACCCGAATTGGTGATGGAGTTGGCATTCGAGGGATTGCAACGTAGTAGTCGACACAAAAGTGGGATCGCGACTCGGTTTCCGCGAATCATTCGCTGGCGTCACGACAAGCGTGCCGAAGATGCAAATTCGATCGGCGAGCTATTGGCGCTCTTGCCCGCCGCGGATGGGTCGCTGTGAAGTTACGCTCGACTCATCCAACGCCGCTCCAGCGCGTGGAGCATTTTTTCTCGGCGACCCGGTGGCGTCCGTTTTCCTTTCAGCGAAAAGTGTGGCGTGCCTACCTGGGCGGACAGAGCGGGCTGGTCCATTCCGCAACCGGTACGGGCAAGACTCTCGCGGTGTGGATGGGACCGATCCTTCAGTGGATGGAGATAAGCATTGAAAACGGACCCAGGGCGTGGGGAGATCGGCGCTGAATTTTGACCCACCTATTTGGGCGACTAGCTATTCTGCGGATTTTCCGCAGGAGGCTTGCCCGAGGTGCTCAACGTGGACGACTACGCTC
>JBGSKM010000018.1:0-51163 GCA_041741195.1 Pirellulaceae bacterium
TCCGTCGAGCCTACCAAATCGGTCAGAAACTCAGTGAAGCAATGAAATCTGAATTGAAAATCATCTACGATGAAGCATTGCCAAAATGGAACTACACAACCAGCCTATGAAGTCACCATTTATTGTTCACGCGATGCTTAGTTGACGCGGGGCCATTACGATTCGCCAGTTGAATGCCAATCTTCCATTCTCGTTCGCGCTGCCCCATCGGCGGGCGAAATCGCGAATGAGTACCGTTGGCGTTTCGGTTCCGATTGCTTGGCAGTACCGATTTGCGGCGACCTTCAGGTGTGACGCAGCTCTTTCTCGGTACCAGCCGATCATTTGCTCCCGATAAAATTCGGGCTGCTTCGCCAACGGCACATCTTGGGGAACCGTAACTTCCACTCTTCCCGCGATCATCTGAGTGTTGGCGGCCACCGACTTGCTGCGATTCCGCTTTACCCTCAGACGAAACTGCCGTCCCATGTAGTAATACGACTCGCCACTGATGAACTTGCGAGGCCAGCTTCGATGGAGTTGCCGGAAATATTCCTGTTGCTTGATGATCCACTCGCTCTTGCCGGAAACCAGGTCGACAATACGGGTCAGCCGCTCCCCCTTCGGCGCAACCACTGAAACATCCCCGCCGGGATGAACCGAAAGAGCCAACGTTTCTCTTTTTTCGTGCGCGCGACCGATAGTGGAATCACGGTATCACCAATCGTGATTTCCGCTTGTTGCCATCTTAGCCTTTGATGCTTGTTCGTGCCCAATCCATGATCTCCACGGTTAGCGTCTCGATTTTATCCTTCGGGCATTTTGCTAATCGTAGTTGTCGCTTAATCTTCCGACGCATTTCCCTTTGAACGTCTTCCTTGTTCACCCAATCAAGCACCGCCTCATTCCGTAGCGTGTCGTAGACCGAATCTGCTAGGTCCACAACGTCTTCTTGCCTAAGGCCGTCACCTGACACCACCCGACCGATTAGTCCGTACACTGCGAAAGACTCCGAGTTCAGCCCAAGCGTCTCAGCCGATTCACTCTGGCCCTCCCTCATTTGTTCGCGGACAGTTGAGAACAACTTCAACCTCTTGACGTCATCGATTCGACCTACACGATATTCATCAACGATCTCCTTGATTCGCTGCTCCAACGATCCGTAGAACGCTGGGTCCTCGTGCATCTTCAGCGTGATCGTCTTCTTCAGCTTGTGCTCCATGCGACTAGCTTTCGCGAGATTCGATTTCAGTTTGTCGAGTTCGACAGAAAACTCATCGTCCAGCACATTGACAGGGCTTAGCAGCACATCAACACCTTTGGCTTGCAAGGACTCATTGATTCGTTTTTCGACTCGTTTGCTGAAAGCTGTCGAAAGCGGATCATCGGCCTCTTGGTAGAATTCTCTCGCTTCTTTTTTGACTCGGTCAATCCAGGCGAAGTCGCGGACAAAGTCCAACGCACGCGGATCCGGCAGCAACTGCTCCAGAGCCTTGTAGAACTCACGATGCCGAAAACGAAAAACGGCACGAATATCTTCCTTTTCTAGCCTAAGTATCCAAGGCTCGATGTCATCTCTGCCCCAGTCGCGATCAAACAAGTCGAAAGCCGCGTCGCGGGTATGCTTCAAGCGTTCAACGGATGCTTTTGAGTCACGCTGAGTCATCGCGTCATCGGGACGGATGTCGACCGTAAGCGATGCCAATGCTTCGTTCAAGTGTGCCGCAACACCCCAGTAGTCGACGATCAGCCCCCATTCCTTCCCCTTTTCAGGCATCGGGCGATTCACGCGTGCAATCGCTTGCAGCAAGTTGTGCTCGATCAGCGGCTTATCGAGGTACATCGCGCGAACGATCGGAGCGGCGAAGCCTGTCAGATATTTGTCCACCACGACCAGCAACGCGAGTTCGTCCACTCCAGACGTCTTGAATTTCTCGATCCACGGCTCTTCTGGAATGAACTGATCCCGCAGATCGTTCAGCGGGCTCGATTTGTCCTTCGTGCCAGAGATCAACACAATGACCCTTTGCGGTGGCACTAATTCGAGCCCAATTTGACCAATTTGTAACCCCAACGTCACAAAATGCAGGGCCATCGTCTTGACGCAAATTTCAGTGCCGCAATATTTATTGCGTATGTGCTTTGTGCTGTCGAGCGAACGTGAGATTGTGAAATGAACCAAAGTACCCCTGCAAAAGTTGAGCGAAACTCGGAATTTATCAAGCTCGTTCAGCGACTCAAAGACTTGGGGCAGACGCAACAGCAGATCGCTGAAATTCTCCGGGTTTCACCGAGTCACGTCAGCAGAATCAAGAAGCTTGAACGGCCCGCAACCGCAGTGCATTTGAAAGCGTTGCGAGTTAGTATTCGCAAGATCGCTAAAGAACGCTGCGGTTTGGCTGACGCTTCAGAAGGCCCTCGTTTACTCTCTCCGTTTGACATAGACGAATTTTCGTTGCGACGCCTTTCCCCCACTGGGGCCGTCGTCGCGTTTCGACTGTTGTGCTGGGCACGAGCGCACGACCTTGGCTTGCCCACAACGACAGTCAACGTTTCTAAGCGGGTGTTTGTCGCGGACGGGGGTGTTGACGCCTCGGTCCATTCCACGCACAGCAAACACGTTAAAGGGGATGACATTTTCGGCCTGAGTACCGGCTTTCAGATCAAAACGGGTGACTTTTCCCCCTGGCAGCCATCAGTGATCCACAAAGAACTGTTTGGAACTAGCAAAACCAAAGCTGAGTTGCGAAACCTTGCGTCAGAAGTGCAGAAGCTATTGCGAAAACGGCAGCGATACGTGCTCACGTGCTTTGGAGTTGACTTAACCGCAAAACAGCGTGCGGACGCCGCTCTTCACATCCATAAGGCGTTTGCAAGATGCGGATACGCCAACGCGAATGTCGACGTGTGGGGTCAGGGTGAACTACTCGGCCTGTTCGCAAAGTACCCGTCACTTTGTCTTCGCCTTCGTGGACGCGAGTTTGACGAAGTTTGCTCACGCGACGTATGGGCCGATCTTGATGATATGAGCCAGACTCTACGGCAAAGCCCAGAGGTGACTCAACTTTGTGAAGAATTGCGAGGCCAGCTACGGAGCGGCGAAGTGAGTCACCTGCGACTACTGGGCGAGCCTGGCATCGGTAAAACTCGCTTTGCTTTAGAGTTAACAGGTGCCGACGACTTTGCCCCCGTGACGGTCTACGCAAAAGGAGGCAATGCAATACTAAAGAGTTCGCTTTTTAGTGAGTTGAACCAGCCAGACGATCACCGTGTTGCGCTGTTTGTTGTCGATGAATGCTCGCAGTCGGACGCTGCCAGTATCTGGAATGTTCTCAAAGCAAAATCTGAACGCATTAAGCTAGTCTCGATCTACCATGGCGAAGACTCAACCCTCGACGACCAGACCCGCCGTGTCGAACTGCCACGGACAGATGAAAACGAGATCACTGCCATATTGAAAGACCATGGAGTGGCGGAGAACGAAGCGCGTCGATGGGCGCATTATTGCGAGGGGTGTCCACGTGTGGCGCATGCAGTTGGAGCAAATCTCCACTCAAAGTCCGGGGACGTGTTAATGTCTCCCTCTGCATCACTCGTATGGGACCGGTTTCTTGATGGCTACGTAAGGACTGAAACTGACCTTCACGAAACACGAAAGCTTGTCTTGCGACACGTCGCGCTCTTTGAACGATTTGGCTTCAGAGCCCCTGTAGAGAATGAAGCCTGCTTTATTCAGGAAATGATTCAGCGGACTGCTGACCGCGATGTCACATGGGGCAAGTTTTGTGAGGCGATCAAGTTTTGGCGAGATCGTAAGGTCCTTCAAGGTTCGACGACGCTTTACATAACCCCGCGATTGCTTCACGTTTTCCTTTTCAAAGATTTTTGGAAGCGATACGGCAATGCATTTGACATTGCTGGCGAAATGAGCCGGATGCCGAAGGCCCTTCAACAGTGGTTTGCCGAAATGCTAAAGCATGCCCACGACTGCGAACCAGCAATTGATGCGATCTCCCGGCTTTTGGGGCGAAAAGGTTTATACTTGGACGGATCGTTCCCTGATACTGAGAGCGACGGAAGACTGCTGATGTCACTTTCAGAGTCTTGTCCCGGTCATGTGCTTTCATGCCTTCGGCGCACCATTGGAAAAATGGAACCGGATTCCATTGCGTCACTTGCAACCGTACGACAGAGAATAGTGTGGACACTTGAGCGAATCGCGGTTTGGGACGAGCATTTCACGCGAGCCGCTGAGCTGTTGCTACGTATTGCCGCCGTCGATAAAACCAACCAATCGAACAACGCTGTCGGAACGTTTTCAGGTTTGTTTAGTCTCACACCGGGGCTTGGCGCAACGGCAGCATCACCGGAAAAGCGTTTGCGGGTTCTCGAGTCTGCGTTGAATTCCAAGTCGGAGGCGGAAAGGGAAATTGCGCTGAAGGCATGCACGATGGCTCTTTCGACTGGACCTGATTCACGAATCATTGGACCGGAACACCAGGGGCATCGACCAAAAATATCGTTCTGGATGCCAGAGACATACGGCGAACTTTGGGATAGCTATTTTTCAGTTTGGAATCTACTGAACGACCATCTTTCACGATGTTCAATCAGTGAGCGCGGCAAGGTCATTTCAGCCATTGTTAGTGGCAGCCACTGGATGACGCACTTGCCGCGATTTGCGTCGAAAATTGCACCAACTTTCGACGTGTTTTCTCGCGACAACGACGCCGACACGAAAGAGCTCATCACATTTCTGCAGTTCTACCTGCGGCGCAACAGCGACAAACTGCCGACTGGCGTTGCCGAGCAATTCCGCAGTTTGCTAACACGGCTCGATGGAAGCGATTTTCCGACAATATCGAGGCGTTTCATCCGCGACCTGACCTGGGAGGACTGTCACGACGAAGATGGAAAGAAGCGGCTCGACGAGAAGCTCGATTGGCTTGCATCACATGCAATCAAGCATCCCGAGGCACTTGAAGCGGAGTTGCCGTGGCTGATTTGCGAGATATCGAACGCTGCGTTCTGGTTAGCAAGACGTGTAGGCGACAATGATCCGGATCGTCGTATGTTGCCGATGATACTCGATGCGTATCGAAAGCAAGAACATATTAGATCGACATCGCTGTTACGCGGCTATCTCTCTTCCATCTACGGAGAAAAAATTGACGAGTGGGAGACAATCGTTCTTGGACTCGCATCCGAGCGGCTCTTTGCCAAGTATCTCTCCGAAATCGTGATTCACTCGGGAATGACAGATGCTGTCGTTCTGAAAGTAATTGAATTATGCGAATCCGGCGTCTTGGCAAAAGAATCGCTTGAGAACTGGTGGTTCACAGACGCACTCAAGGCAATCAGTGAGCCAGTTTTTCGCCAACTCATCAATTTGCATATGGCAAATGCGACCGAGGGACTTTGGGAGAGCTCCCTGAGAATGTGCAATCAATACTACGTAGATGATTTGGTGCTACCAGAGTCGCTCATTTTCCAACTGCTCGCTGAGCCAGAGTTTACTAAATCAAGGATTAACGATTCCGCTGGGTACTACTGGACTGAGTTAGCGACGCGTTTAGTGGAAGCTTACCCAGAGCGCAAATGGGACATCTTCAAGGGTGTTTTATCGCAAGAACGTAGAATGCTACGCTGCATTGAACACCACCGCAACGGTTTGATGGCACAGTGGGTTGCGGACGATCCAAGCAGGGCTTGGGCGTGCATCGCTGAGGTGCTGGACAATCATGAAGACGGCAGATGGGCCATCGCCTCGTGGCTGTCTGGAGCAATGACAAGCGGTTGGGTTGACGGCCTTTCCGGACCGATTCAACACATCCCTTCCGGTGAAATGTTCTCATGGGTCGACTTAGATCGGAACGAGAGATCGTACTGGTTTTGCCAAGCCATGCCAAAGACACTCGATAAAACGAAGGCCGGACGGTTGACCCGCAGCTTCGTTGCAAGGTATTGCGACAACGAAAGCACCTACCGTTCCCTTCAAAGCCATTTCGGTGCGAGTTGTTATTGGGGAAAAGCGAGCGATCATTGTCACAAACTTCGCGACGAGGCGCGCGAGTGGCTCAAGGACGAACGCGATCGAATCGTGATCGGCTGGATCGAAGACTATATCGAGTCCCTCGATCGTGAAATCGAACGAGCAGAAATCGAAGAGGAACGTGATTTTTGAACATCTAACCTTTCCCTGAGCCCTCCTAACCCACACGCCAGGCTACCCTCCGTTGAATGATCAAGGCGATCTCCGACATGTCTAGGGGGCAGTCACCGAAGTCAGGGTCGGACTTTCAGGGCCAAGACGACTAGGACCGCATGAAACATCGGCTTAAGGACGTGTCATGCGGAGTGGCTGCAAAATATTCGCTTTTTCGTGCAAAACACCTTGCCAAATTAACTCCTGACTTATAATTTAGTTATATCGGGCCGATGGAAGATTTACATCCTCCTGAGATTCCTCCACGGCAAGATGTCCAGATTTGACTGTCAGCGTTCCGTGATGCCCACGTAATCCTGCCTCGACTGTCCGGTCGGGCACGACTGCGACGGCAGACACTGAAGATGGTGGGAGTGGGATGATGGCCAAGTTTTTGATGTCGAGGTTCGCCGGATTGGCGAAGCGGCATTCTGGGAACTGGTCGTTAATGAAGGGTATGCGGTGATTGCTGGTTATCGCGTGATCTTCACCCAGGCCGAACCTACGCATGCAATTTGGATTCTTTCGGTGATGACGCTGAACGAACCCGTGACCGATTTTTTGATTGAAATTCTCCAGATGCGACTAAACGTTGTGTTGGAGCGGATGCACATTAGCCGCGACAACCCGTTTGGATTGCCCAACCCGTTGGATTGCCCAATTCGTAATTGACAATGAGCACGACCGAAATCCCTGACGCTCCTCATGAAAACGCCTGCACGTTTTTGACGCGGATGATCCAGACTTTGCCAATTGAGCAACAGCCTGCGTTTTATTCGGCATTGATGGAATGCAGTGACAGCCTTCGTACAGACTCGAAGCGTTTGATGGCGATCATGGATGCTCCAACGTCTTCGCCGGGGGACAAGGGCCGCGCTTGGCACAAGATGTTGGATCAGCTTCGTTTGCTGCCGGATACTGAGGGACGCTATGGCATGGACCTCGCTCAGTCTGAGTCAGGTGCCGCAGAGAGGTTTCCTGCTTTGCAAGCCGAAGTCGAAAAAATGGATTCGCAAGAGGCTCAGTTCGCTGACCGTCTGCGACAAATCATGAAGGACAAACACATCACTCAGAAGCAACTCGCCGCGCGTGTCGAATGTACGCAGCCCGCGATCTCTCAGATGCTTAACCGTAAATGCCGTCCTCAACGATCGACCCTCGAAAAGATCGCGACGGCGCTCCAGGTTGACATCCGCGAGTTATGGCCTGACATCGATGTCGTTGACTACTTGGATTCGATTGCTGCCTTTGAGCAGGATGGTCAAGTGATGAGCGAGGCGATGGCGAAGGCCCTCCGTGACGATCAACAACCGCGGTCAACGATCAAGGGGAAAACGCTGCCATCACGGAAGGATCGCGTCCGATCGGATGAGTGAATTCCAACTGTATGCTGATGCATTTACCAAAGCCGACCAAGATGACTTGGTCGGCTTTTCTTGTGGTGAAACCAAGTCAGGAAGGTATTGCACTGAGTGGATCCTGGGCTCGGGAGCCGTTGACTCAATGAACCGTGGCACATCCGTGTGGTTGTACCGAACGAGTGCTGGTCAAGTCGTTGGTTATGGATCAGTTGGCGTAGTCAATTGGCGCTGGCCACTGCCTGATGGAAAGTACACGCGATTACTCTACATCCCCATGCTTGGAATCGACCAAAAGTTCCACGGCCAGCCACCCGATCCCGATTGGCGTTACTCTCGCCAGATCATGCAGCAGCTCATTGCCGAAGCCATCCGGATAAATGGTGAACGGAAAAACCCGGTGGAGTATTTGCTGCTGGTGGTCGACCCCGGCAACGAAGCAGCGATACAACTCTATCAACGTTTTGACTTCGAGTTGATCCCTGACGTGACATACGGCGCAGGCTTGAGTGTCATGAAGCACCGATTGGCAAAATGATTTGATCGCAATCCCGAACGGCTACAGCCAGCAAGGCATTCACTCACAGTCTCAATCGATCCCGATGATCTCGCGACATTGCGGGTAGTTGGTGCATGACCAGAAGCATTTGCCAGCGTTTGCTCCTCTTGCTGCTTTGCGTCGGACCATTGCGGTGTGGCATTTTGGGCAAATGGGTTCGCTGAATTTCTCCAACAATGGCGGTGGAGCTGATACGGTGGATGCGGTACCGGGCACGACGCTCGCAATTTGTCGCTGGACTTCGGCGATCGAATAGCTTCGGGCGGCTTTGATGTGCAGGATTGCTAGACCGGCGGCGGTGAGGGCTTTATCGAGGAAGATATCGCGATCCTGTCGGTCTTTGCGGTTGTGGCTGGCGTCGTCGAGCTCGATCGCGAGGACCGGCTGCATCGTGGTGGGATCGCAAAGCAGGAAGTCGATGTGCTTGCTGCTGATCTTGTTTTCGTAAGTGCGGCTGTCGTCCCGTCGTGGGACGTACAACACGTCCCACAGTCGCACTTTGTTGTTGATCGAGTGGGTTTGTCCGACCGCTTGCTTAAGGACGCGATAGAAGGCCAACTCGGCGGCTGACAGAAAGTTGTCGCGTAAACGGTACGGGAGATCGCTTTGTCCTTTTCCCGATTCGGTACCAGGACCGATGCCTAATAGTTTTAGAAAGAATCCGAGACAGCCGGACTGGTCGTCAGGCTTGACCATTACTCGGCTTCTTGCTGTGGACGCATAGAAAAAATCTCTTCATCGCCAAGGAATACCGAGTAATCTTCGGTGATGAACGTCCCGATCGAGACGACCTGCTTGTAGTTCTCGTTTCGGATCCAAAATAATGACTGAGATGTGGGCGGTTGCGCTACCGCTCCGTGCTTTCCGTCTTGGAAGGAGAGTGTTCCGCGGAACACGAGACGTTTCCGAGTTTGCAACGCACCGGCCTCTTCCCGCGTCATTGGGATCGCTATCGGCTGCGTTGGGGTGATGTTGAATGGCATGCTGGCAGATGGCTTGTACTTGCGAATCGGCGACTGGGTCTTAATCGTAGCGAGATCCTTGCGCCATTCCACAGATTCGATTCTCGCGTCGTATTGCAGGATGACCCCATCAAACTTGCCGTGAATTTCAGTCCGCAACTGCTTAAGCGAGTCCTCGTGTTCCAATTTTGACTGTCCAACAGGCACGCGCCGAGCGAGCAGCTGCATCTCTTTGAAGAACAGCTCGACCGTCATCGCTACTGGTTCCACGGATGCGCTGGGCTGAACCGCCGTTGCGGCATTACCACTTATCAGCACTCCAAGAACGACCGAAAGGATTACCGAAGCGACGCCAAAATTCCCCATGCCCACGATTTGCCCCTGTCGAATGGAAAGCAAGCTAAATTTCGATTGGCCACAATGTACCAATCCAGACAAAGTTATTGAATACGGTACGCCAATGAATGTACCGCGTCAGCAGACATGCCTATTGTCGAAATCGATGGAGAACACTCATATCGTCATCGTGTCTACATCAAAAGTTCATCAACGTTCTCGCGATGCGTCATGAAGATCTTGCTCGCGTCTGATACTCGCAATCGGCATCGGGAGCTGATGAGCTTGGATGGCGGTATGGTGAGCAAGTGCGGCGACGATGTCGATGCGGGGGAACGCTTGTATGAGATCGCGGGGATCTGAATGCGATTGAATTCGTTAGCGGTTCCTGCGTCGGCGACCTGATCCCCGCACGTTGGGAAGTAAGGCGAGTGTCCGGTGAAAGAATTCCTTCCCGTGCGAAGGATGGGTGAACGAGGCTCGTGCTGCGCAAATGTTCGGCGGGAGCGTCACGTTTCCGGTAGAGGGCACTAAGCCTTTTTGACGAACTCGGATTTCAGCGACATCGCTCCGATGCCGTCGATCTTGCAGTCGATGTCGTGATCTCCGTCGACGATGCGGATGTTCTTGACTTTCGTGCCGCCCTTCACCACGCCACCATTGAACTTCAAGTCTTTGATGACGATGACCGAGTCGCCGTTTTCAAGCACGTTCCCGTTGGCATCACGTGTCGCCTCGTCGTCCGCTGCAGCCGCATCGTCGGCCGGCGACCACTCGTGGCCGCAGGTCGGACAGATTAGCAGCGGCCCGTCTTCGTAGGCGTATTCGCCGTCACATTGTGGGCAGTTGGGTAGATCGCTCATCGATTTGTCGCCGAGTGGTTGAATGAAGTTCTGTGACGATTATCTCAGATTGGGATCGTTTGAGAAGGCGATCGATTCCGGTGCGAGGGTGCCGTTTGTGCTTCCGCGCGTCTTTAATCCGACCATGTTGGCGTTCGCATGCTTTGTTTGTTCCACTCATGGTCTTTTTACTGATGCCATGGGTGCGTCCTCGCAAGCTCATCCCTCTCGCTCTGACCTATGTATTTCCGATGATCCCGATCCTGATTTGGTGGGACGGATTCGCCCTGGACAACTATCGCTTGTTGTCGGATGGAGATTCGGTTTTTGTCGACCATGCATGAGCCAGGAACAACATCGCTGCGGCCGGTATCAGCATCACTGGAGATAGGATCGTTTGCGGATTGACCATCGCACCAACGGCAACTGCAACAAGTGACATAACGCCACCAAAAACCTCCCACTTGAATGCAATGACTAGCCCAGCAAGCGAGACGACCATTGAGACGATGCCAACGTAGTCACCCAACACCAGTTCCCTTGACGAAGCGCCAGCGTCGCCGATGAGGTGCGCAGCGATGAACAGTCCCCACAATGCCAGAATTGCACAAGCGAGGATGCGGGAGCTCCAGAACGTGATTCGTTCGCTGCGTGAATAGTTGTGGGTCATCGTGATGCTGTCCTTGAATTTGGCAATCGAAGTTTGGTGCGACCTTGCGAGAATCGCACGTTGACAGGCAAGTCGCCCGAACCAGCGACGATCTCCACCAAAGTGGACGCGGCGTTTCGATTCACTAGTGCTGTGAGAACTACTTGATGCGGCATCACAACCCGACGCGTCAGCGAGGGAATCGCGGTAAGTCCCTCGCTAACGCGTCGGGTTGTGGTTCTTGCAGGCAACGCTAATTCGTTCCCGCGGCACTAGGTCGGTGGCGATGCGCAATCGCTGCACGGGGCTGTGCCGTTTTCGGCATGCGTCCGGCCACGGCAAAAGCACGCTTGCGTTGCTGGCGATCAGCGGCAAATCTGTCTCGTTCTTTGAATGAGCCCGCCATTCAAACGATGTTGCGCGCGCTCGATCGGCGATTGGCGAATTCGGTTCTTCGCGCAGGATCATGCCACGCAGCGATTGACAGGCTTGTGCGGGAGCGCCATGGTTGAATGCGGGGCCGGGGATATTGATGGATTTGGCGGGTGCAAGATTTCAATTGGGAATTGTCGGCGGTTCGTAAATCGATCGTCATGCTTGCGCTGATCGTGGCCGGCGAAGCAGTGTTTTTTCTACCGTTTGTGCTTCCGCGCGTCTTTCGTCCGACCATGTTGGACGTTTTTCAGTTGACCAATCTGCAACTGGGGATCGCATTTTCGGTCTATGGCGTTGTCGCGATGGTTGCCTACTTTCCCGGCGGACCACTCGCGGATCGGGCTTCGGCTCGGACGCTGATGACGATCGCGCTCGTCGCGACTTCGCTCGGCGGCTTGGCGCTTGCCACCATCCCGTCGCTTTCCGGTCTCACGTCGCTGTACGGTTTTTGGGGTCTCACCACGATCCTGTTGTTTTGGGCACCGCTGATTCGGGCCACGCGCGGATGGGGCGGTGCCGAGCTTCCGGGGCGGGCATTCGGAATTCTCGACGGCGGCCGTGGGCTCGTCGCGGCCGCGATTAGCAGCGGCGCGGTTGCGCTGTTTGCCGTCTTTGTGCCTGAAGAGATTCAGAATTCGACACCTGACCAGCAGACGAATGCGTTTCGGCAAGTCATCTTTCTGTTCTCGGGCATCACCTTTGCCGCCGCCATTTTTGTCTGGATCGCGCTACCGGCGACCAAGTCGGTCGATGAGCAAACACCGCCCCACCGACCGGGAGGCATCGTTCGTGTTTTGCGAATGCCCACCGTGTGGCTTCAAGCGATCGTCGTAGTATTCGCCTATGTCGGCTACAAGGGGCTGGATGACGTGTCGCTATACGCACACGAGGTCTTGGGCTTTGACGAGATCCAAGCGGCCAGCACGGGGACGCTATCGATGTGGGTGCGGCCGTTCGCGGCAATCGCCGCTGGTTTGCTGGCCGATCGATGTGGCGTCACCCGGATGACCCAATTGAGTTTGCTGGTGTTTGGAATCGGCAGCGCGGTGATCGCACTCGGCTTGATCCGTCCGGGGTTGTCCGGGCTGTTCTTTGCGACATTGATCGGCACCAGTGCTGCGGTCTTTGCGCTGCGGGGACTGTACTTTGCCATGATGGAAGCGGGGCGAGTGCCGTTTGGCGATACCGGAACCGCCGTCGGGATTGTCTCCGTCGTCGGCTACACGCCGGACGTCTTCATGGGACCGCTGATGGGAATCCTGCTAGATCGTTGGCCGGGCGAGCTTGGGCATCAACTTGTCTTCGCGGTGCTGACGCTATCCGCACTCATCGGCTTAACGGCGTCCATCCAATTTGGCCGGATCACGCGGCGGGCGGATTGATCAGCGTCACGACGACATCGATGCAATCCAGCGCAACCTGCCGAGCAACCATTGGATTGATTTTGTCTTCCCGCATTCCTCGCAAAGGGTCGGCGCCACGCTGGTCTGGTGAAAAGTGAGCCGACGGCGCTAGCCGCGGGCCCTGATATTAACAGTCATGGGTCGCTAACGCCCGAGGCTAGCGCCAGCGGCTCACAGTTATCAAGGTAAGGCACGAGGCTAGCGCCTGCGGCTCACAGTCATCAAGGTAAGGCCCGAGGCTAGCGCCTGCGGCTCATATCATCACGGTTTTTTCCATCTCAGCCCGACTCTCCCGCAAGCGAGAGAGTGAAATTCGAATTGCTGTTAGACCTCGATCCCGTGTTTATCCAGAAAGTCATCGGGGATCGGCGAAGTGATACGTCCGACCAGTGCGTAGTAGAACAATTGCCGACCTTCCATCGAAAGTCGATGTCGATAGAGTTCCAGATGGTAGACGTGAAGGTATTGCGAGAAAATCAATTCACGCACGAGCCGCGAAAATCCCGTTTGTTCGGTGTAGTCGAGGAAGGTTTCTTTGATATTGAACGCCAGCCAACCGTCGGTTCGGATGAGCTTGATCGCATTGAAGAAGGCGAGCGGTGGAATATCGCCAAATCCGAGGGCCGCGACGCAGGTCAAACAATCAAATCGCCAATCACGCAATTCGTTGATCGTTTCGGGATCAAGGTTCGTCAGGTCAGCGACGTAGTAATCGTCGTAGACCGTGGACCGGTCTCGGTACGCCGCATCACGTGCTTCGGGAATGATGTCCGCGCCCACCATGCGAGCGACACCGTTGCGTTTGAGCACTTCACCCATCATTCCGTTGCCAGCACCCATGTCGAGCACTCGCAATTCCGTGATGGATTGCCGCACCGTTTTGAGCGCACGCTGCAGAAGATCCGCTACTTTCTCGGGCGAGTTGCAGCGGAGGCGATCGTAGAACAGTTGTTCATACAAGCCGGGCCGTTTGTAGATCTCATCGTAATCATGAAATCGTACGCGAGTGGTTACACCATCTTCGATGAGCGTAAAGAAGACTTCGTCTTGCTCAAGTTTCTCGGAGTTGGCTGGCGGAAACTGGATTCGGTATCGTTTTGACATGCTGAGTAAGTTTATCGGCATCTCGATTCATTCCTACCCCCTTAAGCACTTGATGGTCGTGAACCATGACATTGGATGCGATGCATCACTCATTGATTGTGGCGACGTAGGCCAGCATGATTGCAACAGTGCTGTGAGAACAATTTGTTGCGGAATCGCAACTCGATGCGTCACGGCGCGTTGATTTAATCGTAACCCGACGCGTGAGCGAGGGACGATTTACCGTCATTGCGTCACAAAGGGTCCCTCGCTGACGCGTCGGGTTGTGATGCGAACTTGACCAACACGCCGGTGAGCGAGGGACGATTTACCGTCATTACGTCACAAGGGGTCCCTCGCTCACGCGTCGGGTTGTGATGCGAACTTGATCAACAGGCCGGTGAGCGAGGTACTTTGCACCGTCATTGCGTCACAAAGGGTCCCTCGCTGACGCGTCGGGTTGTGATGCGAACTAGATCAACACGCCGGTGAGCGAGGAACTATTCACCGACATTGCGGTACAAGGGGTCCCTCGCTGACGCGTGTTGATTTATTGAGCCGACGGCGCTAGCCGCGGGCCTTGCGGTGAATTAGAAGCCCTTCGATGCCCGTGGCTAGCGCCATCGGCTCACAAGAATTGCCTAATCCACTAAATCAACACGCCGTCACGCGTCGGGTTGTGATTTGTTCTCGCGGCGCTAGGACGGTCTTTTTTTCCAGGCGCTGCGAAGGCGATCGAGACCTTCTTGCATGCTGATGCGGGGACGATACCCGAGTCGTGTTCTTGCTTGGGTGATGTCAAAGAAGTGATCTCTGGCCAATTGCGCAGCGACAAAGCGAGTCATCGGCGGCTCGGCTTTGATGCGCAACCAACGATACACCGATTCGAGCGAGCCACCGATGCGGTTGGCCACTTGAAAGCTGATTCGTTGGGTTGGTGGTGGAACATTTGCGATCTCGCAAATGCTGCGGATCCACTCCCAACAGTTCACGGGCTCGTCTTGGGAAATGAAATACGCTCGACCACCGCAGCGCTGGGGGTCGAGAGCGAGCGTATCCAGTGCATCCAAGTGCGCAGCCGCGGCATTCGTCACGTGGACCGTGTCGATGCGGTTGGTGGCGTCGCCGACGATTCGCAATCGACCGCGCCGCGCCTTGTCGATGACTCGCGGCAAGAGGTGTGGATCGTCGTCGCCCCAAATTAGGTGCGGGCGAAGTGCCACGGTATGCAATTGGCCTATATCGTGAGCCGCCAGAACCGCTTGCTCGGCGAGTGCTTTGGTATGCGGATAGTGACACATCCAGTGCTGGGGGTAAGGCACCGATTCGTCCACGCCACTTTGATGACCACCGTCGAAGGTGACACTGGGGCTGCTCGTGTAAACCAGATTGCGGATCGCCGCGGCTTGGCAAGCGGCGATGATCGAATCGGTCGCTTGCGTGTTGATCCGGTAGTAGTCATCCCAATCGCCCCAAACGCCTGCCTTGGCAGCCGTGTGAACCACCGCGTCGACATCGCGGACGGTTCGCGCGACGAATGCGGCGTCATTCAAGTCGCCACGGCATAGCGACATGCCCAGTGACTGGAGTTGCGGATATGTGCCCCGAGCGACACCGACGACGTTGTCGCCGCGAGCGATCAATTGACGAACGATCTCGGCGCCGAGAAACCCGCCACAACCGGTTACCAGCACACGCATGAAGCTTTACTTGCTCAGATAGGGTTTGTATTCGGGACGGTTTTTCCACTCGTCCAAGAACGGCTTGTATCGGTCGAGTTCGTACCACGACGTCGACTTTGGTTCCAGCTCACTCACTCGCTTTTCCGGGTAATCATTTCCGTCAAAGCTTGCCGACACGCTCTCGTTCCAATCGACGAGCAATTGTTTCATTCGATTGAATTGCGATGTGTTGGATTCGGCGAGATCGGTGGTTTCATTGGGATCATTGCCCAAGTGGTAAAGCTCGAATTTTCCGCGAGCGAAATTCGACGTCAGAATCTTCCAATCGTTATCGATCAGCGCCGCTTGACGTTGGTAGCGGAACCCGAGTGGCGTCGGTCGCGCGGTTGGTTCTTCGTCAAACACCGTGACCAAGCTGGCGCCGTCCTGGGGCAATAGCCGAGCCGATGAATCGAGTCCCACGATATCGCTGAGGGTTGAAAAAATGTCCGTCGTGCATGCCGGGTACTTGGAAACTCTCGGTCGAATTTTCGCGGGCCATTCGATGATGCAGGGAACTCGCAAGCCGCCTTCATACACGTTGCCCTTGTGACCGCGCAGGCCACCGACGGTTTCAGGGCCGAATTGTGCCAAGCCACCATTGTCGCTACAGAACCACACGAGGGTGTTGTCGGCGATCTTCAAATCCCGCAGCGTCTTTCGTAGGTTGCCGATACTGCGGTCCATCGCGACGAGTTCGCCATAGTGGTTTTGGTGATCGGGTTTCTTGTCGACAAAGGCTTCTTTGTCGGCCGGCGCCGCCGTCCACGGGCTGTGCGGCGTGCCGAACCAAATCACCGTCAGGAACGGTTGCTGAGTTTTACTTTGACGGTTGATGAACTTGGTCGCTTCGGCCACCGCGATCTCGGACGAGTCCCCCTCGAACTCTTCGAACTTACCGGCGCGACTCAGGATCGGGTTACGATCAAAAAAATTGGATGTCGACACCCATTGGTCGAATCCGAATTCACCTGGGTTGTGATCGTCGCTCGCAAAGATCGGCACGCCGGGTCCTTTCAAACCGTTGAGGTGCCACTTGCCGAAATGCCCCGTCACATATCCGACTTGGCGAAGTGCTTGTGCGAGCGTGCGTTCTTGGCGCCGTAGTGCGTAGCCATGCGACTCGACGCCCGCACGATCGTTGGTCCGCCCGGTCAACACGCTGGCGCGAGTCGGTGAGCAGACCGGCGCGCCGGCGTAGAAGCGATCGAGTCGCAATCCCGAGTCCGCCATCGCATCCAAGTTTGGCGTCTTGAGCGTCGGGTGATTGTAATAGCCCGTTTGCCCCCATCCCATGTCGTCGGCCATGACCAAGATGATGTTTGGCCGATCACTTGAGGCGGCCTTCACTGAAGACGTAACGAGGGTTTGTGCGAAGAGTGCTGCAATGGTCGAAATAGCGAGTGTCGTGATTTTGTGTAGCAAATGACGTGGGAATGTTCGGCGGTAAACGAACGTTGCAAGAACACGCGTCGACTTAGCAAGTAACTGAATCATGTCGAATCCTCTCTTAGGATGGCGGATGCCCGGGCGATAGGTCAGTGGCATTTGTTTCGATCACGCGGCCCACCACTCTGGCCCACCGCCTTAAGTGGCAAAGTCTGCGCATAAAAAAACCAAGGGCCCACGGTCGGCAAACCGTATGTCGATCCCTTGGTGGCAAGGAACCGAACTCGGTTCCCAACCACAGTGTCTGCTCTCGCATTTCACAAGTCAATTCCCGGAGGCAACCTCGTCAACTTAAATGAAACCGCCAAGCTCACTTATCTCGACGAGCTCATCGCCCAAAAGCAAGCCGGTCCGGAGAAAGGGACGCTCAACGCTGCCGATCAAAGGTTTCACGAAGCCGAGTACGAACGTCTCACCAATGAACTCGAACTAGCTCACGAGCAATCCAGCCTCCCGGAGATGCCGTCCGCACGCGCCGCACTCAACGATTTGCTCGTCCGTCTTAAGCTGGCTCGTGCAATGCATTGATCTCGTATTGGTTGACCAAGTCCAAGTGCACCTGCTGCCGAATACCGTGCAATCCTTATGGTCAATGACGAACTGGAAGGCTTCTTCGAATGTTTTGATCATCTGCATTCCCATTCGACCCCTTCGGGGTTGGTGCGGTGGTTCTGCGTTCCGTCCCGCGGTGCGCTGCGCGACCCCGAGCTTTGTTGTTGGGCTGATTCGCAGTCATCCGAGCAATGCCAACGAACCCCAACGAAGAAAACAAAGGTTCCAAGAAAACAAAGCTTCCGGGAGTTTGCCCCGCATCCAGTGTTCGCTCGATGATGATTGTATCGTCGGCCTGAGGGTTCATGATCCCCGACGTGCGCGATCCCAAACGCTGCCCAGTTCGGTGGCACC
This sequence comes from Pirellulaceae bacterium, assembly GCA_041741195.1. Taxonomy (GTDB): domain Bacteria; phylum Planctomycetota; class Planctomycetia; order Pirellulales; family Pirellulaceae; genus JBBSJZ01. The sequence continues at coordinate 17,888 of JBGSKM010000018.1, forward strand.
ATCAGCTGAGGCGTTCTTACCCTTCCGCTCGTCGTAACGGATCGAGTTCAGGTAGAGCCGTTCGACTTTGGCTTTGGCCCATTCCGTCTTGCGAAGAAACTTCAAACTGCTGTTGATACTCGGCTCGTCATTGAAGCAATCGATGTTGATCCGCTGCCCCAATCGCTCCCAACCGTACTCGGCGACCAAGTATTCGAGCATCGCCTTGAGTGTGACGCCGTGCAGCGGATTGTTGGGCTGGGATTGGTTCATTGCGGTGCGTCAGTATTGCTTTTGTTCTTGCGAATTTGTTCCTAGACCAACCGCATCAAGCTGTCGGCACATTTGAATTGATAAAGCCACGTTTTGTCACTAGGCTCAAGACGTGCAACGCTTCTGGGCTAGCGCTTCCACCGTCGGCAATCGCACGTTCCATGCAAGGCGCATCGCGGCGAGGGCCCGAATTACCCAATAGCTTATGTCGAGCTCCCACCAACGAAGGCCGTGCTGGGCCGAGGTGGGAAAGGCGTGGTGGGTGTTGTGCCATCCCTCTCCCATCGCGAGGTAGCCAAAAACCCAATTGTTCCGGCTCTGGTCGTCGGTTTGGTACGGCCGGTGTCCCCAAAGGTGACACGCGGAGTTGATACTCCAGGTGACGTGGTGGACCAAAAAGATCCGCACCAGTCCGCCCCAGATCAGACCGGTCCAAACGCCTGTCCAGGTTCCCGTGAGTAGACCGCCAAGAACCGCTGGAATCGCTAAGCCCAGAGCGACCCAAGCCGGAAACAATGCGCTCGTCACGCGCAAGGCGGCGTTCTTGCGGAGGTCTCTAACGTACCGTGACAGATCTTCTGGGTCGGGTCGAAACATCCAACCAATGTGGGCGTGCCACGCTCCGCGCAGCAGGCCCGGGATGCCTGGACCGCGTTGGCAGGGCGAGTGGGGGTCCTCCACCGTGTCGCTGTGCTGGTGATGCCGGCGGTGCGTCGCGACCCATTTCAGCAGCGGTCCCTGGACAGCCATCGATCCGAGGACCGCAAAATGAATTTCACGACGGTATTTGTCTCGAACGACCGATGGGTGAACAACCGGTGGAACCCAACCGTGATCCCCAAGGAGGACAAAAGGTACATGACCATCAACAGCCCTAAGTCGGTCCAATAGAATCCCCGGCCCCAAAGCAAAAACGGGACGGCCACCAATCCCAGGAAGGGGACGATAATCGCGGTGAGGGTTGCTAAGCGCACGCCCAGCGGTACTTGCCCCGTCTCGGGTTCGTAAGACGGTAAATCACCGGGCCGGTCGGCGATGGGCAAAGGGACCAATCTGGCCATCGCGAGCATCTCCAATTTCGCACTGCTGTGTACTTATCGCTGCCTGACTAAGGGCCGCAATCCTCATAGCGGAAGACCTAACACTTTTCGCGCCAAACTCGTGAGGAGCGACTGGCGGAAACGGGTCGGTTGCCCACAAAGAAACGTGGCGACGACTCGCGGTGGTGCCCTTCGTTCAATGGATCGCTCTCGGTTTGACCTGGTGATGAAAGCGCTCGACCGCGCCCCCAGCGAGTGAAGTGGAAACGATCGGTTTCAAACAAACTTGGGATGAGATGCAAGAATTTCGTTTGCTCACGGCGCAGCATATGCGGCACACGAACAATCGTAATCCCGCATCACGGAATGGATCGTTGGTCGGTCGATTCCTGTTGCATTTTTCGATCGATCAAGCGAGTCAATCATGAGTCAAAGCACTCAGCGACCATCGAATCCGCCTGCATCTAAACCTTCCAAAACCGAACAAGTTAAGCAACACGCAAGTAACTTAACCGATCAAGCCCATGCGGAAACCGCGAAGGCTAAAGAGCTCGGCGAAAAAAAGATTCGCGAGGCCACCGAATCTGTCAAAGCGACTAGCCGCGACTATGCAAAGCAAAAGAAGTCGCAAGCGGCATCCGAAATCGGTGTATTTCGCGACGCAGTCCAGAAGGCCGCGGACAAGCTCAGCGAGGAGAATCACGAAGGTGTCGCCAGCTATGTTGCGGCGGCGGCAGAGCAGCTCGATCGTCTACGTGAGAGCATCGAAGATCGTAGCGTTGGCGATTTGTTGAGGGACGCCCAACGTGTTGCACGCAAGCATCCAGAAATTGTTTACGGCGGGATGTTCGTCACCGGTCTCGCGCTAATGCGTTTCTTGAAGGCATCGAGCGATGACGATTCATCGGATGTCGATGGCAAACGGGTCGGCGGCACTGTTCCCAAGCAGACGAATCGTGGTCGGCAATTGCCCCGTGATCCCCGTTTATCTCAGGACTCACAGCTTCCCGGGCGTCAATCGCCTCGGACCACCGACGCTTTCCGAGACACCGTTGTCACGAATCCCAACTACACCGCGTAAGGAGCGACAACATGCCCAGTACCACTCACACCGATGCTCCGCGTAGCGAAGAACGCTCGTTCGCGGACTTGATTCGCGAACTCCGCGATGAATCTACCGTGCTACTTCGCCAAGAAATCGCGATGGCCAAAACGGAGATGAGCGAGAAGGCGTCCGCTGTTGGTCACAATGTCAGCACGCTGGTCATCGGCGGCGTGGTGGCGCTACTTTCCATCATCTTTCTGCTGCTTGCCGTCACGGGCGGACTCGCCCTGATGATCATGTCCACCGATGCCGAATTGCACGCCATCTGGATTGCACCGCTGATCGTCGGCACCGTTATTGCCGCGATCGCCACCGTGATGATCGTCAAAGTGAAGGCGGCTCTTGCGAGTACCTCTCTCGTTCCCCACCAAACCATCGAAACCTTGAAAGAAGACAAGCAATGGGTACAAGCCAAAGTTCAATGAATCCGACCAGCCATCCCTCCGATCGAATAACCCCAACCTCAGCCTCCCTCTCGGGAAGCGGCAGCAGCGAACGAATCAGCGACGAGATCGAAGTCACTCGCAGCCGCATGGATGAAACGCTTGACGAACTCGGCGATCGGCTAAATCCGCGGCGCATCATGGATGATGTCATGGACTACTTCACCCGGCCGTCAGGCAGCTCTGGTGGGAAATCGAGTGCCACGGCACGCTTTGGCGATTCCGCAAGTGAATTCGGCCAGAACCTTGGCCGTACGCTGCGCGACAATCCGGTTCCGACCGCGTTGATCGGCGCGGGATTGGCGTGGCTTGCGTTCGGATTTGGGCATGACGATTCTGAAGAAGATCGTCCCCGCCGCCGCTTGAAACGCGATTGCTACAATGTCAATGAGTATGACGACGACGATGAGAGCTACATGGCTGACGAGGACTACGCGTTGCAGCCACGATTTGCAGATGACCAGTACCAGGGCAACGAGCACGAGTTGGTTCTGCCCGAATCCTACACGAGCGGTTCGGACGAATCCGATGATCCGTCGATGTGGGAAAAGACAAAGCATGCCGCAGCTGGCGCGGTCGACTCCGTCACCGGTGCTGCGGCATCCGTCGGCGACGCAATCGGCGATGCCACAAATGCAACCGCCTCGGGTATTTCCTCAGCAGCGTCATCCGTCGCGTCGGGTGCTAGCGCCGCTGGCACCGCAACGTCCGGCGCAGCCGCTGCCGCCGTTAGCAGTAGCCGTCGGGCGGGTCGTAGCGCGTATCGATACGGTCGCCGTGCCGGACGAGGTGTCGGTCGCCAAGGCCACAACCTGAGCGAAAGTGTCAACGACCTGGCGGCTCAAGCGAGCGACAAGTATCAACAAGCGTGTGAGCGGTATCCACTTGCCGTTGGCGCCGGTTGCATGGCACTGGGCATGTTGGCCGGTTTGGTAGTCCCGCGAACACGTCGCGAAGATCAGTGGATGGGTAAAGCGTCGGATGATTTTGTGGACGATGCCTACGAAGCGGGCGAACGGTTGGTGCAGCGCGGAAAACGAGTTGCATCGGAGACGATCGACGAGGCTGCCGCATCCTCAGATGAGCATGGTTTGACCGGTGACAGTTTGGTTGAGCGTGGCAAGCGAGTCGCAACGAAGGTGGTCGACGCCGCCTCGGAAGCGTTGGTGGAAGAAGACTTGACCGCCGAGAAACTCGCAAGTGATGCGAAATCGGTCGTCAAAGAAACTGGTGCTAAGGTCAATCAAGAAGCCGACCAGGCAATAGGCGATGCGAAAGCAAAGGCTGCCAAAGTCGACCCCGATGTGAAGCAATTGTAATGGAGCTTTTCCCGAGGTCGGCCTAAATTTGATTGGCCGCGTGCATGTCGTAGCGAGGCTCGCCTTGCTAGTGCCACTTTAGCTATCTCGAATCTCGAAAGCCCTTGTTGTTCCTACCAACAAGGGCTTTCACTATGTTTTCGCAATGTTCCCACGCCGGGTTGCTATTACTTTGCGTAAGACCGTCTAGGATTGCTGAACACAAACCTTTCACATGCAAGTTTTGCCACCATAGCCGAAGTGGTGACTGTTTCGTTTCAATTGTTTCACAAACGCTTGTGACAAATATTGATTGCGTTGAGCCCAGTTGTTTCGCAATGCTTCTGTGAACGACTGGGACACACGCAGATATAATCTACATTCGCGGTGCAGCATTTGCGGCGAGTATTCCTTCGTTAGTCGGCATCCGTTCGGCAATCGTTTTTAGACCTACTTACGAAGGACCGCCACCATGGCTGCTCAAACCACACACAAGACCAACACACCGACCCGCAAAACCGACACACGCACCGACCGCGAAACCGTAGTTGCCGTATTCCACTCACACGCCGAAGCTCAGCAAGCAGTTCGCGATTTGAAAGCGGCTGGTTTCACCGATGATCAAATCGGGATCGCAGCCAAGGACCATGACGGCAGTTACCAAGAACAAACCGAGGGCAACAAGGCTGGCAAAGGAGCAACAGTCGGAGCTGTCGGTGGCCTCGGTGCCGGAGCACTTTGGGGACTCGGCATCGTCGCTGGAGTCCTGCCCGCAATCGGTCCCGTCATCGCTGGCGGAGCACTAGCGGCGGTGGCTGCCAGTGCCGCCGGTACTGCAGCCGCGGGCGGTTTAATCGGTGCCCTGATCGGACTCGGCATTCCCGAAGAAGAAGCGGAATACTATGAAAGCGAATTCGACCGTGGACGGACCGTAGTGACTGTCAAAGCCGGCAAGGGAAACTATGCCAAGGCCCGTAGCATTTTGGATGATTCCAACGCATACGATTACGATCGGCGTGAATCAGAATATGCTGCGAACGCCGAGTCGAAGCAACGCGTCAATGCCGACGGTAAGATGGTAGCCCGCAAGGAGATCCTTGACATCGACAAGCACACCGAACGATCCGGCACCGCCAGCATTCGCAAGGAAGTCACGACAGACACTAAGAAAATTGATGTTCCCGTCAAGCGAGAAGAACTGGTCGTCGAGCGGACCGACATGCACGATAAGGCGACCAGCCCGATCACTGGCGACGGAAGCAACGAAGAACGCATCACGCTCAAGGAGCAGGTACCCGACGTGAACAAGCGGACCGTCGCCAAGGAGGCTGCCAGCATTGGCAAGAGAACCGTGACCGATCATGAAACGGTCAATGCAGACTTGAAGGACGAGAAGATCGTCGTGGATCGCAACGTCGATTCGAAGAAGAGTCGCCGCTAGGCTAAGCTGCTAAATTGGAATGGCAAAGGGACAGATGCATGAAAATGAATCTGTAATGTTCCAAATGGGTTGCGTCTGTGACTGGCGACTTGGCTGCTTATTGTCGGTTGCAGAGCGTGAGTGGTAAGGCGAGCTGTTCCGCCGTAGCAGCGACCCAAGAATCGCTGCCAAACGACTGGGCAGCTCGACGGTGCGAGACGTTGGACAGGTTTATCACAGACGTCGCGAGCGCCGCACGCTGGTTTCTAAAATGATGCAGCGCCTGCTGATACCGCGTGCCTGGTGCGATCCACTTGCCCTTGTTCGTTTACAGCTCGTGGCTCGTGGCATCCGCCGTCTGAGTGGGCGTTCGCAGCTCGAGGTCAACGATTAAGGGCAGGTGGTCGGATCCGACGTTCGGGCCGGTCTTACAGCCCAGAACGGCCCACTCCTCGCTCGCGAGTACATGGTCCAGTGGCACCCGCAATGGCCATGGTAGATCAAGGCCCCATCTTGACGCAGGAAATGTGGGGTTTATCCCGTAGCTGTCGCGTGCTTCATTGAGAGTCGTCTGCTCCAGAAGGTCATTAAAATGAGGCGACCACATCGTAACGTTGAGGTCGCCTGCCACAAGCACTGGCTCGTTCAACTCGGCGACGTACCCCGCGAGTTCCTGGAGGTGCTCGTTGCGATTTTCCCAAGTCGTTGAGTCCATCGGTGCGGGCGGATGCGTAGCGATCAACACGATCGTCTGGCCGTCGACGTCAAGCCGCGCCACGATGGACGGTGACCAACGATCGGTGAAGGTCTTGATCAACACCGATGCAATCGGATGGCGGCTCATGAGCAACGTGCCGAATTTCTCCTGCGCAGGTGTATCAAAGATCTCAAAGCTCGTTTTGAGTTTGCGAATCTGCTTTAGCCACGCAGAATCAACCTCATTGAGCACGACTAGGTCGGGACGGTCGCGGCGGAGCAGTTCAAGAACGGGCTCGAACTGCTCGTTGGACTCACGGACATTGAGGACGATGAGCCGGAGGTGGCGGGCGTCGTCCCCGAGCGGCGTTGCGGGAGCGCCCAGCAACCATGGCGCGACAAACCATACATTAATCGCGGTCGCCGCGATTGCGACGAACAGCCAACGCCAGGCCCGCGCCACCAGCAGCACGATCGCAATGATCAGGGAGCACCAGAGATATTGCATCCGGCCCTGATTCAACACATCTAGCCACCAAGCCATTTCGCCCAAGTAACCAAGCAGCGAAAACAAGAGCACGACCGCCGCCATCACTCCAAAAAACCGACCTGTCCACAGCGACACCGCCCCTTGGCTTCGCCGATGTCCTGGCTTTTCCTCGCTTTCGTTCTGACGAACTTCCGTCATGCTTCTTCCGCCTGCAAGTTTTTTTCTACATGGAGTCGCCTCCTCCGCATTTACGCCTGCGGTGGGCCCAACGCAGTTTGTTCGCTTCCATCTGAATCAACGCCACCAGCTCGGCGTACGCTACGGGCAATTTGTATGCCATGACCCCTTAAAGAACTTCAACGAGACTTTGAGTTCGCCACCAACCGCTCGAATCGCCCTGTTTCTGCGAGTGGTCTCGCGCACTGACGCTGCGATTTCGAAACTCATTTGGATCGACAAAGGAAGCCAGCGTAGCCGTCGAGACTTTCGAGGTATCTTTAGCGGTTGCGATTTACAGCAGCAATCAGATATTCGAAACGAGGCCACCGGATTGCACTTGAGTGAACTGCTTGATGAAGTCCTCGCCGAATCTGACGAAATCCGTTGATCCTGTTCTCCTTTTTCCTTCGCTCTCATGGGCAAATCTAGGGGCAGTGGGCAAACTATTGAGTCAGGTCTCTTTGGTGTGCCTAATCACGTAAGACCACTGGAAATGATCGAGGAGGGCTGGTGACTTTGGTGCCCGCTAATCGGGCGAATGAACACGAATGGAACGAGGTCTACCAGCACGCTATTCAGCCTATAATTCGCGGACAAATACTGGGCGCCAGAGAAATCGTGCATCCGCAAAAGCACCGAATGCTCGTCTCGAAGAGGGCTGGCGCCTTTGGTGCCCGCTAATCAGCCGAATGTCCGCGAACAGAACGTCGCGTTTGGATAACCCCGGCGAAACTCTTTTCCCGTCATCTCGCGTTTTCCGGCGGGCTGGATCGTATCGAGACGCAGCACTCCGTCGCCCGTCACGACCAGCAACTCGTCGCCGGCAAGGATTCGGCCGGGGGAGGCATTCTGGGTAGTTGCTTCGTCGGCCTGGTCACTGATCGCGGTCACACGTTTCACTGCCACTCGCAGCGGCGGTTTTCCTTCGGTCACGTGCACCTGGGTGAAGGCAACTGGCCAGGGTAGCATGCCGCGGACTTGGCAATCGATTTGGCGGTTGCCTCGTGACCAATCAATGTCACCATCCGACTTTTGCAGCCTCGGAGCTCGACTGACCAGACTCGCATCCTGGGGCACTCCGATCTCGGAGGTTCGATCCCAATGGCTGAGCATCTCGATCGACTCGAGCGTGGCGTCGATGCCCAGTCGCGATAAACGTTCTTCGAGTTCGCCGGACGTCTCGCACGCTCCGATCGGGGTCTGGCGCGTCGTCAGGATGGGGCCACCATCCAATCGCGGCGTCATGTGAATGACACTGACACCGGCCACCGCGTCACCGGACAGTACCGCCCATTGCACCGGAGCCGCGCCACGATATTTTGGCAACAACGATCCATGCAAATTGATACCGCCCAGCGGAGTCGATTGCAGCGCAGCGGGTTTGAGTATCTGGCCATAGTCACAAACTACTAGCAAGTCGGCTTGCTCGGATACGAGTCGCTCGATCGCGTCGAGATCGTTGATGCTCGTTGGATCGAACAGGTCCAGTGAGTGCGAGGTGGCCCATTCGCGGACGGGCGCCGGAGGTGCGGCGCCGCGTGTTTTCACGGTGGGCTGCGGCCGAGTCACTACCAAGCGAACATCGTGGCCAGTGGCGAAAATCGCATCAAAGGAGGGAACGGCAAATGGTCCCGTGCCCATGAGAATGATTCGCAGGGGTCGCACGGTTCGCGGGGTTGCGGCGTCGGTCATGAATACTTGTCCGTCCACAAGTTCAATCGTGCCAGCAGTTCTTCGTCGCTGGGGATCGCGCCCGCGGATTGACGCGAGCGGAAATCGGTCACGAGTTCGTCGATGGCGGTGTCGAAGTCGCGTATCGCTTCGACGGACATACGGTCAAAGAACAGCACGCCGTCGAGGTGATCATTTTCGTGCATCAGCACACGGGCGAGAAACCCATCGACATCGCGTTCGATCGCGTTTCCCGCAAGGTCATAGGCACTCAAGCGGATCGTGCGCGGCCGCTTTACCAATCCGTACATCCCCGGCAAGCTCAAACAACCTTCCTGGGACGTTTCACTACCCTTGGGCGATTGCAGTTCGGGGTTCAGCAGCACCAATTCTTCGCCATCGCCACGTGTGCCACTGGGGTTGGCGACAAAAATGCGCAGCGGCAGGTCGACTTGGTTCGCGGCAAGTCCGACACCCTCCGCCTCGTACATCAAATCGAGCATCTCGGCCGCGATGTCCTTCAAGGCCCGATCGACACGGCGGATCGGCTTACTTTTGTAACGCAGCGTGGGGTGCGGAAATTTGATGATGGAAAGCGACATCGGGATAACAAAGCGGAGATGATGGGTGGATTGTTGACATGCTACGTTAAGTCGACTCGCAGATGAACCACCTACCCCCGTCTGGACATTTCGGTGCGATTCCGCGAATCTGCTGCTCATGCTTAATTCACATGCCCATCGACTGTTTGATACCGCTTTTAACGCCGCCGAATCGCTTCGACTTCGGCGGCATGAGATCGGCGGCGCCCGCGTTCTGGATGGCGGCGCCCAACATGCCGGTTCGATCGCCAGCGGATTGTTCTTGGCCCGAGTCTGTTTGGCGGATTTGGCCCATGTTTCGATCGTCCCCCGAGGTCACGATGCCGGCGTGGAATTTATCGGTTCGGAATGCGATGTGTTTGTCCAAACCGACGAGCCCGTGCGAGCGTGTTTGGCGTCCCAATACGCGGGTTGGCCGATCAACGTGGGCAAGTACTTTGCGATGGCCAGCGGGCCGATGCGAGCCAGTCGCGGTCGCGAAGAAATGTTGTTGCATTTGGGATTGACGGAGTCGAATCCGCATGCCGTCGGAGTGCTCGAAAGCGAGTTGCTTCCGACCGTCGATGTCGTCAATGAAATCGCATCGGAGTGCAGTGTCCGGCCTGAGCATATTTGTTTGGCAGTCGCGCCGAGTACTTCGATCGCGGGCAGTATCCAAGTCGTCGCGCGCAGTATCGAGACGGCGATGCACAAACTGCATGCTCTCGATTTTGACGTCCGTACGATCGTCTCGGCCACCGGGACGGCGCCGCTACCACCCCCGGCACGACGGAGTAAAACGGTCGACGGGATCGGACGCACGAATGACGCGATCCTTTATGGTGGTCGAGTGACGTTTTACGTCGACGCCGACGATAACGACATCGAAAGTGTCATCGGGAATGTTCCGAGTGAATCGTCCAAGGATTACGGGCGCCCGTTCGCTGACGTTTTCAAAGATTATGACTACGACTTTTATAAGGTTGATCCGCTGTTGTTCAGTCCCGCGATGGTCACGATGCATAATTTGCGGACTGGCCGATCGTGGCAACGTGGGCGATTGAATCCGTCGGTATTGCGTCAATCCTTTGTCACTTGATCCACTCGGCGTATCGTGTCTGAATTCAATAAAGCTAACGCGATCCCGTTACCTCGGTTGAGTCGGCTGCCGCGGTCACCGCGTTTGCTTGTGTTGGGAAGCGACCAGGGCTGGCACGCGAACCAGCTTCGTGATGCGGCGAGCAAAGCGGGCTGTGAAATGGTGTACGCCAGTTACGAGTCGCTGGCCGCCGACATTGCATCGCGACGTTTGGCAAATTTGCGCTGCGGCGCCGGGCCCCTCGACGGCTTTGATACCGTGATTACCCGAACGATGCCGATGGGTTCGTTCGAACAAATCTCGTTTCGCTTGGCGGTGTTGCACGAGTTCGTGAGGTTGGGCGGAACCGTGATCAACCCGCCACGGGCGCTGGAGATCGCGATCGACAAATTTGCTACCCTCGCCGTAATCGCGGACCTTGGTTACGACGTTCCGGAGACCCGCGTGGTGCAATCGCGACGCGAAGCGATGGACGCGTTTCGTGAACTCGGCGGTGACTGCGTCGTGAAACCGATCTTTGGCGGTGAAGGTCGTGGGGTGATGAGAGTTCGCGATCCCGAATTGGCATGGACGACCTTCGCGACGCTCGACCAACTCGCCGCCATTCACTATGTACAGGCGTTTGTGGCACCGGGTGGGCGAGACACGCGGTTATTGGTGATTGGCGAAGCGGTGCATGCGATCCGGCGTGTCAATCACAACGATTTCCGCACCAACGTCGTCGGCGGCGGCCAATGCACGTTGCTCAAAGTGACTGCGGAGCAAGAGGCGATTGCTCGACGCATCACCAAGTCGATCGGATTGCAATTCGCCTCGGTGGATATACTGGATTGCGATCATGGGCCGCCGCGAATCGTCGAAGTCAACGGCATCCCCGGTTGGTATGGTGCTCAGAGTGTGATGCCAGTATCGATCGCCGGTTCGCTGATCGAATTGATTGTCGCGATCAACCGCCGGGTATCCCATGTCGCACCATGAACACGATTCGCACACCGACGCTTGTTCGCCGTTAGCGGCTACCGGAAATATCGCCGCGAGGTTGACCGCGATCGCCAAGATCATCCCCAGCGGTATCGCGATCGCGCAGCCCTGTGGGCCGCCGGCCGCCGATGGCAACCGCAGCTATGCGCTCACAACGTTTGACGAGTTGAATCGAACGAGCGACGAGATCGCTCGCGGCTTGGTCGCTTGGGGTGTCGGGCCCAGTATGCGTATCGCCATGCTCGTTCCTTTCTCGGGACAATTCATCACCATCGTCTTTGCACTGTTGAAAGCCGGAGCGGTGGGGATCTTGATCGATCCCGGCATGGGGCGTCGACACTTGATCCAGTGTCTCAGTGACGCCAAGCCCAGCGGCATCATGGGAATCCCCAAGGCGCAAGCGATCCGATGTCTGTTTCGGGGAAAATTTTCCGCGGCAAAATTCAACGTGACCGTCGGCAAGAAGCTTTTCTGGGGCGGAAAGTCGCTCGCCGAAATTCAAACGCTCGGTCGAAACAGCCCTGCAATCGAGCTTCCGACAAGGGAAACGTCCGACCCGGCGGCGATCATCTTTACCACTGGCAGTACCGGTCCGCCCAAGGGTGTGTTGTACTCGCACGGAACATTTCATTCGCAAGTGGACCGCATTCGATTTCGCTATGACATCCACCGGGGATCGCGCGACTTGGCGTGCTTTCCGTTGTTCGGTTTGTTCGACGCCGTGATGGGCGTGACGACGGTGATCCCGGACATGGATCCGACTCGTCCTGCCGATGTGAATCCGAAGCGGCTGATCGAAGCGGCGGCGCAGTGGGAAGTGGACCAGGCGTTCGGTTCGCCGGCGCTATGGAATACGGTGGTTCGTTACTGTGACGCCAACGCGATCACCGATCCCTTTCCGACGCTTCGTCGCGTCCTATCGGCCGGCGCGCCGGTCCCCGCAGTCACTCTCGAGCGATTGCGGTCGCTTTTGCACGCCGATGTCAACATTGTCACGCCCTACGGAGCCACCGAAGCACTTCCGATCGCGTCGATCGAATCTCGCCAAGTTATCACGCAAACTGGGCCAGCGGCTGCAAAGGGCAAGGGCGTTTGCGTCGGGACACGGTTTGACGATGTTCGCTGGAAAGTGATCGAAATCGACGATGGGCCGATCACAACGCTCGATGACGTGCGTGAACTTGATCGAGGCAAGATCGGTGAGTTGATGGTGACCGGTCCGATGGTCACTCGCGAGTACGTGGTACGGAGCGATCAAAACGCGCTGCACAAAGTCCGGGACGGCGAGCTCGTGTGGCATCGCATGGGCGACGTCGGATACCTGGACGAGCATGACCAGTTTTGGTTTTGTGGTCGCAAGGCGCACCGCGTCGTGATGGGCACGCGGACGCTGTTTACGATCCCCTGTGAAGCGATTTTCAACTCGCATCCCCGGGTGTATCGGTCTGCGCTGGTGGGTCGAGGAGCTCGCCCCAACCAAACGCCCCTGATGATGATCGAACTGGAACCGTCGCTGGCGAAATTGGATGTCAACGAGCGTGCGAGTTTGCTCCAGGAGCTATTGGAGCTTGCCAGTCGAAACCCGATCACGCGCCGCATCGAAGAAATCATCATCCGCGACAAGCCGCTGCCCGTCGACATTCGCCATAACAGCAAAATTTTTCGCGAGAAACTAGCCGCTGAATTGTAGCCCATCGCGACAAGAACGCTGGCGCGGCGACAAACACACCGGTGTGACCTCGCTGATCATGGCTTTGCCATGGCACGTTGGGATAACAGATACGCAAGCAAGTCGTGAATGCCCGGATCGCCGATGGCTTCGTGAAGACCGCTTGGCATGAGTGATCGCGTGGTGGTTTGTCGCAATTCGACCGCGTCCGAATCGATCGACTTTGCCTTGCCAGTGTTGTCCACGATTTCGATCGTCGTGGCAGTCTCGTTGCGAATCAAACCCATCGCGACCGTGCCGTCATCAAGCACTAACGATGTGGCACGGAAAGCGCTGTCCACATTGCGATCGGGCAAAAACATGTCCTCCAGAAGTCGTTCCGCACCACGGGCTCCGATTCCATCGAGCTGTGGACCGACAATCGCTCCGGATCCACCGATTTGGTGACACGCGGCGCAGTGTTTTTGAAACACCATCGCACCGGCGACCGCATCGCCACCCCGGTTGGTGAATTGTTGCAACGTTTCGCTGGCCGCCCTGACGAGTTCTACGTTTTCGTCAGGCAAAGTGGCAAGTGTCTCGGCAACCTTGGTCTTGAGTGCGTCGCTTGCCATTGCCGCAATCGACGATTCGACCTCCTTCAAACGCAGCACGTCGCCGGCGATCCATCCTTGATTCGCCGCGGTGACCAACCAGGGCAAACTCTCACGTCGCTGGGCCAACGATTTGGCAAGTGACTGCTGTGCCGCTCGCGTCAGTCCCGTTGTGCAGGTTTTTAGCCACGAAAGGTCGGTGGTGTCCGTCAATCCTTGAAGTATCGACGACTCCAATTCGGGTAATACATTGCCGGCACGGGGCAGCATCTTGAGCGTATCCACCATGGCCAGCGACGTATTGGATTGCTGAAGTTTTGCGATTCCGCCGAGTAACTCTAACCGACTGGACGGGTCCATCGTCGGGTATTGGTCCAGCAGCGATGCCATCGTCGGTACAAGTTCGTCCAACTGGTATCGACCGGCAACCTCGAACCATTGTCGAATCGTTTCGCCTAGTGGGTCATCGGCCAATCGCGCGTCGTCGAAGTGGCCGAACGCGATCCAGGCGTAGGAACCGTCGGAGTTGTTGTCGAACACTTCGATGTAGGCATCTTGCCCGACCAGCTCGGCAAGGTCCCACGTGACTTGCCTCGCTATGTCGCTTCGGGGCGGTGGTTCGCGGCGGAGAATGGCGCCGGTGGAGGCGTCAACCAATCGAAGTTCCGTCGTGTCCTTGATCGGTTCACTCGGCACACCATCGTGTCCCACAATCTCGAACGTCATCGTCGCTGGCAATGGAAACGAATCGCTGCGAATCGTGCCGACAAATGCTTCGCCAAGCTTGAACGTCGAATGATAATCTCGGTCCGTCCCTTGGCTCGATTTGCGAGACTCCAGCGGCCAATGACCGCTAGCGTCGCTGCGATGCCATTGCAATCGCGGGGAGGATTCCTTGGCGAGCGGCTCGATGTGGCGATTCCATTGCTCGCGGCACCAATCCAATGCCCACGCTCGCGCTTCATCGGACTTTGATCCGCCGGCATCGACAATCGCCTGCAACAATTCCTTTCGCGAATTGTCATCGATTTCGATGGATCGACGTAAACCGGCCACCAGTCCATCGATTTCCGAATCCGGCAAGGTAGCAATCGCGTGTCGAATCAGCGGCATTTGTTCCGACGCGGCACGTTTGTTTCTCACGAGGGATTTTGCGAGCCATCGTCCAGCCGCTTCACTATGCGTGCCAAGAAGAATCTTGGAGAACTCTTCGAAATCATCGCCGGCTAGCAACGAGGCTCCATTGATATGGGCAGCAACGGTCGGATCGAGTAGCGAATCTCTAATGGCGATGCGAATGCTTTGACGCAGCATCACGTCCTCAGGATCGACTTGGTGCAAGCGATCCAACAGCAACGCAATCGCGGCTTCCGACGGATGTCGTCCACACGCTTCGGCAGCCGCTCGGACGACAAACGGTTCGGTATCATCGAGATGCTCGAAAACGGTATCGCGAACTTGGGGGCTCCACGCTAAACATTCACCCGCGACTATCATCGCATGGGTTCTCACAATTGCGTCGGAATCGCTGGCGGCGACGAGCCATTGTTCGTCGGTCAATCGATCGCATCGAAATTGAAACCAAAGCTCCAGACGCGAATCGCTGCATCGCTCGTCGGTCGGTCCGTGATCGCTGGCGGTATCCGATGCGCCGGATGCGACACGATGGTGAAGTTGTCGAAGCTGCAAACTCGTGTTGGTGGGAGTGCATGATTCCGCGACTTGGGGCGACGTTGTTTTTTCGGCCCTGTGGTTTTGCTCGGTCGAACTAATGCGCCAGATCCGTCCCCGATCTCGATCGCGGCCGGGGTGATCCAGTGGGACTTCGTAGTGACCGATGATGCGGTTGTAAAAGTCGGCCACGTACAGGCTGCCGTCGGGCGCGATCTGCAGATCGACGGGGCGGAACCACGGATCGTCCGAAGTCAGGAAATCAGGCAACTCCGTCGCACGGAGGGTTGCGCCAATCTTGGAGATCGCGTTCCGGTTGATGCGGCTTGTCATCACGTTGCCGCTGTAGAACTGGTTTTGGTAGTTAGCGGGAAAATTCTCGGCGTCGTACATCACCAGTCCCGAAATGGCGGTGCTGCCGTGCGTGTGTTCCATCATGGATGGGACAAGCCCCAGTCCATCATCGGGTCTGCCAAAACTTGAGTAGTAAGCACCACGGATCAATTGAGTGATGGGTTTGCTATGGCAGTCGGCGGAAAACCAATTGCCCCACGCGTCGCAAGTCATCCCGAATGGGTTCACTTGGCCGTGCGTCATATGTTCGACGCGGCTACCATCGGGGCGAAAGCGAAACGTATTGCCGCTGGTCATTTCAATTTTCCAACCATCCGCCCCAGCGACTTGCGATTGGTTGTTAAATCCATGGCATGCGTAAATCCAACCGTCGTAGCCATAGCGCAGCGAACTGACCATGCCGTGGGTGTCGCGTTTGGTATCGAACGGACCGAGGATCACTTCCCGTTGATCACAAACTCCGTCGGCATCGGTGTCGCGCAAGTAATAGAGATTCGGGATGCTAAACGCGATCACACCGTCGCCATACGGGATCAACCCCATCGGTACATTCAACTTGTCCGCAAAGAGCGTCACGCGATCGGCACGATGATCACCATCGGTGTCCTCAAGAACCTTGATCGAATCACGAGGCTCGCGATCCGCGGGAGCTGGATAGGGATATTCGATAGTGTTCGTTACCCACAAACGGCCGCGGATATCAAACGCCATGTTCAGCGGCTTGGCGATCTGGGGTTCCGAAGCAAAGAGCTCGACTTGAAAACCATCGGGAAGATGAAATCCGTCGCGTTCTTCCTCGGGCGTACGAGCCTCCGTGGGGCGAACACCCTCGCCATACCACTGGCTTGGCGATTCAGGTTCGGCAGCACCGGGGCCAGGTGCTATTTCCACATCCGCGGCATCGGCGCAAACGACTGGAACCATGAACGTCAACGTTACAGACATCGTGGCCCAACGTGCCAACAAAACTGAACGAGAAAGCGAAGACGGATTCTGGCTTCGACGGCGAGCGCGGCATTCGACAAGCGGTGACGTTTCGCAGGAAGCTTGAGTCGTGCATCGGCGAATGAACATGCGCATCGTTTGCATTTGCGATTGGTGGGCAGAAGTAGAGTTGCCAAAGGTGGGACCGAGGGTTGGCGAGATCCGTCGACTCGATGAACGATCACGGAGTTCGACACCCAGGGTTATCAGAAGAGTGTACTCGAAGTAGCGCGGCGAAGTGGCGCGGCAGGACTACGAACGAGCCCACGAACGTGACGCGGATCGTGCACGGATCGACGCGTCGGCAACGTGCGTCTTAGAAGAAGAAATGCAAGAATTGGGGTCGATACCAGCGACGGTTACATCCCATACACCGGTACGCGGCCCGAACCAGTAACAACCGCTCAAACCATCGACGCGGACGGCGTGACATCCGCGATTGACATCGAGGACAAGTTTCTTCTGAAGACATGTTTTCACCTGAAAAGCAATGACTTGCAAATTCAGCCATTTCTAACCGAAGTCCATTTTGAGTTGCCAGTGTACCAACTCGATAAGAAAATTCCGTTGGCAAATGACGTCGATTTCAATCAAACGGCTTCCATTATCGAGGGGTAGCCATTCCGATCACTGGACAGAAGCCACTGTGACCGTTTGGCGCATCCGGCAATTCTGATGGCATTTTTTTTCCAACGAATGGCGACATTTTTATGTCAACATTGACGGAGTGACTGATGGCACAAGTATTGCTTCACGCCGTTGCTTCGCATTCGCGGGTGGTCACGCTCGAGCGACACCGACTTATTTTTCCAAAGAACCCTGATGGCTGACTCAAGCGTTTCGGAACCAGCGAGTGGATCACGCCGCTTTTTGCCCGCCATCGTGGGCTCGAGCGCGCTAGTCGTGTTGGTGATAGCGGCCGTCGCTTGGCTAGTGCTTCGCCCCGCCGATCACCTCAGCGTGGGATCGGCGACCAGCAGCTTTGATGTCGAGTGCGACTTTGATCGATTTCGCCAAATCATGGTGCGCAAGAATGCGACCGCGGCGATTGTCGCTCACGGAGGAATGACGTTGCTAGCGGATCAAACGCGATCGCTTCAAGTGGATACGTCCGTCGACGACCGACCCATTTTGAACGCCATTCGTGGCAAGTCCAAAGCGAACGTTTCCGCGGAGAAGCAGATTACGGTGGAATTGATCGACCCGTATGTGAATGCCGACAAGCTCGTGTTGAACCAAGATGTCCAAATCAACGAGACGGGATTGATGGTCAACACCACGTCCCGCGAGGCAGCCGGGAATCTTCAAACCTACTCGACAACATTAAACGCGGCACCGTCGGGTTCAAGCACGAACGTTGAGTTGACCATTGACATGAAGGTGATCGTTCAAGTCTCGCCACTATTCACGAGTGTCGCTGATCGACGCGTGCAAGAAGCCACGGATCGTGCGATTGCCGAACAACGCCAAGCCCTCGAGACCTTTATTGGAAACTTCGCCAATGAGATTCTCATTCTGCCAGACTTGAATCGCTAAGCAACGACGATCGCGCATCACTGCACCACCATCACTCCGTTCATCACCATCCAGTGCCCAGGGAATGTGCATAAGAACGGATAGCGGCCTGGAGTGGGCGGCGCGATTATGTAAATCGTTTGCTGCTCGCCTGGGGAAACCACGTCGGTGTAAGCGAGCACCGAATCGGTCTCCGGCACGTATTGTTTGGCAACCGCGTTCGGATCAGCGACCAATTGATTGCACATCACGCCAACTTGATGGAGCGTGCCGGCGCGTGCGATGACCAAGTTATGCGGTACCACATCCGGATTCGAAAGCGTGAGTGCGAGGGGTTCATTCGCTTTCACTTCGAAAAGACGTGTGGCGAAGGTTAAGTTCTTGTCAGTGGCAATGGAAACCCTACGAGCACCAGCGATTTCCTCGGCCCAAGGATTCACGGGCGATGGCCGTGTACCTTGCAAGTCTCGAGTCATTGGATGTGCGGCGATGACTTTGGTCGTCGGCTGGTAGCTCGGGAAATCTTCAAAGGGCTCGTCGAGCTGGTGGACGGTCACAAACAAATCGTGACCACTACCTGCGGGTGAACAGGTGAGCGAATCCTCATGATTCACATGCAATCGCAAGTGCAACACATTGACGGGTTGCAGATCGGGAATTTCCAAAAACAGCGAACGTTGGTCATCCAGAACATGGGCTGAGCGAATTGCCAACGGGTCATGGCCCGCGACTCCAGGATGCGAGGGCGATAGTTCGGGCGAACCGTAGCCGGCGCCGTAGCGATAATTCCAACACTGCGCGAATTGTTTCGATTCGTTGCCAGCCAGCGATGGATCCAGTGGTTGCGAAAAGTTCACTCGGATCCCGTTGGAATGAACGTGAAATCCGATCGGTACTTGAACCGGCGCTCCGGTGTAGCGCACCCGCTGAAAACATCCATCGTCGGGAGTGTAGGATCCCCATCCGCTCATACCGCTGACGTAAAGTTGCCCATCGTGACTTCGAAAGCGACCTCGATGCACACCTGATTGAAAGTCACCCGTCATTGGAATTGCTGCGCCCTGGCATTGTCCGTCGATCTCACTCCGCAGAATCACGAACCAGTTTCCGGTACCAAAGGATAGGTGAAGCAGTTGACCGCCCAGCGGCCCAAATCGATCGCCCATCACTTCGACTTGTTCGCCGCTGGAGTTGTCGACACCGCGTGGCAAGTACACGAGCGGCAACTCGGGAAGTTGATTGTTCCGGGGGCCGCCATAGCCAAAGTGGGGCACTTGCGAGTTGCTCGGCACCACCGCGATTGAGACGCGATGGATCGCCGACGCCGGTGTCCACTCACCCTCCGACACGGGGACCGTCATACTTCCATCCTTCGATAATCCCAGTCCGTCGGGATTGCGAAACCCTGTCGCCACCACATCCGCGCTCTTGCCATCGGGCGATAGTCGCAACAGTCCCTGGTTCCCGGAAACGGTGTAGAAGTTTCCTTTGGTGTCTCGCTGGAGTCCAGCGATGAAATCGTGTCCCGCAGGAGACGTGACAAAGGCTTGGTTGACGCATTCGTAGTAGTCCGCTTCGCCGTCGTCATTGACATCGTTCAAGCGAACCAATTGGTCTCGACATTGAACATAGATATCATCGTCGCTTACCAGCAGTCCCAACGGATGATGCAATCCAGAAGCGAATCGACGCCAGGTCGCTTGGCTGGTATCCAGCCCCGTGACATGCCACACATCCCCGTGCATGGTGGCGACGAGCGCAGTTCCATCGGAAAGGAAATCGTGGCCCGTGCAAAAAAGTGGCACGTTCCAGGGGTTATTGCTGGGCAATTCGATCGTATCAATCGCGTACGGTTGCTCGCTACCAAGCGTGATGGACGTATCGATCGTCGTCGGCCACTGGGGCGAGCCACCGTGAATCACATGACCAAGCGAATGCTTCTTGGCGGGAGCGACTTCTCGCGTGAACTCGCCCCTTCTCACCCAAGGCGAATCGAGATAGTGCACGTCGCCAATCAGGTAAGAAAACACGACTCGCGGACCCGATCGGTAAAACCCGAGATAGCGACGCGGTTGATCGATCGAACGGGTGGACTGGTTCGCGACCGGCGTCCCCTCCATACGCATTCCATCCATGAAGCCGTGACGGACCGAACTGAAAGTGACGAATCCGTCTTTCCAAACCACGTCGTAGCTAAGCGTGTCTGGATTGAAGCACGCGGACAGTTCATGGTGATCTCCCAAGCGAACACAGATGCCACGTGCGACCGTCGCACCGTTTCCGCGAAACACACCCGACTGGACCGAACCCAGTTGCACTTGATTCCAACGATCGTCACGCCACACGTCTTCGTTCTGGTTTCCCCAGTGACCTTGTTGCCCACCATCGAGACCTGGGAAAGCCGCGATCAAATTTGATCGTCCCTGCCTCCGTGCCGCTTCGGCTTGCTTGGTGTAGAAATCGTAAACTCGATCGCGGTTCACCGGATGCTGATGATGTCGCCATCGGGACGGATCAAGCGGTGATCTGTCGAATGAGTCGTCAACCGGTTCATGCGAGTGTTTTGAACGCTGGTGAGATTCCGCGATCGCAGCGTGAATCTGGGGCGAGAGCGATGACCCGTTTGTTTTCAGTTCTTGCAGAAAGCGAATCAAGTCGAAGAGCTGGCCCTCGTTCATGGCTCGATCAAGCCCATCGGGCATGAGTGAACCGCTACTCACTTCATCCTCGATCTCGTCCAGATCGACGCGAAAAACCTTGGCGGAATTGACGTCGCGCAGATGAACCTCGTGATCGGATTGTTTGACTTTGTACCCGGTGAACGTCGAGCCGTCGGTGGTGAGAACTCTCCAGCTCATGTACTCTGGTTTCACCTCGCGCTGGGGCCAGAGCACCGACTCGACGATCGAATTCATCGTTAGGTCTTTGCTCACGATCGACAGATCGGGCCCCACCGATCCACCCAAAGCTCCGACGGAGTGGCACGATAAACACGCGATCTTTGCATCAGCGAACAGTCGAGCGCCACGAATCTCGTCCCCGCCGGATTGTGCCAGTGCGACCAGACGTTGGACACGCTCAGCATCGTAGGGTGAAGTAACTAAACTCGGTTGATCATTCGTACTCGACTTTGACGGGCCGCTGGACGAGGAATCATTCAAATTCGCGTCCGGCGAAAAACTCCAATAGCCGACGGTCGATTCGTCGCGACGAACTTCGTGGGACGGATCATGAACAACGTCGCGGATACCTTGGGACAGGCGAACCCATCGGATTGACACGTCATCGCCCAAGACGCCTTCAGCGAGCCGGCCAATGCCCAGCGCCCCTGGGATACTCTCACCTCGCACCGCATCCCGAATGGCCTGATCCGCCACTTGCTGGCCATCGACATACAAACGCACACGCGATGGTTCGTAATGCATGGTCAACACATGCTGCTTGGCATCGCAAATCATGGCTTGGCTACGCACATGATCGGGCACCTTGCCGGGCAAATACGCCGTCAGATGGCCGGTGCCGGCAAACGTAAAAAGTTCCCAGTGATTGGACGATTGTTTCGGATCGCTGGCGACCAAAATTTGAAATTGGTCGCGTGATCGGATGCTCGCGTTGACTTCGACCGTGATGGGTGGCGATCGATAGGCGGCGGCGCCCGGATAAACGCGGGGAATAAATCGTGACGGCTTAGGACCGAGGCTGCCCGGCTCTCGAATTTCTGCTTGGACCCAATCCAGACCCTCGTGGTTCTCGAGCAGCGATTCACGAGCATCCAATGCATCGCGGTGATCAAGGATTCCGATCGGGCCATCGTAACCGCTGTCGACGAGCGTTCGAATCATCCCCAGCTCATGCTGGCCCTTCCCGATGCCCAGGATCTTTGGCTGCTCGTTGTCGTTCATGCCATTCAAATTGACACAGATCAGATGCGGCAACATTGTCGTCAGCGATTCAGACCAATCATCGATGTGACCATGACCGTGATGAAAGTTGTAGACGATCCCGACGTGGTGCTGGCCCAGCGCATGCAAACGCTCGCAGACCGCCACTAGATTTTTTGGTTCGCCGCCCCAGCCGCCGTGATTGTAGAGCCCCAATTTGCATTTCATGGCCGACGTACGCTGGGCCAATGGCAACAATCGTTCGGCCGCTACCGCGACTTTCTGCGCGTCATCAACATCGCTCGGGTCCGAAAGCGTCTGCCAGATTTGCGGATGCAAGTCGTATTTTTCGAACAACGCGAACGCGTCATCATGGGTGCTCCAAAAAGCAAAAAAATCGATGCCGTGTTTCTTGTACTCGAGGATCTCTTGTTCAAAGGTCGGTACATGTTCGTCACGCCAGTCGTAGGCACAGCGGTCGATGCCAAGTTCGCTGAGCATGAGTGCTCGTTCAGCCGGACCGCGTTTCTTGGCATCAAAGGGAACAATGCACCATGCCACGCGGTTTTCACGGCGAAGGATGTTCGCGTCCTCGTCATCACTCCAACCGATCGACGAGCCGCTTGGGCCCGCGGCTCCAAGTAGCATGCATAAAAACAGAACCAGTTTTCGAACCATTGTCTTGACCCAGAATTCGCGTAGCGACGCATGAGAACGCCGATTCTAGGTCCACGTCATCCACCAAGCAAGCAAACGCGGACGAGTCAGCGATCGTCTTGGGGCGGCACCATCCAACACGACTCGTGCTTCTCCATCCCAATATGCGGATAATACGTCGCTGCCGCAGGAGCTGCGAGCAAAATCAATCGCGTCTCCAGTCCTGCGCTGGCGTGTACCAAGCGAATCAATTGGCGGCCGATCGATCGTCCTTGGTAGTCAACATCAACGGCCAAATCCGCAAGGTAGGTGCAATAAGCGAAGTCAGTGATTGCTCGGGCGACGCCCAACAGTAAACCTTGCTCGTCCCGCGCCGTCACGATCAAGTCCGCACAAGCGAGCATCTTGGCAATGCGTGGGACATCGTCGACCGGGCGGCGCTCGGCGAGGGTTGAGCGTTTCAGGACATCGATAAACTCCGCTGCGCCGAGGTGCGGTTCCAACTCAAGCTTCATCTTGCGACCACTTTGCCACGATACGTTTCCCAAGCATGCATACGACGACGTGCGACCGCTGGGCACCGACGCTTTCCAGACAATCAAGCACGAATGGTACCTGGAAAATTTGGATGTCGTGAGGGTGGTCTCGCGCGATTAGGTCCTCAGTGGACGAATCTCCGCTGTTCCCCGGCGGGTTCCTGGGACTCGGGCCGCGATCGAGATTGCTTGATCGAGATGATCGACGTCAATCAGAAAGAAACCACCGAGTTGTTCTTTGGTCTCCGCGAACGGTCCGTCGGAAACTTGCGTCGTCCCCTGACGGACTCGGACGCACTTCGCGGTGTCGGAGGGTTGCAGCGGAGCTGCGGCGACGAAATGTCCTTGATCCTCGAGCTCGCGGCATAATTGAATCGACTCCTTGATCGCCAACTCGTGTTCTTGCGGTGGCCAAGCACCGACCTCTGCATACATCAACAAAATGTATTTCACCATTCACCGCCTAACGCACGTGGCAATACTGCTGTTTCGAGATGATTCGTCTGGCATAGCGTGTTTCAAATGCGATCAAAACCTGGAACGCCGTCCTGCGAGAAGTACGGTTATCCGATGGGCAGTTCGGGCAGTGGAAACAGGGGCCGAACTTCGACCGTCCCCTTCTTGGCGGGCGGTAACCGTGACGCGATGGCGATCGCTTCGTCAAGATTCTCGACATCGATGATGTAAAAACCACCGAGTTGCTCCGTGGTTTCCGCGAACGGGCCATCCGTGATCTGGCGATGACCGTTGCGAACGCGAACGCTGGTTGCCGTGTCCACGGAATGAAGCGGCGAAGACGCGATCCATTTCCCTTGGGATTCGAGCTCGTCGCAAATACCCATCGATTCAATCATGCACTGGCGGCGTTCTTCATCCGTCCAGCTACACTCGGCACCGTAGATCAACAACATAAACTTCATGATGACTCCTTTGATTCGCAGTGATTGGTGATTCGCAGTGATTGTAGTTTTACTGGCCATCCGGAATTTCGGGTTCCACCAAATGAGCCAATTGGACGAGCGACTCTTGCCATCCCAGATAACAAAACTCTGCGGGGATCGCCGACGGAATTCCCGAATCGATGTGAACGTCGGTGCCGCACGCATTGCGTGTCAACTTGATCGTCGTCGGCATCTTGTCGGGCATCGCCGGATCATCGAACTCGGTGGTGTATCGGATCAATTCGGATGGCACAAGCTCATCGTACTTGCTCGCAAACGAATGGCTCGAACCCGTCCCAAAGTTGGTAAAGGACATTCGATATCCGCCACCGACCCGAGCGTCCATCGCGTGCACCTTGCCAAGAAACCCAAACGGTGGAAGCCATCGGGCCAGCGAGTCGGGATCCAAAAACGCACGGTAGATACGCTCCGCAGGGCACCGTAGCACGCGATGGAGTTGTACACTGGGGTTGTTCATCATGATTGCTTCGTTGAAGGGAATCGACACCGGTTCGGTTGAGGATTGGCAACGCTCGATAGAACTAGTCGAAGGGTACTGCGGGGGATCGACACGTTACTCGATTTTTTTCTAGCCACGCTATCGCGAGCTGCTATCGGGCTAATGAAATGAGTCGACGAATCGCTTGTCGATCCAATTCTTGAGATACCAGCACCAGCGGGCATGAGCGGTGACCCGTCGATACTGGAGCAGCCCCTTGCCGTCGCCGGTATTCAAAATTTTGAGAAAATCATCCTGCGGTTGGAAATGCTTGAGCGTTCGACCTTCCAGTAGCGCTCGCAAGTTGTGCCATAGAACGGGAGATTGCCGGACTGCATACACTCCCGCCTTGGGGACGGGTGATGACAAAAGGGTTCCCGAGTCACCGACGGCGAAGACGCGCGGATCGGTTAGCGATTGCAGCGTGCTTGAGGTCGCAATGAACCCGCGATCGTCGGTTTCGAGCCCAAGTTGCCCGAGCAGCGGTGGCGCTTCGGCTCCGGTCGCCCAGACGACGCAATCCACCGGGTAACGTTTCCCATCGCTGGTAACAATTTCGGAGTCATTCACTTCGGTGATACGATGGTCGAACCGCAGATGAATCTGGCGTTCAGCCAGCAGCTGCTCGATTCGCCTAGCGCTGCGCGACGTCATTCCTGGGGCGACATGGTTACCGCTGGTGTAGATCGATATCTCCAGTATGCGAGAGCCCTGTTGACGCGCATATTGCTGTAGACAGCAGGCAATCTCGACTCCGGCCACGCCGCCGCCCACGATCGCAACTCGGATCGTACGCTCCAGTGGCGATTCCAACGAGTTCAGTCGCCCGTGCAAGCGACTTAGAAAGTTCTGCATCGGTTTGATCGGGACGAGCAACGGTGACTCCGCATGCTGTCGCCATCCCGCCGGGATCGATCCAACGCCAATGGACAGGGCGTCAAAAGCGAGTGGTTCATGGTCATCGAAGTGAAGTTGGCTGGTGTCTCGGTCGAGTCGCGTTGTGTTGGCGATGACGAGTCTCGCGCCGGCTCGATCGGCCAGCGATTTCAGATCGATTCGCATTTCACGGTCGTCGTACTGACCACCGAGTGTTCCCGGTAGCATCCCGGAATACGTGGCACTGGGAAAATTGCTGACGCAAACGAGTTCACAATCGGCCATGGGCTCGGTCGCCCACTGTTGGACGATGTGAGCATTCGTGTGTCCCACCCCCAGCAAAACGATGCGGCGCGATGATTGTTTGGCAGGCAATGGTTTCACCGCGAAATAGAGTCACCGGGTATGGCCATGATTCTAACGCCAAAACGCCGTGAGATTATCCCGCCATCCTTCATGCTTCCTGTTTCTCGCTGCCGCACTTTTCGCACGCGGGCAGCAGCGAATGCCGGACTCCGCCGCACTTTTGGCAATTTTCGAAAAGTGTGGTGCTGCAGCAAGGGCACGTGTACGGCGCTTCGAAGACATCGCTTGCCAATGTAGCCGTTCGCAACGAGTACTTCTTCAGACTGCGGCGAGTCCAATTCGCGAACTTGAGTGGACCACGTTGGATCGGGTAGTCGCACACCGGACACAGGAAACTCGCATAGGCTTCGCGGTACTGTTTCAACAACCAATCGCGGCTTGGTCGGGCAAGTAGCCGAAGCAACCGAACGAGGACGGTGATGGCGATGACGAGCGAGAGAATGATCAAGATGTAGCGAAAATAGATCGCGGGAAAGTGCTCGTGCATCACCAGAATCACACGCAGCGCGACGGCGCCGCTGAGCGCATAAACGAGCATCGAGTACGTTCCGCCGGCGTGCCGCACAAACATCCAACCGAAAACCAGCAGCAGCGGTATCAACAGCGCGAGTTTGTAAGCAGCGAGTTGCCATTGATGGAGTGTGTACTCGCGTTCGTACTGGGCGATGATGGGCTTGCTCGCCTCCTGGATGGCCGTGTCATTCGCACGCTGTTGGTTCTTGACCGATTCGAGCTGTTCATTCAGCGTCGAAAGGTCGGTATTGAGCTGTTGTGTCTGCCGCTGGTTGGCGAGAAACAGTTCCAAGTTCTCTGTAAGCGCTTGCTGTTGCTCTTCGTTGAGCGGCGTCTGGTTTTCTTCCGCATTTCGCTTGAGATCGAGTAGTTGGTTGATCGTTTGTTGGGAGTCGCGTGTGGCGGAAGCGGTCAGCGATCGACGTTCTTGCAGCGATTGGATTTGCCGCTGCAGTTTATCCAGTTGTGATGCGAGCGACGTTCGGAGGTCTTGCAAATCAGGCGGCAAGCCTTCTTCGAGCATTTGGTTGTAGTTCGGCCCCTGGACGCGATCGATGTCGCGAAGGACGTAGCCGAGCAACCAAAACGCCAATACACCCACCGCGGCGCTGAATCCAAAGATCATCACGCGAAGCGTGAACGAGCCCTTAGGTTTTTTCGTTTGCATGATGTTCCAAATAATAACGTACGTCACACTAGGCCGGATCACACGTAGGCCGGATTAAGGAGCGTCAGCGACGCCAATCCGGCATTTACGCGTATTGGAGGTAGGCCGGATCAAGGAGCGTCAGCGACGCCAATCCGGCATTTACGCGTTTTAGAGGTAGGCCGGATCAAGGAGCGTCAGCGACGCCGATCCGGCACGACCGCTACCGAACGAGAGACCGTCCACTTGCATTCGCTGCGCGAAATTATCGAAAAAGGACTAGGTCATGGCCAGATCTCAGCATCAGCGAGTCGCCTTGCTCTTCGTGACGGTAATCAAACGGTGGCCCGTCGACTTCCATCAACTCGCTCGACGGAATCGGCAAATCCGACAACTGCGCCGGCCAATCACCACTGTCGAGCTGGAACTTCTTGATCATCAATGCCGCTCGCGTCAGCCGACGTGAATTCTCCACATTGATCAATATTCCGGCAAGCGTCTGCGATTGAAACCAGATTCGTTGGTGCAGTGGCGTCCCGACGTGCCTCGTGTGCATCCGCAACCCCTCGTATCCCGCATCGGCCAGCGACATTACCGAACTCGCCTCGTTCACCCAAGCAAGCAATTGTGTCGCGGGTTGATCCTCGTACTGTTTTTGTTCATCGTGCCGGTTCTCCACCAGCACTTTTCCAACGATCCCAACGTCATTGGCACCGATGGCCTCCAGTAAGATTGCACGCTCCGTCGCAATGACGTTTCGCCAGCGAGCCTGTAGCGCTGGGTCAGTGTCAAGTAATTCGATCAATGAAGCAAGCTGCTCCGCTGTCCAACGATTTTGCTTGAATGCCACTTCGTCGAGCGACACACGCAGCAACGAATTGCGGTACTGGAGCATCGTGGCGCGTTGCTGTTCGCCTTGGATCGTCGTTTGCCAATCGAACGCCGCCATTGCCTCCGCGTGGAGCTTCAGCAGCTCGACGGCTCGATTTGCTTCGCCTTCGTGGATTGCCCACGCGATTTCGGATAACAACAACTCATTGGTATTCCATGGCGCTGAAGGCACGAAGTGAGGCTGAGCGACATCGATGTCCATCGGCAACCAAACGGGAACCTTCGCTGGCAACAAAGCTTGGACTCGATTCACGATCGGCTGCGCTTGTTGGCTCAGCGATTTTGAAACACTGACCACGAGTGGATCATCCCCGCGCGTCACGACCTTGCGTAATGTGCGGTATTCTCCATTTTGACCATCCCAGCGCATGACATTGGAGGCAAATCCAGCTTGGCTGATATTCGACATCGGCACGGTGATTTCGCCCCAGTCGACCGTGTGTTCTTTGCTGCTTCGATTCGCGAACCACGCCTGCAATGATTCGATATCGACCGGGTAACCCTCATTCGTCATTTCGGCGAGATGCTCGCGGATTTCCGCTGCCGCTCGGAACTGGACCGCGTATCGCATCGCGGTCGGGACGAGCAAGGCGATGAGCGGAATCAGCCCTAATAGCCACCAGGGGCTAAGTGTCCGGCGTTTGCTACTCACTTGGCGCTCTCCGTGATTGTTGGTTGCGGCAGCGTGCTCGCTAGCTCACTCGCGGTCTTCTCCCAGCCGGCGCCCCACTGGGCGGCAAGCGCTCCGTTGATCGTGGTTCCGAGTGAAAACTTCGACACATCATCAATACGCACGTAGGGCCCGGCCGCTCCCAAGCCATAGGCGCCTGGCGATGCGTACCCGAGTTCGAGAAGCTGCTGCCGCGGAAACTCATCACGACCCGCTTTGGCATCATCAACGTAGTCGAGCAGGGATTTCATCGCGTGCTCGAACTTTCGCCGCGATGTGAGTCTGTCGACGAGTGACTGTTCGCCGACGGGCTTTTTGCGGATTGTGATAGTGTTGAGCTGTTCGGGGGGAGGGTTGTAGGATGATGATTCGAGATAATCGGAGAGGCTGGCGACCAGCGCTCGGCGTCTCGCTTCCCAACGTTGTTCGGTTTGCGAGATGTTGCGAACTATTTCCGCGTAAGTAGCACCATCGAGTAGCTTTCGAGATTCTGGTTTTGTGACTTGGGCCAGTAGCCAAATTTCGAGCAAATCGGTCGACTCCTGTTGTGACAAAAAGAACGACTTGCGCAACGCAGGCACAAGCTGTGAAAGGGTGCGCAAGGTTTCGCGATACTCTCGGAGCGTCTCGTCGCGGGCTTGGTCATCTTGGTCGCCATAGGCTAAGGCGATTCGCAGTAGATCCGCGTCGCTGATGACCGTTTTGAGACTCCAGAGCTCTATCCACAATGTTCGATAGTCCCCGGATTCACGAATCGCATCAGCGAGCGTTTCGAGTCGGATTCTTCGCTGTTTGGTCAAGTCGGCTTGTTCGAGTTCGATTGTGTTTCTGGGTTTCGCAGGCTCGAAGTCGACGAAAGGGCTCGGAAAAGGAACGATTGGCGCGATCTTGGACGCTGCAATGTCCGAGGCTGCTGACCTGAGTCGTGAACGCTCGTCGCTTGAAAAACCCGGTGGTGCAAGCACAAACCAGACGAGCAGCGAAGACACGGGCATCAGCACGGCGATGGAGGCGAGTCCGAAGTGAGTGAGCCAATATCGCCAGCCTCGTCGGCCGTCCATCCAGCGCGGCATCATCCACCACGTCGCGAATAGGGGAACGATCACCAGGGCGATGACGATGACACAGGAGGGTGTTTCGAGTTCTACAAGTACGAATCCGGCGATGAAAAAAGCGGCGAAGGTACTGATCAGTGGAGCGACGAGCGCCGCGATCGCAGCTGGCCGAATCAATTGGCTGGCCCATTGAGACACCGCATACAGAATTCCGCAACCGATGATGAGTTGCGAATAGGACATCACTAATCGATCGCGAAACGCACACCAGACGCTCGCGTAGAAAACTAGAAAAATCAACGGAACGACATGTCGAGTCAACCAAACTCGTGTGGGGCTAACGCCGTGGACCGCAAGAAAACGAATGCGGTCTTGGATGTGGTCGCCGTGAAAGGCCAGCAGTGCTGTCCAGCTCAGCGTACAAAACGCGATGACCAGGCAAGTTGCCGTTAATATTGTGCCAACCACTTGATGATTGTACCTGCCTTGAAGAGCACTGAGGGCAAACGGCATGCAAAGTACAAAGGTCGCGTATAGCCCATAAACAATGCCGCGATTTTGGTTGCGGAATTGCCACAGCAGCGAACTGTTTGCGGACGGTGGAGCGGCTTTGGTTCTGGAGTCACCACGAAAGAAATCTTGAATCGAATTCGCAAAACTGCCGAGCGAAGTATGGAGCGACTGTTGACGCATTGACGGCGCCGCGTTCGCTTGCCCGCTGAGTTGCCGGTTGGCTGAGCGGAATCCAATCCAACCGATGCAAACGATGAACAACATAAGCATCGCACCAATGAGCCAAGCCGATGGGTCGAGGTGATAATGGATTCCTGGAGTGAATAGTTCAACGAACGCGTAGTGGATCCCAAACGCTGCTAGGTAGGGCAGCACCGCGAGGACAAGGATCGAAAGCAGTCCGAGTATGGATGCTCGTGCTAGCCACGCCGTGGTGAATCCGCACACGAGTAAGTACAGCGAATTTAGGACGACGAAGAACTGAACCAAACCCAGTTCGTAAAAATCGCGATGATTGACATAGAAGTAGCCTGTCAGCACATAGATCACCAGACAGCCGAGCCATAGTACAATTAGCCCCAACAACCCGACCATGAATTGGTGTCTCACTAAGTACGTCGTGGGTACAGGAAGCGAGACCAACCAATTCAGTGATCGCGATTCTTTTTCGGCGCTTACAAGTGCTGAACCAGCACCGACCGCAAATAGGATTGGCGGCATCGCAAACATGACTTGTATAAAAATTAGAAAATCCGATAGTTGGTAGTTCACCAACAATCGAAGGCAGAGCACAATTAGAAACGCGATTCCGACAAGTGATAACGCCAACGGAATCACTTGCCTCGTTTCTTTCCACAGCAATCGTCGATTGATCGAGGACGTGCTCATGACGCCGCCTCCTTCATTTCCTCGCGCGGCGGGACTGCCCCAATCCCGCGGGTACAGGCGACGAAGAGTTCTTCCAAGCTGGCGCTGCGCTGCGTCAACTCGAACACACCATGCGAGCTTCTCAACAGCGCCTCATTCTCGCGAGTGAAGTCGCGAACGATCATCCGCCGCTGACGCCCCTTGGTTTGTTCACTCAAGATTTGCGACGGTGCGTCGAGCGTCGGTAGTGAAATCAACGGATCGCTGAGCTTGACGGTGATCTCTGAGATTGAGTCGCGAAGATCACCGAGGGAGCCGGTCAACTGGATACGGCCTTGATGCAGAATCGCGATGCGATCGGCCACTCGTTCGACTTCGTTAATCTGGTGACTCGAAAGCAGTACCGTTCGTCCGGTCGCCGCGCGGTCGATCATGCTTTCCAGAAACTCGCGGCGCACCAGTGGGTCGAGTCCCGATGTGGGCTCGTCGAGAATCAACAGCTCTGGGTCGTGCGCCAGTGCGAGACTGAGAGCGACCTTCGCCCGCTGGCCCTTGCTCAATTCACGAATGCGACGCACCGGGGGCAACTCGTATTTGGTGATGAGATCGCGATAGGTTTCTAAATAGCCGTCGGTATAAAACCCGGCGGTGAACCATCCGATTTCGTCAACCTTCATCCAGTCGTACATGGTCGGCGCGTCGGACACGTATCCGATACGCCGGCGGATCTCGAGCGCTTCCTTGGTCGGATCGAGTCCACAGACGCGTGCCGTACCGGCCGAAGGAGGCTGGAAGCCAGTCAGGATCTTGATCAGCGTGGTTTTGCCAGCCCCGTTCTCGCCCAGCAAGGCGAACACGGTGCCGGAGCGCACGTTCAAGTCGACACCCCGCAGCGCATCACAACCGGTGTAATGCATCTCGATGCCCTTCACCGAAATGACATCACTGGCGAGGACAACGTCACTCGTCGAATTAATTTCATCGCTCATGAGTGGCCACCGCTTGGAGAAGGAGTCGAAGAGGATTTGTTGGATGACGCGACGGTTTGAATAGAACCGTCGAGTGATTCGAGTTCGCTATGTAGCATCTCGCGGATTTCGTCTGCGGTCAGTCCGCCGTGGAGAGCTTCGGAAAGGGCGGCTCGCAATCGAACGCCGATCAGCGTCCGGCGAGCTTCACGGCACTTGTCGGGCGCGTCGATGCAAACGGCGACGCCACGGCCGCGAAGCAGTTCGAGGACTCCGTCGCTTTGCAATTGCTGGTACGCGCGTGCAACGGTGTTTGGGTTGATGGCCAGCTCGCCGCTGAGCTGCCGGGCGCTGGGCAATAATTGCCGCGGCTGCAAACTGCCTTCGGCGATCGCGAACTTCACCTGACGAACAATCTGTTCGTAGATCGCGACGTCGTCGGACGTGTCGATGGAAAAGAACATGCCGCACCCGCGAAACGTGGCTGGCTAACTCGAAACACCCGTCACCTAGACGCCTGGTGTACTGGGTACATGGTACGGAGGTTGCGCGACGAAGTCAACTCCGCCATGGTCAATTGGAAAAACGTGGCCGCCCCAATCACGCTCAGCGACTAGGCAGGGCAGATGCGTTAGCCCAACCAGCGGGCAAAGCCATCGGCGCCGGGTCGCACCAGCGTGAATCGATCGCTCATGGGATCAGTCGCATAAAAGTAAGTGTGGGCGAGG
The DNA here is from genome assembly GCA_041741195.1 of Pirellulaceae bacterium. Lineage (GTDB taxonomy): Bacteria > Planctomycetota > Planctomycetia > Pirellulales > Pirellulaceae > JBBSJZ01. The sequence goes on from JBGSKM010000018.1 coordinate 50,576, forward strand.
CCGAGCGTGACGCCGTTATCGGCAACGACTTCGACCAGTTCGCGATCGTAAAGATTGTCGAGGCCCGGTTGGTCGGTTTGCTCAATCTCGTCGAGCACGCGCAGCACGGCGGGCAAGTCGCCCTGGTCGTAGCACCAAAGTTCTCCGGCGACGCGATCGTCGCCGACGGCGAGCGCCGGATAGTCGCTGCGGGAATACAACGAAGCGCGTGTCCAGCAGCTTTCAACGGATAGCGGGGCCAGTGGCCAGCACCGCTCGCGACATTGGCCGCGTTTGAGGGTTCCATAGACGAAGACGCCGCGGATGCTTGACGATCGGGTCATGATGTATCGAGCGGGTTGGCGATCCGGCGAAGACATTGGGGTGGCGATTTAGCGAAAGTGCCCGGGGCGAAGGGTGTTATCCAACGAAAAAGGGCAAGCCGTAAAGACTTGCCCTTTCGTTTTGACTTCGATTCTTTCAGCTTGTGAGCTGGGGGTATCGATTAGTAGCGGTCGCCACGGTCGCCGCCGCGTCCACCACGGTCGCCGCCGCGATCACCACGATCGCCGCCGCGTCCACCACGGTCGCCGCCGCGGTCACCACCAC
>JBGSKM010000019.1:0-183060 GCA_041741195.1 Pirellulaceae bacterium
GTCTGGAAAGACCTTCTGATAAGCTTTCACGACTTTACTCGCGGAAGTAGTGCTTGCTTGCAGTCCATCGGCGAATATCGGCTCACGCCGAACCAACTCAAATTCAAATTGCCTCGGTTGGCTTAAATCAACACGCTGCTAGGTGCGATATGCTCGGGCGAACAAAGGGTGCTTGACTCGGTGCGAAAAGTATTTTCGGAAGTTAATCGACAGCGGTTAATTGGAAAACAAATTCTCTCGCGCAGACTCGGAGAGTGCGACAACGGCCGGATGTTTTAGACGCCGCTCCACGGAGATCGCGTAAAAACTTTCGATGATCTCGGGGATGCGGCCGATCCTCTTGAGGCAGTACTGTGATTCGACGTCATCGGCGACAGCGGTCGGCACCACAATCATCCCCTCACCAGCTTGACCAAAAACTTTCAGAACAGCGCTGTCTTGGAATTCGTGTCTCACCTCGGGGCAAATGGACTGGTCGTCAAACCACTGTTCAAGGGATCGTCGTAGTGCCGTGTTTTGCGTTGGCAACAACATTGGCGCGCCATCGAGAGACTCCGGGAAATTCTTGGTATATCTCTTTGCTAGCGCACTCGATCCAAATATGGTGACATCGGATTGGCCGAGCAAATGGTTGAACGCTCGGACATTCAATTCCGGCGTTAGTTGGGAGTCCGCGATGACGACGTCCAGACGATGCATCGCAAGGTCTGCGAGCAGATCCTTTAGCTTGCCCTCGTAACAAACTAACTTGACACGTTCCTGCATCTCCAATACCGGTTTCAGGATTCGATAAGTCATAAGTTTGGGGAGCACGTCCGGAACTCCGACAAGCAAACGTATCGAATCGTCTGCGGGACGCCCGCGAATCGCGTCGGCCAGTTCATTCCCAAGGCTAAATATTTCATCGGCATAGCGAAACACCATTTGGCCGCTATCGGTCAAACTCATGGTGCGCCCTTTCCGATCAAATAGCTTGACGCCCAACGACTTTTCGAGCTTTTGTATTTGTGTGCTTAGCGTCGGCTGTGACAGGTGAAGCAGTTCTGCGGCGGGCGTGATTCCGCCTTCTTTTGCGACCATCCAAAAATACATCAAGTGGTGGTAGTTTATCCAATCGACCATCGGTAGTCTCGCTTAGTTTTTTTCAATGGATCGCGTGGCGAATTTCTATTGGTCTAACTGTAGTGGTTCACCCTACAGTTAAACAGTGTTAGCTACGAAATTTCTCTAGTCGACGGTTTTTACCGTGGCTCAGAAAACTCTAAGGAGCTTTTGAAGTGTCGATCAGCATTACCGACCGTGGCGATCTTCTCGATGGCGGTTCACGCCTGCTAGTGGAGCGGCGTCTATTGTTTGCACTTTCACGATTCGACTCACGAATCAAGCAGATTCATTTGGTGGTAAACGATGAGAACGGACCGCGCGGTGGTATCGACAAATCTTGCTGCCTTTCCATTTCTTTGAGTCAGGCGGCGGACGTGGTGATTTTAGACAAAGATTCCGACATTATCCGATGTATCTCGCGGGCGGCCGAACGGGCCGGGCGATCCGTGGCGCGCGCCGTCGAAAAATCAAACTTCATCGCTCGCTCGCGTCCAGCGTTCATTGATCCCACCGTCGTCGCACCGAAGTAGTTGTCACCCCATTTGGCTGGAGAATAACTGGATAATGATAGCCACGACACTGAGTTTTTCGCTCGATTTTAACAACGATCGCATGGGCAAGGAGTGCGTCGCGACTCACCTTGGCGAGAAGGATGTCTTCTTTATGGATATCTTCCTCGAAGAATCCGCGAGCGAATTGCTTTTAGGGCCAATCCCACCGGATGAGAAAAAGAAAGGTTCGAAACCTCCCAAAGGACTTCCGGCATACCTCGCACATCTATGGAAAGTTCCCCTGCTTTCGGCTGAGCAAGAGTACCATGCGTTCCGAAAGCTGAATTATCTAAAGTATCGTTCGGCATGTTTGGAAGCGAGCCTAAGATCTTGTGTCGGTTGCGTCGCAATGCTTGATGACTTAGAGCGTCTCGGGAACCAACAGGTCGAGGTGCGTAATCTGATAATCGAATCGAACCTGCGGCTTGTGTATTCACTGGCCAAGCGATACGCACGTTTGAACTCGCAGGAGTTTGACGAGGCGATCTGTGTAGGAAATGCGTGTTTGGTCCGCGCCGTTGACCTGTTTGACTTCCGTCGCGGACTCCGATTTAGCACCTATGCGTATCAAGCCATCCAGACGGCCATCTTCGGCGCGTACCGCAAGGAAGGCAAAGTGAGAAGCAAGTTTTCGGCGAGTGGAGGGGAGGCAGTTGAGTCGGCCGTCGGCGACGCGGGCGCGAGCGATCTTGCCGGACTGCATTGCGTCGAACTGCGCGAGCAAGTCATTCAATTAATGGAGGCACTCGATGAACGAGACCGAATCATTGTGATGGCTCGATTCGGAATTGATCAACGACACAGCGGCGTTGCGTTTCACGTCATCGCCAAAGAAGTGGGCCTTAGCACGACGCGAACAGTTCAGCTGTTTCATCGCAGCATCGCCAAGATGCGCTCACTCATCGCCAAGCGTCGTCTTGTCCTGCAATAACGCAAGCCATGAACACAGCGTAAGCCGTGTGAGTCGATTGCGATCGATCATGATGAGAAATGCATTGACAATCATCGGTCAACTCGCCTGTTGTGTCTGTCTCGCAGGCTACCGTGCGGCTTGAATCACGAGCGAGTGCCACGCCTTGACGATGCAACTCGACGATGGAGTTCCGAGCAAGTAATCGAGAACCAGCCGAGCTGGAGTTCCGAGACTCCTGACGGTAGTCTGATGCTCCATGCTCTCGATAACACGCTTTCGATCGATCGCCTGTTGCCGCGCGAGCATCACTAAAAAGTTGAATTCCGAATCGTTCATCCTAGCACTCTCTCGAGAAGTGGTGGGCGTTCAGGCAACTATTCTCGATCCCCCTCGGTACGAACAGCGTATTTTGCGGATTCAGAGCGTTTTTTGTAGCTGCTTTCCCCCCAAATCAACTTGCATGGGCCGCACTCAGAATGACGTCAACTTCGTTAATTCCGTGCTCCAGCGATTGAACCGGCCGCGGTGTCTTGGGTCTATGTGAACAGGACGCGCCACCGCGCTGCCGACTGGAGACGATCAATTCGAAAGATGACAGCGACGCGCGGAATCTCGATCGGCGAGGGGCTCCTGCGACATTGCCAGGATTCGACGACACGGATCGACGAAGTTTCGATCGTGGCACTTAGCGCAGGGGACTGTGTGTGTCGGCCAGGGGGTGTCCCGGACAGCGACACCTGTCGTGAAACTGGAGCTTGGCCCAAGTTCATCGTCGCCGGGGGCAGACGATGTCATTCAGGCAAATGAGGCGACCTGCGCACCGGCTAGCGTCAATCGCGTGCGTGCTGTAATCGATTCGGGATTGACGGTCACTCCCATAGCCCATCATCCTATCCAGCTACGGCAGCATTGCCGAAACTACGTTCGTCGGCCCTGAGCATCGAGACTTGAGGGAACCGACCGATGAGCATCCATTCGTCCATTTGACCTGTAATTTCCAGCGAAACCATGAGCACCGCTTCCGCCAGCGTCGTGAAAATCCAATTGCCCGATGGCACCGTTCACGAGCACCCAGCGCATACCACTGCCATGGATATTGCACTCGGAATTAGTGAGGGTTTGGCTCGAAGCGTCATCGCTGCGGAGGTTTCTGGAAAAGTTGTCGACGCGAGCCGTCCCCTGGGGGAGTTGGCTGACGACGGTGAGCTCTTGCCGTTGAAGTTGTTAACGAGCCGCGATTCAGCGTCGTTGGATGTGCTTCGACACTCCGCCGCCCACGTGATGGCTCGCGCCGTTATGCGACTTTACAAGGGCGTCTCACTCGCCTTTGGCCCGACGACTTCCGGGGGATTTTATTACGACTTTGAATTGCCGGAGAAGATTAGCGAGGATGATTTCCCCAAGATCGAGGCGGAGATCAAAAAAATTATCAAGGACAAGGAGCCGTTCGAACGGTTCATTCTTGATCGAGTCGAGGCGCGTAAGTTGTGTGACGACTTGGACCAAGATTTCAAAGTGGAGCACATCGATACCGGTCTGGGTGATCAAGCCACCGTCAGTTTCTATCGCCAGGGCGAGTTCGTCGATCTGTGTCGTGGCCCCCACATTCCCGACGCCGGCAAAATCAAAGCGGTGAAGCTGCTCAGCGTCGCGGGGGCGTACTGGAAAGGTGATGCATCGGGGCGGCAATTGCAACGTTTGTATGGAACTGCGTTCTTCGACAAGAAGGAGTTGGATGCTTACATCGAGCAACTCGAAGAAGCGAAACGTCGTGACCACCGCGTTCTCGGAAAGCAGCATGGGTTGTTCGCAATCAATCCGGAGGTCGGGCAGGGCTTGTGTTTGTGGTTGCCCAAGGGTGCGAGGGTTCGTGTCACGCTCGAAGAGTTTCTGCGAAAGGAGATGCTTTCTCGCGGTTACGATCCCGTTTTCAGTCCGCATCTGGGACGCGTCGAACTGTACGAGACCAGCGGGCACTTTCCGTACTATCGCGACAGTCAATTCCCACCGCTGTTCGCGAGCGAAGCCGGCGGTTTGATTGATGCTTGGAACAGTCGGCTCGAGGCCGGAACGCTCGATTCCGATGGCGAGGCGAAGCTGATGGCGGCGGCGGAAGTGCTGGGCGTGAAGTTGCCGACCTACAAGCCTTCGGCACCCGCGGAGGCGAAACGGGCGGTGTTAGCGGAGTGGCAACACAATCACGAACGGTATCTCGTTAAACCGATGAATTGTCCGCACCATTGTCATATTTTCAAAGCCCAGCCGAGATCCTATCGCCAATTACCGTTGCGATTGTTTGAATTCGGGACGGTTTATCGTCATGAGCAGACGGGCGAACTCAATGGGATGCTACGTGTTCGCGGATTAACTCAAGACGATGCGCACATTTTCTGTACGGCGGACCAAGTTGAACACGAGTTTCGCGCGACGATCGAATTGACCAAGTTCGTCTTACAGTCGGTGGGGCTCAACGATTACCGGGTTCAACTCTCGCTCCGTGACCCAAACAGCGACAAGTATGTCGGTACGGAAGAAAACTGGGACCGGGCCGAAGGTGCACTGCGTGAGGTGCTGCAAGGTGCCGGTTTGGACTTCAACGAAGAACCTGGTGAAGCGGCGTTCTACGGGCCGAAAGCAGATTTTATGGTTCGCGATTGCATCGGCCGTTCGTGGCAGCTTGGCACGGTCCAGCTTGACTACAACCTGCCGGAACGTTTCAAGCTGGAGTACAAGGGCGCGGACAACTCACCCCATCGACCCGTGATGATCCACCGCGCTCCCTTCGGATCGCTCGAACGCTTTACGGGTGTGCTAATCGAACACTTCGCTGGTGCGTTCCCGATGTGGCTATCACCCGAGCAGGTGAGGGTACTGCCGCTGAGTGACAAATCACTGGAATACGCATTCGCGGTCGCCAAGCAATTCGATGAGGCGGGATTGAAAGTCACGGTCGATTCGGCGGACGGCAAGGTGCAGGCCAAGATTCGCAATGCACAATTGGATTTGATCAACTACATGGCCGTCGTCGGTCCCCAGGAAGCCGAGGCGGGTAAGGTGGCGTTGCGAGATCGTATCGATGGTGACTTGGGCGCGATGCCGATCGCGGAAGCGATTGCAAAGTTGAAGGCGGAAGTTGCCAATCGGACCGTCCGCCAAGCGGTATCCAGTGCCGCGATCGCATCCGCCACCGACGCTAGTGGGACGTCAAACGAGTATTAGCAAACGCCCTGAGGACCACTCCACTGTCTTGCACTCGAACTTTGAATTGACGCGTCAATGGATTTGATAATCGCGATGTCCGTGATGGCCACATTCGCGCTGGTGGTCTTCGCGGTCACCTCGCAGGTGATATCGCGGCTGACAGAAAATCAACCGAGATTGGCGTCGCTGCTATTGGCTTTGTTTGTGCTGTTATCGCTGGGGCTTCTTTTTGGTACCAAGGACCAGCTGGAATGGGCGCGATGGATCCCCGTTTCAGCGGCAATCATTTACTCGAACGTCACGGTGCTTTCGCTGGCAGCGGCGGCCGCGGCCGCTTGGCGCTTGCCCGATCGTCCCCGATGGCGACAGTATCTGAGTGCAGCGGCGTTGCTATTGCTCGCTGCGGCGGCACTCGTTCAACCGGTGCTCCAGCCGCAGTTCCGACCCACTCGGGGCGGTGACGTATGGTCGCCAGGAAACGTGTGCCTCCAAACCCAGCCGGCGACCTGCAGTTCCGCAGCTGGTGCCACGTTGTTGGCCGCTCATGGAATGGATGTCACCGAAAGCCAAATGGTGGTTTGGAGCTTGAACGATTCTCGCGGAACTCCTTCCCTTGGCTTGTGGCGTGGATTGAATATTGCCACCGAGGGCTCTTCGCTCGAGCCTCGCGTGGTCACTGCGGACACCGAGCAATTGTTAACCTCCGGTCCGTGGCCCGCGCTGCTCGTTGTCGGTTTGCCGCCCGGGGGTGCGGATCCGGTTTACCAAGAAAAATACGGATGGGCGCCTGGATTTCGGCACTCAGTGGTGCTTTTTGGCGTGTCGCCCGACGGTGCCGTCGATATTGGCGACCCATCGATCGGCCGCGAAACATGGAGCCGCGAGGACCTCCGCGTGCTGTGGCGAGGCGAGGCCATTGAGCTAGCACCCTGAATACGTGCGATACTTTCGCGAAACACGCGTCTTTGAAATCCGGCTGACATTTACCGCAGTTCTGTGCGATCATAGAATGACATGGGTGCCGCTACCGATTCCTGCGGACTGGGCTCAATGATCCTGACGATGACAAGTCGTTGCTTGATAGTTTCTGCATGGCTTCTGGTTGCCAGCATGGGCGGCGTGTCGCGGGCCAACGAGGGCGCGCATGCTCTCGGTAAAACGTGTGGCGAGTTCACGCTCGACAATTGCTATGGCAAATCGGTGTCGCTTAGCGACTTTGCGGATAGCCAAGCGATCGCGCTGGTATTTCTCGGGGCCGAGTGTCCGATGGCAAAGTTGTACGGGCCGCGACTCAGTCAATTGCAAGCGACGTTTGCGGACCGCGGCGTAACCGTGATTGGAATCAATTCAAACACGCAAGACAGTCTCACGGAGCTTGCCGCCTACGTGCGACAGCATCAAATTGACTTTCCGATGCTTAAAGATGTTGGCAATCGCGTTGCGGACGAACTCGGTGCCACCCGTACCCCGGAAGTATTCTTGCTCGACCGAGAGCGTGTCGTTCGCTATCACGGTCGAATCGACGACCAATACGGCGTGGGAGTCTCACGTGGGACGACAACGCATCCGGATCTTGCAGTCGCGATCGAGCAGCTCATCGAGGGCAAGCCGATCACGACCCCGGAAACGGAGATCACCGGTTGCCATATCGGACGCGTCCAACGAACAACGGCGAGCGGTGACATCACCTACGCAAAGCATATAGCACCAATTTTCAATTCCCGCTGCATGAGTTGTCACCGAGAGAATGAGATCGCGCCGTTCACGTTGACGTGCTATGACGACGTCTTGGGTTGGGAAGATACTATTTTGGAAGTCATCGACAGTAATCGCATGCCACCGTGGTTTGCCAACCCCGAACATGGAAAGTTTGCCAACGACGCCCGATTGAGCGAGGACGAAAAAGAACTAATTCGTACCTGGGTCGATCACGGTATGCCCCCTGGGGACGTCGCGGACTTGCCGGACCCGCCCACGTTCACCGACGGATGGATGATTCCCGAACCCGACCAAGTCATCGCAATGCGGGACCAACCGTTTGAGGTACCGGCCGAGGGAGTCATTGACTACCAACGATTCGTGGTCGATCCGCAATGGACCGAGGACAAGTACATCTATGCGGCTCAAGCCCGTCCGCAGAATCGAAGCGTGGTTCATCACATCCTCGTCTATATCATTCCGCCGGGCGGTCGCCGTCCGGACTTGCGCCAAGTTCTCGTCGGTTACGCGCCCGGCGGGCTTCCGATTTTGCTTGACGATGGGATTGCGATCCATGTCGCTGCCGGCAGCAAATTGCTTTTTGAAATGCACTACACACCCAACGGGCACGCGCAAACCGATTTGAGTGACGCGGGCGTTTGCTTTATCGATAAGGACAAAGTCACTCGTCGCTTGGAAGGCCAAATCGCCATCAACCCCAAATTCAAGATTCCACCGGGAAAGTCGGATCATGATGTGGTTGCGACTTACACCGCGACCACCGATCAATTGCTGCTTGCGATGACGCCGCACATGCACCTGCGAGGCAAGGCGTTTCGCTACGACGCCCGCTACCCCGATGGGACAAGCGAAGTGCTGTTGGATGTACCGCACTACGATTTCAATTGGCAATTGAAGTACGTCCTCGACAAACCCAAACGTTTGCCACGAGGGACGATGGTGGAGTGCACAGCGATCTTCGACAACTCGGCGAACAACCCGAGCAATCCAGATCCGTCCAAGACTGTTCGTTGGGGTGACCAGAGCTTTGACGAGATGATGATCGGTTTTATGGACACGATTGCTGCGGATTAACGCCGGTCCGCGTGAAACTCCCACGCGCGATACAGCACATCATCGTGGCGAAAGTGTACGCGTTCCGCACACCTGCTCGACCGTCCAATCTGAATTTGCCCGTCATTTGCGGTTGGCGCGAAAGATGCGATGGCAAACGGTGACACGCGATGTGATCCGTTCATCCATTTTGCAGGAGGCTCTATCATGGGACGCTCAGTACTTGTCATTCTCATAGCGATGGTGTTGGCCGTCTCCACGGCATCCGGCGAGGAATTGCCCGCCGCGGTGAAAATTATGGATGAGCCGGGAACCCTGATGAGAGCAAAGTTGACCAGTTCCCAACGCGTGCTCGAGGGTTTATTACGAAAAGATTTTGAAGCGGTTGCACGAGGTGCCCGCGAGATGAAACGCATCAGCGAAGCCGCCGAGTGGCCGCGAGCGAGAGACTCGGTCTACGAGCATTTTGGCGCCGAGTTTCGTCGACAGTGCAACCAGCTTGAGGATTTAGCGACGAAAGAGAATCATCAGGCCGCGTCGTTCATCTACTTGCACATGACAACGACCTGCATCCATTGCCACGATTATGTCCGCGATTCACTTCGGATTGCGGGTCCGGGCCACGGAAGCGGTGTGCAGTTGATTCCCTCGCAGTGGCCGGACAAGCGTCCCGAATGAGTTGATTCCTATGATCTTCATCGCGGGTGGCGTGTCGTGCGAACGTCGCTATTCGTCAGTCGAGTTCGTGAATTCTAGTCGAGCGGAACGTCGTCGTCGGCCCGTCATTGCGATGCCCGAGCCGATCAGGCTGGTGGCAAGGATGGCAGCGTTGGATGCACTCAAGGACGCCGATCCCGTGGGGTTCGGGGTCGATGACTCGATCGCTTGCGCGAATTGAATCTCCTCACTAGCAATTGCGGCGAGGATGGTTGCCGTTAAGTCTTTCGGAATATTAGGTGAGGCGTCCGATGTGAGGACTCCGAGATCGCGGTATTGGCCGATGGTCGCATCCAGAGCGATCGTCAATGGGGAATTAGCCATCGTTTCCGTTATCGGTAGCGCGCCATTGCCACGCAATTCCAACAATCCCGTGGTACCGCCGAACCAACTGGAAATCGCCGCATCAACTTGGTCTTCCCGCAGCGTCTTGGAATCTTCGACGTTTGATTCATTCAGTCCGCGTAACTGATGAAGTAATCCAGAATCCAGCTTCCACGGAACCGTCAAGTCCTCCGCAAATCCGGTCGGATCGTGGCGAAGTGTCGAGGGAAGATCGATCCAAGCACTTCCGGAAGATGAATTAGTAGTAGCGTCGTTCGCCGACAGTGAGACGATGGGTTTTGGCTGCAATGGTGAATTGCGACGGGGTTCCGTTGTGTCCGTCATCAAGGAATCGATCTTGGCGGTCGTTAGAAAATCGGATGCCGGACCACGGCTGGTTGCGGAGGACATTTCCCGGACCACGACTGGCGTCGATACCGGGGGCTTGGACGCAAGCGACGGATTCGGCTTTGACGTCATGGATTGATTGTGGTCGTGAGTCACCGCCACTAGACGCTCGGCGGTTTGGCTCTCAGATGTCTGGTGCTTCTCGAATCGTATCACAACCAGAATTGGCTGAATCACTCGCAGGTCAATCACGTGAGTCAACGACTCCGATGGCATGCGATCGCTATCGCGTGGTAGGTGACGATATTCAGACAGGCGAAGATGATCAAAGTCGACGACGGTACGAGAACCAAAGCCTCGAATTGGAGCACCGCGCTGGTGGTCCAACGTCATGTTGTCCCGACGTCCGCTTAGCTCGTCACCGAGTGTCAGGGCATGCGAAAAAAGTCCTCCCGTTAACAAACATCGGGATTCCAGTTGTTCCAGCATCAAAACTCGTGAAGGGGGAAATTCGTTCATGAGGAGGCTCCGTTGGCGGCGGCCGCTCGATAGTTTTCCTGGTGCTTAGAAAGGTATTCGCGGTAACGTTTGACTTCCGGGGCCAGTCGGACCGCGATGGATTGTGCAGTGATCGCTTGGCGGTACGAGTGCGCCGCAGATTCCAGGTCGCCCAGTTGTTGTTGCAAGAATCCAAGGTTATTTAGCACTCCACCCAGAATGCTTTGTGTTTCGGCGTCAGCGGAGAATGCTTTGGCCAACGGACGTTCATGCGCGAGCGCCTTTTCAAAAGCGGTCCTCGCATCTCGGAGTCGCCCCGATCGTGACAGTGCCAAGCCAAGATGATTCATGCTAATGACGTAGTCGCGACGGTATGTCGGTTGTTCAGGCCACCGGTTGAGCAATTGGTCGCCGATCTCGATGGCATGTTGGAGTGCTCTGATTGCGGCCTCATGCTGCTCACGCTGTAGTTGCGCGGATCCAATCGCATTGAGTGTCGCAATCGCTTGGGTCGCACGTTTGGCGTTGCCAGGTTCTTTTTCGAGCCGCTCGATTTGCCGGGACATTGCGTCGCTGGCCATTTCAACCGCTTGACGAGGATTCGACTTAGTCAGCAACCCACTGAGATTCGTTTGCATCGCCACTAAGCGATCGACCATGTCATCGCCGGAGTCTCCGCCGAGCAAGGGGATGAGCAAATCGATCGCTTCGAGGTAAGACTTCTCGGCTTCATCCACAGCGTCGGTTTGAGCGAGAAGCAACCCCAGATTGTGAAGCGTGATGGAAAGTGCCAGCTTCGACGAACGATTCATTTCCTCCGATTGCTGGGTATCCGCAAGTTCGACGAGTCGGCGTTGCAAGTGCGCCGCACGGGTGTAGTAGCGAGCTGCGTTTTCCAATTCGCCATTCCGCTGCAAGACCTCCGCTAGGTTGTTTTGGCTGGTCGACCAATTGAGTTGGCCGTGGAGATCTGTGGGTCGTCGCCGAGAAATCTCGCCATACAGTTTTTCGGATTCTCGCAGGGCTCGGACGGCATCCTGATTCGCGCCGAGCTCGCTGTGCAGTGCCCCAATCTTGGCATACGTGACGGCCAGATCTTGACGAAGCTTGGGATCATCAGCGGCGCTCGCCACGAACTCTAGGTGGTATTCAAGGATTTGAGCGAGTACCAGACGGCGCACCTGAGAGGCCGCCGGAATATCCGCGAGCAACTCAGCGACTTGCGCCACGCTATCAACGGTGCGACGAGCTCTCCGTTCACCATCCTCCGCCCGCATTGCGGCGGCGTCTGAATTGCGTTTCTCCGCCGCAATCATTGCCGTGCTGGTCGCAAATCCGACCAACCCCGTGATGCACAGCAGTGAACATGCCAAGACCGTCTGGCGGTGCTTTGCCGCCCAGCGTCCGAGGCGATCGAGAGCAGTGGCAGGACGAGCGAGCGTGGGATTGCCCGCAAGGACACGGCGTAGGTCATCAGCAAACTCCCCCGCGGTGTCGTAGCGACCATCGCGGTGAACGGACATGGCCTTTGCGATCACCGTCCCCAGATCTCGCGGCAAATCACTGCATAGCCTTTGCACTGGCGGGACATCCTGTTCGTCAATCGCTCTCAGGATCGTGGCTGCATCGTCACCCAGGTGCGCCGGTCGCCGCGTTAAAATTTCGTACAGCGTTACGGCAAGCGAATAAATGTCAGACCGACCGTCCACCAACGCCGTCTGTCCTCGTGCCTGTTCGGGGCTCATGTAACGCATCGTTCCGATCAATTCTCCCGATCGAGTGAGCGAGGTCTCCGTATGGCAGCGGGCGAGTCCAAAATCAGTGATCCAGATCTTGCCGTGGCGATCGAGCATCAAATTCGATGGCTTGACATCACGGTGCACGATCCCGGTTTCATGGGCGGCATGCAGCGCCTCGGCAATATCAATGGCCCAGGAGACGATCGTTGTCCACGAAATGCCATGGGAATTTGCGAATGATGCATCCTTGATCCAATCGTCCATCGATACACCATCGATGTGCTGCATGGCGAAATAATGCAATCCTTTCTCCGCACCGACGCTATACACGGGAACAATATGGGGATGATGCAAAAGTCCTGCGGCGCGGGCTTCATTCTTGAATCGCGTGATTTGTCGTGAGTCCGATAACGAAGTCATGGGCAGGAGTTTCACCGCGACCTTTCGGTCCAACGTGACCTGTTGCGCTTCGTAGACGATGCCCATTCCGCCGCGACCGATCTCGCGGATGAGCTTGAAATCACCGAGCGATGACAGGGGCTCGGGAGCGTCCAAAGCCGCGGTTATTCCTGGATCGAATCCGACGGCGATGCCATAGAGCGTGTTGAGCTTCTGAAGATAGGCGAAGATGACACTCGCCAAATCGGCATTGTCGTGAACGAGTTCCGTTGCATCCAGCGGATTGCCTTGCTCAAGACTTCGCAGGTATCGATCAAGTTGGTTGGTGAGCCGAGCGACTTGCTCGTCGTTCAAACCGTCCAGCAGCGTCGAATCGGTGCTCGAATCAATTCCGAACCCCGAATTAGTCAGAGCGACCATCGGTATCTTCTCCTGCCGACTTGAAAGCAGTCAATGCCCGCAGCCAGAGCATACGAACGGCACCAGCAGAGCGATCCATTCTTTCGGCGATCTCTTCGAAAGACAATCCTTGCAACACTCGAAACACTATCACATCCCGGTAATGCGGTTTGAGTTTTCCGAGCTCGTTGGCGAGCTCCACCGAACGTTCACGAGCCTGCATCGGAGCACTTGGCGACTGGACCGTGCCAGGCAACATCGCGGCAAGATTGCCGGCCGATTCTTCAAGTCGGTGACTCATCTCGTCGATCGAAACCTCACGACGAACGTCACGTTTTTCCACTTTCAAATGTGCCGTGAAACTACGGTGCAAAGTATGGATCAAAATGGTCCGCAACCAACCAAGAAACTCTCCCTGGCTCTGCCCACGGAACTCGCGAAAATCACGGTGCGCCGCCAACATCGCTTCTTGAACGATATCCGACGGGTTCAAGCGGCGTCGGAGTCGACGATCCAATTGAGTACTCGCGAGAATCGTCAGATAGTTCGTGTACCACAGCAACAGTTGACCGAGCGCATTGCTGTCACCAGCGCGTGCGCGAGCCAGCACACCAGAGAAACCGGAACTCTCGCTCGCGCCGTCCAAGGTTGGATCGATCGTCGTTGAAACCAGTTGCACCTGTCCTGGGTGATCATCATCGGAGATACACTTGGCCATTTTGCTCGCTAGCTATGCAGACAAGTTGATGAGAACAGTCGAAATGTCACCAGAACGAGTGTTGCGATGAAAATCCGATTTCGCCAATTCAAGTATAGAGGTTATCGCCCCTCGAGAGCGCCCTTCTCGCGAGTCGGCCAAGTTGCGTGAATGCCGCATCGATACCACCGCGTCCGGCGTGGTGTCCGAGTCGATGTCGGTGATCGTGGATGGCTAGCGCCCACGCGTCATTGTCGGCCAACCAATCCTGCAGTTCCGTCAACGAGACTCCACCATCGCTATCGATATCAGCATCGGAAAGTTTGGACCATTCGCGAGCGTTGACTTCGTCGGCCGTGAGCAGCCCGTCGGAATCTGAATCCAAGTTCGAGAACTTTTCAACTTGGAGAGCCAACACGGCAGCGTCGAGTTCGCTGAGCGCGACAAGGCCATCGGAATCGGTGTCGATACTGTGTTCCGTCAACCACTCCCACAACCGGCCCGGGACTTCATCTTCACTGAGGCTTGCGTCATCGTTCGCATCGAAACGGCTGATCAGTCGCTCGGGATCTTGGGCATACAATCCGATCACTCGTTGGCCGTGGAAAGGTTGCCCCATCAGCCCATCGCCGCAACTAATCTCGAGGTCACCGCTGTCGTCGGCATCCGTCAGTCCATCGTCGTCGACCGGGTCGTTTGACGTGGGATCCAGAATCTCCGAGTCGGAGGTGCCGACCGTGGACACGCCGGCGCTCGACGAAGTAGCCAAGTTCATGGCATTGATCACCACCAAGGCGTCGCTTGCCGTGATGGCCCCGTCGCCGTTGGTGTCAAATGAGCCTTCGATGACCGTCGACTCACCGGACGCCAAGCGATTGAGATGGTTGATCACCATCAGCGCGTCGGTAGCGGTGGTCGTGTTGTCTCCGTTGACGTCGGTCGAGTTGTACGAATTGAAGTAGTCCGGGGTATCGGTGTCTAAACGGCCACCGAAGCGGTACCAGTTGCCACCACGACGCCAACGGTTGCGAGGAAACGGGTTATCGTCGGAATCGCCACGATCCGTGGTCGTCTCGGTGGGCGCCGTATTTGTCGGAACCGTGATTGTCGGCGCCGTGTCCGCCGGTGTGGAGTCGCTGAGGGGTGTCGTGGAGACTTCGGCCGCCGCATACAACTCCTGGATTTCCGCCACATCGACGGCACTCAGTTCGTTAAAAAACTGGCTCGGCGAAACGAATGCTTCCAGCACGGATCCGACCGCATCCGTATGATCCAACCCGAGCGAATGGCCGAGCTCGTGGACGGCAACCCGCACCACGTCGAAAGCGCGATTTCCGAGCGAATTTCCGACTTCCCAGACTTCTGAGCTGTCGAATTGGACATCACCCGCGATCCTGGCGGGGTTCACATCGTCCGGAAAATAGGCTTGCGCGAGCGTCCGGCCGGGACCATCGATGTTTGCAAAAGAGATGTCGATCGAGTCACGAAGGCCCGGCTGGGAAACCTTAGTGAATATGATGTCTGCGGCGCTGGACCAAGCAGACAAGGCAGTTTCGATGGCCGCGTCTGTTTCCGCCTGGCTGAGCGAGCTCGGCGAGTTGGCGATGTAGTACGTCAGCTCGGCCTTTCCTAGTCCAGGACCGTCCCAGCCAAGGCTGGCGGCCAGCATTCGGCGTGTTTCGAGGGGCTCTAACGCGAGGCGACGTCTCTTGGTGGTTTGTGGTTTCATGGCATATGCCCTCGCAAGAAGTTCAGGTGACGGGTTCGGTTCGCGATATCCATCCATCAAGAGGACATTTGCGATTCGATCTTGTCACGAAATCGCCGTAAAGTGACTCGCAAACGTCGTCGAGCGACTCGTCGACTAATGAGGAACCGACTTTGTCAACGAGTGACGATCAATGTCAGTTTGCGTGGGTTCGGCGTTCTTTGCCTTGATGGCAGCCGTGCGTTCCGCTCGCTTGGCACGCGCCACTTCGGCGCGTGCCATTCGAATGGGACGCATTTTGGCCTCGTAGGCGGCTCGCCTCTGAGCTTGAATCGCAGCCGACTGCATTGCCAGTGCATATTGCCGATATTGCGACTGGACCGTTGCTGAAGATTTTTTGAACGCCGTCGTGGGCGACGATGGATACGCGAATCGGCTCGTCGCATTCGCAAGGACGCTTATGCTACCCGTTGGTGGTCCAACGGTTCCGCCGCCCATGCACTGGGCCTACTCCGCGGGTGGTCGACGCGGGCGATCGCCACCGTCGGTGTTTCGTCGTCCGGGAGCTTCCGACTTAGCAGCCAACGCCTCGAATTCTGCCTTGGTGACGACACCGTCATGGTTGGAGTCCGCGCGATCGAACAAGCTAGCTAAACGTTCGCCAACTTCTTCCTTGGATAGCTCGCTGTCGTTGTCCTTGTCCAGCGACATCATGCGAGCGACAACGCCTTCGACTCCAGACGGTCCGCGATCGCCACTGCGCCCCTCAGGTCCACGCCCCTCAGGTCCATGTCCTTCAGGTCCACGTCCTTCAGGTCCACGCCCTTCGGGTCCACGCCCTTCGGGTCCACGCCCTTCGGGTCCACGCCCTTCGGGTCCACGTCCTTCGGGTCCACGCCCTTCTGGTCCACGTCCTTCTGGTCCACGTCCATCTGGTCCACGTCCTTCTGGTCCACGTCCTTCTGGTCCACGCCCTTCTGGTCCACGCCCTTCTGGTCCACGCCCTTCTGGTCCACGCCCTTCTGGTCCACGTCCTTCTGGTCCACGTCCGCCCATGGGAGGGCGAAGTTCCTGAATGTCAAGCTTGCCGTCTTGGTTGTGATCGAGCGTGCGTAGCGAGGCGACGGCTCCATCAATCTCATCACTTGAGATCACTCCGTCCCTGTCTTTGTCGAGTACGACCATGAGTGGCCCAAGCCGCATCATTTCGGGGCCACCGCGACCGGGGCCTCCATCTCGCGGCGGTCCATCTTCACGACCGGGGCGATCTCCACGACCGGGGCCGCCGTCTCGGGGCGGGCCGCCAACGCCTCGTTCGCCGTCACGAGGGCGGCCTTGGTCTTGTTGCGCCAATCCGGATACCGCAGTCGCGGCCGAAATGACGAGGCACGTGAGTGCTACCAGAAATGTCCGATTCATCTTGATACCTTGGGGTTGTTGGGGTGCGATGACACATCGCTTAGGGATATCGTTGCACTGTTCCCGGTAAACCGCCAAGATTTCAATGAAAATATCCAAGATAGCGGTTTCCAAATTCCCAGACGCTTGGATGCGAACGAAACGCTATCGCTGTAACTGGCGATCATCGGGTGTCCGCCCGAGCACAATGTCAAAACTGCATGCGAACTCGCCGATTTTTGAATCGGGCACTTGCTTGAAATCCGCCAAGATCAGTTCGCGATCGATCATGTCACCAGCGTCGCGAAACACACCGTCACGCTCATTGCCCTCGTGTCCGCGAATCATCAATTGAGTCGTGAGCACTTCGCGATCGTTCCGCTTAATCTTGATGTGAATGTGAGGAGCGGGACGTCCTGGATAGGGAACTGGTTTGATCGTGCGAAAGCGATATCCGCCGTCCGACGCCGTCTCAAACTTTCCGAAACCCTGAAAATGTTTGTCTTGTTGGTCTTTCTTAGGATCACTATCGCGAGAGTGCAAATACACCGCGTTCGCGTCGCACTGCCAAATCTCGATCGTGGCACCGCGAACTGGCGATCCAGAGGCGGTCAAAACCTTTCCCGTCAAGTGAGTGATCTCACCGACGGCCGGCGTCGTGCTATCCTTGATCAAGACCAGATCATTATCTTGATCAAGGGGTAGACGATCGGGATAGAACGGGCCTTCGGTCAATCGAGGAGTCGACATCAACTCTTCCGCAAATAACCCCGGGGTGGCGAAGAACGCAGCACCGCCGGCTAGCAAACATGAACGTCTCGAAAGGTTTGGGAGATGTCGCATCGTTGGGTTCCTGGCTCTAAAAAAGGGGCGTCGAAGCGAGAAGAAAAGCTCATTCCAAAATAGCAGTTGCCGTCGCGAAGCGAACCCGCCGGGGAAAGGAAGTGTTTTTGACGCTCAGAATTCCAGTTTCGCTAGCATCATCACCGGTCCTGCTAATCGGCGTGGACTTGATCCTCCAACAGTTGTCGACACATGGATTGCGCAACCTTCCACTCTCCAGATTTTGCTAGCGAGATGATCTCGAAGATTTCTTGATCGGATTGACCACCCTCGCCTTCGGTCATCAATCTCTCGACCTTTGCTAAGCCGTCGGCATCGCGCCCATTGCAGATCCGGTACAAAGCGATCGTCACGTCGTAACCTCGCTCGCTCAGCTCGATGCGTGGTCGTGACATCGCCCACCATCCGGCGATCCCCATCAAAGCGGCGACGGTGAGCACCCAGGTCCACCGGCGTGTGGCCGGTCCCGACGAGTTGACTGGGTGACCCATTAGAGTTTCTCCCAATTGATCAATTCGCCTTCATCCATACTGGATAGTTCGGCCCAAAGCAGCAGGTCCACCGACTCCGTCACGAATTTCACCGATCCGTCGCCGAGGGCGATGTAGCCGCCACCGGGGTGCTCCGAAAACATTTGCCCGACGTGATAGGTTGGAAAATTGACCGGATGGATAATCGGTGCCCCCGTGATATCCAATTCGCCTCCGGACGGTCCCGCGTGGACGAGCGTCAGTGTGGCTGCGGCGTCCGACCCGTTCTCCGGCGACGTCAACCGCGGGTGAGTGAATGCACCAGGAACTACACCCACCCACGTCTTCTCGCTCAATCGCGAACTATGCTCGCCAAAGAAAATCGTGTTGGTGGTTCCGTCGAGGACGTCTCGCATACTTGTCGTTGAATTGCGAAAGAACGGCCCATCGGCCACTCGTCCGGCGTCGCCGTCAATGGGAATGATCGTGGTGGTACTTGTATAAATGTTGGTGAACACTTCGCCCGTCGCCGCGGATCCACATTCACCCCAACAGCTTTCTTGGCCGTGGTTGGCGACATAGTGACTTCGGCCGAGTCGAACTTGGCGACCGCCGATCAGCAACGGATTTTTCAACTCATTCGTCACGACAAACGGCTCATCGCCGCCCGTCGCACTGGGGCATAAGAACATTGGCAGCGTCGTTGCAATGGCCCGTTCGTTCGCCGCGGCCCAAATGGGCTGATCCATCCTCAAGCTTTCGATGACCGCGTTGCCTTCGGCGAATGACAACAGCCCGCTTGCCCAACCCCATCCAGGGCCCGCATCCCAGGTAATCGGGTCCATCTGAACGGATGCCGGCGCGACGCCGTCGGTCGTCTTGAAGGAAATATAGCCCGCTGGAAAGCGATTGTATGCCGCATGGTAGTTCTGGGCAGCCAAGCCGATTTGCCGCAGATTGTTACTGCACGACATCCGTCGTGCAGCCTCACGAGCCGCTTGCACCGCCGGCAGCAGCAGGCCCACCAGCATGCCAATGATGGCGATGACCACCAGTAGCTCGACGAGCGTGAAGGCGGATTGTCGACGATGCGAAAAACCAGGGCGATTGCATGATTCGCGTGGGCCATCCAACCGTGTTTGCCAAGCAATCCTCCTCTCGCCGCATCGCCGCACGACCATTTCACTGACACGCCGTAAGGGATGCTTTTGATGTGTATCCAAACGCCAATCTCTGATCTGCACGAGTAACACTCCACTCAAGTCAAAAAAATAACTCAAAGTTAGCAAAGGCTAACTTCTGCGCCGAACCAGCGTCCATCCCAGGCGGACCGAGAGACGTTAATGTCCGTCCGCGAAAGTTAGCAGCGGCTAAGTCGCAGTCTAGGGTATGCAGCGGTTGGTTCAAGCACAAGTGCATTCACGAACGGCGAATTTTTGATAAAGTATTGTCCCGCCTCGGAGTGGACTCGGAGTTCACCCTGGGGCGAATCGGACTGAAACGTTTCCATTCCGCGAGCGCCAAATTGCCTCCCAAGTCCCATCATCGCACGCGCTCGGATCACGCTAGCGAAGTCGCCGAGGACTATGTCGAAGCGATCGCTGATGCCATTGCCGCCCAAGGGATCTGCCGGGCGATGGATTTAGTGGCGCATTTTGACGTGACTCACGCCACGGTCAACAACACGATTAGTCGCCTGCAACGCGACGGATTGGTGGTGACGGAGCCCTATCAACCAATCTCGTTAACGGCAAAGGGCAAACGCATGGCGGCCAAGGCGAGACAACGGCACGAGGTCGTCAAGGCGTTTCTTCGTTGGATCGGCGTGAGCGAATCGACCGCGACGGTGGACAGCGAGGGGATCGAGCATCACGTCAGCGATGAAACGCTCCAAGCCATGAAACGCGTGATGGCCGACGGGATTCCGCCGAGCCGATGATCACGACTACGCCTTGTATCGAACCAAGTACCAACCGCGTCCGATGGATGAGACACTGCGCAGTTGGTGCAAGTCAGCAAGTCCGCCCACGAACGACGTGGGGCGGCTATCGGTCGGATGCCACTCGGCCCAAGCCCCGCCGTCGATGCCCGTGAGTTGAAACTTGATTGAACCATCTTCGCAACGTTCGATCGAGCTGATGTAGGTGGACTGGGTCGCCAGCCGGGGCGATTGCAGCAAGATCAACGTGCTCGGACGTCCAAACGGATAGGCCATGAACGGACCGACATGGGGAAGTTCACCATCGGTAAGCGGCCACTCTTGGCGAAGTGGTGCCGCGATCAACTCAAGTTCATCGACACGAAAACTAAATCGAGCCCGCTTACCTTGCCATGCGAGGGAGTCATGGTGAAGCACCAACGAAAACCACAGGGCGACGACGGTCGTGATCGCTAGCAACTGGCGGACAGAACGCGCTTCCGAATCGCTGTGAGGGCCGACCACAAAGCGTCCTAGTAAGGCGATCAAGCTACCGCCCGCGGCGCCAAGCACCACCACCAAACCAGCCGCGCGGCACCATCCAGTCTCGGGCCCAATGGAAAGCGGGGAATGCATCATCGTTTCGAACAAAGGGTCCCCTGCCGCCCACAAAGTCATGGTGAGCAGCGCGATATGTTGAATGATCCAGAGTCGTTCTAGTCGCATAAGGGTCTTGCTGTTATTCGCAATAGGCCAGCGCTAACAGCGCGAAACTGGTCGCAAGATTTTTGTCATTTTCGAACCATCGCTGATTCTCGTTGCTCCACGAACCATCTTCGTTTTGTCGCTCGCTCAATTCAGCAACCAAGTCGGCCTTCCAATCATGTTCATTGCCTTGGGCGTCTTGGACCTTGTCGAGCCCGGCGGCTTTCAAACCGGCCGCAAACGTATGGTAATAGTAGTAAAGTCCTGCGGAACCCATTCCCGGATTGTTTTCGACGCTGTAATGATCACGAATCCACTGGAGCACCGCGGTCACTCGAGGATCGTCCTTGCTCAATCCCGCGTAGATCATGCTCTTTAGGCCGGTGTAACCCATCGAGCCGTAGCTCCGCAGCCCTCCATCGGGAGTGTAACGCTCCTCGGAAGTACTCGGATCGATCTTGGTGGTAGGGATTTCGTAGTAGAAGCCGCCGTCATCCACCTTAGAGGCAAACTCGGTATCGTTGTACTTGCTGTCCAAATTTTGGCATCGCGAGACGAATGCGAGTGCGCGTTGAATGGCGGGGTCATTGCCGCTGGTCTCCGTCGCCCGCAAGGCCTCGATGAAATATCCGGTATTGGACAAATCGGGTCGACCGTCGCCACCATAGCTGACTCCGCCATACCACGGATCGGACGGGTCAATCTTGCCTTCGCCATACTGAATGCCTGAGACGAAATCTTTGGCTCGCTTAAGAATATCGTCATACTTGCCCGCTTGGTTCGCCTCGGCGAAGCAAAGCATCGCCACACAAGTCTCGTAGTTTCGCAATCGACCGTTCCCATAAATTCCCCCGTCCGGCTTCACGTAACCTTCGAGCGCCTTGAGTCCCTTGGCGACCATGGGGTCACTCACGTCGCGGCCGTTTCGAAGTGCTGCGGTCGTGGCAAGCGCAGTCACGCCCGGGCCCACCTTGTCGGAAAAAGTTCCTGCGTCGGATTGCCCTTGTTCGAGCAGGTACTTGAGTCCCTTGTCGACGGTATCTCGCCGCTGCGCAGCGACCTTGGACTGGATCTCGGCGGGTTGACCCGATTCCGAATCCTGGCCCAACGCGGGAACAGAGGACACCAGTGCCACCATCGCAGTAACAAAAAACCGTCGGTCGTGGCGAAATTCCCACCGCTTGAACATGAATCAGCTCCAAAAAGACGCGTGAATGGCGGGGTAAACAGCAGGGCAATGGCAAAGGCGCATCAAGGTTGCATTTGCCGTGCCGATGCGTTTGCCGCGCCGACGCTAGAGTCATTTGTCGATTTCGCAGAATCGGATTTCCGATCAGGGATGAAACGCGGGGCCAACGAGTTCGTGCCATCGTTGGCGTTGCTCATCGGAGAGAATCTCCAAAATGCGATTCACCGTAGGTTGCGAGTCGGATGACCGGAACATTTCGGTCATCAATTTTCGGTCATCGCGTCGAAATCGCGACGGGGCGCCATCACCGCCACCAAAATTGTCAGGCGGACGATTCTCAGGCGGGCGATTCTCAGGTCGTTGAAGCTCGGGACCGAATCCAAAACGACGTGGAGGGTCATGGTCGGGCATGCCGCGGTGGTTCTCGTCATCACGTCGACGCCGAGGATCTCCTGGGCCCGGAGGACCACCTCCTCGACCCGGTCGCGTTTCCTCGATGATTCGATTGACGTCCGCTTGTTGTTGACGAGTCAAATCGAGTGCCGCGACGACTTCGGATGTCTTGAACGTAAAAGGCAACCTGCTTTGACGAGAAATTTGACGCAGTCGATCCAGCTGCGATTCTGAGAGTTGATCGGAGACATACGCATCAAACTCTCGCAACAGCATCGTCATCTCAACGTTCTCACCAGTGAGCCCACCAGGGTTCTGGTGCGACAGCGAGCGTCGTTCGTTTTGGAGTGCGTCAATGGCTTCGTCAATGCGATTCGCCGTCGCCTCATCGATTTTGAGTTCTCGCTGGACAGCGGGATCGAGCAAGAGCATCAGTGGCGAGATATTATCGAGAACCCTCAGTTCATTCACCATGTTTTCAACACGGGTTGAGGTGGCGGCAAGTTCGGTGGCGAGCTTCGGATCGTCCGACCGGGCTTGCAGAAAATCGCGGTAAAAATCGAGCGATGTTTCGAGAAAGCTACGACGAAGGTCTTGCAACTCCGGACGGTACGCAAGCTCACTTTCACTGAGGCTGCTAAACGCATCGACCGCCGCGCGCGCCTGTTGAAAGCTCTGCTCGGCGCGTCTTCGCTGCTCGGTCTCTCGCTCGAGCGCGTCTCGCGTCGCATGCTGTTCTCGCCAAATCATCAGCGTCGTCGCGGACAAACCTAACGTCGAAAACAAAAGAAGCCCGCTGGCAACGGTGACCAACCCGCTATTGCGGCGTCGCCACTTGGCCAGTCGCTCCCATGCCGTGGGCGGCTTGGCTTGAATCGGTTTGTCGTCCAGCCAACGTTGCAGGTCGTCGGCCAGTGCACCGGCGGTGAGATAACGATCGCTGGGCAATTTCGCGATCGCCTTGCGGACGATCGTATCAAGCTCGGTCGGCAACATCGGATCCACCGTTTTCGGCGGAATCGGCTCTTCGTCGACAACTTGGTTGAGCAGCTCGCGATAACCCTCACCCCGAATCGCGGGTTGCAGCGTGAGCAATTCGTAGAGCGTTACTCCGAGCGAGTAAATGTCGGTGCGATGATCCAGCAGCGTTCGATTTCCGGATGCCTGCTCGGGGCTCATGTAACGAAGCGTCCCCATCGGATCGCCGGTTCGCGTCAGTGCCGAATCGCTTTGAACTTGAGCGAGTCCAAAGTCGGCAACCCAAATCTTTCCGGCGGGGTCAAGCAACAAGTTTGCGGGTTTGATATCTCGATGCACCACGCCGTATTGGTGTGCGTGTTCAATGGCCTGCGCCGCTTGAGTCACCATGCGCACGACCGTCTGGTATGACTTGAATCGATCGGCTTGGCCGATCCGCGAGGCGGCGAAGGTCGTCTTGGTTTTGGAAATCGTTGAGGAGTCGATCGGGACGCTACGCTCGATCGGTTGGGAATCCCGAAGATTTTCGATCATCTCCGCCAGCGTGTGTCCCTTGATCAATTGCATGGCATAGTAATGCACGCCTCGATCACTGCCGACCGCATAAACCGGAACGATATTCGTGTGATGCAAGGCTGCGGCGGCGTGCGCTTCGTTGCGAAATCGCTGCAACCGTACTTCGTCCAGTCCGCTGGCGAAGGGCAAAACTTTGAGAGCGACGCGACGTCCGAGCGACAATTGGATCGCTTCGTACACGACGCCCATCCCACCTCGTCCCAACTCACCGACAATCTGGAAGTCGCCGATCGGTCGAGTCGTAAATTCGGCGTCGTGAGCTTCGGCTTCCACGTGGGACTTCGCGGTCCCGGCGCGATGAACCAGTGCGAGACCGTCAAGTGATGGCCGGAGCTCGTCGGCAATGGCGGGAAAACGGCTCAAAAACTCTTCTTGGGTCGGCGCATTCCCCGCATCGAGCAGTTCCATGTATTGCTTGACCGCCTGAATCACCAACTCATCGGTTGGCGATGATTCCGTAGCTAGAGGCTCCGCGGAGGGACGTAGCACTTCGGTCGGATCATCGCCCTGCATCAGACGTCCCCCATCGTTGTCTTGAGTTTCGCCAATCCGCGAACCCACAACTTTTCCACGCTATCGACGCTGCGACCCATCAGCCTAGCGACTTCGGCAAACGGTAGCCCTTCGACGTGCCGAAGGACGATGACTTGACGGTAGTCGTCGGGCAACGTCTCGAGCGCCGATGCGAGTTGCAAGAACGCCTCATTGCGAGCCAGGTGACCGCTGGGCGACGTGACATTTCCCGCGATCCCTGAATGCAGAAATCCTGAGGCATTGGTCAAACCCTGGTCGAGCGATTGCTCGAGTCGTGGATCGCGTTTTTGCGTTCCCAAAAACTTGCGAACTTGCATCGCGAGGATGTTGGACAAGATGCCTCGAAGCCAGGCGGCAAACTCCTCCGCGGATTGTCCGCGAAAGTCGCCAATGTTGCCGTACGCCGCCAAACAAACCTCTTGGGCGATGTCCGACGGTTCCGCTTTGCCTCGCATGTGATGATGCAACTGGGTACGCGCAAGAAACACCAGGTACTTTCGATAGTTCGACAGCAGCTCTCCAAGCGCATGGGAGTCACCCCGCCTTGCGGCGGTGACCAGACGTTCGGTGGATCGGTCGGGCTGATCAGTGTCAGCCAAAGTTTGATCAATGTCAGCCAAGGTGAATTCGCGATGTGAGATTGTGCGGCCTGAGAGGACGTTGCGTTGGCCAGCTCCGAACCGTCAGAGAATTTTACTCATTTCACGTAAAAAGTTCTGCGATTTGCAAGGCGATTGCCAATTCCTCGTTGGTTCGCACGACCAGCGTTCGCACCGGAGCGGCCGCGGCGGTAACTTCTCGCACGTCGGCGGTCGATTCGGATTCGTTCGAAGCCGGGTCGATTCGGATGCCCAGATGCGAGAGCGGCTCAGTAACCAGTCGTCGAATTTCGATCGAATGCTCACCGACGCCCGCGGTGAAAACGAGCGCATCGAGCCCGCCAAGGATGGCAACATAGCCGCCGATGTACTTGAGCAAACGATGAACGTAGATCTCGATCGCGAGTTTCGCTCGCTCGTCACCCGCCTGACGGCGGGCAAGTATCGCTCGCATGTCCGGCTCACCACAGATTCCGACCAACCCACTTTGTTTATTCAGCAATTGATCCACTTCGCTCACGGACATCCCTGCTTGGCGAATCAAATGCAAAGCAACCGAGGCGTCGATGTCACCGGTGCGGGTCGCCATCACGAGGCCTTCTAGTGGTGTCATTCCCATCGACGTTTCGACCGCCAGTCCGCCGATCGATGCCGTCGCACTGGCACCGCCGCCCAGGTGCAGCGAGATCATACGTAGGCTCGCTCGATCACCGCCCAGATGTGCGAGAGCTTTTTCCGTGACGTACTGATGCGACGTCCCATGGGCTCCATAGCGCCGGACACCAAACTCGGCGACCACGGAGTCGGGGACCGCGTAACGATACGCTTTGGGTGGAAGCGTCGTGAAGAATGCGGTGTCAAAGACCATCACCTGTGGGATCGAAATGCCTCGCTGCGTAACCGCCTCAATCACCTTTCTCGCGGGCGGGTTGTGCAGTGGCGCGAGCGTATCGAGGCATGCGAGTTCAACGAGCGAATCTTCGGTCACGAGTGTGGGGCGAGTGAACCGATCACCGCCTTGCACCACACGATGACCAATCGCTCCGATTTCCATTTCCGCATGCGACTGGATCACCTCGCTGGCGGCGATGACATGGTCCGGCGCGTCGCCCGCCCGTTGGCCGATGCGGTCCACAATGCCTTGCGTCAACTTGGACTGCGTCAAGGTGTCGATGCAAGCGTATTTGAGCGTGGTGCTGCCGACATTAAAGACGAGGACTTTCATACCAGCGGCTCTTGGCTTGCTTGTGCTTGGACAGCGGTGATTGCCACCGTGTTGACGATATCGGCGACCGTGCATCCTCGCGACAAGTCGTTGACGGGGCGTCGCAACCCCTGCAGTACCGGCCCGATCGCCAAGGCCCCGGCACTGCGTTGGACCGCCTTGTAAGTATTGTTGCCGGTGTTGAGATCGGGAAACACGAATACGGTCGCGCGTCCGGCCACCTGGCTTCCCGGAAGCTTGGTCGCAGCGACAGCGGGATCGATCGCAGCGTCGTACTGGACTGGGCCCTCGATCGGCAAGTCAACGCGTTTGGTTCGCAATAGCGATGTCGCACGACGAACTCGTTCCACGTCTTGGCCCGACCCGCTTTCGCCGGTGCTGTAGGAAAGCATCGCGACCCGCGGTTCGATTCCGAATTGCAGTGCCGTGTCCGCACTACTGCTGGCGATCTCGACGAGCTCTTCCGCTGTTGGGTTGGTGATCACCGCACAGTCGCCATACACCAGCACACCCGTCTTCAAACACATCAAGAACACACTGCTCACGACGCTCACACCGTCGCGTGTTTTGATAAACTCGAACGCTGGGCGAATCGTATTCGCCGTCGTGTGGACGGCGCCGGAGACCATCCCACCGGCCAGGCCGCGGCGCACCATCATTGTCCCAAAGTAGCTGACTTCGAGCATGCGATCTCGCGCGATATCGATCGTAACCCCCTTATGCTTTCGCAGCCGATAGTACTCGTCGGCGAATTCATCCCTCAGCGGCGTCGTCAACGGATTGATGATTTCCAGTCCCGTGTCGGGTAACGTGACACCCGCTTGGCCGGCGCAGGCACGAATCATCGCTGGGTCGCCCAATAGAATAATGTCGACCACGTCGCGACGGCGCAGCACATCGACGGCTTGCAACACCCGCGGTTCATTGCCTTCGGGCAATACGATTTTGACTCGCTGTTGCCTCGCCCGTTGAATCAACATGTACTCAAACAACAGCGGTGTGATGTGATGGACATCAGGAGCTTTCAACAGCGCGGCCAAGTCCTCACCGTCGATGTGCTGTTCGAACAAGGCAATGGCGGAGTCAATTTTTCGTGGCGAATGATCTCCGATTTCGGCACGCACCATCGATGCTTTCTTGGCCGCCGTGAACGTATCCTCTTGGCAAGTGAGGATGGGCATTCCGCCGGGATGCTGCACGAGTCGACGAACCGAATCAGGTGGCAACAATCCGCCGGTGAGGATGACACCAGCCGGTGAGGGCACGTCGGCGTGCAAGCAAGCCAGTGCACACCCGGCGAGGATATCACTGCGGTCGCCCGGCGTGATCACCAAACTTCCCGGTACCAGCCGTTCCAGAAAGTCCGGCAACTGCATCGCAGCCACCTTCAATCGAGTCACTTCGCGATCCAAGGAGGAATCATCGCCACCGTAGAGATTCGCACCCAACCCGACTTGAACCTCACGCAACGTCGGCTGTCGCAGCAGCGGTTCTTCGGGCAAGAAATAGAGTGGTGATAGGGCATCCAGTTTTGCTTGCTGGCATGCCTGCCGCAAATCGTCACGCATCGCCTCGGGAACTTGGTTCACCACGGTCGCCAGGACGTTGCCCCCATTATCGTGGAGGCTGTCATTGCCGATGCGAATCGATTGCACACAATCTTCGATCGATTTATTCATTGCAGAATAGACGGGCATGATCGCGCATCCGAGATTGGTCGCGATATCGGTGTTCAGGTCAAATTCGATTTCGGTGGCGAGTCCTTGGAAGCTGGTGCCTTCGACGATGGCAAAGTCGGCTTGCTGTTCCAGCGACTTGAATTTCTGTTGAATCTGTTTCAAAAGCTCATCGTAACGGTCGTCGGCAAGCAACTTTCTCGCGTCGTGCCGGTTGACTCCCGTCATCTCTTCGGGCGTCGCGGATAGCCGATAGCGGGAACGCATCAGCCGGATACTTTGATCGTCGCCAGGGTTCTCACGAACGATGGGTCGAAAGAACACGACGCGGTCGAACCGGCGAACGGCCAGTTCCATCACGCCCAATGCGACCATCCGTTTACCGGTCGCGTTCTCATTGGTGGCCAAGTAAAGGCTGTCGGGCATCGATCAAAATCTCGTTATAGGGCTGTGGATCGCTGGCAATCATAGAGCGACACGGCGGATTACCAAACGGCCCAAAGACAATGAAGGTAGCGATAGCGCTCGCCACCTTCGCCGGTAGCTACAATGAGTTTTCTATGAATGCTCACGCTTACCTATCAATCGCAGTCTCGCTTGGCCTGGGCTTGCTCGTCGGTTTGCAGCGGCAATGGAAGGAGCCGAACATTGCCGGCATTCGTACATTTCCGCTCATCACGCTGTTGGGAACGCTTTCGGTTTTGCTGAGCGATAGGAACGCCGGTTGGCTCACGGCCGCGGGGCTGCTCGCGATGTCCGCGCTGTTGGTTCTGGGGAATCTTGCACGACTCCAATCGGGCAAGTTCGATGCCGGAATCACGACGGAGGTGGCGGTGCTACTCATGTACTGCGTGGGCGCGGCCATCGGTGTGGGTTTGGTGGGGCCTGGCGTTGTGATGACCGGTATCACCGCGGTGCTGCTTCATTCCAAGGCCAAGCTTCACCGTTGGATTTCCAGATTGGGCGAACGGGACTTGAGCGGCATCATTCAATTGGTACTCATCGCCTTGGTGATTCTTCCCGTGCTACCGGACGAAACATTCGGTCCGTATGACGTGCTGAATCCCTACAAGATTTGGCGGATGGTGGTGTTGATCGTCGGCATCAGCATGACAGCGTACGTCGCCTACCTCGTGCTGGGCGCGCGGGCCGGAGTGGTTTTAGGCGGTATCTTTGGAGGGCTGATCTCAAGCACGGCAACCACCGTGAGCTATGCCCGCCAAACCAAAGCGAACCATGACACGAGTGCCATGGCGGCCCTTGTGATCGTGATCGCTTCCGCGGTTGTCAACGTTCGCGTCATGGTGGAGATAGGCGTGGTTGCACCTAACTTGCTTCGTTTCGCCCTGCTGCCACTGGCGATCATGTTTGCGGTGATGGCGGTATCATGTGCATTGTTCTTCGTTCCGCTTCGCCACCAATCGACGTCGCTACCTGATCAAAGCAATCCCGCGCAATTGAAGCCGGCGGTCATTTTCGGTGGGCTTTATGCGATCATTCTGTTCGTGGTTGCCGCGGCGAAAGATCTGTTTGGCGACCAAGCGCTGTACGCGATCGCAATGGTGTCGGGGTTGACCGATGTGGACGCGTTAACACTTTCGACGGCGAAGCTCTTCAACGATCGTCGTGTGGAAGCGACGACGGCATGGCGAGTGATTCTGATTGCGACCATGTCCAATTTAGTTTTCAAAGCTGGTGCGGTCGCGGCGCTTGGTAGCCGTCGGCTATTCGTCTATGTCGCCGTCATGTTTGCGATTGCCATGGCGACGGGCGGCGTGTTGTTCGCCTATTGGCCGGACGTGGAGATTCTACTCCAGTTGCCGGTGTCGTCATCAATTTCACGCCAGTGACCACCACTCGTCGGGGCGTGGAAATGCTAAGATGCTCCCGCCGTTGCCTGGGGCGAGTTCATAAAATCGTCGGAACCGGGCGCCCTCGAATCGAAGTTCGTGTGCCCAAAGGTTGCGAACGCGGCAGCGGATTCGAATGGTTGCGAGTGATTTTGATCAAAGTTTGTATGTTCAACTTGGAAGCAGTGGGAGGATGACGATGAGTACCAATGACCCGGGTCAAAACGAAAACCCGGCGACCAGCGAAACGATCGGGACGACAGAATCGGTCAAGCGATCGGGGAAATCGAACTCGATCCTGTTGATCCCGTACCCGAAATTCATCTTCATGTATCCGACGCTTGTCGTGTCGCTAATCGCCACCATTGTCCTGTACTTTGGCGGGTATCATTCGGTGGATCCGGACCTCGATGGCTTGCCCGTCGCGATGACGGGGCTGTTCTTGGTTGTGATGATGGTCAATATGTTCGTCATCATTTTCGACTTCCCTCGAGCGACCTCGCTCACGCTCGTTTTCGTCTTGACGACGATCGCGCTGGGGGTATGGATGTTGACGGTTTTCCAGCCGAATCTATTGCCGTCGTTCCAACGATTGTTGTCCGGGATACGGCCTGCGGCGAACACGACTTTCTTTGGCTGCATCTCACTGGCGATGATCGTCATGTACGTTGCCGTTTTTCTTAGCGTCCGACTCGACTATTGGGAAATCAGCAACAATGAATTACTTCACCACCACGGTTTCTTGAGTGATTTGAAGCGATATCCAGCACCCAATTTGAGAGTGGATAAGGAGATCAACGACGTGTTTGAGTACATGCTGCTTGGCGCGGGGCGTTTGATCTTGCATCCGAGTACGGAGAAACGTTCGATCGTTCTGGACAACATCTTATTTGTGGGACGCAAAGAGGCAGAACTGACGCGAGTTCTCGGTTCGATCAAAGTGAAAATCGGCAGCGATTCATCCGACGACAACTGAGCAGTTTTGATGCCCAGAGCGATCATTGATATCGAAGGCGTCACCAAGAAATATGGCCGCATCGCTGCGTTACAAAATGTGTCGCTCAGTTTCCCGCCGGGCATCACGGGTTTGCTCGGTCCCAACGGATCGGGCAAAAGCACCTTGATCAAAGCCCTGCTCGGGCTATTGCGAGCGCAAACGGGACGTGGCCGCGTTCTCGAGTTCGATTGGCCAAGCGACGTACGGTCGATTCGTGACCATGTCGGTTATCTACCCGAAGATGATTGCTATGTCGCGGGGCTAACAGGGATCGAATCCGTCACCTTGATGGCTCGTTTGTCAGGCCTTTCCGGTGATGAGGGACTGCGTCGTTCGCA
This sequence comes from Pirellulaceae bacterium, assembly GCA_041741195.1. GTDB lineage: Bacteria > Planctomycetota > Planctomycetia > Pirellulales > Pirellulaceae > JBBSJZ01. The sequence goes on from JBGSKM010000019.1 coordinate 31,060, forward strand.
TGAAATGCTGGATTTTTGCGGATTCGGGGAGGAGCGATACCGAGAGGTCGAATCGTACTCCACGGGAATGCGACAGAAACTCAAGTTTTCACAAACGCTGGTGCATGACCCACCGCTGTTGATTTTGGACGAACCGACGACCGGACTCGATCCCGACCAACGCGTCGCAATGCTTCAGCGGATTCGCAATTTAGCCACCAAGCATGGAAAATCCGTCATCCTCTCGACACATATCTTGCATGACGTCCGCAGCGTCTGTGATCAAGTCGTGATCTTGGTCGGCGGTACGGTGCGTGTCGTGGATACGCTTGAGAATTTGAGTCGGCCGATCGAGCCCACGGTGCAAATCACCGTGGATGGCGACGCGGCGCCGTTCATCGAGCAGGTAAGGAAAGCGGGTTTCCAAGTTCACCTTGATGAAGAAACACGTGGGTTGCGGATCGAGTCAATCGAACCCGATCAATTCGAAATCGTCTGGCGGATCGCATCGCAAACAGCGACCGCGATTCGATCGCTCGAACCGGCCGTCAATTCGCTCGATAAAATTTTTATCGACGTCGCCGCCGGAAAACCGCGAGCGATGAATTCGGAGGGCGCGCATGCCAATCAATGATCTTGGTTATCGCGCGTGGGCGGGGACACGAATGGCGCGGGCGATTCGACCTTGGGTGGTCGCTCGAAGCGGCATCTCACTCGTTTGGCGGCGTCGTTGGCTGCGAATGATGTTGATGTTCGCTTGGTTGCCGATCATCGTGCCCGCGATGGGTCTTTTCGCTTTCGAGTACTCATCTACCGAGCCTGAGTTCGAGCAGGCGATCATCCAGCTATTACGAGGACCGCTTCGGCAACCAGAGTTGGCTGGCCGCATGGCTAGCAATCCCGAAGAAGCGAGACACGACGTTTGGGCGACACTGATTTTGGCGTACTTTCGTTATCCGCAACTATTCGCGATGGTGATTCTCATCGGCTTGGTGGCGCCGATGCTGGTGTCGTATGACCTCCGCACCAAGGCGTACCTGATGTACTTCTCTCGCCCGTTGTCGCCGTTGCAGTACGTGATGGGCAAATCGGCTGTGATTTGGTTCATCTTGGTGACGATCGTGACCGTGCCGGCATTGATCTTGTATGTGGTCGGTGTGATGTTGTCGACCGAATTTTCGGTGATCAGGGAGACCTGGGACATCCCACTGAGAATTTTGGCGGCGTCGGCGGTGCTAATGATCCCGACGACGGCACTCGCGATGGGCTATTCATCGCTCACCACCGAAAGTCGATACGCGACGTTCGCTTGGTTTGCCACTTGGGCCATGGGTTTCGTGGCGTACCAAGTGTTGACGTTTTCCTCCGTTGCCGTGAGCGGCAGGCGACCACCTCGAGGCGGGCGTGGACCAGTTGATTGGGAATCACTAGGTGTCGACTTGGATCGATGGCGATTGTTATCGCCCTACCACACGCTCGGAAAAGTTGAAGCTTGGGTTTTCAATTTGGACCCCACGCCGGCAAGCGTGGTTCCCGCATTTGCAGCGTTGGGTGGCATCACGCTCGCCGGCTTCTGGCTGGTTCGTTATCGAATTGTCGCGAGGCTCAGCGTTTGAGGCACCATGATTGAGCTAAGCCATGTCACCAAGATGTACAACAACGTTGTCGGTGTGAATGATTTGAATGTCGTCTTACCCGCGGGGGCGTACGGTTTGATCGGTCCCAACGGTGCAGGCAAAACAACGCTCATCAATTTGTTGATTGGCCACTTGCGACCGACCATCGGAAGCGTGCGAGTCTATGAGACGACGCCCTCGCGCGACCGTCGAGTGCTGCGGCGGATCGGTCTTTGTCCCGCAACCGACGTGCTGTATCCGAATGTCTCGGCGTGGGAGTGGGTGCGATACCAGGTTCGCTTGCACGGAATCGCTCGGCTTGAAAGCCGAAAATTGGCCGAGGAGGCTCTGGACAAGGTTGGCATGTCCAGTGCAATGCATCGACCGATGGGAACTTATTCTCTGGGCATGCGCCAGAGAACCAAGATAGCCCAAGCGATCGCACACAATCCCGACTTGCTCATTCTCGACGAGCCATACAACGGTCTCGATCCTGTGGGGCGTAGCGACATGACGCGGATGCTGAAAGCCTGGGCCAACACCGGTCGTGGACTGCTTTTCGCCAGTCATGTGCTGCAGGAAATTGAGTCGATCACATCATCGTTCTTATTGATTTTCGGGGGCCGCCTTCTCGCATCGGGCACGGCAACCGAGATCGAGTCGATGCTCGCTAGTACACCCCAAGAGATCCGGCTGGTGGGACGCGATGTGGCTAAGTTGATTCACCGATTTGCGGATGTCGAGTGGGTCGAGTCCTTCCAACTCGCCGAGAATCGGACGGAGCTTCGCATCTCGATGCGCGACCCCACTCAACTTTACAGCCAAGTCGCAACTTGGATCACGCAGGATCAACTGCGAATCGAGCGAATCAGCGCGGCCGATGGCAATTTGTCCGCAATCTTTGAATCATTGCTGAGACATCATCGAGGCGAAATAGGATGAATTGGCTAGCGATGCCTCTGGACGTGATGCGATTCGAACTGCGCCGGTCATTGACCGGAGGACGTATCGCGATGTGGTTAGTCTTGGTTGCATTTCCCGTTGCTCTGATTTGGCAACTACACTCGCTCGTTCCTCCGAACGAGCTTGAGTCCGAGACGGCGACATTGCGGCTCGGCGCCACACTGTACTTGTTGGTGCCTGAGGTGACGTGTTTGCTGGGGCTGCTTCTATGGGCAACGCCGGCAATCAGCACGGAGATCGAAGGACAGACCTGGATTTACTTGGCGCTACGGACGTCGGGTCGTCGGATGGTATTGACGGGGAAGTATTTGACGTCAGTCTTGTGGACGCTTTCGGCGGCGTGGACCGCGATCGCACTGAGCATGTGGATTATCGGTAGCGAGAGCGGATGGAGAATGTGGTGGGTGATGGGAACCCTGTCGCTGTTGTCTTGCATCAGCCACGCGGCGCTTTACGTCACCATCGGCGTGATCTTTTTTCGGCGGACGATGGCCACGGCCGTGCTGTACACGCTGATGGTCGAGTATGGCGCGTCGTTCATTCCGGCGCTGATCAATAAATTCACCATCAACTATCGCCTACGTGGACTTCTGGCCCAGTGGATGGATTGGGACGAGATGCGCAGCCAAGCCGAGAACGTATTTGGGACTGAGCCCGCCGAGACGCATTTGCTCGTTCTCGCCGCGATCACGATGACGCTCATGGGCGTGTCATATTACTGGGTGGATCGAACCGAGTATCCGATCCAGCAGGAAGGATGAGCTAGTCCGCGAAGGCGAGCTATTCGGTCTCGGCCATGTCGCGAGCGTGGTAGCTGCTGCGGACGAAGGGACCGCTGGCGACCTTCTTGAAACCCATGGCACGAGCCAGATCCGCGAGCTCGGCGAACTCTTCGGGCGGAACGTATCGAACGACCGGCAAATACTTTTCTCCGGGTTGCAGATATTGGCCGAGGGTCAGGAAATCGACATCATGTTCACGCAAATCCGCGAGGGCCTCGAGTAGTTCCCCGCGCTCCTCGCCCAAGCCGAGCATCAAGCCGCTTTTGGTTTTGACACGGGCGTCGTAGCGTTTGACTTCTCTCATCATTTGAAGTGTCCAGCGATAATCACTTTTCGGGCCGCGAACGCGGCGGTACAGTCGCGGCACCGTTTCCATGTTGTGATTGAACACGTCCGGACGAGCCTCAATCACTCGCTCGAGCGACGGTTTGCAATGCACAAAGTCGGGGGTCAAAACCTCCGTCGTGGCACCCGTTCGTTCACGTACGGCGACGACGCACTGAAAAAAATGCTCGGCACCTCCGTCGGGCAAATCGTCTCGCGTCACGCTGGTGATCACCACATGTTTGAGGCCCAAACGCGCGGCCGCCTCGGCCACCCGCGCGGGCTCGTCCGCCTCGGGTAATTGGGGAGGACGTCCGCGATGGACCGCACAAAACCCGCAGGGCCGCGTACAAACGTTGCCGAGAATCATGAAGGTCGCGGTTTGTTGGCTGTAGCACTCCATCCGATTGGGACACTTCGCATTCTCGCAAACCGTTTCCAATCGCAATTCGTCGAGCAAACCACTCGTCATATGGTTCGCATTGCCGCGTGGAACGGGTCGTTTGAGCCACCGAGGCAACCGGCCGGTTCCGCTAACTTCGGTGCCGCTGGGGATTTCGGGCTCGGAGACGACGGGAAGACGAAATGCCATGTGGCTGTCGAATTGGGGCTAGAGTGAAATTAGAACCAGTAAAAACTTGGCAAGGAGTGAACCGCATTGTAGTAGGAACTTCAACCTCGACCATGTGTCTGGCGCGGCCAAGGATGTGGGCCGCAGGTACGGTCTGCGACAATCCCCGCCCGATCGTTACAATGTCCCGCCTCATGAGTAAGAGCAAAAAAGCACAACCGACGACATCTCCCTCTGGTGGAAAAAAAACCGGAGGTAAGAAGGTCGCACCGACCACGAAAATGGTCTCGGAAAATCGCAAAGCACGCCACAAGTACGAAATTCTTGACAGCGTCGAGTGCGGCATGATACTGCTCGGCAGCGAAGTGAAATCGATGCGAGAGGGAAAACTCTCGCTGGACGAAGCCTACATTCGCGTCAAGAACAACGAACTTTGGCTGATCGGTGCTGACATTTCTCACTACAACAATGCGGGCATGTGGAATCACGATCCGCGAAGGCCTCGCAAGTTGTTGGTACACGCGACGGAGTTCGGCAAATTCGCTGGCCGCGCCCATGAACGTGGGCTCACCCTCGTGCCACTTCGGGTGTACTTCAATGATCGTGGGATTGCCAAATGCGTGATGGGTCTCGTCAAAGGCAAAAAGTTGCACGATAAACGCGAAACGCTCAAAACACGTGACACGCAACGTGGACTACAACGCATGATGCGAGGACGATAATGCTGCACCTTGAAAATCTTACAAAGTCGTTCACCCAGCCCGGTGGTAACGAGCCGCTTGTCATTCTCGATATCCCCGAGTTCGACTTAGCGGCGGGCGAACAGGCGGCGTTGATCGGGCAAAGCGGCGGAGGCAAAACGACGCTCCTGCACCTGATCGCGGGATTGCTTACGCCGACCACCGGTATGATCCGAATCGACAAGACCGAATTGACTCGATTGAGCGAACAGGGACGTGATCGATTTCGCGCATCGATGATTGGTTACGTGTTCCAAACGTTCAACTTGCTACCGGCATTCACCGCGATCGAGAATGTGCGGTTGGGAATGACGTTCGGACATGGACGCATCGATGTTCGTCGTGCGGCAGAACTGCTCGATCGAGTCGGCTTGAGCGATCGGGCCAATTATCGACCGGGTCAACTTTCGGTGGGCCAGCAGCAGCGAGTTGCGATCGCACGAGCGCTGGCGAGTAAACCAAGACTGTTGCTTGCCGACGAACCGACCGCCAATGTTGACCCCGCGAGTGCACACAGTGTTTTGGAGTTAATTCGTAGGACCTGCCGCGACGAGAACATCGCCCTCATGCTGGTGACGCACAGCATGGAAGTGGCGAACCAATTCGATCGTGTCGTCCGACTCGAATCGATCAATCGAGTGTTGCCTCAAGCGAGTCTCGACACTTGATCCACTTTCCCGTCGTCTAACACCCGTCGTCTGAAACTTCGAATGTCTTTACTGCAAATCGCTTGGCGAAATTTCTGTTATCGATCGCTTTCCAGCGCATTGACGACGTTGTCACTCGCGCTCGGCGTCGGCTTGGTCGTATTGGTACTATCGATTTATGGGTTGATCACGGAAGCGTTCGTGCGCAACGCGTCCGTGGGTTGCAACCTCGTCGTGGGACCTCCAGGAAGCGATTTGCAATTGGTCCTCAACAGCGTTTATTACCTGAGCCAGCCCGTCGAGAACTTGGACTTCGAATATTACATGGAGTTTCTCGATCAACCGACGCGAGCCGATCTCGTGTCACGCTACGGCGGCGATCCGACACTGGGCGATCGAGCGGGAAAATTCGCCGGGACCGTCGCCGGCGGGTTTGCAATTCCACTTGCGTTGGGCGACTATTTGGGCGATTTTCGCTTGGTGGGGACGACCCCCGAGTTCTTCGAAAAATTAAAACACGGACCCGATGTCGACCAGCCGTTCACGTTTCGCGAAGGTCGGGCGCTGCAAACTCGGTCGACGGAAAATGGGTTTTACGAGGCGGTGCTTGGGTCGCGTGTCGCCAAAGCGGAATCGCTTGCGGTGGGAGATTCTTTTTCGCCGGTGCACGGCGACCCCGACGGCGTTGGTCACGATCAGCAATTCACGGTGGTCGGAGTTCTTGACCCGACGGGAACACCCAATGATCGCGCCGCCTTTGTGAATCTCGAAGGCTTCTATTTGATGGATAAGCATGCTCAACCGATTTCGGGTGACGAGCAGACGACGATGGTTCCACCAACGGTTCAGTACGATGGCGATCAACCGCTGGCGATCCCCGCACGCGAAGTGACTTCGATTCTTGTTCGAACCGGTAGCATGCTCTTTGGGGCAACGCTCCCGAATGTGATCAACGAATCCAAACAAGCCCGAGCTGCGGCGCCGATCGGTGAGATCAATAAACTGATGACCTTCATCGTGGGCCCCATGCTGACGGCCCTATTGGTGATCACGCTGATCACGTGTGTTGTCGCCGCCGTCGGAGTCCTCGTGGCGATCTACAATTCGATGAATGATCGCCGTCGAGACATTGCCGTGATGCGGGCCCTGGGTGCCCGGCGCGACACCGTCACGATGATCATTTTGTGTGAAAGCTTGATCATCGCGATGATCGGTGGCATTTGCGGATGGCTGATCGCGCACTTCGCGATCTGGTGCGCCAGTGGTTACATCGAGGACAACACGGGTGTCCAGATCGGCATGCTCACGACGAGCACCTACGAGCTCTACATCTTGCCGCTCGTAGTTGTCCTCGCGTTGCTTGCCGGATTCTTGCCAGCCTACTCGGCGTATCGCACCGACGTCGGATCGAACCTCGCGGCTTAGACGGACGGCTCAGAGCCCGTCGGGCAACGTTCCGGCGGCGACTTCGTCGTCCCATTCATCCATCAGCGGCCACGAATCAGCGAGTGTGCCGAAGTCGGACATTTGTAGGTAGCCCTTGACGCGATCGATGGTGCGTTGAAGCATCGCGTTGTCTTTGCGAAAGATCGGACCGTGGCTTGGCGCGAGCCATTTGACGTCGCTATCGCGAATCCGCTCAAGGCTTTTCACAAAGGCCTTGATGTCACTGCCGTGGTGCGCGTCGATGGCACCGATGCAGCCGTCTCGATAGATATTGTCACCGCTAAGTAGTACCTCGCCATGTCGGAACGCGAGTTGGCTGTCCGTGTGCCCGGGGGTGTGCCAGACTTCGAGCTCGAGACTGCCGACGGTGATCGTATCGCCATCGACGACTTTGGTGTCGATGGTGACCGGGGGCATCGCAAGGTGGAGGTTTTGCGGCTTGATCTCCGCCATCGTCTGCAGCACGTCACCGGCTTCGAGCGGCGTGACCGCGTTCGGGTGCGACGTGATGGTGGTCTTGAGTATTTGCTTGGCCTTGGCCAAGCCTTGGATGTGGTCGACATCGGCGTGGGTCGCCACCAGTGTCTTGCACCGCGAAATCGGAAAGTCCAGTTGCCGGATGAGTTCGATGTAGTCGTCCACCGTCTCTTCGTAGCCGATATCAATCAGCAACCATTCGTCAGCATCAAAGACCAAATAAACGTTGCAACCCAGCACTTCGCCCGCTTGGAAATTGAGTTCGATGATGCCAGGAAAAATCGGTTTGCGAGTGAGCATGTCGACCAGTCACGCGGAAAGAAAATTAGTTTGGGGCATTGTAGAACCCAAGTCGACTAACGGGCACCCGGCGACTTTCATTGGATTGGCAGCAGCGAGTTCACCAGGCCTTGGCGATACGTGGGGAATTGAAGCTGGGAAACCAAGTCTCGTTTCATTCGCCGGTTCCAAATTCTCTTGTTGCTTTCGGAGCGTGATCGCGGGGCGGGGTGTGGCCCGGGGGCAACAAAGGTTGGCTGTGGCGAACGGGTTTGACGGGCGATTTCGCGGTAGAAATCGCCACGAGCGAGCGGTTGGTCATCCGCAACGACGTACATCCGCGAGCAGTTTTTTTCCCAACACGCCCGGACCACTTGGACCGCGTCATCGACGTGAATCAAGTTCAGATACCCGTGCTCGGGTGATTCCAAGGGGCGACCGGCGATCACATCGGCGGCTCGTGGAATGCGGCCTGGGCCGTAGATTCCGGCAAGGCGAAGTATGGTGCTGGGGGCCTGGGGGCGCATCCGCCACAGCAACGACTCGGCATCCAAGTGAACTCGACCGCCCTCGCGTGTGGGCCGCGTGGGGCTGGATTCATCGACCCAAGAGCCATCGGTCTGGTGGTAAACGCCAGTGGTGCTGATGTAACAAACCCTGGTCTCCGGACCCACCAGTCGAAGCAGTCGCTGCAATCCGCCGACTTGGGATTCATAGCGATCCGATCCGCCGCGGTGATCGTAGCTGACCGCCACGAGCAACCGATCAACCTTGGGCAAGCGTCGTAGCGTCCGCGAATCTGACCAATCCGCCACGATCGGGACAATCCCTTGGCTAAATAGACACTTTGCTTTTTCCTCAGAACGCGTTGTCGCAAAAACCTCGTCGCCCGCATTTCGGCACGCGATCGCGACGCGGGAACCCAAGTACCCGCAACCAAAAACCAGCACACGTGGTGCTTTTTCTGCCCTAAACGTCGATCCGGTCGGGGACTGGGTAGGAATCTTTTCGACTGTCACGTGCTGGGAACCTTTTTTCTCGGAGTGTTTCAGTGGCTACAATAGGTCATCGCTCGAATTCGCCAACCCGGTTCGCCCTCACACGGCGAGGTGCGATGCTTTTTTGTTTTGTAGCTTGGGAGTGACGCTTGAAGATTTGCGAACAAAACCGAAGTCGACGGGTCCGACGTGGCATGGTTTCGCCTTGGCGAGGCGTATCGTTGGGCTTGTTGGCGATTTGTCTCGGCTTCCTACAGTCCGCCTCGGCCCAAGACACAGTACCGCCGCCCGCCCAGTTGCAGGGAAGCTCGGTGCAGTCGACGATTCGGGAGGGGTTCCGTGCGACTGCGAAGGCGCCCGTCGGAGAATCCAACTCGATATCTGCGGCCAATGCGAAGGGAACCGCGGTCGGTTTGCCAAGCGAACTGACTCGACTGTACGAAAAGGGCGGGACCCCACGCAGTCTCGAGGAGTTGCGTCTGCTGGAGGCTCAACATCAGCGAATTGCATCGGCGGCTGAGGCCTGTACCGTCAGTGTGAAAATTGGTCCCGCGGAAGGTTGTGGTGTGATCATCACGGACACCGGCTTTATCTTGACTGCGGCTCACGTCGCCATGCGGCCGGGCAAAGTTGCCATCGTGACGCTTCCCGGCGGCCGTAGGGTCACCGCCACCACACACGGCATGAATCGCAACGTCGACGCGGGGCTGATCAAGATCAACGCCAACCAAAATGAAGGTCGCCCCTGGCCCCACGCCTCACTCGGATCGAGTGATCATCTCGTCAGCGGGATGTGGTGTGTCGCGACGGGTCATCCGGGCGGCTACAGCGACCGACGTGGTTTTGTGACTCGCGTCGGCCGGATTCTTTCGGTGCGCAAGGATGCACTCGTGACCGATTGCGCATTGATCGGTGGCGATAGTGGCGGTCCGCTATTCGATCTCGCTGGCAAGTTGATCGCGATCCACAGCCGTATCGGCAACGACGTTGCCGATAACTTGCACGTGCCCGTAGTTCATTACGACTTGTCCTGGGATCGATTGGTCAGCAGCCAAGCTTGGGGTTACCTGCCCGGATTCAAACCGGTTCTGGGTGTATCAGGAAATCAAACCTCGAACGTGGCAGAGATTGTTTCGGTGACTACCGGTTCACCCGCAGCGGATGCCGGATTCCTCGAGCACGACATCGTGGAAGAGTTTGGCGATGTCATGATCACAGACTTTGAATCGCTCAAGCGTGCCGTCGCTGACACCATGCCGGGTGAACGTGCAGTGGTTTGGGTCAATCGCGGTGGCCAACGTGTGAAATTGTTTGTGGAGATCGGGCGAGCGGATTGAGTTCGTCGTAATGTTAGTTCATCTGCTGATTTCGATTTGTTTACCTGATGCTTGAATATGCCTGAAATGATTTATCATCACTTTCGTCAATCGCTGCCCCTGGGCCGAACCGCGTTCGGTCATGTCATTGCGGTCGTGCTGTTGATTGGTTGTGTGCATGTTCCGACGACTGCCGTTGCCCAGGATGATGACATTCCCCAGTGGCTCGGCGAGCAGCTTGGGATCGGCGTAACGCACCGACGTGACAACGGCGAGATGACGAGTCTAGTCCAGCCGATTGCTAACGCAGTGGCAAAGAGCGTTGTCCAGGTCGTGTGCGGCGGACGCCCGGTCGCCCTGGGAACCATTGTTAGCAGTGATGGATATGTCATTACCAAACGCAGTGAATTGACGGGCGATCCGATTCTCATTCGATTGTCCGATGATCGCCAGCTCTCCGCACGTGTCGCGGCGGTTCGTCGGTCATGTGACCTCGCATTGCTTCATGTCGATTCCGGCCAGAATTACCAGCCGATTGAATGGTCAAGCGACGTGCCGCCCGTTGGTAGCTTCTTGATCAGTCCTGGCCGCGGTGCGAAAACGATTGGCATCGGAGTGGTCAGCGTGCTGGCGAGACCCGTGGAGCACCAGGGCCGACTTGGCGTCTATCTGGAAGACGACACCAATGGCTTCGCTCGAATCGGCCGGGTGCATCCCGATAGCGGTGCTGCACTCGCCGGGCTAGAACGCAATGATCGCATTGTTGCGATCGACGGCCAATCGAAGCTTGACGCGTCAAGCTGCCAGAAAACGCTCGGAGGAAAGTATGCCGGCGAGAGCGTACGGCTGACGATTGATCGTTCCGGTTCAATTCTCGAAGTCGATGCGATGATCCGAGAGTTTAATTTGATGCAGGAGTCAGAGAACGATTCGAAGGTCAATGGGCCGCGTAACATTCGATTGAGCGGTTTTGAGCTCGCGATTCAACACGATACTGTTCTCGACCCCGACGAATGCGGCGGTCCTGTGCTGGATTCCAAAGGTAAGGTAATCGGTGTCAATATCGCCCGTGCCGGTCGCGTGGTGAGCTACGCGTTACCAGCATCGCTGGTGATACCCGAGATGCAGAGCATGCTTGAGGAAGCTCGCGCGGCGGCACGCTAAAGCGTTTGCTGGAAGAATTGAAGCATCGTTTGCTTGGTAAGAGGATGCACGAAGGTCACCATATGGCCTTGGCCAGCTACGGTGACTAATTCGCTTTCCACTCCTGCCCGTTGAAGCTGCGATAACATCTCCACGCTGCCCGCATACGGGACGATGATGTCGCGGTCCCCATGAATGATCTGGATCGGTGGGTCGTTGCTCGATATGTGAGCCATGGGTGATGCGGCGCGGTAAACATCCGGAAGCTCACGTCGTGACCCACCCAAGAAGAAGGCAAGCGTCGTATTATCTTCCGGCAGTGTGCGGAAATCGCAAGGCGGCCCGCCGGCGCAAATCGCTTTGACCGCCGGCAACTTGTTCCATCTCGGATCGTCGGGCGCCCACGTCGATGTGGCGGACAATTTCTCGATTGGTTCGTCACTCGCCAAGCCGATCAGTGACGCAAGATGACCACCGGCGGAGTAGCCAAAAAGTCCAACCCGTTCGAGGTCCAAATGCAGCGATTCCCGCTGCTGCGACAACCATACGAGTGCCTGCCGCACATCATCCGCCTGGGCGGGGAACTTATGGGCAGGAGCGTGTCGATAGTTCATGCTCACCGTTAGGAAGCCAGCGTTTGCGAGGTTGCGACAATAGTCACCCATCGTCCATTTATCGCCGGCCATCCAACCACCGCCGTGGATGACAAGCACGACCGGAAACCCGCTTGGTGGCAATTCGCCCATTGGCGAGTACACATCGCACTTACCCGATACTCCGACGCCCTTACGGTACGTGCCTAGGAACACCGGCTTCACGACGGAGACGGGTTTGTCTACTAGCGGAGTCGCTTCAGCCACCGGCGCTTCGCCACGCGCTGGTCGACCGGTGAACCCACAAGCGAGCACGAGGCAACAAATAAATAGATGCGAAAGCGACTTCATAAGTCCCAGAGTATTGCTAGCGGAGGAAGCATAGGAGAAAGCGTTGACGGAACTGCTATCCTAACCTTACCGCTTTCACCGCAAGCCACCAACACGACTTCATCATTTACTCGTTCGGTACATCGACATCGACATTGGGAACCGTAACTTCTTTTTCGGTCATTTGAACGTCGACTTCGGGCACTTCGACAGTCCGCCGTTCCATTTGCATGTCCACGTCAGGACCTTGAACATCGTACTGTGGCAGCTCTCCTGGATCACCACTGACGTCAACATCCATATTGGGCAGTCGGCCCTCTCTGGTTTGGTCAACGTCGCAGCCAATTGTTGCAAAACCAAGCAATGTTGCTGTGGCGATGAGTGTGATTTCTTTCAACATGATATTCCCTAACGTTGCCGCCGACGACCGGCAGCGTCTGCTGCTCGAGGTGAGTTACTAGAAGCCGGTTGAAGAACAAGACATTGCACAGAATGTGCCAAACAAGCTGGCGAAAATGCCGAAACGCGATCCATCACGGCGAACAGAATTCGCGGGGGTGCGTGGGTTCACTCCCCTTGAGCGGGGCCGCGCGCAGACAAAGCCGCGTTATGACGTCGCACTTGAGGATCGTCTGATTTCTTCCACGACGCGCACCGCGTTCGGTTCTGGGCGAATGCCATGACCGTAGCGAACTGCGTAGACTTGGGTCGCTTCTGCGCCGAGCAATACAATAATCGCGGTGTAGTAAACCCACGCGAGGATCACCGCAAGCGAAGCTGCCGCGGCGCCGAGTTGTGCTCCCGGTTCGCTGTAGCTGAAGTAAATCTGCATCACGAATCGGCCGACCAGGAAAAGCACGGTAGTGATGACGGCACCGACGATGACATCTCGCCATTCGACTTGGGCGTCGGGCATGAATTTAAAGATGGCTGCGAATACAAAAAAGACAACCAGCGCCTGAACGAGGTAGTTGACCAATTGCGTGATACCGCCGCTCATACCTGCCCAATCACTGATTTGCTCGCCGGCGGTTGAGAGGACGGAAGAAACCACAATCGCAACCAACAACAAGAATCCGAGCCCGAGGATCATCGCGAGGGAGAGCAATCGTTTGGAGAGGATGTTTCGAATACCCGACGTTTCTGGATCGGGCCTCACTTGCCATACTTGATTAAGCGCATCCTGCAATGCACCCACAACACCGGTGGCACCGATGATGATCCCCACAAAACTAATGAGACTCTTCCACCACTTTCCGCCGGATTGATCATTGCTTTCAAGGATGGCAGTGATGCCCTGGGCGGCTGACTCATTCCCGAGCATCTCTGCGGCTTGATCTTCCAGTACGGTTTGCGCCTTCTCCTCCGCGTTTTCACCTCGATAGGCAATCGATAACCCAAACGTGAGTACGCTGAGCAGCAGATACAACAGTGGCGGCAACGCGAACGCAGTGTAGTAAGCTAACGCAGCAGCCAGAGTGGTGCAGCGATCGCTGGAAAACTCCGAGAAAGTTTGCTTCAGAAAGCTCATCCGAGTCGACGGGGGTTGCAGGGCATTGGTTTGGCTAGAAAGCGGTGGCAGCAAACGATATGCCGCAGTCCGCTAGCCGATTGCCTGCTGAGCCCGCAAGAGCGACAGCACTTCGTCCATGGGAGTGTGCCAATCATCGAGTTGCGTCTGACGAATAAGTCGAATCGATGGATACCACTCGGACCGGTCACCGCTGGTCAACCATCGCCAATCGGGCACTTTCCCGAGAAGCAAAAAGACCGGTTTTCCCAACGCCGCCGCGAGATGAGCAATCGAAGTGTCACTAGTAACGATCGCATCGAGCGACTGGATGATCGCAGCGGTATCCATGAATGCACCGCCGCTGGTGTCCAAGGGTGCTGGTAATCGCAGCACTCGGTCACCAAACGAACACGATTCCAATTGCTGGGACCCGTAGCCGAATTGCAGGCTCACCAGCGTGGTTTGATCCAGTGTGGCAAGCGGTGCCATGGATTCCAGAGGAACGCTGCGATACACATCCGCATGGTGATCCGGATTACCTTGCCAATTGATACCAACTTTTCTTCCTGGGATCTGGGTCGAGAGCCAATGTTTCCAATAGTCGACTAATGACACAGGCAATTGAATGTACTTGCCGGGATATTTGTCACTCGATGTGGATTCCGACCAATCATTGGGCTCACGCATACCGGTGGGCAATTCTCCAGTCTGCTGGAATCGATAATCGACGGCTTCGATCAAGGATGCCTGGTAATCCACGAGCGGAATTGGGGTCCCCATCGGGATGAGCGACTTGATGCCATGGACGCACGAGAAGATCGGTACCATCGCCGGGTCGCACTGAACGACGACGTCCGCGCCACATTCTGCCAGAATGGGTGCCAGACGAATGAACTGAATTGCGTCGCCGCGTCCCTGTTCGGGATACAGCAAAATTGACTTTCCCTGCAAGTCCTGGCCTGTCCACAGGGGTGCACGACATGTGGGACGCGACAGACCCGGCATTTGCCATCGCCAACGGTATTCTGGCCAACCGACATCGTAGCGACCCAGCAACAAGTAAATCACACCCAAATTTCGGTGCAACTCCGCGTGTTGGGGATCGACTCGCAATCCTTCTTCATACCAATGCAAACCACGCTGTACCTCTCACGCCCAGACCCAAAGGGTACCCCGGTTCTTGAGTGCCGACAGATAACCGGGCTGTTGCGCAAGCGCCTGGGAGAGACAAGCCTCTGCCTCGTCGACGCGACCAAGCATGCGGAGCGAATTGCCGAGATTGTTCCAGGCGACGGGGAAGTGAGGCTGCTCATTGAGGGCTAGGCGATAGGCTGCCGCTGACTCATCAAAACGTCGCTGGTCAAAAAGGGCAATCCCCAAATAAACCAGCGACGATGGATGTCGCGGTAGATGACTCAAGACGTTGCGATAGACGCGTTCGGCGTCGTGAACTCGCCCTTGCTGGTGCAATTGCCAACCTTGCTGGAGGACTTCGTCGACGGTGGGCATAGGCGAGAAGGTTGGCAACTAGGCGAGCGGAATCAGAGCAACCGGTGCGCAAAGTATAAATACGCGTTACGCCTCGTAAACATGTCGCGTGTAGTTTCCCGGACAAGGCGCCGTCCATGTGGCTAAATTTCGCCTATCGCGTGCCGCTGATCAAAATCGACAATACCGACTAGCAGTTGCAGGAAGTTTCGAATTCCTTGACCTGCTTTTCGGCCTCGTCTTTCGCGATGCCATACTTTTCTTGGACCACACCGACGAGTTCCTCGCGTCGCCCCTGGACTCGGTCAAGGTCATCGTCGGTCAACTCGCCCCATTTTTGTTGAGCCTGTCCCTTTGCCTGTTTCCACTTGCCTTTGATTTGATCCCAGTTCATGACTAGTCGCCTTGTTGAAAGAGAAACTGCATACTCTCATCGAGAGCTTGAACGTTTGCAAACGTGCACGTTCCGGACCAAAGTGGCGGGGATGATGGGGGCGGTATCGCATTTGCTCGACCGCATGGGAATAGCTTAATGGCATTTTGACATGCCTGACCGGCGATTCTTCCGCTGAACGTGCTGTCATTGTTCAGAGTCGCGGAAGCGATGGTGCGTTTCGTTATCCCGGAAACTAGATTTGAATCTCTCCCCTCAGCCACCTGTTGAAGCCAAGCCGCTTGCGTATTCGTATTGGCTGGGCACGTTCTTGATACGAGGATCCGTCGGGCCACGCATCTTTTTCGACGTGATCGCTTTTGGCGTGCTCGCATCCGCGATCGTGTTCATGAGCCAGTTGGTCTCGCGTCACTTTGAGTCGCACATTACCGTTCCCGCGGGGCCTTTCGAAGTGGCGGGTGCGGTGCTTGGCTTGTTGCTCGTTTTGCGTCTGAATGCTGGCTACGATCGATGGTGGGAAGCCCGCAAATTGTGGGGAGGGATTGTGAACCAGTCTCGAAACCTCGCCATCGCAGGGCTAGCCTATGGTCCGTCGAACCAAAAATGGAGAGAACATTTCATCCGCTGGGTCGCTGCCTTCCCGCACGTCACCAAACGATCGTTGCGGGGCGAACGGGTGCTTCCCGAGCTGGAGCGACTGTTGACCGAACCGCAGATCAAATGGTTGCTCAGCAACTCGCACCTGCCAGACGCCGTCTCGCGTGAGATCGCCTCCATGCTCGCCGAGGCAAGGCGAGACGGAATGGATGGGTTCGCTTTCATTGAGGCGGAGAAGCAAAGGGCGCTACTGATCGACTATCTCGGCGGATGCGAGCGAATTCTGAAAACGCCGCTGGCTCGATCCGGCGCCATCCAAGTCCGTCAGTTCATCTTCATCTTTCTCACCGCCCTGCCGTTCACGCTACTTCAGGATTTCGAAGGTACATTTGGTGGATTTTCTGGATTGGACGAAGAGAATCAATCTTGGCTGGTACCACTGTTCATCATGGTGTTGGCGTACATGTTGTTGGCTCTGGATCGAATTGGGATGGAACTGCAAAACCCTTTCCATCCCAGCCGAATCGATTTTCTGCCACTGGATGGCATTTGTATGACCATTGAACAGAACCTGTTGGAGCTGTTGCACGACGATGATTTGCACGATTATGACGCTCCAACGGCTTGTGAAGTCGAACTGCCTGCTGATGCTTCTGTTCATGTGGTGGACGACAATTTTCCTGCTGACATTTCATAAGTTATTCTGGGTGTGCGACGAGAATGCCGCGAGTGGATAAGGAGCTAATTTGAGCACTTTCAACACGACCGAGCAGCAACTACGGCTGGCGTTGTCGATGACTTCGCTGGGTGTGATCCAGATCGACTATCAAACCAACTTGGCCATCGCGGACGATCAAGCGGCAACGTTGTTTGATATTCCGGCTAATAAAGCGATTCCTCGCGAGCTGATCTACAGTCGCTTTCATCCAAATGAGCGAGAAGAGTTTGCTTCGCTGAGTGCCCAATCGCTGGATCTCGGTAGAAACGCGGATGTGGCTCTGGAGCATCGTGTCTTGCATCGCGACGGAGCCGTTCGGTGGCTGAGTATTCGGAAGCGGGTATTCTTTGAAGACCTGGATGGCGTTCGCAAGCCAAAGTCGGGCTTGCTTGCCGCGCTAGACATTACCGATACCCGGAGTGCGGAGGAAAACCTTCGTCGATCGCGAGAAACATTCTCGCATCTACTGGAAAACAATCCTTTTGGCATCTACGTCGTCGATGCTGACATGACACTTCGGTACGTCAGCGCGGGCGCGAGAAAAGTGTTTGAGCAGTTTGATCCGATGATCGGACACGACTTTGCGACGATCATGCACACGATTTGGCCATCCCGGTTTGCCGAAGAGATTTTGTGGCACTTTCGCCACACTTTGGAAACGGGTGAAAAGTATTTCGCGCCACCATTTGTGGAGCTGCGCAGTGACATAGGAACGGCTGAGTCGTACGAGTGGCAGCTCGAACGATTGGCGCTGCCGGATGGTCGCTACGGAGTCGCCTGCTACTTTTACAATGCGACCGAACGCCAGCAGGAGAACGAAAGCATTCGTCGCAGCGAACAGTACTTTCGGACGATGGCGGATGCGGCGCCGGCAATGGTGTGGGTCACCGATGTCAATCATCAATGCACATTTCTGTCCCGCGGTTGGGTTCAGTTTACCGGTCAACCCCAAAGCGAAGGTCTTGGCATCGGGTGGCTTAACATGGTTCACCCGGACGATCGTGAGGAGTCGACTCGCGTGGTCATGGCTTCGCTCCATCAACAAGTCTCGTTCGCCTATGATTACCGACTCCGCACGGCATCCGGAGAATATCGCTGGGCCATTGACGCGGGTCGACCCCGATTTGATGAAACTGGGAACTTTCTCGGATATGTCGGCAGTGTCATTGATGTTCAGGATCGCCGCGTCGCCGAGGAATCTTTGCGACAACGTGCCGCGGAGCTGGAAGCGAGCGAAAGTCGCTTGCGGTTGGCTGCCGAGACCACCGGTTTCGGAACCTACGACTACAATCTTGCCAACGAACAGTTTGTTTGGTCTGAGGAACTTTATCGAATATTTGGTTGGGGTGCTGATCAAATCCCGAGTCGAACCGCCGTCCTGTCCACGGTGCATCATGAAGACCGCGATCGACTAACGGCATGTGTCGAGCAAGCGACCTCTCCCACCGGCACGGAGCGTCATTCAAATGTGTTTCGCATCATTCGACCCTCCGGCGAGATTCGCTGGGTAATCGACACCGGTCGATCGATCCGCGAAGTCGAAGGCAAACACTCGCGTGTGGTCCGTGTTGTGGGAACGGTTCAAGACATTACCGAGAGAAAAATATTTGAGCAGTCGCTCGAGCGAGCCAAGCAATCTGCCGAATCCGCCAATCGTTCCCGGGGTGAATTTCTGGCGAACATGTCGCACGAGATACGAACTCCCATGGCCGCGATTCTCGGCCACGCCGATATCTTGAAAGAACACTTGAAAGATCCGGACAACGTTCAACTCGTCGAAACGATCCGTCGCAATGGAAATTTTCTGCTCAATATCATCAATGACATTCTCGATCTATCCAAAATCGACGCGGGCAAGATGGAGATCGAGAGGGTCCCGGTTCGCCCCGACGCGATCGTCGGCGATATCCGTTCATTGATGGATGTGCGAGCGGCTGAAAAAGAGTTGCCGCTAAGGATTGAATTTGACGGTCCGGTACCCGAGACCATTGACACGGACCCCATACGATTGCGTCAGGTACTATTGAACCTTGTCGGAAATGCCATCAAGTTCACGGACCGAGGCGAAGTCAAAGTCGTTGTCCGTTACGACGAGCCTCAACATCAACTGCACTTTGATGTCATCGATACCGGGTCTGGGATTCCCGCCGATAAGTTGCAATCGCTTTTCGAGCCCTTCACACAAGTCGACAATACTTCGACCCGCTCCGTCGGCGGCACGGGTCTCGGTTTGACCATTTGTCGTCGTTTAGCACACGCACTCGCTGGCAACGTGGAGGTGGAAAGCGTTATCGGCGAGGGCAGTCGATTCACGTTGACATTGAATGTCGCCAATGCCGGGCGATTGATCCAACCGAATTTGAACGTCAGCACAAGTTCCGACCCGCCCGCGGAAGAAATTCAATTGTCGGCGACTGTGTTGGTGGTCGATGATCGTCGTGACATTCGTTACTTGGCTCAGCACTTCATCGAAAAAGCCGGCGGAACGGTTTACACGGCGACGAACGGTCAGGAAGCGATTGCCTTTATCGTGAATCCAACTTCACCCATGATCGACTTGATCGTGATGGACATGCAAATGCCCGTGATGGACGGTTATCAAGCGACGGCAGAACTGCGCGCCCGTGGTTGTCAATTACCGATTGTCGCCTTGACCGCCAACGCGATGAACAGCGATCGTGACGAATGCTTGGCCGCCGGCTGCACCGACTACACCACCAAACCTCTCGATCAACGCAAACTGATTGGAATGATTGCGAAATTAACGATTGATGAGTTGCGATTGGGCTAGCTAACGATGGCGACCAGCGTGAATCGTTCACGAATCGGTGGCAGCGGCGAGTAATCGCCGCGGATTGTCTCGCATCCACGCTTGAACTTGTGACTCAGTTGCGCCTACTTGGTTTCGCAGGACCGCTTCCATGAGTGACAACGTGGCAGCGGAGCCGGCCAAGTGAGTTCTGTCTTCGCTCCACGCCGCCCCATCCTCGTCCACGTCAACCATTTGATCGGCGAAATGATATTTTCCCGGACCGAGACCCGCGGCAAGCATTGCGTCGCTGACGATGACAACGTTCTCCGCAGGCGCAAGGTGGATGTAATTTCTCAGCGCGAACGCGGGCACATGATGTCCGTCGGCAATGAACGTGATGGTCAGGTTTTCGGCTAGGCTCAGTACCCGCTGAATGATGTTGTCATGCCGCGGGAGTGTTCCCGGGCAACCATTACCCAGATGCGTCCACATGGAAAGTCCGGCATCGATGAAATGGCGAAGTTCGTCGCGAGTTGGGTTGCCGTGGCCACCCGCAACGAGTATTCCTTGGCTGACTAAGTACGTCGTGACGCTAGCGCCAGCGTCCATCTCGGGAGCCAACGTCATCATCCGCAAACGACCTGACGCCGCATCAATGAGTCGTTTGGTGAGGTCGAGATTAGCCGACATCACCCACGTCTTTGGATGCGCGCCGACATAGCCGTCGCTGGAGTTGATGAAGGGCCCTTCGATATGAAATCCGGCAATGACGCGAGATTCCGTCGGGTGGATTTCACAGAAATCAGCGACCCGTCGAACACGGCCAAGCATCTGCTCAGGCGACGCGGTAATAATCGTCGCGAGCACTGAGTCGACGCCATCCTTTGCCAGCCGCTCACAGACTCGAAGGAGCTGTGCGTCGGTCACGGACTCGTCGTTGAAGTCGACTCCAAAGTAGCCGTTGAGTTGTAGATCGACGTAACCGCTCATTCGACTCGTCGTGCTTGTGCAAGTTGGCTTTCGCTAAGCCGACTGGCGGCAGCGGTGTCGATGACCAGCGTCGCGCGATCATGATTTCTCAAGATACTCGCCGGCACCTCGGGCGAGATCGGGCCAGACAACATGGCCGCGATCGCGGTGGACTTTCGCTCGTCAGGAACGCTGCAGTAAATCTGACGTGACTTCAAGATCTGTTGCACCGACATGCTGATCGCCAGCTTGGGAACCTCCTCGAGGGACGCAAACCAACCCTCGCCGACCTGCTGTTTGCGACACAGTTCGTCCAGTTCGACGATCAAATACGGTTGCTGTGTTTCGAAATCCGCCGGCGGGTCATTGAAAGCGAGGTGAGCATTCTCGCCGACGCCCACCAAAGCCACATCCACCGTGACGTCATGGATCATGCGAGACGCTTTCTCGACCGTGACGATCGGGTCTTGATCTCCGTGCAAATAATGGAACGACGCGAGTGGCACCTTGCTAACAAACCGCTCTCGCAAATAGCGGCAAAATGACGCAGGATGCTGGTCGGAGATCCCGATGTATTCGTCCAGGTGAAACGCGTGCACCTTGGTCCAATCAATTCCGGGCTGCGTAACGAGGGAGCTGAGGACTTCGAATTGTGAAGCGCCGGTCGCCACCAGCAAATTTGCTCGACCCGCTTGGTCGATCGACCGGCGCAAATCGGATGCCGCCTGCGCGGCGACCCAGTTGCCCATCGAAGCACGATTCTCGGTGATCACGGTATCCATAGATAGGTTGGTCGCCTTCGTAGAGGGAGTGGAGACTTGCTGGCGGATGCGTGATGCCGCACACTGATAGTGCAAACAGCCGCGCCGACTCGATCGGGCGTCACGCCTCGGGAGTGATCCATCCAACTCAAGTTTTGGTCTGCACGATTATGGCCGATAACGACTCGCCTGCGAAACGCCGCACCCTTCATTTTGATTCGATGGACGAGATCGTGCGTGATGTCGAATCACTCGCACAAGGCGAAGTGACGACAACGGGGGCTTATTCGTTCGGTCAAATTCTCGAACATCTTGCTCGCACCCTCGATATCGTCACGGGATTCAAACCAGCGCCTGCGATCCCGTTTCCGGTAAAAATCTTTGGGCGGTTAGTTCGTAACTCGGTGATCAACAAGCCGCCAAAGCCTGGGTTCAAATTGCCGCAAAAGGCTCAATCGGTTTTTTGGCCGTCGGAGCCGGTCTCGCTGGAGGAAGGATTGACGCACTTTCGCGAAGCGATGCGCCGATTTAAGAATCGGAATTGCTTCCCCGACATCCTTTTTTCGGCGATATCTCACAACAAGATCACCAAAAACTTCAATGTCGCCATTGCGAGTTGCACCTCGGCTTTGTGCACCCCAAAGATTGAACCGACGCAAGTTCGAGCGGCTATGATGGGGCGAGTGGTTATCGATTCTCCCCACGCTCAGTCAGAGAAGTTCAACGATGTGTCGCTTGCCAATGATTGCCGGATTATTTTTGGCATTGATTGTATTGCTGGTCGAATCGCGTCACTCACCGGCGCAGGACTCGATTTCGCAAGTGCAGACTGGCGAGCTAAAAACTCTCGATGGACATTTTCCGTTGAAGGTGCCCGCGACTAAACAAGAGTGGGAAACGCGAGCGGCCGAGCTGAGACAGCATCTGCTGATTTCGACCGGGCTTTGGCCGGAGCCAGAACGAACGCCGCTCAATGCGGTGATCCATGGCCGCATCGAGCGAGAGGGATTTTCGATTGAAAAAGTTTACTTCGAAAGTTTGCCTGGGCACTACGTGACTGGTCTTTTGTTTCGACCACTTGGTAACGACGTCCAGGGGAATCGTCCGGGAGTACTTTGCCCGCACGGGCACGGCGGTCGCATGGATCGGTTCAATGAAAAGCGAATTCAGGAGGAGATTGCTGCCGGTCGCGAAAAGTATGTCGAATCGGGACAGATGCCAAAGCTCGCTCGCTGTGCTCAATTGGCTCGAATGGGCTGCGTGACGTTCATCTTTGACATGCTAGGCTACGCGGACTCGGTCCAGTTTTCATTCGAAGTCGCCCATCGGCACCAAAATCCGCGCCCCGAAGAAACGCGTCCGTCGGACGGGTCGCTGCCCAGTACCTGGACGATGTACAGCATCGATGCGGAGATGCGACTGCAATCGATCATGGGGTTGCAGCTCTGGAATGCAAGTCGTGCATTGGACTTTCTCGCGTCGCTTCCCGACGTCGATGACGATCGCTTGGCTGTGACGGGTAACAGTGGTGGCGGGACACAAACCATCATGCTCGGAGCGATCGATCCACGTGTCAAAGTGTCCTTTCCCAATGGAATGGTGTCGACGTCGATGCAGGGTGGTTGCTACTGCGAAAATTGCAATCTTCTACGAGTCGATACAGGCAATGTTGAGCTGGCCGCTTTGATGGCCCCACGTCCGCAAGCGATGACGGCGGTCAATGACTGGACGCGCGAGATGATTACCGATGGCTATCCGCAGCTCAAGCAAATCTATCGACTTGTGGGAGACGAAGCCGATGTGCGATGCGACCACTTTCCCGAGTTTCCACACAGCTTCAATTACGTCACTCGCGCGCTGATGTATTCGTGGATGAATCGACACCTGGCGTTAGGATTGCCCGAACCGATCATCGAAACTGATTTCGCCCACATCACCGATGAGGAGGGCAAGGTTTGGAACGAGGCTCATCCCCAGCCGACGACGGTCGGTCCCGAGCACGAGCGAGAAGTGTGCAAGTGGTTCAATGCTCAAGCGAATTTGGCGATCGACGAGCTTTGGCCGAGCACCAGTGACGAGATCGCGACGTTTCAGTCGTCGATGCGAACAGCTTGGAAAACCATCTTAAGTGTCAGCGATTCGGCGAAGTTCCACGCATCACCCATGAAAATCGATCGATCTCGAGCAGGTGAAAATGTCACGGGCGCTAGCGCGGTTCATGGTCACTTGGAGCGGGTATTCGAGAATGGCTTGATTCCCCTGACGATCATCCAGCGCGAGGGCCAGTCGACATCGGGGCCAGTCGTCGTTTGGTGTTTGGACGGCGGACGTGATCGAGCACTGGCCGCAGGCGGCGACGAGAGCCGACTGCTGAAAATGCTGTTGGATTCGGGAGCGACGGTGATGTTGCCGGATTTGTATGGCCAGGGCGAGTACGAGCGACTGGGCGATTGGTCGAAACAACGTTTGATCAACGACAAACGTCACTACGCGGCGTTCACGTTTGGTTACAACCGAACTCTTGATGCCCAGCGAACGGCAGATTTGCTGCAAGTCATCACGCATGCAAAAAACCGTAGCGCCGATCCCGTTGCCTTGATCGGCAGCGGAACGGTGGCGCCCGTGGCGCTTGCTGCGACTGCGATTGCCGAGCACCAAGTCGCACGCGCGGCCGTCATGCTTGACGGGTTTCGCTTTACCGATGTCACGTCGTACACCGATGTCCACTTTGTTCCCGGCGCGGTGAAGTATGGGGATATCGATGCACTCGTCGCCTTGGCGGCTCCCACCCCGATGCTCATCTCGGATTCACGCAGGATCGGTGGTCGAGCAAGAACCGTTTACCAGATGCTCGAGGCCTCGGATTCGCTATTCTCGCATGACGCTAAAGAGCCGCTAGCGGCCGAGAAACTCGCTGAGTTTGTGACGTCGCCATAGCTGTGCGGCGAGATCGGCGAAGTGGTTCAACGAGATACGACGATCGACTCCAGACGTGCCGGATTGTCGCACGAGCGAAACGTCTACCTTGATATGCACAATTGATTGGTGTAGGTTGGCTTGAATGTCAATTGTCACATTGATTGACCGCGTTTCTAAAGCTTCGACCGTGTGGTGAAATGGTGTCAACCAACCAGCGCATCCTTGGGTACCCTATCGCCGTGGCGTGCCTCGCCGTTTTCGGGCTGGTTGACGTTGCGCACGCACAAAACGCCTCGTTCGAGAAACCGCCAATCGACTATTTAAACGCGCCGGTGAATGACGCGGTCGCTCGTTTGGCCGAGCGTCTGGACGATGGAACGGCAACATTGGCGTTTGATGGGGAACACGGATATCTATCCAGCGTCCTGCAAGCCCTCAACGTTCCAGAAAGCTCGCAAACTTTGGTTTTTAGCAAGACGAGTTTGCAACTGCATCGTATTTCTCCCAGGCGGCCGCGCGCGCTGTACTTTAACGATGACGTCTACGTCGGTTGGTGCCAGAACGGTGACGTGTTGGAACTTGCTGCGACCGACGCGAAACAAGGTGCGATCTTTTACACACTCCAGCAGCAAGCCGACGAGCCGCCGAGAATCGTTCGAGATCGTGGTCAGTGTTTGACGTGTCACGCATCGAGCCGCACGCAAGACGTTCCCGGATATTTGGTGCGCAGCGTCGTTGTGGATGCGATTGGCAACCCGCTGCTTGGTAGTGGCACTTATACGACTGACAACACGACACCATTTCACCAACGATTTGGCGGCTGGTACGTCAGCGGAGAGCACGGAACGATGCGACACATGGGGAACACCATCGCAGTCGATCGCCAGCAGACCGAGGATATCGATCTTGAAACGGGTGCCAATTGTACGGATCTATCTTCGTTAGTGCGTACCGATCCCTATTTGACAAGTGATAGCGATCTGGTGGCCCTGATGGTGCTCGAGCATCAAACGCAGATGCATAATGCGATTGCGGCGGCGAACTATGAGACACGGATGGCGCTGGCTCAGTCCTACCAGATGAATGAGTTGCTCGAGCGACCCGATGGGTTCGTGAGTGACATTGCCGAACGACGAATTGCTGCCGCGGTCCAGCGGCTCGTCGACCGATTGCTCATGAAGAATGATCTCGCGTTCGACTCTCCCGTGCGTGGAACGAGCCAATTTGCTGCCGAGTTTTCGGATCGTGGTCCGCGTGACGATCGAGGGCGAACACTCCGTGAGCTCGATTTACAATCGAGGTTGTTTCGGTACCCCTGCAGCTACCTGGTCTATTCCGAGGCCTTTGCGGCGTTGCCCGACGAAGTCCGTCGGCCAACGTTACGTGAGCTGCGCGATCGGTTGGAATCGCGAGAAACGACGACGGGGTTTGAGCATTTGACGGCCAAGGTGAAGTCAGAACTGTTGGATATTCTTGGCTCAACTCTCGACGAGTTTCTACCCCACGACGGAGCGTAGGCGGTGCAGCGCTCAGTACGCTTCGGGTTGTCGCCAGGCAACGGCGAGCGTTTTGAACAGTATTTTGATGTCCAACCACAACGACCAACTGCGGATGTACTGGTGATCCCATTGGACTCGGCGTTGCATCTTTTCAACCGTTTCTGTCTCACCACGACATCCGTTGACCTGCGCCAGTCCGGTGATCCCGGGTTTGACTTTGTGCCGCAACATGTAGCCGCGAATGAGACCACGGTATTGTTCGTTATGAGCAGTCGCATGCGGCCGGGGCCCCACCAGTGACATGCTTCCGTCCAAAACGTTCAACAATTGCGGTAGTTCATCAAGGCTCGTTCGGCGGAGGATGGCACCCAACGGTGTGATGCGACAATCATTCTTACTGGCCTGTTTGACCACGGCGCCGTCGTCACAGACTCGCATCGATCGGAACTTCCAAACGCGAATTTCTTTTCCGTCGAGTCCGTATCGACGTTGACGAAAGAAGATGGCGCCTGGGGAAGTCAGCTTGACCAACATTGCGATGATGAGCATAGGAATGCCCAAGAGGATGAGAGCTGCGCCAGCCAGGGCGATATCGGCCAATCGCTTAACAACGCCATCGATACCGAACAGCGGGCTTTCGAACACACTCACGGCGGGCAAGCCACCCATGCTAATCCATCTCGCATGGAGCAGTTCGAATACAAAGAAGTCAGGAACGATATAAACCGACGCGGTCGTATCGCTGAGTTGATCCAACAAGGATCGAATTCGATTCTCGGCACGCATCGGCAGCGTGATCAGGACGGTATCAACTTTTCCGCCGCGCGCGAGCGTCACCAATTCGTCGAGATCGCCAATCGTGCGAATCGGTTCCGTTTCGGCAGGCGCATCGCGATCGGATCGTCGATCATCGAAAAATCCGACGACTTCCAGGCCGAGCGAGGGTTCTTCGGCAATGTTGGCCACGGTTTGCCGGCCGAGCGAATTCAAACCCGCGATGGCGACTTTGCGAACGCCAATGCCGTTTCGCAAAAAGCCGCGTAGGACGATTCGTAAGCACATTCGTCCCAGGCCGATCATGGCTGGAACCATCAAGATCCAACTGAGCATATTCGAACGCGAGAAGTAGGCTCCCGAACGAGTGGCGAACGCGAGAAAGGCGAGCACCAAAACCGCGAGGGTCCACGTCGTCGCGATGGTCGCGATTTCCTCGTTGGGTGAACCGCTTTGCCCGCGACGTTGTAATCCGGTGAGTTGCGATACGAGCTGAAACACAACGACGGCGACCAGTCCGAGGGCAAGCGCCGCATCGTCGATTTCACCATGCGAAAGCCAACGGACGATGCCCAGCGAGGTGAGTATCGCGCACGCGTCAAGAAACGGTTGCACGAATTCGCACCATCGTCGCGGTTGGGTGATCTCAGATCGGGTCAGCATGGCAGAAGAGAAGATCAGGAGTTGCAATACAAACTCGAAGGAAAAACTCCTTCCGCCGAAAACTAGGTTGCAGAATGTTCACGTGCAAATGAATCGTACCAGTCCAACCCAAGATCCAACGAAGTCGCCTGGTGCGTTAAGGCTCCGCAGCTGATTCGTTCCACGCCGGCTTTAGCAATGGCAGCGATCGTATCGATTCGGACGTTTCCCGAAGCCTCCAGTTCGACGCCGGGGGCCAACCTGTCTCGCATCTCGACCGCCTGGACCAAATCGTCAAGCGAGAAATTATCGACGAGCACGATGTCGGGTCCGACCGGCAACACCCGTTCAAGTTGAGCGAGCGAATCGACTTCGACTTCGACGATGCGCGGTGCCGTCATGTTTTCAACCTGTGTACCGCGCCAACGAATCGCCCGTTCCACTGCACCGGCGATTTCGAGTGGTGCAGCGTGGTGGCTGGCGAGCGCCAAGTGATTGTCCTTGATCAGAAATCCGTCGTAGAGACCCATTCGGTGATTCCGACCGCCGCCGCACCGCACTGCGTACTTTTCCAATCGCCGCCAACCGGGCGTCGTTTTGCGAGTGTCATAAAGCTTGGATCGAGTCCCTCGGAGGCTCGCCACGTAGCGATCGGTCAACGTCGCGATTCCACACATCCGGCTGAGCAAGTTCAAGATCACGCGTTCGCTGGTGAGCAGGTCGCGGACATTGCCACTCAGCTTTGCCAGTACGGTCCCGGACTCGATGCGATCCTTGTCGTCACAGAGCACTTTCAATTCGATATCCGCATCGAATTCGGCAATCACCCAGGGGAGAACCGCGAGGCCCGACACGATGCCGCTTTGACGCGAGACGATTTGGCAACCGCCACGAATTTCCGGGGGAATCAAACAGACGGTGGTCCAGTCCATCGCCCGGTCGAGATCTTCTGAAATCGCCAGACGTACCAAGTGGATGACATCTTGCTGCATCGCTTCGTCGACTTGAACGGGTGCGTAATCTTCCATTGCTAGCGTGGCTCATTTCTTAAGAAAGGTGGAGTCGCTTCCACCGGTGGCATTACACAGGCTCTAGCTGAGTTATAACATTTCGCTATGAAAGCTCGCGGGGACCAAGTCCGACACGACACGCCGTTTGACCGCATCGGAACCCAGCGGCTCTTGATGGGGATCGCCATCGTGAGTGCTCTGGGGATTTGGATGTTCACGGATCACGGTCCGGCGTCGGTGCCGTCCAAATCTGGACAATTGACGCCGCTTTTGCAGGTCGACTTGAATGCCGCCGACGTGCGTGAATTGTCGCTTTTACCCGCGGTCGGTGCGACGCTTGCTCGACGTATCGTTGAAAACCGCGAGCGAGTCGGACCTTTTCGTTCACTAGACGACCTTGCGCGTGTTCACGGGATCGGCGACAAGAGCATCGCGGGACTGCGTGACTACTGTTTCGTCAAAGCCGCTCCGACAAGCGTTCCTGGGTCGACCGCAACGAGCGCGGACGTGGAGGAAAGTCCAGCCGAGGGGGGATCCTTCGTCCGATCCCAATGATCGGTTAGGATTGATTCGGCAAGTGGTGGGGACGATTCGTTTCGAATGTATGTTGGAAGTGGAGAACAGTGCATGTCCGCTGCGGAATCTGAATCGATCGAATCATTGCCTCCCGCCAAGTTCCATTTGCAAAGTCCGTTTCCGCCGGCGGGCGACCAGCCGACGGCGATCGAGGCTTTGACGCGAGGATTTCAAAGTGGCAAAGGGGCCCAGGTGCTGTTGGGGGCCACCGGAACCGGCAAAACGTACACCATGGCAAATGTGATTGCCAACATCGGACGGCCGGCACTTATTCTTAGCCACAACAAGACGCTCGCGGCGCAACTTTACAGCGAGTTTCGCGAGTTCTTTCCCGAGAACGCGGTTCACTATTTTGTGAGCTACTACGACTACTACCAACCCGAAGCCTACATTCCCCAGCGTGACGTCTACATCGAAAAAGATTCGTCGATCAACGAAGAAATTGATCGGCTGAGGTTAGCCACAACCAGCTCGCTCGTGAGCCGACGTGATGTGGTGATCGTCGCTTCGGTCAGCAGTATTTATGGTCTCGGTTCACCCCAAGACTACAAGCAACTTGTTGTCGGTTTGCACAAAGGGGACACGACCCGTCGTGACCATTTGCTGTTGAAAATGGTCGACGTGCTCTACGAGCGAAACGATATTGCTTTCGAGCGAGGAAAGTTCCGCGTTCGCGGCGACTCGATCGAGTTGTGGCCATCGTACGAGGAGTTCGCTTATCGCATCGAAATGTGGGGCGACACGATCGAACAAATCTCGATCATCAAGCCCGTGACGGGCGAAACAATTCGCACACTCGATCACGTCTTCATTTATCCCGCGAAACACTTTGTGATGCCGGAGGATCGCATTCAACGTGCAATTCACATGATTCGCGAGGAGCTCAAAGAGCAGGTCGAGTTGTTTCAGAGTCGAGGCAAATTGCTCGAAGCCCAGCGATTGTCAGCGCGGACTCGTTTCGACTTGGAAATGCTTACCGAAGTCGGTCACTGCCCCGGCATCGAGAACTACAGCCGACCTCTCTCTGGAAAACCACCGGGTTCATCACCCGATACGTTGTACGACTTTTATCCGGAAGACTTTGTGACGTTTGTCGACGAGTCCCACGTGACCGTATCGCAAGTACGCGCGATGTACGCGGGAGATCGAAGCCGCAAGATGACGCTTGTCGAGCACGGTTTCCGATTGCCGAGTGCCTTGGACAATCGGCCGCTCAAGTTTGAGGAATGGGAATCAGCAACCAAGCAGATCTGCTTTGTTAGCGCCACGCCGGGCGACTACGAATTGGAGCGAACGAACGGTGAAGTCGTGGAGCAAATCATTCGCCCCACGGGATTATTGGATCCCGTCATCGAAGTCGTATCGGCGCGGGGACAGGTTCATCACCTGCTCGATCAAATTCGATTGCGTGCCGAACAAGACGAACGCGTGTTGGTAACGACACTGACGAAACGATTGGCCGAAGACCTTTCGACGTTTCTCCAAGAGCAAAACGTGCGTTGTCGTTGGTTGCACAGTGAGCTCAACGCCTTTGAGCGTGTCGATTTGTTACAAGAATTGCGATCGGGACATTTCGATTGTCTCGTCGGTGTCAACCTATTGCGAGAAGGTCTCGATTTGCCCGAAGTGTCGCTGGTCGCGATTCTTGATGCGGACAAAGAAGGTTTTCTGCGAAGCGAAACGAGTTTGGTTCAAACGATCGGTCGTGCCGCCCGTAATGTGAACTCGAAAGTGATCTTGTATGCCGACAAAGTCACCAATTCGATGAAGTTGGCGATCAGTGAGACGGAGCGAAGACGCACGGTTCAGCAAGCTTACAATTCCAAACACGGAATCACCCCCGCGACGGTGAAGAAGAAAATTCATGCCGGAATCGAAAACGAAGCGGCGAAGCGGCGGCGAACTAACGAAGAAGCGCAGCAAGATCAAAACGCCATCTACATCACGCTGGAGTACGTCGAGGCACTCGAACAAGAGATGTTGGCAGCCGCCGAGAATCTCGAGTTCGAGCGAGCCGCCTCGATTCGCGATCGCGTACTGCAACTCAAAGATCATGTCGGTAAACCACTCTCGGAAGTCGAGCTGGACAAGAACCCCAGCCGGGCCACCGGTAAACAACGCAAAGGACGCAAGGGAGCAGGCGGTGGCAGTCGATCTCGCGTGCCAAAACCACACCGCCCCTAAGACGACCGAGAGTGGTTTTCTCTTGCGGGACGATCAACGTTGTCGAAGTGCATCGATGATTTTCAATCGCACCGCACGAACCGCTGGGAACAGTCCGCCGATCAATCCCATCGCCAATGCCAAGCACATGCCTTGGATGAGCACCATCGGACCAAACCGGAACGCGAACGTAATTTCGCTGAACGTTGCCCAATTCGCGGTCCCCGTCGACAACCCATGAAAGGGCAATGTGGCCAAGCACCCCAGCATGCCGCCCAACAAACAAATCAGTAACGACTCAAGCATGAACGAGAGCAATACACTGCGACGGCGAAACCCCAGTGCCCGCAAGGTCCCGATCTCACGCCCGCGGCTCGCCACCGCGGCAAACATGGTGTTGGCGGCAGCGAACATTGCCCCGACTGTCAAGAAACCGGCGATCACCATCCCCACAAACTTGATCGCGATCGATGCACTTTTTTGTTCATCGAAGTAAGCCGTTTCGCTAACCGCTTTCAATTTGAATTGCTCGTCGTCGCGAATTCGCGTCGTCAATTGTTGCAGCGCATCATCATTTTCGGCACGCAAGTTAACCACCGAGATAGCGCTGGGGAGTCGCTGGGAAGTCGCGAGGTCTCTCAGGTCGGTCCAAACCTCGGATTCGGCCGCGCTACCTCCCGCTTCAAAGTATCCGACAATGCGAAAGTCGATGTTGTTGATCTCCAAGGACTCACCGAGGCCCAGATTTTCGAAGCGACTGGCCATTTGGCGGCTGGTGATGGCTTCATTGACGCCAGGTTTCAAATCGCGTCCCTCGGCGATCCGGAAACTTGGACGCAGCGTACGACCGACCGGCTCCAGGCCACGAACGATTACATTCGTGGTGCCACCCTGGTTTCGACGTGGCTTGGTTAGGATCGTCACAAATTCGCGAGAACACAGCGGCTCACCCTGGGGTGAATGAGCGATACCCGCCAGATTCGCGATTTCGCTTGCCGCTTGGGTTTCGAGGCTACTGGACGTTTCATCGTTGGCACCTTTTCGCAGCACGATGAGATCCAGTGGATCACCGGTACTCACCAACGCATGATCCAATCCGTCCACCAATCCGAACGTGAGCACCGATGCCCAAACCACCAGCCCCGTCCCCAAGACGGTCATCAGCGTGGTGACCCAGCGGACACGCAGGTTGCGAAAATTGTATTTGAGCGGAATCATGTTTAAATCACTCGCAAACCATCGACCACGGACAACCGAGCCGCTTGGGCGGCTGGCACTACACCACTGACGAGCCCGATGCCGGTGGCGACCAAGCAAAGAGCAATCAGCCAAGGCCCGGCCAAATCCAAAAACGTCAGCGGAAAAAATTGGGCGCTCACCGAGTGCAGCAGGTGCAGGCAAAACGAACCAGCGGCGATACCCGCGATTCCACCGAGCAGCGCGATCATCGTCGATTCGCCGAGGACCATTGCTAGGATTCGGGGCCGTGAAAAACCGATCGCCTTGAGCACCGCGACTTCGGTCGTGCGTTCGCGCATCGACATTGCCATGGCGTTTCCCGCCACGAGCGACAGCGAAAAAATCACCGCCAGCGCGATGTTGCGTATGTAGGCCTGGATGTTGCCCAGCATATCGGCGAACATCTGCGCAAACGCCGCCTCGGTTTGCGTTCGAGTCGGGTTCTCCGAATTGACGAATCGCGAATCGATCGCCCCGACAACGCCGGGAATCGCTTCTGAAGAAACACATCGGGCGAAAATGGTTCCCGCGCTGCCGGATGCTTCGGGTGCGATCTTTCGAACCTCTTCATCCATGTAAGTCCAATCGAACCAAATCGAATCGCTGTAGGTCGGCGAATCGAACATTCCGACCAATTTCAAGTCAAGATTCACGGGATAGAAAGTCCCCTGAAGCGGAATGCGATCGCCGATGGACCAGCCTCGTTTTTCGGCAAGTACACGATCGACCACACACGCTTGGCGATCGCTTTCGAACGCGGCCTGCTCCGTGGGATCGATTTTAATCTCATCCCAAACATTGAACACGTGTTTGGGGTCCGTGCCAAATTGGGCGAATGGCATTTGTTGCTCTTGGTAATTTCCACCAAACCAGGAATACGGGACCGCATCGATAACGCCTTCGACACCTCGAATTCGCTCGACATACGCGATCGGCAACCGTCCCGAGAAACCTTGCTTGTTCATGACGACAATGCGTTGTTTCTTGATTGCCTCCTTTCCCCATGCCTCTTGCATTTCGAGGTAACCATAAAGGACCGTCATCAAGGACAAACTAAAGGCGATCGAGAGCATCGTTAAAGTCGAACGAAGTTTGTTGCGGACAACGTTGCGCCAAATGTATTTCAGTAGTTGCATGGTCCGTTTAACTCGCGACATGGCTTCTTGATTGCAGAGTCTCACGAACGAGAACGCCTTTCTCTAACAATAGCGTTCGTTTGGCTCGTTCGGCGGCATGGGGATCATGCGTGACCATGATGATCGTCTTTTGAAATTCTTCGTTCAGTCGCGTCATCAGGTCGAGAATTTCTCCGCCGGATTTAGCGTCCAAATCCCCGGTCGGTTCGTCGGCGACGATCAAGGTGGGATCGGTCGCGATCGCGCGGGCAATCGAAACCCGCTGCTCCTGGCCACCCGAAAGTTGACGTGGATAGTGGTCCATTCGATCTGCCAATCCCACGACCTCCATCGCCGCTCGCACCTGTTGGTCGCGCTGCTTGCGATTCAAGTGTGTGAGCGTCAGTGGCAGTTCGACATTCTCATAGGCCGTTAATACGGGAATCAGATTATAAAGCTGAAAAATGAATCCGATGTGCCGACTTCGCCAAGCGGCGAGCTCGCTTTCACCGCTTCGGCTCAAGTCTCTGCCGCACACGTGAACGTGGCCGGACGTGGGCCTGTCCAATCCGGCAATCAGATTGAGCAAAGTCGACTTGCCCGATCCAGAGGGACCCATGAGAGAAACGTAATCACCCGTTTGCAGCGAGAGATTCATGCCGCTAAGCACGCTGATCACGAATTCGTCGCGACGATACTCCTTGCATACATCTTCGACGCGAACGATGGGTTCCAGGACAGTCTCAGACACAATGGGCCTCATTGAATTCAAAATTGGTGGACTGGGTCGACTTGTGGACTGGAGCAGATGACAAGCTATTCGACCACTTTCAACAATTGACCGGCATCCCATGTTCCTGGACGGCGGACCAATCGCTCGTTACCTTCCAAGCCGCCGAGCACTTCGGTGCGACCATCACGCGCTTCGCCGACTGTCAAAGGTAGCTTTCGAGCGCGACCGGTGGAATCGACCGTGAAGGCAATGACGCTTCCGGTGGCGTCCGTAACGATCGCGTCGCTGGGGACAAACAATCGCGGTTCATCGCTGTTCGACGCTTCGCCGTCCAGCGGTAGAAAGTAAACCGTGCCGCTCATCTCCGGAAACAGGTACTGATCCGAATCGACAATGGTCACCTGGACTTTGATGGTGGCACGCGCACGATCACCCATTGGGATAATCTTTCTCACTTTTCCGTCGTAGCGCCGATTCGGTACCGCATCGATCGCGATCTCGGCCCGCTGGCCATCGGCGATTCGTGTGATGTAGTCTTCTTTGACGTCGCATTCGACTTCCAAGTGCTCCAGATCGGCGATGGTTGCGACGCTGCCCCGCCCGGAAGCTTCACCCATGCCGCCGGGCAGAATCGATTCGCCGACTTCCGCATCTTTGGAGATGATGGTGCCGTCAAAGGGTGCGCGGATGAACATGTTCTCCTTTACCTGTTCCGCTTCGGCGCGGCGAGCTTCGGCGAGAGCGAGTTCCGCAGCCAGCGAATTCTTTCGCGCCACCGCCGATTGGTAGGTGAATTTTGCTTCATCTCGCTCGGACTCGGCGACACTGCGCTGGCTCCACAGTGCTTCCGCCCGTTTCCAGGCGACCTGGGCTTGTTCAATGAGAATCTCTTGTTCAGCGATCGCCGCCTTAGCGCCCGCCACCGTCGCACTGACGGCGTTGAGCGATGCGTCGAGGTCGGCGTGTTCTAGCACGGCCAACAACTCATGTTGCTTGACGCGTTTTCCTTCTTCGACGTGAATCACTTCGATACGACCGGGGGCACGTGCGCCAATTTTCGCCTGGCGTCGCGACTCGATATACCCAGTGGCAACGACGACGGCATCGGCGGACTGGCCTTTTTCCACGACCACCGAAACCAGGCGAGCTTCGGGTCGGTTTTGGATGATGTCCGGTACCCAGCTCGAACTCGTCTCGGCAACATTCATCCATCCAGGAAAACTCCAGCCGTGAGTCGCCCCGTATCGGAACGTCGCTCCGGCCGCAGCAAGCAAAATTAATAATGCGATCCACCAACGACCTCGTCGTGGCGGGCGCTCTGGACGCGACTCAGGGCGTTCGATTCGCAGCGACGCCAAGGGATCTCGCTGTGGGCTTGGCAGCTTGAGTTCCGCCGGCTTCTCGACACTCGTGCTCATAGGACATCAACTTTTTGCCTCGTGAAACCAGCACATGGCGCCGTGTCGTGCTGGTTTGCAAAACAGCCCCAAGCACCCTCGTGGCGACCGATGGAAATTGTACCAGCCCGCGTATTCAACCGCGACTCAGTCAGATCGGCTGCGCCAACGGAGTCATGGCCGGGCCGATTGCGGCTGCAAAGCTCGCTTTCGATCCGATAGACTCCGTCAGGTACCCGTTGTTCGACAACGCTTCATCTACGTGTCCCATGCGAGCAAGAGTGATCCCCGAACTTCCCGAGAAAACGAATGTACTTGTCGTTTCGTATCTCACGATCCGCCGAGCGATTGGGGTCAGCGGTCTCGCGCTGCCGGTCATGTTATTGGTGGGCGGATGGTTGGCGGGCATTTCGGTCCAAGAAAACATGAGCAGCTACTACCACACCAGCATGCGAGACATCTTTGTCGGCACCCTCTGCTCGATCGGAGTGTTTTTGTTTTGCTACCGCGGATACGACTGGATCGAGAACTGGACTGCCAACATTGGTGGCGCGTCTGCATTGGGCGTGGCGCTTTTTCCGCTGGATTTTAACAGTGATCCACTCATGCAAAAATCGCTGCACGGCTACTTGCATACCTTTAGCGGCGGCGTGTTCTTTCTAACGCTCGCGTTTTATTCGCTGTATCACTTCCCGCGTGATTCACGGTTTGAGCAAGACCCTCACCTGCAAGAGCGAAGTTTCATCTACCGGGTTAGCGGCGCGGTAATTCTTTTGAGCATGATCACGATGGGCAGCTATCTATTCCTGATGTCGAGCCATTGGAAACAGTGGCTCAACCAATACAGTTTTCTGTTTTGGATGGAATGGATTGCGGTGTGGTCGTTCGCCGCCGCTTGGCTAGCGAAGGGACGAGCGATCGTCGCGGACGTTGCCATCGATGTCCTGGCATATGCGACGCAGTTGGTAATCCATCGTCGCGGCGATTCGGGGCAAGACTGAGACGTTCACTTCGATGACGTGTGACGCTTGTGGCGAGTGGTTGTTACAATCAAGCACTCGCAATGAGAACGTATCTGGTTCAAGCAAGTAGTCGGGAATACGCAGCGTTGATGGGAAATTCTTGGTGGCATTGGCGCGGCGTGAATCCGGTACCGGACGCGGAATACGAACAACAGCTCGAAGAGTTGCTGCGACGGACGCCGGTGCCGGAAATATGGATGTTTGGCAAGACGGGGAGTGGAAAGAGCAGCGTCGTAAGGTTTCTGACTGGAGCCGAGGCAGCCACCATTGGCGAAGGCTATCGACCCGAGACGACCACGTCGACGCGATTTGATTTTCCAGACTCCGACGAACCATTGCTGACCTTTCTCGATACTCGCGGTTTGGCGGAGGCCGCCTACGATCCGAGCGAAGACATCCAGCGATTTTCGACATCAACCCAGCTGATGATTGTCACGGTGCGGGTAACGGACCACGCGCTGCAAAGCTTGCTCGGGCCGTTGCGACGCATCCGTCAATCGTCCCCCGATCGGCCCGTGTTGCTGGTGGTCACTTGTTTGCACGAAGCTACCGGAACACTGGACCTCTCGGACGGGCCCGATCCATTCGACCAGTCGCACGATGCACTGGACTCGTCGATCCCGGCGGCACTGAAGACTTTGGTTGACGAGAAAGCCATCCAGTTCGATGGACTCTACGACGCGTTGATTCCGGTCGATCTAACCCAAGTCGAAGACGGTTTTGCGGATCCTGACTTTGGTGGGGGGCGACTCAAACAGGCAATCTTGGACCAGCTGCCACACGCGTATCGCCAAGCCTTGCTCGCACTCAATGACGAAGGGGCCAAAGGGACGTCATCACGTCAGAGGCGGGCGAGATGGCAAGTGTTAGCGTCGAGTGCGTTAGCGGCGACCGCTGGCGCCGTGCCGGTCCCCTGGGTCGACATTCCTGTGGTGCTGGGCATTCAGGCTCATCTGGCAATGAAGGTCGCCAACATTTACGACCAAGAAATCACGCCCGCTCGATGGGCCGTGCTCAGCAGCGCCGCCGGATCCCGAGTCGCCTTTCGATTAGCCATACGAGGCGTGCTAAAATTCATTCCGTTTGCCGGGATGGCAGTTGGAGCGGCTAGTTCGTTCGCGTTCACTTATGCTCTGGGAATGTCGTGGGATTGGTACTTTGCCGATTTGCGAAAAGGCAATGTTCCGACCCCAGAGCAACTCCGAAATATATTCGCCGAACAACTTCGCCGCGGCCATGAATTGTGGAGCGCCAAATGAGTTGGCTTCGACGATTGAGTCCACGAGTGACAGTCTTGTTCTTGTTGTGGACATTGCCGGTGATTGTCTACATGGTCCTGGGGGCCATGGCGATCTATCAAACGGGCTGGTTCTACCGGGTTTTTTGGATTCTGCCGCTGATGTGGCTGGCCGCGTGGTTGGTCGGCTATTGGTGGAAACCTGCCAAACACCACCATTCAGTCCACGGAAAACCGATCAAGGCACCAACGTTCTGGACTCCCCAAGACACGGCCGCCATCGCAATTGTGGAAGCTTTTCGAGCCGAAGTCGATGATGTGGATGGGCATTCGCTGACCGATTTCACCCGATATCTCGCCGATGCGCAGCAGTTGGCGCAGCGATTGGCCAGTCACTATCACGCCGAGCAAGGCGACAAACTACTTCATCCGCTGACGCTTGTGGAAATACTTAGTGTGATCCATCTGGCCGTTGAGGATCTCGAGCAGTGGACGCTGGATCATGTCCCCGGCAGCACCATCGCGACGGTGGGACAAATCGAGCAAGTTCCGGGGATCATGAACGCTTTGGACGTTGCCCAAAAAGTATTCTTCGTCGCATCGGCAATCGTGAATCCGAGCAAGCTCTTGGCGTATCCGCTGTGGAGAAAATCGTCCCGCGTCACGGTCGAGTTACAGAAGGAACTGGTGCGACGTTTCTATCAACGATACCTGAGGCAGCTCGGTTATTACCTGATTGAAATGTACAGTGGTCGCTTGCGTGGTGGTTCACTTCATTATCGCTCTCAATTCGCATCGATGGCTACGATGTCGCACCAATCGCGTGGCGACATGGCCACGATTGAGAAACTGGAAGAGGTATCCACCACGATCGCGGTGATGGGACAGGTCAAAGCGGGCAAATCGAGTTTGATCAACGCCTTGATGGGCGACCAAGTTGCCACCGCAAGTATTTTGCCACAGACCCGTGAAGT
Source organism: Pirellulaceae bacterium (assembly GCA_041741195.1). GTDB lineage: Bacteria > Planctomycetota > Planctomycetia > Pirellulales > Pirellulaceae > JBBSJZ01. The sequence continues at coordinate 69,756 of JBGSKM010000019.1, forward strand.
TCAGCGATTTGACTACACGCTCCCTGGTTCAAAAAACCAATTAACGCTACTCGACACGCCGGGGTATCACGAGGCGGACGTGAGCGAGTCCCAGTTGCGAGAGATCCGCACGGCGACCCAGGCGGCCAATGTGATTCTCTTGGTGATGGCGGCAAATGTTCCAGCACGCGAGTCCGATCGACAGTTGCTCAATGACATCGAAAATTTCTATACGAAACAGAAACATTTGCGACCACCACCGATCATTGCCGTGTTGACGCACGTCGATTTGTTGCGCCCGGTGCGTGAATGGTCACCCCCCTACGATTGGCGGAACCCGCACTCGTTGAAAGAAGAATCGATGGCTGCGGCGGTGCAGTATCTGAAGGAGATCTTCGGCTCGAAAATCTCCGGTTACGCGTGCGTTTATACCGGTGATGAACACCAGTGGCCGTCGAGTGTGGCCGATGAAGTGGTGCCGCAATTGATCGATCACTTAAATTCGGGGCACTCGGCCGCGATCCTGAAAGCGTTTTACCAGCGGCTGAGCGAGCAGCGATGGCAAAAACTTTCCCAGCAAGTGATCCAATTGGTCAAAGCGGTGGTGCGAGGTTGATCACTCGCTTTGGCGGAATTCACCCGCGGTGTTTTCGGCAAGAGTTTGCAGGAACTGTTGCATCGGTCCATCAACCGCGATGCCTATCGTGTTGACCTTCAAGTGCCGAAAACGGTTTCGATGCACGATGTCCTGGATGATCGCTTGGGGAGCGACAATATCGCCACAGGTCGGTCGCCCATCGGTGAGCAAAAAGACTGCCTCGAGTTGGCTGTCAAAGAGCATGGAACGACGCAGCGCCCCATACGTGTTCGTCATCCCGCCGGGAACCAATTTTCGAATCGATTCGACCGCTTGTTTCTTGTTGATCTCGGTCGCTTGGGCCAATTCGCTTTGCCAAGGGCGAACATTGTCGGAATAAAAGGTAATCGCAAACTCCGCTTCCTCGGGTAGTTCGTTGATGGTTCGAATCAGTTCCATCTTGGCTCGATCCAAACGCGAATTGCCGGCGACAACTTCATTCATGCTGCCGGAATGATCGATGATGAACATCATCCGCTTGGCGTGGATATCGATCCCGTAGTACTGTTGTGTGGGAACAAGATTCAAGCGTTTTCGTGACTCAGATTCGAAGCCCGCGGGCTTGAGCACGATCTTTGGTGCGTGAGCGACCTCCCATTCTTTGAAACGTTGCTCATCACCGCGGAAATCGGCTTCGCTAACGTCCTTGAGAAGCTTGTCGACTTCATATCGAAGTTGGCCATCGAGTTCCCGACTCAACGAATCGAGGAACTCAATCGCGTCGGGGTGTTCGAGTTGAGCGAGTGCGCGGACGAGGTTGAACCGAAATCCATAGCTGGTGGCAAACTCCGATCGATCGATTTGTTTCTTGAGCGACTCGATCGAACCTTCAAAATCGTATTTGCCCAGAGCATCGGCGGCGACCATGGCGATTCCGGAATGATTGGCATCGAGCATTTCGACCAGCAACGATTCGGCGTCGGGCAAGCGGGTCGATCCGATCAAATAGAGTAGCTCGATCGTGCTCACTCGCGCTAAGTCGTCGGCGTTCGTTTCTTCGCTGTGCGCCCGCGCGGCATCACACAGCGTCGCGATCGATTCGGCCGGCGAGCCGGACTGGAGGTTGACGATTGCCTTGATCCGAACGGCTTCGTTCTTGCCGGTGAGCATCTTGACCAAACGTGCGTCGGGCGATGCCGCACGACAAATGTCAAGTGTTGTGAAGCCGATCGCCAGCCATGGGATCAACAGCCCTGCGGTGCGATGCGATAACCAATTCATGGCGAGTCCTCCCTGCGAATGATCTTAGCGGAGACCGCGGCATCGTCAAAATAACTTTGACAAGTTCGAGCCGAGTTTTTGAGCTTGGTGCGAGAGCGCCGCATTGAGCAGCTCGATCGCCACTCGGGATTCGAGGGTGACACCGGCACGAACACCGACACAGGGATCGTGTCGTCCTTTTTCCAGCTCGAAATCGATTTCGGCCAAGTTCTTCCGTACGGATTTTTGCGGTTTGTTGATCGTCGACGTCGGCTTGAATCCGACGCGAAAAACCAAGGGCATGCCGGTCGTGACGCCGCCGATCAGTCCACCGTGAGTGTTGCCGGTGTACCCGCCAGCGCGGATCGGGTCGTTGTTTTCGCTTCCCAACCGCTGGACAACGGACGCTCCCGATCCGACCTCGCAAGACTGGACGGCGTTGAGACCGCCTAGCGTTCCCATGATTCGAGCTTTCAGACTTTGATACAGCGGATCACCGAGCAGTGGCGGAACGTTGAGCGCGACCACTTCGACCGACGCCCCCAACGAGTCGCCTTGTTTGCGTGTTTCCTTGATCAGTTCGCCGGCTTCTTCCGCGAATTCGGCATCGATCGAATAAATTTCGGCATCTTGGAGTTTGGTTTGAACGCTTGTGATTTCATCCAAGGTCACCGCGACCCCACCGCGCTGGCGGAGGAGTTGTTCGAAATGCGAGGAAAGGCTGAGCTTGGCCTGGAGAGGCCCGACTTGACCGATCGACGAAAGGATGACGGTGCCGAATTTTTCTTGCAGCAAGATTCTGGCGATGGAGCCACCGATGACATCGGTAATGGTGGCCCGATAGCTCGATCGACCACCACCGCGCACGTCGACGAACCCGGCGGATTGATGAAACTTGACCAAGTCGGTGTGGCCAGGGCGGACTTCGCCGGTGGGACCCGTGAACTGCGTATAGTCTCCCGACTTTTTGCTCGTCGACAGGACAATCGCGGCGATGGGTTCTCCCGTGGTGTAGCCCTCTTCGTAACCCTCGGTCTCGAACGCAGCACCATCAACGTCGAGCGAGAGCTTGCTGCCGCCGAGCAACTTTTCATGGTTATCTTGGTAGATACCCGACAGCAAAACGACTTTGTCTTTTTCATTGCGTGGGGTGCCGTGCCGATTGCCGCCTGGGCGACGTCGATCAAGAAACGATTGGACGTCGGTGCGACGGATGTATTGCCCGGGAGGACATCCCATCACGATGGTCGTCACTGCTGGGCCGTGTGACTCGCCGGCGCCCGCAACGGCATAAAGGGGCCCACCAAGAATTTCCATCAATCCAGTTCCAGTCGCGAATGTACAATATTGATGGCCCAATCATAACCGCGGAAGATTTTTTCCAGTAGGCTTGAGACTCCGGCCCCGCAACTCGCACCCGACGTACAAACAGCCAACTCAATTGAAAACCATGGATCGAAACATTCGTTTCCCACACGGACACATCCGCTGGGCCGGATCCGAATCGCTGGTGGCGATCACGATTTGTATGTTGGCGATCAGTGTTAGCGACATGAGGGCTGCGGCCGAGGAGCCTGAGCCGTCGCCCCTAAAGCTGGTTTGGCAAGACGAATTCGATGGTGAGTCGCTCGACTACAGTCGTTGGGGTGTTGAGGAGAACGCCTTTGGTGGCGGTAACCAAGAGCTGCAAATCTACACGGACCGACCAGAGAATGTACGCGTCCATCAGGGACATTTGGTGTTGGAGGCGCGTCGAGACAACTCGCAGATCGCCGGTACCAGTCGTGAGTACTCGTCTGGGCGAGTCCGCACCAAACATCGTGGCGATTGGAAATATGGACGGATCGAAGTTCGAGCAAAGTTGCCCCAGGGCGCGGGTGTCTGGCCCGCAATTTGGATGCTTCCTACCCATGCGACCTACGGTGGTTGGGCGTCCAGCGGCGAAATCGACATCATGGAAATGCGAGGACAAGAGCCGCGAGTCATTCTTGGAACGCTGCACCACGGGGGCGAGTGGCCGAACAACGATCACAGCGGCGGAACGTACGAGCTAAAAGGCGGTACCTTTGCCGATGACTTTCACACGTTCGCGATCCAGTGGACGGCGGGCCAGATCGATTGGTTTGTCGACGGCCAACGCTACCTCACGCAGACCGAATGGAGCTCAGCCGGCGGCCCGTATCCCGCACCGTTTGACCAGGAGTTTCATTTATTGCTCAATGTCGCCGTGGGTGGCGAGTTTCTTGGCCCACCCAACGATTCGACTTCGTTTCCGCAAGCGATGCTTGTCGATTTTGTGCGTGTGTACCAGTAACCCAGCTTGGCGAGAAACCGTTCGTGGATCGACAACAACCAATTGAAATCGGTGGCGTAGGGATGCGAGTCGCGATCACGATGGCCTGTTGTCTGTGGACCGCGTGCATTGCTGATGCACAGTCGACGGAGCATGAACCTCATCCCGCCAATCGACTCGCCAAGGAATCGAGCCCTTACCTTCTTCAGCATGCGCGCAACCCGGTCGATTGGTACCCTTGGGGCGAGGAGGCGTTTGATCGCGCACGTCGTGAAAACAAACTAATTTTCTTGTCGGTCGGCTACGCGGCTTGTCATTGGTGTCACGTGATGGAACGCGAGTCGTTCGTCGACCCGGAGATCGCGGCACTGATGAACGATCGATTTGTGTGTGTCAAAGTGGATCGTGAAGAACGGCCGGATGTGGACCAGATCTACATGTTGGCGGTGCAGCTCGTGACCGGTAACGGTGGCTGGCCCATGTCGGTATTCCTCACCCCCGAATCCAAGCCATTTTGGGGTGGAACTTACTTTCCGGCTCGTGATGGAGACCGTGGCAACGCGACCGGTTTCTTGTCGGTGCTGAACCAGATCGACCAGGCGTGGAAAACGCAAGCCGACGCGGTGCGAGCCCAAGCCGAAAGCGTGACGCTAGCCATCAAGCAACAACGAATCGCCACGGACCCGGACGCCGCCCAAAATTCGTACGAGGCTGAGGGACCCACCACCACAGACATTCGCCGTGTTGCGAATGCTTTGGTCGACGAATTTGATCAAGAGTACGGTGGCTTTGGCGAAACGATCGGCAAACTGAATCAACCGAAATTTCCTGAGCCGTCGAAATTGGTGTTCTTGCTGGATCGAGCCCAGCGAACATCGTTGCCCGTCGAGGACCGCGAGCAATCGCTGCAGATGTTGACTAAGACGCTCGATGGCATGATCAGCGGCGCGATGTTCGATCATTTGGGTGGCGGGTTTCATCGCTACAGCGTCGATCGTCGATGGCAAATTCCTCACTTCGAAAAGATGCTGTACGACAACGGCCAACTCGCAAGCGTCTTTGCTGAGGCTTACAAGCTGACCCGTCGCGAAGAGTATCGAATTGTCTGTGAACGAACTTGTGATTTCGTCATCCGCGAACTACTCGCGCCAGCGGTGCGCGACGAACCGGGACGCGCATTTTACAGTTCGCTTGACGCTGATAGCGAAGGCGACGAAGGTGCGTTTTATCGCTGGAGCGAGTCGCAACTTGGCGAGCAATCGAAACAGATTCTCGGGTTCGATGAGCTTCGCAAAGTGTACCGCTTGCAAGGCACGCCCAACTTTGACCAGAAGTACTGGGTGCCCGATCCCGGTCGAACGCTTCATGAAATAGCGACCGAGCGTTCGATGACCGCAATCGACTTGGAACGAAGCATACGAATCGCCCGAGATTCATTGTGGTCGGTTCGAGAACAACGCGAGCGGCCTGCGACGGACACCAAGATCCTCACCGCATGGAACGGGCTCATGATCACCGGTCTCGCCGATTGCGGACGATTGGTCGAGCGACCGGACTATATCGCCGCCGCCGCCTCGGCCGCTGAGTTTCTGCTGAGAGAAATGGTGGACGAGCGCGGTCGATTGCGACGCAGCTACGGTGACGGTGTTGCGAAGCTGAACGCGTATCTGGACGATTATTCGATGCTGTGTCGAGGACTCATCTCGCTGCACCAAGCGACCGGCGAGTCACGTTGGCTGGAGAGTGCGATGCGATTGACCGATTTGCAAATCGAACATTTCTGGGACGACGAGCTTGGCGGATTCTACTTTACATCGGACGATCATCCGTCGTTGATTGTGCGAATGAAGGATCCGCTTGACGGAGCCGTGCCATCGGGCAATAGCATCGCGGCGGAAAACCTGGCTTATCTTGCCAAAGTCACCGACCAAGCCAGTTACCGCGAGCGTCTCGCGGGCACGCTCGCGTCGGCACAGCCGATGTTTCGCCGAGCGCCAGCCGCAGTTGCCCGGCTAGCGACCATCGCTGCGGGGCGAATCGATGGTCGGGACGCTGGCCCCGGGGACCATGGCGCTGGCCAATGATCCGCTACGTTGACGAAGTCGACGGATGGACGTGGCCATTTTGCGGTAGCGAACGATGCCGACGACCCCAGCAACGACGCCGATGGGCACACAGCCGAGCCCGACCGCTGCGAACCAGCCGGCGTCCGAGAAGTGCATGATGGTCACTCCTGCGATCACCATGGAGACGGACGAGCGAAGGTACGCCAACAGCGTTCGCTCGTTGGCCAATGCCGTCCGGTCGACCGCCAATTCGTCGCGAAGAATCAACGCTTCGCTTTCAAATCGTGAGTAGGGCGATTCAGTCATGGTGGCTTTCACGAACGGCGTGGGTCGGAGGATTTTGGCATCGAAGCATTCAATCTCGCAGTACGATTGTCGATCTTCGCTTGGTTCAGCTCAATGTGGCTTTTCAAATTCGGCACTGAGCAAATCCGGCGATGCTATGATGAGGCCAGTGGGTCGCCAATCGTTCGGCGGACCGAGATTCGAGTTGCCACGATTAGAATGAGCCGATGAGAACGTTCACATACCTAGTCTGTTTACTCGGCATGTCGCTTGGTGGCCTCGCCGACGCGACCGATCCGCTCAATGTGTTGATGATCTGTGTCGATGATTTACGACCCGAGCTGCGCAGTTTTGGAAAGGAATACATCAACTCGCCGAACATCGACGCGCTGGCGTCACGCGGCCGTGCATTTCACCGACACTACGTCCAAGCGCCGACCTGTGGTGCGTCGCGTTACGCGCTGCTAACGGGAATGTATGGTCCGAGTGGAAATGAGGCATTGTTTGATCGCGCCAAGCGAATCGACACCAAGGGCGGAAACGTGCCACCGAGTATGCCCGAGTGGTTTCGCAGTCGCGGATTCACCACCGTTTCCATCGGTAAAGTATCACACCATCCTGGCGGTCGAGGCGGTGTGGATTGGGACGATGATACACAACCGGAGATGCCGGGAGCATGGACTCGGCATCGGTTGCCTTCCGGTCCCTGGATGCATCCTCGAGGCGCGATGCACGGATTGGCCAACGGCGAGATCCGCGGGGACTCAAGTGACATGGATGTGTTTCAATCCACCGAAGGTCCCGACACGATCTATCCCGATGGATTGATCACCGCGATGGCGCTCGATGAATTGAAGAATCTGTCGGCCGAATCAGCGCCATTCTTTCTCGCCGTCGGTTTGATCCGTCCTCATTTGCCATTTGGTGCTCCCGCCAAGTACTACGAGCAGTACCGCGACGTCGTGCTGCCGGCAGTTACACACACCGAAAAGCCGTTGGGAAAGACGACTTGGCACAAGTCATCCGAGTTCATGCGATACAATCGCTGGGACAAGGACCCGAATGAGGATGCCGAGTTTGCGACAGCAGTTCGACGCCACTACGCCGCCTGTGTCAGTTTTGCCGACGCCCAAGTGGGTCGACTGATTGAACAACTCGACTCACTTGGGTTGCGAAACAACACTATTGTTGTCCTTTGGGGCGACCATGGATGGCATTTGGGCGAACACGCGGTGTGGGGTAAGCACACTTTGTTTGATGAATCACTGCGATCACCGCTCATCATTGACTACCCCGGCATCCCGATGGCTGGAGTCAAAACGGATTCGATTGTGGAAACGGTCGACATTTTTCCGACGATTTGCGATCTCGCGGGCTTGCCCATTGCTGCGTTCTCGCAGGGCCAGACGTTGCGTCCCATCCTGGAGACGCCCTCGGCCGCTGGGCACGCAGCGGTTTCTTACGCAGCGGCGAAAACCATTTGCAGCGATACTCATCGGTTGATCCTGCATCCTCGAGGAGAGGTCGAACTGTACGATCATCGGACGGACCGCGGGGAGACGAAGAACGTCGCCGTGGAACAGCCCGAGATGGTAAAAACGTTGCGTAATTTGTTGAACGAAAAAATGGCCCGTCGATAGTCCTTACCGAATACCGAGGTGTGTGATGCTAGTGCATGGCAAAGTTAGTCGTCGCGATTTTCTAGGCGCGAGTGCGGCGGTTGCGGTTTCTTGTGGTGTTGGCTCGACTCGCGCGCAAGTTGCGGCCAGCGATCGATTACGAGTGGCATTCATTGGCGTCGGCGGTCGTGGCGGTGCGAACTTAAAGACAATCCATGGCACGGGCGCCGTTGATGTGGTGGCAGTTTGCGATGTGGATACAAGGTCCATGGATCGCGCCGTGGAGGCGCATCCGGGCGCCAAGTCGTTCCAGGATTTTCGTCGGTTGTACGACGCTGTTGGCAAGGATGTGGATGCTGTGGTCGTGAGTACCACGGAACACACGCACGCCTTCGCGACGATGCCGGCGCTACAACTCGGCAAACATGTGTACTGTGAGAAACCGCTCGCTTACAACATCGATGAAACGCGTCGAATTTCACAAGCCGCTGCAAAAGCGGGTGTGGTGACCCAGATGGGAACGCAGCTTCACGCGTCGGATCATTACCATCGCGTGGTCGAACTGGTTCGCAGTGGCGCGATCGGAAGCGTTCATGACGTGCACGTTTGGGTCGGACGAGCTTGGGGCTTGCAAACGGAAGAGGAAGCGAAACTCAACAAAGATCTTCTCTTTGTGGACGCGCGACCCACCGAACCGATGGAACCACCGACTTGGATCGATTGGGATCTATGGTTGGGGCCGGCGCCGGAGCGCCCGTTTCATAGCGTCTATTTTCCGGGGCCCCATTGGTATCGATGGTGGGATTTTGCGAATGGTACGATGTCGGATTTGGGAAGTCACTGGAATGATTTGCCTTACTGGGCGCTTGAGCTCGACGCCCCCAGGACGGTGGAAGCGTTTGGCAACCCGCCGCATCCCGAGATCGCTCCGGCATCCATGTCGGCTCGATATGAATACGGACCACGAGGCAACTATCCGGCGCTGACCATGACTTGGTACCAGGGTTCCCACAAGCCGGATATCTGGACTCGCGGCGAGATTCCGCAATGGCCCAGCGGCATCTTGTTCATCGGATCGCGAGGAATGCTACTCGCGGATTACACCAAGTACGTGTTGTTGCCCGAAGATCGATACGTGGGCTTCGAGGCTCCGGCACCGTTCATTCCGGATTCTCCTGGCCAGCACGAGGAATGGGTACGGGCCTGTTTGGGCGACGGTCAAACGGGCAGCCCGTTCAACTATGCCGGGCCTCTCACCGAGGCGAATCATCTCGGGAGCGTGGCTTACCGAGTCGGCAAGAAGGTCACTTGGGACGCCGCGAACATGAAATGCGTAGGTTGTCCCGAAGCGGATCCTTTCATTCGACGCCAGCCCCGTGCCGGTTGGTCGTTGGGCTAGATCTCACTTCGGCGCCGAAGTCGCATGACGCGGATGGGATGCTTGGGATCATCCTCCAATTCGATCGAGTGCTCTTCGTAATGCCAAGAGCGTGTCTGGATCCACTGGCGAAACTCTGACGCAATGAGTCGAAAGGGGTCGCTTAGCAGCACCTCGCCAAACGGTTTGAGGTGCTGGTTCAAACACTCATCGAGTTGGGGCCAAAGTTCGCGAAGGTACGTAACGTCGCTGCCGAGAATGTAAGGGAACGGTGGATCGTCCAGCCGATCCAATCCGAAACGAAGGCGACGAACTTTGACCTGTTGGCGGATCGGCCAAACGCTCATTTCCACGAGCAACAGCGGATCGCTCACGCCATCGGTGAGCACGACATCGGCGCCGCGAAGTCCGGCGGAGAAGCCGGCAAAGCCGGTGCCGCATCCGACCTCCAGCAACCGTTTGCCCGCTAAATCGAGACGGTCGAGATAGTGATCGAGCCCCGATGCGGCTCGCCAAGTTGCAGCCCAAAATGGGTCAATCACACCGGTTTCGCCAGCGTCCTGGCGACGACAGGCATCCACGAGCATCGCTTCCGGATCACTCGCAACGGCCAAGTGACGTTGCTGGCCGGCAATACGAACGGGACGCCATTGCCAAGCAAATCGCTGCGACGCGCGACGAGCGAGTTCCGCCATTCGCGGATCGGCCAAAGACGGGGATAGTCCGTCGACTCCACTCGTACTCGTGTCGTATTGCAGCAATGTTTTCATGACACGCGATCAAGTGGTTGCATCGGAATGGGCGCCATGCTTTGCCAATGATTTCGCGACATCAGCAGCGAAATAAGTGAGGATGCCATCGGCACCGGCGCGCTTGATCGCCAACAAACTTTCCAGCATCGCCTTGTCGCGATCAATCCAACCACGTTCGGCGGCGGCAGCGATCATCGCATACTCACCGCTGACTTGGTAAGCAAACGTGGGGACGGCGAACGTTGTTTTCACGCGATAGATGATATCGAGATACGCTAGCGCCGGTTTCACCATCACGCTGTCGGCTCCCTCGGCCAAGTCCAATGCGACCTCGTGAAGCGCCTCATCACTCTGTGACGACGATTGCTGGTAAGTCTGTTTTCCGGCTTTGCCAAGATTGGCGGCGGACCCCACGGCATCACGGAATGGACCGTAGAACGCGCTCGCATACTTGGCGGCGTAGGACATGATTTGCACGTGAGTGAATCCCGATTGGTCGAGTGATTGGCGGATGGCTCCAATGCGTCCATCCATCATGTCGCTCGGTGCCACGATGTCACAACCCGCTGCCGCTTGCACGATTGCTTGTCGACAGAGCACTTCGACGGTCTCGTCATTCGCCACGTCGCCATCAATGACGAGTCCATCGTGACCATGTTGGCTGTACGGATCCAGTGCCACGTCGGCGATGACACCCATCGCATCGCCCGCGACGCGTTTGACCACCGCGATGGCACGGCACATCAAGTTGTTGGGATTTGTCGCTTCGCGTCCATCTTCCGTCTTGAGTTTTGGGTCAGTGACGGGAAACAAAGCGATCGCGGGGATGCCGAGCTCACAGGCGTCCGAGATCGCACGAGGCAGGGCGTCGCTTAAACCAAGACGCTCCACCCCAGGCAAACTGGCGATAGGCTGGTTGCCCGAGCCTTCAATCACAAATAACGGCCAGATCAAATCATCAACGCTAAGCCCGTTTTCAGCGACCAGTCGACGCGACCAATCGGTACGGCGTAACCGCCGCATCCGAGTCGCCGGGAACGGCCCACGCTTAAACTCCATCATCGATTCTCCGTTTGCAACCAAACATTATGACCGGCAATTGCTGGGGCATCATTTCGGGGCACCCCGATTCGATTCGTGACCGTTCCAATGCTACAATCGCCGTTGCTTGGTCCGCTCGCCCGACGCTCCGCCGTGGAGCGGAAGCTTCTCAACGAAACCTCTTTGCTAGTAGTCGTCGTTACATGTTAAACATCCGCTGGGCATTGGTCGCTACCGCGTATTCACTTTTTGCCATCTCGACGCTGACAGCGGCCGAACCCGAGCCGCTGAAGGTGCTCATCATCGATGGCCAGCATCCGCCCTACCACAAGTGGGTCGAGACGACGCCCGTGATGAAGCAGACGCTGGAGAGTTGCGGGCGATTCACCGTCGATGTCGCCACGAGCCCGGCCAAGGGCCAGGACATGTCGAGCTACCGTCCATCGTTCAAGGACTATGACGTAGTGCTGTTGAACTACGATGGTGACGCATGGTCGCCGGAGACCAGGGCCGACTTCGAAGCGTACGTTGCCAAGGGCGGTGGCGTCGTTTGTGTGCATGCGGCGGACAATGCATTCCCGGACTGGGCTGAGTACAACCGCATGATTGGGCTCGGCGGATGGGGTGGTCGCAACGAAAAGAGCGGACCCTACATTCGCTTTCGAGACGACAAACTCGTCCGAGACAATTCGCCTGGATCAGGCGGATCCCACGGTCAACGGGTCCCATTCTTGATCGTCGTTCGTGAAGCTGAGCACCCGATCACGCGAGGGATTCCGCGATCGTTCATGCAAGCCGGTGACGAGCTCTACGGGAACCTGCGTGGGCCTGCCGAAAACATGCACGTCCTCGCGACCGCTTATAGCGACCCGGCGACGGGGGGCACGGGCGAACACGAACCGATCTTGATGACGGTTCGCTACGGCAAGGGACGCGTCTTTCACACGCCTCTGGGACACGACGTAGCTGGGATGCACGGTGTGGCCTTTCAAGTGACCTTGCAACGCGGCACCGAGTGGGCCGCGACGGGAAAAGTTACGCTTCCGGATACGGATGAGCAAACGTTAACCAGTGACAAAGCCGCCACGCGAGATCCTGGGGCCATTTCCATCGATTCATCGACCGCGATTCCCGATGTCGACGGCGATGGCTGGGTATCGCTTTTTAATGGCAATGATTTGACCGGGTGGACGCAAAAAAACGGTACGGCGACTTACCGTGTCGAGGATGGGACGATCGTTGGCAAGACCTCCGAAGGTAGCCCCAATTCATTCTTGTGTAGCGACAAGGACTACGGGGACTTTGAATTGACGTTCGAAGTCAATGATGATCCGGGACTGAACAGCGGAGTGCAGATCCGGTCCAAGAGTTTGAAGGAATTCAACAATGGTCGCGTCCACGGTCCGCAAGTCGAAATCGAAACCAGTCCCGGCGAAGCCGGCTATCTCTACAGCGAGGGGACCGGCCGCGACTGGATTACCACCGAACAGCCGATCAAGGATGCCTACATGAACGGTCAATGGAATCGATACGTGGTCCGAGCTAAGGGTGACCGATTGCAAACCTGGATCAACGGCCGAGCGATTGCCGATGTTAGTGATCCCGAATCATTCAAATCAGGCTTCATCGGCTTGCAAGTTCACGGAATCGGCAAGGGCGAAGGACCGTATCAGGTTCGATGGCGTGATATCCGCGTTCGCGAATTGACTCGCTAAGAACATTTGAAAGTATCGGCGAGATTTAGCCCAGGATCGCTAGCGCGGCGCGAATCCCACTGTTCATCGCTCCCTGGATACTCGGCGTTTCGCGGTGATCTCCACAAAGAAACACGTTCTCGGGGCCGCCGAACTGGGTGGCGCGGACGTGGCCCAGGACCGTATCCAGAGCCAAGCGAGGGACACCGAACGGGACGTGATACGTTCTCAAAAGTCTCGCGTCGGCGGCTGATGTACCAAGCCAACTTCCGAGCTGGCTTCTCACTTGCTGTTCAAGGCCTCCCTCTAAACTGGTCGCGGATGGATCTTGAACCTGCTGGCTAAGGCTGACCGAAATCAAGGACTTTCCCGGCGGCGCGTATTGGGGTGCCACGCTACTCATCACCGTGGCCGTTTGGATGGGACCGCTCTCATCGCCGCGAAGCATCAGCATCGGGCGACTGTCGATTAAGTTGTCCGTGGCAAAGTACAGCGTCGTGGTGCCCAACCACTCGGTCGCGAGCGTCGGCATCCCCAGAAGACTTGCCGCAGCGCTGCTCTCGGTAGCGATGACGATTCGCTTAGCAACCATTTCATCGCCATCACTAAGTACGACGCGATCATGATTCAATCGCGTTACCGTCGACCGAAGTCGCAGGCTTCCCTCCGGCAGTTTTTCCGCAAGCTGGTTTGGAATGGCTGCCATGCCCTTTGCCGGTAGGGCAATGTCACCTGCGGAAAACATTCGCATGACAAACTCCATCATTCGGCTCGGTGTGGCCAATGATTCGTCTAGAAAGACGCCTCCGAGAAACGGTTCAAAAAAACTTGAAATCATTTCGGATGAAAAACCGAGCGAGTGGAGTCGCTCTCGGGTCGATTGCTGGTCGCGGTCGTACAAATCCTGCAGCGAACCGCGACGACTCTGGAAACGAAGTTTGGCGACACGCCACTTATCGGCGAGCGAGCCGATGGGACTCAGCGCAGTGGGTATCGCTCGAAGGGGGGAACGCCACGGGTCGGATAGCGATGCGAACTTGCCCGAGGATCGTACGAGTGCACCCGGTTGGAACACTTGCAACTCAAGGGCGTCGTAGTCGAGCAGTTCCCGGCACGCGGGATATGCCGTAAGCAGGACTTGAAAACCGTGATCCAAGAGAAACCCGTCCGCAGAGTCGGTGCGCACTCGCCCCCCGATGCGATCCGTTGCCTCAAGTACTACCACGGACATGTTTTTTTGGACCAGCACGTTTGCGCATGAAAGTCCGGCGAGTCCGGCACCGACAATCGCCACGTCAAACGTTGAGGAAGTATTCAAACCAACAGTCTCGACGAAGAGGACAATTCATACCCACGCGAAACACTTTAGCGATAGCACGTGCCAGGCCAACTGGGCTCGAGTAACATAAACCACAGTGTCCGATTGCGCGTCATTCGTCAACTTAGGGCTTACACATTCACTTCATGATTGACTTACGCATCTCCGTCGCTCTGATTACTGGGCTCACCATCACAATCGGTTCCTCACACGCCCTTGCTAGAGATGTATTCGTCACCGTCGGCGGCGGCCCGGAACCACAGAACAACCAAGTTTCGCTCGAGAAAAACGTCGAATTTTTCGCTCGCACGCTCGATCGTCATTACCCTCAGCCGCTCGATCACCGCATTCTTTTTGCCGATGGTTCAGCCTCGCAACCCGATTTACAATTCATTGACGATAACGCCGAAATTAGCCCCGCGATGCGATGGATGACTCGCATCATCGGTGAGGAGCATTGGATTCCTCTGAGATATCGCAATCATCACCCGCTGGGCGACAATCGACCGGCGAGCAAAGAGCATTTCCAAGAGCTCTTGCAATCGCTTGCCGATGAGTTGATCGCGGGCGACCGATTGGTTTTGTACGTCACGGCACACGGGTCGCATGCGGATACGGTTACCTATCAGGACGAAAATGGTCTCTCATCGCAGTCGTCCGAACACGCACGCGATACGTCCATTGTGCTGTGGGGTGGCGATGAACTGCGGGCCAGCGAGTTTACGGACTGGCTCGACCAATTTCATCCCGATGTGGAGATTATCGTCGTGATGGTCCAATGTTACAGCGGAGGGTTTGCAGAAATTGTATTTCGCGAAGGTCATCGCAAGTTCGGTTTGAGCCAGCGACGAAGATGTGGTTTTTTTTCCCAGCGCCACGATCGCGCGTCGGCTGGTTGCACCCCCGACGTCGACGAAAGCGATTACCAGGAATACAGCTCTTTTTTCTGGGCCGCACTTTCCCGCCAGTCGCGCGACGGTACTACCGTGATCGACGCGGATTACGACCAGGATGGCAAAGTGAGTTTGGCCGAGGCGCATGCGTATGCGATCATCACGAGCGACACCATTGATGTCCCTGTCAAAACGTCGGATGTGGTGCTGCGTCGCTATAGTCGAATTGCGACCGACGACGACGAGACGACGGAATCACCGGGAGTCGTGTCATCGATCTTTGGTTCGCTGCTCGGTCGTGAACACGCTAACGAGAGCAGTGAGACTTACTCGATCGATCGCAGCATTGAAGACGTGGTCAAGATCGCTAGGCCTGAACAGCGATTGGTCGTGACCCACCTGTCGTCGATGCTCGAAGTCTCGCCTGAGTCGACGGTTAGGTCAGTCCAGCGAATGGCTCGTCGGTTGACCGATCGCATCGATCGTCAGTACGCGACGATTGCCGAACTAACGGAGTCCGAAACGACACTGATTCAAGAAGTTCGTCGGTCACTCAACGAAGCGAATCCTGAATTTCGCCAACAGGGATTCTCACCAATCATCGCCCAGTGGGTCACCGATCGATCCAATGAATTCGTCTCGCTCATCGAGTCCTTCCAGGAGAGCCAGGCACTCGTTCACGTTCAAGACGAGTTGCAGTCGCTACGCGAATCGGTGGACCAAGTCGAACGTCGTGAGGCCAAACTTGTTCGACTCGTCGCGACGCTGCAAAACATTTTGCTCGAAGCCAACCTGGACAACGTGGCGGATGTCGAAACGATCGAGTATTACGAACGACTCGTTGAACTCGAAAACGCGGTCCTCTGGCCATCATCGTATGGTCGATGACCGTCGATGACTTGGACGTGGTTGCGGATCGACCGACCGTGAACATGCGGGCGAATCATTTCTTGCGAAAGCTGTTTCATGAAATACGTCCCAACGGTTCCGATCAATTCGACCGCGCTGCGATCACCTATCAGATGGATCTTTCTCAGTTCACCATAGCCACTTTCATCGAGAGCTTGGCGGCACCGGTCAAGCGCTGGATCGTCGGAGCGAATCCACGGTATTGCCGAGGCCGTTGGCGGGGCACTTTTGCCAAGATGACGGCGTGCGGTGAGCGTCGCGGGGGGTGGTGACGTTGTGGGAAGAGTTGAGTTCATGATCGACCTCCGAGAGGCGATGGTGGCTTCCAATTGCCGGTTGTTGACGAGACTCGATCCGTCGAGCACCTGGATTATACCGCGAAAGCTGTACCGCCACCGAAAAGATCGATATTGCGATCTTCGATGTGCTTGCCCGTGCGACCGAGGCATCATGTGTGCGAAAGGCCTTGCAAATGTCGCACACTGTGACCTGCCGACCAACGCGTTGTCGACTACGATGGGCGACATAGGATCCCATCGATGGATCTGTGGAGCGGGGTTGGACACTGAGGTGAGCGGATGTTGCGAGCTGTATTGGGGCTGTCGGCGCTTTGCTGCGCCGCGAATTTTTCGTCGGCCGAAATGATCGTTCCAGCAGAGACGGGCTATTCGGCCCCCGATCCTTATTCGCTGCGTTTTTCCAGCGGCAGCGGGGTCTCGCGGTGGCGCGATGCGGGTACGCAACTTCGCTGGTACGGCGAACTTCGCCACGCCGGTACGCTTGATGTCAGTGTCATTGTGCGATTGGACGAGGGACGCTTGCAAGCGTACCGATTGACGGTAGCGGACCAACCCAAGTCGGCAACCGTGACTGGACTGGGCAAAGACGTCGACGTCCGCGTCGAATTTGGTAGCGTTCAAATTGCTCAAACGGGTTACCACTCATTCGTTCTCGAAGCGCTACCAGGCGAGCCTTCGGTTGCAAACGACTACGGCAATGTGCGATCGCTAGTCCTCGCTGGGCCACCGGCGGACGATTCGCATTTCAATAAACTCGAACGTCGAAACGCCGCATCCATCCATTTGATGTACCCTGTCCCGGCGGGAACAAAAGTGTCGGCGTTCTACTGCGAGATGACCGGCTTGGAAGACCCCTTGTGGACGTACTACATGGCATGCGGTTGGCACCGCGGCTATTTCGGGATGCAGGTCAATAGTCCGACGGAACGTCGAATCATCTTCAGTGTGTGGGATAGTGGCAGCGAAGCGATCGATCGCGGGAAAGTGGATCAAGCGAACCGCGTGACGCTGGTGGCTAAGGGAGACGATGTGTTTTCAGGTGACTTTGGGAACGAGGGGACCGGTGGACACAGCCACTTGAAGTTTCCTTGGAAGACGGGCGAGACGCAGCGGTTCCTGGTCACTGCGGAACCAGTCGACGAAACCTCCACCATCTTTGCGGGATATTACTATCGACGCGACACGCAGCAGTGGATGTTGATCTCCAGCTGGAAAGCACCTCACGAAGGCGGCTACCTACGCGGCTTGTACAGCTTCAGCGAGAACTTCATCGGTGCCAACGGCGATGTTGTTCGCAAAGCTCTCTACGGCAACCAATGGATTCGCACTCCGTCGGGCCAATGGATGGAGTTGACCACTGCCAAGTTTTCGCACGATGCCACGGGCAAATCCGATCGACTCGATCGATTCATGGGAATACAAGACAGCCAGTTCTTTCTCAGCCACGGTGGATTCGTGGAAGGATTCACCGAGTACGGCCAGGCGATGACGCGGCCAGCAAGCGGCCGAAGCCCCGCGGAAATGGTACTCCCGTCACTGCCCCCGGCCGTGAAATGACCAGCTCCAGATTGAACGCCGAACGTAACCCGACGCGAGTCATGGCGTGTTAGCAATCTTGTCGGCGCCCGGGTCTCGCGGGGATGTCAATCCGATGGTGGCGATCGGCGTCGAGCTTCGCAAGCGCGGATTTGACGTGGTGATTTCACTCGCCCAACCGTACGCGGAGATCGCTACCCAAGCGGGATTGATCGCCGAACCAGTGATCGCACGGGACGACTTTGAAAACGTTCTTGGTCGCCCCGAGATGTGGCGACCGATCAGCGGCATGCGAGGCATCATGCGCGACGTGGTCGCCAAGTTCATTCCCTTGCATTGGGAAGTGATTCGTCGACATCATCGACCTGGTGAAACAGTGTTGATATCCCATCCGCTCGACTTTGCCTCGCGGACGCATCGTGATCTCGTGCCCCAAACGCCGCTGGTGAGCGTTCATTTAGCGCCCTCGATGATCCTCGATCCACAGTGTCCACCGCGGATGTCGCCTTGGCCATTCGAAATACGCCGACCGGCGTGGCTTGTCGCTTCGGCGTTCTGGCTGGCGGAGCATTTCCTGCTACACCCCTGTTACCGCGATCAACTCAACTCGCATCGGGCAGGGCTCGGATTGCCGCCGGTCGCTCGGCCGTTGAAATCTTGGTGGTTTTCGCCCGATCGAGTCCTATTGATGTATCCGCCCTGGTTTGCCCCCGAGCAGCCACGTTTGGACTCCCGATTCGTCCACGCTGGCTTTCCCCTGGCCGATCATTCGACTCGACCGATCAAGCTTCGAGTCGAGAAACCAGTGGTGTTTACTTGTGGTACCGCCCATCAGCATAGTCAGCCATTCTTTCGCCGCGCGGTCCAAGCATGTGTGCAACTCGACTGCACCGGCGTGTTGCTGACGACCCACGCTGAAAGTCTGCCTCATGAATTGCCGCATTGCGTGCAGTCGCTTGACTATGTGCCGCTTGGAACGCTGCTACGCCAATCCAGCGCAATCGTTCACCACGGTGGTATTGGCACGACGAGCCAAGCGCTCGCCGCGGGAGTGCCGCAATTGATCCGTCCACTCGCCTACGACCAATTTGACAATGCGACACGAGTCCAGCGGCTGGGCGTGGGGCGTTGGCTACGCAATGATCGCTCGCTGGAAAAGGAGCTGCAAACGTTGCTGTCCAGTTCCGACGCACCGATCGCATGCCAGCGCTACGCTCGAGAACTGGTCGGCGTTTCGGGGGCTAAACTCGCAGCTGATACGATCGAGAATTTGCTCGTGCCTTAGTTAAACGGTGGCCGACTTGCGCACCGCGACGCGGTGAAAGTGCAGGTGCACTTCGCGATCGACCACGCGACGGACGCCTTCGACGAGGCACTCGGGTTCGTTGCTGCTTTCGCCGCGACGAATGATTTCATCGAGCGGCGTTCCGGGGTTCACGGAAAACGTCTGCTGGTTGATCGTTTGATTGCCGGCGTCGAGTTCGGGAATGATAAAATGGCACGTCGCTCCGTAGGTTAGCATCCGGGCGTTGTAGGCATCTTGATACGGTCGGAAGCCAGGAAACCCCGGCAGCAGTCCATGATGCAGATTGATGATCCGGCCGCCGGCAAACTGCCAGCACGTGTTTGCCGAGAGCACTCGCATGTAGCGAGCGAGGATGACATAGTCGATGTCGAACTCGTCCAAGAGTGACACCATCACGTTGTCGTCAACCTTTCCGGTTTCGTCGCCGATGTTGCGAAACGGCACGCCGTAGCTTTCGGCCAGACCGGAGAGTTTACGACGATTGGAAATGAGCACGGACACTTCGGCGGCAAGGATGCCCGACTTGACGGCTTCGAGGACCGCTCGGGGAGTGTGTTCGACGAAAGTACCACACAGCGCCAAACGCGGCCGCGGCGAGTGAGCTTCGGGACTCCATACCCGGATCGCCAATCCCGTGTGTTCACCGATTTGTCGCATCGCGTCTTGAAGTTTGGGGTACTCGCCCGCATCAATGTCCAGTCGACAGAGCATCGCAAAGAGCTGTTCTTCGTCGTGGTCATACATCTGTATTTCCGCGATCCGAGCACCTCGGCCCGTGACGTGGTGAATGATCGGGTCCGCCAGCCCAACGTTGTCCGGCCCGAGCGCAGTGATGACGACTTCCATAGTTCCTAAAGCTCTTTCGGCGTGGATCGAATTTGGGTGCGAGTGGTCGAGGGCATGTTGCCCGGTATCTTTGCAGACGCGGGCCATTTTGCATTGTGGGCGGCTTTGTTACGCTTGCGGGACGACCCGTTGTCAATTGTGGCCATTCCCCGCGAGAGCCGAAACATGTCGACCGCCACCGCTCCCGTCAAGCGCCGCCGCGCCGATCATCCCAAAGCGGCTAATCTTTGCGAACATTGCACCGCCAAGTGCTGTCACTATTTCGCGTTGCCGATCGACGAACCGGTGGAGCGACGTGATTTTGACTTTATCCGTTGGTACCTGCTTCATGAACGGGCGAGTATTTTTGTCGATGACGATACTTGGTACCTGCTCGTCCACACCACATGCAAACACCTGCAAAGCGATTATCGCTGCGGGATTTACGAGACGCGGCCACAAATCTGTCGCGAGTACACGACGGACGCCTGCGAGTTCGAGGACGACTGGTGTTACGACAAGTACTTTGAGACGCCCGAGCAAATTGACGAGTATGCCGACGCTTTGTACGGACCTCAATTTCCACCTCCAAACGTCCCGAGACGCGATTCGATCCGAAGCCGCCGGCCGACCGGACTTCCCGTCGTCTCGTAGGGCTACGTCGCGACAACGCACTGATGCGGAGTCGAAATTCAATAGGAACAATCAATGGCTCTGATCCAGCCGCGGACGCTCAAAGGGTTCCGTGACTATTTGCCCTCCATCATGATTCCTCGCGAAGGGATCATGCAGACGGCCCGCGACGTCTTTCGATCCTTCGGTTTCGCTCCGATCGATACACCGGCGCTGGAGTACCTCGAGATATTGACGGGCAAGGGTAGCGAAGAGACGGATCGCCAAATCTATAGCTTTCGCGACGCTGGCGGACGCGACGTCGCGATGAGGTTTGATTTGACGGTGCCGTTGGCGCGTTTCGCAGCCCAGCACATCGCGACCTTGGGGACTCCGTTCAAACGCTATCACATCGCCCCAGTGTGGCGGGGTGAAGCACCTCAGGCGGGTCGGTATCGCGAGTTTGTCCAGTGCGACTTCGATACCATCGGTACCGAATCGGTGGTCGCCGATATTGAAGCCGTCGTCGTGATCGATAGCCTTCTGCGAGCGATCGGTTTTGAGCGATTCACGATCGCCATCAACAATCGTGGCATTCTCACCGCGTTGATGGCGATCCTCGGTCTTTCGGATCGCACCGTACCGATTTTGCGTAGCCTCGACAAGCTTGCCAAGATTGGTCGCGATGCGACGATTGAGGAAATGCGACGGGCGGCGGAAGTCGATTCCGCCCAAGCCGAGTCCGTTCTTTCGCTTGCCGATTGCCAAGGGACCGCTACCGAAACGCTCGCAAGGCTGCTTGAATTAGTTGGCGAAAGGGAAGAAGGAGCAGCCGCCGTGAAACGGTTGGCCGAGATTCATGCGGGTGCGGTTGCCGCCGGTGTCTCGCCGGATCGCATGCGTTTGGACCCATCGATCGCGCGTGGACTCGATTACTACACCGGCGTGATCTTTGAAACGACGCTCGATGATTTGCCGGGAATCGGAAGCATCTGTAGTGGTGGTCGCTATGACAACCTTGCCGGGTTGTACACCAAACAACATTTGCCAGGCATCGGTGCCTCGCTCGGACTCGACCGATTGCTCGCCGCGATGGAGCAACTCGGGCTGTTGCCGCAGGCTTCAACGCCAGCCCCGGTGTTCATTCCGCTATTCGACGAATCTCGCCGGGACGATTACTTGCGAATGGCCACCCAATTGCGTCAAGCGAAGATCGCCGTAGAAGTCTATCCCGACGCGAAGAAGCTAGGCCAACAATTGAAATACGCTGACGCCCACGGATTCGCCATCGCCATCGTCGTCGGTGATACAGAATGGCAATCGGGCAATTGCCAACTCAAGACTTTGGCAACCAAGGAAACGGTCGAGGTGCCCTATTCGCACGACAATCCCAACGACTTGATCGAGACGATTGGTGGCATCCTCGCACGGCACGATGTCGTTGCGAAGTGAGCACTGCGAAGTGAGAGTTGCGATCTGCGAATCGCACTCATTGTTACTGGACGTAGGGGTTGTTGACGACTTGGCCCGAAGTCGGATTGGCACTCGCGAGCCATGAGTTCATCTCTTCGGCTTTGACAAAGCCGACGGCATCGTGCACTTCTTGGCCATCGCGGAATAGGATCAATCGTGGAATTGAACTGATCCCGAACTGACGAGCCAGCGATGGTTCTTCGTCGATATCGATTTTGATGATCTCCGCACGTCCTTGGGCAAGTTCCTCGAGCTTTTGAAGCTCTCGGTCGACTTGGACACAAGGTCCACACCAGGTCGCGCCAAATTTAACGAGCACTAGGCCAGGGCCGTCGATTCGCGACTGAAATTCCGAATTCGCCGCCGAATTCGATTGGGGCCCGATGTGATCGGTCAGTCGCGAGCAACCGCTCACACTCAAGGCGAACAAGCCCACGATCACAGTTCTCAACATCCAAGTGGAAAGTCGGTTCATTTTGGGTCCTCGATAGCGACGTCTCGCGGCATGTTCAACTATCAATTCAACGTCCGAACACGCAACTAAGTTCGTGATAAACTATCTGGCCGTTCACTGGAATACGAAAAACGATTCTGAGCACCGTGCTTCCGATGCGTGTTTGCCAGTTTCCGGGACTTACCGGGGAAGTGATCGAACGGCAGTCGCAGTTGTCCGGGGGCGACGTTTGGACCCAAAACGATGTCGCTTTACGTGCCTTGATCGAGTTCGCGGTTGTAAACCGCCAGTGTCGTCTCGAAGGTTTCCGCGGTGATGCGAAACTCCGGCTTGGCGTCGGTGTACTTGTTGCAGTGCTCGACAAGCACGCGATACAGAAATCGGAACAAACTGCGTGGCACCCGGAGCGACTGGAATGCCGTGAGCATCCGTTGGTAACTGATTTCGTCAACAAACAAGTCTTTCGGTTCAGGCGAACGTCCGTCGGCCGAACACGCGATCATTCTTGACCGAGTGAGATCATAAAGCGACTCACCCGTCCACTGGAACGCCGGTATCACATTCTGTTTGTCGAGTCTCGCCCGCTCATGAAACTCGCGTGATTCACGCTCGATGTCACGATGCAATTCCTGGGGCAGCATCAACTTGAAACCGACACCCGGGTGTTTGAGCAGTTTGTTGTCAAGCAAAGGCCAGACAAACCGGCGCATCAACTCCGGCTTTCCACCCGTCATGTGGGGCTCATCGACTCGATCCATCAACACCACAACGCCTGCAAAATCAAGCCGCTTGAGAATCGCTTGGAACTTGTTGAGAAGTTCATAACGATCGTCGGTTCGGTCGTAACGGGGCAAAGGTTGGCTTGCCAACTCGGCCGCCGGAAATTTCATTAACACTTTTCGCAGCGATCCGACTTCGCGTTTTCCAACTCGCATGTGACGACGGATACCCATCGCCGCCAGTTGGGATTTGATCCAGCGAATCGAGAATGGCAATTTGCCGATGACGATTGAAACCAGCCCGACAATGAATCCGTTGACGAGCGTGATGTCGCCGCGTGAGACCAACCAGCCCATCACACCGATGGTCGCCATTGCCCAAACGATTGCAAAGACAAAGTCCCACATGGCGAGCGCGTTGCCATATCGGAGTTTCCGGCGTAGGTGGTCCCAACGCCCCGTGAACGTCGACACGGTGGATTGATCGTAGCAAGTGGCGAGCATCAATAGATCTCGAGCCGAAGCGCGATCAAGTTTCGCGAGTTGCTCGTCGGTAACGCGTTCCGTGTCCGTGGCAGGTTCGTTTTCAAACAGCACCTTGTTGACCAACTCGGTGACACCGATACAAAGGATCGCGTCCATGTGGTCCCACAATCGCCACGACTCCAGAACTCGCTCTGGCTTGCGATTGACTCGCCGACTCATCCGTTCACAAAAGTGGTCCAGGAACGGATTAAAGTCGTCATATCGAATGATGTACACACGGCGATCAGGATGATCGCCGTTGAAGCGTCGCAAATGTCGATCGACCTGCAATCGCATCGCCGTCTTACCAGAACCCTTGGGTCCAAAAATCACGGCCGTCGAAGGCTCCGTGGGATCGCCGTAGACTTTGTCCCAAACCGGATGGTAAGCGCTGCTGATGCAGTACTCTTTAAAGACCGGGTCAGTTTGGGCGTCTTCTTCGGCAAACGGATTTCGAACGATGCCGTGATGTTCTAAAAAGCTCTGGATATTCATGGATGCTAAAGTTCAAGTCGAGCGATCATGGTTGGCTGGTGAGATCGATCCATGGTCGCTTTTTTTAAAGTGACCGCCGGTATACTACTTCAGACTCTTGACCATTTCGACGAACGACTCGCGATTCTTCTTAAGGTTGGCTTGGGAACCGACCAATTTGACGAAGTAAAGCCGCCCCTCGGGATGCTCAAGGATAGCACCTAGCATGCCGTAATCGGGGCGCTCGACAGTCTTGCCACCGGAGAACGGGCCGCCTCCCATGCTGTCCTTGTAGGTGCCGCTGAGTTCGACCAAGTGCACGGTCCAATTGCCGACCTTCATCTGTTCGACTTTCTGGTCTTCAGCTTTGCCCCCGATGAACTGGCCTTTCCAGCGATCGATATTGGGTTGAACGCCGCCTCCGCTAGGCATAAAGGTCAATCGGCCGACATCGTCCCCTTCGCCTGGCACCTTGAATTCGTGCTCAATGATCGGGCTCTTTGTGTCGGCGGGCTTGAAAGCCGGTGGCACCGTCAGCGAACCGTCAAAAACGGTAACAGTTTTTGCCGCCGGCGCGTCCTGGGCTCGGAGGCTGGCAGACGTGATCGTGACTAGCAACATCACCAAGGAATACATGCTAAACAAACGCATGGGAATCGCTCCAGATTTCGGGTCATGGTCGAACGGGACAGCGAACTACTGTAGTCCATCACGCCGTTTCGAGCAGGGGTGGAGAGCGATCCGTCCCGACTTAACTGGTGCTACGAACCACCGCCACGAGCGCGACAATCAGAGTGACGCTAACAATCGAAAGTATCCCGATCGTCAGAGTTCGCCGCAGACTTCGCTCGCGCCGTACCTTCCCGATTTGAGGATTTCCCTGCATCGTAGCGGGAATCGACGAGGTGTCCGATCGAGCTTGATCGGTTACCGCTGGCACGCCATCAGAAGTCCGAGTGTCGGTGACACTTCGATTTCCTGGAAATACGGCACCGGAATCCGACGACGGGGCACGGTCGGATGTCGATGGCTCGCTTGCCAGATCGGACAAGATCTCGCGAGCTTCTCGCCACTGGGCCCAACCCTCCCGCCAAAGCAGTGCAGTCGCAGCGACTCGCCCTTCTTGGATCCATTGTCGTAGCACGTCCGTCGTGGCGGGTCCGTACTGGCCACCGCTGGGCGGGCGGACGTACCAGGTGGAGATCGATGCGTCACCCAAAGGGTCGATTGCAGTAACGACGGAGGAGGAAGTAGCAGAGGCCGCTGAAGTTTCCGTGGACGCCGCCTTGCTCGCTCGCTGTTTGGATTGATGGGGCGGAGTCGACGACGCCGACGTATGTCCGGCAATGGCCACCTCCCTCACCAGCGGCGTGGACTGCTGGGCATCGGCCAGCGGAATCCGAAAGCGGACCCCACAGCCCGGACAAACGCCACGCCGGCCAGCAAGTTCCTGTTTGATGTTCAAAGGCTTGGCGCAAACGTGGCAAGCAAAACGAACACCCATCGATAACCCGACTGCGAAGAGCGACTGATTAGGTTTCTTAACCTCGCGCCAGAGCAGCGCGACGTCTAGAAATTGGAACGGCAAGCCGAGGCGGCCAACCACAACCAGCCCATCATACTCGATCGCGGCCACCAGGTCAGCAAAATCGGACTCGCTCGCTACACCAACCACCGCCGCGCGACCATTTTAGCGTGAGCAGCCCGACTAGGGTTGAAGCAGCCACCAAACGCGATGCAATGTCAATTCCGGCGACACCTCGGCGTCCTGCATCGCCTTCGCCAACGGCTGCAGATCGCGAGGCAATCGATCTCGACCCGCCAAATAGCCGAGATGCTCGACTTGGCTCGCCAGCGACGGGATTGACCCTAGCCACTGTACGGGATACCCATCCGCGTGGTCGGGAAAACCGTTGGCGGTTGATGCAAGCTCTTTGGGCTTTTTGGGTTTCTCGGTCGAGCTCTCGCCGAGTGGCTGGGCAAGTACCGACTCAGATCCGCCGACGCCCTTGAGCGAGACACCGATCGAGCGTCTGGAGACCTCGACTCGCTTGGCAAGCGTTAGGGAACGCGGTGATGGTGATGCCGCAGCAAAGGCTTGCACCGCCTGCTGTGCGCGACGAACTTTGTCCGCATCGACCGCCCAGGCATCGTGGCGAAGAAGTTCTTCAGGAATCGACCGACTCGTCGCTGGCGAGGACACGATGATCGACAGCAACCGGCTAATATCAAAGTCGGACGCCAACAATTCATCGACCAATAGTTCTTCCAACTCAATCAGTGAATCATCCAAAGGAGCACTACCGGCGTCGACGGGGTCACCTTGCAATGGGCGTTCATGAACGAGTCGCCATAACGAATTCAACACACCGCGAGCCAGCGGCCGTGAATCGACGATGGCGTCGCTCCATTGCCTCACACTGAGCACTCGCATGCGTTCGCTCGCTCTGGCCGATTCGTCAAGCCAATGATCGGGAACGCCCGCTTCGGCCATGCTTTGTCGACCGTCCAGACGCTCATAGAAAACCGGATCCGTTCCCGAAACATCATTCGCCGCACGCACCGTATATCGACCGGACTCCTCTCGCTTGACGTCGCGACGAATCATCGCCGCAAGCGACCAATAGTCATTTTGCAGTCCGTCACTCTCGATGGCCGCATCATGACAGCGAGTGCACCGAAGATCAACGTTCATGGTCAGTGACCCGAGTCGATGCACCATCGCGAACTCGCCGTCCTTAGCAAGAGCCGAGTACCAAACGGATGACGCGTCGCCATCACCGCTGAGCCAACTAGAAAGCACCGTGCCGAACGATTTTTCACCCTCAATGGCGGCAGCCAAATCATCGACCAACTTTTCTCGATTCTTTTCACCAAGCTTCGTGAACGCGCCCGACGTGATCTCATCAAGCCAGGCCGATGCGACCCGACGCGAGTTTGGTTCTCGACGGATCATTTGCTGGAGATTGACAGTTGCATCAGCCACACTTTCGTCGTCGTCACTGGCGAGTTGAGACAGCCAAGATTCGTCCACCTCGATCCCCAATCGAGTCTTCAAACGGTCTCGAATGACATTGCTGCTAACCACCGTCGATGGGGTCACACCGACCGCGTCCCAGTATTGCTTCAAACCCTCGCTCGCCCGAGCCGAAACCAATCGCAAGGGTTCGGGATCGCGATTGATACGCTGGGGCGATGCCGGGCTCGATTCACGCACCGCTTCTTGAGTCGACGGTGCCTCATCGACGAGCGTCATGTTGCGAGGTTGAATTCGCTTGGGTGGAACTTCCGGCGCGGCGGAATCCGCTAGCCTCTCCAGTTCGGGCGAACCGAGACTCGGATCCGCTTCAGGTGTCATCGCCGCGTCCGCACTGGCCGAAGACGGCGACAGCGCAACGTCCGGCGTCGTCATTGGGGCCCTGGACTCGGCCATCGGTCGTAGATCAATCTTTTTCGGTTCAGCAAATTGCCAAGCCACGATTCCCATCACCACCGTGGCTGCGAGAGCCACTAGCGCTGTCGCCCATCGAATCCCAACCCGCGACGAGGCACTGGAACTCGCAGTGCGCGACGAAGAAGCTTGCGACCCCGAGTGCTTATCGACACTGCGGCCTGGCTCGCCAAGCGACCCACTTGATCGCACGACCACGGAAGCTTCACGCCATTGACGTAGAATCTCGGAACTCAAATCCGGAGGCGGCGCGCTACCAAAGACTTCCGCTAACAACGAATCGATCATCGGATCATCAATCCGACTTTCGTCCGTCGCGGAATTTTTCGGTTTTTTGGAATCGCTCATGTCAGTCTCTAAACCACATCGATGTCAATTAACTTGTCGTCCGCAGCTTCTCTTCAACGCACTCACGTAGCTGCTGTTTGGCTCGTTGCATCAAGTTTCGGGCGCCATGATCGGAAATCCCCAAAGCGTCCCCAATTTCGACGCGGCTAAGTTCGTCAGCAAAACGCAGCCGAAGCGCTTGTCGGGCACGATCGGTCAGCGACTGAAGACATTCTCGTAGGGCATCAACCGCTTCGTCGCCCGAGCCGTCTTTACCCGCCCAACGGTCCCAAACCTCATCCAACACGCCCGAATCGCTCACCGGATGCACGCGCCCCAGTTTACGGTGGCGGGAAATCATCAGGTTGTAAGCGGTTCGTCTCAAATATCCGGCCGTCGCCTTGTCATTGTGTTGAACGAAATTATCCCGGCTGAGTACCCGCAGAAACGTCTCTTGCGTCAAATCGTCCGCCGTAGCGGGGTCACAGCCTAGCACTCGCAAGTATCGCCAAATACCTCGCTGGTGCCGTTGTACCAGCGCAGCGGGGCCCAAGTCACCGTCAGGCGTTTTCTCCAGTGCGGACATATTCGCAGCGACGGCGTCCCCGGTCGCCGGAGAGGCGTTCGCGCTTACAGATGTCGGCGGTTCTCGCACAGAAAATCGACCACTAGCAATTGAATGACCCTGTCTCTTGTCCAGCCGACGCCGTCCGGACCATTGCCCCAGGGATTCATTCTATCCGATCAGCTCATTGATCACCTTACCACCGCCGGCAATCTTCATCGGGCGACCATTCTTGCTGGTGTAGGTCGTCTCGAGTGAAATTCCGAGTCCCTTGCAAACCGTCGACATCAAGTCCTCGCTGCTAAAGGGTTCCGTTTCCACGGCTGATCCGTCGCTGCTGGTTTGTCCGACCGCCAATCCGCCCTTGAGCCCGCCGCCACCAACCACGACGGACCAGGCCCTGGCGAAGTGGTCACGACCGGCGGTTTGGTTGATCCGCGGCGTTCGGCCGAATTCGCCCATCCACATCACGACGGTGTCCTTGAGCAAATCTCGCTGTGCAAGGTCCTCCACGAGCGCGCTCATGGCTTTGTCAAGGTTGGGCAGTTTAGTGTCCTTGAGCGTTGTGTGAACATTTTGATGCAAATCCCAACCGCCCAAATCCACTTCGACGAACGGCACTCCCGCTTCGACCAACCGCCGCGCCAGTAAACAACCTTGGCCAAACCCATCCGTTCCGTAACGCTCTTTGACTTCCGTCGGTTCCTTCTCCACTCGAAACGCTTCCATCTGTTGGCTGGTCATCAAGTCAAACGTTTTCTTCAATACCTTTTGATGCTCCGACGCCGGCAGATCACGGGTGCGTTTGGCGAATCCGCTTTCGATCAAATCGAGCGCCGCCATCCGCTGCATCAACCGACTCTCATCCAAATTCATTTCCAAGTTGCGGACACGACCGTTGCTGGTAACCGAAAACGGAGACCAGGCCATGCCGAGAAACCCTGGACCTTCGCTGGCGCCACCGACGGAAACGAAGGGTGGAATCTCCAACTCCGGACGCTGTGACATCAACTCGTGCGCCAGTACACTGCCATAGCTAGGGTGCTCGATATTCGGGTTGGGCACAAACCCGGTATGCATGTAGTAACGACCGCGATCATGATCCGCTTCCCGCGTCGACATGCTACGAACCACGGACAAGTGTTTCATCTGCTGGGCGACGATCGGCAAATGCTCGCTGATCTGCATATCCCCGGTGGTCGAAATCTGCTTGAACGGCCCACCGGTCGGCGCACCGGGCTTGAGATCCCACAAATCAATCGTCGGTGGTCCGCCACCCATCCACAGCAAGATCGCCGATTTACGATTCTTCTTAAGTTCCTCTGCATGAGCATAAATCGAGTTGCCCATCGCCATCGCGGCACCCGCCATCGCTGAGGATCCGGCCAAATGATTCATGAAGTGTCGGCGAGTCATGCCGCGCGGCGTTGTCCAGTTGTATGTCATTGGAAAGTTCTTGCGTTGGAGGTCTTAGGACCCAGGTTTCGAGAATTCGGTTTGAGAAGATCAGTGTTGCATGATGAATTCATTGCTATTCAAAATCGCCCACCACATGTCTTCGAGCATGGCTTTCTCATCCCCGCTACGGGCGACAAGCAACTTGCTGGCAATGGTGGATTCGTTGCGGGTCGGCCGACGTGCGAGTCCCGCCATGAATAATTCGTTGACGCGTTCCTGGGGCGAACGGCCTTGTTTGGAGATCCGATCCAAGAACGAGCCGTTTTCGGTGCTCGTTGCTTTGCGAGTCAGGTCACCATTGAACAACATGAGTGCTTGCGGGATCGAACCATTGAACGTCGTCGCTTCGTCGCCTTCATCGGTGCCGAATGCCACCACAAACTGCGAGAGCCACTCTCGCCGTTGTCGTTCCTGTTCTTCGTAGCTTCCGGACGACTTTGCATCGGTCGCCGCCACGAGCGATTGGTAAAGCTGTTCGGCGCTCATTTGACGCAAATAAAATCGAGAAAACTTCGGCATCTCTCCGATCGATGGATCGTCCACATCGTTATTGCTGGCCAGCACAGCGGCCAGTTGATACGGACGGCTCATGGTGATCCATGTGATCAAGTCTTTGAGGTTGTAACTGCTCTTGCGAAAGTCCTTCGCCAGTTGCTCCAGCACTTCGGGATGCGACGCCGGATTGTGTGGACCCAAATCATCCACCGGCTTGGTGAACCCAAACCCGAGGAACATCGACCACATCCGATTGACGATCATCTTGTCAAGAAACTCACTCTCGAGCATCAATCGAGCGAGCTCTTCACGACGATTGACCTCGCTCACAAAGCCGCTCGTCCCGATCGCCCTGCCGTCGGTGAACACCGGTTCGGCCACTTTGGTCAATCCATTTCGCAATTCATAAAACACGATCGCGTTTTCGGGAGTATTGGACTCACCTGCAAAGTCCTGGTCGACCAACTCGGCATAGTCAATGTCGTTGGTTCCATCCACGAATCGACGCAGCGCCCTCACTTGGCGAAAGAACGAATTGAACTCCCAAAACGTCTGCTGTTTCCATTGATTGAACGGATGGTTGTGACACTGGGTGCACTGAACCTGGAGCCCAAGAAAAATCCGAGAAACGCTGCTGGTCGCAAGCACGCCCTTCTCTTCATTGACTTTGTCGACAAGGAAGTTGGTCGCCCCATTGAACCCCTCGCTTCCTGGTTTGGTCGCGCCGGTCGCCGTCACCAACTCATAAACCATCTTGTCGTAAGTCTTGTTCATCGCGAATGAATCGCGAAGGTATTTTTGCATCCCATCGCGACTGGTCAGCGAACGGCGGTCGGCCCCTCCGCTTCGACCGATCAACAGATTCGTCCACACCGTCGCCCAATGCCCCGCGTATTCTTCGGTGTACTGGTCGTCGTGCAGCAACTTGTCGACCAGGGCCGCCCGCTTGTCGCTGCCACGCTCGGCAAGAAACTCCGTCAACTCGACTCGCGTGGGAACGCGGCCGATCACGTCAAGGAATACCCGACGGCACCAAGTGGCATCATCCACATCCGGTGCGGGACGGATCTCGAAATCACGCCAACCTTGCTCAATTGCATCGTTGATGGCCACAACCTGGGGGGGCGTGTCGGCGGCGTGCACACCGCTCGATGATGCTGTCACCACCAAGACGGATGCGACCAGCGCTGCGAATGTGAATCGACAAACCATAGAACCCAACCCAGAGAAGTGTCAGCCGTACTATGACTTAGAACGGCAGCGCCGCGGCAACGTACCCAAGGCATCCATTCTATTCGGGACGCCTGGGGGCCACAAAGATCGATCTGGGACGGGTCGGGCCGAATTAGGGGCCAGTGGTGACGGTTATATCGACTGCGTCGCGGATCGTTAAAAAACCGCGGCTTCCATCAGCTGCCATCGACCATGGTCAGTTTCAAACTTCCAAAGATCCTGCAAGCTCTCTCCGCTAATGGCGCACTGAACAACCATGGCCAGGGGATCGGGAATGATCAGGGCGACGGCTTCGTCGCGGCCTTTCTTGAGCACCTTGCGCAGGGCCTTGGCAACACGATTCTTGGCATCACAGATGGCCTCGCCACCTGGAGGACAAATCTCACCAGGCGACTCTTGTCCGGTTCGATAGACCCGCGGCTGATTGCGGCGGACTTCGTCGATTAACTTGCCGTGCCACAGCCCATGATCAATGTTTCGGAAGCAATCGATCACCTTTACTCGGACGTCGCGACCGCGAGCGATCTCCATCGCCGTCTGCCTGGCCGACTCGCACGGGGCAGTGTAAATGGTCCCGACACGGACGCTCGATAATTCCAACGCCACCGCGGCGGCTTGGCGCTGACCAAGCTCACTGAGCGGCATGTCGAGCGATCCCTTGATGCGACCCTGTTCATCGAACTCAGTCGAACCTGGACGGACTAGCAGCACCCGCGATTGCACAGGCGCACGCAGAAGCAAACTCATTGAATACCCTTAGATGAACGAGAGTTGCCAGAATGATGGCCCATCGATGCGCTCAATTGCTGCATCGCTTGGCTGTAGCTCTCGTGACGAAAGATCGCGGATCCGACGACAAACAAGTCGCAACCGGCATCACGCGCTGGACCTATTGTTTCCGCATTGATTCCGCCGTCAATCTCCAACAGCAACTGCGGATGCGACGCACGTAGTTGCCGCAACTTGTCAAGTGCCACCGGATTGAAAGATTGGCCCCCGAAACCCGCGTCAACGCTCATCACGAGGACCATATCTACGATGTCCAAACAGTCGGAAATTCGATCGACCGATGTCCCAGGATTGATTGCGACACCCACGCCGACCTGAAGCTGCGACAATTGCTGGGCGACTTCCGCGACGTCGCTAACTGCCTCGGCATGAAACGTGATGACATCCGCACCCGCGTCGACCATGGGTCTGGCATACTTCATCGGATCGCTGATCATCAGGTGCACGTCCAAAGGCATGTCAGTGTGACGACGAAGCCCTTCGACGATCGGCATCGCGTAGGTCATGTTGGGTACGAAGTGACCGTCCATCACATCCAAGTGAAGCACCCGCGTTCCGGCATCGGCTAGCGCAGCCACTTCACCTTTCAAATCGCCAAAGTCGCATAACAGCAAGCTTGGCAAAATCGCAGGAGCGGCTCGTCGAATCTCGTCGAGCTTGTGCCTCGACATACATAGTCTCGCGTCAGGTAACGAAGCGTCCGACGAGTCACCTCGAATGGACATCCCCTTCATCAGGGCTTCATAGAGTGATCGTGGGCCAGCACCGTTGTCAATTCCTAGCCCGCGGGTGACGGCGGCGGCTACACGTCTGTTCAAGCCGGATAATCACGCGAAAAGCCAATGTCGCACGGCCCATCCAGCCTTCTAATGGCGGCAAGGCCGCCGCAAAAAAAGTTCGTCTGGCAGCGATTGCGATGCCTTTAGGGCTTCCCTGGCCGTCCAGATAAGTGATACCGACGGATAAACGCGATCGCGTCGTCGAGCGTTTCCTGGGGCGGTCGAAATGCATAGCCGAGCTCGCCGATGGCTCGGTCGCTTCGATACCAATGCAGTTGGCCGCTCATCCGCACACTCGCGCTGTTGACGTCGCCCTCGCGTCCGAGCACTCCCGCGGCAAAGTTACCTGCCCTTCCGGCAACAAAACCGATCGCCGGACCCACCGGTAATTTGGGCTTAGGCTTGTGAAGCCGTTGGCATATCTCTGTCCAAAGTTGTTTGTACGTCCAATTGACGCCCGCAAGGATGTACTCATTGGCGTCGTCGCCTCCTCGGTGAAGCGCCTCGATGGTCCCCGCAGCAACATCGCGAACGTCGCACACACTGCAGCCGCCCCGGAGATAGAACGGTGCCCAGTTTCGTTGGAGTTCCACGATCATGCGACCGCTGCTGGGCAACCAATCGTACGGCCCGAGCATGAAACCGGGATGAATGATGACCGCACGAAGTCCTCGATGCACGCCCTGCCGAACCTCCTCGCAACTGGCTCGTTTGCTGGTCACATAGTTGCACGGCACTTGACCGCCACCATGTTCGATCGCCGTTTTTTCATCGGCGATGACCTGGCGTGTTGACAGACCCAACGTGTTAACGGTCCCCACGTGCACCAGTCGTTTGCCGTGCCTAATGGCTGAGTCGACAATTGTCCGCGTACCCTGGCGATTGACTAGCATCGACTCCGCTTCGCGCCGCCAGCCCAAATGAATGAGTGCCGCACAATGAATGACGGCATCGCAGCGGGCAATGCTCTGGTCAATGACATCGGTTGCCCCCAAGTCGCCCATTGCGAACTCGATATCCAGCCCCTCAAAGACCTCGGGCCGAGGTTGGCGCCGGACGAGCACACGGCAATCGTGACCTTGTTCGACCAACCGGCGAACGACGTTATTGCCCAGTAACCCAGTTGCACCGGTGACGAAAACTCGCATCGCGACTATCTCACACGACGTCTCAAGAGTTTTGGGTCTTGCGATGTGTCTTCATTACCACCAGGACGCCTGCAATCGCGATTGCGATGGCTAACACGGCCGCGATCGGCATGCCATGAACCGGTTCCAGCACATAATGCGCTGGACCTGACTGCGTCGTGCCGTGACCGGGGTGTGCGATGGCGAATTGGGGCCAACAGAATCCCACCACCGCGATTAAGACCATGCGAATTCGATTTAGCATCTCAACTGTACCTATTCTGGTCGCGGGCGAGCCCACGCGTTTGGTAATTGCCGGCCCCCGACAATCGCGAGCTCGAATCAATTTTCTACGACCCGGAGCCGTTCCTGTCGAGATTGGTTCGCCAACAACCGCCTCATTCCCCGCCTGGGCCGGATGACTCGGCGATTTCCGGGAACGTGTGTTCGTCGAGTTCCATGCGGCGGATGATTGACCGCAATCGAATTTGGAAGTCGCTTTTGGCGTTGGCGACTTGCTGCTCGGATTGCCCGGTCAGCTCGGCAACTTCTTTGTTTCCCAATCCCCGAACGAATAGCAATTCGATGGTGCGCAGCTTGGTCCATTGGGCGGTCGCTTTCCAGCGGTCGATTTGCTCTGAGATGGCCGTTCGGACCGCGTCCTCTTCGAGTCGTCGCCGCTCGACGCTGCGCACGATCGAGCTGGCCACACGCCCAGTCCCCGCGAACTCAGGTTCCGGCGAATCGCTGTCCAAACCACGGCGATGCATTTGCAGCGTCGGACGTCGCCCTTCGCGGCGCAAATGATCCGTTAACTTGTAGGCGCAGATGCTAAACAGATAACTCTCCAGCGGACGTTCACCATCGTAGTTCGGCAAACTTGTCAAAAAGCCGATGAAGGCTTCCTGGACGATGTCCTCGCTGGTCGCACGGTTGCGAATGCGGCTATCGACATAAGCCAGCAATCGCCCCTCGTAGCAGTCGATGAATGACTGCCACGCTTTCGAATCGCCAGCGCGAATCTGGTTCATCAGAAAATCGTTGGGGCCGGTACGGTCACTCATGAGCTTAAGCCTATCGCGCGCAAGTCGTCATTCCCTGCCTTCACGGCTGAACCGATTCGCCACCGGCACGTGTAAGCATCGCACGAAACAGCTGCGGATCGATGGAATGAGTAATGAATCGGACGGATCCATCGGCCAACCCAACGTGGAAGCCACCGACATGCATATGTCCCATCGACGCGATTGGGTCATCAAGATCGACTTGAACGTCGTCGGGCTTGGACCATGGCACCGCGGCGTCGTGATGTGCTTCAACCACCAAAATCGTATTGCTGAGTCCATCGGTGAACTCCGGGAACTTGGTGCTGCTGTTCGACTTGAGTGCGAACGACTCACCCACCATCGCCTGCAACACGGTGTAACCCGGTTCCAGTTGAACGCTGGGATCGATATACACCTCCGGCATGATTTTCGACAGCGGCAAGTTATGTTCGCTGTCCCACGGCTCATCAAGATGGAATTGCTCGTACAGGGCTTGTTGCTCGACATAGGGCAAAATCGCGACTCGCCAACTGAGCAGAGGTTTGCCATTGCCATCGGTGATCGCCCCGGGAGGAAGCCCCCGGGTACTTTCGTGGTAGTTATGCATCGCAACAACTATTTGTTTGATGTGATTGGATGCACTCATTCGTCGGGCGGCCTCGCGTGCCGCTTGAACGGCCGGTAACAACAAGCCCACCAGCACGCCGGCGCCAGCGATTCCGGTAGTCGATTCAACGGATATCGCGACGCGTCGACCCGATCGAGATGGCGTGAGCGTATCGACGACCATGTTTGCTATGCGATTGGCATATTGAAGCGTCGCGTCTTGGACGTTCTTGGACTCTTGCGACCGCGACATCGCCTTGGTCACTTCAGCGATTCCCATCTCGCGTCCAAAACTCAATGAGTCATTCAATATCGTTTCCACTTTCTCCGCCGCCGCGTCGTCGCTGCACAGCATCGTCAACCGAGCACCGGTACTGGATCCGTTGAGCATCGTGTTAAGCAGCAGCGCTTCGACATGCGCGGGTAGTTCGCCGAGCGGTTGCAGCGGTGGTGGCAGTTGTTGGGACTGCTGCACCGCCAAGCCACCGATCATCGGTCGGATCGGCTCGATGGCAGCAACTACCGTGATCCCAGGGGTGCGAGGAACGTTTGCGGCAAGCGATGCGAGGTGGCCGGTGCCGTTGTCGGCCTTGATGATCGGTTCCAAATAGCCCGGGGATGACAACACCAAAGTGCGAGCGTTCAATTGATGCAAAACCGCTTCGACTTGACCCTGGATTCGATAAGCCGAAAATTCGCCAACTTGAATCGTCGTCGGATCGACTTCGAATAACTTCAACAGCGGAGCAATCTCGACGTCTTGATTGAATTCGACGACCACCCCGAACTGTGGCCCGGAGGGTCCCGGCATGCCAATGATCGCTTTGACCAATGCGATCTTCATCGGGTCGATTCCGACCTGATCCATCGCTTGCGCGCGGGCAATTTCGATCGGAAACACCGCGAATGCTGCATTGCTTATCAGCTCCGCCGGCGATCCCGTCGCCACCACAATCGCATCGTTGGGAATGTATCGAGCGCCCATCTTCGCTGCCGGCGTAGCCGCTTGGGCCAGCGCGAAGTGCGGCGCCAACGCGATTGAACCCAATGTCCAAACAATCAATGCGATCCGGTGAACGGTTCGTCGGCTACAGGAGGTCATCGTTCGTTCCAAGAGAGTGAAGCGGAGAGTTCTGGCAACCAGACGCAGTGTACCACGGCAAACAATCGGCCGACGTCGATTCGGCCGCTATAGCGACATGGGCCCAAAGCGTGATCGTACGAGGCGCAAGCGGAATTCCGCACTCACCATAAGCAGGCGAGTCGCACTGCGTCGTGTCGACGGGATCAGCGGTCTGATGACTTTGGATGGGTGCGAAACGGCGATGCCGGTAGCCCGTCGCCATTGACCAAATTGCACTTTGGGTCGTTCGCCCATGCGTAACGAATCGCCGTTGGATGATCGACCTCGGGATTCGATACGATCACATGCTCTGCGTCGATTGCTGCGGTCGCGTCGAACCAAGTCGACCCGTCGTCGGTAATTTCAAATCCCGTGAGCGGACCTCCACGGGACTTCAACCCGTGGGCATGATCAAAACTCACGACGATTTGATCGCCGCGAATCTCGTGTCCCTTGGGAAGTGGCCCCGAGATCGCCGGCACGTCTTGCTCGTACACCGTCCCTAGCGCCCACAACGACAATCGACGTCCGACCTCTTGCTTGTTCTTGGGATGGATGTCGCCGGCGTCTCCGATATCGATGTTGATTCCCATTCCAGTGTTGGGTAGCGCGAGCGTGTTCAGCATGGCTTCACGCACGGTCGGCCAATCACGTCCGGTTCCTGTAAAATTAGGCAGTTGGGCCCAGGCGAACGGAAAGTCGTAGCCCCAACGCTGTCGCCAATCCGTGATCAAGAGTGGTAACTGATGTTGATAGTACTGGGCTTTCTCGGGCGTCGAATTCGCTTCGCCCTGGTACCAAAGCGCACCACGGATCGCGTACGGAATGAGCGGCGCGATCTTGCCGTTGAACAAGCCACCAATGTTCCCTTTTCGAGCCGCTAATTCGCTCGGGTCGCGAGGTTTCTTGGGAAGTGGAGATCCGTCGGCTTTTGCCTTGGTCAGCGACTTGCGATACCGTGCCAGCGATCGCTCGTAGTCCGCTTTCTGCTGTTCGAGATCGACGGCCGAATTTGCACGCTTCGTCGCGGCAAAGAATGGTTGCAAATCCGGGTCGGAACGCTGGGTGTCGGCATCGATCCAAGCTTCAATGGGTGTGCCGCCGACCGACGAATTGATCAAGCCCACGGGGACATCCAGTCGCTGGTGTATTTCACGACCGAAGAAGTACAACGTGGCTGAAAATCCTCCGACGCTTTCGGGCGTACAGATTTCCCAGGTTCCATTGCCCAGTCGACCCGGTGTCAACGAACTGGAGGAACTCTCCTTGAACATGCGGATCGAGGGCAGGGTCGCCTGTTTCTGTTCGCTCGCAAAGTCGTTGGCACCTTTGACCGTCATGGCCATGTTGGATTGACCCGAGCCCAACCATACTTCGCCCACGAGCACATCACGGATCGAGATTTTGTTCTTCCCAGTGATGACAAGTTCCACCGGTTCACCGGGCTGGAGCGGATCCATCGTCATGGTCCAACGTCCATCATCACCCGCGGTGGTTTGTTTCGATTGGGCAGCGATCTGAACGCGAACAACTTCGCCAGGATCAGCCCAACCCCAAACCGGAAGCGGCTTCTCCTGTTGCAACACCATGTGATCCGAGAAGATCGCTGGCATCGTCACCTCCGCTCGCGCAAAGGGCGACAAAGCCATCATGGTCGCAAGTAATCCAATGCTGAAAATTCGCTTCATCACAATGGCTCGGAAGGTAGGTGCTCGGAATGGGACTCGGCAGCGGAGATTCGGTGACCGGCGTAACTATTTGGCGGTCAACGTTATGTCTTTGACGGACACAGCACCTTTCTCGGTGCCAATCACAAACCCAACGCGGTTCTTGCCCTTGGCGGTATCGGTGGCTGTGAAAGTGAATTCGTGTTCCTTGAACTCGCTGGATGCCAAGAACTCTTCGTGCAATCCGATCTCGTGATAATCGTCTTCGTCGATGCCGGCGACCACGAGTACAAAGTGACGATTGGGTGAGCTGATTTTGAATTTCAACGTGTAGTCTTGATCATCCTTCAAATCCAAATCCACTTGATAAGCTTGGACGTGCCAATTCTCGCTACCGGGCGTCTCGACGGTGAAGACAATCGCTTCGTCTTTGACCTCGATTTTTCCTTTGCCGGATTCGTGCTGTTCCAGACGCCATGAGTCGACGTCGGCTGTTTTCTTTAGCAGGTTGGCTGCGGTGGTCGTGGTCGGTTCGTCAGCGATCACAAACGGGGCAATGAACGCGAACACAAGCGTTGGGATGACAAGACGCATGGCGATTATCCATCAAAGTGACAAGGGGCGGACAAGTACCCCGATTGTCGACTCGGCCCAATCTGGAAACAAGTAGCCAACGACGGTTCGCGTCGCAATCGGACGACCGAGTCGATTAGTTTGGCCGGCTAAGGATGATCGCGATCGCGTTGCCTTCGGAGGTGTGCGATAGACACAGCACATGATCGCCCGCCAGCGGACGCGGGGCGGACAGCAAGTTGGCCTCGGGCGAGGCGCTGGCGGCGTTGAGCGTCGGCGGAATCGTGTTCTGCTGCAGGGCGAGCAAGCCGGTGACCAGATTGACGGTGCCGATGGCCGCCCCGGTATGACCCAGCACTGCCACGGGCGCGGTCGCGGGAACGCCCGGCAGGGTCGATGCAACAGCGAGTCGTTCAGCGGCGTCGATCGAAGCGTCACCCATCGCTTGGCTGACGACGAGCGAAACCTCCGATGGTTTCAAGCCGGCCTTGGCGAGTGCACCGACGATGGCCAAACGGATCGCTTCACTGGAGCCGCGATCCTTGTCGCCCGAGCCAATGCCTTGCATTCTTGGCGACGGAGAAAACGTGGCGGACATCGCCGAAACGACCGCTAGCGGTTCTTGCCCGCGCGACGATGCCGACGTTTCGGATTCCACGACCAACGACGCCGCAGCTTCACCCGCGACGACTCCGGTGGATGCCGGATCATGCGGCCGCGAGGCATTGGGGATCGATCCGTTGACGCTGGGGATCGGCATGTCCCCACGATAATTCATACGAGTCGTATTGATCCGAGTCCCGGCGGCGCCACAGAAAATGACGTCGGCAATTCCTCGTGAAATGCAGGACGCGGCCTCCATCAACGCAGCCGGGCCGGAGACTTCTCCGAGCACCAGCGTGTTGTTAGGACCCAACGCGTTTACGGCGATCCCGAAATGGCACGCGGGCATATTGGGCAGGTACTTGAGCATCCAAAGCGGCATGATCTCACGCATCGCCAGGGCTCCGAATTTTGCCAAGTCTCCATCGCCCTGGGGAGTCAGCGATCCATTCATCGCTGTCACCATGTCATCGGGCGGCCCATAAAACATCTCGCTACCGAAAACGGTTCCGATACGGTCGGACTTGATTGGCGTCGATTCACTCGCGGGCAAGATGCTCGCCAAACAAGCTTGCTCCATTGCCATTTGCGTGGCCGCGAACGCAGTCTGGATCTCGCGACACATGACTTTCAACGATTTACGTGGACGCACAAACATTTTGGCGTCAAAGTCGACAATCGGTGCCCCGATCCATAGTCCGAGTGGTTCCGAATCCGCATCCGGCCGAGCCCCTTCGTCGGTGCGATCCGCGAGCGAGCGGATTCCACTGCGCGCGGCAACGATTGCGTCCCAGAACGCGGTCACGCCGATTCCGATCGGCGAGACGACTCCCGCACCGGTGATCACAATTCGTTCAGACAACATCGGCTGTGGGCGGGGGAAAGAAATGAGCTGGGTCGGCAAACGGCTCGATCGTCGATCGCCAAAGTATGATCCGCCGACTGGGGTCTGACCAGGGACAAGACATCAAACCGGATTGGCATCCGGTTCGGTCGACGGTGAGAGCGAACGGTCGTACAGTCGATGGACTTTGGTTCGCCGCGCGCCGCCACGCTCGATCGTGCCGCGGGAAAGCGAATTACTCTCCAAGACCCAAGAAAACTCGCCGATTTGGATCCCGTACTTGATCGCATCGGGTAGCACGCGTGCGAGCGTCACCAAGCCGAGTCCCCATTTTTGATATTCCGGGATCACGTTCGTGCTAATCAACCGCAATCGATCGATTTTTTTCTTTCCGGTCAACAGCCGCAGCCAACCGAACGGCAGCAGACGCCCGCCAATCTTGACGATGATTTGGTTGTAATCGAGCAATCCAAAGCCAGCGCCGACCGGTTTGCCATCAATCTCGGCGATGCTGGTGAGTTCGGGCACGATCAAGTATTTGAGCCC
Organism: Pirellulaceae bacterium; assembly: GCA_041741195.1. Lineage (GTDB taxonomy): Bacteria > Planctomycetota > Planctomycetia > Pirellulales > Pirellulaceae > JBBSJZ01. The sequence goes on from JBGSKM010000019.1 coordinate 111,275, forward strand.
CTCGCTTTGATGTTTGATCTCCGCCTCGCTCATCGGCACGTAGCCCCAAGTTCGCTGCAGCGATTGATTGTAGATGTCCAGGAATGCGCGAACGTCCTTGGCAAAGTTCGTGCGACTGATCGGTCGACAATTCACTTTGAATCGCCGTGTCGCTTCGTCGATCACGAATTTCAGCTTTGGGTCCAAGTCCTCCAGCTGGGCAATGTGAGCGTCGTAACTGAATAGGTCCTGGGTCTTTACAAAGCCATAGGATTCGATCAAACGCCCGTAATATTCGAGATTATATGGGATCAGGAACGTCGGCGGCGAATCGAAGCCATGGACGAGCAATCCGACTTCGTAGTTCATGCTGGGGTGAACCGGCCCACGGACGTCATTCATTCCTCGCTCGCGAAGCCAATCACAGGCGGCATCGAGAATGCAGTGCGCCGACTCGACGCTGTCCTCGCACTCAAAGAATCCAAAGAAGCCTCGTTTTTCGTTGTAGCGTTCATTGTGCGCGTGATTGACGACGGCGAGAACGCGGGCGACGACTTTGCCGTTTCGGCGGGCGATAAAGGCTTGGCGATCGGCGTGATCATAAAAGGGCATCGGCTTGAACCCGACGTTCTCTTTGCGGCTCATCCACAACGGCGGAACCCAATTCGGGTTGCCCCGATACAATTCGACTTCGAGCTGTAGAAACTCCTTCTGCTGGCGCTTGGACTGGACCGCTTCCGCCTTGGCCAAATTGCTTGCTCCCGCCTCGCCCATTACGATTCAACTTCCGTTAGCCTGTGTGAAACCAATTTGCCACAGGATAGCAGACGATCCGATGCCTGAATCTGGGCCAGAAACGATCACCAGTCCCGCCAATGCGACGATCAAACGATTGGTTCGGATGCGAGACAACCGATTCCGCCGCCGCAGCCAACGACTGTTAGTTGACGGATGGAGAGAATCCGCCCGCGCGATTGAGGCTGGGTTGACCCTGGTTGGTTGCTACGTGGGCAGTGATTCTTGGCCTCCGACGACCGATTCCTGGTCCGTGCATGATCGCGAAGCCGCCGAGATCATTCGCGGCGCCGTTTCGGGCAACGCAGCAATGGTCCGCATCAGCGAATCACTGTTTGAACGCATTGGCTACGGACAGTCCCCGAGAGGAATCGTGACCGAGTTTGTCGAACCCGACCGTCAACTGACCCAGCTTCGGCTCCCCGCGGACCCCTTGGTGCTGGTGCTCGACGGGATCGAAAAACCTGGAAATCTCGGGGCCATCTTTCGTTGTGCCGATGCCGCAGGAGTCGACGCAGTGATCCTTTCGTCCTGCGAGTGTGACTTGCACAACCCGAACGCGATTCGATCGAGCTTGGGGGCGGTATTCTCGGTCCCCGCCGCTGCGGCCACTCGCGAGGCCGTTCACGATTTCTTGGTCCAACAGCAAATCCGACCGCTTGCAGCCCGGGTCGAGTCGTCCCAACCGCTTTGGTCCGTACCGATGTCCGGTCGGCTGGCGATCCTGGTTGGCAGCGAATCACGGGGGCTGGGCGAACATTGGCAAACCATTGCTAGCAATGCGAGCATCGAGAGTGTTCGTATTCCCATGGCAGGCCAGGTGGACAGTCTCAATGTTTCCGTTTCCGCCGCGTTATTGGTTTATGAGGCTGTGCGAAAGCGATCATTGGACGAGAAAACAGCCACAATCGCTACGCCGCGATCCTTGGGCGCGACCGCTCCAAGCGGCTGAACCGACAGAATCGTTAATGTCAAGACAGACCTGATCCGATACTCAAAGCTACCGAGAAGTTCGGGTGCCGTTGTGGGGCACCAACGGACTCTGGGTAGGTGGAACGTTGTGCAGGCCCCGTCGAGGGTGCTGCAATGGACGAGACGGTATCGATGGGCGGGGGATTTGGCATGCGAAAGAAATCAACGAGCGAGATCCGATGGCAGCGTTGTCAACAACGTGCCCTCTTGGCCGCCATGGTGGTTGCGACCGCAGCTCCGTCGGTAGCCGCCGACAACACCTCCGGTCTGAGAATCATTTCGCCGCTGCCGTTGTCGGCACCAGCCGCGATCAATCGCGTTCAAGACAACCCGTTCTGCGAGCCGGCACCGGCGGTCCAACCGATCGGCAATTTCAATATTCAACTGGCTTCGGATCGCCAAGAATCTGCGATCCGAATGAAACCCATCGGGATCGCGGTAGGACTGCGAAGCATCGGTGAAGCAGACGCGCCACCCACGCCAGAGATTTTTATCTCACCCACGCCGGAATCCGCCATTCAAACCAATCCGCTGATCGGATCGGCTCACCACGACCGAAATGAACTCGGCGAAGTCGTTGTCAGCGACGATGCCCTCGTCAGCGACGATAACGTTGCTGCAGACGACGTGGCGTTTGATGCGGTGGTCGATGTGTTCGATGGCGAAGCCAACATGGCTAGCGACGGCGAACTCGCGAACGTCGATATTCGTCCAAGCGAAACATATAATCGCGAAACAGTCGACGAGCCGACGGACGTCACTTTGGAGCCAGCAGTTTCCGAAGCATTGTCATTCTCGTTGTCGGACAACGATTCGATGCTCGACGATTTATCGACGGACGAGCGATCGACAGACGACGAGTCACGCGAGCTCGATACCGAGACGCTTGCGATCGAAGATGAATCCATTGCGGCGGAGGGATTTGCGCCGGTGGTCGGATTGGCCGATCCATTGGTCGCCATCGATTTCACGAGTGATCCGACACTGTCGCTTAAACAGCTTCCGCGACCACACGGCGGCAACTCCGCGGGTTCAAAGGTTGCCACGTCGCCGGACGGTGGAGTCGTCTCGAGTATGGTCTCGGCGGCTCAGCGATATCGGCCACCGGTCGCTGTTTCGTCACCGCCGCTGGCGATCCTTCGAAACGAGTCGACTGACGGAATCACCTTGGTCCGTCCCGCGGTCACGCGAGTCGAATCGTTTCAATTGTCCTCCGACGAGCTGAGTGATCCGAGCATGCCTCGGGGTAGTTCACTGGCACGGGGCTCGGTTCAACCGGTGTCGGCGACGATCGATTTACACATGACCAAGACCCAAGTGCGAACGCTGACGATTGGCGGAAGTTTTCGCCGTGTCGCGGTAGCGGATCAAGCGGTGTGCCAAGCCATCACCGCGGGCACCAACGAATTGAAACTGATCGGGACCGGACGAGGCATCACCAATTTGACGGTTTGGGCAGACACCGGAAACGGCAGCGAGCCCAAGATGCGAGTGTTCCGAGTTCACGTCGGCGACGCGGTCGACACCACAGGCGAAGCGGTCGGTGATAAGACGGAAACGTTGAATCAATCGATCGCCAGGGCGTTCCCGCGATGTCGCGTCAACGTGCGTCAAGCCAACGGACAATTGATTGTTACAGGCAATTGTGACAGCAACGATTCGGCGTCGAGCATCCTTCGGATGGTTCGCAAAACGTGTTTGATTCCCGTCGTCGATGAATTGAGTATTCGCTAGCGAACCCGATCATCCGGGCTGCAGTTCAACGATTGATAAAGCTGTTTGATTTACTTACCAACGATCCCACTTCCCGCGCGGTACTTGCATTCCGCACCGAGAGTCAACGAGGTTCGATCATGACGATCTATTCGATCCACAAACGATTCGGGGACAGCCTACGAGGCTGGCTAGCGTTGTGTGGGGTTGCCGCGCTCGGTGCCGGGACAATGCTCACCGGTACGGCCCATGGCCAAGCACCGGGGTTCGGATTCGCGGTTCCCGCATCGTGGGCGCAAGGCCCGACCGCGACCGCCAAGGCTGGCGGCGCGATGTCCTACAATGGCGATTCCTATCGCGTTGTCAACGCATCGGCGGTCCAGCCGACTGGCGCCGGCGACGTGAACCAAGTGATGCAGGCCGCCGGAATGGCGGAGAATAGCTTGCTCGCCCGAGGCGATGCGGTCATGCCCGTCTCGCACAATGCGGGCTGCTCGACCTGCGGCACCTCCGGTTGCGGCGGTGCCTGTGGCGGAAGCTACGGCTATGGTTCGTCGGACTACCTCGGCTCGCGATTCGGATCGCAAGCACCGACCGTCTGCGGAACCCCTTGCAATCCTTACACCTACGGGTCGATCGAAGGTTTGTACATGCGTCGTACAAACGATGAACGTTTTACCCTGAGCCAGAATTTTCGACTCAATGAGTTCGACTACGAATGGGCGCCTCGTGTGACGATGGGTGCAGTACCCGATTGTTCCAATGGCTATGAAATGAGCTTCACGGGTCCCTTCGAGTGGGATCAGTCTGCTAGTTTGACCAGCGGCGTCGGCGGCATTCAAACGTTGCTCCAGCCCGGATTGCCCATCGCCGCAGCCGACTTGACCGCGTTCTCCAACGCCAACGTTCAATCACAAAGCTACGATTCCGAATACTGGAGTCTCGAAGCGAGTCGAACTCTTGTCGGCTGGGAATTTGCCAAAGTACTCTACGGCTTTCGCTACGTGGACTTCCAAGAAGACTATCTGTATCTGAGCTCCACGGCGACCGAAGTCGGAGCTCTCAGCAGCAATGTCCAGAACCGACTTTACGGTGGCCAGATCGGAATCGACTTGTTGTATCCGATCAGCTGTCACGGCTATGCCGATTTCCGTGGTCGAGCCGGTGTCTACTTGAACGACGTCGACAACAACGTGTTGCTTGTCAACGGTGGACGGGCAATCTTGGCGAACGAAGACAGCGATACCGAAATCGCGGGCCTGTTCGAAATCGGCTCTGGCTTGCGATATCAACTGGGCGACTCCCTTTCGATTCGTGGTGGTGCCGAGTACTGGTACCTTACCGGTGTCGCAACCGCAATCGATCAAGTCGGAACACCCGTGCTACCCGGTATGGGCAGTCGCGTGAATGCCGACTCGGATATCTTCTTCCTCGGTCTGACCGTCGGGGCCGAGCTGAAATACTAAGCTCACCGCGACGCCGTGGGCAGCTAGCGATCAATCCAGTGAAGCCAGAACGCAATCGTGTTCTGGCTTCTTTTCATTGCACAGCAACTTTGCTGGTTGAGACACTTCTTATCGCCCACCACGTCGCCGAATTAGTCTTCGGCGTTTTCCGAGTTCGAATCGTGGTTGATCGTGTTTTCGATGATCCGGGTGCGAGCGTGTTGGACACGGCGATGACACCTGGGGCAAATGCACGGGACACTGTCCAAGAGCGCCTCGCACTCCGGACACCGATTCTCGATCGTGGGCCTCATGGCAGCCTCAAAGAGACCACCTATTTCGCTCGCAGCGAGCCAGTCGGAATCCTGTTTGCGAATCTTGGTGTCGGGTTTGACGCTCCCATTTCGCACGAGCGCAAGCAGATCCTCTGGACTCAGCGGTCCAAGGACATGATTGGCTCGTTGTACATACCACTGGGCCATACGGATCGATCTAGTTGCGTTTGGTAACCGCTATCGGCTCGGGCCCATCGCCGGGCCGTCCGATTGATTCTAGCGGCGCGCGGCCCGCCCTCGTAGCACGGCAGCAAGACGATGTTGCCTTTGTCCCCCCAGGAACCGCGATACCGGTTTCCCAGATGCCGACTTCGGCAGCGGCGGGCTTACCGCTAGACTACGGCTCACCGTCTACGATCGAGCGAGCCACATGCGTTGTCCCTATTGCCACGTCGATAATGATCGAGTACTCGACACCCGCGCGGCCGATGGCGGTTACATGGTTCGTCGAAAGCGAGTTTGCCAATCGTGCCAGCGTCGATTCACCACGCTCGAGAAAATCGAGCAACTGAGTATCCGCGTGGTGAAGCGAGACCAAACCCGCGAGCCGCTGGACCGCGAGAAGATTCGTCGTGGAATCGAGCGAGCCTGCTCCAAACGGCCCATCAGCAGTTCTCGCATGGAGCGGGTGGTGCAAGATGTCGAGGGGGAAATTTATTCGTCCAGTGATAACGAAGTCACGACCTCGCAAATCGGCGAGTTTGTGATGCGACACTTAGCCCGCTTGGACGAGGTTGCCTACATTCGGTTCGCGAGCGTGTACCGGGAGTTCGACGACGCGCAAGACTTTGTGCGCGCCATCTCGAAAATCATGGGCACCACCGCGCACGGAAAAAATGGCTCGGCCTGAGTTCGCCTTCGCCAACATCCTTCCTCTCACATCGATCCGAGGATGACCGCATAAAGTGGCGGGCCGAGCACCGTCAATCCAGTCGCAATTGCGGCCATCACGGCGAGCAGCACCGCTCCCGCGGAAACGTCCAGTGCCTTGCCCACCAACGGATGTTCTTCGGGGTGCACGGCACGCACGAGCAACTCAATCGCGGAGTTAAGCAACTCGGCCACCAGCACCGACGAAATCGCGACGATGATCGCAACCCATTCCCAGCGATCCACCCGCAACCACGCGGCAACCGCGCACACCGAGACGGCAATGGGAAGGTGGACCCAAAAACTGACTTGGTCGGTCACTGCGAAAGCGATGCCGCCCAGCGCTACCTTGAACTTGCGAACCCAGTGGATCATTCCAGACCTTCGGAGCCCGGCGGAGGAATCAATTGACCACCGAGCAGTCCGAGTTTGCCCAGTGGCAAGAAGCGTGGTTCAACCATGAACCCAAAACCGACGTTGTCTCGGCCGGCATCCACGTTCACACCAAGTCGGACCAGGAACGATTCACCGATTCGAGTGAGCGCAAAGTTTTGTCCCACGTTGCCGACGGAGCTAAAGTCGTAAGTGGAACCGGTGGAAAGAATCCATTTCTCATTGAGCCGATAGTTGAGCGAACTGCGTAGCACGGTGCTGCTAATCGGTCCTTCGAGCGACAGTAGGCCGACATACATATCTCCCAATCCCGGGCGGCTGGTGAGTACTCCGGCACTGATCGAACGCAAACCCTCGTCGAAAAAGTCAAAGTAGCCATCGCTCAACAGCGAGACTCGGTCACCGAGGTTGTAGCTCATGTCGTAGGTGGCTGGGCCGATCGTTTCACCAAAGTTGTCGCTCGCCGCATTGGGAAACAGGATCAAATCGGCGTCCAGTCGCAACAGATCCACGATCCTCTCTCGACCGGGAAGTCCACGTTTGGTTTGGAATCGCTGATGAACTCCGATGCGCCCTTGCTGTAGATCATCGGCCACGGTGTCGCTCGGATTGGTCACGTACCGCTGGAGTCCCTGGCGATATGCATAGGTCCTCGGATCGTACTCCGGCGGAAGCGCCCCGCCGTAAAGATCGAAGATGAATCGACGTCGGAATTGTTCTTGAGCGTTGTCATCCAGGGGGTCATAAAGCGGTAGCTCATCCAAGTTGGTATCGCTATCGGCGTAGAAGTATTCGCCGGTGAACTCAATTTTGTGCGCCAATCCGCGCACATTGAGTAGACTGCTTTGGACCGACGGATCCACTCGCCACATCGGCAGGCTCGCTCGCATTCCGGCTTGGCCGAGCAATCGAGTTAGCTCATCGCCATCCGTCGCTTCGCCATAGTGAGCCGCTTCGCCCGAGACGTACGGAACCACCTTGACGGGCCCCGCCTGGATCGGCAGCGCGAGTTCTTGGAACGTCGACGCGACGATTCCCTCTCGATCCTGTTCACCGGGCAAAGTCGTGAAGTTGGCAAGTTCGATCGGATTGGTCGGCGCATCGGCGACGTTGAGCTTGGAGTAGCCGACGCGATTGTGTGCTGAATAGGTCAGCCGGTCGCCGAGGATCGAACCGCCCAATAAGTAGTGATCAAAACGCGGTAGTTCTTCGGTCTCTTGGAAGAACGGATTGACCTGGGCATTGGCCGAAAGTGAAAACTGGTTGTTGTAAAAATACTTGTTCAGCGTGAGTGCGGTTCGCTGATCCGTGTCCTGGTCCCACTCGCTTTCGAAGTATTGTTCCAGGAAGTTGCGGTCGCTGATGTAACCAAGCTCGGCGACAAACTCGTAGTCGTTCGGCAAGTAGTGTCGGTGCCGCAAGAGCGCCCGACCACGTGTGGATTGCTCCGGCACCAAATCCATGCGGTCGCGACCGAGAGTATCGGTTCCATCGTCGTTGATGACCCAACCGTCAAAGCGACCATGCACGGGACCCGGCACACCAAGCAAGCCCGGTAGGTTGTAATTGAGGTTAGTCCCCACGGCCGGACCACGTTGGCTGAGATAATCTGTCGACAGTGTCCAATCAATTCCCGGCGGAACGTTTTCCAGCCCAAGCAACTGCAACAGATTGAAATCGATCATGGCTTGCGCACCAAAGATGCTGTCGTTCCCGAATTTTGCCCCTTTGACGAAGTACGAAGGCATTTCGAGCGACGTTGCAAACCGTGGCCAGTAAAGCAGCGGTACTCCGCCAAAGTAGACAAAGTTGTTCGTGCTGGTGACGTAGGGCTGGCGATCGACGACAACACCACCAGTAAGCGGGTCGGTCAGAAATCGTTCGCGATCGTTGAGTTGCAAACGTTCGCTTTGCAACCAATACGTCGGCACACCCATTCGGCTGCTAGTGATCGCAGCGTCAAACGCGATGAAATTACCCTTGGAAACTTGCTGCAGGACATCGGCTTTGAGCCGGACGATTCCCTGATAGTTGGGCACGGTTGTGATCGCTTCCGCTTCCAAGACCATGCCGACTTCTTTGACGACGTTGAAGTACATTGCGTCGGCATAGATCACTCGGTCGCCCTGACGGAAAACGATGTCGCCTTCAAGATAGATCTCGCCGTCGGCCTGGGACGGGTCGCTGGCCCCGGAGAACATTTGCGATAACAGCGGCAACCAACCGACGACTCGTTCTGCGGAGATCGAAATGGTTCCCAGTTGCATGACGCTACCATCAGGAGCCTGCGCCGCGACGTCGCGAACGTACAGGGTCACTCCACCGCGAGCGACGACCACCGTCTCGTTTGCTTCGGGTCGATTGATCGCGTCAAGCGTCGCAGGAATGGTTGTACCGCGGGTGACAAATTCGATTGAACGTGTTCCTCCGCCCAGAAAGAATTGCGTCCCTCCCGTTGTTGCGCCATCGTTTTGGACAATCGGTGGCGCAGGAAACTGGGGCTCCATGAGCGATTCCACCCTGGGCATCGCCATGGCAGACCCCGGCGGATAGGGAACCGGTGTTTGATATTGCGTCTGGTTAACACTGCTATTGCCAGGATCGTTGGCCCCAGGAACCCATGGCAGCAGATCGCAAGGTTCGGTCGGCGCCCCCCGGTATCGTGGCGCATTCAATAGCGGCTCACTCGCGGTTACCAACGTGGCAACCCAAGGTCGTGCGTCATCGCCAACCGGCGGCGTGACTCCCGCGGCGACCACTCTCGATCGGATCTGGCCGGGTTCACCGTCGACCACCACGAGCGCCCTCTCGGCGGTCAATTGCTGATCCCCGTAAAGCAGAATCACATTTCCGATCAACAGATAAGCATCGGATTGACCAATTTGCCAACGGTGAATGGTTTCGCCACTGGCGCGAAGTAATTTGCTCGCCGCTGGTGGCTGGCCCGTCGCAGATTCGAATGGTTCGGCCGCCATCATCGCGGGAACGAACATCCCCAAGATGATCGCCGCAAGCGCGTGCGCACACCATCGACGGTGCTTGACGCTCCCGCGATCGATCGCTGTCACAGCGGTGGTGGCTTCCATGCCGACCAAGTGCTTGTATTCCCTCGAGTAAGTTCAGATTGTCGATTCGCAATCGCTAGCGACTATACGAACAGATTTTGGCTGGTCACAAGCCAGAATCGAGACAGAAGTCATTCGAGTGAAACTCGCTCGGCTCGGCGAATGTCGGCGTTCCCGCGTGAAACGCGAAACCCGAATTCGGTTTGGCGACACTTGAACGAGGGATTCTCCGCTCAACGCCGGGATTCAGCACCCGCCGGAACGGATGAATCATCGTGTGCCAGCAGGCGAAAGACTTCGTCGAGTCGTCGTCGAATCACGTCTGCCCAGACCGCGTATCCCGACTCGTTTTGATGCAACCGATCATTGCCGAACAAGTTCGCACGCGGTTGATCGTCGCGATCAAGATAATGTTCCGCCGTCGCCACAAAGTAAGTGTTTGCTTCGGTGAGCGCGATCTCTCGAAGTCTCGCGTTTAGCTGACGAATCGCTGGCCAAGCATCAAATCGTTTGGGTGTCGGTGTGACTTCGACGACTAAAATCGGAGCATTCGGCTGATGTTGTCGTGAAACATGAATGATGTAGCGAACGAGTTTTTCGACTTCATCGGGCGTCCGATCGTCTTTGGAGCCCGTGACATCGTTTCCGACAAACATGACGATCGCTCGATACGAATGCGGGTGGATCAATCGCTCGGCGAAGACGGCCAGATCGCTGTACTTTGCGCCGCCGTAGCCACGCTGGATCGTTCGATAGGGGGCCAAATCGGCGGCCACGTTTTTCCACAATCGAATGCTGCTACTGCCGATCAGCAGGACACCATCGGCGGGATCGGGCTGCTCTTGATCAAGTTGTTCGATCCGCTGGATCTCCGTTTCCCACCGCTGGATCGCCGCGTCGCGGTAGGGCTGGATAACGTCCGCCGTCGGTGATGCGTCTTGGGCGTGCGTGACGGAAACCACCAAAGCGAAAAAAGTCAACCAAAGTCCTTGGCGTGTCGACTGCATCTTTAGGTCTCGTGGGGTTTGGGCGTGCTGGCAAAAGATCGACGAGCATCGTCATCGCGAGCCGAAAGTATAGTTCACTCGCTCGCCTAGCCGATGATTTCGGCGCCAGCCGCTTTCATTTCCTCGATCGCGCCAGCGGTGTCTCCGGCAACCAGTTCGACACCGCGGCAGCCCGCGAGAATCAATCCAGTTGGAAAGCCCAGTGCGAGTGCATCGAGCACGGTGTGTTTGACGCAGTATTCGGTTGCCAGTCCGAGAACGGAAATTCCCGTCGCGCCGATGCGACGCAGATAATGCTCCAGATCCGTGGCTTGACGGTGCCCGTTGTCAAAGAAGCCGCTGTAACTGTCGATCCGCGCGTCGGTGCCTTTTCGCACCACATGGTCGATCCTCGCCAGGTTGAGCCGCGGTGAAAATTCGGCGCCGTGGGTCCCTTGCACACAGTGGTCAGGCCAAGCGGTTTGCGGCAATCCGTCGAGCATGAAGCGCTCGCCAACACACAGACCCTCATGTTGACTCGCAAAGCTACCATGATTCGCTGGATGCCAATCTTGGGTCGCGACGACATGCTCGGACAATTCGATTCCAAAGTTCGCAATGGAGACGACTTGGTCGCCGCCGGGCACCGCGAGCGCACCCCCGGAAAGGAAATCATTTTGCAGATCGATCAACAACAGCACGTTCATTGGGATTGGTTCCGTGCTTGTTGAATCAATTCCTCACGCTGCCGTCCTAAACGTTCTTCCAATCCGAATCGATATGGGGAAGCGCCGCTGAGTTGGCGAGTTCTCGCGGCCATCCGCAAACGTTCGATCCTTGCACGCTCACGAGATTGGTGCAGTGTCGGCGCCACGTCGACTCGCTTGCCGTCGCGCAAGATCGGGACGAGCAAGTCTTCGAACGAATCGAACTCGCTCAAGTCATGCGGCTGACGGCTTCCCGACGGCGAAACCGCAAGTGGTTGGCAAGGCGAGCCGATCAATTCACTGTACAGGATGTCGCCGATCGCAATTGAATCGTGAAAGTAACGACGCACTTGCAACACTCCGGGAACCGATGTCTTGAGATCCGTCTCGGAGAGTTTGATCCGCGGGCTGAGAACGTCCTGGTCGTCGGCGATCGCGGAAAGTTTGTAGACGCCGCCCAGCGCCGGTTGCTCATACGCGGTGACAAGTTTGGTGCCAATTCCCCAAATCGTAATCGGCGAACCCGCGTCCTTCATCTCACGCATCGCGTCCTCGTCCAAATCGTTGCTGGCGACAATGTATGCATCGGGAAACCCGGCATCGTCGAGCAACCGCCGCGCCGCGATACTCAAATGCGTCAGATCACCCGAATCGAGGCGAATGCCTACCATTTCGTGACCGCGTTCTCTCAGTCGCGAACCTGCTTGAATCGCGTTACGAACGCCTTCGAGGGTATCGTAGGTGTCGACGAGGAAGATGCAATTGTTGGGCATCGCGTCGGCGTACGCATGGAAGCTTTCCAGTTCGCTCTCGAAGCACATCACCCAACTGTGCGCATGAGTGCCTCGAACCGGGATATCGTAGACCTTGCCCGCCAAGACGTTGCTCGTCGCATCACATCCCCCCAGATACGCTGCGCGAGATGCGGCCATGCCGCCATCGGGGCCCTGAGCCCGCCGAAGTCCAAACTCCAGCACCAGATCCGTGCGGGCGATGTCCCGGATTCGAGACGCTTTGGTCGCGACGAGTGACTGGAAATTGACCGCATTAAGTAGTGCCGTTTCGATCCATTGGCACTGCCAAAGCGGACCCCGAACTCGCAATAACGGCTCGTGTGGAAACGCGATTGATCCTTCGGGCATCGCATCCAAGTCGATCGTCAAACGCATGTCGCGCAAGTCGGCTAGAAACGCGTCGTTGAATAGCGACTTGCCATTGTTGCCCGTGAGCGATCGGAGATAGCCGATATCACTCTCGTCGAGTTGAAAATGGTGGAGCCAATCTAGGGCAGTGGCCAATCCGGCGACGATCACATAGCGTCCACCGAAGGGCGGCGATCGATAGAATAAATGGAACACCGACTCGCGCTCATGCATCCGGTGGCGCCAATATCCGTAGGCCATCGTGACTTGATAGAGATCCGTGAGTAGCGAGCGATTCGTGGTTGAGTCGAACACCAGCGGCCGATCGAGTGGAGATAGTGTTATTCGTCGAGCACCGTTTTGAGGACTCGATATGCCTCGATGCTCTCGACGACTTCGGCGCGGCCCCCCGCTTCCTCAACGTAGTTCAGGATAACTAACAGTTGTTCGGCGCCACCGGCGGCCGAGACTGCAGCTTTGAGTTGCTCGAGCTTGTACGCGGACGGGAGGATCGAACCATTTTTTGCGGGTGACTGTTTCTTGGTGCGACTCGGGCTCGACTCTTTCTTGCCGCTGCTCGTCGCAGCGATATCGCTGGACTTGGATGTATCGCTGGGCTTGGATGTGGTTTCGGCTTGAGTGTTTTCACCCGCGGTGTTCGATTGGGTTGCCGTGGCCTTGGCCGCCGATTGACCCGCTCCGGTTTCGTCGGTGTTCTTGCTCACGTGTTTGCCCGCGTTCGGTTTTGCCATCGCAAAGATTGTCCTTGAAAAGTCGGCTTTCTATCGTGAGTCGGTGGATGCTTCAAGCGATCATTCGCCGATCGCGATCAAGTACTCTTGTCGTCGCCCGGCCACATCGGCCGCCGTGCGAACCAACATGCGATTGTCGATCGCAACGGGAGACGCAAAAATCGACTCGCCGGTTCGGATCTCCTGCAGCAACTCGAAGCGATCGGGATTGGCGGCGACCACGTACATCGTTCCGCCCTCGTCCGCCAGAACCAATCGACCATCGACAAGCAACGGTGACGCGCTGACACCACCACCACCCAAACGCGAACGCCACATTTCCCGACCGTCACTCGTTCGCCAGCAATAGATCACGCCATTGTCCGCGAATCCGTAGACGTAGCCGTCGACCGCCAACAGCGATTGCTCATAACATTTCACACGATTCGACCAAACCAGATCGCCACCTGCCGACACACACCAGGTACCGGTATCGGGGTTTCCACCGCTGACGATCACTCGATCTCCGTCCCAGACACACGTGCCGCAGATGGCTTCGGTGGTGGCATTGATCGACCATTGCGATTGGCCCGTCGACGGTTCATACGCCGTGATGGTGTCGGCGCCCGCCAACAGGACGCTTCGCTGATCACCGATGGTAGCCAAGATGGGCGAGGCGAAATTCAGGTTGCTCTTTCGCGGTACCATCCAAACTTGTTTGCCCGTCGCCGTGTCCAGCGCGTACAGACCACTGTCCTTGCCATCGTATTCCGCCGCGATGATGACAAGGTTGTCGACCACAAGTGGGCTGGCTCCGTATCCGAATTGAAATCGAGCCGGCCGAAAGTCGGCGACTCGTGTCTGCCAAACTTGCTCGCCGTCGGGGGTCACCGCCGTTGCGACAATCGCATCGTTTTGATGGAAGACCACGATCACTCGCTCCCCATCAAACGCGGGTGATGGTGATGCTTGAGAATTGTGCGCATGAATCTCCTGGGTGAGTCCCCCGCGATGGATCACCCATTGTTGAACGAGTCTGCCCGTTTCGCGATCGAGTTTGACGAGCGATTGCGTATGCTTGTCTTCCTCCGAGGTGGTCAGAAAAATCGCGTCACCAACAACGATAGGGGTCGAGTGCCCGCGGCCGGCGATGGGCGTTTTCCAGAGGATATTGACGCGAGTCCTCCAGTCCCAGGACGCCGGAATTTTTGTCGACGCGTCCGCATGGTTGTCGCCTGCTGGGCCGCGCCAGCCAGGCCAGTCGTCAGCCCCGGCGAAGTGGTTTAAGGTGGTGAAACAGAAGGCCAGCGCGGCGGCCCCGCTCCACCATCGTGAGGCTGAAATAATGCGTGCGGTTGCTTGAATCGTCTGCATGGTTCAGCTCGTGGGGCCGGAGTATTCAATGGGCGTCGATGGCGACAACCTAACATGTTTGGAACGAGAGAAACATCATGCGAGCGGCTATCGTCGGCGTCGGTTTCATGGGCTGGATCCACTACCTCGCCTACCAGCGATCTGAACAGGCCAACTTGGTCGGCTTTTGCAGTCGCGACGAAGCCAAGCGACGCGGGGACTGGAGCGAAATCCGAGGTAACTTTGGACCTCCGGGGGAACAAATCGAAGTCGCGAATCTGTGCGTCTTTGAAACACTCGAAGAGCTACTGGGCGACCCCGACATCGATCTCGTAGATCTCTGTTTACCGCCGCACTTGCATGTCGATGCGATCGAGAAATGTCTCGCCGCGGGCAAACATGTCCTTTGCGAAAAGCCCTTGGCGCTATCGGCCACTGATGCGAAGTCGCTGCTCGCGCGAGCGGCGCCCGGCCAATTGATGGTCGCACACGTGTTGCCATTCATGCCCGAATTCAAGCTGCTTGCCGATGCGGCGGCGGATGGGCGTTGGGGACGTCCGATCGCCGGTCGTTTCAAACGCACGATCAGCCCGCCCGATTGGATTCCGGATTTTTACGATGCCGATCGAGTTGGCGGCCCGCTGGTGGATTTGCACGTGCATGATGCGCACCTGATTCGACTGCTGTTCGGAATGCCGACTGGCACCCACACCGCCAGTCGCCGGCACCACGGTGTGCCCCGCTTCTACGAAACTGTGTTCGAGTTTTCGGATCCGGCAATCGTTGTCAGCGCCGGTGGCGGTGTCATCGACTCCGCCGCGCGTGGTTTCACGCACGGATACGAAGTGAGCTTCGAGCGGGCAACGGTCCAATTCGAGTTTGCTGCTTATGCCGATGGCAGCATCGCTTCGATCCCCGTGACGATCATGCATGCCGATGGCAGCGTCGAGCGACCGGAGCTCGGGGGCGGCGATCCGATCGATGCCTTTGTTGCGGAGATCGATGCCGCCGCCGCGAGCCTGCGAGGAAATTCAATTCATCCGGCCTTGGATGCGAAGCTGGCCGCCGACGCGCTGTTGATTTGTGAAATGCAAGCGACGTAGTCAATATGATTGCCGCAGTAACCTGGCCCGATATCGATATCGCCTCGTACCAAGCACGGCTTCATGCCACGCAAGAGTGGGCGCCGCTGGTGTTCGTCGTCATCGCCACCTTCCTGATGTCGGTTTGTGTTCCCAAGACGGCGATCTCGTTCAGCGCTGGTGCGATTTTTGGGCTGCCGCTCGGATTGCTGCTGGTGATGATCGTCGCGACAATCGCGGCAGCTACCAACTACGCGATCGGATACTTTTTGATCGGCAAAAAACGTTGGCGATCCCGGCCTCGTGCCGATTCGTGGATGAGTGCCGTCGTGATCGCAACGGCCAACGCGGGGTGGACTTGGCATGCGCTCGTGCGGTTGTCGCCGATACCAACCATGTTGATCAGCTACTCGATGGGCGCCATCGGCGCTCGTTTTTCACCGTATATGTTGGCCGCGTTTTTAGCCACCTTTCCCCAGCTCCTATGGGTGCATAGTGGCATGCAAGCCTCGCTGGTCGCCACCGACCAACCGAGCTCGCCGACGTATTTAGGATTGGTCGTCTCGCTCTTGGTCGCCGTGATTGCCACCACGCTGATTTCTCAAGAAGCTAAACGACAATTGCAACTGACACTTTCGCTTGCCGACGATCAATGACTGAGAACTCAAACCGATTGCCACCGACGGTGTACGATTCTGCGATCGATTGGTGGATCGCTGCGATGTTGCTGCTCACGCCTATCGTCGCCAGTGTCGTGGGAATTGCCTTGCTATTCGACAGCCGCCCCGGCGATGCGTCCATCCTCTTTCTAGCCGGTGCGATTGCGATCGTCTTCACAGCACTCTTGACGCTGCCATGTCGTTATCGGTTGCTCGACGACACGCTCAACGTTCGCTGTGGCGTGATCTGTTATTCAATTCCCTATGACACGATCGAAAACGTCGAATGCTCATCCAGTTGGTTGAGTGGGCCCGCGCTTTCGCTCCGTCGAATTCGTTTAACGTCGCGCGGCAAACACTACCTGATCTCGCCGAAGAACCGCGAAGCATTCATCGCTGATCTCGAGTCACGGCTCCCGACTCCGCTTGGCGAGTAAAAACAAATTCGTTGCATCCCCAGCCGCTGCCAACCGTCTTGAGATTGTCAAGAACAAATCCATGTTGTCGAAGCGGTACCACGATCGCTTCGACTTTGGCAACCTCGAAGGGCAGACCGCCGACCCAATCGACCCAGTCATACCAGACGGACATACCGCGGTCGGCACGTTTCGCTTTCCAGTCCGCCAGCGGCAATGGATTCCGCATCATCAATGCGCGGACGATGGCAAAACGTAGTTCATAAACACCCGCGACCAAGATTACCCACCAGGGTCGCAAGACGCTTGGCAATCGGTGGTAGAATTTTTTGATCTTCAACCAACGGCGGCTGGCACCACCTTGGTCGTTGTAAATCGCGATGAAAAATCGACCGCCCGGTGCCACTCGATCTGACGCGATGCGAATAGCTTCGTGCATCTTTCCGGTGTGGTGAAGCACGCCCCAGGAATAAACCACGTCGGCAGGCCCGAGTGCCTTCATGGCCTGTTCATCGAGCACCGAACCCTGTCGGATCGACCAGCGGTCGGGACCGGCAAACCGATCTCTCAAGTTTTCTGCGCAGGCGACGCATTGGGGGTCGTAGTCGATCGATACCACGTCGGCGCCCAAGCGAAAGGCGGCCAACGACGATAGGCCACTGCCGCATCCCAAATCGAGAAATCGCTTCCCCACCAAACTCTTGACGCCCAACATGGCTCGCAGTGCCGCGATGGATTGTTCGATTCGCGGCTCATCCACGCATTCCAAAAATTGGTGCCAGTTCGCTCCGAACTCGAAAGCTCCCGCCGGAATCGATTCTTGTGGTGCATTGCCTGCCGTCGTGGTCATTTCCGTCCGAGACGCTTACTTGAGTGACTTTAGAACTTCGAGGATCCGTTGGCTGTCTTCTTTCGCCTTCACCGCTTCGTCTTTGTAAACAATCTTGCCGTCCGCCCCGACGACAAAGGTCCAACGTTTCGCGGTGATATCGCGGATCAATTGATGCACCGTGCCATCGATATTTGCACTGACCGTTTTTTCCCCTGCCGTCACGGGCACTCCGAAGGCCTCGGCGACCTCTCCATCGACATCGGCTAGCAACGCGAAGTTCAATTGGTGGGCTTTCTTGAATAATTGATGATTGGCGACCGAGTCACCGCTCACGCCAACGACTTCGGCGCCGGCGGCCTTGAGGGCTTCGGCGTTGTCACGAAACCCGCATGCCTGGGCAGTGCATCCGCCGGTCATATCCGCGGGATAAAAATAGACAACGACCGGGCGTTTGCCAAAGTGCTCCGAGGACTTCCAGGCGTTCCCCGAATCGTCTTGCACGGTGAACGAAGGAGCCTCGTCGCCAACGTTGACGCCGTCACTCGCTTGGGCGACAGACGCGGACATGCACGCAATCAACGCCCAACTTGCCAATCCCCGCAAAACGAAAGTTTGAAACATGATATGCACCCAAGAGTGATCGGTTGAAGAAGTGAATCGCAGTCCATTGTAACCACCCCACCGCGAATATGTGTTCGTCCGCCCGCTCGACACCCTGCGAGAAAAAAGGGGAAGGGGGTAGTTTTGGACGAACTGACGTAGTATGGTTTGCGGATTGATGCAAACGATAGGGGTTTAATGCAATGCCTCGAACGAAACGACCGGACGAAGCGGGAGCGATTTACCATGCGATGAATCGTGGAAATCGACGTGCAGATTTATTTCACAAGCCAGCAGACTACGAGGCGTTCCTGCGTCTGCTCGGGGAGGGATTGGAAAAGTATCCCCTCGAGGTGTTCGCGATAACATTGATGCCAAACCACTGGCATCTTGTCTTGCGGCCGGCAAAAGATGGGCAGATGGGGCGTTTGCTCGGTTGGCTCACAGCAACGCATACGCTTCGCTATCGAGCTCATTATCACCAAGAGTATCCAAGTCATCTCTATCAGGGGCCGTTTAAGAGTTTTCCAGTTGCGGATGATGAGCATTTTTACGTTCTTTGTCGATATGTCGAACGCAATCCGCTACGTGCCAATCTTGTCACCAAAGCAGAGGAATGGGAGTACGGTTCACTTCATCGGTGGCATCATCAATGTGATCAGAATCCGAAATTGCTTTCACCATGGCCGATCAAACGGCTGCCAGGATGGGTCGCCCGTGTGAATGAGCCCTTGACTCCAGCGGAATTAAAGTCCATTCGAGAGTGCGTTTCACGCAATCGTCCATTTGGATCAGAGCAATGGACCGAAGAGATCGCCGATCGCCACGGGTTGTGGTCGAGCCTGCGTCCAATTGGCCGCCCGCGTACGAAAACAAATTCGAATTCCAATGAGCGATGAGAATCGACCCCCTTCCCCTTTTGTTCGCTCTTCCCCTTTTGTTCGCTTTCTTTCCTGGCAATGGTTGTACTGTGGGGCCGTGGTGCTTTTTGCTGTGCTGCCCATTGGCGGCTTGCAACTCCTCGGATCGGCAACAGGACGATGCGGAAGTCGTGACCGAAGTTTATTTGTAGACGGGCTTGGCGTTCGAACCTCTCCTTGACCGCTCTGGGGAGTTTGAGGCATTAGGTCCAAAGGTCACGGTCGAGGCTGCGGTAGCCGATGGCTTCGGCGAGATGCATTTCGTCGATGGACTCGTCGCCGGCGACGTCAGCGATCGTGCGGGAGACTCTCAAAATCTTGTCATGAGCTCGTGCGGACAATCCCATCTCCTCGACGCTGTGACGAAGCATATCCTGGCAAGCTTTGTTGAGCTGGCAGTGTTCGCGCACTTGACGACTGGTCATTTGGGCGTTGTAGCGAACCGAGGAGTTCGGCGAGTTTTCGAATCGTTTGGCTTGGTGCTCGCGAGCCCGCGTGACGTCTTCTCGCATTTTGGCGCTTGACGTGCCGCCACCGCCCTTGCTGGACAATTCTTCAAAGGGCACCGACGGAACTTCGATTTGAATGTCGATGCGATCCATCAGCGGACCCGACACTTTGCCAAAGTATTTTTCCACTTGCGGAGGCGTGCAATTGCAAGCGCGTCGCGGGTCCGATCGATAGCCGCACGGGCATGGATTCGCCGCCGCGATGAGCATGAAGTCGGCGGGAAACGTGGTGCTTCGCAGTGCCCGGGAAATCGTCACCACGCCGTCTTCGAGCGGTTGCCGCATCACTTCGAGTGTCTTGCGATTGAACTCGGGCAACTCATCGAGAAACAGAATGCCGTTGTGTGACTTTGAAATCTCACCCGGTGATGGTGGACTTCCGCCGCCGACGAGACCGGCGTCGCTAATTGTATGATGTGGGCTGCGGAACGGTCGCTTGGCCAACAACGGTTGCCCGGCAGGCAACTGGCCCAGCGCACTATAAATGCGAGTCGTCTCGATCGACTCCGCGGGACTGAGCTGTGGCAAAATCGTCGGCATCCGTTTGGCGAGCATCGTTTTGCCGCTACCCGGAGGACCAATCATGATCAAATTGTGCATTCCCGCTGCGGCCAAAATGATCGCTCGTTTAGCGGACTCTTGTCCACGCACGTCACCAAAGTCGACGTCGTACGCGCTGTACTGTTCAAACCACTGGTCGAGTCGACTCGGGGCGGGATGCAGATCAATCTCACCGGCGAAGAACGCGACTGCCTGCGAGAGACTCTCGACGGGAATGACCTGGAGACCTTCGACAACGGCAGCCTCATTCGCGTTGGCTGCGGGAACAACCAGTCCACGCAAGTCCTCTCGCTTGGCAGCTTCGATGGCGACTGACAAGGCTCCTTTGACCGGACGCGTGAAGCCTTCGAGCGCTAGTTCTCCGATCACCGCATATTGTTCCAGCAATTCCGAATGCAACTGGCCGCTTCCCGTCAGCACGCCCAGGGCGACGGGCAGGTCGAATGATGCCGCTTGCTTGGGCAAGTCTCCGGGGGCGAGATTGATCACCACTCGGTCATGGGGACGCGTGAAGCCGCTGTTGACAATCGCCCGCTCCACGCGATGGGTGCTCTCTTTGACAGCCGCGTCGGGCAATCCCACGAGGACCGTCTTGGGCATCGCAGCTGGTGAAATGTCGACTTCGACGTCCACCGCCATGGCCTCGATTCCCAACAACGTGAATGTTTTCAATCGAGCGAGCATGAGTACCTAACAACGGCCCGGGTAACGTCTGTCCACGCTATGATCGTGACAGCGCCGCATCGCTGCGGCAACTAGTGGACGCGAGCAGGTAGGCGATAGGCCGCCAGCCCATGGACGCTGTGGCGACGACACGTCAATTTGAGTAGGTCTCACTTTGAACCCGACGATCGCGACGCATGAAAGTCATCAAATCTCTCGAATTGACGATCCCCTATCGTTGGTGCGGAGTTCAAATGTCGACTCCCTTGATTGGGAACTCATCTTCTACACTCATTCGAAGCAGTACTCATGATCAAACGCAATCGACTCGTCCATCACGTTTTTGCATCCACGTTGCTATCGGCTGGCTTCATGGCGACTTCGCTTCCTGCGGCAGATTGGCCCCAGTTTTTGGGACCCAACGGTACAGCGAAGAGTCTGGATGCCAAGCAACCGCCGACGACTTGGAGTGACACCGAGAATCTGAAATGGTCGGTAGATTTGCCCGGGCGAGGCGTCTCGAGTCCGATCGTGGTTGGCAATCGCGTGGTCGTCACTTGTTACAGCGGCTACGGGACCGGCGGCAATGATCAATCGATGGAGAATCTCGTTCGCCATGTCGTTTGCGTCGACCGCCAAAGTGGAAAAGTGTTGTGGAGCAAGGAGTTTAAGGCTGTGCTACCTGAGGACCCGTACCAGGGTGCCGGTGTGCCTGCTCATGGATATGCCAGCCACACGCCGACCAGTGACGGCGAGCGGATTTACGCCTTCTTTGGGAAAGGCGGCGTGGTTGCACTCGATTTGGAGGGCAATGAGCTCTGGCAAGCCAGCGTCGGAACTGGTTCGGGACCGCAGCGATGGGGATCAGCGGCAAGTCCGGTGGTTCACGCCGATGTCGTGATCGTTCCCGCGACCGAAGAGGCTGAGGCGGTGGTCGCTCTTGACAAGTTGACGGGCAAAGAGATCTGGCGAAGTGAAGCCGAAAGTTTTCAGGGGACGTGGAGCACGCCGACAATTGCCACGGCCAAGAATGATTCTGGTGAAGAGCAAACCGACGTGGTCATCTCGGTACCCGGAGAGGTTTGGGGATTGAATCCCGAAACGGGAAAGATGCGTTGGTACGCTCGCGGCACGACGGACAGTTCGACGTCCGCGAGCTTGGTTCCAGGCGATGGAGTCGTGTATGCGACGGGTGGACGGAGCGGCGATGCTGTGGCCGTAAAGCTCGGGGGCAAGGGAGACGTCAATGATTCCAAGGTGGTGTGGGACGCCAACATACCGGGACGGTTCGCAACACCCGTGCTGCATGAGGGTCACTTGTACTCGTTCGCCAGTGGTGTGGTGACTTGTTATGACGCATCGACGGGCGAGCGAATCAAACAACAACGTATCGGCGAGGGACGCGAGCAAGCGGAAGGAGGTCCAGCAAGTGAATCGGGCGGGCGACGCGGTGGCGGCATGGGAAATTTAGATTATGCATCGCCAGTGCTCGCCGGAGACTACTTGTACGTGACCACCAAATCCGGCGCCGTATACGTGTTGCGTGCCACGCCCGAGCTCGAAATCATTGCGACCAATCGACTCAATGATCGAACCGGGTTCGATGGGACGCCGGCAATTAGCAACGGCGAATTGTTCTTTCGTAGCGGCAGCCGACTTTACTGCATCGCCGATTAGACGCTTCGGGAGGTTGAACACGATGCCATCGCCGCGAATGAGTCGCTTCTACGCCCAGAGTCTCTTCTATCCGACGCTCGCGTGGAACTACATGCTTGCGCGTATCTTCAATCGACGACGTTGGTGGGACCGCATCGATCCACTCGTGATCGTGGGTGCGTTCCCATTCGGGCGTGACGTGGAAGGACTGTACCGCGAGGGCGTCCGGGCTGTGGTCAATACCTGCGAAGAGTACGCCGGGCCGATCATCCAGTACGAGCGACACGGGATCGAGCAACTTCGCATTCCCACGACCGACTTCACTCATCCGAGGCTCAAGGACGTCGAACAGGCCGTCGATTTTGTTCAGCGGCATGTCGACGCGGGGGACACCGTCTATATCCATTGCAAAGCCGGTCGTGCCCGCAGCGCGACGGTGGCCATTTGTTGGTTGATGAAGTATCGCGGCTATTCAATGGATGAGGCCCAAGCGGAGCTTCTGAACAAACGGCCTCACATCAATCCTCGCTTGACCGAGCGACCGGTGGTGCGGCAATTCGCCGAGTCAATTCTGCATCGTGATCCGGATGAATCCACGAGCGACCCCTCGGACACGACCGCGCCACCGCCGCCCCAAGCCGACAGTGGCACCTAAAAATTAGACAAGCTGGGTCGGTCTACGTTACGCTGGGGGACATCCCACCTCACGCGAAACGATCCACGCCAGCCATGTCGCGTTCCATTCTCCTTCTTGCCGTCTCGATTTTTTGCACTTCCACGGTGCGCGCCGACGTCGACTACGAAACCGACATCAAGCCGCTGTTCGAAGAAAAGTGTGCAGCCTGTCACGGCGTTCTCAAACAAGAGGCCGGCTTGAGACTCGATGCCGGTTCGCTGGTTCGACAAGGCGGCGACCAAGGAAGTGTGTTGGAGGTGGACGATCCCGCGTCGAGCGTTTTGATCGAGCGAGTCACGACCACGGACCTGGGTCAACGCATGCCTCCCGACGGCGAGGGGACGCCGCTTACCGACGCGCAAGTGCAACTAGTGATGAACTGGATTCGCCAGGGCGCGACGAGCCCGGTCGATGAAGTCATCATTGCGTCACCGGCTCAGCACTGGGCTTATCAACCGCCCGTCAAACCGTCGTTACCCAGTGGTGACTCACTGGCGGGTTCCCAAAACCCGATCGATTCGTTGCTCCGCGCCAAGTGGGATGCGATGGAACTCGTTCCCACACCCATCGCGGACCCGTTGACGCTGTTGCGCCGAATCCATCTTGATGTGACGGGGTTGCCACCGACGTTGGCGGACCAGAACCGTTTTCTCAGCGACGCGTCGTCCGAATCGTGGAATGCGATCGTAGTCGGCTTGCTGGACGATCCGGCCTACGGCGAGAAGTGGGCGAGACACTGGATGGATGTTTGGCGATACAGCGATTGGGACGGTTACAAGCAGGAAGTGCGAGGAAGCCAACGACACATTTGGCACTGGCGTGATTGGATCGTCGAGTCGCTCAATTCCGACAAAGGCTATGACCAGATGGCTCGTGAAATGCTCGCGGCGGACGAGATCGCTCCGGATGACATGGACGGATTGCGAGCCACCGGGTTTCTTGTTCGCAACTATCACACCAGCAATCGCGACATTTGGCTTGATGCCACCGTCGAGCATACGGCAAAAGCATTTTTCGGGATGACGATCGCGTGTGCCCGATGTCACGACCACAAGTACGACCCGATCGCCCAGCGCGACTATTATGCGATGCGAGCGATCTTTGAACCGCATCGAGTTCGTACCGAGCGATTGCCCGGTGAAGCAAATCTGCAACTCCGCGGACTTCCCCGCGCCTACGACGCGGACCTTGATGTCGCCACGTATTTGTACCGACGTGGCAACGAGAAGGACCAGGACAAGGAGCATCCGATCGCTCCCGGCGTGCCAGACATTATCTCCGTCGCGTTCGATGTCGAACCGATCGCGTTGACCAACCAAGCGGCGCACCCGTTTCTACGCGACTACATCGAAGCCGAAGAAATCGCCCGCGCAGAAAGTGAACTTGCCGCTGCGAAGCAGAGGCTCGAAAAGGCATCGGATCCGCGAAATGCCCAGGCACGCCAGTCCGTCGTGGTGGCCGAATTTCGTTTGAAGTCGCTGGAGCTCCGCTGGGCCGCGACGAAGGCAAAGATCGAAGGTCGATCGACGGCGAGCCAGCTTGCGATCGATGCCGCCGGTACCGAACGAAGCTCAAAATACCAAGCGGCGCTACTGGATGTCTTGCAAAAACGAGCATCACTCGAAGAGGCAAAAACGTCGACGGAAAGCGATGAAGCCAAAAAGAAAGCACTTGTGCAAACTCGTGAAAAGGAACTCGCGGGGGCCGAACGGACTCTCGTTGATTCATCCGTCGAAACGCTCACCACCGACGATCATTTTTCTCCCCTCGGCGAGAGCTATCCCAACACCAGCAGCGGGCGACGTTTGGCGTTTGCTCAGTGGATCACGCATCGTGACAATCCGTTGACGGCACGCGTTGCGGTCAATCACATTTGGTTGCGCTACTTCGGTGAGCCGTTGGTGGAAAATGTATTCGACTTTGGTCTGCGATCACGTCGTCCGCTGCATCACGATTTGCTCGATTGGTTAGCGGTAGAGTTGATGGAAAACGACTGGAGTATGAAGCATCTCCATCGGTTGATATTGACCTCACATGCCTATCGCCAGAGCACCAGCAGCGATGGAATCTCGGCGGCCGATCGGTTGAAAAACGAAACGATTGATCCAGACAACAAGTGGCTATGGCGTGGTAATGTAAGACGTTTGGATGCCGAGATCGTACGCGATAGTGTGCTCGCCATCGGTGGTTCGCTCGACCGAACGATGGGTGGCGAAGACATCGATTTCGTTGAAGGGGAAACCACGCCACGACGCAGTCTGTACTTTCGTCACGCGTACGAAAAACAGATGCCGATGTTAGTGATCTTTGACGCGGCGAATCCGACGGATTGTTATCGGCGCAGCGAAAGCATCATTCCTCAACAGGCGTTGGCGCTCGCCAACAGTCCGCTTTCGCGTGACCAATCGCGCCAATTGGCGAAACGTCTGAGCGACGAAGCGGTGGATGATGCCGACTTCATCGAATTGGCGTTTCGTACTGCGTTGGGTCGGCCGGTTCGACCCGACGAGTCATCGGCATGCATGAGCTTTCTTGGCGGGCAACCAAAGTTGTTGGAAAGTCTCGACAGCTTGGAATTGATCGATGGGACCGCGAAAACACTGGTGCCTGCCTCCGAAGATCCGGCACAACGTGCCCGCGAGAGCCTGATCCACGTGCTCTTGAACCACAACGACTTTGTGACACTGCGATGAACCATTCCGTCGATCGAGCTAGAACATCCCAAATTTCCGACCGCAATCGACGTGGTTTCTTGCAAGATCTCGGCCTTGGTTTCGGGAGTGTGGCGCTGGCGAGCCTGCTGCAGCGAGATCAGATCGCGTCGGCGGACTTCACGGTGATCGCACCACGGGCCAAGAACGTGATCTGGCTGTTCATGATTGGCGGCGCAAGCCATTTGGAAACGTTCGATCCCAAGCCGGCATTGAATCAATTCGCCGGAAAAACCATCGACGAAACACCTCACGGGAATGTTCTCAAAAGTCCGTTTCTCGAGAACGAGCGAGTTGTCGCGTTTGATCCGAACAATGGGTTCATTCGCAACGAGATCTACCCCACGCAAGTCGAGTTTCGTCCCCGCGGACAAAGTGGGATTGAAATGAGTGATTGGTTTCCACACTTGGGCACGTGTGCCGACGACATGTGTGTCATCCGATCCATGTGGACCGAAGACAGTAATCACGGCGCTCAGCTTCAATTTCATACGGGCCGACATCGCGTCGATGGTTTCTTTCCGACGATCGGTTCATGGGCCACTTACGGTCTCGGATCGCTCAACGATAACTTGCCACAGTTCGTGGTGCTCGGAACGCCCGTCGCGGACTGTTGCGGGGGAATGGAGTGTCATCGTGCGAACTATCTGGGGCCACAATTCGATGGCGTGCCGCTGGATATCGATTCCGAAACACCCTTGCCGTACGCCGCACCGCCGGTGGGTGTGTATCGCGAGGAACAGTCCGGCGAGTTCGAGTTGTTGCGGCAACTCAATCAGATGACCGCACAGCAGTTTCCGAATGACGAATCGTTGCGAGCTCGAGTGCGATCCTACGAGTTGGCGTTTCGAATGCAGACCGCGGTTCCCGGTGTGGTGCGTGTGGAGGACGAGACGCAAGCGACACACCGCATGTACGGGCTTGACCAACCGGAAACGAAAACGTTCGGTCGCCAAATGCTGACCGCGCGCCGATTGGTCGAACAGGGCGTGCGTTTTGTGCAGGTGTATCACGGCAGCAACGGTGGTGCCGGACAATGGGATAGCCATGCCGGATTGAAAGACAGCCACAGCAAACTTTGCCGCCAGACGGATCAACCGATCGCGGCGCTGTTGCAAGACCTCAAGCAGCGAGGATTGCTCGCAGAAACACTGGTGGTCTGGGCAACGGAGTTTGGGCGAACCCCCGGCGCCCAATCGTCCAACGGTCGCGACCATCATCCGTACGGGTTCAGCGTCTGGATGGCGGGAGGTGGCATTCGCGGTGGCATCACTCACGGCGCAACGGACGAGCTCGGTTTTCACGCGGTGGAGAATCGACACTATGTCACCGACATTCACGCGACGGTGCTACACCAGCTCGGATTGGACCCGAGAAAACTCGCCGTCGAAGGACGACGTCGGCTCGAAAAAGACTTCGGCCAAGTCATCCGTGAGATTCTGGCCTGAGTTTGACAATTGGTCCGGGGTCGCTGCATAATCGTGCACGCCCAGTGACCAAATGCAAACGTTTCTTAATCGGGCGCGCACACTGGGGCCAGCCGATGGAACCTTCGCTCGATCCACTCCTCGATTCAGTCGCACATTCACCGGCTGAATCGCTCGGTGGTAGAACTCAAGGCCGATCGGCGGCTGCGGATGCGACGTTGATGCTGTCGTTGCTTCCTGGTGTGGGGCCGCGAACACTCGCGTCGCTGCTCGAATACTTCGGGTCGGCTCAAGAAGTTTTGAAAGCTCCGGGACCTGAACTGGCCATGGTCTCGGGCGTTGGCCCCAAGCTCATTCACGCTATCCGCACGGCGCATCATCATGTCGATGTCGAAAAGATTGTTGCCGACTGTGCGGAGCGTCAAGTCAATGTTGTTTGCCGCGATGACGATGCATATCCACGGCGATTGGATGATTTGCCCGACGCGCCGCCGGTGTTGTTTGTCCAAGGCGAAATGACTACACAAGACGAAATCGCGATCGCCATCGTGGGTACGCGTCACGCAACTACCTATGGGCTCAAGCAAGCCGAGCGATTTGGCTACTCACTCGCCAAAGCCGGGGTGACGGTCGTTAGTGGGCTGGCTCGGGGCATTGATGGTGCGGCACACAGCGGCACGTTGGATGCCGGCGGTCGGGCCATCGCGGTGCTCGGCGGCGGTCATGGGCAACTGTATCCCTCCGAGCATGCTGGCATGGCGAAAGCGATCGCGGCCGACGGTGCGGTGATGAGTGAACATTCGCCGCTCGTCAGATCCCACGCCGGTACCTTTCCGCAACGCAACCGTTTGATCGCGGGGCTATCCTTGGCCGTGCTCGTGATCGAAGCGCCGGATCGAAGTGGTGCACTGATCACGGCCCGGTTAGCAGCCGAACAGGGACGCGAAGTACTCGTCCTGCCCGGGCCAGTGACCAGTCGGGCTTCGCGAGGTTCGAATCAATTGATCCGCGATGGCGCGAGACTTGTGCAAACGGTCGATGATTGTTTGGAAGAGCTCGGACCCATTCGAAAACCCGTGCGAGTGAACGAGGCTACCGAAGTTCGCAACGGCAGCGAGCTGCAACTCAATGACATGGAACGCATGGTGCTCGACGCGATCGAACCGATGAGCACGCCCATCGATACGGTGATCGAGAAAAGTGGGCTTCCGGCCAACCGCGTGATCGCCATCATCAGCGTGCTGGAGATGAAACGACTCGTTCGGCGGCTTAGCGGCCAGTACGTCTCACGAATCTGAAACGGCTCGCGAATTGAATGTCGAGGCCCGCCTACCAGTCCGCCCCTTCGCTCTCGGGATCATCACTACCCCGCGGGTCGCTGCACCAAGCCGTCAGTGCTTTGAGCGCCAGATCTCGTTCAATACCGTTGGTCCAGAGCGAATCGTCGACGTCGAGTCGGACTTCATAATCGCCCTCGCGGGTACAGTCCTCCTCGCCACAGAAATGCGGCGTGTCGCTAATCCACACGATGCGGTACAGCGGGACGTGCTTGTCATCAATCTTGATGATCGGAGAGTCCATCGTGGCGGAAACCTCCGGGGTTTCTAAAAAGTACAAAAAACAAAAGACCAAGAGGGGAGTATGCGATCAAGCTTGATCCAATTCACGGCTCCGCTGGGCGGCAGCCGCGACGGCGTCGATGAACGCTCCCCGCACAGCATTTTGCTCCAGGACTCGCAGGCCGGCAATGGTTGTCCCACCCGGACTGGCCACTGCGTCCTTGAGTTCCCCCGGATGCCGACCGGTTTGGGACACCATCGCGGCTGTCCCAAGTACCGTTTGAGTCGCTAATTGGTGGGCTAAGGCCCGGGGCAATCCCGCCAGGACCCCGCCATCGGCGAGCGCTTCGATGACGAGATAAATGTAAGCGGGGCCGGAGCCGCTCAGTCCCGTGACGGCATCCATCTGGGACTCATCGACGCGATAGGCTTGTCCCACCGAATTCAAGATCGTTTCGATCCACGCTTGGTCATCCTTGGTCACCTCGGCGGCACAGCAAAATGCACTCGCGCCGTGACCCACTAAACTCGGCGTGTTCGGCATCACTCGAATCACCCGCTGGTGACCAACCCAGCCGGTGAGCTTTGTCATGTTGACGCCGGCGGCAATCGAGATGACGAGCTTACCGCTCCAAAACCCGGTCTTCTGCTCAGCAACTTTACGAACGATCCCCGGCTTGACCGCCAACAGGATCGCATCGGCCGAGTCGATCGCGCGGTCCAATGAATCCACCATCGCAATATCTCGATGATTGGCCGACCACCACGAGCGGCACTCCTCATTCGGTTCCAAAATCTCGATCTGGTTCGGGCCCAAAACGCCCTGAGCAAGAATTCCGCCGACGAGCGCACGCCCCATTTGGCCGCCCCCGACAACTAGAAGCCTCCGGCCCAAGGAGGACGAAGCGGGTGTTTCCACGGATGAGGACGGTGTCGTCATGAGGTTTTTACGCAGGTGTTTCGGCAAATTTCAATCGATCGACCAGTTCCGCCCCGTCGACATTCTTGCACAACTAGGACTTTGATGGCTGGAACAGTTTGATCTTACGTGGCCAACGTTGGAAGCCATCCATGCGACCGCTCAATGCACCGTCCATTGGAATCAGATTAAAATCGACGCGTCTTTAGCCGAACACGACTAGCACCCAGTGCAATATTCCTTGCCCGATTGGGCTTGATGAGTGGGGAACGGTTCTGCTAATCGCGGATCTCGACGCGAGCCCCGATTGCCAACATGAATTTGCACCACCAGCCTCTCGTGCTCATGACGGTGTTTTGCTTGTTGGGATGTGTTGCTTGTGCGACTGCACCCAAGCCAAGTGGTGAGTTGGATTCGTTGCTGCGTACGGTGTCCTATGAGAATCCCGTTGCACCGGTGTGGGAGGATGAGCCAACCACAACCGCTGACGTCAAGAGAGCGTCCCCCAGTTTTGGTGCAGCATTTCTTGAAAGGGCTCGGGAGACGCGACAGTCGATCAGTAATGGAGTCAAAGCGACAGCAGGATTGTTGCTTCTTGGTGTCGTGAGCCTCATCGAGGCCTCACTGGGCTCTGACGATGACCAAGAAATCAGCTACTTCACGCCAAGAGCGCAGGCCGATCGCGATTTAGACCATTGGGTCGATGACGACGCGCGTTGGGAGCGTTCTCGATAGCCAGCGTCCGTCAAGAAGTCACCACATGGGCGAGATCGGCAAGGTTGACGCCAACGACCCAGTCCCGATTGCCGTCGTCGATCAGGTTTCACAAGCCACATTTCGCGGGCAAAAGTCGGCGAACGGACGATTTTCGCGGATTTTTGGATCCGATGGCGGACACGCGAATTGCGAAGGACGATCCAGACCTTTGTGAATATCTCGCGTCCGCCAACGTCATCGGCCAAAAATCGCGGCGTTTTTGACTGCAAGTGAGGGCATTTCGTCGCGAATCGAAGCGATCATCTCAATTGACCCCCTTGCCGGCCGCTTCTACATTGATCGGTTTTTCCATTCACGAAAAGCCTGGGAGAATCCGCCTTGGACGGGTCAGCCTTGAATCCCTCATTCGCCCGCGTCGACGAAGCCATTGCCAAAGCCGACACCCTCATCGAAGCGATGGGCTGGATTCGTCGTTTTCGCGGCAAGACCACGGTGATCAAACTTGGCGGAAGCGTTTTGGATGATGAAGATGCGCTCAGCCACATATTGCTGGACGTGATTTTCATGGAAACCGTGGGCATGCGTCCCGTGATCGTTCACGGCGGCGGCAAAGCCATCAATCGCGCGCTGGCTGAATCGGGCATTCAGACCAACTTCATTCGCGGACGGCGCTACACCGACGATGCCACGCTTCATATCGTCGAAAAAACGCTCGCCGGAGAATTGAATCGTTTCATTACGAGTGAACTCGAGCGATTGGGCGGACGCGCGATGAATCTGTCGTTCGAAACCACCAACGTCTTGTTCGGTGGCAAACTGGCGACGGAGGGAGACGAAGATCTCGGATTCGTTGGCGATGTCACACGCGTCGATCGCCACGTGATCGAAGGGCTCACGTACACGGAGCAAGTGCCAGTGATTCCTTCGATGTGCGCGGGCGATGATGGGCAACATTACAACGTCAATGCCGACACCGCGGCAATGGCGGTCGCTCAATCCCTTGGGGCAGAGAAATTGGTGTTTCTTTCCGACGTCAACGGCGTTCGACGTGACAAAGAGGACCCCGACTCGATCATTCACACCATGGACTCCGCCGAAGCTCGCCAATTGATTCGCGAGGGTGTTGTTTCCGGCGGCATGATTCCCAAAGTCGAAGCCTGTTTGGAAACCCTCGGTCGCGGTGTTGGTAAAGTCCACATCATCGATGGGCGATTGCGACATTCATTATTGTTGGAAGTGTTCACGACCCGAGGCGTGGGGACCGAGATCCATCGCTGAGCCCGGGACAACGACTCCCGTGGATGCTTTTTTCCAAAGCATCCACGGCACTTGGAATCGAGCGAGTTCTATCCGTTAAAGCGCAGAACACATTGCACCCATGAACGAAACCGAAACTTCTGACCGAAACCACTCGACCGCGTTGCCCAGCGATGCCAAAGGGTTGCGCTGCGTCGACGCCCACGGTAACAGTTGGATCGATGCCATGGCGGGTCGACTGGGGCCATGGGGCTATGGTTGCGAGGCCGTGGCGGACGCGATTCGTCTCGCTGCGTCCGATGGCGTCGGAAGTTTATTCCAAGGAGGCAAAAGTCCCTCGGCGGCTACGCAGATGCTGCTGGGTCAATTGGACGGCTGCGGCGTGAGATCTTGTGAACGAGCAGTCCTAACAAGCTGCCGCGATACGGCTGTCGAACGAGCGGTCCTGGGTGCTCGGCGGCTCGGTTCGCCAACTCGCTATCGCACCATCGCGCTAGTGGGAAGCGATCATGGCCGCAGCGCCCTGTGTCGTACGCTGAGTGGTAGTCCGGAGTTGCACCAGGATTTGGGGCCGATGATGGCCGGATTTGCGCATGTAGCGTGCGGCGATTTGGAAACTCTCAAGCGACTCGTGGATGATTCCGCGGTTGCCGTGGTCATCTCCCCCTTGGCGATTCACGATGCTGGTAAACTGCTCGATGCGAGTTTTCTCAAGAAGGCTCGAAGCCTCTGTGACGACGCGGGTGTCGTGTTAATCGCGGACGAAACACGAGTGCCTTATGGATCGAGTGGAACTTGGTTGATGACACCCTCCATCGCTGGGATCGAGCTCGAGGCCGTCATCCTTTCCGCCGGTCTGTTCAGCGGACTCGGAGGCGGCGTGCTGGTGGGATCGAGTGACTTGATCGGGTCCGACGAACCTGGTTTGCCAGATGGCTCTCTGGATGGGAATCTTTCACTCCACGACGCAGTGCTGCGTGCGACCTTGTCGGCCGTCGGGGATCACGATTGGTTGGCGAATGCCATGGAGAATCATCGCCAGCTTGCTGTGGAGTTGGCCGAAAAGCTAAGCGAATTCGAATTCGTCCAAGATATCCAAGCCAATGGGGCAAATGTCGGTATTGAACTGGACGGCCCGGCGAATGAATTGATCGAGGTGGCGGCTCGTGAAAACTTGAGGCTCGAAAGCGCGGGCGAGCATGCGGTATGGATGCAGTTACCACTCGAGATTTCCTTGGCGGATCGCGAGGAATTGCTAGTGAGGTTCGTGACGGCGATCCGATCGATGGCTCGTCTTGCTTCCTTGTCGAATATTTAGAATTGACTTTTTTGAGAACACCAGCGTGCAACACCTACTGACGCTTTTTGACCTGACGCCGGCTGAGCTGCGACGAATCCTTGCGACCGCCGCGACACTGAAACGCAAACTTGCTGAGGGCGAACGACCGCCGATTCTCGAGCGGCGCGTGATGGCGCTGCTTTTCGAGAAGCCGAGTTTGCGAACACGCGTCAGCTTTGAGGCGGGGATGGCCCAGCTCGGCGGCGAGAGTTTATTTCTTGGCGATGACGTCGGCTGGGGAAAGCGAGAATCGCCGTCGGACTTCACACGCGTGCTCGGTGAATTCGTGGATGTAGTCGTGTGCCGAGCGAAGCAACATGAGTGCGTCGTCGAGCTGGCGTCATTCAACGCCGTGCCGATCATCAATGGACTCACCGACGTCAGCCATCCGTGCCAAGCGATGGCCGACTTGATGACGATGCAGCAAGCGTTCCCCGATTTAACCGGCCGGCACTTAGTATTCGTGGGCGACGGTAACAACGTCGCTCGGAGTGTCGCGCTCTGCTGTGCGATGCTCGACGTGAAGTTCACCCTCTCGAGCCCACCCGGATACCAGCTCAACGAAAAGTGGTTGAGTCGCATCCTGGAACGCTATCCGCAAGCGAACATCGAACAGATCGGTGATCCCATGAAAGCGGTGAAGACCGCGGACGTGATCTATACCGACGTTTGGACAAGCATGGGACAGGAAGCCGAGGCGGCCGTCCGACGCAAGGTTTTCGCGGACTACCAAGTCAACTCGGCGCTCATGAAAGCGGCTCCCAAGCACGCGAGAATTCTGCACTGTTTGCCAGCCGTCCGCGGCCAAGAAATTACCGATGACGTGATCGACTGTGACAATAGCGATGTCATCCAGCAGGCTGGGAATCGGATGCATGCCCAAAAAGGCTTGCTGGTATGGTTGCTAAACCGACAGTGGATCGACGACAACGTGCCTAAAACATAGTTGAAATCCGGCTCAACTCTCCAACGCTCATCCACTTTCCCCATCGACTGTCTCCCTGAATGACCGAACTCACTCGACCGGCTGACCAACTTCGTGACGTTGAGATCAAACGTCATTATCTGGAATCGAATCCGGCCAGCGTGCTGTACCGCAGCGGTCGCACGATCGTGCTCTGTACGGCATCGATCGAGCCGTCGGTACCGCCGTGGTTGGTCGGCAAGGGCAAAGGCTGGGTGACGGCCGAGTACAACATGCTGCCTGGCAGCACGCATCCGCGCAAGAGCCGCGAGCGCAATGGTAAAGTCGATGGTCGCACGACGGAGATCCAGCGTTTGATTGGTCGATCGCTCAGGAGCGTCGTCGATCTTCAGCGGCTGGGCGAGCAAATGATCACGGTCGACTGTGACGTCTTGCAAGCCGATGGTGGGACACGCACCGCCTCGATCACCGGCGGTTTCATCGCTCTTGCCGACGCGGTCGCGACGATCCTTCCCCAGTCCAAGATCGGTGACGGGCCTCTCATCGACAGCGTCGCGGCAATCAGCGTGGGCGTGATAGGTGATTTGGTGCAACTCGATCTTGATTACCGGCTTGATTCGATTGCCGACGTCGACATGAACGTCGTGATGACCGGCGGAGGTCGCTTCATCGAGATCCAAGGCACTGGCGAAGAAGCCACCTTTGACGACGAACAACTCGCCAAAATGCTAAGCCTTGCCAAACGCGGTATCGCCAACTTGACGCAATTACAACTTCAATCGCTCGGTGCTGGCCTCTCGGTCACTCGTTGAACTGTTCTCGATGGCCAAGCTTTACTTTTATTACTCGACCATGAACGCCGGCAAGTCAACGATCTTGCTGCAATCGAGTCATAACTATCGCGAACGCGGGATGCACACGCTCATCCTGCTTCCGGAAATCGACACCCGCATGGGCGTGGGCAAAGTCGTCTCACGCATCGGTCTCGCTGCCGAAGCGAAAACGTTTACCACCGCGGATAACTTGCATTCGGTTGTCGAAGCAGAGCACCAGCGACAGCGGTTGCATTGTGTTTTTGTCGATGAGTCTCAATTCCTAACGCGTTTGCAAGTGCGACAATTGAGTGATGTTTGCGACTGGCTCGACATTCCCGTGCTCGCGTATGGTCTACGAACCGACTTTCAAGGAAATTTATTCGAAGGTAGCGGTCACCTGCTTGCCTGGGCGGACTCGTTAATCGAAATCAAGACGATATGCCATTGCGGGCGCAAGGCGACGATGGTGCTGCGCGTCGATCGCCATGGCAATGTCATGAAGGAAGGCCAGCAAGTAGAGATCGGCGGTAACGAGCGATACCGAACGGTATGCCGCCAGCATTTCAAGCAAGCAATGGCAAGCCGCAGCGACGGAGAGTTGCCGCTGCTAGATCATCTGGATGATGCCGATAGTCACCTCGGCGAATGACTAGGACTCCAGTTTTTCGAGCCGGTTTTCCAAGTCTTCGATCCGGTCATTGAGTGCATCGAGCCGCTCGATGAGTCGATCGACAGCCGTGACACCGGCGCTTGCGGTCGTGCCGCCACCAGTGGATTCGGAACTCGGTGCCGACGAACCTTTGGACGCCGATTCCGCTTCTTTGGCCAATCTCGCTTCCAGATACTGTCGCTCGTCGGGTGGATACAGTTTGTGCGCGAACGTCTGGCCGCGGCCGGCTGGCGAGAGTGCTTCGGCAAGGTCTTTGCCGATCAATAAATCCAACACCGATTGCATGGCGGCAAGATCATCGAACGGATGCATTCGGGACGCTCGAGTTCGCAATTCACCGGCCGTTTGTGGCCCTCGCAACAGCAACTCGGTCATCACCGCCGCTTCGGCCGCATCGATGCCCATCCACTCGTACGCTGCGTGTCGGTACTTGGTGACGCGGCCACTGCCTTGGATCTCACGTGCGGCACCCACGGATCGCAATTCGTCGAGTGCATTGGTCACATCGTCTTCGTCCACGTTCATTTGAGGTGAGCGATTCGATTTCTGGTTGCAACCGCTCACCAACCCCGCGAGCGACAGCGGGTAGTTGTCCGGGGTAGTCTTGGCTTTCTCAATTAGCACCCCCAGCACGCGGCGGGCGTTCTTTGACAGGGGACTCGGTGACGGTGTGGGTGAATCGGTCATCAATGAAACTCAACCGTGAGGAATGATTTTGAAGGAAAATGTTAACGAAACGTTCCAATGCCGAGCCGCTACTGGCTTGAGGAGCCTTGTTCGATGCGATCGGCGACGGCCGCGACGGCGTCGGCTTGTTCCGTTCGGCCCATCTGTTGGTAAGTGTAAGCGAGGTTACGCATGGCGGGCACGTTACTGGGCTCCAGTTCCAACACGCGTTCAAACCATTCGGCAGCATCCGTCATGCGATTTTGATTGACTAAGACGACACCGAGATTGAGCATGGCACTGGTGTGCCGCGGTGATCGCTCGAGAATGAATTGCAGTTGTTCCTCAGCCGAGTCCAAGGAGCCTTTCTGCATCAGAATGCGCACCAGATTGAGCCGAATTTCCGTCGCGTCGGGATCAAGCTGGAGACACCGCTGGTAATGCTCCATCGCCGCATCGATGTTACCCTGGACCGCTTCGAGCGTACCAAGATTTCCGTGCGCGGCCGCGAGTTTGGGGTTGCTTGCCAAGGCACGCTCGACCATCTCACGCGACTCGCCAACGCGACCTGTCATTCCGTAAACGGCAGCCAGATTGTTGAGTGCTTTCGCATCGCGAGGGCTGATCTGGACTGCTTCTTCGTACAATCGCTGTGCCCCGGCAAGATCGCCTTGGCCCTCGCGCGACTTGCCCAGATTGCTCACCGAATCCGCGAACCCTGGCTTCAACCGAATCGCCTCGATGAGATGCGATTCCGCTTCGACAAAGTCGCCGCGCCGGTTGAGCAGTGCGCCCAGATTGTTGTGGGCCATCCAGCTCGTCGGATTGCGAGCGATCGTGTCACGCCATAGCGTTTCCAGATCTTCGTAGATCAATGATTGATTCCAAGTCAGTATGACAAGCAATAGTGTCAGCGCGGAGAGCACGGCGCGGCCGCCCATTCGACCAATGAGCGGATGATACTTCTCCAAACGGCTCCAAACGGCAATCCCGATTTGGACGTACAACACGATCAACCCGATGCTAGCCAGGTATTGAAAATGGTCGGCGACAAAAGAAAACCGCATCGGATACACGTCAAAAAAACCGAGTGCGGGAAATAGTGTTCCGCAAAAGAAACAGACCGCGGCGACCGGCCCTCGGCTGATTCGATGCCGCAGCGTGAAAAGCGTTATGATCGCGACCAGTACTCCTACCGGAAACAAGTACTGCCACATCGCACTCGTGTCGATCTCCCACCGAGGGTAGGTAAAGATCAGATTCGTCGGAACGAGTAGCTTGCCCGCATAAAAGCAAATGACTCGTCCGGCGATCAAGACTCGTTCGACAAACGATAGTTGCCAATCCATGCCTTCGGCGCCGACCTGATACTTTTCCAGCCAAACGGTGAACAAGCCAAACCCGACACCGATCGCAAACATGGGCGCCAAGTCGAAGATCCGTCGCCGTGGTATGGTCCCCAGCTTCCACCAAATCACGACCAGCAGCGCCGCCGGAAGTGTGGACGTCACTGTCTTGCTCAATAGTGCTGCCACGAAAGCCGCGACAGACAATCCATACCACCGCAGTGACGGACCAGATGCATCGTTGGTCTCGTCTCGGTTGAAGATCCCGGCATAGCGAAGGTACGCATAGGCCGAACTGAGATAGAACAATCCCGATAGGACGTTCTTGCGCTCGGTGATCCACGCCACCGATTCCACATGCACCGGATGGATCGCAAATAGCAAGCCGACCAGCCAAGCCGCCGGAATCTCCAATCGCCGACACAGTTGCCACAACAGCAATGCGTTGAGCATGTGAATAAAAACGTTGACCACGTGATAACCCGCCGCCGTCAAACCCCACGTTTGATATTCCAACCAAAACGTCGTGTGGACGAATGGGTAATACTGGGGCGTGGCACTGGGGTCGGTCCAGATTCGAATCAAGCCGTCGACATCGCGCAGCGTGTCATTGTTGATAACATAATCGTCATCATCCCAAATGAACCCCGCGGTCATGGCGGGGGCATAGGCCAATAGCGTCAAACACACCACAGCCACGGCAAACCAAATCGATTGTCGGCGGCTTAACGGCATATCGGTGGCTCTTGAAACACAAGATGAGACAATGATGAATCGCCGAATTCTCGACAAACCGCCCATCGACCGCAACCCGCGACCGCACGATCTCTCGATTGTGATGCGATTGCACCATGTCTGATTTTTCCGGGGAACTCGAACAAGCGGCTTTGTCGCTCGCATCGTCGCTGAAACGCAGTGGTGATCGAATTGTTTTTGCCGAGAGTTGCACTGGTGGGTTGGTGGCTGCGACGCTCGGTTCGATTCCCGGCATTTCCCAACACTTCTGTGGCTCCGCCGTCACCTATCGCGGTGCCACGAAGGTCGCTTGGCTCGGCGTGAACGCGACGGATGTCGAGCGTGACGATGCCGTCAACGAGGCTGTGGCGAGTCAGATGGCGGAAGCGGTGTTGGCCAAGACACCCGAAAGCACCCTCGCTGTCTCTGTTACCGGTCACGTCGGCCCCGACGCTCCGCCCGATTTGGACGGCGTGATTTACATCGGTGCCGCCCGCGCGCTGCATTGCCAGGTGTCGCGGCATCGGCTGACATCTAATCTCCGCCGGGAGCGTCAACGAGAAGCGGCGACGCTAGTGCTGGAAGCGGCACGACAGTTATCGGATCACGCGATAACGCGATAAACAATTGCGGCGACAATCGCTCCGGCGATGGGTCCAGCGACCGGGACCCAGGCGTATGACCAATCGCTGTCGCGTTTGTGGGGCATCGGCAGCAAAAAGTGAACAAGCCTCGGCCCCAGGTCACGAGCCGGGTTGATCGCATACCCGGTCGTGCCGCCCAGCGACAATCCGATTCCGAACACGAGCAATCCGACCGGTAGCAATCCGAGCGATCCAAGTCCCAGCACCGGATCGGTATCCACGGGCTCTTTCCCCGACATCAGACTCGGTGTCACCATCAAAAAGATTGGCAGGATCAACGCGAACGTTCCCACCGCTTCACAAATGAACGCTTGGCGAAAATTACGAATCGCTGGCGATGTGCAAAAGCATCCCAATTTGGCGTTGCCATCTTCGGTGACGTGAAAGTGTTCGCGGTAAAAGAGATAGACAATCCACGCCCCGAGCATGGCCCCGGCAAATTGAGCGATGATGTAAGCGATCATGCTTCCAAAACTCAATTTCCCTCCAACGAGCATCGCGATGCTCACGGCTGGGTTGAGATGGGCACCGCTGGCGGCATTCGCACAGAACGCGCCGATGTAGACCGCGATACCCCATCCTGCTGAGATCACGATCCATCCGCTGTCGTTACCGGCGGTGCGATTCAAACTAACGTTGGCACAAACGCCGCCACCAAACAAGATTAGCAAGGCGGTGCCGATGAACTCGGCGAGGAATGGGTTCATATTGGTCGTCCGAAGAACTGATTAGGGAAGGTAATGCTTTGCGGTTGCGTTGAAACTTGTCACTTGCGAGGCAATCCAAGTCTCGTCGCGATTCAAAGTTCTCGCCATGGATCGGGCCACCAGCGGTGCGATGGCAATCGCTTCTTTCGCGTTTAAAAACAGCAATCGTGATCGTCGCGCAAGCACGTCTTCGACCGTTCTTGCCATTTGATGCTTGACCGCGAACTCGATGAAAGACTCGGTGACGCTTGAGCCATCCAGTGGTGCCGTCCCAGCATCATTGAATTGGCTGTGGTT
This sequence comes from Pirellulaceae bacterium, assembly GCA_041741195.1. Classification (GTDB taxonomy): domain Bacteria; phylum Planctomycetota; class Planctomycetia; order Pirellulales; family Pirellulaceae; genus JBBSJZ01. Next base: position 151,069 of record JBGSKM010000019.1, read on the forward strand.
GCGGATTGCGAGTTCTTGGGTCTTGCAAGGAGTGTTCGGCAAGTTCGCGACGCTGATCGCTCGATCGACGCAGTCCTCCGCCATCTTCCGCACGGTTGTCCACTTACCGCCGGTGATGGTGACCAATCCCGACGGCGATACCTTCACCACATGATCGCGTGACAGTGACGCCGTGCGTGCCGAAGGATCACCCTTGACCAAGGGACGGATGCCCGTAAAGACACTCATCACATCGTCGCGAGTCGGCGATTCCTTCAAGTACCTCGCGGCGGTCTCCAGTAGGAAGTCAATTTCGTTTGCCATTGCCGCGGGTTCGAGTGTTACAGCGTCGATCGGCGTATCGGTGGTCCCGATCAGTGTGTGGCTGAGCCAGGGAATCACAAAGATGACTCGCCCATCAGAAGTTTTGGGCACAATGATGGCCGTCTCACTCGGCAAGAATCGACTTGAAAGCACCAAGTGCACCCCCTGGCTCGCCGCGACCAAGTCCGCGCATTTCACGTCATCGAGCTTCCGAATGCTGTCGCAAAAGGGTCCCGTGGCGTTGACGATGCACTTCGCAGAGATGCGATGTGTTTCGTTCGTTTCACGATCGGTTGCCTGGGCGCCCACAAGCTTTCCGTCATCGCCGGCAATCAACCCGGTGACGCCAAAATGGTTGAGCAAACAAGCGCCGTGATCGCTCGCCGTGATCGCCATGTCGATTAGCAAACGAGTGTCGTCAAACTGGCCATCGTGGTAGATCACGCCACCGCGAATCGCGTCATGGCGAAGCGAGGGGACGAGCCGTATCGATTCGGCGAGCGATACGCCTCGCGATCGGCCAAAGCTGTTTCGCGTGGCGAGAAAGTCATAGATCTTTAACCCGACGCCGTAGAAGAAACGTTCCCACGTGCTGTGACAGGGAATCAAGAACGGCAAGTCGTGAACGACGTGCGGCGCGTTGATGCGAAGCAAGGTACGTTCACGAAGTGCATCACGGACCAACGTGATGTTCCCTTGGCGCAGATACCGAACTCCGCCGTGAACGAGTTTGGTACTGCGACTGGAGGTCCCTTTTCCGAAATCCGACTGTTCAACCAGGATGACATCCAGCCCACGACTTGCCGCATCCAGTGCAATGCCAACACCGCTGGCGCCGCCGCCGATGACAAGGATGTCCCACGGTTCCGCTCGCTCACGTAGCCGCAGCAGCGAGTGGTCTCGGTCGAGTCCCAACTCGCTCATGTGGACTCGTCCCAGTTGCGAGCACGATCGAGCGCATTGGTCCATCGGGCGCGACGCTCATGGACTTCATCCAGTGACATTCTAGGTTCGAATACTCGCGATGACTTCCAGATGCCGGCGATCTTGTCGATCCCGCCCCAGAACCCACTGGACAAGCCGGCCAGATACGCGGCACCCAGTGCCGTCGTCTCGATGACTTCAGGGCGGACGACGGGAACCTGCATGATGTCGGCTTGGAATTGCATCAGCAAATCGTTCGCTGACGCGCCACCGTCGACACGTAACTCTTCGATGGGAACGCCCGCGTCCTTCTTCATGGCATCGAGGACGTCGGCCACCTGAAACGCAATACCCTCCAGCGCCGCGCGTGCAATGTGGGCGCGATTGGTCCCGCGGGTCATGCCGATCAACACGCCCCGCGCACGCGCATCCCAGTGCGGTGCGCCCAGCCCCGCAAACGCGGGAACGAGATACACGCCGTCACTATCGGCGACACTCGCGGCCAGCGATTCGACCTCAGCCGACGAGTGGATGATTCCCAGGCCATCTCGTAGCCACTGCACGGCCGCTCCGGCGATGAAGACGCTCCCTTCGAGCGCATATTGCGGCTCGTGCGTCGTGCTGCACGCGACCGTGGTCAGCAACTTGCACGTCGATGGTTTAGGATCATTGCCAATGTTCATCAACATGAAGCAACCGGTGCCGAAGGTGTTCTTGGCCATTCCGTGGTGAGTACAGTTTTGTCCAAATAGCGCCGACTGTTGATCGCCGGCCGCGCCGCCAAGCACCACTGGTTTGCCGAAGATGGGTGCGTCGGTTTCGCCATAAATGCAACTCGACGGCACCACCTGGGGTAGTATTGACCGAGGTATCGAAAACAAATCGAGCAATTCATCGTCCCAATCACAGTGATGAATATTCAACAGCATCGTGCGTGACGCGTTGGTGACATCGGTGATGTGCAGTCGACCCGACGTCAGCTTCCATAGCAGCCAACTATCCATGGTGCCGAAAGCCAATTCACCTCGTTCGGCTTGCTGTCTCGCGCCGGACACGTGATCCAAAATCCATTGCAACTTGGTGGCGCAGAAGTATGGGTCGATGATGAGCCCGGTTTTCTGCTGGACTCGATCGGCATGTCCTCCCGCTCGCAGTTCGTCGCACTCGTTTGATGTGCGTCGATCCTGCCAAACGATCGCATGGCTAATCGGTTGGCCGGTACGACGATCCCAAACGAGCGTCGTTTCACGCTGGTTGGTGATGCCGATGGCCGCGATATCGGTCGCGGTGAGGCCAAACTGGTCCAACACCTCGCGAGCGACATCCAACTGTGATTGCCAAATCTCATTGGCGTCGTGTTCAACCCATCCCGGTTGAGGGTAGTATTGAGTGAACTCGCGCTGGGCCATTCCATGAATCGATCCCGACGAATCGAACAGGATGGCTCGAGAGCTTGTGGTTCCCTGGTCCAATGCCAAAACAAAATTCATCCGCCTCACCCATGCAAATAAGTCTCAACCGGTGTCTGCCGCTAGCATATCCGAATCGTGCAACGACCGGGTTCATCGAGCTTGCAATCGCTGGAGGTCACTCGATTGAGTACCGTCGATCATACGTCCGTTGATCTCACCGAGTTAAACGCATTGCTGGGTGAGCGATGTCTCGTCGACGAGGCTTCGCTGGCGACATTCGAATCGGACGGTGTCACTGCACTGCGCGGTCGTCCGATCGCAGTGATGATTCCTCAATCCGAATCGGAAGTGGTCGCGATCGTCCGCTGGTGTTATGAGCATGACATCGCTTTCACCGCGCGCGGTAGTGGGACGAGTCTTTCCGGGGGAAGTGTGCCCGTGCCTGGCGGAATCGTTATCGCGATGAATCGCTTGAACCAGATCCTTCGCATCAGCACGGAGAATCGAACCGCGATTGTGCAACCGGGTGTTATCACCGCGGCGCTTACTCGAGCCGCTGCCGCCGTGGGTTTGCACTATGCACCGGATCCCAGCAGTGCCCAGGTTTGTACGATCGGCGGGAACGTGGCTTTCAATTCGGGTGGCGCTCATTGCTTGAAATATGGAATGACCACCAACCATGTGCTGGGCTTGCGCGTGGTGCTCGGCGATGGGACCATGGTCGAACTGGGTTCGGAGAGCCTTGAACCCGAAGGACCCGATTTGGTCGGGTTGCTTTGTGGTGGCGAGGGAACTCTTGGAATTGTGACGCAAGTCACGGTGCGTCTGGTACCGCCTCCGGAATCGTACCACTGTGTCCTGGCGGGATACGACAAAATTGAGACCGCGGGTGAAGCCGTTGCCACGATCATCGCGGCAGGGTTGTTACCCGGTGCGATGGAAATCATGGATGCGACCGCGATGCGAGCGGCGCGAGAGGGCGTGGGTGCGAGCTATCCCGAACGATGTGACGCTGTGCTGATTGTGGAGCTGGATGGTTCGCGTGAAACGGTCGCCGCCGAGACACCGATATTGAATGCATTGCTGGAGCGCACTGGTGCAATGAGCGTCACCGTCGCGAAGTCGGCGGCCGAACGTGCTTCGATTTGGGCTGGTCGCAAAAGCGTTTTCTCAGCCGTCGGACGGCTGAGTCCCGACTTTATCGTCCAGGACGGGGTCGTGCCCCGTGGCAAGCTCGGCTACGCACTGACCAAGATTGCGGAGATCGCAGCGGAAAGTGGCGTTCCGGTGGCGAACGTCTTTCACGCCGGCGACGGTAATCTGCATCCGTTGATCATGTACGACGGTCGCATCACCGGAGCCCTGCACGCGGCCGAGCAGGTCGCCGCACGGATCGTCAAACTCTGTATCGAACTCGGCGGTTCAATTACCGGGGAACATGGCGTGGGTTTGGAAAAACGCGAGTTCCTTGGGCAAATGTTCGATGCGCCGAGCTTGGAATTAATGGGGCGCATTCGCGATGAGCTGGATCCCAAGAAGATCGCAAATCGCGACAAGATGTTTCCGACCGGTGAAGGCGAACCCACCGGGCTGTATGGACTGCATCCGCTCGAAAAAGCAGGCGTCATTAGTCGCATGTAGCTGCGTCATTTGCCGCCCGATGCTGACGGTGATTCGGGTCGGACAAACAAAAATAGCGTATCGTCTCGCAACACCGATTGCCATTTCGGATCCAGTTCGCCGCCGTTACGCCATGGCGTTTTGAGCACGAACGCGGCCGTAGGAGTTGCCAATTGGTTCTCGAGTCGATTCGGGTCGAGCTGCTTCCCCGATCGGTCAAATCCGATAACACGTGTGAGAGGAATTGTGGTTTGGGAAGTGTCGTCACCGGAAGCATTCGCGGTATATGCTTGCTGGACCATTTCCGTGTAGGGAATCGTGACGGTGTAGTTTTGCACCACCGGCTTGCCATCTTGTTGGATCGTCCGTGTGCGAGTTTCAATTCTCGTTCTCGTGACTGGTACCGTCCTTGTTTGTACGTCCGATTGGGTGGTCGAACCTATGATCGTAACGGATGCTTCCGCTGAGTCGGCCGCAGGTTCGACCCACTTCAGATCGTCCATCGTGAACTGCACTGTCCGACTTTCGACTGCAGCACGACCCATGATTCTCTCTTGGGCCAAGACGTTTGTCGGAATCACCACGGCAAGGCATGAGAGTGCGAACCCATCAATGAGAGAGACTCGAGACATTTTGTCATTCCTGCGGGGAAGGTGCATGGAGGTTGCCAGCGCGGCCTCAGGCGAATCAACTTATCGTAATGGCCATGCGATCGCAAACTTTTCCCATCGGCTGCCAAATTTCCTTACAATAGCACTCGTAATTCGTTTCGCCTCCTTGAACGAGAAATCATGTTTCGATTCCTATCTTGCCTTGCCGTTTTAATTGTGAGCTTGGTTACGGATGCTGACGCTCAAACCACGGAGGCGGTGAAGCGACCAAACATTGTCATGGCCTTTGCCGATGATTGGGGGCGGTATGCGAGTGCCTATCGCGGCATCGATCGTACGGGTATTTGCGACGTCATCGAAACGCCCAACTTTGATGCGATCGCCAAACAAGGAGTCTTGTTCACCAGCGCTCATGTGAGCGCCCCGTCATGCACGCCGTGTCGGAGTTCACTGCTGAGTGGCCAACACTTTTGGCGCTGCGGGCTCGGCGCGATTCTACTGGGCGCGGTTTGGGATAATTCCATCGCCAGCTATCCGCTGGAGCTAGAGAAGCATGGTTATCGAATCGGTCACACTTACAAAGTCTGGAGCCCTGGGACTCCTGCGGACGCTCCCCATGGCGGCGCAGCTCGTGCATTCGTCTCGCACGGGCGAAAGTTCAATGGCTTTTCTCAGTACGTGTCCAAGCAACCGGACATCGAACAAGGCAAGCGGGATTTGTATGATGAAGTGCGCATGAACGTTAGGTCGTTTTTGGATGCTGACAACGATGGAAAATCGGATTCCGCAGAACCGTTTTGCTATTGGCTCGGACCGACCAATACGCACCGCACTTGGATCGCGGGCAGTGGCAAGAAGTTGTGGGGAATTGAACCCGATCGGCTCCAGGGAAAGCTGCCAAAGTATCTTCCGGATGTGCCAGTGGTTCGCGAGGACTTTGCCGACTACCTGGGTGAAGCTCAGGCGTTCGACGCGTCGGTCGGTGTATTGATCGAAGAGTTGAAGCGAATTGGCGAATTCGACAACACGATCTTGGTGATCAGCGGCGATCACGGAGTCCCAGGCGTCACTCGAGGGAAATGCAATCTGTACGATCTGGGGACCCAGGTCCCACTCGCGATCTGTTGGCCCGCCGGTATCAAGCATCCCGGTCGCGTGGTCGACGATTTTGTGTCGCTGCCGGATTTGGCGCCAACCTTTCTTGAAGCCGCCAACGTAGCGAAACCCGATTCGATGATTGCAAAATCGCTGATGAAAGTGCTGCAGAGTGATGCCCACGGGCAAGTGGATCCGCAACGTGATTGCGTTTATGTGGGGCGAGAGCGACACGTGGCCATGGTCCGCGAAGGCAACCGGCCTTATCCCCAACGAGCCATTCGAACTCGCGAGCATCTTTACATCATCAATTTCGAGCCCGATCGTTGGCCCATGGGGTGGGGATCTGGTTTGGGTCAACCGCTCGAGCCGATTCCAACCACGCAAGAGCTAACCAACAACACATTCGCATCCTTCGGAGATATGGATGCCAGCCCGACGAAAGCATTTGTGTTTGATCATCGGGACCAGTATCCCGAAGCGTTTCAATTCGCGTTTGGCTTGCGGCCGAAATTCGAGTTGTATGACGTCGCGGCCGACCCCGATTGCTTGAATAATCTGGCCGGAGTCACCGACCACGCCCAGATTCAACAAGCCCTGCACGAACGTCTGATGAACGAGCTGCGATCAACGCGTGATCCGAGGGTTAGCGACGATGTGGTGTTTGAAAAATCGCCATTCACGGACGCCGTGGGTCCCGCGAGAAAGCGAAAGAACTAGCCGCGTTTAAGTTTCTCGGCTTCGGTTTCGAGATTGGCAATCTCGGTTTCAAGCTGTTTGATCTCATCCAGGTCGTCGGCTTGTGATTTTGCTCCGGCCAGTCGTGGTCGGAGTGATTGCAATTTCTTGTTGATGACGTCGAGACGTTTCTTGGCTTTGGTATCCATGCTGCTTTTCGATAAGGTATGTTGCTTAGAACTCGAGCAAGGCGATGACGAAGTGAACGACTAAGACATAAAGCGTCGTCCACAGGACCGTCGATGTGATCGCGTGGCTGACATCAGCCGCCGAGTTTTTGTCTTGCATTCCGCGATAGTAACCAATCGCGGCCGTTCCGACACCGCTTGCAAGGTTCTTGGCCAAAACCCAGCCCCATCCGATGTTCATCCAGGTCTCGTTGTGATGAAGATTCCGATCAAAGTGTTGCTGCCAAAAATACGGACCCATTGTCGGATGAGTGGCTGTGAATGTGATCAGGCTAATGAACTTCGCGGCCGAAAATGCGAGCCACTCCAAAAATGGCGTCGCAATCAAGAAAGCGAGCATGATCGGCGCGAGTAGGTATGCGACCGGACGCACTCCGAGCGTTTGCAACGCGTCGACTTGACCCCCGTACTTTTTAACACCAACGTCCGCGGCAACGGCGGCGCCGCATCGTGCGGTGATCAACACGGTCGCCAAGACGGGGACCAATATTCGATAAAGCGCGAAACCGATCGACGCGAGTAACTCGTCCACCAACAGCGGCTGGGTGTACAACCGGAACGGTAAGAAACGGAACGTGAAGTAAGTGCCCGTGAACCCGACGATCAGCCCCGCGAGGACAAGATAAATCCAAGCGCTCGGACCACCGACGAGGCGTAGATAGTGGGCCGTGAATCTCAATCCCCACTTCATTCTTGGAAACAGTGGTAGCGACTGAAAGGGCAGCGAGATTGCCGCAGCAACTGCCGAACCGGTGCTGACCAAGATTTTGTCGACGTGGGACGCGATTCGCGTTGGAAGTTCGCGGCCGCGGCTTGACGAGACTTCGGAATCCGGGGGCAACGCCACCGCCTGCATTCGCTGGGCGACGAGCGGCCACTCGTCGCGAGCAACTCGCACGAGACGTTTGCACGCGGAATCGAGCAGCAACACGTCGTCGGCAATCGGCAACAAAGTTTCATAGTCGTGCGTCACCACAATGCTGGTGCGATGATGCGTGTCATGAGTACGGCGAATGAGTTGAGCGACTTGATTGCCGCTGGCCGCATCGAGTCCCGACGTCGGTTCGTCGTAGAGAATCACTTGCGGGTTGGCGGCCAACGTGCGAGCAATCGCTAAACGTTGTTTCTGGCCTCCGCTCAAGGCGGCAACCGACGTATCCGACGGTACACCGAGTTCATCGAGCCATTGGCGAGACGTTTGAATCGGCTTGCTCCGATCTCCCCAACGATGGTCGATCGCAAACTGGACATTCGCTAGCGGGGAAAGTTCATCGAATAGAGCGAACTGTTGAAACACGATCCCGACCCGATCGGATGACGCTTGGCGATTGTCACTGCGCATCTCGATCGTGCCCGTCCAGCGAATCGAATCGCTCGATCTCGGATGAAGTCCGGCGAGGGTACGAAGCAGCACTGACTTGCCCGCGCCGCTTCCTCCGACAATGACGGTGATCTTGCCGCCTGGGATTTCGACGGTTGATTCGTCCAAGAGATGACGCGTGCCCGCATGAATGGTTAATCCGATTAGGCACAGACTCGGTGGTGTCAAACGCTCACTCACCGTGACGCTCCCGCGGGAGAATCGGCGAGGTAAACGATCGGAAACACCATCGGTTCATCAGCGATTCGGATGACGGGGGGCTCATCCACACCGGGCTGGGCAACGCCATCGGAATGGATATCGCCGGGAAGCGCGGCCGCGACGATCCAGCGGCGATCCTTGCCAAGGATTTGGTGACGCAACACCCTCGCGAAATCGGGATCGATACCTTCACTACGTGACCCAAAAATTTCATCGCCGATCTTTCGCACGACCGGTTCCAGTCGGCTGCCGGCGATCGACAAAGCCGCGGTCGCTTGCTCGCTCGTCCAAATCTCTCTCCACCGATTTCGCAACGATTGATTTTCGACCACCGCTTCCTTCAAGATTGTTTGCACCAAAGCTCGCGAGGGCGGATCGTCGGCCACCGATTCGGCAGCTTCCGCGAGCTCTTTGCGAATCGTGGGATCCGACGCGACATCGGCGACGATGCGCTGCACGGCGACGGTCAGTTCATCCAAATGAGATTCAATGACCTCAGTCGCTTCCTCGTCGACAAACCGTTTCCATTCTTCGCGGACAAGTCCCTTGTTGGGTAGTGGAGTCGAATCGTACACGGCTCGCCATCCGAATCGCCACAGCGAGGCTCGATCCCACAATTCACGACCGATGGCTTCGGCAGGTGCTTCCGCGTGTCGGCGAACGATTGGCATCAATTGTTCTTTTGCCAAAGGAATCAATCGTCCTTGGACTAAATCGCGATTCAACCGTCCGGCGACCGCCTCAACTTCACTGCGATGTCTCGATACGCTCGCTTTCAATTCGGCTTCGATCAGCGGCAACGACTCTCGCAAACTTTGTTCGACCAGAGGAACGACAGCCGCGGAGATTTGGTCACCGTGAAGCTGAAATGCTTCGACAAGGTGCTGTTGGATCCGTTCGCGTTTCTCAGCGGGAAACAACATCCGCACGACGTCCGCCATTCGTCCATCATTGTGGTGTTGGGTCAACTGGCACCGCTTTGGATCAGGCTCGCTCGCGTACCAATCCAGTTCGATTGCGACAGCAGGTGATCCGCCGGTCACATGGGGCGTCGCTTTCGCGGAGGCGACGACGGAGGTGCGCGAGACGAATCCGATTTGTCGCCAACCGTGGTTTGGCGATTCAAAGAACACTGGATCGCCAACGCGTAGCGTTCCTACTGGATCGATCGCCAATGGTTGTGCCGTCGGCCCGATCAAGAATCGCACCAGCGAACCTGGGGAGTCGTGTTCCGCCGCGGCGCGATCACGGACCAGAAACCTGGCGATGGCGCTTCCCGAAGCGCCCAGGAGAACGCCCCAGAACACCATCCCGAGCACGCGATACATGACGGCAGCATTCATGGGGCGAGATGTCGTGATAAAGTTGCACACGCGGGCGTCGTGACGATGCCCGAGAGTGCGAACATACGCGTCATTACTGCAAAATCATGTCGTCGACAGTCTTGCCGCCCGGAATCATCGGAAGCACGTGTTCCTGGTAGGGAACTTCGACGTCCAACAGGAATGGTCCTTTATACTCGATCATCTCAGTCAGCGCCGACTTGAGGTCCGCCTTGTTCTTGACGGTCGCGGCGCCACAGCCGTAGCCCTTGGCGATCGCGACGAAGTCGGGGTATCGCTTTTGAGCATAGGCAAATCGGTCGACGTCGCTCTTGCCCTTGGCCTCGTCGTGATGAATCGGGCCGAGGTAGGTATGAGCCCGGTTGCGATCCATGAATCGGTCTTCCCACTGGACGACCATCCCGAGGTGTTGGTTATTGAGCAGCAACACTTTCACCGGTAGCTCTTCACAGAAGCAAGTCGCCAGCTCTTGGATATTCATCTGGAAACTTCCGTCGCCGTCGATATCCACCACCAGCGAGTTTGGGTGTGCGGCTTGGACACCCATTGCCGAAGGTAAGCCAAATCCCATCGTGCCCAACCCACTGCTGCTGTGCCAGGTTCGCGGCCGTTGGAACTTGTAAAACTGAGCCGCCCACATTTGGTGCTGGCCAACGCCGACCGTGATATACGCGTCCATTTCGGCCGTCATATCGCTGAGTGTTCGAATCGCGTGTTGTTGCGTGATCCCAGTGAACGACTCGTCATACGAAAACGGAAATTTGGCTTTGAGATCGCTGCAATGTTTGACCCATTCGTCGATATCAGGAGTCTCCACGATCTTGTTCAGATCGTGAAGCACCGTCTTGACGTCACCACGGACTGGGATGTGCGCGATCTTGATCTTGTTCAGCTCCGACGCGTCCACATCCACGTGGATGATCTTGGCATCCTTCGCAAAGGATTCGACGTGACCGGTCACGCGGTCGTCGAAGCGAACACCCAGGGCGATCAACAAATCGCAATCGCGTACCGCATAGTTCGCGTAGGCCGAACCGTGCATGCCGAGCATATCGAGTGACTGGGGGTCGCTTCCGGGAAACGTGCCCAATCCCATCACGGTGGTCGTCACCGGAATCTTGGTGATCCGTGCAAGTTCGCGAAGCTCGGCGCTAGCGTCGGCGATAATGATTCCACCGCCCGCGTAGATGACTGGGCGACGAGCACGCTTGATCGCCGCGGCAATTTGACGGATTTTTTCGCTGGCAACGACAGGCGGCGTCGGATCGTATCCGGGCAAGTCCATCTCGACTTCGTCCGGAACTTCGAGTGAGCTCATTTGCACGTCCTTGGGCATGTCCACCAAAACGGGACCCGGACGGCCAGTTGACGCGATGTAGAACGCCTCCTTCATGATCCGCGGCAGTTCCGCGATATCGGTCACGAGGTAGTGATGCTTGGTGATACCGCGACAGACCTCGACCATTGGCGTTTCTTGGAACGCATCAGTACCGATCGCTTTGGTCGGCACTTGGCCGGTGATGCACACCAGTGGGATGCTGTCGAGTTTCGCGTCGGCGATTGCCGTGACCAAGTTGGTGGCGCCTGGGCCGCTCGTCGCCATCACGACTCCGACCTTGCCCGTGCTCCGTGCGTAGCCCTGAGCGGCGAATGCTCCGCCCTGTTCGTGGCGCGGCAAGATTGTGCGAATGCTCTCGCCGTATCGGGTCAGCGACTGGTGCATCGGCATGCTGCAGCCACCGGGGTACGCGAACAAGACGTCGACGCCGTGATCTACCAATGACTGGACCAAAATGTCAGCCCCGGTCATCAATCGCGTTTTCTTAGCGGCGTCTGCAGTACTCATGAGTCGTCTTAAACGTGTAAAAGTTGGGAAAGGAGAGGGGACGTTAGTTCAGCATGGTCGACGTTTTCTGCTCGTCCGACTATCGAAAACATCTTGCATCGCCGGAAACTGGCGTTTACTCAGCAAGCCGAAACCCCGAATCTACTCGCTAACGTAAATTCGTGCCGAAACTTAGGCAATGGTTAAAACGGGTCCCGGTGATGACAACATGGTTCAATTTGGCCGCTGTGGCGGTTGGTGGGGCGTTTGGCGCCGTCGCCCGACACTTGATCACGGTTGCCGCGATTGCCATTCCGGGAGGTTCAGGGGCGATCGGAACCACCGTGGCGAATGTTCTCGGCTGCGCGGCCATCGGTGCCCTAGGCGAATATTGTTTGATATCCGAAGCGGTTCACTATCGCGTTGTCCTTGCGATTCGAGTCGGATTTTTGGGGTCGCTCACGACATTTTCGACGTTCGCATCGGACACGATTGGGCTAGCGGCACTGGGACGGCACATGAGTGCCGCGGGATTTTTACTGGTCAATCTAGTCGTCGGGTTCGCTGCCCTCATCGTCGCGGCGGCATTGGTAAGGATAGGGATGTCATGAAAATGCGACAGATCGGCGGACGGCTGGGTTCGCGCTGGCATGTGTACGATTGGGTCGCAGCCCTCGCGGCCCTGTTGTTGGTCGGGTTGGTGGCACCGGAGGCAACGGGCAAGTTCTCGATGCCTTCGTACGCGGCAGCCGAGCCGATGCGTGAGGACGCGACACTTCGCGCCGTGGCATTTCGAAATGCGCACAACGGCGTTGCGGTCGGCGAGCGGGGCACGATCCTGCGGACAGAAAATGGAGGGGTGACTTGGCTGCCCTGCGAGAGCCACGTTGACGATGCACTCAATGACGTCGTCTGGGTGAGCGACCGGCGCGTCGTCGCGGTGGGCGGCAGTTACGATCTCATCACACAAGTGAGCCGCGCCGCAATTCTAATGAGCGATGACGCGGGAGCGAGCTGGCGACGGGTCGTCGATGCGGACGTCGCTCGGTTGCATCGGGTGGTGGCTGATCCGTCGGGCTCGACGTTGGTCGCTGCCGGTGATTGGTCGCCCATCTCCCTTTCGGAGCAATATTCCAGCCGGGATGGTGGGCTAACTTGGACGGTTGACGATGATTTGGCCAATGTAGGCAGTGGGGTCGTTGAGCCGACTGCGAACCAGTTGCTGCAATGGGTCGGATCGACGGGTGCTACCGCTCCAGTCCGCGCGGCTTGTCGCGTTCTTCAAGATCTGGTGTGGGTCGTTGGTGACCATGGAATCATTCTGCACAGCAGCGATGCGGGAAGGCATTGGACAGTCCAGCGTGGTGAAGGACGTCAAACGGCGGTCGTGGTCGTCGTCAATAATCTCGACGAAGTTCCTTGGTCGTTGATCGGTAGCGAGTCTCTGGAGTCGGGGCATCGCGTCAGCGTGGTGATACTCGCGCAAGAAACACTGAATCGACCCGAGTTGACGCGCCCGCGTGATATCGATTTCGCAAGGCAGGCCGCATCCAGTCTTGGTGCGGCCGGCGTGGACGTGGCGCCAGCAAGTGAGGCGACGCTTTGGCTTGCCACGCATCGGCCGAGTGTCGTCGTTCTCGACCAGGGAATCTCGTCGACCGATCAAGATCAAATCAGTGATGCCGCCTTGATGCACGGTGTCCAGCGCGTCGTCGTGTGTTCGCGCGAGGGCGGAGGCGGCGAGACTCGCTTGCACCGCAGCGCCATGTTGCCTCGTTGTGGCGTTTTGGCAGGCGACCTTTGGCGGGATGCGTTGAACCTGATTTCGCCGGAGTCGGGTGTCCCAGCCTCGCTCTCGCTCAAGCGTGTGTATGACACCGTGGGAGTGTCGTTGCGAGGTGAATCCGTCACGACGGGAATCAGTCTCACCGTCGGTCATCGGCTAGCGTCGGAGCGTCCACCGGCTTCGCGACGGCAATTGCAAATCATTCAAGCCAGGCTCAGCGAATCGCAACGCATTGAGCAGGCGATTGCCGCCAGCCGTACCGACGGCGATCTCGCGTTGAGTCTCGGCACTCTGCTCGACCAATCGGCAAACGATGATCGTCTGCGATTGGCATGGTCGATTTACAGTGACGCGCTCGCATCGGGTGACCCTGTGGTCCAACGTGCAATCCTTCCGTTGATCGCGGAGCGTCGACAGTTTGGCTCGGCCGCTGGGTTCGCAGAACTTCGGCTCAGCGCGATCCAGTCGAGCCAGGAATGGCGTCAGCTGCGACGCGACAAATCGTTCTCGCCATCGGGACTCGTTCGCGTCGACGCCGCAGGCCGACGCTCCAGCGGCGAATCGTTATCGGCGGAGTCGGTCGCGATTTCACCCTTTCAGACCCAACCCACGACACCGGCTTCGGCGCTGATCCATGGGACGCCGGGGTCCAGCGACAGTCGAGTCGTTATGGCCTCCGCGACTTCGCCGCTGGTCGTGCCGAGCGCCAAGCCGTTCGATGCCACTGCGGTTGCCGCAAGTTCGCTACGCGAGCTCAACTTGCCACGGTCATCGCTGAAAAAAGTAAACCGCGTCGCCGATGTCGATCTAGCTTGGGAATATCATCCGCTGGTCGTCGTGACTCGCGATGCACTTCGGCGGCATGCCTCGGCGGATCGACTGCAGAATGTCGACGACGCGAATGGCAATCTCCAGCGGCTCGAGCAGTCCGTCTTCGCTGCTGCATGGACTCAGCTCGCTGGCGCCCCCGTGTTGAGGGCCAGCTACACGTCAACAACACCGCACCTCGATGGGACGTTGAGCGAAGGATGTTGGTCCACTGCCGCGACTCGAGTCGGCGACGTGGATTTGCGGCTGGCGCACGACAAGCAGTTCCTCTACATGAGCGCGGTGGTTGCGTCCGAACGGATGCGAGAGTCATCGCCACCAGCGGGCGACGCTCGGACGATTCGCGACAATGATTTGACTCATCTGAATCGACTGGCAATCGCGTTTGACGTGGACCGTGATTTAATGACGGCGTTTCGTCTGGAGACTACTCCAGGGCGACTGACCCGTGACACGGTTGACGGTCAAACCGATTGGCAACCCACCTGGTATGTCGCTTATGCCAAGGATGATACAACGGTGACCTTTGAGTTGGCGTTCCTTCTCAGTGACTTGGTTCCGTATTCGGTGACCCCGGGCGATAGTTGGTTTTGCCAAATGGATTGTTTAGCGGCCGGTACGCCCTCCGTCATTGCGACGCTCACCAATCCCACCCGCTGGGTCCGATTCAGTTTTGACTAGCCAACACGCTTCGTCCGCCAAGAGATTTGCCCTTCGAGATGTCAACGACGACGCCCCCCGAGCCTGAATCGTCCCACCAGGCATCCGATGGCTTGCGAAATGGATCGGGCACTCAGTTGCATGCCGGCTATTCACTGGAGACGGGCGTGCTCGCGCGAGCTCGGAACTGGGTCGACGTTTTCGGTTGGATTCGATTGGGTCGCGTGTTGCGAACGGCTGGCTCGCCGTTGTTGTTCTTGCTCGTCTCGCTGACGTTGGTCGTGTGGTTGATTGGCCTGGCAGTCTTAGGTGGGAACGCGTCTGCGGGGCAACACGCATCCATCACCGCGCGAGCTCTGGAAACGAATCCCAAACAGTGGCCCGGGACGGGTGCATTCGTTTGGGTCGACGTATTGCGATCGCTCACGTTGAGTGAAGCATTGACGAGCGAATCATTTTGGTGGGCTTCGTCGCAAAACTTATGGTCTCGGCTGTTCGCGTCGATTTGGACGGTGTTGGTGTGGGCACCCGCGGCGATGGTGTTGCTGCGACAGGGAGCTTTGGCCACTGCGGGTCGGCCGCTACAACCGTTGGGCGACGTGTTGAGGTGGGTTGGTCGCCGAATCGGTCTCGCATATTTCTCGGCAATCATCCCGGTGGTTGCCGTGCTATCGCTATTGTGGATCGTACCCGTCATCGGTTGGGTGGCTCGAATTGCGCCCCCGCTCCTGCACCTCCCGTTTGCCGTGGTGATAGCGGTGGTAGCGCTACCCATCGGCATGTTGGCGTTGGGTTCATGGGTCGCCGTGCCGATAAGTTGGGCGGCGATCATCAATGAGCGCGAACCGGATCCGCTGGACGCGCTGAGTCGTGGCTACGAGTATCTCTTTCGGCGACCGTTGAGATTGGTCGGTTATCTTGCGGTCGCTTCGCTGATTCTGATCGTCATCCACTTGCTCGCGAGCTTGATGATGATTCAAAGCATTGCCTTGGTCACGGGACCTTTGGATTCCCTTTCCGAGAATCGTGACCTCGCAAGAAAGACGGCCGGAGTTTTGCGATGGTTTCCGGTGGTCGTCGTCAATGTGGTAAGTTGGTCGCTCGTCGGTGGAGTCTATTTGCTGCTTCGACAGGACGCTGGCGGCCAAGAAGTCGAGGATTTGTGGATCGCACCGGCAACTCCTGCGGAACCCTTACCAGAGCTCAAAGCATGACATCCAACACCGATCGCGACGATTCGAACCTCGTCACCGTGGCGACCCGACCGACCGAAGTGGAAGCGACGATCCTTGTCAATGTGCTCGAGGATGCGGGGATCAAAGCCGTCGCTTCCGGCGGATTCACCGCTGGCTTTCGCGCCGAGGCTCCCGGGTGGGTAAGTGTACAGACTCGCGCCAACGATGCCGAACGGGCCAAAGTCGTGATCAGCGAGCTCAAGCCACTCTCGACCCAAGAGATGGACGACATTGACGATATCCCCGATTGACGACATGCCAAATTGAGACATGACCGATTGAGCGCTTCGAGGTTCGGGTTCGGACGGTTTCGCTGGATTTTGCAAGTCCAAAGGTTTAGACTACGTTTCCCGCCCTATGAAAGCTTGAAACACCACGTGGTGCTTCAATCCTGCCCACTCATGAATCGCTGGCATCGTGATGTCGAATCTGCGCGCAGCACTTGTCGCTTCTTTGGTGACGTTAGCAATCGCTCCTTGGTCGTTCGCAAGCGATCGGGACCAGGCCGCTGAGTTTCTCCATCGAAATTGCCTGGATTGCCACGACGGCGCCGGGGCCGAAGCGGGGCTGGATTTGCGGACCCTGCGAGATGATCTCAGCGACACCGGCGCATTTGCCAAGTGGGTGCGTGTCGTCGATCGGGTTCGCGACGGCGAGATGCCGCCACCCGAAAGTTCGACGATTAATGATGACCAGCGTCGTTCATTTGTCGACTTGGCGTCGGATCGATTGGCGTCGCACCAGCTTCATCAATTCGAAACCGTGGGCCGCGTGCCGCTGCGTCGGTTGACTCACGCCCAAGTCGAGCGTTCACTGCACGATTTGCTGGCGATCGATTTGCCGCTGGCAACACGCGTCCCAGCGGATCCACGAATCGATGGTTACACAACCATCGCGGATGGACAGCCGATGTCGCACTTCCAACTTCAATCGCATCTAACGATTGTCGACGCGGCGCTCGACGAAGCGTTTTCGCGGGCCAGCGAAGACCCGCATGCCAAGCCGCGCGAGCGATCACTCGATGCTCGTGAACTATCTCGCGAGAATCCACGGCGACGTTGTCGCGAGCCCGAAGTGATTGATGGACGTGGCGTCGTGTGGTCCAGCACGCTTATCTTCTACGGTCGCATACCCGCGACGACGGCTCGTGAAGACGGTTGGTATGAGTTCAAGATCAGCGTCTCGGCGATCAACAAACCGAAGCAGCATGGGGTTTGGTGTAGCGTGCGCAGCGGTGAGTGCACTTCGGGCGCACCCCTGCTTTCCTGGATTGGTGGTTTCGAAGCCGACGACGAGACCCAGGAGGTGAGCTTCACGGCTTGGTTACCCGAGGGGCACATGATCGAAGTTCGCCCGGCCGACAGTACGCTCAAGATGGCAAAGTTTGCCGGTGGACAAGTCGGCAGCGGCGAGGGGGCACCCCAGCGTGTGCCGGGTGTCGCGATCAAAAAGATTGAAATGAAGCGGATTCATCCTGGCGGCAGCGTGATGCAGGTTCGCCAAAATCTTTTGGGAGATTGCTTTGATTTGATCAGCGACTCATCGGAACGATTCGAGTCTGCCGAATCGAGAGCACAGATCGATCGCCAAATAGGAGTTTTCGCTTCGCGTGCGTTTCGACGACCGGCGAGCGACGAACAGACCCAGGCTTACGCGTCGATCTTTCATGGGTTACTCGCCAGCGGAGAGTCCGCATCCGAATCGCTCAAGTCGTGCTATCGAGCGGTCCTCTGTTCGCCGCGGTTTATTTACTTTCACGAAAACGTCGGCAAATTGGACGACTTCGCAATCGCTAGTCGGCTCAGCTATTTCCTGGCCGGCTCGATGCCCGATGACGAGTTGATCCGTGTGGCATCGGAGGGGCGATTGCATGATCGCGTCGAGCTTGCACGACAAGTCGATCGGTTGCTCGCGACGCCGCGAGGCGAAACGTTTGTCGCGAGGTTTACCGACGAATGGCTGGACCTCGTCGATATCAACTTTACCGAGCCTGATCGCAAACTTTATCGGGACTTTGACCAAGTGGTCGAGAACGCGATGCTTGCGGAAACGCGGACCTATGTCGCCGATATGTTGGCCCGAAACGCGAGCGTCGCGGAGTTCATCGACTCGAAACATTCGTTCGCCAACAGTCGTCTCGCTCGTTTTTATGAATTGAGCGAACACGTTGATCAAGACGACATCGAACGGGTGAGATTGTCAGCCGAGGACCAACGCGGCGGTCTGATGTCCCAAGGTGCCATCTTGAAAGTGACAGCCAACGGCACCAACACCTCACCCGTGCTTCGAGGAGTTTGGCTGGCGCGACGACTGCTTGGTGAGACGATTCCACCGCCACCAGCAGGTGTGGCGGCGATTGAGCCTGACATTCGCGGCGCGACAACGATTCGGGAGCAATTGGAACGACATCGCGATGACGAGAATTGCGCGAGTTGTCATCGAAAGATTGATCCCGCGGGATTCGCCTTGGAGAGGTTCGATCCTGCCGGACAACTTCGTACCAAGTATTTGGCGATGCGAGGCGGCAAGTTGACACCGACCAATTCCATCGACACGAGCTACGTGATGGCCGATGGCCGAAAATTTGATGACTTCGACGAGTTTCAAGAACTATTGCTCACCGATCTTCGCCCGGTCGCGCGTAATTTTGTGGAACAACTATTGACGTTCGGAACGGGAGCGGCGCCGACATTTGCAGATCGCGAGGCGATCACAAGCTTGGTCGATGCATCGGCAGGCGAAAACTACGGTGTGAAATCGCTGCTGGTGTCCGCAGTGACGAGTCCCATCTTTCTCAGGAAATAATCATGGCATCAGCAATCAAAAGCGTGTTTTTCAATTTTCAACGGAGATTGCATCGCCGTAGCGTGTTGCGAGGAGCTGGGGTCGCAATGGGGTTGCCGTGGTTAACTGCGATGCAGTCGTCGTTCGGCGAGACGACGCCGTCGACCAAGTCGCCGCGGCGACTCGTCGCTTGCACGATGGGATTGGGGCTGGTCAGCGAGAATCTTTATCCAACGCAAAGCGGCATCCGGTACGAGCCCAGTCGGTACCTGCAACCACTGGAGGATTTCAAGGATCGCATGACCCTGGTATCGGGTTCGTCGCATCCACACGTCAGCGGTGGGCACCGGGCGGAAGCGTGTATTTTGACAGCGACTCCGATCGGCAATGCGGGCAATGCCAAGAACGGTATCTCGCTGGATCAATACGTTGCTAA
Source organism: Pirellulaceae bacterium (assembly GCA_041741195.1). Taxonomy (GTDB): domain Bacteria; phylum Planctomycetota; class Planctomycetia; order Pirellulales; family Pirellulaceae; genus JBBSJZ01. The sequence continues at coordinate 170,439 of JBGSKM010000019.1, forward strand.
GCACCGAGGTTTGGAGACTCGATTTCCGTCGCTCGTACTCAGCACCGGCGGCAACAACAGCCCTTCGTATACTGAGAATGGAGCGATGGTTCCGGCGCTCGACTCGCCGGCGGCACTCTTTAGCAAGTTGTTCGTGGACGATTCGGTAGCCCAGCGCGAGTTGCAAGCGACACGTGTCCGGCAAGGTCGTAGCATCATGGACTTGGTAGCCGAGGACGCAAAGAGTCTCGGTCGCGAACTCGGAAGCGGTGACCGGGATCGCTTGGACCTTTACTTCACAAGTGTTCGCGAACTAGAAAAGCGAATGGCGGAAGCCGAGCGTTGGTCGCGACTCCCGAAACCCAAAGTCGACGCGACCAAACCGGTGGACGTCGGAAATCCGAGCGATTTGGTGGCGCGGCTGGGGACGATGTGCGACGTTCTCAAGCTTGCGTTGGAAACGGACTCCACCCGCGTCATCACGTTGCACATCCCGGGTGCGGGCGGCGTGATCCCGATCGAGGGTGTGGACGAGGGCTACCATGCGCTGAGCCACCACGGGTTGGATGAGGGCAAGCTCAGTCAGTTGGCGATCGTCGAAGGAGCCATCCTGGAGCGCTGGGGCGATTTTCTGCGCCAGTTGGGTCAAGTTCAAGAACAAGACGGTCATTTGCTCGACCAGACGACGGTGCTGCTGACCAGCAATCTCGGTAACGCTTCCAATCACGACAATCGCAACATGCCCGTCATCTTGGCGGGGGGACGATATCGCCACGCCGGTCACCTTGCTTTCGACCGCCGCGATAACTATCCCCTACCAAACCTGTACGTGTCGATTCTGCAGCAATTGGGGATGGAGGTAGACTCGTTTGCATCGAGCACCGGCACCATGAATGGCCTTTCTCTGGCCTAAGCGAAGCGGCTGCTTGACGCGAATGTCGAGGTGGGACTCCAGTCGCTCCGTTCGGTTCGCAGTCGTGCGAAATCGGCCGGGAAATTCTCTCCAGTAGGCCTGTTCGGCTGAGGGGCTCGTCGCTACACTACGCGGCTCGATTGAGCCAAAAAACGCTTTTTTGCATGAGTGAGATAGATTTATGTACGCCATCATTGTCGACGGTGGTCGCCAATACCGTGTTGAGCCAGGTATGGAAGTCGACGTCGATTACCGTGACATCGCATCGGGTGAGAGCATCACTTTTGAACGCGTTTTGGCCATTAGCGGCAATGACGGATTGCAGTTGGGTGCTCCGACGCTGGCGGGAGCGACTGTGACGGCATCGGTGCTCGGCCCCAAGCAAGACAAAAAGATTTACGTTCAAAAGTTCCGTCGTCGTAAGCACTTCAAGCGTCGAACGGGACATCGCCAACTTCATACGCGAGTTCGTATCGAAGCGATCGCAGCTAGCTAAACTGGTCTTCGGGGCGCCACTTCGACTGACGGGGTGACGTCTTTCCCATCTACCCGGGGACCTGATATGCCTTCGTCTCGACTTTCTGACTACCAACTCGGACCGGTTCTCGGTGTCGGTACCGTTGGCACCATCTATCTGGGCACGGAGATCGCGACTGGCGAGCAGGTAGCGATCAAGAAGCTGCACCCCGGCGTTAGCCAAGATCCGCTTATTCGTGCTCGTTTTAAACGAGAGATGACGGTCCTTGCGCGGCTCCGGCATCCCAATATCGTTGCCTACTACGGCGGTGGTGAGGACGAGGGGCTGCTCTACTATGTGATGGAAATGGTCGACGGTGGTACCGTCAAGGACTTGCTGCAATCCTCGGGGCCGTTCGCGTGGCAAGTCGTCGTCGATGTGGCCCGCCAGATCTGTTCGGCACTTCAATGCGCCCACAATCACGGGGTGATTCACCGAGATTTGAAGCCGGGGAACCTGTTTCTAACCCGCGAGGCCCAGGTCAAGCTCGGTGATTTCGGAATCGCACGCGATGTCACCAGCAGTGATTTAACCGCCGAAGGCTTCACCGTGGGCACTCACGCTTACATGTCGCCTGAGCAAATCACGGGTGACGCCATGATCTCCGGCAAAGCGGATCTCTATGCCCTGGGGTGTTGTCTGTTCGAAATGCTCAGCGGTCGAAAGCCGTTTTTGGGTGACAACTTCGCGCAACTGTTCGAACAACACCTGCGAGCTGCTCCGCCGCACATCAAGTATTTCGTGGGCGACTGTCCCGAAGAGCTCGATGAAGTCATCATTCATTTGTTGGCCAAGCGGCCGGAAGATCGTCCGTTCAATGCTCGCCAAGTCCAAGGCGTGATGTGCCAAATTGGAGAGAAGTACGGGCTTGGTGCCGTCGATAGCGAAGTGGAAAAGCGCAAAGACGTGGGTGCCGATCGGGCGACGGAGATGGGGCGACGAATTTTGAGCCGCCAAATCCAAGTTCGTATGGGTGGGTCGATACGAAATGAAGTCAGTTGGAGTAAGTTGGCGGTTCTTGCCGGTGTGATCGTCGGCATCGCTGTGCTGGCCATGTTTGCCGGTCGCTCGTAGCTGGTGGTTAAGTAGTCGCGTGTGGCGAGCGAGATTCCCGCGAAATCTTTCCCAGAAACTCGCGTGCTGCCCCCTGATCAACTGGTTCTTTGTTGCTATTCTTAAAACAGCAGTCAGATCAGGGATTTGGCATCTTTCGCACGCCTCTCTAGCCCCGATCACCATCCCTCCGCGAGACAGGCGACAAGCTGTCCGCAACCACTTCAACCGCCTTTCGACTGGCTTGATTGGGTAATCAAGGTCCTTGGTCGATGCGGCGGCAAATCTCAGGAACACTGTATGTCTCTCCCATTTCGATCCTTCGGCGGGATATCCCTCGTCGTTCTCTCGATGACGGCAATTACCGCGATGGCTCAAGATAAACCCGCCGAAAAGGCACCGGCCGCCGAAGTCACCGAGACTTCAATCGGATACTTCCTCGGTTTCTCGGTTGGACAGTCCATGGTTCAACAGGGCTTCCAAAAGGGTGACTTTGATGTCGCCGCGATGAGCAAGGGTGTGGGCGAAGCGCTCGCTGGCGGAACTCCCGATTTGACCGACGCCCAACTTGCTGAAATCAGCGGCAAAATCGAGTCGATCTTGCGAAGTCGCCAGGAAGCCCAGGCCGAAGTCGCCAAGAAGTCCGCCGTCTTGAACAAGGAAAAGAGCGATCTGTTCATGAAACAGAATGCCAAGAAAGAAGGCGTCAAGACGCTCGAGGGCGGCGTGCAATACCAAGTGGTCGAATCGGGTGACGGTGGATCGCCCAGCGCCTCGGACACCGTCAAGGTCCACTACACGGGTCGTTTGACCAGCGGCAAGGTTTTCGACAGTTCCATCGAGCGGGGCGAACCGACTTCCTTCCGGGTCGGGCAAGTCATCAAGGGTTGGCAGGACGCGCTCCAAAAGATGAAAGTTGGCGATAAGTGGATGCTCTACATCCCGCCGGAATTGGCTTATGGTGCTGGCGGAGTCCCAGGACCTCCGGGAGGCGAGCCAACCATTGGTCCCAACGAAGTGCTCGTCTTTGAAGTCGAGTTGCTCGAAATTCTCTAGGTATCGCGAGTCGCCAACTTGTGATCGATCGCACAGCAATCGCCCGGGGTACAGGCTCCGGGCGATTTTTTGCGCGCCGACGGCCGAGCGTTGTGACGAGCTCTGGTCGGGCGGTTAAACTGTCCACGGCGACGTCACTCGGGTCGACGTCGCTGTTCTCGTCCGTACACCTTTGCTAACTGTCGTTCGTATTCACCTTTCGGTCACGCTTTCTATGAACAGTTCACTTGTAATTTGGCTTGTGGCCGTCGCCACCCTTCTCATGAGCTTCGGCTCATCGGTTGCCGAAGCGCAATCGTCACCGACCATTAACCTCGCTCAGCCACCCGCATCGCTCGATGTTTCGCCGATGCCGGTGGAAGTCGTACTGGCGTATCCCAACTTGCGAGTTTCGCGACCGATCGTATTAACCGGTGCAGGTGACGGCAGCGGTCGACTGTTCATCGCCAGCCAGACCGGCGAAATTTACTACGTCAAAGAAGCTGATTCGGAGGTCTCCGAAGCAACCCTCTTCATGAATTTGCAGGATGCGGTGAGCTACAAGGATCGTGAGAACGAGGAGGGCCTGCTGGGACTGGCCTTTCACCCCAAGTTCAGCGAAAACGGAAAGTTCTACGTCTACTACACCACTGTCGAGCGGCCACACGTTTCGATCATTAGCCAATTCACCACCAAGTCGGGAGATCCCAATCAAGGTGATCCCACCAGCGGCGTCGAGTTGATGGACATCCAACAGCCGTTTTGGAATCACAACGGTGGCACGCTCGCATTCGGACCCGATGGTTACCTTTACATTGCATTGGGTGACGGCGGCAAAGGCAACGATCCGCTGCAGTCCGGCCAGGACGTCAGCAAACTTCTCGGTTCGATCTTGCGAATCGATGTCGACAATCAAACCGAAGGCCTCAACTACGCGATTCCCGCCGACAATCCGCTCGTCGGCAAAAGCAACGCGTGGCCCGAGATCTACGCTTGGGGCATTCGAAACATTTGGCGAATGGCGTTCGATCCGAAGACCGGCGATTTGTGGGCTGGTGACGTTGGCCAGAATGAATGGGAAGAAGTCGATTTGATTGTGAAGGGTGGAAACTATGGATGGAGCCTTCGCGAGGGAGCCCACAGTTTCACTTTGGATGGCAACAAGGGATCCGGTCCGCGACCCGATTTAATCGAACCTCTCATCGAGTATCCGCACACCGATGATTGGGGTAAATCAATCACCGGCGGTGCGGTGTACCGCGGCAACGCGACGCCGATCCTGGACGGATACTACTTGTACGGTGACTATGTAACCGGACGTTTGTGGGCGTTGAAGTATGACTTTGAGCAAAAGAAAGTCACCGAAAATCGCCCCATCGCTTGGCCGCAACTCGCGGTGTTCACGTTCGGACAAACCGATTCAGGCGAAGTCCTGATGAGCACCATGATGAGCGGCGGACAAATTTTTAAGTTTGTCGCCAAGTAGCTCGCTACGACTCAGTCGCGATCTGACTTGAGTGATCGGATTTCCTGCTGCAGCGACTCAATGAGTCGTTGCAGCTTTTCGAAATCAGCTTTGTCCGATCGGGGTTGATCTTGGTTTGCGTCCGTGTGTGAGTTCAACTCACGAAGCTTCTGGGCGAAGTCTTCCTGCGACTTTTGTGTCTGCTCCAGTTGTTTTTGGACTCGTCGCAAGGTTTCGTCCAGACCGCTACGTTCCACGGTGATTCCTCGCAATTCGGGTGGGCTTATCAAGATGTGATCGTTCGAATTCGCGCCGTTCATCTTGGGCATTCGTGGTGCAACGCCTGGTTGCACAGCGTTCCCGAGAGTTTCCTCCATCGGAACGAGCTTGCCGTTTTCCAGCCGCCACATTTGCATTGGCGGCGGAAACAAGCTTGGCATCTGGCCACGTTGAGATTTGCCTGCCTCGAGCACAACGTCGAATCGCGATTCAGCGCCGTCGCGATCGACGACGATCTCGACCGTGTCACCGCCTCGGTGTATCGCGACGGTGGCAATCACGTCCCCGGTGGTCGCGGTCGATTGGCCGCCCACCGAAATGATCCGATCACCCGCTTTTAACCCGGCTTTCCCGGCCGGTGATTCGCTGGCCAGATCGGTGATCAACGTGTCGCCTGAATTACCCAGCACCACCCCGAGACGCCCTGGATAAAGATCGGAGGGCGATTCGCTTTGGGTCGTTTCCACGAGCCTTGAAAGGCTCGATGCCGGCAGACACACAGCACCGCTCTGGGTCGAAAGGACGACTCCGACGAGATCGCCAATCTCGTCCACGACCGGTGAACCCGACGCGAGGTCGCCGTTGCTGGTGTCAATCCGATGCACCATCCCCCGATCCGGCTTGGAGGTTGTCGCATAGCTCGAGATCATAGCCCCGTGCGCGTTCACCTCGCCGACGTCCGACATTTCCGTAATCAGGACCGGTTGACCTGGTTCAAGTGTTCGGTGACTTATCGACAGTGGCGCAAATAGGTTTTTATCCAAGCGGATTGCGGAAAGCCCGACCACGTAGTCGCTCGCAATGATTTTCCCTGGGATGTTCTCTTGGTCGATCGCGTGCAGGTGAACGACGTCACCGGTTGTGCCTGTGGTCGCGACAATCACTAAGTCCGGCGCGACGGCAAAACCCACGGCCGGACCAAATGGGTGTCTCTCTCCGTCGCGAAACAGCGTCAACGATCGATCACCGGGACGAAGCATCGGTCGCAAGAATCGTTCAGGATGTTCAAGTCGAGGGCTCTGTCCAGTGCGAGCATGCCCTTCCTCAGCTCCCGCAGTCACTGCAACGGTTGCTGGAAACGCTTTCGTCGCCGCAGCGCGAAAATCCATGGCTGATTGCCCAAATGCTAGGCTCGCGATACTTGCCATGATCCCCATGACGAGAGTGGGTCGCAAAAGGTTCATCATCCGTTCCTTTCGTTAGAGTGAGAGTGAATCGTCGTTTCGATACAAAACATTTTGGAAGCGGACTCGCTGATCGGGCGAGCATTGCTGGATATCGATCGGGACGGATTGCTCCGTTTCGATCCATCCGATTTGCCATGCCCGTTGGGTTGCCGGATCGACATGAAAAATGGGTTCCGGCCGAACGACCTGCGCCATGACTCGAATACGACCATCGAGGTCTTCGGGGCCGGCCTGCGATTCAGCCGCGTCGAACGCATGGTTGACTCGCGAATTGTCCGGCGTCACCGTCAATGTGGCCAAGTTATCGGGCTGATTCGAGCCATCCTGACGAGTGGCAAACAGGGTTACGCCAAGGGCTGCAATCAAGATGGCAATGCCTCCCACTCGACGGGTACGTCGACGAGCTCTGCGATGATGAACGGATTGGCATAGCTCCTGGATCGTCGGCGTTGTGAACGACGGCGTCGCGAGTGTGGCCTGCAGTCGCGTCGCCAAGGCGTGGTCGAAATCGATTGCTGGTTCGTCGGTCTTTTGATTCATGTGGCCTTGCACGTGTTGCTTTCAAGGTTCGGATTCCTTACCGATGCGTCTGGTTGATCGTTGCGACACATCGATCCCAAAATCCGCAACTCGGGGAACTGTTGCAATCGTTTCATTGCATGATGGAGCCGTGTTCGTACGGTTCCCACCGGACAGCCGACGGCTTCGGCAATTTCATCATGGGTCAACTGCTCGGCGAATCGGAGCACGACTACATCTCGCTGCGCCGGTGGCAGTCGGGCCACTTGCGACCACACGCTTTGTTGCCACTCACGTCGCATGAGCTCCGTTAAAGGGCTCGATTCTCGGTTCGCTCTGGCTTGTAAAAAGCAATTTACCAATCGTCGCTTGAACCGCCCCAGGGAGCGATCGCGACGGGATTTCAGATTCACTAGGATTCCAATCAGCCATGTCTTTCGCTGGCTTCGGCCGTCGAACGCATTCCAGCGGTCAAGAGCCACAATGAATGTATCCTGGGCTAAATCCTCCGCTTCCGTCGCGCATCCCGTCATCGTCCACGCCATCCGGTAGATGTAGGCGTAATTCTGCTCGATAAACGCTTGGTCCATGTGCATCAGTCCCCGGCGGACCCGAAAACGTTCAATCCAATCTCGTCAAATTGAGAGAAAATTCCTAAATACCGCGTCGCGTCGACGACACCGTCGGATTGAGACCAGGGGGGGTGATCGCGGGACGTTCGGTTTGAGTGCATTTTGAGTACGATATCGGCTCACGTTGCCGCATTGCCGCTCCCCCATTTTACTCGTTCACAAAACCAAGCATGTCTCCCATTCGAATCGCCATGTGGTCGGGGCCTCGCAATATTTCCACTGCGATGCTTCGTTCGTTTGGCAATCGCCCTGACACTTACGTCACCGACGAGCCGCTCTACGCGAGCTATCTCGCCCGAACGGGTTACGAACATCCGGGGCGCGACGAGATCCTAACGAGTCAATCTCACCAGCCCAGCGAAGTGTTTCGAATGTTGCTCGGGCCCGTGCCGCAAGGCAAATCGATTTGGTACCAAAAGCACATGGCACATCACTTACCGCTGGATCTCGAGGGCGTCTCTTTAGAAGGATTTCGCCACGGCATGTTGATTCGCGAACCGGTCGAAATGCTCACTTCGCTCTTGCGAGTGATTCCGAATCCGACGGCTGAACAAACCGGGTTGCCCCAGCAGCGTTCGTTGTGGAAGCGGTTGCTCGATGAGAAAGGAGTCGCGCCCCCGGTGCTCGATGCACGAGATGTGCTGGAGCAACCCGAGGCGATGTTGCGAGAACTTTGCGACCAGCTTCAAATCGAGTTCCAATCCGAGATGCTTTGTTGGCCGGCAGGCCCTCGCGACACCGATGGGGTTTGGGCCAAGCATTGGTATGCCAATGTGGTGGAGAGCACTGGATTCGGTCGATACCAACCCAAGCAAGAGACGGTGCCCGATCACCTGCGGCCAGTGCTGCTGGAGTGCGAAGAAATTTACGGTGAGCTCGCGGCTCATCGCTTGAGTCCCCGTCCTAGGGCAACGAATTAGACAACATGCTTCAGACTTATAACGAAAAGAACCGCGACCTCATCGTTTGCATCAACGGCGACTATGTGCACCGCGACCGAGCCGGAGTTTCACCGTTCGACTCCGCCGTGCAAAACGGTGATGCCGTGTGGGAAGGACTCCGTTTGTACGCTGGTCGAGTGTTTCGCTTGCAAGCTCACCTAGACCGATTGCGCAAATCGGCGAGTATGCTGCAGTACGCTGGCTACCCGAGTGATGCGGAAATCGTTCAACACTTAAAGCGAACGTTTGAGCTCAACGACATGTACGATGGAGTCCACGCCAGGCTCACCGTCTCTCGCGGACTGAAGTACACCTCGGGGCTCGACCCGCGGATCAACACGCGCGGATGCAGCCTGTTCATTCTCGCCGAACACAAGCCGCCGGTTTACGACAAAGCGGGAATTACTCTGGCGACGGCGATGCACCGGCGCCCACCCGCCAATGTGCTCAACCAGCACATCCATAGTTGCAACCAATTGACGAGCATCTTGGCAAAACTCGAAGCCAACGCCGCGGGCGTCGATGACGCGTTGTTGCTCGATACGCAGGACAATTTGGCTGAAACCAATGCGACGCATGTTTTCGTCGTTTTTGGAGGCGTGGTGCACACCAGCACCACTGCGGCGTGTCCCGAGGGAATCACACGGTCGACGGTGATCGAGTTGTGCAGAGACAATGGGATCGATTGTGTCCAACGCGATATTCCGCATCAAGAACTGTATCGTGCCGATGAGATGTTTGTCACCGGCACGATGGGCGAGCTTGTCCCCGTGACTCGATTGGACAAACACGAGTATCATGCACGGTCGATGTGCGATCGGCTGTGTGAGTTATTCCGAGCCGAAGTCGCGCGCGCCGATGACCCGCTACTGATTCATGAACGTGCAAACTGAGCCCATAACCGTCGCCGCGCTCTACCGATTCGTGCGACTGGATGATTACCAATCGCTACAGCGCCCGTTGGCGAACCTCATGCGAGCCCAAGATGTGCGAGGAACATTGTTACTCGCCGCCGAAGGCATCAACGGGACGATCGCTGGGCCGGAGATCGGCATCCAAAGCGTGCTCGAGCATCTTAGCGCCGATCCGCGATTGAAACCGTTGGAAGTCAAGTTCTCCTTCTGTTCCACACCCCCTTTCAAACGAGCGCGGGTGAGACTCAAGAAAGAGATCGTCACACTCGGGGTCGAAGGGATCGATCCGAATGATTCGGTCGGAACTTATGTGGATCCCGAAAACTGGAACGAGCTCATCTCTCAGCCTGATGTCGTTGTGATTGATACTCGCAACGATTACGAAGTCGCCATCGGGGCATTCGAGCGAGCGATCAACCCGATGACGAACTCGTTTCGTGAGTTTCCTGAGTTCGTCGATCGACATCTCGACCCGGCGAAACATCCGCGAGTTGCCATGTATTGCACCGGAGGGATTCGCTGCGAGAAATCAACGGCCTTGCTCAAACAAAAGGGCTTTCACGAAGTCTATCACCTGCGAGGCGGTATCCTGAAGTATCTCGAACAAATCCCCGAGAGCGAATCGAAATGGTCGGGCGAATGTTTTGTGTTCGACGAGCGAGTCTCGGTGAAGCATGGATTGGCAGTTGGCGATAAAGTGCTTTGCTTCGGTTGCGGCTGGCCAGTTTCCCGCGAAGATCAATCGCACTCGGATTACCGGCGTGGCGTTCACTGCCCTCGATGTGTCGATGTGCTAACCGATGACCAAAAACGGCGTTTCGCCGAGCGGCAGCGACAGCTCGATGAGCGGCGTGAAGGCGACGCGGGTCAATCTGCGACGAGATCTTCAATGTTAAAAACTTCTCCGTGATTGGAAATAAACATCGTGCCATCTGACCCAACCCCCGTGCTCGAATTGATGTTGGCTTTTCGGCGTTCAAAGACCTTGTTTGGGGCCGTGGAGCTGGGTGTCTTCGACGCGTTGGATGGCCGCTCACAAAACAGCGAGGAACTTGCCGGCTCGCTTGGGTGCGACGCTGGAGCCATGCGCCGGTTGCTCGATGCGCTGGTGGGTCTGGGGATGATCAAACGCGTTGGCGATACGTACGCTAACACACCCGAAGCGACCGACTATCTGTGTTCGGCCAGCCCCAATCGTTTGACGGGATACATTCGATTCAGTAACGACGCGAGCTGGCGATTGTGGACGCACTTTGAGGACGCGATTCGCGAAGGCGGCCACCGCTGGAAACAAGCCTACGGCTGGGATGCCCCCATCTTTTCAAGTTTCTTTCGCGATGAAAACGCGATGCGAGAGTTCCTGATGGGCATGCACGGTTACGGAATGATCAGCTCGCCACGAGTGGTGCAGGAGTGTGACCTTTCCCGCTTTCGCAAGCTAGTCGATCTCGGCGGTGCGACAGGCCACTTGGCCATCGCGGCGTGTGAGGCATATCCCGAGCTGTCCGCAACGGTCTTTGATTTGCCAGAGGTGACGCCACTGGCGAAAGAGATTGTGGGGCTGTCGTCGGTGGCGGGGCGCGTGGAAGTCGTCGGAGGTGATTTCTTTGCGGACGATTTGCCCGCCGGCGATCTCTACTCGCTCGGTCGCATTCTGCACGATTGGAGCGACGACAAAATCATGCGACTTCTCGGCAAAATCTACCGGTCGCTGCCGCCGGGTGGTGGGTTGCTCGTCGCGGAGATTATGGTCGCGCCAGAACGCGATGGACCCGTATGGGCACAGATGCAAGATCTCAACATGCTCGTTTGCACGGAAGGACGAGAACGCACCGCTGCAGAGTACAAAGCTCTCCTGCACACGGTCGGGTTTTCAGAAGCAAGCACCCATGTCACCGGCGCACCCGTTGACGCAATCTTGGCGATCAAGTCCACCAGCACGCCGACTTAGGGGGTGGTATTTCCTCTCAGGAATGCTTACTGCGACGGCTCATCGGTGACTTCGGGAGGGTTAAAGTCGGACGACTCCGTTCGCACATTCTGCGAATCATTCACCGGAATTGTTTCGCTCGGTACGACGGACTGTTCAGCGCTCAGTTCGTCGAGCTTTTGATCTAGTCCTTTTTTGGCCGACGCGACCATGCCAGTCGCCTTCTGTTGAGCCTGCTGGATCTTGTCACTCGCATTTTCCCTCGCGTCGGCCACCATTTCGACGGCGTCTTCTTCGGAGTCAGCCACGATTTCAGCAGCCTCTTCGCGAGCTTGCTCTAAATTTTCTTGAGCCTGTTCGGCCTGCTCGCGTAGCGTGCTCGGTTCGCTTTGACAGCCTACCGAAAGGATAATGGCTATCGCAAATGCATTCATCAATTTCACAGCTAGCTCTTTCAATGAGTCGGAAAGAAATGTACACGACGCTCCAATTTATGGAGCCGTCAATTCGCCCGGCTTTGGATCACCTAGTTTGTCGTTCACGTAGAGCATTTGGGTGACGACCATGGCGACGACAACGCAAGGTGCCGCCATCATGACTCCAATGACGCCAAGCGTAGCGCCCATCAGTAACTGGGCCGTGATCGTCACAATCGGCGGAAGAGAAACTTCATGTCGATCGATCATGGGTGTCAACAAATAGCTCTCAAGTCCTTGAAGCACCAGGTTGAAGGCCGCGACATAGATTGCCACTTGGGGGCTCACGTTCAGCGCCAACAAGATCTGTGGTATCGCCGCCAGCAGTGGCCCAAAATTCGGGACGAATGTCAATATCGCGGCAACCACACCCAGCGTTGCCGCCAGTGGCACCCCGAATATCCACAGCCCGACGGCAGTGACAATTCCTACCACTGACATCGACATCAGTCGCGCCACTATCCAGCGAGACAATGCCGTCTGGGATTGATCCAATACGTCGTCGGCCCGATCCCGCTTGGCAATCGGAACCAACTTAATCAACCCGCCTCGGTACAGATGGGGGTCATAGGCCGCATAGAGACCGACGAAAAAGATAACAATCGCAGAGGTCAACGCCCATCCGATCGATTGGATTCCTGACCAGGGCAATCGCACGTTCAAGTGCCGTTAAAACCGGCATAAATACCATCGAGGACTGCGTCATCCCATCCGGCTCGCATGCGTTTGCCACGAATGTTGTCCTTCACAGTAGTGTCACGTTGCAGAATGTTGAGTGCCAT
>JBGSKM010000020.1:0-10005 GCA_041741195.1 Pirellulaceae bacterium
GCCGCGTCCACCACGGTCGCCGCCGCGGTCACCACCACCGCGGTATCCACCGCCGCCGCCGCCGCCGCCACCACCGTAGCCGCCGCCTCCGCCACCACCACCACCGCCGCTGCGAGGTGCACGAGGACGGGCTTCATTGACGGTGATGTTACGGCCGCCGATGGCCGCACCGTCGAGATTCTCAATCGCTTCCTTCGCACCTTCACCATCAGCCATCTCAACAAAAGCGAATCCTCGTGATCGCCCTGTTTCGCGGTCCATGATGATGTTGACCGAGGTGACTTCGCCGTGCTTTTCAAATGCACTGCGGAGATCTTCTTCGGTGGCTCCAAATGCCAGGTTACCAACGTAAATATTCGTCACTAAATCGACCCTTCCAACAACCACCATCAAGGCAACTCGCCTCATCGACCCGAAAGCGCCAACGAGAGAAAACGGTCCTCTCGATGAACCACTACCAGACATGGTGGCACAAACCGCGCAAATCTTGACAGATTCCTGGGGCTGAGTCAATCAGCATTCCGCCAGGATCATTCGACCTCGCATTCCATTTGCCGGGGCGAAAACTCATTCCATTCACCGCGGTAAAAACACGAGCCCCAGCAAGACTCTTGCGCTACGCCAGACGATCGATCGAGTCCGGATCGCGTCCGCCGGGATTGCCAGAATCTTAGCGACCCGCGATTGAGGTTATTTTGCGAACGAGCGGACCCAGCGCGAGTTGGTACTCATGATATCTCGGACCACACGCTTGGTTTCCGCCGGCTCCGGCGGATCATGTTCCAACTCATGCTCGAGCAACTCCAGCTTCTTGCGGATCAAATAGCCTTGCATTCGTTGATAGGGTCGGACTTGGCCGACGCGAATGAAGGTGCCCACTTCCAAGCGACGGCTCCAATCTTCCCACACCGGCAACCAGAACAAGGCGTGCTCGACTTGGCCGCTGTTCGCTGCCGACAAACATTCGGCGCGAGCGAGTTTGATCTCCTCCAAACATTCGCTGGGCGACGGATAGTACGCAAAACAGGCAACGATGCTGAGCGCGACCAGCCCGAATAACATCGTCGCGCCGATCACCCCACGCGGCACCACGATGTCAAACCGCCGCCGCGAGCCGGTAGCGTCCGATTGCAATGATGATGCGAGCGACGACGGTTTGGCCGTCTTGATCAACCAAGCTTCATCGATCCCCAATCCACGAAACATCAATCCCAACACCGCAATCGCTGCGAGAGCGACGAGGGATGCTTTCGATGCAATGTCCAAATCCTTGGTCACCAATTCGCGAACCGTCGCAAAACTGATCGAATGATGGATCGATAGGGGATTGGCATAAACGTCAAAGGCGTGCGTATGCCCGGCTGGCTCGACGCCCGGCGGGACCAGCGGCTTGTTGATGGCATAGGACAATGCGATCACGATTGCCAGTAGCGATGTCATCCACAATGTCGCCGATCTCCATCCATAGTGGCGACCGAACCAGATCGGTGTGGCCAAGTTCATTCCGGCACCAAGGATCAACAAGGCGAAGGACGCACCGGGCGAATTCGCGTGCTGGAACATCATTCCCATTTGGCTCATCGCCATCATCGGCGATGCATAGATCGGGACTGCCACGATGACCATCTTTAGCGGCGCCCACCAATCGTCGCGCTCGACGGAGTTCTGCATCGCGCCGTACGGCAAGACGGCTGCTAGGATTCCGAGCCCCAACAGCGCGACCAGCATCATCAACGTCGCCATGCCAGTCGCTTCGCGCGAAAAGTGGACGATCGTCGCTAACAATCGGCGAATACCGATCAAGCTGTCGGCGGCCGATGGCGACTGATCCGGATCGACGGGCTCCGTATTCCGCCATCTTCCCAATGCGTCCCAGAAAAGGCCGAGTCCGGTGACAACCACTAGCGAACCGATCGCGAACAGGATGATGACCAGCGGCCGGCTGAGCGTAAGTCCGTAGAGCAACGAAAGTGGATTGAATAGTGGTGCCGACAACGCGAACGCGGACATCGCTCCCGGTTTGACACGGGCTCGCCGCATCTCGTACAGGATCGGCAACACTCCGATGGAACAGACGGGCAACAACATTCCCACGAGCCACGATTGCGGCAGCGATCGCAGACTGTCGCCGCCGAACAGTTTTCGAGTCCCCACGTGTCCGAGATAGAATCGCAATATCGACGCAATCAATAGCCCGACCAACAACGTCGGTGCCGCCAGGGCGAACCCTTGCGCGATGCGAATCAATCCGCCAACCAACATCATCGAAAGGGATTGGTTCATGATTCGTCGTTGGCCAAATTGGGTAAAAACTCAGGGACTCGCGACGAGGTTTCGTCGATCAATTCGCACAACGACTCGATTTGTCGACGATCCGCCTCCGTGAACTCCGCGTCGACTTGGCGCAGGTTGGCGGATAGTGATTCGGCGGCATGATAGATCGGTATCCAGTCTTGTTCGGTCATGTTCGTATCGGCCGCGATCTCGGCGGTCCAACCGACAATGCCTTTGACTTCGGCGATCGAAGTGGACGTGACGTCCCCGGGCGTCATTCGCTCACGCAACTTCACCGCGACGTCCTGTAGGCCGCTCGGCCAATGGGCCGCAACTGCATGATCCTCTTCGAACAACGATGTCTTGGGTGTCGAACCATCCGGAGCACAGCCGACCACAAGCAGCATCACCCAAAGACTTGACAATAAACTCGATCGCATCATCGGTACTCCGGCGCGGGCACGGTGTCCAACAATCGATCGATCACTCCATCGACATCATCCGAATTTGTTAACAATCGAACGGACAAAACGGGACGAGCCACATGCGCGACGTCGCTTGGCGTGACAAACTCGCGGCCTTGCAGCAACGCCCACGCTTGTGCGATTCGCTGCCACAACAACATCCCTCGAGGGCTGACTCCCAACTGGACCGCCGAATCGTGACGGGTCGCTTCCACCAAGTCCACCAAATACCCTTGAACTCGCGGATGAACCGTGATCATTCGTACCAGATTTTGAAGTCGACTGAGTTCATCGAGCGAAAGGACGCAGGGAGCATGTTCGCTTTGCAATTCCTCTCGCGCCGCAGCCTCCAAAATCTCGAGCTGCGATTGGCGATCGGGATAACCGATGCGCAACTTGATGGTGAACCGATCGAGCTGTGCTTCGGGCAACGGATAGGCACCGTGCGAGTCAATCGGGTTTTGCGTCGCGATGACAAAAAACGTTTTCGCCAGCGGATAAGGAACGGCGTCGATGGTGACTTGACGTTCGGCCATCGCTTCCAGCAGCGCGCTTTGCGTTCGCGGCGTGGTTCGATTGAGTTCGTCGGCGAGCAACACGTCGGAAAACACGGGTCCGGGATGAAACTCGAACTCCCGCGTCTTTTGGTTGAACAAATTGAACCCGGTGACGTCCGAGGGCAACAGATCTGGCGTGCATTGAACACGAGCCAGCTTGCCACCGACACAGGACGCGATCGCTTTGGCCAAGGTCGTTTTGCCGGTGCCAGGAAGATCGTCCAGCAACAGGTGGCCCTGGGACAATAGACATGCCATCACCAATTCGATCGCATCCTGTTTTCCCAACAGAACGCCATTGAGCTGGCGACGAAGTCCCACCAGCGACTCGCTTAGCGAGGGCGATAACGGCTTGATTTCAATGGTGCTCACGATACTTCCTCGACCGTGAGTTGACGTAGTGATTTGATCTTGAGTCGCATGAGCATCTCTTGGACGAGTGATGGGTCGATGAATGAATGTCCGCTTTCCGCAAAGACGGCTCGGTCGGCGGCATCGCAAAACCGTCGAACTGGTTCACGAACTGATTCGTGCGACTGGGTCATTGCAAGCAACCAATCACGCTGTGGGATTCCGCTGGATCGGGGGCATCCGGCCAAGCGGGCGCGAGTTTGCAGCACTCCCATCGCGATCGCAATTCGATGACGCGGACAAAGTGCCGTTCCGATTCGATAAAAGATGCCCAGCCCCAGCTCAATCCAGACCATTCGGGTCACCAACAGTGCTACCGCGACCAGTAATAGCCCGACCCCGATCGGCCAGTTCGCTGCGGCGAATTGCTTGGTCATCAACCACGGCGACGGTCGGTAATTCGGCTGGGCGTAACCAGGCGTCGGTTCGATCTCGAACCAACGTCCGTCATCGAGTCGGATCTCCGCCCACACGTGAACGTCCTGGGGCAACACGTTCGTATGTCCCGCCGACACATCGATCGCGGCGGGGCGAACATAGAATCCAGTGACCAACCGCGATTGCAAACCTAGTTCTCGGGCGAGGAGCGCCGCCGTCGTCGCGAACAAGTGGTCTCCACCTCGACGCGTCCTCAGAAACTCGGCAACGGGATCGTCGGATTCCGGTGCGTAGCCACGATCGAATTCAAAGTCATCGCGAAGATTTGATACGATCGCTTGCAATTTTTCGTAGACATGATCACACCCTTCCGTCCACTTGGTAGCGCAGATCGACAACGACTTTGCCGCGAGTTCGTTTTCATTGCGTTTCTCTTGGTCGATTCTCGCGTCCATCGCGATGTAAGATTGCGACGAGGGAAGCCGCTCCCACAATTCGTCTTCCATCAGTTTCGTGGACGCAATGTTCACCACCGTGAGCGCAGGGACTTGATCACGGCCGGGCATATAGAACGAGCCATCGTCCTCGATGCCAAAGAAGTCCTGGCGATCCACATCTTTGATATGCAAACCCGACGTCATCATCGGCGCGGGAATCCGCGTCGACTTTAGCCGCAACACCTTTAGCAAACCGACGCTGGTCGAACGCGCCGATGGGACTGGCGACGCGCTCCGGTCCTGGGCCGGTAACATGACCGGATCAAAAAACCATGCCGCGCCATTGATCTCGGCTCGAACCAATTGCTCATTACGATGCGTCGCCGCATTGGACCACTGCACACCGTCGAACGTATCGTACCGATTCATGGCCAACCGAATACCGGTCGGACCAGCCCACTGAACCACCGCGTTCTCGGCAGAATCATTCAAATGCAAATGTTTCTTCGCGGGCATCCGATCGGTCGAAAACGTGCTACCGCCCTTTTCGCTCTTGGCAGTTTTCTGGTGCGCCTCGATGACGTTCTCG
Source organism: Pirellulaceae bacterium (assembly GCA_041741195.1). GTDB lineage: Bacteria > Planctomycetota > Planctomycetia > Pirellulales > Pirellulaceae > JBBSJZ01. The sequence goes on from JBGSKM010000020.1 coordinate 5,111, forward strand.
TTATTCAATCCCTGACGGCGTTCCGATTTGTTCTTTTTCTTAGGCTCGCCGATCGAATCATTGAACATGTCGAACAGGGTTGATTCGGTGGACTCCAAAAACAAATCGGACTCGACGGCACCGAATGATTCCGCGTGGTCCTTTGCCGCGATCGCGGCGTCGCCGGTTGCGACGCCGCTTCTGGCTGCCGGGTCCGACCACTTGGAACCGCCGCTGGCGGGCATGAAACCGAATTCGAATCGCTGCGGCGGTGCAAATCGATCTCGCACGACGACTCCGCCCAAGATGCAAAGTAGCACCGCCATGAGGACTGACATGGGTCGAACTCCCACGCTGCGGCGAACATTCTCGACCGCGCGAAGCTCCAGTCGCTCCCAATGATTGGCCACCAAGTGCCACATGCAGATCGCGATCCACACGATCGCGATGTACACGGCGTTTTGATCGTCGGAGATCGCGACCGAAAACAGCGTCAAAAAGCCTGACGATACCAGCGACATCGCTCGCGTTCTTTCACCGCGAATCGCCATTGCCAATGCGAGCGTCCCGAGCGATGTGAGTGCCGTCATCTCAAACGCAATCGAAACGCCGACGACTCGAGCCACCGCGGCAACCACCGCCGGAGTCGCGACCAGCCCCATCGAGCCCCATCGCAAGCGGATCTTCGCAGCCGCCTCACTCACTGCAAAGCCGACGATGAGTGCCATTTCGATGAGGAACATCGATCGCAATTCCACGGGAAATCGCAAACATCCGACAGCAAAGATTGACAAGGTGGCTAAGACCAACGCCTCCGTCGATCGACGATCAAGCGGCCACATCAACATCACGCACCTCCCGCCAGAGATTCGCAATCGCCGTGGAGATATCGTCGTGCGGCATGATTCGTATTTCTCGAACCGACCCGCCAGCGCGGCGCCCGCCCGACGGATGGATGATTCGCACCAACACGCCGCCATCACTGGCGCCGGTTACGTCAATCCGTACGGCGGAGGAGGTTCCCGACCGTTGACACGCGTTGCTTTGGAATGCGTTTCGCTGGCATGTGACGCCATCCGCGGCGATGCGCGCAAGTGCGTCCAGAAACACGCGACGCCCGTGTCCATCGTTGCTGTATTTGATCCAATGATCGCCGATCTTCAATCGCGTCGGCAACCGCGATTGGTGAAGCGAAACGAGGACACTGGCCGCAACGCGTACCCGACGCGCCAGTGGTTCACGCCCCTTGTCGCCTCGCGTGTCGATCCATAACTCCAGGTCCACGGACTGAGGACCGCCTCGCTCGGTAATGATCAAGGAATCCGATCGTGCCGATGCGACCCAGTTGACTTGTTTGGCCGAGTCGCCTCGTCGAAACTGGCGTACGCCCACAAAGTCGCCACTGCGCCCACCTCGCTGGCCATCACCCACGTCCGCATTATTCTTGCCCACGAGCGGACAGATGCCCGTGACCGGGTAGACCTTGGGCCAAACGGTGAGCGGTCGAATTTGCTTCAGCGCCCGTCGCGCTGTCCAAATCCCAAACGGAAACGAACAAGTGACTTGAGGCTTTGTGATCGGATAATGCCCACGCAACTGCGGCATCACCGTCAACGAATACTCGGCCACACACAGCGGCGGCACACAGGCTAGACCGACGGTCGGCACGCGCTCACCAACGTCGCTGTCCAAGTAGCCTTCGATCACCAACCCCAACACGGGAATCGGAAAGCGATTGGTGACTGAAACGATGATGCGGCACGACGTGTCTTCGTGGACGGCATCGCATCCAGGTTGCAAACCCAATCGCGTTGCATGAACGGCGACAAACGGCCAAGACATTCCGACGACGATGATGGACGACAATGACGCAGCCAACGTCCAGCCGATGGGACTAAAATACATCCCGATCATCACGCTGATCGCAGTCGCCAAGACAAACCAGCCGATGGGCTCTTTGAGCCAGTAGACAAATCGATTTGCCCAGGGACAGAAATCCGTTGTCAGCGCGCGCGCCAACCTGCTTTCTGCGCCTGGCGCAGCATGAACCACAGCCATTGCTGATGCTCTTTCGAGAGTTGATTGGAGAGTGATAGAAGTCAGCCCGTACCGGCTAACACGTTCCTACGATTCAGCCCAGAAAGGGCTGACGACTCATCCAACTCTCGGCGGTCCCCGCTGGGAAATTTCTTCGTGAAATAGCGTCGCCGCGACCGCACCATCAACCCGAATTGGCAACCAGTGGATCACCAGCGGCGTCCAAGAAATCGTATCGACCTCGGTTACCAGCGCATGTCGTGACGCGAAGAAGTTTTGGCAGACATTGCAGTGGTCTGAATCATGCTCGCTCCCCGACTCCACCGGCGACGATTCGTTCGTCGGCTTCGGCAACGAGCAATGTTGATGATGGCAACAACACTTGGAAACACGCGATGCACCCACCGCCGTTTCGGAATGCCGCGAGGAAACTGGCTCGGACCGAACTGGCTGAGAATTGCCCAACTTGGCAACAGCCGACTGAGAACTTAACGGCTGGACGGAAGCAACACATCCGACGTGAATCACCGATCCAACGTTGCTAATCAGCAACGTTGCCAAGGCGAGCCACGTCGTTACGGTCCGCGAAGAGATCAAAGGTCAGATTCCAGCGTCAAAATGCCCAACTCGGGCGCTCAGTGCGCCACGGCGTTTTACAATCAATCGACGGTCCGACCAAGGATGCATCTATTCTTGGTGCTCTCTACGTGGTGTCAAGCACTGCTGTTCAGGTGCGAAGAAAATTCACGGCAACTTCTCGCGGCCCGCAACTTCTCGCGGCCCACTGCGCAGCACCTGACGCTGCCGACCCTATCGAGACTTACCCCTTTCTCGGAAGCTCGATCCAGAACCAACCCCGCAACTCGCCTTCCCGAAAACCGATTGCCCGATCCGCCGGATACAGCCTGGAAAGCTGTTCCTGCGCTTGCGGTGCGATCTGGTCGCTGGGACCGTGACACATCACGCATTGGCTTTGCAGTTTGATCGGCAAAAGCGCCGCCACATGCCCATTGTCTAAGCTTACAAACATGGGCTCGTCGGTCTTAGCCTCCACCAACGGCCTCGCCCAAGCCGGGGCGACGTTACTGGAATTTCGCAGCCTCACGCCTGTGCGTCCGATCCGCAATCCGAGTTCACTGCTCACCGCGTCAGCAATTTGCGGCGCCTCTTTCTGGCACACCGCGATCGCAGCCGTCGGCCCTTGGCCGTTAATCGCCTGCATCAATCGACCCGACAACCGGTTGAATAATTCGTCTTTCGCGGCCAGCATGCTCGCCTTTTCAGCTTCGCTGGGCGATTGCCCGTCAACAATCGAAGCTTCAGAGCCGGGGACAACGGCGTCCGACGGCTTAGTGACTGTTTTCGAGTTGCATCCCCAGATAAGCGCGAAGGAACCCAGACACGCCGCGGCGCAGCCTTGTAGCGCGATGACCTTCCATCGTGGACTCATTTTTCAACCTCGCTTCGCTTGAAGTACGCATACCGTTTCGCACATGCCAGTCCGATCCACTTGCCCGCTGATTGATATCTACTCGGCTGAGCTAGTCGACATGTGCTTGGCGATGTAAGCGGGCTCGCCCATTCGCTGGAGCAGATCCAATTGCAGCTCCAACCAGCTCGCGTGCCCCTCTTCGTCCACCGCGATACGCTCGAACAGTTGCCGAGTCCCAATGTCACGGTCTTCACTGGCTTGGATCGAAGCCGTCGTGTAGAACTCGATCGCTTCCTTTTCGTCCGCTAGGTCCGACTCAAACATCTGTTTCAGCGTCGTCGCCCGAACCGGAGTTTTCTCGAGCGCCAGCTTGGGGTCGCCTTTGAGGAACAATATCCGCACCAAATACTGTTCCGAGTGAGCGAGTTCCTCCTGCAACTCCTCGCGCATTTTTGTCGCGAGCAGTCCCATTCCCCAGTCATCCAAGACGCACGCGTGCAATTGGTATTGGTGCGTCGCCGTCAATTCCATTGACAAAGCTCGCTGCAAATTCTCGATCGTTTTCGTTTTCGACATCGTCAATTCTCGCTCGGTTGGTTGTGCGAATATGGCCCCAGATCGCCACTCTTCAATATATCGCCACCTCACGACATGTCAATGAGCGGTGGGGTGACGCAGGCCCACGTCCATCCCAGCGCTCCTGTCACTGGGCGCCCGGGATCTTGGTCTTCACGATCACCGAATCAGCCGATTTGGCGAAATGCTCTTTGCAGTGACTGCTGCACAGATGGGCGCTGTAGCCATACACATCCACGGAAAACTCTTCCTTGCCGTCCATCCCCAGGTTGCAAACGTAACACTTGCCAATCACGTGATCTTCGGCGCCATCGACCGCATCGGCTTGTCGTAGCGCGACCAACGTTTGTTCGGATGCCGGTAACGACACACTCGTATCCACGGGTTCGCCACAGCCAACGAACATCGCCAACGCCACACCGACTCCGACAGAACATCTCATGGGACTCTCCAAAACAACTAAAAAGGTACTAGCAGTTGATCTTGCCTACCGTCAGCATACAAGCTGGCGGTCGAAATCTTCGCATCGCAATCACCACTCCCCAGCAAACCCCGGTGCTCTCAAGATGGTAGACGCTTCCTGAGTCGGCTTCCGACAAACTCGAATTGACCGCCCGACCACTTCGGCCGGCACTGGGCAACTGGCGCTTCCCCACGCGGGTCGCGATGCATGTTGTGGGCAAAAAAGGTGTTGGCAAGAAGATGCGAGCCAAAAAAAGACGGGTCTCCTATCAGGGCAATCGCACGTTCAAGTGCCGTTAAAACCGGCATAAATACCATCGAGGACTGCGTCATCCCATCCGGCTCGCATGCGTTTGCCACGAATGTTGTCCTTCACAGTAGTGTCACGTTGCAGAATGTTGAGTGCCAT
>JBGSKM010000021.1:0-12219 GCA_041741195.1 Pirellulaceae bacterium
CCGGGAGTCGATGAAAGTGAAGCAGTCCCCACCAACGGCGAAATCTTCCTCGCCCAAGACTGAGATTTAGGACCCAACCCCGACCCCTGTGGGTCAATTTTCAGCGCCGCCCTGGGTCCATTTTCAATGCTTATCTCCAGAAGCACGCACCGCAACCCACCGCCATCGTCCACGTCACACGATCGCCCATGTCGAGGGTCCGGCCGTGATAGTCTCTCGGGATATCACTATCGAACCAGCCCGCAATTGTCCCAATCGTCTCGTGCCCCAGAACACATCGCTCCGGCGCACTTCGGCGACCATTGAATGTGTGAAGGTCACTACCGCATAGCGTACAACGGACCACATTGACTAAGACCTCTCCCGCGATCAGTTGTGGCGTCATAAACAGTCGCCGCGAGAACTTGCGGGTTCTCGGATCAAACTCCATGAAAAAACTGTTCGACATCTGAGCTCCAATTGCCCGGTTGCGAAATGCTTCGACCGATTGACGGGTAGGCAACTTTGTCCGGTTTGTGTCACACTCTGTCGACAGGACCACGGCGTCGATTCGCACATTGAGCATACCAATGCTTCAAAACGGGAACTGGATTAGCACGCGTCTCGCACGAGCGAACCCAGTTACATTTTCAGCGTACTGCATTTTCGCTGCTTTCGGTACCTACTTTTGTATGTACGCGTTTCGCAAGCCCTTCACGGCGGCAACGTACGAGGGCGAAGTGTGGCTGGGGATTGGGTTTAAAACGATTCTTGTTTCCGCCCAGGTTGCTGGCTACACGCTTTCAAAGTTCATCGGAATCAAAGTCATTTCGGAGATGTTGCCGCGATATCGTGCTGTGTCCATTCTAGGGCTTATCGGGATCGCGGAAGTCGCTTTACTGATGTTCGCTGTCACACCGCCACCTTGGAACTTTGTCTGGCTGTTCGTCAACGGGTTGCCCCTGGCGATGGTGTTCGGCCTCGTGCTCGGATTTCTGGAAGGCCGGAAAGTCACCGAGTCGCTTTCGGCCGGATTGTGCGCCAGTTTCATTGTTGCTTCCGGTTTCGTGAAATCGGTTGGGCGGAGCCTGATCCAAGACTTTCACGTGGATGCATACTGGATGCCGTTTGTGACAGGACTCATCTTCGTTCTTCCTTTGTTGGTGTCGGTCTGGCTGCTCGCGCAAATTCCACCTCCGTCCGCTGACGATGAGCGAATGCGATCCAAGCGAGCACCGATGAACACGGCACAACGCCGAGCCTTTTTTCAGCGTCATTGGGTCGGTTTAGTCGGGCTCCTCACCATCTATGTACTGCTCACCATCGTCCGCAGCATCCGAGACGACTTCGCCGTCGAAGTGTGGCAGGATCTTGGCGTTTACAATGAACCTGACGTTTTTGCCCGCTCAGAATTTTGGGTGATGATCGGAGTGGTCGTGGTGAACGGGTTGACAATTTTGATTCGAAACAATCGAGCAGCGTTTTTGTCGTCGATTGCACTGCTCGGCATCGGTTTTGCCTTCGTCCTCGGGTCAATCGCAGGACAAGAGTCAGGCTTGCTTGGACCAATGTCGTTCATGGTGATACTCGGATTCGGGATGTATGTTCCGTATGTCGCGTTTCACACCACTGTGTTCGAACGTATGATTGCTGCGTTTCGAGAGATCGGCACCATTGGCTATTTGATGTACCTTGCCGATGCGATCGGTTATCTCGGATACGTGGGTGTCATGATTTTTCGAAATACGACGACCGGCCAAGTCGATTTCTTGAACCTCTTGATATGGACCTCGGCAATCGTTTCGCTGCTTTCGCTGTTGATTACTGTATTCCTTATCGTTCACTACTATCTGGTCGTTCCGAGAAACATTGATATGGAATAGATGTCTGTGATAGGAACACAAAACGAATTCGATCTTGTCATCGTCGGTGGCGGAGTGCTAGGGGCTTTTCACGCTTACTATGCCCAGCGTCGCGGGCTAAGTGTTGTCCTGCTAGAACGTCACGCCGCACCGCGAGGAGCGAGTGTTCGCAATTTCGGCCAAATTGTTCCATCGGGATTGGACCCACGCTGGCAGCAATTGGGTCGCGCCAGTTTGCAGGCTTACGAGTCCATTCAGTCACAAATGGATATTTCAATTCGTCGACAAGGCAGCATCTATATCGCGTCCGACGAAGATGAAAGGACGCTGATCGAAGAACTCCATGCAATCAACGCGGAGAACGACTATCCGTCCCAGCTCTGGACGGCGACACAATGTCGTTCTCGTTATCCGCAACTGCGGTCGGACTATTGTCGGGGCGGGCTGTATTTTCCTCAAGAGCTTTCCGTCAACCCTGGCGTGATGATCAAGCAATTGCATCGTTTTCTTTCACAGCTACCGAAATTTGAAAGCAATTTTAACTCGAGCGTCATGGGTCTCTCCAGCGAGAATGCCGGGCGGGTGGCCGCGACGACGTCCGATGGTAGAACCTTCTTCGCCGAGAAAGCAATTCTTTGTTGCGGTAGCGAATTCAAGACGCTGTTCCCGGATCGATTTCACGCCAGCGACCTTGAATTGGTCAAATTGCAAATGTTGCGACTGAAACCCCAGCCACAATCGGTCTTGCCGGGAAACATTTTGACGGGTCTGTCCATTCGTCGCTACGAGAGTTTTTCTCAATGCCCTTCGTGGACGTCGATTAAATCACGCGAGACGGTGGACGGGTTTGCGAAACGATGGGGTGTCCACATTCTGTTCAAACAAGAGGCCGATGGAGGTATCATCCTTGGCGACTCGCATGAATACGCAACGGCTGCAGACTCGGATAGCTTGGACTTCAACCTTCGCACCGACATCAACGAATTCTTTATTAGCGAAGGGCAAAAGATTATGGACCTTCCTTCGTGGGAGATTGAGTCAACTTGGTACGGAGAGTATTGCCAAACGAAGCATCCATCGGGAGTTTTTGTCGAAACGGTCGACGAAAATATCCACATCGCAACGGGTATTGGCGGCAAAGGCATGACGAGCAGTGCGGGATTCGCCAAACATCATCTCGAGAGAATCTACAATGATTGAATTGGTCGTGTTTGATATGGCCGGGACAACGGTCGATGAAAACAACGTCGTCTACCAGACCGTTCGTGCCGCCATCAATGCGTCCGGGTACCAATTCACTCAACAACAAGTCCAGGAGGCTGGGGCTGGCAAAGAAAAGTCGCAGGCGATCCGCGATGTGCTAGCGGTCGACGGCAACGAACATTCGGATGACGAAGTTACGACGATCTTTGCCGACTTCAAGCAACGACTCGCTCGAGCGTATGCGCAGCTCGAAGTGCGTGAACAACCGGGTGCATCGGAAGTGTTCACCGAATTGCGAAAGCGAGGCATAAAAGTCGCTCTGAACACTGGCTACGACCGAGCAACCGCGCAAGGACTTGTGGAAAAAATCGGCTGGAAAGTCGGTGTTGATTTCGATGCTCTGATTACCGCAAGCGATGTTCTCCATAGTCGGCCAGCTCCCGACATGATTCTCAAAGCGATGGAAATGCTAGGTGTGAGCGAGTCATGTAGAGTTGCCAAAGTCGGCGATTCTCAGATTGACATTGAGGAAGGAAAAAATGCAGGTTGTGGTATGACATTTGGGATTACTACTGGCGCGCAATCCGAAAAACAACTTCGGGATTCAAGTCCCACCGCTGTCATTGGATGCCTTTCGGAGTTGCTCGACCGAGTCATGCGCTGAAAACGGAGTCTATGTTTAGCGCAGATGCACTTAAATGCGCAATGTTGTCGCACCATGGCGGTGGCTTTCGCGACGGCAAGCAGTGCTTCACGAATGACATGAACCGTTTGCCAGGGTCAGCGAGTTGAATTGCGGTTGTCTTCGAGGGTGAGCCCACTCATCTGTTGACCAATCCGTCAGCCTCGACCCGCTCCAGGCGATTATTCTGGTCAGGCAAGGAAGTCGTCCGTTGTGAATTCGTGGTCGCATGAATGGCTTGTTCGACGAGGCTGATGGCAGTTTCCTCGAGCCAAAGCAAATCTACTTCGTCGTGACTGGTACTGCCGCACGGAAACCATATCATTGGCAAATAGCGATCGAAATACTAAAAACGGGAGCGTTTTCACTCATAGGGAATGCTAAGCAGCAAGAGTGGAGCAAGTGAACACGATCTGGCCCTAATATTATTCCTAAGCATTTTCGTAGGCATCGTGATGGCGCCACCAGATCCCTGTCTCGTTTCGCCCCTTGGGTGCACGATCGAGCCAAGGATACACGGCCCAAAGACTGTCCAGTCCGCGCGCATAGGCGGAGTACGCATGGTAGACGTCGCCCTCGTGCAAAACAAACGTGCTCAGTCCAGGCCGGTCTCTCAAATACGTTGACACGTCAGTGCCAGTCATGGAGGCCATCAATTCCAGCGGACTACCAGTACCGTCTGGTATCCAAGCATCAATCGTGCCACCACGTTTGATACCGATTTGCATTGCTGGCTCGCCGCCGTAGTTGTAGACCACGTCACCATTGCGCTGTTGCTCTTCGGTAAAGAAGACGTTGAAGTCACTGTTGAAATCACTCGCTGCGGAAGACGCCCAAGGGAAGGTCCATCCCATTCGATTCTTGAACGCTTGCAACTTGGCTATCGGAGCTCGAGATACGGCCCATAGCATCACGTCGTGGTTTCGCAAGTGAACAGTAATTCCATTAAATCCATCCGCAATACTAGAGCAAGACGGACAACCAGCGGCATAGTCTGGCCCGAACATGAAATGGTAAATCATGAGCTGCGATCTGCCTTGGAACAAATCGACAAGCGAAACGAGACCAAGATCGGTCTCGAGTTGGTAGTCTTTCTCGACTCTCACCCACGGAAGTTCCTGACGTTTTCGAGCCACCTCGTCACTGCGACGAGTTAGCTCCTTTTCTTCCTCAAGCAATCGCAGTCGCTGATCCAACCATTCCTGCCTTGTCGCGATCTTATAATTCATGCGTGATTGCCCTTTCGAAAGTAAGCATTTGCCAGAGAGAAAACCAAGCCTGCCCGACTAAATATCAAGTAGCCGAGCGATAGGACACACATTGTGATTAGTGTCCAACGCAAGTACGTTGCGGTAACGAGCGAGAGTCCAAGACCTGTCCAAAGCAATGCGTAAGATGCAACGCACAATGGACATTTTGGGATCAAAAACAAGAGCCCACTTGGCAATAGCCAACGCGCGATCTCAAAGACGGTGGAACTGACAGTACTCGCTTTGGGATTCGCTGAGCAACATGTTCTTTTCATGAGTAGCACGTTTACTTTGCAAAGTCAGGTAGTTCGTCGCCACTTGGGCCATAGCTAGACGGAATTTTTGCGCCAACCAATCGCAGGTAGACGCCGAATTGCCCACGGTGGTGATACCAATGGTTGAGCAAGAGACTTCGGCAGACGGCGGCTCGCGGAAGCGATAACAACTCAGTGCCCTCGCGACTCATCCGCCAAGTCGCGTGCATCTGCTCATCCGAGAAAGTCGGCAGAACTTCACAGACTGTGGCAATACTCGCATCCAACGCGTCCAATATCTCCTGGCGAGCTTCTGGCTGTGGATTGGGGCGCCCAAAGTCGGGCATTTGGACGCTTTCCATTTCTGCCATCCTGACGATGCCGCCCGGTGCCGACGCGATATGCAGAGCGAGTTGTCCGGCAGTCATCGATTTATCGTGGGGCTTCCAAAGCAATTTGTCTTCAGGCAGTTGATCCAGGAACTTGCGAGTAGTCTTGGCCTCTTGTTCAAACTCAGCCAACATTGCTGCAGCGATCGACATGTTGTTCTGTCCTGTGTAAAAATGGAATTTGATTTCTCCTTCGCTAAACGAAATCGTTCTTTAACGCGATTCCGCGTGGCTCTTGATTCGATCCAGGATGTGAGTCCAACCGATAGCCACGCCCTCTCGGTGCTCGTCAGGGAAATCGCCAATCGCCCGATGAAGAAACGAAAGCTTGGTTTCGAGTCCTTCGGTCGTAAGGCGATACTGGATGTGATTTGCGCAGGGATAGGACATGAAGAGGGGACCGCAGATTTCCAAGACTTTCGGCGGCTTGATGACTTGCACGTGCCCCCACAGATGCCCCGTGTTATTGCCTAAATCACGGAACCATCGACCACCGGGCCATGCTTCCAAAACGAGCGGCATTGGTGTTCCGTCAGGCAATTGATTGTCGCCAGCGAGCTCCTCCAGCGTGGCGGCAAATGCGATGTCGATTGGAGCCGAAATGAAGATCTCTTTCTCGATTCGAAGCTGCTGAATTAGTTCTCGTTCAGACGATGCGACCATGTTTTCTAATCCTCGGTGTGAAGGTTCTAGTTCTTGGCTGCACGTTCTGCGGCCATCTTTTCAGCACGCCGCTTGATGCGATCGAGTTGACTTGTCCAAAGCTTCTCGAACGGATGCACCCAATCGTGAAGCGGTTTTAACGACTGCGGGTTAAGCGAATAAAGCCGCTCCTTGCCTCGCTTTTCGACGTTGACGATTCCCACGGATCGCAGAACCGCCAGGTGTTTTGAAACGGCGGGCTGCGCTAAGTCCATGGATCCCACCAATTCGCCGACCGTCTGTGGCTTGGAAGCGGCCAACAAAACGACGATTTCTCGCCGCTTCGGTTCCGCCACCGCATTGAAGACATCGGATGTTGTCGTTGCTCGTGCCATGTAACTATCATATGTCGATACAGGAATATGTCAACTGCGATTCGGAGAGCGTTCTTCTGAGACTTTCAGGCACTTCTCGCTCGACTTCACCCACTGGCTGCTAGGTACTGTTCAGTAACCCAATGTATTGCAGTTTCTGCCTGCGGTTTTTGTGAGTTCGGCGATGAAGTCGCTTGTCCAGCACGCGAGGCAGAGCGTCGAAGGCGGAGCCTTGGGACGAGAGTTTCGCAAGGTGGCGATCAGCGAGAAGTGTCGGCCTGCGATGTTCTTTCTAAGTCTTTGCCAACGGCTGCTGCAACCTCTGGACGACGATTGCAGCATCGAGTTGTCAATTGCTTACGGTTGTGTCGGTAATGCGTCACAGCGACATCGGATTGACGATGAACGTCTACACCGATGAACGATTGCTAGAAACATCGGTAGCGGTTGAGTTGCTACCCGAACTCCCCATAGCTAACGAGCCGAAGCGACCGCGAACGGTTACCACGGCGGGTACATTCGACACTGACAAAACGAGTGTAACGGAGTCAAAAACGGACAAGATGGGCGGTTCTGGGCGACCGGTCGCGAAACGAGAAAACCCTGCAAAACGTCGTGTTTTACAGGGTTTTAGTCAATCGGGGCGACCCGCGTCTCACCATGGTTGACGAGTCTGCCGAGGCACGACTGTTACTGCAGGTTTTGCCGGAATTCATTGCGTTTTCCGCCAAAGACGTCCAATTTCTCAACCGCGTTGGCGGTACTTGAATTTGGCGAATACTTGCTGTCACAGGCCTCGGGCCTTCCCGAATGACGAACGATTGCGTTCGTCACCCGGGAAAGTTCGGACTCATGTCCATCGACAAAGACCAGTTACTTGATTTTTTAGCTCAGGCGAACTCGGACGCCGAGATCGTTGAGCTCGATCTGGAAACCCGTCCTCGTGGTCTGGCGGACCGCGAAGCGATCGAATCACTCGCACAGACCTACGTGGAGGAACAATCGAAGCATTGGCCAGAACTCGCGGGGTCCGGCCTCGTGCCCGCCGCCAACGCTCAGCAACTTGCTGCGATGGCGGTACCCTTCGACCGTGCCTACGTTTCCGGCAACTTGCCTATTTTTGATAACACGTCTCTACCCGACGGTGTTGCGGTTGGTGCCGCATACATGCGGTACAGCGATGCCAATTCGAACCCTCGGTCGCTCAACCAGCAGCTCGTCAACATCCTTCGGGGCGCTGCGCGAGACCGAATGTTCGTGCCTTGGGAGTATGTGTTCGCCGACGCTGCAAAGACCGGGACCAACGGGCACCGTCGCGGGTATCAGTTGGTAAAGCAACTGATTTCTCGTGTGACATACCCAATCAATACGGTCTATATCGATGAGCTTGGACGCGCGAGCCGTGACCAAATCGAGTCCTTGAATCTTGGCAGACTCATTGAAAGTACAGGCAAACGACTTGTTGGTGTGACGGACGGGTTCGACTCATCGAACGCGATGTCAAAGATGATGTTGTCAATGTTCGCCATGCTCCATGAATTGTTTGTGGACCAGCTTCGTGAGAAAGTCGACCGCGGCATGAAGGACGCCTTCAAGCAGGGCAAGCCTCTGTATCAGCCGGGCTACGGATACTCTCTCGTTCCGATCCTCGGTGAGGATGGGAATCCCGTCCTAACGGGAGACGGCAAGATCATTCAACAGATCGTCATCAACGAAGAAGAGGCGGCGCAGGTGCGGCGAATCTTTTCGCTCTTTATTAAGGAGAAACAGAGTCCTCAACGAATTTCTCGACTTTTGAACCGAGAGCAAGTTGCCAATCGGTCGTGGACTGGTACCCAAGTGCGAATGATGCTGAGTCGTCCAATGTACGACGGTCGTGAACCTTGGGGGAAAACCACCAAGCAAGTCGATCCGGATACAGGAGAAGTTAAAACGCTCAAACTTTCGGAGGACAAGTGGCAATGGCGAGCCATGCCGCATCTGCGGATCATCGACGCGGATCAGTGGCTTGCGGCGCAGGCTCGATTGTCGGACCTCAGCAGGGCGTATGACGTCAAAGACAAATCGGTATCCCGCGGCGAAGCGAATCCAAAGCGGCTATTCAATCTGGTTTGTGGCAAATGCGGCAGCCAAATGTGGTCCAACCATGGCGGCGACCGTAAGGTCGTCGTTTGCTACAAAGGACGCGACGGATCCGGTGGCTGCACGGCGCATGCGAGCAAGACCGTCAAACAGATCGAAGAATCACTCTTGAATCATATTCTCATGCAGTATTCTTCCGAGACGTTTGTCGACGAACTCCTGACGGCCGCGAACGCGGCCTTGATGGAGATCGCGTCAGAGCCAATTGTCGATGTTGAGCCGGTGCGTCAACTACTGACGAAGAAGGAGGCGGCGCGGGACCGACTGTTACGGAAGCTGGAGAGTGTCGAGGATGATGGCATGCTTGATAAAGTATTTGCGACGGTCGCAAAACTCGAGCGAGAGATCGTCGAAATCAAATCGACGATCAATCAATCGCGGATTGACCAGTCATCGTTAACGCCGATGCAGCATGATGATCTGGTCGCTTTGATCGGCTCGCTCCGAGACCTGCTCTACGAAGACGTGTCCCTAGCAGGGGCCGTACTCGCGGTGCTCACGGGACCGGTGAAATTGAGTCAAGGCGAGCCATTGCCAGGAAAGCGTCGACCCAAATGGACGGCTGAATTCACGATGAATCATGCCAAGGTCTTCGTGGAAATTGCGCGTCAGCGTAATTGTCCAAGTACGGATACGTGGGAGTTCCTCTCTAGCCGTAGTTGGACATTTGGAGAAGCGGCAACTGTCGACATCCGGATGATCACAAACGCCGAAAGAATCGCAAAAGCCGCAGCTGAAATGGTTTCGGCTGGGAGCACTCACGCTATGGCCGCCGTCGCTTTGATGGTCGATACGGAGACCGTGGACACTGCCATCCGGCACTGGGAGGCTGGGCGCCGCTGTTACCTCCCACCCAAGGACCTTACATTCCGACGCGAACTGCCAGCATCAAAGGTCGCCGCGTTGGCCGACGAAGTGGTACGTCTTGTCGATGACGAAGGGCTGAGTTTTATAGCCGTGGCAACCAAACTCGAAACCACGCCTCAAGTCGTTTCGCGGGCCTACAAACAAAGGAAGCTTGATGAAACGATCGAGCTGGCGAAGGAAGGCAAGACGGTCACACCGCCGCCCCGTTTGCGATTGTCTCCCGAGACTCACGCCCGCATCCGCGAACTGCTGATCGCCGGCGGGATGTCCTACCGAGCCATCGCACGTGAAGTTGGCTGCGACCACCACGCCGTTTCGGAGGCGCACAAGCGAATGAAGAAAGCGAACGCCGCATAGTCTTTGGCCCTTCTAAAACGCGTCATCGTTCCGCTTGGCGGACCTAACCGGCTTGAGAAGCGATCAATGAGGCAAACTCTCCAAGCGAGCCATCGGCTGCTAAGCCGGTTGTGCTCGCTGGACCGTCCAAAACTTCACAACGGTCGGAATCAATCCATCGGCCCCTTTGGCCAGATTGGACTGTGGTTCAAGAGCCGGTCGACGATGCAGTGGCAGTTGGGTAGCCCCTCAGTGGCCACTACCGCCAATTGTTTCGACGTTTGCAATTGTCCCGCGACAGAGTTAGCCAACCGTCAAAAAGGTGGAAGGCAATCGCCAATAAGTGAACGGCAAGCATCAGGTTTGTGTCAATGAGATCGGAGGCCCAAGACATTTGACAAGAAGTATTACAGCGGATCGATTCGATTCCTGAGTTGATTAGCTTGGAGTGTCGACGAGTTCACGCAACTGGGTCGGTTCTCGTACTTCTCTAAGAACTCCGGGAGTCGTCACCATGCAAATAGATCGCATGCAAGTCTTAAGGGAGACGCTTGCTGCCCTGGCGTCCAATCACGCTATCGTCGTCGACCAACTCCAGTTGATTATACGGCTAATCAGCGAAGAAACCGTCGATGAAGACGTTCAACTGCTTTCGCATCCGCTGCTGACCATAACACGCAGAAGTAATGAGTTGATCGACCGTGACACATTCTGTGTTCACTGGCGTGGTGGCGTGTGTTATTTGGGCAACACTCTACTCTTCCGATTCTTCGAGCGAATCTCGCGATCACCCAATAAGTACGTCTCCTATCGGGCACTTTTGGAAGACGTATGGGGTGGAACACGTGACCACTCAAGTATCCGTGGTGTCGCGAAACGATTGAGAGATCGGCTCGCCTCACATGGCATGGCAGAGCTTTCTGCATCCGTCGATGGAACGAACCCAGGTTATTACGGTTTGATTCTGTCTTAGCCAAGCCTTGAAAATCAAACGCAAATCAAACGCGGATCAACCTGAGATCAAACAGGGTGATGTCATACTCGACGTATCGGTCCCTCCAGTGGACCCAAATATCCCAGTTTGGCATCGCTTAGGAGTTAATTCAGTCATGCAAAAGAACGACGATCAAACGGACATCAAACCAACACCCGCGGCTCAGTACGTGAGGATGTCGACGGAACATCAGCAATACTCCACGGCCAACCAGGACGACACGATTCAGGAATACGCCAAGAAGCGGAACTTCGAGATCGTGCGAACCTATGCCGATGAAGGAAAAAGCGGACTGAACGTCGCAGGCCGCCGATCACTCCAGAAGTTAATCGCAGACGTACAAAGCGGATCAGCCGATTACGAGGCGATCCTCGTTTACGACATCAGCCGCTGGGGCCGATTCCAGGACGCGGACGAAAGTGCGTATTACGAGTATCTCTGCAAGCGAGCCGGGATCTCCGTTCATTACTGTGCTGAGCAGTTTGAGAATGACGGCGGCCCGACATCCACAATCATCAAAAGCGTGAAGCGGGCGATGGCTGGTGAGTACAGCCGCGAGCTTTCCACCAAGGTCTTTCAGGGTCAGTGCAGGCTGATCGAACTCGGCTATCGGCAAGGTGGTCCCGCCGGGTTCGGGCTGCGGCGGATGTTGATCGATCAAACTGGCGCGAAAAAGGCGGAATTGTCACGCGGCGAATGTAAGAGCCTGCAAACCGACCGAGTGATTCTGGTGAAGGGACCACAACAAGAAACCGACATCGTCAGACGGGTCTACGAGATGTTCGTCGGTGACGGAAGGCGAGAGCGTGAAATCGCTGACGAGCTGAATTCACTGGAAATCACCACCGACCTTGGCCGACAGTGGAGTCGCGGAACGATCCGGCAACTGCTCACGAACGAAAAGTACATCGGAAACAATGTCTACAACCGGACGTCGTTCAAACTGAAACGAAGGCGTGTCGTCAACGAACCGGACATATGGGTGCGCAAAGACGCCGCCTTTGAGCCGGTGGTTAGTCAAGAGCTCTTCTATACAGCACAAGGGATCATCCGTGAGCGGGCACGGTGCTACACCGATGCCGAGATGATTGCTTGCCTAAAGATGTTGTAACTATTCAGCCTGTTGAAATCGATCTTGGCTGAAACGGTGAAATTGGTTCTGTTGACGCGATCATGGATGAATCGCAGTCCACAGCCGTCGCCGACCCGTCAGTCGATACCAGTCTACTGGATAAGCTGCTCCAT
>JBGSKM010000022.1:0-255449 GCA_041741195.1 Pirellulaceae bacterium
TCCGAAAACCGTAGTTGTGGTCTCCAAATCACAGCAATCAACGGCACCGCTTTTTTTCGAGAGATTCGGATTTCCAGTGCGTGCAATCGATCCGAGAATTTCGCATTGATCGATAGATGTGAATGCTTCGTCACGCGTTAGTGGAATCAGCTTGAGTGAAAACGTGGAACCCCGAAGCGAACGAGATTTTTTCTCAAGCGATCGAGTTTGATTCGCTAGCGGACCGCGATGAGTTTCTGTGTCGGGCGTGCGGCGAGGATGTCTCGCTTCGAGTCCGCGTTGAGGAGATGCTCAAGTCGCACGAGGATGCCGCGGAGTTTTTAATTTATCCCGCTGCTGGGTCGGAGATCCATGTCAATGACTTGCTTCCGATGACACACTCCCCTTCGGGTTCCGCCCCGAAAACGCATCCCAGCCATTCAATCTTCGCATCGTTTCAACAACGTTTTCCGAGCTTGTCCCGAGTTTGGTTGCGACCCCAGCGAGAAGGTTCTGGACCGGTCGTCCGCCACACGTCAATCGAATTGCCCTCGGACAAGATGGCCGGGCGATACACGATCGAAGGTGAGATAGCGCGCGGCGGAATGGGCGCTATTTTCCGCGGCCATGATACTGACTTGGGGCGGGATATCGCCATCAAAGTGTTGCTGGATTCGCATCTCAAAACTCCGGAAGTGTTTGAGCGATTCATCGAAGAGGCTCAGATCGGTGGCCAGTTGCAACACCCAGGTATCGCGCCAATCTATGAACTCGGCCAGTTCGAAGACGGCCGTCCCTTTTTTAGTATGAAGTTGGTCAAAGGCGAGACGCTGGCGGCGGTATTGTCAAAACGCCAATCGTCATCCGACGATCGCGTGCGGCTCGTCAGCGTCTTCGAACAGATCTGCCAAACGATGTCGTATACGCACAGCCGCGGTGTGATCCATCGCGATTTGAAGCCAGCGAATGTGATGGTTGGCATGTTCGGTGAAGTGCAGGTGATGGACTGGGGATTGGCGAAAGTTTTGGCGACCAGCGGATTGGCCGACGAACTGAAGTCAAGGGAAATTCCGGACGAGCCTGAAATCGTTCGAACGTTGCGTAGCAGTGACAGCACCAGGACAGGCCTTCACGATAGCAACACGCGGATGGGCAGCATCTTGGGCACCCCGGCGTACATGGCGCCCGAACAGGCCCGAGGCGAATGCGACGATCTAGATGAGCGCGCCGATGTGTTCGGACTAGGCGCGATCCTGTGTGAGATATTGACGGGCTCACCACCGTACGTCGGTCAAAGTGGAAACGACGTGTTTCTTGCCGCACAACAAGGCGACCTGGAATCCTGTTTCGAGAGACTCGTTGCAAGTGGAGCCGATGCCGATCTCCAAAGTCTCACTCGAGATTGTCTGGCGATTGAGGCCGCGAGCCGACCTCGTGATGCGAGCGTGGTTGCCGAGCGAATCACCAATTATCTCGCCTCCGTCCAGTTGCGACTGAGAGACTCCGAGATGGCCACGGCGGCTGAATCTGCACGTGCTGACGAGGCGGTGAAGACAGCGAAGGCAGAGCGCGAGCGCAGGCGTTCGGCGTACGCGTTGGCTGGATCGATCGTGATGAGTCTTTCGCTTGGCGTCTTTGCCGTCAATTGGTTTAACCAGCGTGAGCAAAGGCAAGTTCAAGCGAACTCCGACAAAGTCCGTAAAATGCTCGAACATGTCAATCGCCTTCGTATCATGGCGGAGACCGCCAGTGCAACCGATCAACTTACAAGTTGGGATGCGGTTGTCGCCGAAGCACGAAAGGCGGAAGCGTTGCTCGTCAATGGCAAAGTCTTGCAGGACGTCGTCGATACGACGCAGAGCGTTCTGAGAGAAGTGGAAGCGGCGTCGCAAAAGGTCCATGACCTAGCACGGCAAGTGGCGGAGCAAAATTCTCTACTGGCGAAATTGGATCGCATTCGACAGCAACTCGCGGAAGGCCGCGACTCGACTGACTTTGACGTAGAGTCAACCGACCAGAGATATGAAGAGGCGTTCGCAAGTGCTGGCTTGGCGGTGTTGTCAGCACCGCCGGATGCGGTCGCTCAACTGATTCAACAATCACCTATTCGCGAAGAGTTGGTCATTGCCCTGGACCTTTGGGCACGAGTGACGCCGGCGCACTATCATCGCCGCGAACGAATCCTTCAGGTCGCGGACGCTGCGGACGATAACCAATGGCGAATCCAACTACGTTCCGCACTCACGTCCGACGATCATAACTCCCTGCGGTCGCTTGCGCTGGATCACGAGTTGGCGGACAAGCCGGCACGAATCTTGGTTCCGCTTGGGGTTGCGCTACGCGATTCAGGCGTTATTGCCGACTCTGTTGAACTGCTGCGGAAAACTCAAGCGAACTCGCCGAATGATTTCTGGGTGAATCTGGAGCTCGGTCGCAGCCTCTCCAAGCTTGGCGCCAACGACGAAGCGATCGGTTTCGCGCGGGTGGCGGTCGCGATGCAACCCACAAGCGCCAATGCGCTCGGAGATCTGGCTCTCAACTTGGCTGACTTCGGTGACCATCGTCAAGCGTCGACCGTTTACGAGAGGCTTGTCAAGATCGTTCCCGACGACTATGTGGTTAGAATATCGTATGCAAGAACGCTGAATGCACTAGGGAAATTTAACGAAGCGATTTCAGAATGTGACGCGGCAATTCGTATCAATGGCGATCCGAATTGGGGCTATCTGTTGAGGGGAGACTCCCTGGATAAACTCGGACGCCACGACGAAGCGCTCGCGTCGTACTGGGATGCCGTTCGAGCGGCTCCGAATGATCCACGCTCGTACCACGAGTTGATTCATGCTCTTGATTCTCAAGACGACTTGGCAACAAGGGCGGAGCTGCGAGACCGTTTGATCGCTATTGGTCGCAAGTGGCTTAGCGACGATCATGCACGCCAGGCAATCGAAGCGTTTAGCCAGGCAGCGAAAGCGGATCCCAAGTCGTCGGTCGCCTTCTATCAACTTGGAGTCGCCAAGGAACGCGTCGGTGAGCTGGAGGAGTCAATCAGTGCACTTGAGAGGTCGGTGGAATTGGATCCGACAAGTGATGAGGCAGCCGCTCGTCTCGAGATGGCCCGCGAGATGAGCCAGGCCGTTCCCAGTCTCAATGGATTGCTCCTCGACAGCTCTGAACAGACTTTGGCTCAACGATTGGTTGCCGCAAGAGTTTTGCTATTCAAGAATCAAGCCGTCGAGTCCGCTGAGGTGTGCCGCCAACTTGTTCTTGAGACTCCCAATCTTGCAGACCCCGTTGCGGCGGCATGTCGCGTTATCGGTGCTTGCGCTGCCGTTCGAGTCAGTAGCAGCCAGCGTGACGACGCCGGACTTGATCAAACGGAACGAGATCGATTGCGATTGGAAGCACTGGATTGGTTGCAACAAGTCCTTGCGTACCAAGAAGATCGATTACAACTCCACGATCCAAACGTTAACTCAACGATCTACGAGACGCTCGGTCCTTGGACAAGCTCTCCCGATTTGGCTCCCATCCGCGACCTAATCGCAGTGGAGCGATTGTCCATTGATGAGCAACAAACGCTTCACGCATTTTGGAAGCGAGTGAAGCAATGCGCCAACACAGCTCGACTCAATCAACTTCAATATCAGCTGACGCAGCGGCCTACCGACAAGTCGATTGCCATGCAGTTGGCTGATTTGTTGTTGGCATCGCATCGTCGCGACTGGACGCCGCTCAAGCCCTTCGAGATGACGTCGGATGGCGGTGCCACGCTAAACGAACTTTCCGACAATTCCATTTTGGCAAGTGGCAAGAACGTTGACGGTGATGTTTATCGCATTCGCTACGAGTGTCCCACTGTCAAGATCTCCCAGATCCGACTCGAGGCTTTGCCGCATCATTCGCTACCGCTGGGCGGGCCCGGGCGAGGGTTCCACGTGCGTAGCGAAACAGGCGATTTCAATATCCAGCTCAATGTTTATGTCCAGCAAGACGAGCTTGATCAGCCGATGACAAAGCTCATGTTTTCACAGTCTTGGGCGGATCAATCGAATCACCGCCAGCCGATTGATACCGACGGAAACTGGGATTTGGGTGCTTGGGAAAGCGGAAGGGGACAAGGTCGAGCTCATGAAGCAGTATTCAAGCTGGCCAAGGCGTGGGAATCCGGTAGTGATCGACGCAGTGTCATGATCGTCGAAATCAAGTCGCGATTCGACTCCACTTATCACAGGAACCTCGGTCGGTTTCGTCTATCGGTGACCGATTCGGATGGAAACATTGACGGTCGTGATACCGAAGATGGATTTGTCCGACTGGCGCTGGCGTATGAGGCAATCGGCGACAATGATGCGTTGCAAAACTGGTTGAAGCGAGCTCCTGAAGCCGCCCAAGTCGTAAGCGATTGGCACGCAAGCGAGCAGCAGGAGAATGCCCTGAAGACCTACGACCGGTCGGTGGCGACGGGCTCACGCGATTGGACGCTTTTGTGCGATCGTTCCGATGTCCTCGTGAATCTGGGCCGGTCCGAACAAGCGATCGTGGATTGGGAACGCTTCTTGATTGAATTGCCGGATGATCCTCGACCGACGGAACCACGAAGTCGGTTTTTGCTGCGTTTGTTGTACGATCGGCCTGCGATGTTTGAATCACTTCATGCGATACGACCCCAGGACGAGTCGCTTCGCATCACGCCGGGCCGGTTATGCATCATGCTTGGTCAATGGAAAAAGGCCGCTGAGCTTTACTCTCCGATCATCGATTCACGACCGCTGGGAGACGAATGGTTCGAATACGCAGCGCTACTTGTATTGCTTGACGAACATGAAAAGTATCGAGACTTCATGCGTAGGTTCTCGGAGCGAGCCGACGGCAACGAAGATTCCTTAGTCGCCTACAATTTGGCGCGGGCTGGCTCGATTGGTCGCAACTCGGGAATCGAAAGCGATCGGTTGGTAGGCTGGGCGAACCGTGCCGTTTCCGCCGACCGCGGTGGATGGAACTTGCATGTTCTGTCCTTGGCCCAGCTCCGAGCAGGTCAACACCAGGAAGCGTTGCAAACGAGCCGCGAAGCAAGTCAAACCGGCTGGGGAACTGCCTACGTGCAAGTAGAACAAGTCACCGCACTGGCGAACCATTTCGTCGGCCAAACGGCGGTCGGCGAACAACACGCAGATAACGCGGCGAAGCGAGTCCTTGCCATGGAAGCGATACTGCCCGCCAATCCCGCCTCGGTCGTATCACTCGACTGGCTGGAAGCGAAAGCCCTGAGTCGCGAGCTGCAACTCACAGCGGCGCTACGCGAGTAGCCGACTGTTGCAATGTAAGGCACGAGCCCTAGAGCTCACGTACTCGAACGTTCTTCCAGATCACTTTGCCCTTGTTGCCTTTGTGGATTTGTAGACTGAAGAAGCCTTTTGCGTACGTGCCATCGTCGACCCAGTTCGCACAGGGAACACCGTTGACCCAGGTCTTGATGACGTTGCCCTTGGCTTCGATGGTCAAGCGATTCCATCCGGTACGATCGAGTGCCGCGCGAGCTTCTTTGTGATCGGTTAGCCACAGTGGATAAAAGTAACCGCCACAGCTCTGGCCGTAGATGCCTCCGTTCCAATAGCGGTCACCGGTGATGCCCTCCATCTCCGCTTGGGGACCAAACACGATCTCTTTGTTTTTCTTGTCCGTTTTTACTTGAGCACGAAGCATGACGCCGGAGTTGCCGTCTTCTTCCCATTTCATGTCGCACGAGAAGATGAAGTCCGTGTAGTCGGCTTTCTCTGTCGAAAGGTACGTGCTATCGGAACCTGGCACACAGGTACCGACGACGAGATCATCCTTCGCTTCGAATGTGCATGTCCCGCCTTTGGGCGACCAACCTGTGAGGTCCTTGCCATTGAAGAGCGGCGTAAACCCTTCCGTGACATTCGGCTCTGCATCGGTATTGAGCAGCATTTCATCCGGCTTTGGAATGTTCTCTTGGTCTTTGTACTTCTTGTACCAAGCACTCTGCGCCGGATCGACTTCGGCCGCAATCGTCGAGACGCTTAAGGTTGCCGAAGTCGTTGCGATAGCGACAAAGACTGAGGCAAAAAGACAAGTTCGAAAGTTCCGTGACATGCGATGTAGCCAATGGATGTTGAAGTGAAATGTGATGGGGAAAATTCGACGAGCAATTTGACATTTAGTTAGTCGAGCACTGACTTTAACTTGAGTCGGTTTCTACAGCAAACGTTCTAGGCGAGAACTTTCTCAATGACGTTACCGTGGACATTGGTGAGGCGGAAATTGAAACCTTGATGGCGGTAGGTGAGTCGTTTGTGATTGATACCGAGTAGATGTAGCACGGTGGCGTGGAAGTCATGGACGTGGAACGGATCGATCGCGGCGGTGAATCCGAATTCGTCGGTTTCGCCGTAACTCGACCCAGCCTTGATGCCGCCACCAGCCATCCAGAGCGCGCCGCTCTTGGTGTGGTGATCGCGTCCACTTCCGCCTTGCGACATCGGTGTTCGTCCGAACTCACCGCCCCAGATCACGAGTGTGTCTTCGAGCATGCCTCGCTGTTTCAAATCGCGGAGAATCGCCGCGCAGCCTTGATCGACGTCTTTGGCTCGATCCGTGACGCCTTTCACGACTCCGCCGTGATGGTCCCAATCCGTGTGGTAGAGCTGGATGAATCGTACGCCGCGCTCGGCCATCCGGCGGGCCATCAAACAGTTCGACGCGAAGCTGCCGTCGGGTTTGTCGCTGACACCGTACAAGTCGCGTGTCGCTTGAGATTCCGATGCGAAGTCCGCAAGATCAGGAACGCTCGTTTGCATTTGGAACGCGAGTTCGTATTGGTTGATACGCGTCAGCACCTCAGGGTCAGCAGATTCGCTGAAGTGCAAACGGTTGAGCGATTCGATCGACTCGATGGTGTCGTGCTGGGTCATGGAACTGACACCGACAGGCGACGCAAGGTAGTTCAGCGGTTGTTGGCTGCCGTAGAACTCGACGCCTTGATGCTTGCCAGGCAAGAAACCATTGTGCCACGCCGTCGTCGGAATCGGTTGCCCCAGTGGGCCACTTCGCATCACCACAAAGTCCGGCAGGTCAGCGACCTCCGAACCAAGACCATACGAGAGCCATGAACCCATGCTCGGTCGGCCTGGAATGCCGAAACCAGTATTCATGAATGTGTGTGCGGGATCGTGGTTGACTTGGTCCGTTTGCAACGTGCGCACAACGCACAAATCATCCGCGACCTCTTGCAAGTGCGGGAACAGATTCGATATCGATTGACCTGATTCACCACAGCGTTTGAAACCGACATCGGTACCGAAACACTTGAGCGCCTCGTATTGCAGAAACGCAAGCTTCACGCCTGCGGTCAACGATTTGGGGATTGGTTTACCGTTCAGTTTCCTCAGCATCGGCTTGTCGTCGAAGCTTTCGAACTGGCTCGGGCCGCCGGACATGTACAAGTAAATGACACGCTTGGCTTTGGGAGGATGATTTGGAAACCCGTCCAGTCCAAGCGACGCGGACGCAACATGTTGGTTGAGCAATGATCCGAGTGCGGCAACACCGATTCCCGTGGCCGTGCGAGCAAAGAAGTGGCGTCGCGTGACATCGAGCATCGATTGGTGTGGCATCGATTGGTGTGGCATCATGGCTTATGACCGATTCAAGAATTCGTGCAGGTTCAAGATCGCGCGCGTGACTGCGGTCCACGCGGCAACTTCCGGCGCGTCGTCTGCTTGCGGAGGCAACGTTTGCCCAACGGAGACGAGCGACACCGCGTCACTGGGATGTTCGAGATAGTGTGCGCGTTGTCGAGCGAGCAACTTGGCAAGGACGCTGATTTCATCGCTGGATGGCGAACGTTGCAGCGCGAGTTGGAACGCCATATCAATTCTCTCGCTGTCGGTGGCGGCTGAGTCGCAGACCAGTTGCATTGCGAACACGCGTGCCGCTTCGACAAAGATTGGATCGTTCAATAACGCGAGTGCTTGCCCGGGCGTGTTGGTCACATTTCGCTGGGCCGTGCATTCTTGGCGAGTCGGCGCGTCGAACGCGAGCATCGTCGGATGGATGTTTTGGCGTTTCCAGAACGTGTAGAGGCTGCGGCGATATTGCGTCTGATTCGGACTCGTCTCCCACAGCATGTGACGGCTGCCGAACATGACTTTGTCGGAACTTGTCCAATACGGGCTCGGTTGATAGGGAAAAAAACTGTGCTTGGGCACTTCGGTCGTGGTCTCGAGAAGCCCCGCGACGCGAAGCGATGAGTCGCGGATACTTTCGGCCGGAAGTCGAAAGCGGCTTTGGCGAGCAAACGTTCGATTGGCTGGATCATGCTGTACGAGCTCCGATGACGGCTTGGAACTCAATCGATACGCTCGGGTCGATGTTAACAACCGGACCATGTGGTTTCGATCCCAACCACTATCGCGAAACTCACAAGCCAACCAATCCAGTAATGCGACGTTCGATGGCCAGGCGCCTTGCGTGCCCGCGTCCTCCAGCGTGTCACTGATTCCATGACCGTAGAATTGTTGCCAAAGCCGATTCACATAGACTCTCGCGGTGAGCGGGTTTTCCATGTCGAACAACCAATGAGCGAGATCCAATCGGCTCGGCTTGTCGGTCTCAATCGGATTCCCCAAAAACGCAGGCACGGCGGCGGTGACGAGCGGGCCGGTCGTGTCTTGGTAGTCGCCGCGATTGAGTAAGCGGGTTGTCTTGCGTTGGTTCGCTTGCTTGGAAACGAGAACTGGCATCGCCCGTGATCGCATCGTGAACAACTCCGACTCGTGCTCGCGCAGCAATTGCATCCATTCAGGTTGTGTTTGCTCGCGAAAGGCATCACGAATGACTTCGTTCTGCAACTCGTCACGCTCATCCGTTTTGGTGTTGAGTGCCGAAACCACGTAGCCGAACCGCGACTGGAACACTTGGCGATTGGTTGGAAGTTCCCACCATTTGCGAATCGTCGTTTCACCAAGACGCAGAGCCGTTGCTTTGTCGCTGCGAAGTTCCAATCCGCTGTCGCCCCACGAGACTCTCCCTCCAGCATGCAGCCACGCCATTCCCACCGATTCAAACGCTTGGCCGCTGACGCTTGCGACCAGTTGATCAAAGGGAACTCGCAAACGCACCCAGCCGTTTTCGGTTGGAAGATCACCGAGACGTTTCACTCGCTTGGGTTCGCTCCACGAGTGCGTCGTGTCGAGCGTGCCCGAGGTGTCGTTGCCCCAGTAGTACGTTTCGTAGTTCGCAGTCCGCCAACCCAGTCGACCATAATCGCCATGCGAAATCTGGACACCAAGCATATCTGGCCGATTGTCTTCATCGAGCCACACATCCACGAAGTATGCATCCTTCTCCGCATCTGTTTTTTGGCTGCCTTGATTGACAAAGCCGGTCATCAATTCTGCGGCGTGATGCCGAGAGAACTCGCCTTTCTCCGCACTCGTTTGTCGTACTAGCTTGCCATCAATCTCCGTGACGGAATACTCGCCCTCGATCACACGCGCGGCAGGCAATCGAGCTGGAATCCAAACGAAGTCGCTACGTGAATCTTTGTCCTTGAGATTGGAACGCGTCTGTTCCTCCCACTCGTTCAGTCCATCATCTGGCTTCAATGCGATCTTGTTTCGCAGCGACGTGATTTCGCTCACCAGATCCTTGTCGCGTTGAGCATTTGCAGGTTCGCTATGCACGTAGTGAAGCGGTTCGCGGCGGTCACCAGGCGTGTAGACGCCGGCTTCGACGAGATCATCAAAGAAAGCCGCGAGACTGTAATAGTCTTTGGCGAGAATCGGATCGAACTTGTGATCATGGCATTCGGCGCATCCGGTCGTGAGTCCCAGCCACACCGTGCCGACAGCCCGCACATGTTCGCCCTTGAGTTTATAAAGCTGCTCCTCTTCGATTGCCCCGGCTTCGCAATTTGTGTTGACAATTCGGTTATAGCCGGACGCGATCAGTTGGCTGTCGCTCGAATCGGGCAACAAGTCTCCGGCGAGCTGTTCGATCGAAAACTGATCAAACGGCATGTTCTCTCGAATCGCTTCGATGATCCAGGCTCGATAGGCACCGGAAGCGATCGGCTCGTCGCTGACAAAACCACTTGTGTCGGCCCAGCGAACCAGGTCGAGCCATCGTACCCCTTGATGTTCCGCGTACGCGAGTTCCGACATCCATCGATCGCGAAAATCGAAAAACGCGGTTTCCGATGGCGACGATTCAAACGCAGCCACTTCCTCGGTCGTTGGTGGCAAGCCGCGCAGATCGAAACTGAGTCGGCGAAGTTGCTCGCGCGGTGTCGCCTCAGCGACTGGCGAAACGCCTTCCGACATCCATTGAGCCTCAAGCAACGCATCGATCGCGGAAGCGCTCGTGCCACTCGCCGATTGACTCTCTGGGACGCTCGGTCGCTCCAAGTGTTTCCACGCCCAATGCTCTTGGTACTCGGCGCCTTGATCGATCCAGCGGCGGATTAGCTCACGCTGTTCCTGGGTGATGTGCTTTTCGGTCGACGGCGGTGGCATCACCGAATCAGCATCATCGCTCGCAATTCGCGTCAGAATCTCGGAAGCATCGGGGTCACCGGGAATGATCGCGTCGGAGTCTGTCGCACCCTCGAAGGTATCCAAACGCAAGCTCGCTTCGCGATGCGTTTCGTCAAACCCGTGGCAATAGAAACAATTCTCGCTCAAAATCGGGCGAATGTCCCGATTGAACTCCACACGTTCATCGGCGACAGCGAAGGTTGCTGCACAAAGAATCACGCTGGCGATCAGGAATCGTGGTGGGGAGGGCATTGGCGGAGGGTGATGTGTCGTGTGGAACGCGAAACGGAAACATCCAACCGTTATGCTACACCGCCAGCGTCCCAGCGTCATGCTCATGCGCCTTTTCGAGGCATTGTGTCGCGACGGACTGCTTTGCGTTGCGACGAAGTCGGCAGTTTCGGAAGCTGCCTACTCTCGCGGACTCGGCGGTTATTCCGATGCATGGTCCATGGTTGCTTCCATCGCCGAGGCGGACGATTTCGCGAGCGGATTGGTAGCTGCGGTCACGGTGCCACGTTCGTGCCGACCCCACCAGCGATCGGCGTCCTCAATCGTCCATCCGCTAGCCGCTTCGCATTTCGAAATCAAGACGCTTAAGTCGCGCGCCGTTTGCGGTCGCTTGGCCCGTGACTTCTCCAAACAGCTCATGATGGCGTCTTCGAGTTGGCTTGATACGGAAGTGCCGGTATGGTTCGATGGTGGCACCGGCACCTCGTCAATGTGTTTCTGGCAAAGTTCGACCATCCCTGTGGCGCTAAAGACGGGCTTTCCAGTCAGCAGGAAATAGCCCACTGCCCCGACCGCGTAGATATCGCTTCTGGCATCGACCGTCATCGGGGCTTGGATCGACTCAGGCGACATGTAAAGCGGAGTCCCCGTCAAACTACTGGACTTTGAGTCATCGTTCTCGTCGCTGCGATCGACCGCTTTGACCAACCCAAAATCGAGAACCTTGACGACGTCGGGCTCGCACCCTCGACGGTTCAGCATCACGTTGGCCGGCTTGATATCGCGATGCACCAATCCCTGGGAATGGGCTTCGTAGAGCGATCCGCAAATTTGCAGCAAGATGTGGATCACTCGAGCTTCGGATTGTGGCCCATATTGGTTCACCAAATCCTGCAGATCGATTCCGTCCAGGTACTCCATCGCGTAATAGAAGACACCTTCGGGCGTGCGACCATAATCATAGATCGCGATCGTGTTGGCATGATTCAATTGGCAAGTGATTTGAACTTCTCGTTCGAAACGAGCGATTGACGTGTCGTTGACTTTGTCCGTGTGCAAAAGCTTGATTGCCGTCGGGCGCCGAAGCATGGAGTGATGGCCCTTGTAGACCACACCCATGGCGCCTTCACCCAGCTTTTGTTCGAGCGTGTATTGGCCCAACTGCTGGGCCTCAATCACCGCCTGGCGTGATTGACGTTGCAGACGTGCGACGACGACCGTGAATGCAAATATCGCGATCGCACTGAGAATCAGGAGGCTGTAGATGATCAAGAAGGTGCGTTGCAAGATCACGATCGGCCGGAACGCTTGGGAGGAATTCACTTCGATCGCTACCCCGATTTTGTACTTGGGCATCCATGTCCAAGCCCCGATCACTGTCACTCCGCGGTAGTCGCGATAACCGTCAACATCGAGTCCCGAGTTGCCGTCAATCGCGCTGGCAGCCATCCTCGTCAGGGGCAATTGTGACCTACGGACATCGGGACGATAGCCTTTCGTCATGTCGCCACCGGGATCACGGACCGACAATTGCAAGATAGACTGCGATCCATCGTGATCTGGCAGCAAGCCTAGCAAAATCAATTCTTCTTCAAAGCGACTGTTGCTAACCATCATCCCTTCGGCGTTGAACGCATAGGTTTCGCCGGATTCGCCGACTTGTCCCAGTTGCAATATCGGTGTGAATTCGCGTTCGGGAAGTATCTGCAGCGCCAAGACCCCGACGACCTGAAACGATTGATCGCGAACGGGCGCGCACACGAACATCGTCGGAGCGCCATTCCACGGATTCTCGCCAGCGCGTTCGATTATTGAGGAGCTTGTAAGCGGTGGTGACACGAACGATTCGCCATCCATTCCACGTTGCAGCACCGCTTCGATTTCTGCGGAAAGTTGTTCGCCCACCAGGCCAACGTTCGACGACGAGACGATCCTCATGGTTTTATCCACCAGCAGATAGCCAGCGTAATGATGGGCCGTCATCGCCGGACCAAGCTCGCTGGCCAGATCTTGATGAAGGCTCGATGTCCCACCCGGCATCGACACATCATGATCATCCGACGCAAGCATCCGGTACGCGGTTTCTCGCACCGCCGCGTCGTTGGCCAACGCCTGGGCTGCTGACTCTTGAACCGCAAACCACTTCTGGAGCATCTGAGTCTCGAGCGTTAGCAGTGTCTGCAATCCAGATCCGACATTGGTCTTGATGGTTGACTCGATCGCGCCGCGGACAAAGTAGGCGATCGTGGACAACAAGACCACGGCGATAATTGGCCAAATCCACAGTTGGCGTTTCAAGTAACCGCCGGTGCGCGTGACGGTGTTGGAGAGACTGCGCGAGGCCCAAGTCATATGCGCCTGCGGATGCGACGGTCGATGCCTAGATCGACGAAATATTTCGAGAGGATTCATAGGGCGCAGGCGGGGGAAGCGTTGTTCGGAATCGCGATTGCTAGACTAATCCAAATGTGCCGATCCGCTAATGACTGAGCTCCATTGGCATGAAAACACCGCATTTCGCCGCCCGCCTGTCCACTGGAGGGGCATGCCCGGAAACCGTCCCACGTCGCACTGCATTCCTTTCGCGACCCGCCGAGACACGTCACGTGGTTCGAGCAAGAGCGAGCAAATGCACCGCGATAGGCGGATTTCGAGCCACAGCGAGCCGCGGTTTTTGTTGATCGCGATCGACGGCGGGACAAGTACGCCCAGCGGTTGCATCCGCCGGGGCATCGATCGAGAATAATGTACGACCAGTAGAGCGTGCAGGATGCACTTTGCTGACGTCATCGCCGCTGGCGGTGGTTTTCGATGTGGGTGCGATAATTAGACTGGCTCTCATGATCACCACGCAGCTAAGCTTAATTCGACGTCTTCAAAATCCGGATGACCGCGAAGCTTGGCAGGTTTTCGTCGAGATTTATTTCCCCGCGATCTTTCATTCGCTTCGTGTAAAAGGCCTTCAACATGCCGACGCCGAAGATGTGGCGCAGCAAGTCTTGTGGTCGGTTTCACGCAGTTTGTCCAAGCAACCTTATGATCCGAATCGAGCTAAATTTCGGACGTGGTTGGAAACGCTGATTCGCAACGCCGCGATCAATGCACTGAGCAGGGTCCCTCGAGACCGAGGGCTCGGCGGTGATGGCTCGTGGGATGAGCTTCCCGCACGGTCCGACAGCGATGAACAATTACTGCTTGACGAGTATCGCAAACAGCTCTTTCGCGTCGCTGCCCAGCAAGTTAGTGCTGAGTTCGGCGACGATACGTGGCAAGCGTTTTGGCGAACGGCGGTGCTGCAACAGAGCGTCGATTCGGTAGCCAATGACTTGGGCAAACAGACGGGCAGCATTTATGCGGCTCGAAGCCGGGTGATCAAGCGAATTCGGCAAGAGATCGAAGCGATGCTCGACGATTGAACGCGGCACTTTGCAAAGTTTCCCGAAAAAAGTCATCATCGATGTCAGAAAACTCGCGCGGCGGTGTAGATAACACCGTCCGTCACTTTCTCGTTCCCAACGCGACTCATGTCTGATCCCCTCCTCCGCCACTCATCCGCCGGGACGTGCGACGAACGAGCGCTTCGTCAGTTTCTGGATGACGAAATAGGTGACTCTGCGAAGCGAGAGCTGGAGGATCATTTGACAGAGTGCGAGTCGTGTCGACGTCGACTTGAAGCGATCGCGGCGTCCGACGAGATATGGGTGACTGCGAAAGAATCGCGAATTCCCGACGAGACCGCGCTGCTGTTGGAGGAACATTGGCAAAAGCTGCGTCGGGCCCTGGACACTTCATCAGAATCATCGACACTTTCGGCGACCGTCTCGGTACTGGAATCGCGGTCCAGTGACGTCCTCGCGTCTGACGATCGACAATCCTCGCGAGCGGCTCAGAAAGAAATCCTACGGCGTTGGCTCGAACCAAGTCTTGTCGCAGGTGCCTTGGGACGCATCGGCAAATACGACATTTTCGATATCGTCGGCCAGGGCGGCATGGGACTGGTTCTCAGCGGAATCGATTCAGAGCTGCGTCGCGAGGTTGCGATCAAGACCCTGTCGCAACCACTGACACTCGACGAACAGGCCGGTCAGCGTTTGGAGCGCGAAGCGAGAGCGGTCGCATCAATTCGCCACAACCACGTCGTTCCGATCTACGGCATGGAAATTTGGTGCGGGGTGCCCGTGCTGGTGATGCCATTGATTCACGGTGGCACACTGCATGAGTACGCGGCCAAGAATCAATTGACAGTCCCCCAGGCCCTGCGCGTCGGAATTCAAATCGCAGATGCGTTGACGGCGCTTCATGAACAAGGGGTTGTCCATCGTGATCTCAAACCGTCCAACATCCTGATCTGCGATGGACTGGAGCACGTCATGCTGTCCGATTTTGGACTGGCACGTGCGCAAGGGGACTTCACCGTGACACGCACCGGTGCGATGGCTGGCACGCCGTACTTCATGTCGCCCGAACATGCGATGGGAAACGATGTCGATGCCAGGTCCGACTTATTTAGCTTGGGATGCGTTTTGTTTTGGTTGCTCACAGGATCGCACGTTTACGACGGCGATCATCCGTTTGTCATGGTCCAGAACCTAGCCGCTGGCAAATCCCACTGGGAACAACTCGGCGAAAAGGCCGTCCCCGAGCCGATCCAGACGCTGCTCGCTAGGCTACTCGACGCCGAACCGTCGCGGAGATGGGAGGACGCAGGACAGGTTCGCACCTTGCTACAGCATTGTTTGGCGGCTTTTGAATCGCACGAATACGAGCTTCCGATCGAGTTGACGGCCGCGGCGCAGCGACTTTCGACTCGACCCCTCATCGGCCAGTTAACTCTTGGCCAGTCGATGCGATCGCCGTCCGTACGCCAAATTGCGATCGCGATTGGACTGGTATCCTTGGTTGCAATTGGATGGAATTTCGTCGGGAACCACCAGCCCAAGTCTCTCGTCGAAGATCGACCGCCCAGCTTCGGAGCGTTGGATGATCTTGATCGGTTAGCAATCCAAGACGACTTAACCGCAGAGCGAAATCTGCGGTATTGGCTCCGACGTTTAGCAGCACTTTCCGTCGACGAGGTTCCCGCGGAAAGCTTGCCCGAGATCCAGTCACTCGCGCAGCACACCGATCCCACGATTCGCGAACTGGCGCAAGTGATCCTCAACAAAAACCCGTTCCAGGAAGTCGATGAGATTCCTTGACCCGATTTCGTACTTTTATTTCTTTTCGTTGTTCACCCGTCGAGGTCTATCGTGTTGGCGCGATTTCGATTTGTACTCTTGCAATGTCTAGCCGTTTCCTGTCTCCGAGTTCGTTGTTCGACGTTGGGCGGAATCATCGCGGCGTGTCTATTTGCCGCGACATGTGGGGCGCAGTCGGCGCCGCGTTTGTGGACGGACACCACGGGAGCATTCAAAATCACCGCCTCGCTCGTCGAACTCAAAGACGACGTGGCCTACCTTCGAACGGCCGATGGAAAAACGCTTCGCATCCCGCTCGCTCGATTGAGTCAAGCCGATCAAGACTTCGTGAAGGGTGGGGCGAGTCCGTTCGAGGAAGTCAGCGATGCGGAGATGTCGACGCCGGCACCGAGCAGCACGTCCGCGGCGGCAAGGGGTTCCGCTACTCCGGATTTTTGGAGTCGTGATGTAACGATCGATTGGAATTCCGTGGATACGCTCGATCGTGAATTTGGCAACTCGTGGAATGTGACCTTGCCCAGCGACAACGCCCTGGGCTTTGAACCGAAACGAGCGACGTTGCCGAAAAAATTGAATTTTCACGAAGGGCTTCGGCGGTTGATGGTCAATCCAGTCGCGAAACGTGCCGTCGCTGGCTACACCGTTTCGTTCACCGTCCCGAGACCGCTGAGTCGTCTGTCGTTGATCGATTTGGTCAGTGGAAAGGCCATCCATTCGGCACCCGTCGAAGCGGACATGTGTCCGTTGGGCGTGCTGAGCGACGGAAGTACCGTCGTGATGCAGGGGACCGGAAACGACCGCGATGGCACAGAAACGGGAGACCAGATCCAACTTTGGCGCGTTACAGGCAAAGAAGTGGTTCGCTCACCGACCTGGATTCCTTTTCCCGGCACGGAAAAGCGGTTTGGGCGTGTGTCCAACTCCTCCGTCACGACGGCCATCGGCCTGCCCAACAATCGCTTGCTCTTGCGGTCCGAACATGGGCACTTGGCATGCATCGACATGGTGACTCGCCAGCCACATTGGTTTATCAAGCTCGCTAATAGCGGAGAGATCGACGTCAATGTCGATCGCACGTTGGTCACAGCCATGGACGGATCGACGGTGATCATCATTGATCCACAAGCGGGCAAGGTTGTCGGGTCGGTTCCGATCGAAGGAAGTCCACACGTCGCTTGGCCACGCATTCGATGGAGCCCCAGCGGCCAACGAATCCTCGTGACGGTCAATTCGCAAGTGTTCCTATTGGACGCGACCAACGGAACGTGGACTCAACAATTTGCGTTGTCCGGCGGACCGATCGCATCCCAGCGACTGGACTACCCGCATGATGACTATGCGCTACTTGATGGACGGTTGTTGCTGCACTTGCCGTCACAGATCAAAGTGTGTGAGTACCGCGATGGATTGATCCGAGTGGTGGGCGACACTTCGTTCATCGCCGTGCAGGGAGGTGATTCGGGAGTAGTGGTCGCTTCCAAGATTCCGCACCCGGCCGCGGTAGACGTGCTGAAACAGGCCGAGGAAGATCCATCGGTTTTCTTGATCCATCCCAACGTGGAAGTCGCCATCGACGCTGGCGGCGCCGGCCAACACGCAAGTCAGGTCCGACAAGATCTCGAGGCAGCAGCGGTCGCCGCCGGCTATCGCGTGTCCGGCGGAGCGCCCCTATCGATCGTGGCTACGATCACCGGTCCCAAACAAGAGGCGGTCTCGTACATCGCATCGGGGTCATACATCGCGAATGTCTATCAATCTTCGCTACGGATCACCTGGCAAGGCAAAGACGTCTGGTCGACCGGAGGCAACAACGTTCCCAGCTTCATCCAAACGCGATCAGGCCAATCCATTCAAGAAAAGTTGGATGAACTCGGCAAGAGTCCGAACTTGAGCGTGTTTAAGAACGCGAAGTTCCCCAAGATGCTTCAGCGGCCTGCGGAAGGAGCCGGCCCCAATCGAAGCGAAGCGCTGTTGACTTCCAAATTCACCCTCAATGGACTCGTCGATTCCAAGTAACCTTCGGTTTCGTCGAACTCTTCACTTCATCATTTTGGACACCCACGATGGAAAACTCGATGGTCGCTAGTGGTAGGTTTTGGTAGTGGCCGGTCGCGCTGGTGTGGCTGGGCATCGTTGGATGCGGTGAGGCCCCGGCAACACCCATTTCGATGGAAGACGCCAAAAAACTGCAGTCGGGAACCTCCTTGGCAGAGATCAACCGGGTGCTGGGCCAGTCGCACGCACCCACGGCGATGCAAGCTGACACGATCGAGTCGACCATCGCGCATATGCCTCCGCCGATGCAAGCTAACGCAGCGAAAGATCGGCGTTTTGCTTGGGGGACCGATGATGGTTTTCTAGTCGCCGTCGTCAACGATCAAGACGTAGCCTGGGTCATCTCGTGGCACTCTGGATCACCACCGCCAACGCGACCGACCGGAATGCATCATCCGTGAATTTTCTGGGCCTAGGCCAACGTCCTGCGGCTAAACAGATTCGTCGACCCGGCTCGAATCCGAGTGACCGACGACCCGTCTTGAATTCATGCTTTTAAACATTTCCGCTTGCTGTCACCAATCGGACACTCTCTCCGGCCGCTCTAAGAACAGTTCCACCATCACCGAACTCACTGAGACCACCAGCCGCTACCCCTTGCGGCCGTAAATCACGATCCAGTCCACAAACTGCACGTCCACTCAAGAGCGGAACCACGTTTCACTAGATTCCAGCAGCTTTGCCTACCCTGTTCGCTCGAAGTTCACCACGCCCGTCGCCGCGAGGTGATCGCTGGCGTTCGCCGACTCACCGAGATTGCACGTGAATCAGAACACAGAGAAAGTGATTCTCACTCGACGCCGTTGGGATGCCTACATGTTGCCGTTGTTGATTGCGGCCGCTGCCATTGGGATATTGCGGGTCTGGCAGACTGGCCAATTTCAATTCGCCTTCGTCCCAGTTGCTGTCATTCCTATGTGGCTGATACTTCGTCTGCAAACGCCACGCAATGGCATGGAAGTAAAATCAATACGATCTACACCAGGTGCGGTCGTCTTGCTCTGGTTCATGGCGGCCACGCTGATCTCAATGGCTCTTCTCTTTGCAATCGACGTATATGTCTTCAAGCATCCGTTTCGCGCACCACTCGAACCGTATCATGCAGCCCTGTTTGCCCCACCATTCATAATCATGTTCACTGGAGCCTTCTGGGCCGATAGAATCTCAAAAGCGACGAAGGGCACAGATTGCACGCATGGTGGTAAAGATGATTCTGCGTAGAGTAGAACCAGCTTCAGGAAACCGTCGACGAACAAAGCCGTGAACCGAAGCGGCGAAGTCGGCGGAATCTGAATAGAAGCGTTGCGTCGCCGCCCGGTTACGCTCGTCGTTATCCGAAACGAAATCCTCTCGCGCTGAAAACCGATGCAAACCTGGATTGCTCTACTCCGCGGAATCAACGTCGGCGGCCGAAATAAGATGCCGATGGCGTCTCTTGCGACGACACTCGAATCTGCTGGTTGCCATTCCGTACGCACTTACATCCAGAGCGGCAACATCGTTTTCACGTCTTCCTCGAAATCCAAACCTAAACTCACCAAGAAACTTGGAGACGCAACCGAGGTCCAATTTGGGTTTCGACCCAACATCTTGCTACTGACGGATACTGATTTTCGCTCTGCGGTCGCCAACAATCCGTTCACTGATGCGATTCCCCATCCAAATTTGTTACACTTCTTTTTTCTCGAGTCCAAACCTGAGTCGCCTGATATCAACGGCATTGCTGAACTTGCCATTCCTTCTGAGCGCTTCCAACTAATTGACACTGTGTTCTACTTGCACGCTCCTGAAGGCTTCGGCCGCTCGAAACTCGCCGCAGGTGCGGAACGTAAGCTCGGGGTGCCAACAACAGCTCGCAACTACTCCACAATCCACAACTTGACCGATATGCTAGATGCCGAGTGACCAATAGCAGCGGATATCGCGGACGTTCGGCCTGAGAGTTTGTATGCAGAACAATAGTCAGTTTCTCAGTGATCGGTTTCCGCGTGCGAACGCGTACCATCCCGAATGGGTTGCCGAGAGCGCTAGCGGCGGCGCCAATTCAATTTGGCTGGTCGATTGGCTGACGTCGACACTTGAGTTGAAGTCCGGAATGAATGTGCTGGATTTGGGATGCGGACGAGCGGCTTCATCGATATTTCTGGCGAGAGAGTACGATGTGACGGTATGGGCTACCGATTTATGGTTTAGCCCTTCGGAGAACCTAGAGCGCATTCGTGATGCCGGCTTCGCCCGAAACGTATATCCGATCCAGGCAGATGCGCGCACTTTGCCTTTCGCAATGGAGTTCTTTGACGCGATCGTGTCGATCGACGCCTTTCCTTACTTCGGCACTGATGATCACTATTTGAGCTATCTGGGACGGTTCGTGAAGCCGGGTGGGACGATTGCTATCGCGCTCGCGGGTTTCATTGATGAAATAGAGGGTGATGTTCCCGAACATATGGCGCAATGGCTCGATGCTGAGCCATTGTTGTGGTCGATGCACTCTCCCCGTTGGTGGCGACGGCATTGGGAACGGACAGGCGTTGTCAATGTAGAGATCGCCGATTCCATGCCCGATGGATGGCGACTTTGGCTTGATTGGCTTCAAGCCATTGCTCCGGAGAATCGGTTGGAAATTGGAACGCTCGAAGCTGACGGTGGTCGGCACCTCGGATACAATCGGCTTGTCGGTCGCCGTCGGCCAGACGCTTGTCTGAATGATCCAATCGTCTCTGTTCCGTCAAACTATGTACGAAAACCGTTGGTTCGTGGCGGCATTTAGTCGCGCCCCTCGATAAGCCACCGCAAGAATGGCCGAACCATCGCAATGGGGATAGGGGCCGCATTGCTGCGGACTCCTGCCACACCATCGGACATGCGGGTCCGCATCCGGCGGATTGAGCACGAGTTTTAAATCGTCGTGTTGCCACGCCAACTCAAGCCATTGGTTCGGCGACAACGCCGCTAGGAGATCGCCATACGGCGACTGTTCGTTCGCGAGGTGAAGTCAATACGTACTTGCTCGTTCCCTTCAGCCATTCGACGACCACGTGGGCCGAATACTATGCGTTCTGCTGACTTCTCTTTGCACGGGCTGCGTTACCGCATCCAACCCGCCTTTCGGGCAAGTCCTACTCAAGCACTACGCATCGAGATCTCCCCAAATAAGGGATGTCTCGGATTGAGGCCACTGCTTCGCACCAAGACACGCGATCTGTCACCTCGCCGCCGTTGCCCTCGCCTCGTATTAGCTTTCTTCCGAGTTCCATTTGGTATACTGGCTCGTCGTGAAAGAAACCGGAACTAAGCCCAAACAAGCTCACGCCCATCGTTGAGCGTACTGCCGTGCACCGAATCAGGGTGAGCGAGGTTTGGTAATGGTTGACTTTTATCGCCCGGCACGGCGACGGGCGAAGTACGCACATCCGATACGACGGATGCCTAATGGCAAGCTGCAAGACAAATCCTTATTCACCACCGTCTGCGACATCGGAGGATGCTCGCTGCAATTGCCCGGTCTGCGGTGCACGTGTTGGCTTCTTCCGCTACGCCCTCCCATTGGGACATTGCATAAACTGTGGCAACTACCTGGCTATCCGGAACTGGAACCGAGCATCGTTGCCCTGGGTTGTCGCTGTGATCGCAATCATTCTTGCGCCGGTCGGTGTTCGTTTCATTTGGGAATCGCGTGTTGAAGAATTCTATTTCACGAAGCTTCCAATGATTCTGGTTCTAGCTCTTTTCATTTTTCGTACCGTATATGACAAGGTGTTTGGCCAATTGGTGCCTGCTGTGTGCTGGGGCTTCGTTGCTTTCCCAGACGACGATCGGCTAAAATCGATCCCAGCGTCGAAATCCTAGCTGCAACTAAGTGATCGGCGAACCATGCGATGATACGGAGGCAGGAGTCGAACGTGATTCTGCGAATCATTGCTGCCACAATCGTGTTCGTTCTTGTGTTCTCGTACTACCATGATAAAGACAAGGTACCGGTGTTCTGTGTGGCACTCGTAGCAGCGTCGCTGGTTGGCCAAGTGCTGCTGGTACGTAAGGGCAATTTGTTGCCATTCTTGCGCGGTTGGCTAGTGGTCGGTTCCCTTGTCGCTATCGTCTATCCGCTAGAAATTCTGCAGACCAAGGCCTACGGCACTCCGTCAGGAATGTCTTATGTTGCTGCGTTCGTTGGTAGCGTGGTCGCAGGACTGTTCTCGATGGCGGAAGGACGGTCGTTTTGGTTCGGCACACGCGATATCGCAAGGGCGAAAATGTCGGATGAGTTCACCAAGGCGGATGACCAATAAAGTTTGACTTCACGTCGTGCGCAGGTTGAGTCTGACTTCGCATGAAACGGTCCAGCGTTCTGCAAGTTTGGTTGTCTTGCTGTCGTGATGCGTCACTGGCCTCGGCGAGCGACGACGCTGGGTGTGCAGAAATTGCATCGGGCAAACGCTTCACGATTTGCCGACCCAACGAACACCAAGAACCAATAGGCGTGATGGTGACGCGTGAGACTCAAGCTGTCGTGTTGAGTGTCACCCAACGACAGAAACAGGCTACCCCGCGACTGATTTCCCGAGTACGGGATGAACAGTTGATTTTGATTCGACAGCCAGCCTTATACTCGAGAGTACCCGGCAACAGGCCATTCTGGTTGCGGAGTGCAACGACCGGCACTTGTATAGGTGGGCTTGTCTTCAATCGGCGACTGCTGTCTTGCCATTAAGCTACCCCGCTAGGGTATCGCCCGATGCGGAAAACACGGGGTTTGAAAGCGATGCACTGGCTACTACCCCAATTTCTACCCCACAGCAGCCCGCAGTCATGTTTGCTGACTGCATGCGGCAGCATCTGGATGCTGACCAGCTGCACGAACTGATGCAGGAACTGGCAGCGATGGAAGCCAACAGACGCCCCTGGGTCGATGGGTCCTAGCGGGTTTGCACCGGGACTGCGGTTGAAATGCAGCACGATTGTGCTGGTGAAAGTTAGTGCGTTGATGCGGAAACGGAA
The DNA here is from genome assembly GCA_041741195.1 of Pirellulaceae bacterium. GTDB lineage: Bacteria > Planctomycetota > Planctomycetia > Pirellulales > Pirellulaceae > JBBSJZ01. The sequence continues at coordinate 23,021 of JBGSKM010000022.1, forward strand.
AAAGCCTGTGAGGGGGTTTGCACGATGATGACTACCGAAACTGAACCCTGGCCCCTGGATGCCGAGCAGCGGCAGCTGGTGGTCAGCACCGTGATGCATGTGATGACCACCAGCACCGACCCCCGAGAGCAGTTGGCTGCGGCCCGAGTAATTCTGAGCATGGACCAGCAGAACATGCAGTGGAGCCACAAACGCGATACCCAGCTGCGGCAGGCAATCTACCGTCTAGCAGCGGAACGTGGCATCAAGCTGGCATGACCTGACCCCCCCAGCAGGTTTTTTTGTTTGGACCTGCCGGACGGACTGTGTTGTACGAGATTGGGACTGATTCAAACCGCGCTTGATTCAGTGGCCTGGGAAGTACCTTTGACTCCCAGGGGGCTGAATTGTGGTCGATGCCCGTTTAGCGACCTGTTGTCCCCGATCCCGTCAGTCCGTGCAGCAAAATGAATTTGCACCGGGGAGGGTGGCACATTTCTGCCGCAGCCATTGCCCGCGATAGACTGCACCCGCACACGCAAACGTCCGCAAAACTGGATGTTTGATGCACGACCCTGGGGGTACGCCAATTTGGTGCGTGCGAGAAGCCACGACCTACCGCACCCGCCTGCGTCAGCGAAGCCACTAAATGATGTTTTCGTGGGCAGCAGGTAGGGGAGTCTGGATTCTGAATGGGCCGTGGACGCAGGACCGTTCAGCAAGACTGGCACGAAAAAAGCCATATTTGGAAAAATTCAGGGGCTGTTGTCACTATCCACTCCATCGCTGAAAATTCATTGGTGGGTTTGGTCGCCCACAACTACGCATCAGCCCCGACCTGGTTGATGCATCAAAGGGTAAGCACCCGACGGGGTGCTGTGCGATTCATCCGGCTGCGGGCAATTCCTTTCTGCCTAAGCCGGCTGAGTCGGCCCCTGGACTCTGAAAGGAAAACGAATGTCCACCGGAACAACAATTGTTGCCGACGGTAGTAGTCCGTTGGGGCGAGAAAAGGGGGAAGGCGAGAAAAGGGGGAAGGGGGTCGGGCGAGAAAAGGGGGAAGGGGGTCGATTCGTGTTCCGACCCCCTTTTGTTCGACCCGACCGACAAAACTACCCCCTTCCCCGTTTGTTCGATTCCCCTTTTGTTCGACCCGGACACTATTGGGAAGGGGGTTGATTCGTGTTCCTTCCCCTTTTGTTCGACCCTTCCCCTTTTGTTCGACTAGGGTGCCGGGGCAGAATCCTGACCGCGGTTGGTATGTGGACCGTAATGCTCGACACGTCCGCAAAATTTCAAAACTGCCGATTGGCTAGCCGAGGAACTCTTCGATCGAATACGACATTATCTTGTCTAACTTTGCAGCAAACGAAATCGCGATGAATGCAGTAAGTTTTCAATGTCCAAGATGACCACCCTCCCACAACCATTGCGAACTCACGCCGCAAATGTGCTCGTGAGTCAACGATCGTGTCACGGTGCAGAATTACACGTAAAAGCTTGCCCAGATTACAAACGGAAAGCTGACAGCACAAAATATAAGCAGAGCTAGCACGAGCTTGCGAACACCATCCTGCAACATACGTTCGGCCCACGCAGCGAGCGTAATTGCCCAAACCAGGCCAAAAAAAGAGAATAGCAGCATTCCGAATGCGACTGAACTAACAGTGAAATGCAAGATCCACCCGATCAACGTCGTTGGGGCTGGTGACGTAACAGTCATTATGTAGCAGAGTACGACAGCGAGTGGAAGTAAAAACAGACAAACGAACGCGAACACGCATCTCCCCGCAACCGTGTCCGGAAGTTCCATACCGCTTCGTTTATGAGTCATTTGCTCACCGATAAATGTGTTCGTGGCTGCGACCATTGCGAGCATCGATCTAAATCGCGTTGTGGCTATCGCCGATTGGGCGGCCACCTATTGTTTATGGTTGGTGACGATTGGATTGTAGCCCATTACCTCCACCGGGGTGGGAAAGTCTTACGGGCGGTCCGCTTCACGACTGATCGATGCCGCGCGAGTATGCGAAGCCAGTAAATGGATGTTTTGTACCGTGAGTAGGTAAATTGCACTCGCATCGATTGAGGCAACCTATTTCGTCGTTTTTCATTGTTTGTATTGCGAGCACCGATTGAACTGCTTCCATTGAACTTGGACAATCAGCTCGCCGGGCTAACCACCTGGTCTGATTCGGTCGCGGTTGGTCCTGCGATCATCACCAAAGGTAGGCGTATCGCTTCCGCCGTTGGACTCCGTCGTCGTCGCTACCTATTCAACGGTGACGGCTGAGTCCGCCCGTTTCAATGAATAGGACTTCCATGGACGACAATCCAATCGATCAAAGCGCGGACGAGTACAACCCGCTGAATGAACCGCCAAGGATCACGTTTGATATTGCAAGGCATTTTCATCCGCTGCGGGGTCAGACATCTAGGATTTGGGAATCATCGCTAAGCAGGATTCGGGAGCAATTCGCAAGCATCGTCGATCATGAATCGCAGTTAGTTTTTGTTCTGACCCACAGTGCAACACCTGATTGGCCTAAACGATTGGGCGAGCCGTCACCAGCAGAGATAAGCGGGTTGCGCTCCGTCGCGATGGGCGCAGGCCCAGGACGGGAGCCCGAGCAATTGTTCATCCATCGCGACGAGGAGGGTGAAAAAATCGTTTACGGAGTTGGCCGTTTGTTTCAAGAAGATTGGCGATTGAAAATTTTGGATATTGGGCAAGCGGTCCAATACGACGGAAAGACCTACGAAACATTCGCAGCAGACATCCCCGTGCACGATGTTACCGGCCGTCCGATATTGTTTTCTAACGACGAACCTGTTGCGATCCGGCAAGGCTGTCACCGCTTCTTTATCGCATACTCAGACGCAAGCGCGACTGCTTATCTCAAATTGGCGAGTGAAGCGGGACGATGCCTATACGGTTTGCCGCCCGCTATCAATCGCTTTCTTTGGAGCGATTGGCTCGTTGGTTTCGGAGAAATTGACGAACAGAGCCTTTGGACCAACGCACTGTTTGAATTGGCATGGAAGCACGTTCCCGGTTCATCGTTGACGGCTCGCAAATTTGTTTGGAACGAAAATATTAGCGTTCCACTTGACGCTGTTCCCTTTCTGCGTGGCCGGTCCGCCGGAGGCTTTTCAGACGATTGGTTAAAGAGATTAGGCGAACCGCCGGCACACTGGTTTTCGACTCTTGTTGATCCTGTTTCCGCTTCTATGGCTGCGATCGACCTATTGCTTTCGTTGCAAAGTGCCCCCATCGGAAAATCGACGAACGATGACGACGAAATTGCGACTGGCCAATCCGAAGCACAAAAGGTAAGTCCAATCCGCGCGCATGTTGCCAGGGCGATCACGGACATCGACGACGAATACCTTCCACAATGGCTTGAAAACGCCGACTTGGTTTTGTCGTGGCACGAAGCCGACCCGCCGCGCCCGAAGAACACAAAGAAACGCCAAGCATTGTCAAGGTGGATTGAGACTGTCAGCGGTGTGGAGTCGGCCGAAGACTTTGAGCGGCTAAAATCAACCGACCGTCAATACCGACGTCGGCATGGTTACTGTGGAAAAGACAAGTCGCCCATTGAATCACACCGGATGCAAAAGAAGTGGGTTGAAGTGTTGAAAAACGAAGTCCAACGTCGGCGATTGTGACAGTCACAGCGTTTTGGATCACATTTTCCGAAAATTTCTTTGGTTGAGTTTCCGTATCTAATATCATCCGACTGGCCCTGTTAGTCGAGATCGTTGTGACAGTCACAAGAGTCACAGCAAACTGCGTGGACAACTTCATCGTCGCACCAAACAACGTTTGTTCGGTGCGAGTCATTCAAGACTCACGATGGAAGGTTTGCTCCATGCTCGCATCATCCTCGATGCCCCAGACGATTCCGCCGCTGTTGACCAAAAAACAGACGGCCGAATTGTTCACGACCACGACGCGGACGATTGACCGTTGGATGGCCGAACAATTGTTACCCGCTGACGCGAAAGTCGTCATCGGTGGCAGCATTCGCTTTCGCACGGCCGTACTAATGGCTCATATCAACTGCAACACCACCGACAACGACGGGGGTGAAGTATGAGCGACAACGACGTCCAAAATGCTGTCCGGCAATTCCTGGCAGTCTTTCGCCGGATGCTTTCGACCGGCCGGCAAGTCGCCGCCGAAGATGCGGCCCGAGCGGTCCAAACACCCGAAGGATTCGACCGCCGTGGATTTGGCCCGTATGTCGCCGCAATGCAACGCGATGGCGAAATCGTTTCGGCTGGGTTTCGCGAATCCATCAACGCCAAACATCACTGCGGAGTGAAACGGCTTTGGGTACTGGCAAACGCCAACGAAAAAGGGGGTGCCGATCATGCCTGACCGATACCCCCGAAAACGTGGTGACAGTGCGACCCGTCACGGGACGCATACGGGGATCAGTTGGCTTTTCCCAAGCGAGAAACACCCCTTTTCAGGGACTCGCGGCCGACGGAGCGAAGCTCGCTCTCTGGGGATTGTATATTCGAGGCTTCCGATGCGTCGCCTTTGTTCATGACGAAGTTGTGATTGAGCTTCCGATCAAAAGCGATCACACGAAACAAGCGAAAGCGATCGGATCCTATGCAATTCGATGGAACAAATTACCGGGACGATCCCGATCGCTTGCGAATACTCGCTGGCGGATCGGTGGTACAAACAAGCCGAAGCTGTCTTCGACGACAACGGAAGGCTTCAGCTCTGGCAGCCACGCCCAAACGCACTACCAGAAGTCGACGTGTTTCGATTCCTGACAAAGCCCGTGTGGAAAAAAGAATGACTCGCTCGAGGCGACACGGTTATTCACTATCACATCGATACGACCAGTGGCAGGCTCTGCCGAATCCGTTGGAAGTTGTTGCAGGACAACGAAACCAGGACCGACTTGAGACAGTGCCAAAGTCTGGCCTCCAATTGCGAGGCGAAGAACAACTTCGGCGGAATATTGGGGGCGACGACGGGCCATGACGATGCGTGATAACTCTAAAGGTCGTGCGGAAGCGTACTGTTTCACTCACGGTAGGGTAGCCGATTTTGCCAACTTGTTGGGTAGCGGCCAAGAGGGATTTGTTTGGAAAACAACCGCTAACTCCGCGATCAAGGTTTTCGACCGAGTAGCCAATTTCAATACGGAATTACACTGCTATGAGATCCTCAAAGAGCATAATGTATCGGAAATTGACGGGTTCACGATTCCGATTCTGCTCGAGAGCGACGCGAAGCTGCTGGTGATTGAAATGTCGATTGTCTCCCCCCCGTACATACTTGATTTCGGCAAAGCATACGTAAACTTTCCTCCAGAATTTTCTGAGGAGGTAATGGCCGACTACGAAGCCGAGCGAGAAGAGTGGTTTGAAGGTAACTGGCCACTTGTCGAGTCAGTCGTAGGTTCACTCCAGAGCTACGGCATATTCTATTGGGATGCTCGTCCGGGGAACATTAACTGTTACGGCCATCCCAATGCGAAAAAGCAAGCGAAATCGAACCCTTAACGTGTGATCGGACGTTGAAAGCGAGAGCGATCGCACAAAGTACGCTCAGCGAATTTGTAAACGGAATCGATGGCTGTCGCGTCAGAACATCGTTCTGGCTTTGGCGACGATTGGGAGATCGACAGCTTCCCCGCTGGCGACGCCGAAGACTTCCGCCGATCGCTAGAAAAGCGAAAGCTCGCGACGAATACGATCCGGCGAAGAATCGGTCAATCGAAGCAATTCTTTGGATCGGCGGCGAAGCATCGGCTGATCAGCGACAATCCCTTCGCTGAAGAGGCTTCGGCGGTCGGAGCGAATCCCGAGCAGATGATGATGATCCCGAATGAGTGGATTGAGCATCTGATTTGGGAGATCAATTGCGAATCCTTGCACGACGCTCCGAAAGATGATCGTGAAGGCAGGTTTAAAGCCTTGGCCGAAGCTCCCTCAGAATCTCAGGGCGACTCGAGAGACGGAACTTCTCGCCAAGTATCCCGCCAAAGGCGTTACGAGCTGGCTGGGTAACTCCCCGGCGATCGTCCACAAGCACTATTCAATGGCGACTGACGAAGCCTTTGCCAAAGCGATCAAAGAATCGACGATCTCAGCACCGCACAGGACACCGCACAAAGCACTTCAGACTGGGACAGACGGGGAGGGTCAAGCTAAGACCGGCAAGCAAGAGAGCTTGCGTGGTTCAGCGACTCACGCTGGAAAAGACGTGATAAGACTCAACTTGTCTTATCTTGGCGATGGCAGCACAGATTGCCTAAGCTACCCCGCTAGGACTTGAACCTAGAATGACTGAACCAAAATCAGTAGTGTTGCCAATTACACCACGGGGTAGTGCTGTGTCTGCGGAGTTTAGCAGTTAGGTGCCTAACGCTAAAGAGGAGTTCGAGGGGGGAAGGTTCGGATTTTTTTGATTGGCAAACTCACTCCGCTGGCTTGAAGTGATTCTAACACCCGATTCGTGCTGGGGACGACCGAACAGCGGAATTTGTTTTGTTTTGGATACGTCACGATCTAAGTTCTGATCCTAAAAAGATTTGCGGATGGGATGGGGCGGACGAAACTGGAGCGGCGTGTGGGGCGTTAGGACAACGTGCGGGAGAGCAGCCGGCGGCCAAAGCCTGCACACCAGCGTTGCGGGAGAGCAGCCGGCGGCTAAAGCCTGGACACCAGCGCGTGGGAGGACAGTCGGCGGCTAGGGGTTGCACACCAGTGATTAGGCAGGGGGATGGTGCTGGACGGCAAAGGCGAGCCGTTGCAGTTCGCTGGCGAGATCGACGTTGACGATTGCGACGCCGCCTCGAAATTGCAGGGTGATGGGGGCGAAGTTCAAAATGCCAGTCACTCGCGCGGCGACCAATCGCGTCGCCAATTCCATCGCTTGCTCGGCTGGCACGGCCAGGATCGCGAGTTCCGGTCGCAGTTGGGCGATTGACGTTTCGAGATCTGCGATATCACTGACCGTGATACCACCAGTCATGGTTCCGACTTTGGACGGATTCGCATCGAAGGCCGCGACGAGTTCAAAGCCGAGCCGGTCAAAGCCCTTGTAGCGAAGCAAAGCGTCACCGAGCGATCCGACACCGAGCAAGATCACGCGCCAGTGCATCCCGCTGCCGAGCGTCTGGCCGATCGTTTCGATCAACGACTGAACCGGGTAACCCACGCCACGCCGACCGACGGCGGCGAGTGAATGCAGATCGCGGCGTACGACTGCGGGCGAAACCCCCAGCAACTTACCGAGCTCGACGCTATTCACGCTGGCTCGTCCGGTTTCGAGCAAGCGGTGCAATTCGCGGTAGTACAGACCCAATCGACCCACGACGGCGGGTGCGAGCGGTGCGCGCGGACTATTTGACGTCGATGACGGGTCTCGCGTGGCGGCTATGTCAGATCTCGGTTTCGGCTTCATGAGTCAAACCATCTTGAATCGCAGAATTCGCACGGTGCAGTGTACGCCGGTTGCCTAGTGAAAGTTTGAGTCAATCCAGAGCCGTCGACACAACCGTCAAAGCTTGAACGGACGGTCTGCAACACTTCCCTAAACGACCCAATTTGCCTTGGCGATTCCAATTACGTGTTTAACTCTTACTACGCAGTCGATGTAGTCAGTGCATCGGAATCAGTTTCGTTTGAGCGAGCAACTTCGCGCATCGATTCGGTTTCTCCACAGGCCCTAGGCGTAACAGTCGGGAGGTCAGCACGGTGGGGACTCGAATTGAGCCACAAGCTTTACCAGCGGTGGTGAAACGGCGAACACGGATCTTCGATGGCCGACGGTCGTTTGGGGCAAGGTTGCCCGCGACGAGACGTCGGATGCTGCGTCCTTGCAACACCCAATCTGTATTTCCTGTGGAGAATGTTACTATGAAAAAAAAGTGGTTGTTGCCCGCCTTGGCGATCATTTCGGTCGTCTCGGGGGCGAACTCGGTTAGCGCTGCGTATTGCGGCGCTATTAGCTACCAAGGCTGTTCGAGCTGTGGCGACTCGGTCGTCGACGGTGGCGTTGTGGCTGACGGCGGCGTTGTAGCTGACGGCAGCGTGATGGCTGACGGCGGTTCGGTCGGCGGCGGATCGTACACCGTGATGCGAAACGTTCGCGAAACGGTGTACGAGCAAGTCCAAGAGACACGTTATCGTACGCGAACCGAATCGTACACCGAAGATCAACAAGTCACTCGCACACGCATGGTCCCCGAGACCACTCAGCGTGAAGTGAGTTACACGGTGAACGTGCCGACGTACGAAACCCGTACTCGCACGGTCAATTACACAGTCAACAAGCCTGTGTATGAACAACACAGCAAAGTCGTGAACTACACGGTCCAAAAGCCTGTGTACGAAACACGTCAAAAGACCATCAACTACACGGTGATGGTTCCGACGTACGAACAAAAATCGCGAGTGATCAACTACACGGTCAAGACACCCGTGTACGAAACCCGCACCAAGACGATCAATTACACCGTCATGGTTCCGGTTTCCGAGAAGCGTGAAAAGACGATCAACTACACGGTCATGGTTCCTTCGTACGAAACCAAGACCCGAACGATCAACTACACCGTTTACAACAACGTCGTAGAAAACCACGTTCGTACTGAGAACTACACCGTCATGGTTCCGCAAACCTACACCGAAATGGTGACGGTCAACGGCGGATCATGGCAAACCGTTGAAGAAACGATCCCTGGCAAGATGATGACTCGTACGGTTCGCGAGCCCGGCTCGTGGAGCTACGATCCATGCACCTGCAAGTGCGTTTACACACCTGGATGCTGCCGCACTGAATGCGTCCAAGGCTGCCCGACGACTGTTTGCAAGAAGGTTTGGGTACCGACTTGCGAACAAAAAGAAGTGACGCGAACCAAGTGTGTTGCGGAATGCCGCACACGGGAAGTTCCTTACACGACTTGCCGCCGAGTTGCTGAGTGCCGCACCAAGGAATGCAGCTACCAAGTTTGCCGCATGATCCCAGAATGCCGTACCAAGACTGTTTGCTACAACGTTTGCAAGATGGTCCCAGAATGCCGCACCAAGGAAGTTTGCTACAAGGTTTGCAACATTGTTTGTGAGAACAAGCAAAAGGTTTGCAACTACACCGTGTGCAAAATGGTTCCTGAGTGCCGAACCAAGGTCTGCAACTACACTGTTTGCAGCACTGTTTGCGAGCCACGCAGCAAGACTGTTTGCTGGACGACTTGCAAGATGGTTCCAGAATGCCACAGCAAGGAAGTTTGCTACAAAGTTTGCGTGATGAAGCAAGAATGCCGCACGAAGACTGTTTGCGAAACCACTTGCCGCAAAGAGTGCTACACCGACACGATCAAGGTCTGCAAGACCCGTCAAGTTTGTGAGCCTTACACTGTCACCAAGTGCGTTCCACGAGTGATCTGCAAGCAAGTCCCCGTGACTGTTTGCTGCCCAGCTCCAAGCTGCTGCGAAGCCGTTTCAAGCTGTGGCGATGCCGCACCTTGCTGCGACGCTGCTCCAGCTTGCTGCCCAGCTCCGATCACTCCAGTTCGTAACTTGATCAATCGCTTGTTCAACGCCGGCAACGGCTGCTGCGAAGCTTCGGCTTGCGGCTGCGACGTCGCTCCCGCATGCGGTTGCGGATGCTAATTAGCAATCCGAATCGTCTCCGTAGTTTCGGGACGAAAGAGTTCGTAGGACAGTAGCACCATCGACGCGGGGTGGGTTTCTCGGGAATGAGGAGCCCACCCCGTTTTTTTTTGTTGGTGAACTCCTCCCAACCGCGCCTGATCCCCGGCCGTCTCAAATTGCGCTCGCCCGCCTCGAGCTGCGACGAATGCTTGCATTTGAGAAATTTCTCCGACGCATCCCAAGCTTCCTATTTTACGCAACACGAAAAAGTTATTTGCGTAATTTGGGGGAACTTTACTCAGAGTTGACTTGCCTAAGTCCCTTTGATGGGTAACTTTACAGCGTCGACGAGTGGAACTTCATACCGTCCCTAGTTAGTGGTCTACGCGACCGCCAAGTGGGTGCTGGAAGTGTCCAAGTTTAGCGATGGCGCGTGGTTTGCCAACGGATGAATTGCTTGGTGGTGTCGGTCCAGGGCCGGTAGGTTTTGAGACATGCCATTGAGAATGCACCGGCGGAGTCTTGGTCGGTCCCGGAGGAAGATTGGGACGCGACCGAGTCAGGCCCACAGCGTTCCTTCCTTGCGCCAGACTTGATTCACAGTCGATTCGCACACAGCATCCACTCACGGGGAAAAATTCGCCATGTTCCGCGCGGTCACCTTAGGTCTGGTTGTGGTCACAACCGGCATTCTTGCTGGATCGTCCTCCAGCGCCCAAACAGTAGATTGGTCTCAGTCTGCGTTTCCAGTCAAAACACATAACTTCGGCACTGTCGCGGTAGCTTCGAAGACGGAATTCAAATTTCCGGTCTACAATCCGTTTTCCAGCGACATGGTCATCGCACGGGTCAACGCGAGTTGCGGATGCACGACGGCGATCGTCGATACACCCGTGATTGCACCGGGTGCCAGCGGAACGATCACGGCTCGTTTCAACACGGGCACGTTCAAGGGACAACGCGGTGCGACGTTGACTGTCGTTATTCAGAAGCCGGTATTCAGTGAAATTCGATTGCGGGTCGACGGATACATTCGCCAAGACATGGTGTTTCATCCCGGAAGCGTCGAATTCGGGAAAGTGAACCAAGGCGACTCGGTGACGAAGGCTTCGAAGATTCTGTATGCCGGTCGTAGCGATTGGCAAATTTTGGACGTTCGATCGAACCAGTCGTGGTTGTTCCCTGAAGTGAAGCAAGTTTCACGCAACGGCAGCCAAGCCGTCTATGAATTGTCAGTGACGTTGAAGGAAGACGCCCCGACGGGGTTCTTTCAAGACGAAGTCGTGGTGATGACGAACGATCGTCAAATGCCTCGCGTGCCGCTGGTTGTTTCCGGCGCGGTCGAAAGTGCATTGAGCATCGCTCCCCAGTCGATTGCACTGGGTGGACTCAAGACGGGCGAAGCGGTGAAGCAACGACTGGTTGTACGCGGCCAGACGCCGTTCACGATTGAATCGATTACGTGCGAAGGCTGGGATGTGGCCTTCGCACCATCGAGCGAACCGAAGACCACGCATTTGATCGAGACCACGTTCACGCCGACCGAGCAAGCAACTGGTGCTCAACGTGTCAGTGTGGTGATTACCACCGCTGGCGAGAAGAGCGTCACCGCCAAAGCCTTGTTGACGGCTGACATTCGCGACAAGTAATCGTCGCGAAATGATCGACCCAACCCAACCGATAGCGGGCGTCCGAATGAAAATTCCGACGCCCGTTTTTCGTTGATTCGTTTTCGCAAGCCCCGTATTTCCGTGTCCTCGTAGGCCGGATCAAGGAGCCTCAGCGACGCCGATCCGGCAGGCATGAACCACGTGCTCTGGTAGGCCGGATCAAGGAGCGTCAGTTCGCCGCCGGATCTTCGCAAAGCCTTGATCCGTCCTACTTGTCGGCTCGGTGGTTGACTTTTTCGGATGGGTAAAGCTGCCCTTCTCTGCGATTTGTGAACGATGGCTTTGGGCGAGTCGGGGGAGATTCGGCTGAATCGTTCCGCGGACGCTGGCGACGTGGACGATGACACCCACAGCAGAGATTGTCGACAGAACCATGGAACAGGATGTCCGAGTTCTTGTTGGATGATCCCGGCGAATGGACATGATGTCATCGTCGTGATGGACGTCCGGATCGTATTTCGGCTCAACCTCCCCAGTCGTCCAGACACGTTGGCGGAGTACTCAGAAAGGATTCTGATTCATGAAGACTAATTTGATGCGGTGTTTTGCAATCGCGCTCGGAATGAGCGTTTGTACGGTCGCCCAAGCTCAATACGGGCAAGCTCCCTACGGCCAATCGCCGCAAGCTCCCGCGCCCCAGGGGCAAGCGTACGGCAGTGCCTTCTTGACCGCCACCGCCGCGGCACCGCGACAGGGAACAGTCGCCCCATCGCCGCAATCGCGTTGGAATAATTTCAACCCACGGCCGGCGACCACGGCATCTCGACAACCGGCTACGGTCTTCCGCCAAGTGTCCGATCAAGGTGACGAACTATTGCCGCCTCAACCGAGCTTGGATAACTCGATCGAGGAAATCCCACCGGGCATTCCACAATACAACCCACACGCCCAGTCGACACCGCTTCGGACGCAAGCCGTACCGAACAAGGGTAGCTACGAACCGGCTCCACAGCGCCCGCTGGCTCCAGCCTATCAGTCACCGCCTGCCTACCAACCAACTCCGGCGCAGCCACAAGCTCCCGCCAAACAATCGGCACCATCGCACGCACCCGCGCCGAGTTACGCTCCCGCGCCGACCTATGCGCCAGTGCCAAACTACGCGCCGTCGCCTACGTACGCCCCGCAAGCAGATCCTTATGCGAGTGCTCCGTCGGCCAACTATTCACATCCGCAAATCAACTCGGGATCGGCATCCTGTGGTCCCGACGGCGGCATCGGTTACGGGCAAAGTGTCGGACCAGTTTACGGCGAGCATGCGGACTCGGGATACAACGCACCGGGATGTACAACCCCAGGCCACCATGTCCACGGCGACAATCCGTATGGCAGTCGCTATGCGAGCCCCTATCAAGCGGCCGTCAATTCGCCCTGGGATGGCGGATGTGGAACCTCGGCGCCGATGAGTGCGTTTGGCCACTCGCTAGCGACTGAACGCCCCGCGCTGTTCCCTTGGTTCGGCGGCGCAAACGCGCTGTTCTTCCGAGTTGCCAACGAAAGCGACAAAGTGCTCGCGATGAGCACCGTGACTGGTCGACCCGCGATGACATCCAGTGTCGTCGATCCCGGATCAGCGACCGGCTACGAGATCATGGGCGGTCGCTATTTGAAGTGCGGAACCTATGGCCTGGGGATCGGATACTTCAATTTCAATCCCGACTCGGAGATGTACACGATCAACGGTGGCGGTGGTGATTTCCGAGCTTCGATGCAAGCTTACCACGACTATCACCTCGATCTCGACGGCGACGCGACGCCCAACCAAGTCTACCAGTACATCACGGGAGTTGACGGTGCTGGCAACCCAGTCGCCGCACCCAGCGCCGCGTTGAACGTTCGTGCCACTCGCGATCTCGACGTCCAAGGTCTTGAGTTGAACCTATTCAGCTTTGGACTGTTGGGCTACGGTCGCACGACACCAGCATGCGACCCGTGCGGGAACAATGGCGGTTGCGGACTCAATCCATTTGGACGCGGCTTCGGTCGGCTCGGCGGTCCACTCACACGACCTGCGGCCAATCGGGTCCAGATTGTGACCAGTCACGGCGCACGTTGGTTCCAAATTCGCGACGATGCACAATTGGCATACAACATCGACGGCACCGCCGGATATCAAGCGACGGATATCTATGACGACGCGAACATCGAAAACAATCTGTACGGCTATCAGTTCGGTGGACTGCTGAACTACTGCTGGACCGATCACCTCAGTCTAAACATCGGCGGCAAGTTCGGTTTGTATGCCAACGACGTCCAAGCCGATCGCCGCGTCGGTACCGAAACCGCTGTCGCCTACCGCTTCGGCAACAACGCGGATATTGCCCAAACCAGCTACAGCGATGTTGTGCTAGCGACGCTGGGCGAAGTCAATGTCGGACTCGGCTACCGCGTCTCGAATGCTTGGACGATCAACGGTGGCTACCGAGTGATGGGAGTCAGCGGAATTGCCACGGCGTTTGACCAAATGGCTCAAGACTTTGGTACTTCGCTTTACCCGGGTGGTGTTCACGCGAGTGATAGCCTGGTGCTCCACGGTGCCTACGTCGGAGCCAACTTCAACTGGTAAGACGCACCCAACGCATTATTGTTGAGAACTGATCGCGACGCTTGCTCGTTCGGTCAGAACGATGACACCCCCGGCGGGAGATTTCCTGCCGGGGGTGTTTTTTTGGGGTGGACGTTGAGCTCTACCCCTCTTGCGCTCGGGCGGCTAAAGCCTGGACACCAGCGCGTGTTGGTGTGCAGCCTTTAGGCGCCGACTGAGCAAAGGAAGAGATTGGGGTGCGGTTGCGCTTGGACGGCTAAAGCCTGGACACCAGCGCGACGGTCGTGTGCGGGAGGGTGCTGGTGAGTGGTGCTTGCCTCAATCTTTGGCTCGCCAACCATCCCGAACAATCGGAACGCTTTGACACGATTGCAGGTTCCTCAGCTTAAGCTTTTTTTCAGGACTCACGCCCTCTCGCACCGCCGCCGATAGACCTCTTGCCCAGCGAATTGAACCTGTTGTTCGCGTTGGATTCTCAGTGTGTTTTGTTTTCCTTCCGCACCCAATAGGTAGCAATCAGAATGATTGGTTTGTCGGCACGAACTATCGATTTCGATTCCCTTCGAGAGACGATCGAGCGGCGACTTTGCGAACTGGGGACCCTGGAGCTCAAGGAGTTCCCGATGACGCAGCGTGAGATCGTTCGAGCCGGCAAAGTGTGCGGACTGTATTTTTGTGTCCACGGTCCCCGCAGCGTCAAGCTGACCGCGATCGCGGATCTCCAAAACGAGACGCTGATTTTCTACGGAAGCGACGGAGTTCGTCGCGAATCAACGACGCTGGCCAAGGCCCGAGTCGGCTAGGCACCCGAGGAATTAACCCGAGAGGGCTGCTTTTTCCTCAGCAGCACTGGGACGGAGGTACCGCGGTAGCAGTTCCATGGGACTGACCGCCCGCCCCAGTAAATACGACCGAATCGCCAATCGCCCCACCCCGACTGCGTCCACCCCAGTCGGCCCGTGATCCGAAAGCCCCTGTCGCTCGACGCAGTCATTTGCTGCAACCCTCCCATCGAGTGCTTTCCAGTCACCCGCGAACGGCGATCGGTCGTCGGAAGCCGTCAAGAACGCTTCGACCGCCTCGCCCTCCAGCACCCGGACGTCCTCGGGGTACGCTGACCAACGCCCGTCTTGGCCGCACGCAGCGAGTTCGTCCAGGGACGGAAGCAGCTCCGATCGATCGAAACGCGCGGCAAAGATTTGGCCGCGGTAGGCGTCCAATGCGACCGAAACCCGGTGAATATCGTCGAACTCGGTGAATACCGCTGCGGCGACCGCGGCAACGCTGTCCACGCCCACGAGCGGAAGCTTCTTGGCATAAGCGAGCGTTTTCGCACTCGTGACGCCAATTCTTAGTCCCGTGAATGAACCTGGACCCGCCGCGACTGAAATCAGCGAAAGTGGCCACCCGAATCGTTCACAGTCACCCAATGCGACTTTGATGGCTGGGGCTAACGTTGCGGCCGTCCGAGTTCGATCATCCAAATGGTAGCTGCGCACAGCCACGTCGCCGCAAAGCACGGCAAGACTGGCCGTTCGCCCGGTGGTCTCGATCGCCAATTGGTGCACTGCATCGGCTACCATCGCAATTTCCAATCGAACGTCCCCAACCGACCCGACCGTCGTGAATTAAAGTAATGATTGATCCCGCGTGGGATTGTCGCGAATTTTTGCTAACCTTTACAATCGCCATCGCGAAAGATCGCAACGTGCGACGTAAGTAGCTGAGAACACCTAGAGGAAGATTCCGTTGAAGCGAGCGTTGATCAGCGACATCCACGGTAACCTCGAAGCGCTCCAAGCGGTGCTGGATGATACACGCTCGATGGCAGTGGAGGAAATCTACTGTCTCGGCGACATCATCGGCTACGGCCCCAATCCCTGCGAGTGTTTGGACTTGGTCCGTAAAAAATCGAAACTGACGATCCTTGGCAATCACGACCAGGCGGCGTTGTTCGATCCCGACGGATTTAACCCAATGGCCTTGCAAGCGATCTACTGGACGCGAGACCAGCTCGATGCCGGCGTGGGCAGCGTTGCCGATACCAACGCGCGATGGGATTATCTTGGCGAGTTGCCGCGTTTCAAAGACGAAGGCGAATTCATGTTCGTGCACGGATCGCCCCGCGACCCGACGAACGAGTATGTGTTTCCGGAACACGTGTTCGATCAGCGAAAGATGGAAATCTTGTTCAGCAAGATCGAACGGTATTGCTTCATGGGCCACACCCACTTGCCGGGTGTCTTTACGACCGAGTGCGAGTTCATTTCGCCGCATGAGTGCAATTGCACGTACCAGTTGACGAACCAAAAAGTCATGATCAACGTTGGAAGCGTTGGGCAACCTCGCGACGAAGACAATCGAGCGTGCTACGTTATTCTCGATACCGACGCCAAGACGTTGACGTACCGCCGCGTCTCCTATGATTTCAACAAGACGGCTGACAAGATCTACACCATCCCCGATCTCGCTGACGCTCTCGGTGATCGCATCAAACACGGTCGATAGTGACGCTTTGAGGCATTACGGTTCCAGGCGACCGGACGACAAGCTTGTGACTCCCCTTTGATCCGCGATACTGACTCCGGTACTTACCTGGCACTTGTCACCTGATTCCCGACTCCTGACCTCCTCCCCATGAAACGCACCGCGATCCTCAGTGACATTCACGGCAACCTCGCCGCGCTCGAAGCGGTGCTGGAGGATATCGCGTCCCAGAATGTCGATCGCATCGTTTGCTTGGGCGATGTCGTCGGTTACGGTCCCGAGCCTTGCGCGTGCTTGGACGAAGTCATGAACTTCGAGTTTTGCGTGCTCGGTAACCATGACAGCAGCGCCTTGTTCGATCCCGAAGGCTTCAACTTTGCCGCCGAACAAGCGATCTTCTGGACCCGTGCTCAATTGGAAAGCAACGGCGAAGGGGCCGAGACGAGCCGCCGACGGATGGAGTTCCTTTGCAAGTTGCCGCGAGTGGTACGCGAAGGCGGCGTGTTGTTTGTCCATGGCTCTCCGCGTGGGCCAACGAATGAGTACGTGTTCCCCGAAGACACACAGAATGCCAAGAAGCTCGAGAAGTTGTTCTCGATGATTCCACATTTGTGTTTCCAAGGTCACACGCACGTGCCAGGCGTGTTCACGACGGATTGCCAATTCATTCGGCCCATTGAAACCGGCGAAGGCTACCGAACCAGTGACACAAAAAATCGATTGATGATCAACGTCGGTAGCGTCGGCCAACCGCGCGACGGAGATCCGCGCAGTTGCTATGTCGTGGTGGATGACGAAAAGGTGGTCTACCGCCGAGTCAAGTACGACGTCGAACGCACCGTCGCCCAAATCGAAGCTGAACCGGAACTGGACAATTTCCTCGGCCATCGGCTACGCGAAGGCCGCTGAGCATCGTCGCTGCTCTTTGCGTCGTCGCGTCGTGCGATTCAGTTTTCACAGCCCGTTGACGACGCGATGAATCCCGTCTTTAGCCATCCGCTCGCCGAAATTGATCACCAACCCGAGCTTCAATTGGGTGAGCCGAAGATAGGTTAGTGTTTGCGCCTCAAAAATTGCGATGTACTGACTAACTGCTTTGCATTCGATGATCACCCGCTGGTTTACCATCAAGTCGATTTTCAGCGGCGAGGCGAGCGTATGGCCCTTGTAGGGAATCGGTAGAGACAGCTGTCGCTGAACATCGAGTTTCAATTCTCTCAATTCCCAACACAGCGCCTCTTCGTAAACGGATTCGAGCAATCCAGGGCCGCCCAGCGTGCGGTGGACTTCGATCGCGCTTTGAACGATTAGCCGGCTCAGCTCGTTCTCACTCATTGCTGGTCTCAGGGTGGATCAAGGACTCGTTTTAACGCCAGGACGCTATGGTGCAAGGACGCAAATTAAGTATATCCATTCCTCTTGCGTCTTTGCGTCCTGGCGGCTTTGCGTTTAGTTTCTGCCGAAGCACCGGTCGGGAACTTGCTGTAACCGACTGATAGATCCGCGCGTTTAACGTTGTTTGGGGGCGGCAAAGCAACTGAGCATGGCCGGAAGCAGGACGACGTCGGCGAATAGCGCTGTCGCGAGCGTCAAGCTGCCCATGATGCCGAACAGTCGGGCGTCGCGAGCATCACCCACTACGGCGGACAACATCCCTGCGACCAAAACGATCGTGGTCATCAACAGTGCCGACCCCACTCCCGTGAACGCGCGGCGGATCACCTCGCGCTGATCGCCACCCTCACGCATTTGTTCTTGATAGCGAGTGAGGAAATGGATCGTATCGTCGACGGCGATCCCGACACAAATCGTGAACACGCACACGGTCACCATCTCCAGATTCTGGCCCCATAAGACCAACAGTGCACCGGTGGAGACGAGTGGAAATAGATTCGGAATGATCGAAATCAGTCCGATACGAATACTGCGATAGGCGATCGTGAGCACTAGCCAAATGACGATGCTTGCCGTACCGAGACTCGTCGCCAGATCCGTCACGATGCGGTACACATTCCTCCATCGCCACGGCGCATCGCCTTCGAGTCCCAATTGAAAACTCGGATGTGCCGCCGAGATGGATTGCAACCCCGCTTCGATTCGCTCGAAGGTTTTGCCGTACGCGGCGATCCCTAGATCCTGGACACGGAACTGCACGGACGCAAAATTTCGCTCCGGCACATAAAACGCCCGCTTCAAACTCGGCGGCAACAATTCCAAAAGCGACATCCGCTCCTCGGCATTGCCTTCGCCGGGTAGCGCACCGAGCAAATCGCCCAGCCCTAGAGGGTGCCCGATCAGCGGCTCTTGCCGCAGCAAATCGCCAATGTCGTCGAGCACCGTGAGCAACTCGCCATCGCTAGCGCCATCCGTCCAATCGATGGCGACGAAACCAAACTCGAGTCCGCCGAGTTTACGATCGAGGTGCCGCAGCGCCTTGGCCGCTTCACCCGCTTCGCTCATGCCGCTGTATCGTTTCTCGTCGGGTTGCAATTGCAATGACACGAGGGCAAGCGCGATCGTCGAAACGATAGCCACGGTCGCCATCATTCGATCGTGTCGCAACACCCAATCGACGAGCGGACCGATGCGGCGCAATTGCCCATCAACGAGACTTTTTCCCAATCCGACATGCAAACGACGGCCCAGCGGCGACCGACAACCCAGCGGGATGACGGTCAGCACACTGATCAATGTCATGCTAACGCCAAGCACACAGCACCAACCGAAGTTGCGAACAATCTCGTGATGCGCCCACGACAGCGAGATGAATCCGATCGCGGTCGTCAGACTGGTCATCACGCAAGCGAGGCCGACTCGCGCGATACCGACTCGCGCGGCCGAGCGAGTGTCGAGCCCCGACGCTCGCTGGTTACGGATTTCGACCATCAAGTGAACGGCATCGGTGAGTCCCACGAGGCTGATGAGCACCGGCACAATGATGTCGTTGAACGGATTGTCCTGCAGATCAAAAAAACGCAGCATCCCCATCGTCCAAAACACGCCGACCGCGGGCGCGATCGCGACGATAATCACGGCGGCAATCCCGCGGAATAACACCAGCGCCGATAACAACATGATCGAGTAGCCGATCGTTTGGTACTTGGCCGCATTGGTCAGGTGGCTGTTGACCGTCATCAAGTGCAGTGGCACCGGACCGGTCAATTGAAATTGGAGTTTGACCCCTGGAATTTGACTCGCGATCAATTCCGCCTGCTCGCGGATTTGTGTCGTCGCGGCTTCATCGCTGGTCGCATAGAACCAATCCAAACGCACGTGCATCAGCATCGTTTTGCCGTCCGGAGACACCAATTGTCCCACGGCCAGCGGGTTGTCGAGCACTTGTTTCCGTGCTGCCGCGAACTGCCGTGGCGATGCATTGGAGCTCGGTAACAGCGTGCCGGCGAACCCGAACAAATTGAATCCGGGAACGTTGTCCAACCACAACACGCTCGCGACTTGCGGCATCGCTTCGAGCCCATCGGCGACGCGTCGCATGGCGGTCAGCGCGGCGGGCGAAAAGAAGTCGACGTGTTCGCCACCAGCACCTGTACCATGATCACCGTTGGCATCACCCGCGATCACATCGGCGACGAGCACGCATTCGCCGCCGGATACTTGGAATGGTTCGACCTGGGCCGCGGCACCTTCGCCACGCACGTTGCTTGGGGCTTCGCGGCGGCGCGGTCGATTGGGCTGTGATGATTCGGCGGCCTCGTCCGAGATGAACAAATCACGCACCAACGACGGATCGGTGTAACCGACCAACGTCAGGGCGGTGACCGAGACGAGCACGAACACTTGAACCGATGGACGATCGGCCCACCAGAAAAAGAAACGTTCGACGACGCCTCTTGCGCCTTCACGTTCTGTCATAGTCGGTCCGCAGCCGATCGTTCAATTTCGTCGCGATCGATGACCCCGTCGCCGTTGCGATCGACTCGGCCGAAACCGAAACGAAGAAAGGCAATCGGAGCTTCATCGCGCGTGACGATCCCGTCTGCGTCCGAATCCATCTGGGCAAGAAACGCTTCGACTTCCGCCTCAACGCGAACTTGTTTTTCGGCGTCGCCAGCAGTGTCCGAGTCGGTGGCGAGACTGGTTGCTTCGCGTCGCTTTTTACTTCCCTGGTTGCCGGACGAGTCTCGGGGCACAGCGACATCAAAGAACGCGATCGCCATTTCTTCGAAGGTTTGATCGCCCCAGGTGACGTACTCTTCGGGCGCCGGGTTGGTGGGATTGCGACTGGAATTGTCAAACGTCACGGTCATGTCGATCGATTCGAGATCGTCCAACTCGATCGGCTGCGCGAATGCGTACCAGTGTTGCCAATTGAAATCGTAATGCGGCACGCGAAGCAGTGGTTGTGATTTGCCGGCCGCATCGACGGCGGTCATCTCGAACGACTTTCCACGCACGTGCATGTGCGGTGTCGCGCCGAGTATCCGCCCGTTCGTGGGGAAGGAATCGAGTTGCATCGACACTCGAAACTCGGCTTCGCCCGGCGGAATTTCAAACTCGTGGTTCACCGCCAAATTCGTGTAGACTTCGTGAGTGACTTGCTTGGGGTCGGCCAACCACACACCGACTTTCGTAGCGTCTTGCGCGGGGCTTCCGTTGGGTGTGTAGTGCATCTGGAAGACCAGCTTGGAACCAGCGGGGATACGGCGGGCGTGACCGGGCGGCAACATCACCGTTCGCTGGCCCGGGACATAGGCACCGAGCCAACCGATTCCCCGCGAGCCGTCACCGTCGGGCGGCCGCACGAACACAATCGCATGGTGCACCACGCTCGCGCTGCCCGGGACGACTTGAGCCGCCGTCACCCATTGGTCCGTCGTAAATTGGGGATCAACGACAAAGTACTGGTACTCCACCACACCTTCACTGGGGACCTTGAACGGACGATCTCGCATCGCGATCTCGGTATCGGGCGAATTCGCTAGATGCCAACCCGCGTTCCATGTCGGCGGTGTTGGCAAATCGGCGGAGTCGCCTTCGGGCATCCCCGCGTCGACCCAGCGGGCGATCGTGTCCCGTGCTTTCTCCGGCATGCGTCGCTCGCCCAAGAAGTGCCCGACGCTGGGGTCCGCGTGCCACGGCGGCATCCGACCATTGTCGATCACTTCCAACATCATCTGGCCCCAGCCCACGACCTCGTCATAGTCACTGAGCTCAAAGGGTCCGATTTCGCCGGCGCGGTGACACTCGACGCAGTGCTCGTTCAAAATTGGCGCGATGTCGCGAGTAAACGTCACTGCGGCGGCCGATTCGGGTTTGGACGCATCAGTCGTGGACGATTTGATTCGCGTGATCAAACATCCGACCGCCGGTTTGGCTGGCCGAGCGAGTGGTTGGCCAGCGATGAGGTTCGTGATTGCATCACGTAGATCATGACGCGTCGGTTCGGCGCGGGCGATCCCTGGCTCGTATTGGTCGTCGATTCGACCTTGGTAACGCACGATGCCGAGCGGGTCGATCACGAACACCTCGGGAGTCCGCGTGGCATTGAGTGCAATCGCAATGGACTGGTCGGCGTCCTTGGCGATGGGGAATTCAATCCCATGTTTTTCGGCATACGCGACGATTTCGGTCGGCGAGTCCTGGGCGTTGCTGTTGACACCCAATAAAGTCACTCCGCGGGAATCAAACTCGTCGGCAAGCAGCTGTAGCCGTCCGCCATACAACTTTGCCAACGGACATTCCGTCCCCAGAAAGCAGACGACCTTCCAATCAGTGACGGGGACCTCGATCGAGTCGCCCTTGGCATCGCGGAGCGTCAATGATTGCCAATCGATAGTCGACTGCAATTCGGCGGCGGGTGACACGCTTATCGCTAGCCCCAGCGAAACTGCGATGAGACTTATTCCAACCTGGTTGAACCATCCGTTGATCAAAGCAATCGCTCCGCAAAATTTGAATCGAATGAACGCGCCGTCGAATTGTATCGCAAGTCGGATTCCAATTGAAGGAAGACGGTCGCGTCCCCCTTGAAACCGACGCCAGCAACCAATCCCACGAATGTCTCGGCCAACCGGTTCGCCAGAGTATTCAAATTGCCACGATTTCAGGCGCGGACAACATCGACCGAGCAGCGTAGAATTCGCTTCCCCCATTTCCTTGCCAAGGGTACGTGATGAAATTTCGCTTTCCGATTCTGATCATCGACGAAGACTTCCGTTCTGAAAACACCTCCGGTCTCGGTATTCGAGCGCTCGCCCAAGCCATCGAAGGCGAGGGGGCAGAAGTGATTGGTGCGACGAGCTACGGTGATTTGTCACAGTTTGCCCAGCAACAATCGCGTGCATCGGCATTCATCTTGTCGATCGACGACGAAGAGTTCTCGGGGGGCGATGATGTACCGGCGATCGCGAATCTGCGCGATTTCATCCAAGAAATACGATTCAAAAACGCTGACATTCCGATCTTTTTGTACGGCGAAACGCGCACATCGAGCCACTTGCCCAACGATATTCTGCGGGAGTTGCACGGTTTCATTCACATGTTCGAGGACACGCCGGAGTTCGTCGCTCGACATATTCTGCGTGAATCACGAGCCTACACGGATTCGCTGGCCCCGCCGTTCTTTCGCGCCCTGCTGCACTACGCCGGCGACGGTTCGTATTCGTGGCATTGCCCCGGACACTCCGGCGGAGTCGCGTTTCTGAAGAGTCCGGTGGGGCAGATGTTTCACCAGTTCTTTGGCGAAAACATGCTTCGTGCGGACGTTTGCAATGCGGTCGAAGAGCTCGGCCAGCTCTTGGACCACACCGGCCCCATCGCCGCCTCGGAGCGAAATGCCGCCCGGATATTCAATGCCGACCACTGTTTCTTTGTCACCAATGGAACGTCGACGTCCAACAAGATGGTTTGGCACTCGACCGTCGCGTCGGGCGATATCGTCGTTGTCGACCGCAACTGTCACAAGTCGATTCTTCACTCAATCATCATGACCGGCGCGGTTCCCGTTTTCTTGACACCGACGCGCAATAACCTCGGACTGATCGGCCCGATTCCCCTGGACGAATTCCGCCCCGAAAACATTCAAAAGAAGATCGATGCGAATCCGTTCGCTCGCGAAGCCCAGGCGGCCCACCCGGATCGCCAGCCTCGAATCTTGACGATCACTCAAAGCACTTACGACGGCATTGTCTACAACGTCGAGATGCTCAAAGAGCTGCTCGATGGCCGAATTGATACGTTGCATTTTGATGAAGCGTGGTTGCCTCATGCGACGTTCCACGATTTCTATCGCAACATGCACGCGATCGGGCGCGATCGGCCGATTTGCAAAGACGCGATGGTGTTCGCGACTCACTCGACGCACAAGTTGCTCGCCGGGATCTCGCAAGCATCCCAGATTCTGGTGAAAGAGCCGGAGAAGCATAAGCTCGATCGCCACATCTTCAACGAAGCCTATTTGATGCACACGTCGACGTCGCCGCAGTACGCGATCATCGCCTCGTGTGATGTCGCAGCCGCGATGATGGAGCCGCCCGGTGGGACGGCGCTGGTCGAAGAATCGATTCTCGAAGCAATGAATTTCCGCCGCGCAATGCGCAAGGTCGACGCGGAGTGGGGCGACGATTGGTGGTTCCAAGTTTGGGGCCCCGACGACATCACCGAGTCCGGGATTGGCGTGCAAGACGACTGGGTGCTTCGCGACGACGACAATTGGCACGGATTCGGTAACTTGGCAACGGGCTTCAACATGCTCGACCCGATCAAGGCGACGGTCGTGACGCCCGGATTGAACGTCAAGGGACACTTCGCCCAAACCGGTATCCCGGCATCGATCGTGACTCGCTATTTGGCCGAACACGGGGTGATCGTGGAAAAAACGGGTCTCTACTCGTTCTTTATCATGTTCACGATCGGCATCACCAAGGGACGCTGGAACACGCTACTTAGCGCGCTGCAGCAGTTCAAAGACGACTACGACAAGAACTTGCCGATGTGGAAGATCTTGCCCGAGTTCGCACAACAGTATCCGAAGTACGAAGCAGTCGGGTTGCGTGACATGAGCCAAAGCATTCACGACACGTACAAGAAATACGACATCGCTCGCGTGACGACGGAGATGTATTTGTCGGCGATGGACCCTGCGATGAAGCCGTCCGATGCCTACGCGATGATGACACACCGCGAGATCGATCGCGTCGAGATCGATGATTTGGAAGGCCGCGCCACCGCCGTTTTGCTGACACCCTACCCGCCTGGAATTCCGCTGTTGATCCCGGGCGAACGGTTCAACAAAACGATCATCGAATACTTGCAGTTCGCCCGCATGTTCAACGAACAATTCCCTGGGTTCGATACCGATATCCACGGCTTGGTCGAAGAAGTCGTCGATGGCAAACGCGTCTACTATGTCGATTGCGTCCGCACCAAGCCGGACGTCGGCAAGGTGTCGCTTTCGTCATCGGCACACGAGAGTCACGAGCGAGCGGCAGCCTCCGTGGCCGGTGTCTCGGATACGTGATCTGAGATTGGCCCGGTATAGGGACCCATGGTGAGGCCCGCGGTTGGCTTCGTCAGTTTAGGGTGCGCGTCGGTTTTTATCGCGTTTGAACGTTGACATCGGCGTCAAACTCGATCGTTTGGCTGGCAAGGATCGAGTCACTTTCGATGCGCAGCCTCGCGGGGTCAAACTTCGCCTGATCGGCGATTGGAACTTGTACGTCGATGGCTTGCCCCGGCCGGAGACCACGGAGAGTTTGTTTCGATCTGCCAGCGCCTGCGGCAAAGTACGCATCGCGATAGATCGGCGCGATTCCATCATTTGCAACTCGCAGCGTCAGTTGCCCGCCGGAGATTTGTGCGCCCGTGACTCGAAACCGGTATCCCATCGACATTCCCGCTTGGCGGATCCGGTCCATCGTCTGGTAACTCGGCTGATCGCTGCCGATGATGTAACTCAAATGAAACCGCTTCGCCGCCGACTCAAACGTTTCGCCATTGGGACCTTCCGGCGACAAGGCCATGCGCTGGTCGCGTTTGTTGTAGTAGCTGAACTCGCCACCAGCGGGCGCACGCATCCATCGATGTGACGATAACGTTTTCCAATTGACCTCGTTTTCTTTCTTGTGTTGTTTGCACAAAAACGAATCGTCAAAGACGCCGAAACCCAGCTTCAATAGTTCCGCGTTGTCTTCAAGCGGTGTGTAGTCGAAATCGGCCGAGTCGACGCTGATCGACCACGGCAACGATCGGAACTGGCCAGCCAAGTGATTCAAAAATCGAGCTTGATACGCCTTGTCCGGAAACGTTTTCCCCAGCTCCCATGGTCCATCATAGATGTGATACTCAGCCCACAGCCCGAACCCGGTTTGCAAATAAGCGATCCGTGGGTCACGATCATAACGCTTGGCGAACTTGGTGTAGAAATCGAGCGAGAACTGTTGCAATGCAGGATGGCTCCAATCGCAAAAGTGCGTCGTTTGGCCTTCGCTCTTGCCGATCGTCTCGCGGTAATCGCCAAGCTTCTTGATGGACGCGGGGACGGTGGTTTCGCGTCCTGGATAGATAAAGTGGAATCGCAAGATCGCCTGGTGATTGCGGCTCGCGATTTCGTCGAGTAGTCGATCGATCAATACCCAATCATAGACGCCGTCCGCATTGACAACCTCGTCGTAGCCGCAATACCGGTACTCCAGAGCAATCGCGTCCGTACCAGCGTTCTCGTGGTCGGACCACAAAACAATCCCCGTCATGGGTTGCACCCGCGTCACCGACGCCTTGAGTCGCGACGGTTGTGTCGATCCAGCTATGGTGCCGGAAAGTTCCTGAGCAAACGTCTCCGCGATCGACATTGCCGTGATCATGCCGGCAAGCAACAGTACCAGCCTGCGTAACGCCATCCATTGGATCCCCAACCGCAAGCCAGATTCTGGTACTGAAACGTGATTCATGCACATGATTCAGCTTCTCCCACAGGATGTAACTTAACGGATGCAACTCAACCGATCGTTCGCGGTCGGGTCGCGGTCGGGTCGCGGTCGGGTCGCGAATTTGCCACCAGTATACACGGGAGCATCACTAGTCGGTCGCGACGGTAAACGCGACGGTCTCGCTATCGTGGGAGCCGATATCCAATTTGTTCCGACCGATTCGAGCCGTCTCGACACAGCACATTCGTTGGTACTCGTCGTCGCCAAAATCCGCCATCCGTTGACTCTTGGCTATCCACGGATTCCAAACCACCGACGAACTCGAGTTCTCTGGTGTAACGTAAACGCGTCGTCCGCGTGCTCGGTCCTCAATCACGATTTGGTTGACCGAGCCGAAATAGATGCGATCCGTTTCCTGGTCGAACTCGATGGGCTTTCCGGTCGCTTGCATTTCGGTTTTGGTCAACTGGTCCAAGTACGCCAATTGTTCCAGCCCGCGGATCTCCGTCTGAGACGAGTCTTGCAAATCAAAATAGGTGTGCAGCGCCAACTCGCACGTCTGGGCCGACGTCGACTGGTTCGTCGCGGTGAACGCGATTCGCATCTTGGCACCAAAACTCATTTCATAGATGAGTTGCCAATGACCCGTGGTTAGCCCCAATCGGACAACCACCGCGGAGTCCTGGATTTCGCTGGACACGAGATCCCACGGGGCGAGCCGCACCAGACCGTGTGCTGGCATGGATGGATCGCTCGCATGTGCGCCGAACCAGGGGAAGCAAATCGGGATGCCGCCACGAATCGGCTTGCCGTCCTCAAAAACCGCTTCCGCGCTCATGAACAGCAGATCGATCGATTCCGTTTTCGGTTTGTACGAAGCGACGTGTGCGCCGTGCAAAAAAAAGCTGGCTCGACAAGCCACTGTATCGACTTCGCCAATCACCAATCCGCTGGCATGTCGGCTGAAAGCCAAATTCGAACCCAATCCATGGTCCCGATTCAAAGCATCGATCATCAACGGTTTCCTGTGTCCTGAAAATGTACTCGCCCACTCGTCCATTTGCGGCATTATCACGGATGCGCGCTGCGGAGTATACGCCATCAAACGTCCGAAAACCCGCCCACCGGCGATTGGAATTCACTCGCGACCACAGGAATCAACTAGAATGTCGTGGCGATGTTTTTCGGCCGCAAATCCGCTCTTTCACCGTGTTGGTAGATATGTTCAATTTCAAACTTCTCGACTTCGTGGCGCCTTTGTTGGTGGTCGCCGCGTGGTTCATCGTCGACGATTGTCAAGCGGCGACGCCAAACGTGATCGTGGTTCTCGCCGATGATCTCGGCATCGGCGATACGATGCCAACCAATCCCGAGTGCAAAATTCGAACGCCGAATCTCCAACGATTGGCTGACGAAGGGCTAACGTTTCACGATGCCCACACGCCCAGTGCCGTATGCACTCCGACGCGCTACGGTCTGCTCACCGGTCGATACAACTGGCGTTCGCGGCTGGCGCGTGGTGTGCTCAGCGGGACAAGCGAGCATCTGATCCCCGCGGATCGCCCGACGCTGGGCCACTTGATGCAATCCGCCGGCTATCACACCGCGATGATCGGCAAATGGCATCTGGGTTGGAATTGGCACAAAGACGGCGACGAGATCGATTTTGCAAAGCCGGTTACCAATGGTCCGGACATCAATGGATTCGACGAATACTACGCGCATTGCGGATCGCTCGACATGCCTCCGTATGTGTGGGTCCACAACGGATCGGCGACCGCGATACCGGATCGCGAAGAAGGCGTCACCGCCAAGGAAGATCCCTATGGATGGTACCGCAAGGGACCGATCAGCCCAGATTTCAAGATCGACGAAGTGTTGCCGCATCTGTTCGACAAGTCGATGTCGCACATCAAGTCGAGAGCGACAGACGCGAAAACCGGCAAGCCATTCTTTTTGTATCTTGCGCTTCCGGCACCGCATACTCCGATCGTCCCCATCGCTCCGTTCAAGGATTCCAGCGGATTGAATCCCTACGCCGACTTTGTCATTCAAGTCGATCATCACATGGGTGAATTGATGCAATGCTTGAAAGATGCCGGCGTTGACGACAACACGCTATTGATTTTCACCAGCGACAACGGCTGTTCGCCGCAAGCAAACTTCGACGTACTACGATCGTTCGACCACGACCCCAGCCGCGGCTTTCGTGGACACAAGGCCGACATTTTCGAGGGTGGCCATCGCGTCCCGATGATCGTACGTTGGCCGGGGCACATTGATGCCGGGCGAGAAACCAATGCCCTGGCGTGCTTGACCGATATCTACGCGACGCTGCGCACGATCACGGACCAACCGCGTGAGTCAATTGGTGGCGAGGATAGCTACAGTCTCGACGGCGTCTTTGCCGGCGACGCAACCTCGCAGCGAATGACGCTGGTCAGCCACTCGATCGAAGGCGCATTCGCGATCCGCCGCGGAACTTGGAAGTTGTGTCTTGCCGCTGGCAGCGGAGGTTGGAGTTATCCCAAGGAGAAACAGGCCGCGAATCAGGGATTGCCTTCGATGCAGCTTTATGATCTCAGTGCTGATCCGGCAGAATCCATGAACTTGGTGCAACAGCATCCGGAGATTGTCAAAGAGCTACTCGCCATCCTCGACGACCAGGTCGCCAACGGCCGCTGCACCGACGGTGAAAAGCTTAGTAACGACCGCGAAGTGACGTACTTGCCATAAAGAACGCCCATTATTTTTGAAACATAGTACCCGGGGTGCGCTGCGCGACCCCGGGCTATGTTGTTTGACCGCTTCGCGGTCGGTGTCTGTTGGAAACACGATGTTTTTTGCGTGATGATGAACTTATGGGGCAATCTCTCGTTCAAATTTATGTGCACATCGTGTTTTCGACAAAGAATCGACAACCTCTGTTACGAGATGCCGATTCACGCGAACGAATGCATGCGTATCTCGCCGGTGTATGTGACAACCAGAAATGTCCAGCCGTAATCATTGGTGGGGTGGAAGATCATGTTCATCTTCTGTGCCGATTGGGAAAAACGATTGATATCGCAAAGTTGATTCGCGAATTGAAAAAGGAGTCGTCCGAATGGGCGAAGTCGGAATTGAAGATTGGTAATTTTTATTGGCAAACGGGATACGGGGCGTTTTCGGTGAGCCCGAGTCACATCGATGCGTTGACCCAGTACATCGCGAATCAAGAGGAACATCATCGCAAGGATTCTTTTCAAGACGAATTTCGTCGGTTGTGTGCAAAGTACGGCGTCGAGATCGATGAACGTTACGTGTGGGATTGAAATGCACGCCGCAGGCGTTTAACAACAAAGCCCGGGGTCGCGAGAGCGCACCCCGGGCACCGATTCCACGCGGCGCCTCAACCCAAACGGGGTTGGACAATTGACTGTCGAACCCCGTCGGGGTTCGCGCGTGCGTGTGCGCCACATCCCGGGGTGCGCTGCGCGACCCCGGGTTTCGATGTCGAACCGCTTCGCGGTGATCTTGCGGTCCAAACGACGTCGTCCACAATCGCTAAACCAACGCCGAAGGCGTTTTGACAACACAGCCCGGGGTCGCGCAGAGCACCCCGGGCACCGGTTCGACGCGACGCCTTAACCCCAACGGGGTTGGACAATTGAATGTCGAACCACGTCGGGGTTCGCGCGTGGATGTGCGCCACATCCCGGGGTGCGCTGCGCGACCCCGGGTTTCGATGTCGAACCGCTTCGCGGTGATCTTGCGGTCCAAACAACGTCGTCCACAATCACTAAACCAACGCCGAAGGCGTTCGACAACACAGGCACCGATTCCACGCGGCGCCTCAACCCCAACGGGGTTGGACAACCCGGCCGATTCCTGTGGGCTTAGCCGAGTCGATTGTCACCGCCGTTTTCGGATTGGTGAATTGTCACGGGCCAGCCGGGGAATTGGTCGCTCGGCTTCAAATTGTCCAAATCGACGAGGAAACGGAATGACTCGATCTTGTACGTCTTCGCTTCGGGGTCGATGGTGACGAAACCGAATCCGCTACCTTTCTGGTGCGCCTTTTCATAACGATGAGGCGCTGTTCCGACTTCGGGATTACCGACTGCGTAAACATACACGAGATTGCCGAAGCTATCGGTGTATTCGCCGGTGTTGGCGATTCCGTGCTTGGGCCGGTTGGTGTGCGGGATTTCGATTTCATCGGGTCGCCACCATCGTGGATAGCCAACTGCGATCGCGGGTGTACAGAACGACCAAACGCTATCCCGCTGGTTGTGAACTCCGTATTGGCACAGTGTCGTAAGATGCTGGTCACCGTTGATGTGGAGCGCCTTGGATTCGCGAAGGATCTCGACGGCACGATTGCGAGGCGTCTGAGGCCACGATCCGCAATCCAAATCGCCTTTCAGATAGCCGTCGTACCCACCGTGGTGAGTCGCCACGCCCGCGAACACCGTTTGGCTCAATACGACCTTGATCGAATGCCCGCGCCAGTCTTTGGCCCACTGACGCAAGAAGTCTTCTTGGCGCTCGCCGAGCAGCACCAAACCGGGTTTGTCAAGCTTTTGGCAGTCAAAGTTTGGATCGAGCACGTGGTCGGCGCGACCGCTGCCGGTATCGACGCGTTCCGGCCCACTTTTCCATTGACGATCCGCGATGATGGCGAAGCTCACACCGCCGTACACCATGTCGCCGTGATAGACGCTGATATCCTGTTGCACCGGGGTCGGGTCGAACGCATCCGGGTGATGCGCAACATTCGTTCGATGGACCGCGTTGACCATTCTCGCCGGTTCGCGATAGCCTCCCTTGGACGACGCACCGTTTTCGATCCCTTCCATTTTGGCGCCGGCTTCGCCCCACAGATTGCCTTGAAAGACATCGTGATCGTCGGGAAGACAGACGGTCGGACAATCTCGCATCACTTCGCGAAACGCCCAACCGAATTGGTAATACTTTCGCAAGTAATTCAAGATCGCTCGGTCGGCCGGATCACGGATGATCCCGAAACCGCCGTGATTTTCGTAAATCTGGTCGCCTGAGAAATATGCCAGGTCCGGTTTCAGCTTGGCAACATTATTGGCGACCGGCTCGTAAGGAAACGCGTAATCGTTTTGGCAAGTCATCGCGGCCATTCGCAGCGGTCGACCTGAGGGGTTCGCCAAGATCGTTCCGCCCCACTTGTCGGTCGTTGCAGTTCCATCGACGTGGCTCTCGCGATAGACGACTTGGTATCGCGTCGCCTTCGTCGCGTCCCAGTTCGGAATGCGAAAGGTGGCAACCCAAGCGTCGCGATCGAGCGTCGCTTCGCCGAGCGACTTCCACGACCCAGCATCTTCGACAAGCAGTTCGACGTCGTGGTTGTCCTTGTCACCAAGAGGCCCCGTGAGCGCGCTCAGCTTCATCACGAATCCGTCGTCGCCACGTGAATCGCTGAGCGTGTACATCGTCCACAGCAGCGGACCGAACCGTTGATCGACACGGACGCTGAATCCGTTACCGGACATGACCCAGTCGCGGAAACGATATCGTGACTTGGATGCCTTGGCATTGCGACGGTTCTCAGGAGTGTAGTTGCTAACCAGTGACACGTTGCCAAGCAATCGATCCGCTTCCACTTGCATCGTGACTTCGCCAAGAACTTGGTCGCGTGCCGCATCCTTGGCTACTAAGCTGAGTGAGACCGTGTCACCGCTGGATCCGTCACCGCCCGATCGACCTTGCAGCGTCAATGTGATCGATTGGTAATCGACGTCGCCCAGCGGTTTGCGGGTCGAACCGAGCACCAATTGGTTATCAATGATGCCAGCGTCGAGTCCACGCATCACGAAGCAGTTGCTACGATACTCGTTCAATTCGCTACGCACGCCGATCCGAAACCCCGCGCCACCATCGTTTCCCTCATCAACGATGCGGCTCAAATGCACGGACATCGCGAAACCGTCCGCGGGGCGTGTGAGTTGGTGAGTGAGATGGTGGATGCTTCGATTGCCGCCAGCGCTATGGCACTCCGCCGCCCCGTCAACGATCGACCAGTCTTCCATCGGATTGGCCCAGTAGTCGCCGCCGATCCAGACGCGATCGTGCGTATTGCTCCATGGACATTGCTGGTTTAGCGAGTTCGCTTCCTGGGCAACCGACGGATGTGCGTTCAATGCCGCATCGGCGCCGATTCCAATCAGCGTCCCCGCGGTGACCAATTTCAGTCCGGTACGTCGGTCGATTTGTGGTTGCATTCCAAGGTATCCTCAAGGTTGTTTCAAAATCAGCTTCGCTCGCTAATCACGCTAATCGACGCGAATGAAACGGGCAACGTGACGCCGGGTAAGCGTACAAGTTAATTGAGTCTGTTCGCGCCACTGGCGGACAGCGATCGCGGACCTTCTCTTCGAAGATTCCTGTTCGTGTGCGCCAAGCGTTCCCATTCAAGTTTGGGATGCCCACCAAAGTTCACCAGTATTCCCAGCTCGTAGCCGGTGGCGTTTAGGTAGTTGATGACTTGTGCACGGTGCTCGTCAGCCAATCGATTGACAGCCTTTAACTCGACGATGATCTTCCCGTAGCAGACAAAGTCCGGGATGAATTTCTGTTTCAGTTCCTGCCCGCGATAAAACAATTGCAATGCCTGTTTAGCCACGAACGGGATCCGTTGAAACTCGTGTTCAATCTCCAGGCATTCCTGGTACACCGACTCCAAGAAGCCGGAACCCTTGTCGTTGTAGACCTCGAAACAGGCTCCGATGATCTTGAAGCACTCTTCCTTGTAGATCAAATCTGCCATTTCAGTGGCTCCGGGGAAAACGGTTGCCCGCCAATCACACGAATGGCGACTCCGATACGATCACTCGAAACGAACTCCCATTTGCACGCACATTCTAGAGCACGTCCAGCGTCGTCGCTTGCGGTCGCTCGGTAGGAATTGTTGCGGACATATTGAAAGCAGGGGACGCGGGGAAAGCGTTTGCCCGCCAATCTCGCATCAACGCCAATAGAAAACGTCTCTCAATCTCTTCCCGGCAAACTTTTATTCGCGGGCATTCGCGCCATTCGCGGGCACATTTGCAGCCTTGTCGATTACCGTCATTCGGCAGGTATTGTCGCTGGCATCTCGCCACACCGGCCGCGTGGAAAAAATGGCCCGCCAATCCCGCGAATCGACGCCAATTGAACACGTCTCTCAATCTCTTCCCAGCAAACTCTTATTCGCGGGCATTCGCGCCATTCGCGGGCACATTTTCAGCCTTGTCGCTTGCCGTCATGCGGCAGGTATTGTCGCTAGCATCTCGCCACACCGGCCGCGTGGAAAAAAGTGGCCCGCCAATCACGCGAATCAACGCCAATAGAAGACGTCTCTCAACCTCTTCCCAACAAACTCTTATTCGCGGGCATTCGCGCGCACATTCTAACCCTTCTGGACTGGGACAAGTTAGGCAACTGACGCATGGAACGTTGATTGCAGCGTGCGGGGGTTTATGAGCGAATCCATTGTCAAGTTGTTAGAAACGTTTGGGGCGGCCGGTGTCGGGTTCCTGATGCTGGTCGAGAACGTGTTCCCTCCGATCCCGTCGGAAATCGTCATGCCGTGGGCTGGGTACGCGGCCAGCCAGGGCAAAGTATCGTTTCTCGCCATCGTGGTCGCTGGCAGTATCGGATCGTTTGCAGGTGCGGCGTTATGGTATTGGTTGGCTGTGAGGATCGGCCAAGACAGATTGATGAAATGGGCGGAGCGACACGGCCGTTGGTTAACGATCTCGCCGAGTGACATTGAAAACACGAGCGAATGGTTTGCGAGATGGGGCGGAACGGCGGTGCTCGTTTGCCGGATGATTCCTGGAATTCGAACGCTGATCAGCGTTCCGGCTGGTTTCGCTGGCATGCCATTCGGCAAATTTTCAGCGTACACCGCGATCGGAACCGTCCTCTGGACAACACTCTTGGCGGGAATCGGATACTGGTTGGGCGACAACTACGGCAATCTGTCGAGCATTTTGAACTGGGTCAGCACGCTAGTCGTTGGCGGAATGTTTCTTTGGTGGCTGTGGCGGATCCTCACCCGCCGGCCGATGGTGGACCGCCGCGGCACATCGTAGCCCGACGGCTGGGTTCGCCGGCAACTGGGGCTCCCTTCGATCGATTGTGACGATTGGGCGGTGTTTGAGTTTACCAACCCGAGAAGTCACCCTTGGCGATGAAAGCTTTGGGCGTCGCTCTTTCAGTACGACCTAGCTTAACTATCGTGGGGGATGCGTCTGGGGGGCGTGTTCTCCCGTCGAAGAATGTCGGTTCGCCGCTCGCTGAGTCACCAAAATGTTCATGTCCAATCGCCGCACATGGCCGATCGCGTGCTTGCTTCTCATCGTCCTGGCGTCTTGTGCCGTCACGGTGCGATCGACTCACGCGGTCGAGTCCGTTATCCCGGGTGCTGGTCCGATCTCGCCCCAAACGCTCGACGAATTGCACGGACCGCTCTTGCGACGTGACATTCAAATTCTCGGTGCCCAATCCTGTGCCGCAGCAAGCTGTCATGGCGGACCGCGCCAAGGAGTCGCGCTGCCGACGTCTCGTCGCGGCAACGAGTTTCAACTGTGGTTCGAGAACGATCTGCACGCTAATTCTTGGCGAACGATTTGCAGTGACGAAAGTCTTCAAATGATGAATCGCCTCAAGATCTTGGATGGTAAAAAGATCATTGACCCGGTCGGCTTTGATAATTGTTTAGCTTGTCACAACACCACACTTCGACACGACGAACCGCGGACGATGGGACAATCGGTTGCCGACTTTGCACGCGAAGGAGTCGGATGCGCGGCCTGTCACGGGCCCAGTGAGATCTGGAGCCAAACGCACTTTCAAGCCAATTGGTCGCGCGAGTTGGGACACTACGAAGGCTTTGTGAACGCCAGCGACCTGTACACACGAGCTCGCATGTGTGCCTCGTGTCACGTGGGCGACAAAGACCGTGACATGAATCACGACATCATTGCCGCGGGTCACCCGGCGCTGCGGTATGAACTCGCGACGTTTCATGCTTGGCAACCCAAACATTGGCGTGACGCCGAAGCGAACGACGCGGAGCACTACGAGCCACAACTTTGGCTTGCCGGGCAAGTGGCGGCCGCCGACGCGGCACTTTCATTGATCGAAACTCGGGCACGCCAGTCGCATTCGGTCAGCGAGTGGCCAGAACTCGCTGCGTTCGACTGCGCCTCGTGTCATCATGATCTCGGATTCAAAAACGATCGCAACCCGCTCGCGCCGAATCGAAATGCGATCGCACCGCTGGCACGCTGGAACGATTCGGGATTGCAATGGTTGATTGACTATCGATACGAAACCGGCGTTGCTAACGTGGAGGACGCGTTGTTGCGCGAGGCACTCGAACATGTGCGCGAGGCGATGCAGTCGCAAGCGAAGCCGGACGTGAGCTACGCAGCCGAATCAGCCATCGTGGCCCGCCGAGCACTCTATCACTGGTTTCGCGGCAATCCGGGCAATTACGAGCGTGCCGCCCTGGGAAGCCGTCGGCTTGGCCAAGTCGTAGCGTCGGCTGCCGGTAAACACGAGACCTGGAAAACCTGGGAATCCGCCGCACAATTCTATTTGGCTGCCGTCGCGGCCCGATCGGGCTGGCCAGGCGGTTGGAGTGGCCCATTGTACGAAACAGCCGAAGCATTGCGACGCGGTTTGGGTTATCCTATCCAACGCAACGTGAGTCGATTCGAAACGCAAGCGTCGGGAACGCGTGACCCGCGGTTGCCGACAGCGAACCGCAGCGAAGCGATGCAACTTGGGCTCGGATTGGCCGGATGGCTCGGCGAAGTCCGACTCCAGCCGATGGACCGTGACGCTGGATTGACGTACGACCTCCAGCCGCAAGAAATCCAACAGATGAACGACAAGCTGCGTGAGATCGCGGCGCGTTGGGCAAAGATCAAGGAAGAAAAGAAAAAGTCGAACGAAGGCAAAGCCGAAGCGACCGAACCGCTGCCGGAACCCGTTCAACCGAAACCAAAGCGATCGTTGGACGACCTCCGAAAATCGCTCGAGGAGTTACAATCTGGGGCATCCGACGGCAACTGATTCCGAATTCCAACAATGGCCGCGCGCATTGATTGGGAATGAGACTAAGCACGATGATACACGGCCAATCGGTCCGCAGAACTCTTTCGAACGCCGCTGGCCTGTGGGTCATCGCGGCGGTGTCCTGCATCGCACTTCCGTTGACCAGCGCGTCAGCTCAATCAAACAGCGCGGCGAGCACGGTCACGTCCGATCCCGTACTTGCGAGCTGGAAGAACCAAGCGTCCGTCGCCGCATGTGCACAATGCCACCTGCGCGGGGCCAACGAGTTCGCTGGCGAAGATTCCGCAACGTTTAGCCGTTTGACCGAACTGCAATTCTGGTTGCAAAACGACAAGCACGCGATCGCCCGACGTCGTGTGGAACCGCTCAGCAAGAATGCGTTGCTCGAACAAGCGGAGTTGATCTCCGAGCGATTGGACGGCCCTTTGCCCGCCGATTGGCTCGGTGAAAGCAATGTGCTCAGTAAACGCATTTGTGACAAGCTTGGCTATGAAGTCACCACGGTCGAGGGCTATCGCAAATTCCAAGAGAATTGCATGACGTGTCACGGCGGTTACCGTGGCGACGCCACAGAGAAGCTTGGCTTTGAGAGGCCCGTGCTCGACCCGTTCACATCCCAGCCGGGGATCAGTTGCAATTATTGTCACCAGGTGGGCAATCAAACGCAGTGGATCGCGAAACACGGAGTTCCGGACGCTGCAAAATCGTGGCGAACTCAGACGCCTGCGCAAAAGCTTGCCCTGGGAATGCGAGACCTTGTCAACGCGACGAACCAATCGGACCTCTGCTTGGATTGTCACATCGGCAACCGCAAACAGAATCAATTCGTCACGCATGAGATGTACGCGGCTGGGCATCCACCGCTTCCGTCAATCGAATTGCAAACCTTTTGTGATCAGATGCCGGGGCATTGGCAATCGCTTTCACAACTGCACGATTCGCTGGCCAAGTCGCCGACGCGTGATGCTTATTTTGCCGTGAATTTCCCCGGATTGATTCCGAATTCGAAAGGGATCGATGGCGGCAAAATGTATTGGAATACGCGCCAAATGCTGATTGGTGCGATCGTAGCTCGGATGAAGTCGACTGAGTTGTATGTCGATGCGGCCGTCGATGACGCCTGGGCCGACTATGCCCTTTACGACTGTGCCGCGTGTCACCATGAATTGCAAATCCCCAGCGTTCGACAATACCGTGGCTATCCAGCCGCACCGGGACGCCCGCGACAACACGAGTGGCCGCAATCGTTGCTGCACACGGCGCTATTGTTCAGCCAGGTTGCGGAGGCTCCGAACTCGCTGGAGCAGTTGATGCAAACGCAATTCGGCGAAACACCGTTCGGCGATCCCCGACAAATCGCTGGAACCGCCGTTCGACTCAACCGCGCACTCGAATCGGCATTGCGAGCGGCCCAGCAAAAACCGATCGATGCCGCGATGGCAAGGAATGTTTTGTTGTCGCTGGCACGAACGAACGAAAACCAGCTGGTAACCTACGACGCCGCCCGCCAGATCGCTTGGGCGATGCAATTGGTGGCTCAAGAAATGAGCGACGAAGGCTCTCCGCTATCGCCCGAGATTCAATCGTTGATAGATTCGCTCAGTAGCCACGAATCGGATCCCGCGGCAGATGCCGGTGGGACTGGAATTGATACGAAGCTCCCTTCGGGACGCCAAGTGTTTATCTATCCACGGAACTTGCAAGCCGATTTGGCTCGACGGGCAAAGTACGATCGCACCGAGTTTGTCAACCGATTGCGCGAGCTCAATCGCAAAATCACGAACTCACCGCGATCCGCTAGTCTGATGATCACACGTCCCCAGCCCTAGTGCTGCGCTGCGTTGCGTGGACGACCATGTCGGAGGAAACTGCCGTGGGGTGTGAATGATGGGGCGCCGGTCGCGGCAAGTTTCAACAAGCGAGTGTCATGAAGTCACTTTTGGATTTTCCCGCCGTCTACTTGTCGTTGCAGGCGGCGATCGGCGCCAAACGAGCACGCAAGCGTTGTCTCGACCAGTTTGCACGACCCGTTGCGGGTGAACGAGTACTTGATGTCGGCTGCGGTCCCGGATTTGTTCTCGACTACCTTCCGCCCGTCGATTACGTCGGCACCGACATCGATCATCGGTATATCGAACACGCCAAGAAGCACTACGGCGATCGCGGTCAATTTTATTGCGAGGAGTTGACGGCGAAGCGAGCGGCTGAGTTCGGACGATTTGATCTCGTGCTGCTCAACGGCGTCGTGCACCATTTGGATGATGCCACCGCGATTGATTTGCTGCGGATTCTCGCGTCCTGCTTGAGTGATCGTGGCCGCGTTTTGACGCTGGATGGTTGCTATGTCGAATCCATGTCGCCGGTCAGTCGTTTCTTGTTGAAACATGATCGAGGCCAATTTGTTCGACAACGCGAAGAGTACATCGCACTGGCATCTGGTATCTTCTCGGAAGTCGAACCGACTCACCGGTCGGACCTTTTTCGTATCCCCTACGATGCGCTCGTGATGGTGTGTCGCAACCCCATTGCGAACGCGTGCAACTGAGATGGTTTTCAACGAGCCCTTTTGATGCAGCTTCTCAACGCTCGCTGGCCGATGCTGGGTCTCACCCTGCTCAGTGTCACGATTTATCTCTATTCGCGATACGACCATGGTTGGATTCCGCACGACGAAGGGCTGCTTGGCCAGTCCGCGACGCGGGTGATCGCTGGCCAGCTTCCGCACATCGACTTTGATGACCCGTACACCGGCGGTCAAGCGATGCTTCACGCATTGGCGATGCAAGTATTCG
Organism: Pirellulaceae bacterium; assembly: GCA_041741195.1. GTDB lineage: Bacteria > Planctomycetota > Planctomycetia > Pirellulales > Pirellulaceae > JBBSJZ01. The sequence goes on from JBGSKM010000022.1 coordinate 62,091, forward strand.
GTGTGAATTTGGTGTCGATGCGATGGTTGCTGCTACTGTTCTCGATCGGCTTTGCCGCGGTAACATTCTTGATCGCCAATCGGATTGTCGCCGCATGGTGTGCGGCGCTGGTAACCTGGATCGCGATCGGATGGAGCGTGCCCAATTACTTCGCCGCACTGCCGTCGTGGTACAACCTTTTCTTCGCCGTTTTCGGCACCTATGCCTTCATCAAGTACCACGAGAACGATCGTCGTCGTTGGTTGGTGCTCGCTGGCGTCATGGGAGGACTATCGTTTCTGATCAAAGTCGCCGGCTTGTACTACATCGCCGCGGGACTGTTGTTTTTGGTGTATCGCAACCAGCATCACGATCGAAATGAAATCCCGCTGAACGAGCGTAGCACTTGGTACAGCGTGTTCGTGTCCGTTTCGCTATTCATGTTTGTCGCAGTCCTGGTGTTGCTCATTCGCAGCCGACTGACCGCGATGGACATCTTGCACTTTGCATTGCCCGGCTCCGCGTTGGCATTGTTCCTGGTCTACAACCAATGGCGAAATGGTGTTGGGCGTTCGTCCGAGCGGATGAGACGTCTGGTGTTGTCCGGTGTGTGGTTCATCGGCGGCGTCGCCGCCCCCGTGCTCGTGTTCCTGTTGCCTTACATCGCTCGCTCGGGGATCGGTGACTTTATCGAGGGCGTGTTTATCTTGCCTCAGAAACGGATGCAGTTTGCGGACTATCCGATGCCGCCATTGAAGTCGCTATTCGCCGTCTTACCGCTGGCGACACTGTTGGTTTTCCCACTGGTGATTCATCGTCGGCTTAACCAAATTTGGTTGACGGCCACGGTTTGGACCCTTTGTATCTTTGCGATCCTGCTGGGTTCGCAGGACCCGGTCTATCAATTCGTTTGGAATTCAGCACGTCCGCTCGTCCCCGTGATCATTATCGTCGGGATCGTGGTGTTGCTGCGCCGCGAGAATACGAACCCAACTCTCGAGAGCTCAGCACCCGAGAAACCGTTGCCGGACAATCCGATTTTGTTTTTGTTGTTGGCGATGACAGCGATGGTTAGCCTTGTCCAATTCCCGTATTCATTCGGCATTTACTTCTGTTATGCGATACCGCTGGGGATCTTGGCACTGGTGGCGATCATCGCCCGACAAGAGTTTGCGCCGACCCAGTTGCACTTAGCCGCCGCGGTCTTCTTTCTCGGATTCACGGTAGTGTGGCTCAACCACAGTCGAATTCAGCGAATGGGTGTTCGCTACATCGCGGGAAACGAAGACACGCGATTGGATTTAGATCGCGGCGGGCTTCTTGTGTCGTCAAGTCAAGCAAAGTTGTATGAGCAGGTGGTCAAATCGGTCCAGCGACATTCCGGTGATGGTGCGGCGATTTATGCGATGGTGGATTGTCCGGAGATCTACTTTCTTGCCAACCGCATCAACCCGACGCGTTCGTTCTATGAGTTCTTTGAGCCGGACTTTGTCGCGGATCCGGCAACTCGGCTTCGTCGTATCGAAGAGGTGCTGGATCAACGTCGTGTCGAAGTGGTGGTGTTCCACTGGAACGGAGAATTTTCGGGGCGAGTTCCCTTCGAGTTTGCACAAGCGATCTCGACGCGGTTTCCCAGTGTCGAACACTTCGTGCGGGAAACAGAATTGGGGCCTGAATCCGAGCCAACTTTTTCGGTCGCTTGGCGGGAGCTCGGTCCATGAATGATCCACGAGTGTCGCTCGCGATCCCTGTCTACAACGAAGCTTCCGTGATCCCAGAGTTGCTGGTTCGAACTGGTGCGGTGCTGGATCAATTGCCCGGCGGCCCGCATGAGATCGTTTTCGTCGATGATGGAAGCCGCGACCAGACCTGGGCGCTACTGGAGCAGGCGGCCAAGGACGATCCACGAATTGTCGCCGTCTCACTTTCGCGAAACTTTGGTCACCAGTCGGCGCTAAGTGCGGCGATGGACGAAGTTCGCGGCGATGTGGTGGTCGTCATGGATGCCGACTTGCAAGATCCACCCGAAGTTATCCCATAAATGTTGGAACAATATCATTTGGGTCATGACGTCGTGTACGCGATTCGAGTTCGTCGCAAGGAATCGTGGTGGATGCGATTTTGCTACGCGTCCTTCTACCGACTGATGTCATGGTTGGCGGACTTGCAATTGCCCGAAGGTGCCGGTGACTTTGCTCTGGTCTCGCGCCGAGTCGTCCAATTGGTCCGAGATTCACCGGAGCGACATCGCTATTTGAGAGGGCTGAGAACTTGGTATGGTTTTTCCCAAGTGGGCATTGAAGTCGAGCGTTCGGCGAGACACAGTGGAACATCGAAGTACAATTTTCGACGCCTATTCCGCTTGGCATTTGATGGGATTTTTGCGTTCTCGGTGATCCCCATTCGCTTGGCGACGGTACTCGGATTAATCGTCGTATTCTGTTCGATGATCTTTGCGGCGTATTCGCTCTTTGCCAAATTCTTTTATGCAGAAACGTCCGACCAATCACCCACGGGATTCACGGCCATCATTTTCGCAGTCATCTTTTTGGGCGGCATGCAATTATTGTTCTTGGGTGTTGTCGGTGAGTACATCGGACGCATTTACGACGAAGTGAAGCGACGCCCGCATTACGTCGTGGATCGTGTCATCGGACGAGACGGCGAAACACGTGGACGCTGAATACGCGAGCAACTACGAACGGTTGGCCAAAGAGCATTGGTGGTGGCAAGCGCGATCCGCGTTTGTACTCGACATCATCGATTCGCTGCCGCTTGGTCCGGACGCGAATCTCCTGGATATCGGATGTGGCGGCGGGTGGTCGTTCGCATCGTGGGAAAAGTACGGGCAAGTGCACGGCGTGGAATTGGATGAGTCGCTGGTCGCACGTGCGGGCAAGTACCAATCGCGGATTCACTGCGGCCCGTTCGACCGCACTTATCGTCCTGGCACGCGTTTTTCGTTGATCCTGATGCTCGACGTGTTGGAACATTTGGCAGAGCCCGATGCGGCACTCGATTATGCGCTCGAGCTACTCGAACCAGGAGGCAAGATTCTGATCACCGTCCCGGCGCTGCCCTGCGTTTGGACCTCGCACGATGACCTCAATCATCACTTCGTCCGCTACACGCGTCGCACGTTCAAGCAACTCGCTGATCGCTGCGGATTGGCCGTCGACCGTCTCGAGTATTTCTTTTACTGGACGACTTTCGTCAAGCTACTGTTTCGAATCAAAGAGGGTCTCACGAGTTCGGAACCCCGCTCGCCATCGATCCCCAGTCCGACGATGAACGCGTTTTTTCGTCGAGCATGTTTGACCGAGCAGCAAGTATTCGCACGAGTCAAGTTGCCCTTCGGCACGTCACTCGTCTGCGTCGGTTCAGCCGCCGAACAGCGCGATCTTGAAATCATGTTGGTGTCCAGCCTTTAGGCGCCGACCGAGCAACTCATCAACAATGCATTGCTCTTGGGCGGCTAAAGCCTGCACACCAGCGCGTGTTGGTGTCCAGCCTTTAGGCGCCGACCGAGCAAGGGGCTTCAAAAGAACATTGCTCTTGGGCGGCTAAAGCCTGCACACCAGCGCATGTTGGTGTCCAGCCTTCAGGCGCCGACCGTGCAACGGGCTCTAAAAGAACATTGCTCTTGGGCGGCTAAAGCCTGCACACCAGCGCGTGTTGGTGTCCAGCCTTTAGGCGCCGACCGTGCAACGGGCTCTAAAAGAACGTTGCTCTTGGGCGGCTAAAGCCTGCACACCAGCGCATGTGGGTGTCCAGCCTTTAGGCGCCGACCGAGCAAGGGGCTTCAAAAGAACATTGCTCTTGGGCGGCTAAAGCCTGCACACCAGCGCATGTGGGTGTCCAGCCTTGAGGCGCCGACCGAGCAACGGGCACTGGCGAACGCGGACAGGCTTTGTCGCAGCGAGCGTCGTGGGATGCTATTCTGGTGGTCGATGAACGATACGCCGCCAACTCCATCCTCGTCACCCGCGTGCGGAACACTGCGAAATGATTATCGCACCCTACTCCACCGACGCACCGCTGTATCATTTACCCATCACGACGGGGACGCTGATCGTCGTCAACATTGTGATCTTTTTCGCGACGACGTTCCAACTGATGCTCGGGAACGTGGAAGAAGAATCGCTCGAGTGGTTGATCTTGCAATTCGACACCATCAACCCGCTGCAGTGGATCACTGGGGCGTTCATGCACGGCGATTTCATGCACCTGATGGGCAACATGTTTTTCCTCTGGGCTTTCGGGTTGGTCGTCGAAGGCAAGATCGGGAGCCTCCCCTTCCTTGGCATCTACATGGCGATGGCTGCCGTCGATGGCGCCGCCGTGCAACTGCCGATGTTTTTGATGGCCAGCGAGGGTGGTGCACTGGGCGCGTCGGGCGTCATCTTTGCGCTGATGATCATCGCGATGCTCTGGGCACCCGAGAACGAGATGGATTGCTTCTACTTCGTCGGTTTCTACTTCGGAACGTTCGAAGTTCGGATCGTTAAACTGGGTGCCGCGTTCGTGATGCTGCAACTCTTGTTTCTGTTTCTCAGCGGGTTTTCGATGTCATCGGAGATGCTGCACATCATCGGGGCGCTGATCGGATTGCCCGTCGGCGTGTGGATGTTGCGCAAAAACCTTGTCGACTGTGAAGGTTGGGACGTCATTTCACGCAATGAGTGGCTGCAGGAGTTCGATTTCCTGTGCACGCCCGAACAGCGCCAGCGATTGAAACAGAAAGACGATGATCGCTACGACCCAGTCACCGCGGCGTTGGCAACGAGTCCGACCCAGGGCACACGGCAAAATGCCGCCGCCATGGCGGGAGCCATGCAAGTGCGTCCGGCAAAATCGACAAGCAAGGCAACGCTCGCGAGTGCATCGTCATCCACGGCCGCGGTCCAGCCGAAGCGATCGTTCTTTGCCGGACGAAAAAACAACTTGCCACCGACGCAGGTCACACCACCCGATCTGTCGTCGCATCCGGAGTTCAACCGTTTGGTATACTTGCTTCGTCAGGCGATTGCGAGCAAGAGTGTGAACCTGGCTCAACAGCATTATGCGAGATTGGAATCGCTCAATCTCACCCGCGGTTTGTCAGATCAAGCGTTGATGTCGTACGTCGGTTTACTTGCCAGTGAGAAGCGTTTCGCGGAAGCACTGGGCGCGTTGGGATTGGTTTCGGATCGAGGCGGCGAGCTAGCCAATCAAGCTCGAATTCGTATCGCTCAAATTCAATTGAAAGTGCTCCGCGATCCCAAGGCGGCTACGCAAGCTTTGGCGAACATCCGCATCGCAGCGAACGACATGACACCGGAAAATCAAAAATTGGTGACCCTCCGCGATTCCCTACTCGCTCAAGCGTCGGGTTAGTAACGATTCCCTCCCCCGCTATTTATTGTCATCCAATGAAGCTCTATCGACATGTCTTGCTGGTTGCCGGATTGATCGCGATTGGCGCCTCGACTTTGGTGGCTGGTGCCGCAGAGACCGATCGACCGAACGTGCTGGTGTTCTTAGTCGATGACATGGGATTGATGGATACGTCAGTTCCGTTCCTGTATGACCAGGACGGCGAACCGCAGCGGCATCCACACAACGAGTTTTACCGAACTCCCAACATGCAGCGACTTGCCACCCAAGGAATTCGATATAGCAATTTTTATGCGATGAGCGTTTGTTCGCCCAGCCGCATTGCGATCATGACTGGCCAGACTTCCGCGCGTCATCATACGACTCAGTGGATTCGCCCGGAAAGTAACAACCAGGGTGAGTTCGGACCGGCGGATTGGAAGTGGACTGGGATCGCTCAAGGCCAGACGACGTTGCCGAAATTGCTCTCCGGTGCCGGCTACCGCACGATTCACTGTGGCAAGGGACATTTCGGTCCGAACGATTCATTGGCCGAGAACCCGGCCGCGATCGGGTTCGACGTCAATATCGGGGGATCGGCGATCGGACAACCCGGCAGCTATTACGCGAGCGAAAATTTCGGCAATGGAAAGCCGAAACGTGATCGTCGCGGGGTTCCCGGATTGCAGTCTTATCACGGCTCGGATTTGTATCTGACCGAAGTGTTGACGACCGAAGTCAATCGCGAGATCGAACAAGCCGTAGCTAACCAACAACCGTTCTTTGCTTACATGGCGCACTACGCCGTGCACGCCCCCTTTCAACCCGACCCTCGTTTCGTTGACAACTATTCCGGCGCCGATCCGAAACTTGCGGCGTTCGGTTCGATGGTCCAGGGCATGGACAAATCGCTCGGTGACATTCTCGACAAACTGGACCAATTGGGTGTTGCTGAAAATACGCTCGTATTCTTTGTCGGCGACAATGGTACCGATGCGCCCCGCGGTGACCAGTATGCGATTAGCTGTGCGGCGCCGCTGCGAGGCAAAAAGGGGACGCACTACGAAGGCGGTATGCGAGTTCCGTTCATTGCCGCCTGGGCCAAGCCGTCCGACCGGTCCGCACTGCAATCGCGTTTTCCGATCGCCCAGGGCGTCATGCGACATGAATTTGCCGCGATCTATGACTTGTTTCCGACTATCCTCAGTGCGGTTGGAATTGCGTCGGACCATCCCGTTGACGGGATCAATTTGCTACCGGAATTAGCCGGTCGCGAGATCGAGTCCGGTGAGCGACAGTTCTTGATGCACTTTCCGCATGATCATCGCAGCTCGTATTTCACGGTGCTTCGCCAAGGCGATTGGAAGCTGGTGTATCACTACTATCCCGAAAAGAATCGTTCACCGGCGAAGACGTTAACGCCTCGCTACGAGTTATTCAACCTTGCCGAGGATCGAGATGAGTCGAACAATCTCGCGATGGACGAACCAGAGAAGCTTCAAGCGATGGTCGTTTCGATGCGCGAGGCGCTCCAGGCGACCGGTGCCCTTATGCCGATGAGTTCCGACGGAAAAACAAAACTCGAAGTGCTCGACGCCTCTCAATGATTTCTCCCTCGTTACTCGAGCTCGACCAAGTATCGGTTCATCGCGACTCCAATTGCATTTTGGATCGCATCAGCCTTTCGATTGCCCGGCGTCGTCATACCGTGATTCTCGGGCCCAACGGTTCGGGTAAGTCGTCCCTGCTCAAGGTACTGGTGCGGCAGTTTTATCCATCGGTGGAAGATGACGGACATCAAGGCAAGGTGCGGATCCTTGGTCGCGACGACTGGATCGTTTCGGAGTTGCGGAAACGCATGGGCATCGTCTCCACCGCCCTCGATTTTTCTTTCTCGCAAGGGCGCACGGGGCGGATGACCGTCGACCAAGCTGTTGCCAGTGGCATCACCGCGACAGAGCTCTCGGAGTTCGGTGTCGAAATCAATGACGAAGTCCGATCGGCGGTGTCGAAGGCATTGGCGCTTGTCGGCGAATCGCATTTGATGCATCGGCACGTCGACACGCTTTCAACGGGCGAACGTCGGCGAGTGTTGATCGCTCGCGCGTTGGTTCACCAGCCCGAGATATTGGTACTCGACGAGCCCACGAGCGGACTGGACATCGCTGCGAGCATCCATTTTCTCGAAACATTGCGAAGAATCGTTGCGGGAACCAGCGTCACATTGGTGTTAGTCACGCATCATATCGAAGAAATCATCCCCGAGATCGACGACGTCGTGCTGCTGGATCGTGGTCGAGTGGTCGAATCGGGCCCCAAGCGCGAGATCTTGGTCGCGGAGAAGCTCAGTGGACTGTTCCGGATTGACATCACGATCGAGCCCGGTCATGACGGCTTCTATCATGTGGCACGCCGTTAGCGTCGCCGCGTTGCCCTACGGCTGAGGAAGCGGCATAACGACGCTGTCACTTGCGATGTCGAATCATTTACTTGCATCAACCGTCCCATCGTGAACATGCTCGATACTCCGCATCACTCTTGGTCCGACCGAACCTCGCCCGGTTCCGCACTTCCTCTGATTCGCATGCTGATATACGCGGGAACCGCCGCGATGTTGCTTTGCATGCATGGCATTGCACTGACGCCGCTGAGTGCCCAAACACCATCGACTGTGGCGCCCACCGAAAGTGATCCTGCGGCCGCGGCCACGGCGCGGCCTACGTCTCCGATTGCCACCGCCACCGATGCCGTCGACGCGTCACTCAGCGACGTCACCGCTGATACCGAACTGGACGAAACCGTCAAAGCGACTGCGACGCAGCTCTACCAGCAAGCGAAACAACAACTGCAAACCGCGCAAGCGAGCCGGGAGAACGCGAATCAGTTCTCAGCGATGGCTGAGCAAGCCGATGCGAAAATCGCGGAGCTTTCTACCGAGCCGGCGTCCTCGGAAGTTCCATCGATCGCCGGTGTGGTGGGCGAGGGAATCAATGCCATTCGGGCGAGGTTGGCCAAAGCTCGACTGGAGTTGTCCGAGATGGATGAAAAGGTCGCGGCGCTCACGAGTGAACCGGCACGACGTCAACGTCGTCTAACGGAGATCCCCAACGAGATTGCTCAAGCCGAAGCTGACATGGCCGTCATCAACGACCAAATGGGTCGGGCGGTCCCTGCAAACGAAACACTGGTCGAAACACAAGCCCGCGCGGCGCTATTGTCGGCACGAAAACTCGCCACCGAGAATCGTCTCAGTGAATTGAATCTGGAACAGGCGGCCTACGTCGCGACCAACGATCTGCTTCCGCTGCGACGCACACGTACCCAGCTGGATGCCAAACGGTTGCGTGATGAAGTGGATCTGTTGCAGGAGGCCTTGACCAATCAACAGCAAGAGAAAGCGATCGATACGACAGAAACGCTGCGTGCGGAAGTCGACGCCGTTGATGATTCCCTTAAGAGCCTTGCGAAGACGAACGTCGCGCTCAGCGAGCAACATCAAACATTGATTCATGAGGCGGCGATCGCCAATAAAATACTGAACGAGACGAAAGAGGCGTTTGAATCCGTCAAAGCCGACTTGAAAGAGTCGCAGGATCGAGTGGACGCGGTCGGACTAACGGACGCACTTGGACTCATGTTGCGAAAGCGCCGACAAGAATACGAAACGCTTAAGAATCGATACCAACCGAGCGACGATCTCACCGAAAAAATTCGATCTTATCAAATCGACTTGTTCGAATTGGAGGACGAGTCGTCGCAGTTGGCGGAGAAGATTGCCGCCGCCGAGGCCAGTCGAAAAAATGGACCGGCGATACCCGATGAGGCATCGGCTTTCTCCGAAGAGCTTCGGTTGTTGGTCACTCGCAAACAATTGGTCGACGATACGCTTCAGACTCAAAGCGAGCTGCTGCAAACTTTGGTCAGCGGTGACACGATCCGCCGACAATTGCGTCGAGCGATCACTGAGTTCAATGATTTCGTCGACAAACAAGTTTTCTGGATTCGCAGTTCACCGCCATTTTCACTTGGCGAACTCAAGTCAATCCGCGCGGTGATCACCTGGCTGGTTAGCCCCGAGCATTGGCGAGAAACCTTGCGAGCCGCCTATGACGGATTCTTATCCCAGCCATTGACGACCCTGCTCGCACTCATCGGGCTCGGCGCACTTTTCGGTACCCAGCCGAATGTACGCAAACGCATTCGTGAAGAGGGCGGTAAGGCGAGTCGTTACAACGCCCAATACAAATCAACCGTGATGACGTTGGTCAACACGATCTTGAGCGCGTGTGCGTGGCCAGCGCTATTTGCGGTTCTGGGCTGGACGATCATGAACGGCGAGATGCGACTCACGTTTGCCGAAGGCGTCTCAATGGGGTTGCTCATCGTTGCCCTGTTCGTCGCCTCGCGCCAGTTACTTCGTGAAGTTTGCGTGGATGGAGGATTGGCCGATGCGCATTTCGGTTGGCACGAATCCGTTCGATCTCTGCTGCGATTCCACTTGCGATGGTACACAGCATTTGGCGGGATCATTATCTTTCTCGTGATGCTCGTCCATGAACATCCCGACACGGTGGTTCGAGCGTCGGCGGACCGTTTGACGACCACCAGTTTGTTTGTGCTGATCGCCTTGTTTCATCATGTGATCCTGAGACCAAATAGTGTTTTGTATGTACAAATTGCCGATACGACTCCCGTTTCGAACGTGTATCGTTTCCGCAAGACGATCTGGGCCGTTCTGGTGGGCTTGCCACTGGTGTTCGCGATCATGTCGCTGGCCGGATACTTGGATACCGCCTATCGCCTGGGCCAACTTCTGCAAATTTCCATTTTGCTGTTGGTGATGGTCGTGCTGGTCATCGGAATGATGTTTCGTTGGTTGACACTTCACCATCGCGACGCGGCGATTCGCCAAGCCAAAGAGAAGCGGGAAAAGCGACTTGTCGCAGCCAAGTTGGCCGAATCCGACGTCAACTTGGCCGAAGAAGGCATTGAACTCAAAGAAGAAGAAACCACTGATCTTCCCACGCTCGATCGACAAACACGGCGCACGGTGACGACAGTGGCGACCGTCGTCTCGATCCTGTTGCTCGCCTACATCTGGAGTGACGTGCTACCGGCGCTGGACATTCTCGACAAAGTCCAATTCTGGGACGTGGGTGTCGGCGAAAATGTCGTCGTGGTGACACTCAAGGACGTCGTCTACACGATTGCGGCGATCGTCGCGACGGTCTATGCCGTCCGCAATCTACCTGGGTTGCTCGATTTGCTGGTACTGCGTCAATCGCCGCTGGACAGTGGGGCGCGATACGCGCTCACGACGCTTTTCCGGTATGTTTTGACGGTGGTCGGCATCTTGCTCGTGCTCAGTCTTTTGAGCATTCCGTACACGCAGCTGGGTTGGCTACTCGCCGCAATCTCCGTCGGCCTGGGTTTCGGATTGCAAGAAATCGTCGCCAACTTTGTATCCGGCGTCATCGTGTTGCTAGAACGCCCGGTCCGAGTGGGCGACGTGGTCACCATTGATGGCACCACCGGGATTGTGTCGCGCATCCAAATGCGTGCGACCACCGTCACGGGGTGGGATCGCAAAGAATTAGTCGTACCCAACAAAAGTCTGATCACCGACAAGTTGCTGAATTGGTCCCTGACGAACGTGATCAATCGAGTTTGCATCAGCGTCGGCACGTCCTACGATTCCGACCCCGACCAAGTGCGCAGCATCCTGAGTCAAATTTTGACCCAGCATCCCGATGTCATGGAGGATCCCGCGCCGCTGATCAACTTGGAAGAGTTTGGCGACAATTCGCTCAACTTTACGGCGAGATTCTTTCTCGCTAATTTGGATCGACGCATTGGCGTCACGCACGAGATCAATACGTCAATACTGCGTGCTTTCCGTGAAGCGAACATTAGCATTCCATTCCCGCAGCGTGATTTGCATCTGATTGTGGATAACGAACAACCTCCCTTTCCGCTACGAACGACCCGTCGCGAGTGATTCTTGTGCGAACATTCTATCGCTCGCTTCGTGTGTTGCTTGCGTCGCTGGTGATCGGCTATTCGGTGGTGTTGGCAATGATGATGTATTTCGAACGCGGCCTCGTGTACCCAGTTCCGGATGCGTCGCTGGCGGATTGGAATCCAGTCGATTTGAAGTTTCAAGACGTTTGGATCGAAGCGGACGATGGTACACGACTTCACGGCTGGTACCTGCCGCACGACGATTCGCCGGTCAGTGCCGTTTACTTCCACGGCAATGGCGAAGACGTGAGCACGTGTGGCTTGCGAATGGATCAATGGCGCGACGCGCTGGGCGCAAGCGTGCTGGTGATGGACTATCGCGGTTACGGCAAAAGCCAAGGAAAACCGATCGAACGAGCACTGGTTGCCGATGGAGTTCGAGCGGTCCAGTGGCTCGCCGAGCGCGAACAAACCAGCGCTGATGACATCGTGCTGTGGGGCCGATCGATCGGCGGAGGCGTGGCGGCGGGTGTCGCCGAAGTCACCAAACCGCGAGCCATCGTGATGGAAACCACCTTCGACTCGCTCGTCGATGTCGCAGCACTGCACATCACCTGGATTCCGGTCCGCTGGCTGATGCGAAACCGCTTTCCCTCCGCCAAGCGATTGTCCAACTATGACGGAGAGTACATCCAGTGGCACGGTGACGCTGACGAAATTGTTCCACTGGATTCCGCGAAACGCCTGTACGACGCGATCCCCTCAACGACCAAGCGATTCATCGTAGGCAAACGACACGGCCACAACGACGAATCACCCGCAGAATTCAACGACCAAGTGCAAGCGTTGTTCAAGCGTCTCGCCGCCAAGTCGGACTGATCGCCCGAGCTTGCATTTCTCGCTCGCGTTACGCATACTGCGTAACGCACGTTGCGTAATTTGACGGGGGAGGGTGGAGTGATGAATCCGTTTACATACGGCGGAGTGGTTGGGAACGGCGAGTTCTGCAATCGGACTCTGGAATTGGTCGCTTTGTCGGAGACGATGCGATCATGCGGACGCTGTTTCGTTTATGCGGAACGGCGGATGGGCAAGACCTCGTTAGTGATGCGGGCGCTCGACAAACTTCCCAAAAAGTCGTTCATTCCGGTCTACGTGGATCTGTGGCCAACCGACGGATCGGCCTCGTTCGCGACCACGACCGCCCGAGCAATCACTTCCGCGGCCGAAACGAAGACGACAAAATTGCTCGAATTCGGAAAGACAATGTTTGGGCGACTGCGGCCGAGTGTTTCTCTGGATGACTCTGGCCAGCCGAAGGTTGACTTTGGAATCGACGGTCGCAGTGTGTCGAAAACCGATCTAACGGAAGTGCTTGCGGCACCTCAGGCATTGGCCCAACGGAGCGGAAAAACGGTGGTCGTGGTTTTTGACGAGTTTCAACAGATCGCCGACTATGAAGACGATTTAGCCGAACGACAAATTCGCAGTTCGATCCAGCATCACAAGAACGTCGCCTATCTTTTTCTGGGCAGTCGAAAGCATCTACTGCAGTCGATGTTCTTAGACCAATCACGTCCGCTGTACCGATCGGCGATGCATTATCCGGTTGGTCCGATCGCGACGAAACATTGGCAGCCGTTCATCGCCAATCGATTTGCAGACGCGAAAAAGACGTTCTCAGCGTCCTTGATTTCGCTACTGTGTGAGCGGACGCAAGGACATCCGTTCTATACCCAGCACCTTTGCCACGTCCTTTGGTCGCTAATTGAGCCCGGTGGCGAAGTCGACGCTGGCCGGATCGACCAAGCGGTTGCAGAGTTACTGCGTCGCGAGAGCCATGCTTACGTCATCTTGTGGGAATCACTGACCAAGAATGAACAGCGTTTCCTGCGTGGACTGGCTGATCGCGATACGCCTCCCCAGCCATTTTCGTCTGACTTTACGCGACAATATGGACTTCGCAGCGCATCGAATGCCCAGCGTGCGGCAGAATCGCTGGTTGCCAAGGATCTGATCGAACGTGAAGCAAAATCGTATGTCATCAACGATCGGTTCTTGCGATTGTGGATCAGCCAACTTCCGTCGTAACAGCAAGTCGGTTGACACTGGATTCGCTAACCCGCGAGCGTAAATCTTGACAATGATTGGTCGCCGAACGCTGTCCCTGCTTTTTTCTGGCTCACCAGTCGGATAGGTTGTCTAGCTGATTTGTACGACACAATTCTTTTGACGCTTATCTGACGACCCATGCTTCAGCGGTTGAAGTTACTTTTCACTATCATCGCGGTGCTGTCCGTGATTGGCTTGAACGCCATCGGACAAGACACGACCACGCCAAGCGACGACTCACCGGCGCCGAAGAAATCGGCGTTGGACCCGAGTGTCGGTGTGGCGCCCGGCGGGATGCAACAGCACGTGCCGGGACGATGGGCGATGCTCAGTGTCGCGGGCATCAACCCGACGGATCAAGACTTCGAAGAAACGGTCGCCGTGATCGTCGACAATAATACTAATCTCCAGTATGCCCGACGAGTTTGGTTTCCGGCGGGCTCGCGACGTCAAGCCTGGTTGCCCATTCGGATTCCGGCGGACATCCCGTACGACCAGCGCATGATCGATATGACATCGCTTCGGATTCGTGATGCATCCAAGGGAACCGAACAGTTCCAGACGGACTCCATCGGCATGCCCAGCACGACTCGGTCGCTGTTGGTCTCCGACGAAGAATCGCGGGTTGCATTACTCCTGGAACAAGCGGACCCCAGCGACGATATCGCCAGCGAACGGGTTTATCACATCGCCAACACGGTGAACGCAGGACGCGACGCTGCCAGCAGCTCCAACGGTGGCATGGGGCCGATCTATATCAACGACTACTTGCTGCCATCCTCCCCTGTCGGACTCGATGTGATTGACCAAATCGTCATCGCCAGTGACCGCGTGCTCGACGATACGATGTCGCTCTCGCGATTGCAAAGCTGGGTGCAGGACGGCGGCCAAATCTGGTTGATGGCGGATCAAGTGAGTCCCGATGCCGCACGCAAGCTTCTGGGCGACATCATGTGCTACACCGTCGTCGATCGCGTCGAACTCAACCGATTCAAATTGTCGGCCGGCGACGGAGCCGTCAACAGCTTCGACCGCCGAGTGGACGAGTGGGTTTCCGATACGCCCGTCGAATTTCTGCGTGTGATCGCTGAAACCGACGACGTCGTTTGCTCGATCGACGGTTGGCCCGCCGCATTTCGCAAACGCATTGGAAATGGCGAAGTCCTGTTCACGACGCTCGGCGCTCGCGGGTTGGTGGATGGCGCCAGACCGTTACCAGTGTTTGAGAGCGTGTCGAGACGTTTTTTTGCGAGACGTTCGCTCACGCCCCAGCCGACGGAGCAATTGCAGTCGTTCGTGGATGACGAGATCGGCTATGCGATTCCCGGACGATCGGTCATCGCGCTGTTGTTGGGATTGCATTTAACGACCGTCGTCGTCTCCGGCATTTGGCTGTCCCGACGAAAGAATCTGCATTACTTAGCCGCCGTTATTCCAATCGCTTCGATCGTCGCCGCGGGTACGTTCGTGATGATGGGCAAAGCGAAGACGGGTGCAGTTCCCTCGACGATCGCACTCAGTCAAATTGTTCGCAATTTGCCGAGCACCTCCGAAGTGAGTATTCACTCGATTGCTGCCGTCTACAGCCAAGACTCGCGACCATTTGAGATCGTTTCGTCGGCCGACACGACATCGATGCTCAACGATGGTTTGGAAGACGGCGAAGTCAAACGCATCCAGTGGGACGATAGCGGAAAATCCGAATGGATTTTCGTGAACCAGCCCCCAGGCGTCGTGCGGCATGTCGAAACACACACGACCACGGAATTGTCACCCGGATGGAGTGTCAAGGGCAAGTTTACCAAGAACGGTTTCGAAGGGCGTGTCCAAGGACTCAATGCAATCGGCGCGGATGACGGTGTGATCATCGCCGCACCCGCCCCATCGTTGGCCGTTGAGTTCGCGACCGGCTCCGCACAGCAATTTACTAGCGACCGTGAAGACGTGCTCGCACCCGATCAATTCATCCGATCCGCGATCGTGTCCGATGTCCAACGCGATCGTCAAGAACTCCTTCGCCAGATGCTTGGCCGCGAAACCCCACCATTCGGTCGCGAGCCCATTTTGCTGGTATGGACCGATCCTGTCGACGCGGGTGTCCGGTTCGATGATGGTTTCGATCGTCGCGGGTCCGCGCTGGTATCGCTGCCGATCCAAATGGAACCGACGGCCAGCGGTGATGAATTCAAAGTTCCAGCGACATTCGTACGCATCGAACCTTACGCGGGAACTCGCGGGCTCACAGCGATCTTCAACTCTCGCACGGGCCAGTGGATCGAGATGAACCAGCCCAGCGAAGCGGAGTTGCAGTGCGTGATACCCAATTCATTGACGCCGTGTCGCTTGAGTCGCGCGGAGGTCACAATCAAGATGAGCGCCCCGTCGAGAACGCTCGACGTGAGATGCTTGATTGATGGTGAGTTCCAGTCGGTGTTCACGAAACAAGATCCCAGCGGTGTGCTGCGATTCACCATCGACGATCCCAACGCACTCACACTGAATGACCAAGGTGGAGTGGTGCTTTCGATCGCGATCTCGCAAAGCGAGGAAGAACGATTGCAAGCCGAACAAGAAAAAGCCATTGCCGAGAACGCGACTGCGGTAGGCGACGGGCCAATCACCGCGAAGATCAGCGAGCCGAGCCGAAGTATCTGGAAAATCGATTTTATCCAAGTCGATGTCGAAGGGACCAAGCTCTAAACCGTAGGCCGGATCAAGGAGCGACAGCGACGCCGATCCGGCAGCAAGAATAAAGTTGTAAAGCCCGCGGCTAGCGCCGTCGGCTCACCATAGGCCGGATCAAGGAGCGTCAGCGACGCCGATCCGGAAGCAAGAATTAAGTTGTAAGGCCCGCGGCTAGCGCCGTCGGCTCACAACGACCACAAAAACTTTGGACCAAAATGAAACGATCTTTGATGACTAGTCGCGACGGGAGCCAGTGGTGAGTAACTCGGAAACGGTGGTCGAAACGAAAGAGCTGACGAAGCGGTACGAGAACTTTACCGCGCTCGATTCATTGACGATGCGAGTCGGCAAGGGCGAGATTCTTGGCTTCATCGGCCCCAACGGCGCTGGCAAAACCACCACCATTCGCATTTTGGTGGGGCTGTCAAAACCGACCAGCGGGAGTGCCACAATCGCGGGCGCCGATTGTCTGCATGAATCTCGCAAAATCAAGCGACTGGTGGGCTACATGCCCGACGATTTTGGTTCCTATAACAACATGCGAGTGTTCGAGTATTTAGATTTTTTTGGCGCCGCTTACGGGATCGGTCGACGTCAGCGACTCAAACGCATCGGTGAAGTGCTCGACATCACTGGGGCAACCTACATGCACGATTTGTTTGTCGATGCGCTCAGTCGTGGGATGCAACAACGCGTGGCAATTGCACGCACGTTGATGCATGACCCCCAAGTATTGATTCTCGACGAGCCAGCAAACGGCTTGGACCCCCAGGCGCGAATCGACATGCGAGTGATGTTGCTGCGGCTTTCGGAGATGGGCAAAACGTTGATTGTGACCAGTCACATTCTTCCCGAGCTCGCAAGAATCTGTAACGTCGTGGCGATGATCACCAAAGGCAAACTGCGTGCTTTCGGGACACTCGATGAAATCATGCGCGATGTCCAACAACGACGGACCTTCGAAATCATGTTGATCGCCGAGGATCAAGTGGATCGAGTCGGCGAGATGGTGCGTCGATGGCTGCACGAGCGCAGTGGCGAAACGAAGTTTGACCCGAGCGATGTGAGCTGCGCCAAAGCGGAGACGATGGTTCGATTTTCGACACAGTTGCACGATCGCGATGTCGCTCCCTTGTTGTCGCACTTGATCGGCCAAGGCGAGACAGTGATCCAGTTCCGCGAAGTCGCGACGGACTTGGAGGACGCGTTCTTGTCCGTCGCCAACGCCGGCGACCAATCCGACCTCGCGCCACCCGCAAATGCGGACGCGACGAATGTACTCGCCGCGGGGGCGGACGCATGATCAATCCCGTGATCCAGCGAGAGTTTTATGGCATCCTGCGTTCACCCCGCGCGATGGCGGTGCTGTTGTGCTTGACCGTCGCTTTTTCGATCGCGGTACTCATGCGATGGCCGACCGACGCGACGGTCGATTTGAGTGGCAAACAGTCGCTCGAAGTGTTTCGCGTGTTCGGATATGGGCTGCTCGCCGGTGTGGTGTTTCTCGTTCCCGCGTTTCCAGCGACCTCGGTGGTCAATGAAAAAAATCATGGCACACTCGCGTTGCTACTGAACTCGCCACTGAGTGCATTTTCGATCTACTTTGGCAAGATCTCCGGAGTGCTTTTATTCAGTCTGTTAGTGCTACTTTGCAGCTTGCCAGCGTCCGCGGCATGTTTCGCCATGGGCGGCATCGACTTAACAAGCCAACTCGGTCTGCTGTATCTCATTTTATTGTTGTTAGTGATTCAATACGCGACACTCGGGATGCTGGTCAGCAGTTACGTGCAAACGGCCGACGCGGGTGTACGAATCACATACACCATCATTCTTGCCATGTTCTTTTTGACCCTCGTACCGGCAGCGTTCTTTCCTGGCGTGGGTGGGTTTCTTTCGACGATCACGAGTTGGTTGCGAAACATTTCGCCCATCCCTGCCGTCATGGAGATCATGGGTCACAGCGGCGTGGGATCAGCGGGCTTGAAGACCGCATCGACGACGCGTGAGTTCATGATCGTGACGTTGTTGACCAGTGGTATTTTCGCGGCGGTGACTTTGTCACGGTTCAACTATCGAATCTTTGATCGCTCGCACGCCAAGGGCGTGATCACGAACGAGCGAAGTTTCGGGGCGCGAACGGCACGTCGATTTTGGTACGTGGTCGACCCTCAACGACGCAAAGCCGGAATCCCGTGGTATTTGAATCCGGTGATGGTCAAAGAGTTTCGATGCCGCAAATTTGGTCGTTCGCAATGGTTGCTGCGGTTGATTTCCGCATGCGCCGTGGCGTCGATCGTTGTCACGTTCGCGGCGGCCACCAGCGCCACGTCTTGGGGCGTGGAGACCATTGGCGGGTTGATGGTGATGCTGCAAGTGATCTTGGTGGTCGTCCTCACGCCTAGTTTGGCATCCGGTTTGATCAGTGGTGAACGAGACGGAAGCGGTTGGGAGTTGTTGCGTTTGACGCCGTTGTCGTCGTTCCGCATTGTCAGCGGCAAAGTGCTCAGTGTCGTGTGGACCCTCGGGTTAGTCCTGATGGCGACGCTTCCCGGTTATCTGATCATGATTTTGATTCAACCGGTCATGTGGCTTCAAGTCAATTTTGTATTGATATGCTTGGTGTGGACTGCGATCGAGGCGTTAGCGGTGAGCGCCGCCATCGGTAGTCTGTTTCGTAGCACCGCCGTATCAACCACTGCCACCTACGTTTCGGTCATCGCACTGTTCTTGACTCCGATTCTCGTTTGGCTTGGTCGCGATGCTCCGTTCGGTCACGAGACCGTGGAGACGGCCCTGTTGGCGACTCCGGTGGGAGCCGCACTGCACGTGATCGGAGCTCCCGGTTTCGAGAACTACGACCTGCTTCCTGCCGCCTGGTGGGTCGCAGGCATTGTGTCGTGTGTGATGTTCATGGTCTTGGGAATCCAGGTATGGCGGCTAACGCGTGCCGTATGAGTAGTATGAACTGTAAAACAACGTTGAAACGCGTGATTGTGTGCCTCTGCATCGTGGCCACCGTCGTTGCTTGTCCCAAGTCATCGCCCGCGGCCAACCCGTTTCTCGAATACGACTTGCCGATCTACGAGTCTCCGGACGTGCAGTCGACGTTGGACTACAAAGATTTCCAGGCGGGCTTGCTCGAGCTGTGGATGAAAGCGCTACAGCGACCTGATGCGGAACTCAAACGCATGGTGATCGACAGCATGATCATCGCTCACCAGAAAGGCTTGAAAGGCGTCGATGCGATCAAGCCCGACATGGTCGCGCTGCTCAAGTCCCCGGACCAATCGTTGGATCTCGTTCGTTCAGCATCCAATGCGCTCGTCGTCTTGGACTCGCGTGACCACGCAAGTCTGCTGGCCGAAGTTGCCGCAAGTTACGGCGGTAGTGCGTCGCAGATCATCGAACCGGCTCTGGCAAAGTGGCAATCATCCGAGATGATCGACCAGTGGCTTGCGCGAGTTCGCGATTCATCGTCCAACGACACCCAAATGATCTTGGCGATCCAGGGACTCGGGCAATTGAAGTCGAACGAGTCGCGCGAGTTGCTGCTGGATCATGTTCGAAACCGCGCTGAACCCACAAGCATTCGGCTGGCGTCCGCCCGATCGCTCGCCATGATCGATGCCGAAGGCCTGGTCGAGACCGCCACGAAGCTTGCGAAAGAATCGACCGAGCGAAATCCGCTGGGTTCACTGCTGGCGATCGAAATGTTGGCGACTCATTCCAGTGACGAGGCGTCGGATTTTCTTGACGGACTATTGAGTGAACCGAGCACCGCGGTGCAAGCCGGTGCGTTGGCCCAGTTGCTACGGATCGATCCCCAGTTGGTCGAACGACGCGTCGATGAATTTGTCACCAGTGTCGATTCCAGCGTTCGCACTTCATGCGCGCGATCGATGCTCGCCACCAAGAAACCAGAGCGGGTCAAGACGCTCGCAGCGATGCTTGACGATGAGAATCCGTCGTTGCGACGCGAAGTAGCCAATGGACTCATCGAATTCACCAAGCTCGACGGGATGAGCGATGAAGTCATCACGCAAACGTCCAAGGTGCTCGCCCAAGACTCATGGCGAGGTTGCGAACAAGCCATCGTGGTGCTTGCCAAGTTGGACCACCGTGATGCGGGTCCACGGTTTGTGGAGCTCTTGAGTCATGATCGGGGTGAAGTCAAAGTTGCCAGCGCATGGGGGCTGGCCCAGTTGCGAATCAAGGAGCTATTGCCGGACATGCTGGAACACGCTCAACGTGTTTATGACGGATTCGCGTCCGGCGAAATCAACGACAACATGCCTGGGTTTTCCGATCAAGTCGCGCACCTGTTCATCGCGATGGGTGACCAGCGCTACGCAGCGGCAGACCCGCTGATGCGATTGTACATCCCCAAAAACATGTTGATCGGACAACACCCTCGTCCTGCTGCGATCTGGGCGCTGGGGTGGATCCACGAGGCAGCACCCGAAGAGGAATTGGTCAAGCTTTTACTCGGGCGACTCAACGACGTAAGCGCCCTGGAGCCTGAGATGGAAGAGGTTCGCTTCATGAGCGCGATCAGCCTCGGTCGCATGAAAGCGGAATCGGCGCTGCCGGACTTGCGCAAGTATGCGGGCCCCGCCGGCGGTTCAGCCCGCGCCTCGGCTTGGGCCATTGAACAATTGACCGGCGAACCGGCGCCTGGCGTTCCACGAAACCGAATTGAAATCGGAGGCTGGTTCCTGTCGCCGATTCCTGAATGGTCCAAATGAAATTGGATCCAGTGAAAGTTGACGAATCAGGCGCTTTGCCGATTTGTCGGAGACGCGTCCCCTAGCATCTTGTTCCAATAGTCCGAGACAGGCCCGGCATAGCAGTGACAAAACGGACAAACGGAAAGATACAGTCCAATTTGAACAGTGCACTTGGGACAAGCGCGCGTGGACGTATCGTCGCTATCCGTCGCTTCGGCGACGCAAGTGCTAGACGAAGCGTTGTTCGAACCGCTGACCGTCGAATTGCCATTAGCCGACGCGACACGTGATGTTCGCGGATTCGAACTGTCCGCAGCTTCGGAATCCGTAAGAATTCGTAGCACGGCAGTATCGGAAAGCCGGTCGACTTTGGCCTCAGGAACCGTGACGGGGGTTCCGCATTTGGGACAGGGCAACGTCTGGCCGCCCAATCGGCGCGCCGCGTGAATACGGTGACCTTCGTCACAGACGACAACCGTAAAACTCATTATTATCCGTCCTCAAGGTGGGTAGTGATCCTTCTCTACTATTCAAACCACGGATCGACATCCGGGTTTCGGAGCTCCGCAGCGATTTGGGGCCAGACCGCTATCACGTTTATCGGCACCGCGGCGGTTGCAGCGTCGCAGCGAATGCGGACAAACTGTCGCGGGGCTTCCCGCGATCCCGCTCCGCCGTTTTCGCAGGTTGCAAAACCTCAACGCAAGCTGTCTTTTGCATCCCCCCGCGGTTTGCTAGCTGACATGCTTCGCGGCTGCCCCTCCGTCAGCAGGAGTGGCGTATCTAGCTGGAGAGTCTCAGCCGGAGCGTGGTGGCGATTTGAAAAAGCGCGGAGCGGTGGCTACTCGCGCATCAGCCAGAGGACTCGAGCCAAGCACGCGCTCGTCATCATGTCGTCCGGCTTCTCCGTCTTCCAAGCGTCGTACCAGTGATCGATATTCTGGCGGGCTCGCGTCCTCAGGTATTCGTCCTTCGTCGTTTGAAATAGATCCAAGTCCGCTTCGACCATGAAGTGCGCGTAGCGCAGCGCATCACGATAAACGCCGGTCTCGCGATCCAAGAACCAATCGCCCGCGCGAGCGATACGTTTCGCTTCATCGAGATCCGCTTCGTTCCCGGTGGCGCGGTACAACTCCAAGAACGATCGCAGCATCAGCGCCGAATTGTACGTCAGCTTGCCGCGTTTGATTTCGCCTGTCGCGACGACTTTGCGATCGTCAAACAACCCATCGTCGTCCTGTAGCGCGTCACATGTCCACTTAACGATTTGCCGAGCTCGTTCGATCAACTCGTCTCGATCAGCACCTTGCTTCAACTCCGCCAATTTCAAACAGCCAACCGCCGCGGGACCATTGGCGCAAGAGTTCTTGGTGCCATCTTTGTGACGCTCATGCCACCAAATTCCACCACCAGCCTCATCGTCCCAGCCGCTGAGCACGAAACGCAACGTCTGCTCGGCTCGCTCCAAATAGCGAGGGTCATGATTGTCGTGATAGCCTTCGACCAAGGCGATCACGAACCAAGCGTTATCATCGTAGTACTTGTCGTTTCCATTGCCCTTGGTCGGCGCGGGCTCGTAACCGGGAATCGCGACTTGATCGTCCCAATAAATATCCAGCGACGTGAAGTAATCTTCAAGCAGCGGTGCATACTTGTCGTGGTCGGCCCGCGAGGCGGCGATCAGGTTTGCAAACATCACGCTCTGCAACCAAACGTAGTCAGGACGCGGGTTCGATTTGGCTTTCAGATAGACACCGGTCTTGGGGTCGTGAAAAGTTTGTTGAATATAGTCCGTCACTTCCGCGGCCTTGACGGCATAGGGGTTCGCGTCCGCAGCCCGGCCCGAAGCGGTCAAGCCAGGAACGAAACTGAACGAAATCGCGAAACTGAATGCAATGAGGATCAGCGAGACAAATCGCATGGAGCTTCCTTAAGGGGGTACACGCGGGGTCGACTTGAAGTGAATCGAGTTTCGACAACTTAACCGAAATCGATGAAATGACGACACAGGTTCGTGTCCAGCCGCTGGGCGTCTTCCGATCCAGGGCTCTAGCAACCATCGCGTTTGGGCGGCCAATGCGTTTGGGCGGCTAATGCGTTTGGGCGGCAGATGCGTTTGGGCGGCTAATGACTGCAAGCCAGCCACTGCGAGCCAAACCCTCGGGCGTCCGCTCCGTCGCCGGTAAACTTTGGCAATCTTAACGATGGCGAGCGGGGCATTTCGGCACCGAGACGGTTTGGCTCGAGAAAGTGGTTGCTGAAATCGCCTTGGCCGGTTAGTCTTGGCTGTGATGCCTGTCGACAACGACGATCCCAGGGGCATCCACTCGCGATTGAGGGATTTGCGGCCGCTTGCAGCCTACCTGCTAAAGAGCCATGACAACAAAAACAACGATTCAGAATAACTCGCTCTCCGTCACTCCTTCGGATGAGCCCTCCCCCAACGGTTCAGCGGCCCCCTGTGGCCCGACCGCTATTGATTCCCCGACGACGACCGCCGGGCCCGCGAAAAACGGCAAATCCCGACCGGCGGCTCCGGCCAGGATGGACGAGTCACTCGGACTGTCCACCCGCTGCGTCCACGCCGGCGAACGACGTCAGAAACCCGAAGGGTCGATTTCGGCGCCCATTTTCACCGCGTCCACGTACACGTTCGAGTCGACCGATCGGCTGCTGGACTTTGTGCAAGGCCGCGAGCAACGCGAAGAATACGGGCGTTACGGCAATCCGAATGAACGCAGCGTCGAAGCAAAGTTAGCGTCGTTGGACGGTGCCGAAGACGCGATTCTCTACAGCAGCGGGATGGCGGCGATCGTCGGTTTGCTGATGAGCAAACTGAACTCGGGTGACGAAATCGTTTTCTTTGACCAGTGTTATCATCGCAGCCGCGAGTTTTGCACCAAGCATCTTTCGCGATTCGGCGTCGTCACGCACCAAGTCGCCACCGGCGATTTTGATGCGATGGAAGCCGCCATCAACGACCGCACCAAAATGCTGGTCAGCGAGTCGCCCACCAACCCGCACTTGACCACGATCGACTTGGAAAAATTTGCTGCGGTGGGCAAAGCGAACGAAGTCGAAACGTTGATCGACGCGACACTGGCAACGCCTTACAACATTCGCCCCATCGAATATGGCGTCGACTATGTTCTGCACAGTGCGACCAAGTACCTGGGCGGTCACAATGATTTGATCGCCGGAGTGATTTGTGGCAGCCAGGAAAAGCTGGAACAAGTTCGCTCGTTGCGAGGAATCTTGGGCAGCATCAATTCGCCGCACAATTTGTACCTACTCGAACGTGGGCTCAAAACATTCGAGTTACGGATGCAGCGGCACAATGAAAACGGGTTGAAGGTTGCCAGGTTCTTGGCCGATCATCCGCGTGTCCAGCGCGTGTACTATCCCGGCCTCGAGTCGCACCCCAGTCATGCGATCGCCGCCGCGCAGATGAATGGCTTCGGCGGCCTGATCACCTTCACGGTGGCAGATGCGGATTGGAAAGCCACTTCGCGGGTCGTCGATGCGGCCAAACTGGCCCGGATCGCTCCCAGTCTGGGTGGCGTCGAGTCGTTGATCGAGCAACCGCTGGTGATGAGCTACTACCATTGCACGGCCGAGCAGCGTGCGACGTTCGGCATCGACGACAACATGATTCGTTTTTCGTGCGGCGTCGAAAACGGTGACGATCTCGTTGCTGATTTGAAACAAGCTCTCGACGCGTAATTGGTCCCCATGACTCACTCGCACTCATTTCGCACCCGAGCGATTCATGTCGGCAACGAATTGGATCCGCAAACGGGCGCCGTCGTTCCTCCGATCCACTTGGCCAGCACGTTTCGACAACCAGGCGCCGGCGTCTGGGGCGAATACGACTACTCACGCAGTGGCAACCCGACGCGAAGCAACCTCCAAGCCACGCTCGCATCGCTCGAAGGTGCCGTTGGCGCGCTCGCCTTCTCGTCCGGAATGGCCGCCATCCACTGCGTCACGATGCTGCTGCGCAGTGGTGATCATGTGGTGGCCGGATGCGACATGTATGGCGGCGCCTATCGATTGTTGCACAAGATCTGTAACCGCGCCGGCATCACGGTGACACTCGTCGACATGACCGACCTCGACGCAGTCGCTGGGGCGATGAACCCGCAAACGAAACTCGTTTGGGCCGAGACGATCGGTAACCCGCGACTGTCCATCCCAGATCTAGCACAACTCGCGGAGGTCGCGCACCGCGGTGGAGCGATCATCGGTGTCGACAATACGTTCGGGACCCCGGCGCTCTTGCGGCCACTGGAACATGGCATCGACATCGTGATGCACTCGGCAACCAAGTATCTGGGCGGACACAGTGATTGTCTCGGCGGGACACTGGCAACCCGTGACAAGGCGCTCCACGACGAGCTGTACTATATCCAGAACGCGACCGGTGCCGTACTCGACCCCCTGAGCTGCTTTCTGGTCGCCCGCGGGATCAAGACGTTGCAATTGAGAGTTCGAGAACAGTCGGCAACCGCGATGCATATCGCCCATTGGTTGATGGACCATCCGCATGTGCGAGAAGTGATGTATCCGGGCTTGGCGACGCATCCCCAGCACAAGCGGGCCGAGGCGACGTTCGAAGGCGGTTACGGCGCGATGGTGACGTTCGAATTGGACGCGAGCAAAGAACAGACGGCCAAAGCGTGCGAGTCGATCGAGTTGTTTCATCTCGCCGTCAGCCTCGGTGCAGTCGAATCGCTCATCGAGCAACCGGCCACGATGTCTCACGCCAGCTACGACGCGGCCGATCGTGCTCGCTTTGGCATCACCGATGGGCTGATCCGATTATCCGTCGGGCTGGAATCGCCGGACGATTTGGAGCGTGATTTGGACCAAGCGATCCGCAAGGCTCTGGCGTAGCCGATACGAGTTCTGCGACCCCTCATTCAAATCCATCGAATTGGCATTTGAAACGGTCGTCTGCGGCAGAATTGATGAGCATTCGTTGCCTTGAATGCTCTCATCACTCGCAGTGCAACGGGCATGCAAACATGGACGCAGCGGGAATACAGAGTCGATACAGCACGGCGACTTACCGCCAACCACTCTCAAACGATGTCATGCCAAAAACGTAGGCCGGATCAAGGAGCATCAGCGACGCCGATCCGGCACCAACACCCGTTGGCCTAATAGATCATGTCCCAGCGACGCCGATCCGGCACCAACACGCCCTTTACCGGCCTTGGTCCACGTATCGATCACATCGCGGACAAAGGCGTCTGGGGATTGAGGGGGCGGGCGACGTCTGGGAGTTGGCTTGGGCACTGGCAGGCTCGCGCTGCGTCAATCTGGCGGATCGCCCGCCACATGGAAACCGCCTGCGCAATCGCCGAGCCGAAAGCATCCAAAATTGCATGCGCAAAGTTCGTGCCGAACAGTATTGCTCCTGACACCTCTGTTTCACCCCGGCCGCTATTCGGTCACAATCGCTTTTCCGCAACCATCAGGTGACGGTAAAAGGTCAGAGCATTGCGATCCAAATCAAAGAGTGCGAATTCGCGTGTCCCCCAAGCAGTGCTGCTTACACCGGCTGCGCTACATTCTACGCCTTGCTCAGAAAGCTGCTCAAAAAACGCATCTGGATCCTCAATAAGAATGCGCAGACGACTTCTATTCATCTCATGCTCGTACTTCCGAAGATGAGGTTGCAAACCAACAAGTGATTCGTGGCCGAACACTGGCGGTAGCCGGGCGGGCGTGAGAGATTCACCATTTGAAAACGCCCGGCTCGCCCGCTCCGGTTCACCGCATTGTTATTCGGAGTTATATGAGCCGGTAACAATACGGCGTCATCATAGGTCAAGTTTACGTATTGGAGCAAATACCGGCCGAGCGATTCATCAGTCTTTAATTGCCAGGCCCGATGCGATCTTGAATGCCGATAGGATCGCCAGCAGAAAAAACAATCCGTAAATCGTGCTGAAGCTCTGGGTAAACGCTGCCATACGGAGACCATCAGCGCTTGTCCGAATCTTGGACCGTAGTTCCTCTTTGCGGGCGTTTTTCTGATTGAAGTGCTCGCCGGGCGGTGTGCTTTTCCAACGAGCTCTCGCTTCTGTCGCCACGTCGACCGGAAAATCGGAGAGTTGTTTTGCTGTTGTCGCCGATTGACCGGGAGGCCAGTTCACAGGTTCTCCCGCAACGTCACGCTCCTGGATGATTTTGATCGCCTGGACAACCGCCATCTCCTCATCCGTAACGCGGACATCATTGGTGAGATTCAGAAGTTCCAAATCGAACAGCATTTGTGTCCCGACAAACTTACCTCCGATGATCGCCAGAACCGCGATAATAGCCGCTGTGATGCCAGGTGCCCATCCTCGGATGTTTCCTGCGGCCATCCGGACTGCCATACCGACCAGGACTCCGATGCCCAAGGCGATCCAGCCAACCTCATGATGGGTCCAGTAGGTGATAGCTGCCCAGGCCCACGCCCCAACCGCTCCGCCGATCACTCCGGCAACTACCCACTTCAGCTGATGAATCATCAAGGTCCTCGACTATGAATGGCCTGCTTAAGTGTTCGCTGCAAGCAGGAGGGCAGCGATCATGACGCTCATGCGCGTGCGCGATTAATTCATGCTCGAATAGCGCTCGCGATAACCGAGTCGCGGTAGTTGATTTTCCATTCCAAAGTCGCCCGATTCCGCGACTTCAGTTCATCGCATGGTTCGCCGACGTCCGCAGCTCAACAGCAAGCAAGCCAGCAGATCGAAGCATGCTGCCAAGGCAGCGTAGCACGTGTACCGAACAAGCAGTGACTCTGGGAAAAACAACCCTGGGAGTCCGATTCCTCGCTGCGCAAGGTACGTTGCAAGCCAGCCAATGCCTAGCATGGGAAGCGCAAAAACGAAGCCGCCGACAGTGCCGCGAATCAGTACCGCGAGTATAGATCGCGGCGGGAAAACCATGAAGGTCAGAATCGCGATTGCCAATGATACGATGAGCCATGCAGCGAAATTTTCGGCAAGAATCGAGAGGGGCTGCTGCCAAAGCAGCGACGCAGCCCAGAGTGTCTCGCTAATTAACCAGTTCCAGGCAATCTCAGTCCCAATAATACAACCGAGGACAAATGCGGGAACGTAAAGGCCAAGGTGTCGTATCGGTAGGCGAGAAAGGGTGGAATTAGAATGAGACGGTGTCAGTTTCGCGTCCGTAAAGGAGTATGGGTTCGCGTACGACATTTAGCATTCCATTGCGAGTTTGAATCAGATGTTCTCAGACGGCGAACGACCGCCGTAACCGGGCGGCGACGAAAGGTTGTCCATTTCAAATCCGGCCGACTTCGCCGCTCTGGTTCACGGCTTGGTTCTGCCCACTGTATCCGATTTAATCGTCAGTGAAAATCGGTTTCAGCGCTTCCTCAATTTCATCCGCGATGCTGTCCAACCTGAGGTTCGATGAGTTGTCGAGTACTACCAGACAAGAGCGAGTCTTCGGGTATCGAACGATGTACGTGTTCGCACCGAGCCACGCCCCGTTATGCCACTGTCGTTTTCGCTCCACGACCCATCCAAATCCATAGTCTGACCGACTTCCATCTTTCAATTTTGGACGGTCAAACGCTTGCTCAAGCAGAGTATTGGAAACGCGTGAGTTGCCGTACCAAAACCGATCCCAAATAACGAAATCATTCAAGCTGCTGAAAACAGCTCCATCTCCGGCTACACCGTCCAGCCATGTTGGTTCGATTGGCGTTCGGTCATCGTCAATCTGATCAAAGTCATATGCCTGATTGGGCGAGCGTTGATCCGACAGCAAATTCCAAACGCGTTGTCATTCATGCCAAGCGGCTGAAACAATTCCTCAGACATGAATCTTTCAAAACTCTTTCCGGAAACAGCCTCGATGACTCCCGCAAGCAATATGTAATTGGTATTGCTGTATTCCATAGCGTCGCCGGGCGCGCGATCTGACCCGGTTCACAGCTTGGTTATCCGCCTACTTCTTGTATCGCATGCGATTGTCGCGTGCGTTGTGTTCAACCTCAGCAAGACCGAGGCGTTCCATCAGGGGAGGAACATACATTGCAAATCGACCACGAAAGTTCTTTTTCAATCCATACCAGCCGCCGATCGGATTAGCTGACGATCGTGCCCAGTCCTCAATGGTATCCGGCTTCGTATCTTGCTTCTCGTCTTTGCTGCCGAGCAACATCCAGTCTCCGTGATCTTTGAGCATCGCAGCCAAGTGATCAATACAACGCAGATCGTAATGCAGAACCGTTTTGCCAACGGTACAAACAAGAATGGCAACGCCATCCTTTTCATCAACGTGCATCGTGTATGAACTCGTCCCCGGTGGTGTCTGCAATTCGAGTGGCGAATCCTTTGT
Source organism: Pirellulaceae bacterium (assembly GCA_041741195.1). Classification (GTDB taxonomy): domain Bacteria; phylum Planctomycetota; class Planctomycetia; order Pirellulales; family Pirellulaceae; genus JBBSJZ01. The sequence continues at coordinate 91,280 of JBGSKM010000022.1, forward strand.
ACCAATCTTTTTCTTGTAGTCGGGCATCACGCTTTCTCCTCTGCGGCCGTTTTCAGGTCGCGGGCAAATTGATTGAATGACTCGTCAAACGGCGGGATCATTTTAGCAAACAACGGAAAGATGGGACCTCCGATTGTTTCGGACATCATGAAGCGTGTACCGTTCTTTGACGGGGTAAGTGTGTAAATGCGAGTTCCCATCGCATCGCCCCATGAGAGTCGCTTGGCGGGCTCGAATTCCTTGACCTTTAGTTTGAATGTTCTTTCTGGCGCTAAGGTCGAGCGAAGCTGGATTCTCTCGCCCGGCGCAATCTTGCCCGTCAGATCAACGATCGTACTGTTCCACGATTTAAAGCTGTCCACGTCTGTCAGCAGCGCCCAAATCGTCTCAGGCGGCGCGGCAATGTTGATCGCAACGCTAGTCGAACGACTGAACAGTTTCTTAACGGTTAGGGCTTGTCCGTTGGCTGGTGAAATCGCTTCGCTCATAACGTGTCCGATACTGTTCCTGTTGCGGTCTGGCGGATAAAGTTGCCGATCACCCGGTCGCCGCGAAAGATCTTCTATCGTCTAAAAGCCCCGCTCGGCGACTCGGGTGCATCGGATGGTTCGCTCACGCCCGCTTTCGGTACGGCGGCCGTCTTCGGTATCCAGCGGCAAGTAGTGACGCACCGACAAGCAATGCAGACGACGGCTCGGGAACGGCCGACACGCTCACATTAAAATTGTCAAGCCGCAGGTTGGCGTTTGCTGCCGCGTCATCATGAATTACATCGACAAAGGTAAGATTGGTCCAGCCAGCCAATGACGTAAAGTCAATCGTTCCAGCAGGTGATCCTCCGGGTAAATTTAGCGTCGAACCGCTAGAGGCAACAAACGTCCAGTCGCGAGACGGACCGAAGCCTTCGACATCAACGGAGTGGAAATCAAATGGAGTGCTCCCTGTCAATCGCACCGTCACGTTCGAGCCTGACGGATCACCCACCAAGTTCAAGTATCGATCCGTGTTAAAGCTAAATCCAAGTACGCGGCTGTTTCCCTGCTGACTCGCGAAGGTAAATCCATCTGCCGAATAAGGAAGATCTTGCGAAAACGTGACGGTCCCGAAGTCAAGGACAATATCCGCTAGAAGTACGCAGTTAGACATCGTTAGCGCCAGAACAAAAACCGCAAATCGAACGATCATTTTGATGTGTACTCCCAGGTGTATGGATTGCGAAAAGATATTTAGCGATCGACAGCGATCACCTCGCGGCGACGGGCGAGATGAGCTTCGAGCGAACCATTTTCGCCGCTGGGGTGGATCGCATGGTTCATCGCGGCGATGGGTCATTCAGCGGATGTTCGGCGACGTGCCGAGCTTGTGATTGAGTTTAGTGTTGCCGGGAGGACAGAGCAAGTTTTGCAGCATAGGTTCGGCGTCCCAATCGACCGAGCAATTCCGCTGCACGTCAAACAAAAGGGGAAGGTCAAACAAAAGGTCAAACAAAAGGCGAAGGGGGGTCAAACAAAAGGGGAAGGTCATCAAACAAAAGGGGAAGGGGGCATCAAACAAAAGGGGAAATCAAACAAAAGGGGAAGGGGGTAGATCAAACAAAAGGATCAAACAAAAGGGGAAGGGGGTAGTTTTGGTCAAGCATCAAACAAAAGGGGAAGGGGGTAGTTTTGATTGATCGGATCGGATCGCACAAAAGGGGAAGGGGGTAGTTTTGAACCAGGTTTTCAATGAGCGATGATGAATCAACCCCCTTCCCCCTTTTCTCGCCCAGTAATGATTGGAATCAATCCACCAAAGTAGCTGAAGTTGTGCATCGCGCCAGCACGTTGAAAGGCGGCGGCATCCGCAATCGTGATATCGCGAAATACAGTTGAACAAAAGGGGAAGTTGAACAAAAGGGGAAGGGGGTAGTTTTGTTGAACAAGAGGGGAAGGGGTAGTTTTGAACCAGGTTTTCAATGAGCGGTAACGAATCGACCCCCTTCCCCCTTTTCTCGCCCAAGAGGGGAAGGGGTAGTTTTGTAACGAATCGACCCCCTTCCCCCTTTTCTCGCTCATGCCGAATAAACGCAATACGAATATCTCGTGTTGCGACGGCGGAACGAAATGTTGGCAGAACGGTACAATCCACGGGGATCGCGAGGGTGTTTGGCTACTGCCTTAGCGGCTGCCCGCGATCTTCTGTGCAATCGATGGTTCGTCGGCCGCCGTCTTTGTTCTCGTTTCGTAGTTGAGTTGGATTTTCCAGAATCCGCGATCCGGCGAGAAGGTGGCCGTGCCCTGCGGTAGCGTCACAACGATTCCGTCCGTCGATGCGGTGTCGAATCCATGCTCGGCGATACTCGGAGGTAAGCCCCCTCCATCCTTCCATTGTACTTCGGGTAGGTGTGGCACCTTTAGAGTGTCCCAAGTTCCCGTTCGACCGCTGAATGCGTAAACAACGCCGTCGGCGATGTAGTAGATGACAGATTTGCCATTTAGCATCGGACGCATTTCCCGCCGCACCGGCGTTTCGAGTTCGAACGCTCGAAAACGACCCTTCGTGTCCACCGCAATCAGTTTCTCGATGGGACCGTCAGATAGTTCGAATGCGATCACAGCGTTTGAAGCCCTTTCTCCAAACTCGCCCAACGTCCACGGCTTAACGGTAAGAAAGTGCGGAAAGCAATGAGCATCCCAGGCCTTCCGGACCGTTGAATAAGCTGCAAATGCATTTGTGTCACGCCCTCGCATCAGTTCAATTGTCTCGGTAACGACCTCTTTACGAGTGGCAGCTTCGTCACAAATGCCGTCACGGGGCGCACTCGCTTGAATCGCAACAAATACAGCCAAAATACAAATTATCAGTTTCATGATAAGACTCGTGTGCAAGAGAAGTTTCAGTCGACGAACGCAGAGGTCACCCGGTCCGAACGAGCGACGTACTATTCAAGCAAACATTTTTGAGGACTTAGGGTGCACCGCAATGTTCGTCACACGCGGTTGCGACAAGCATTCCGGACACGCTTGGATTCCACAACCGATTCTATGGCCGCCAGTGATGCCAAACAATCAAGCGAACCGATTCACCAGAACCTCATTCGAAAGACGCTCGCAAACCAACACCATAGAGCGACGTCGAACAAAAGGGGAAGGGTGTAGTTTTGAATTAGGTTTTCAATGAGCGATGACGAATCAACCCGCTTCCCCCTTTTCTCGCCTTCCCCCTTTTCTCGCCCTTCCTCGCAGTTTTGGATACGTCGTTGGCCAACACGGGTTGTACACGCGATTGACATACGCCCACAGTATCGGCGATACGTCAGTAGGTGTCCTCGAATTCCTGGGTCCACACGACATTCGTCTGGATTACGCGCAGTTGGCAACGCGACGGGCGCCGCAATCGTTGTAGTATGAATTATCGGGCCGCTACATCCGACGATGGTCGCTGAGCGAGATGCATCATCCCACCGCTGAACGAGCCGACCAAAATGCAAATTCTTTTTGCCCGCCAATAGCGCTAATGCACGCGAATTGAAGAAACAATTCCACGCGAACTGAAAAAACAAGGGCTTGCTCATTCGCGATTATTAGCGTCATTGGCGGGCCACCGGCGAGCGTGTTATGGTTCGTGAGCGCCGTCTGACATCAGGGACGCACGAGAGACCTCTCGCGTCCCTGAGATACCGACCCTGGGATGGTGAAAACCTTGATGAGTGTGAGCCGTCGGCGCTAGACTCGGGCCTTAGCGACCCAAGACGTGTAATTTCAGGGCCCGCGGGTAGCGCCATCGGCTCACTTTTCACCATCCCATGCCGACCGTTCCGCGAAACGCGTGACGGTGAAGTGCTACTATCGGTTGTAGCGGCGGCTCTTGGGGTCTCCGCCACTCATCAAGTATCCGACCAAGTCTCGTAGTTCGTCTCCACTGAGTCGATCCAGTAAACCGGTAGGCATTTGCGAGATCTTGGAGGGTTCGATCGATTCGACATCGTCGCTTGATACACGGATGGGTTCATCGGTTGCTTGGATCGGATAGATCTCCAGCACCTCATCTTTCGGGACGACGATTCCGGATAGCAACCGTCCGTCGGTCATCAGGACGTTGGACGAGCCGTATTGGTCGGAAATCACTTTGCTCGGTTCGACCATTGATTCGAGCACGTAGCGCTCGTCGAATTTGTTCGGAATGCTCGTCAGGTCCGGGCCGACTCCGCCGCCGAGCCCAGCGAGTCGATGGCACTTGCCGCAATCAGCACCAAAGAACAAGCTTCGGCCGCGCTCAAAGTCGGCACTACCACGGATCGCTTGGAGTGCCGAATCGATCGTCCACGTCTGGCCAGGCCCCGAAGGCTTGGCGATTGGAAAACTCGGCACCGGATTGAAATTTTCGCCCGTCACGTCCTGGAGTGCGGCTCGCTGTTCATTGGTGCAATCCGCTAACACTTCCGCACGAATGTTATTCAGATACCCAGGGTAGCTTGCACCGCCAGAACCCTTGGCGGCACGATTGAGGAATTCAAAATAACGACGTCGCTGGTCGAGCGTCCAACCACTGTGTGCGTTTCGCAGCGCGAAGGCGTAACCGATCTCGCGCGTCGGCGGAGGGTTTTCACGCATGCGTTGGATGCTCGCGCCGTAGCCGCCGTTTCGACTAGCGACGGCCTCCCAATCAGGAATGACCGGTGGCGATGTCGCCTCGATCAGCTCCATTGCCTTGGCGATCATCCCGGGTGCTTGCAGGTAGACCAGCATGGAGAGCAGCTCTTGATTAAGATCGCCCGAGCGATTGGGCAGATGCGGATCGAGCTGGGCGATGATGCGGGTTTTGAGTTCGTCGTCAACCGCTGCAAGCAAATGATCGCCCAGACGAATGAAAGCGAGCGAGTAAGCTCGCAGCAGTCCCAGAAATTGGGACTCGTCGAGTTGCTCGGGATTGATTTCGAGCAATGCACTGAGCAGCGGAGCTAGATGCTCGTGCGTCCCAGTGCGTGCCAAGGCAACCGCCGCCGTGATTCGGCTTTGCCGATCGGGCTCGCTGTAGATTTTCGAGGCCCACTGGGACGTCGGTTGAGATTCGATGGCAATGCGAGCGGCGGAGCGCAGAAATCGATCGCGGCTGGAAAGATGCGGCCAAGCCGTCGCAACGGCTCGGTCATCGACGCGTCCGTGGAAGGATTCCAATTGGCGCCGCGTCGCGCGGTTTTGCGCGTCGGCATCGTCGTCGCCGGTGCGTGGTTTTGCGATCGATTCGTTGCCGATGTATCGGACGCGGTAGAACGCAGAATCGGTTCCTCGACCACCCACGGTGAAATACATGTCACCCTCGTCGCCCACGATCGCGTCGGTTACGGGCAGCGGTGACGCGTAGATGAACGGCTCACTCACTCCGGTATAGCCGGCACCGGCGGGCTGGAGATGAACGCTGTAGATCGTTCCGAAGGTCCAATCGAGAGCGAACAATGAATCTTGATAGCGAGTCGGAAACTTGGTGTTGGTTCCCATCACCACGCCCGTGGGCGAACCGGGGCCGATATCGACCACCGGCGGCAATGAATCTTCGTAGTACGCAGGCCATTTGCCGGAGCCGTTACGCCAGCCGTAGTCGCCGCCGCTGGCCACGAGGCAAATGCGAGTGGGCCGATACCAGGGCAACCCCATGTCCCATTCCATGTCCGCATCGAACGTGAACATGTCTCCGAAGCGATTCAAATCAATGTCATATTCATTTCGGAATCCGATACAGATCAACTCTTGCTGCTTGCTGGCTGGGTCGAGACGAGTGACCCAACCGCCGGGCGCCATGACGCCGCGAGCGTGTCCATTGGCGTCGCTCATCCTGGGCAACAAATGATCTTCGTCCCAAGATGGCACGCGGCTGTGATCGAGTGCCGCGAGTTTTGCGTGGTTGCCACCCGCCATATAAATAGCCTTGCCGTCTTCGGATACGATCACCGCGTGATTGCCGTGTTCGCCGCCACCCGTTTCACTCGGATAACGCTCGGCGGAATCAAGGCTGCCATCACCATCGGTGTCTCGGATGCGATAGAGGTGCCCGCCATTTCGATGCATCCAAAGTGAATCGAATGCCCAGACGAGCCCTTGGGCGGATGACAGTGTTTGACCGTTGTCGGGATCTTTTACGACGATCGGTTCAACGACCGTTTTGCCATCGACCACTTCGATGTGGAACAAACCCTTATCGCCTTGATCACTCGCAAAGAAACCTCCGCGGGGATCGGTCGTCAAACATACCCAACTCCCTTGCGAGCTGGGAACCGAGTACAGACGTTCGACGGCAAAGCCGGGAGGCGTCAGTACGTTTTTCTCGTGCAGTGGATCACCGCTGGCCGTGGAGTCGTCGTATTTGGGAATTCGCCATGGGGGCACGCCGAGTCGACCGAGCTCGACCGTTTTTTGAATTGCCCAAGCGGAGTCATCAAACGTCGGTTGCATCCACCCGTCGGTCGCTGTCGCAGAACTGCGCCAGGACTTGTCGGAGATCGCCAGCGTTTTGTAGTTGGTGTCTTTGGAATTGGATGCGCTGCCGGAAGCCGGGGCGGCGATGAGCTTCAAGACGAACGCGGCGACACCACCCTCGTTCTGGCAACTCGCTGCGATCACGTTCTTGCCGACTTTCAAAAACTTGGTGACATCCATATCGATCGGTTTGGCCCAATCGTTGGAGTTGCCGACTCGTTGTCCGTTGATCCACAGCTCCAGTGAATTGTCACACGTCGTGTAGAGCCACGCCGACTCGGCCAATTGATCGAGCTCCAATGTGTGTCGAAAAAACAGTCGTTGATCGTTGTGGGTTTCGTCGCTCCAAATCCAACGAGCGACCGGATCGCGGGTGAGTATGTCGGCGATCGACGAACGTGATGCGGTGACGGAGGCCGCAGCGGTGGCTTCACTGGCCACGCGCTCGCGATCGATCGAATCGAAGAGCTGGCTGCCCGACTGGGCGGTCAGCGGGCGCAACAGCAGGTTACGAAACTCGCACTTCATTGGGCTTCCGGCGTGCAATTGCAACGCGAGGATGCCGCTGCGTCGCGCGCCAGCTAGGTCGTCGGTCACGTCCACCGTGGTGATTCCGTTAATCTGGTGCAACACGCGGTTACCGACTGCGATGATTCGCAAATCGTTCCACTGGTTGTCGATGAGATCATCGCCGGGCGGCAGCTTGGACAAAATTTGCTTGGAGCCATTGGCATCGATTCGAAGTTGTTGGCCACGTGTGGCGATGATGCCGCGGTCGCCCATCCGTTCACCGTAAAGCATGCCAAAGTAATCTTGGCTTTCGTGCAAATCCGCTTGATAGCCACTGACAATGAAGGCATCGGGATCCGACAACTCGCTGCGATACTGCACGCCGGTGTTGTTACCATCAAAACGGACTTTGCAGCGAAATTCGAAGTCGGACACTTCGCCGCCGTCCCAAACCAGGAACGTGTTGTGCGCGATCGGTTTCGATTCGACGGTTTGTCCGACGATGGTCCCGTCGACGGCGGACCACAATGACATGTCGCCAGACCAACCGGCCAGGTCGTTGCCATTGAACAGAATTTGGAAGGAGTCGTCCGCCGCGACGGCCGTGTTGCATGTCGGCGGCGACAAACTAATGGCCGCCCAGACGAGTGTTGAAATCAATATCGATCGCATGGCAAGGGTCGCCGATGAATGGTGGGATTGAGACGGTGGGAATGGGAAGGTGGGGGAGATTGAGCGTACCAAACCGACGACGCGGCGAACAGCAATCCACGAATGGTTACGCGGGCGGTGGCGGTCAGGGGAGCATGGAAACCACTCGATTCGCTTCGTGTTCTTGGGTGAAAACCACTACGCGTCGCGATCGGGTTTCGACTAACATGGATGCATCGTGGTTCAATTCAGAATTCAAAGTGTGGTCAAGATGCAGTTTTGTCGTAGCCGTGTTTGCAAGCGTCTTTTAGTCACCGGCGGTTTGGTGATGGGAGTTTTTGCTGTCTGTCGTTTGGCGATCGCGTTGGACTCGCCGACTCGTGTGGAAGTTCCGGAGGCCATCGCTGCGACGGCTTCGGAAATGAAACCGTACAGTGAGCCGATCAAGCATGCGAATGTGGCGATCGAGATGGTCCCAATCGCCGGCGGTAGCTTCACGATGGGCAGCCCCGCGGACGAAGAGAATCGGGGCGACGATGAGGGCCCCCAGCATCAAGTGGAGATCGAGCCATTCTGGATGGGCAAATATGAGATCACTTGGGACCAGTATGACGCCTGGGGTGAAAAACTGGACACCGTCCGTCGCGAGATTGCAGGGATCCAAGCGACGGAAGCGGACTTGATGGTCGATGGTATCACGCGGCCGACGGAACCTTACACCGACATGAGTTTCGGGATGGGCAAAGGCAAGCGGCCAGCGATCTGTATGACCCAGCACGCGGCACGTACGTTCTGTAAGTGGTTGAGCGCCGCAACCGGACGGTACTACCGACTGCCCACCGAGGCGGAATGGGAATACGCTTGTCGCGCCGGGACCACGACAGCCTACTCGTTCGGTGATGATCCGGCGGAGTTGGACGATTACGCGTGGTACTTTGACAATACGAACGACGAGTACGAGAAGGTCGGCGAGAAAAAGCCTAACCCATGGGGGCTTTTTGACATGCATGGCAATGTCGCGGAATGGGTTCTCGACCAATACCACAGCGACGCGTACCAGCGACGCGGTGCGGGACCGACCAAGAATCCCCTCGAGATTCCGACGACCCTTTATCCGCGAATCGTTCGCGGCGGAAGTTGGCAGGACGACGCCGAACTGTTGCGAAGCAGCGTGCGGGTCGCGTCGAGCGCCGAGTGGAAGGAAGAGGACCCACAAATCCCCCAAAGCATCTGGTATCATACGAATGCCCTTGGAGTCGGTTTTCGCGTCGTTCGGCCGCTTGTCGAACCCAGCGACGAAGAAAATGCGGCGAAGTGGGACAACACTCAACCCGTTCAACTCGATCCCGTCGAATAGTCGCGAACAAGCAGCCTCGTGCCGAGCGAAGAATGCATTTCGCGGCTGAGCATTTTTGAATTTCTTTCTATTACTCCCACCTGTGGAAATTTCTTCCAATGACAAACAAGAACAACCAATCGTCGTCCCGCCGGGATTTCTTGAAAAAGAGTGGTACCGCAGTCGCTGCGACCACGCTCGTTTCGTCGGTGATGACACCGGCGGTGCATGCGGCTGAAGAGAACACCATCCAAGTGGCGCTGGTGGGTTGCGGTGGACGCGGAACCGGAGCTGCCGTCGACGCGTTGTATGTAGAAAATGGTCCGATCAAGTTGGTCGCGATGGCGGACGTGTTCGAAGGCCATGTGACGGGCAAGTTGAACGCGATCAAGAATGAGAAAGAGATCGCCCACAAAGTCGACGTGCCCCAAGAGCGTCAATTCGTCGGGTTCGATGCTTACAAGCAAGCGATGGATTGTTTGAAGCCAGGCGACGTGGTGATCTTGGCGACACCGCCTGCGTTCCGCTGGGTGCACTACACCTATGCGATCGAAAAGGGTTTGAACGTGTTCATGGAAAAACCCGTCACGATCGACGGTCCGACCAGCTTGCGAATGCTTGAGCTGAACAAGGCTGCGATGGAAAAGAACCTGAAGGTCGGCGTCGGGCTGATGTGCCGCCACTGCAAGGGTCGACAAGAGTTGTTCGAGCGAATTCAAGATGGCGAGATCGGCGACGTCAACATGCTACGCGCCTACCGCTTGGCAGGACCCACGGCGACCGCAGCGGTCGGGCCGATGCCGTCGGGCGAAAATGAGTTGCTGTACCAAATCAAGAACTTCCACGGGTTCTTGTGGTTGTCCGGCGGCGCGGTCAGCGATTTCTTGATTCACAACATCGACGAATCGTGCTGGATGAAGAATGCATGGCCGGTTCGCGCGATGGCCATCGGTGGACGTCACTATCGCGGCGATAGCATCGACCAAAACTTTGACAGCTATGCGATCGAGTACACCTTCGAAGACGGCGCAAAGTTGTTCGTCGATGGTCGCACGGTGCCCGGGTGCAAGAGCGAATTCGCCAGCTACGCTCACGGCAGCAAGGGCGTGGCGGTCATCTCGACGGCATCGCACACGCCGGCAAAGAGCCGTACGTACATCGGCCATAACATCGACAAGAAAAAGCAACTGTGGGCGTTCCCCCAACCGGAACTCAACCCCTACCGTTTGGAATGGGTCGATTTGGTCAACGCGATTCGCAACGATGAAGCGTACAACGAAGTCGAGCGAGGCGTGATGGCTAGTGCCGTGACATCGATGGGCCGGATGGCGGCGCACACCGGCCAAGAATGGGAGCTTGACCAGTTCCTGAACAATGGCCACGAACTCGGCCCAGGAATCGATAAGCTGTCGTTTGATACGCCGTCACCGTTGGTTGCCAAGGCGGATGGAACGTACCCAATTCCCATGCCAGGCTTGATCAAAGACCGCGAGTACGCATAGGCCGCGGTGACGTCCAGCGAGCGTCGTTCGCTCCGCAAGAGCGATCATTCGTGCCAAGGGTAATGGCTCTTGTTCAAGAGCCTGTGGCCCTGGGATTGACGCGTTGGGATCTCGGACGAGTTGTTGTTACTAACCCAACTCGTGACGGCGTGTTGATTTAGTCGTATCCCGACGCGTCACGGCTCGTTGATTTAGTGAGCCGACGGCGCTGGCCGCGGGCCTTACGGTGAATTAGAAGCACTTCGATGCCCGTGGCTAGCGCCATCGGCTCACAAGAATTGCCGAATCCACTAAATCAACCGACGCGTCAGCGAGGGACTATTTACCATCATTATGTCACATGGGGTCACTCGATCGGGCGTTTTGAAGTTGCGCTTTTAGATAGCCCGGAGGGCGAAATCACGCTCCGAGCTCGGATGACGTTTCTGAGGTTTTTTTCGATGGGTTGGGTTTTGAACCTGTCCGACAACCATCGAATGGCCGGCGTTTTTTGTTTTGAAAGGCCCGCGGCTTGCGCCGTCGGTTTATTGTTTTGCAGGGCCCGCGGCTAGCGCCGTCGGCTCATGGTTTCGTTCCTATTTTCACGACTCGATTTCGATTCATCCCATGTCTCACCTCAAGCTTGGCTTTCTCGTTTGTGCGATTGTCTTTGCTGGCCATGCGCAATTGCGTGCGGCATCGCCCACAGGCCCATTGCGACTTTCCGAAAATGACAAGATCGTCATCATCGGCAATACGTTGGCTGAACGGATGCAGCACGACGGGGCGTTCGAGACGCTGTTGCAGAAGCGATTCGCAGGCAAGAAGCTGACAGTGAGAAATCTCGGATGGTCCGCCGATGAGATCGACTTGCGGCCTCGTAGCGCCAACTTTGATGATCATGGACATCGTTTGGCGGATCACCAGCCCGATGTGATCTTGGCGATGTTCGGTTTCAACGAATCCTTTGCTGGCCCCGATGGGCTGGAGAGTTTTCGCAAACGATTTGCAAAGTTCTTGGTGGAAACGCCACAGCAAGCTGCGAGCGATCCGACACTCATCGTGTTTTCGCCCATTCCACACGAAGACTTGAAGCGACCATCGTTACCCGACGGCAGTGAGACGAACTCGAACATCGAGTTGTACAGCCGAGTCATGGCGGCGGAATGCGATGCCGCGGGAGTGCAGTTCATTGACCTGTATTCGTCAATGAAACCGATCATGGAGCGGGCGACGGAGCCGCTAACCATCAACGGAATCCATTTGAACAAGCGCGGAAACGCGGCGCTGGCGGAAGTCATGGACGTCGCCTTGTTTGGCGAAAGTGATGCTACGGAGCTGGACCAACTCGAAACGCTACGCAAAGCGGTGGTCGAAAAGGACAAGCAGTTCTACTACGACTACCGAGCGGTGAACGGCTATTACATCTACGGCGGACGGATGAATCCGTACGGCGTCGTTAACTTTCCCGAAGAATTCGCGAAGCTTCGCAAGATGATTGAAGTTCGCGATCAACGAATTTGGAAAATCGCGAAGGGCGAGTCGGTGTCCGATTCGATCGACGACTCAGCCACCGGGGAACTTTCACCCATTACGTCCAATGTTGCTGATACTCCGGTGTATCACACGCCGGAGGAGAGCCAAGCACTGTTTGAAGTGGCGGATGGGTTCGAGATCGATTTGGTGGCATCCGAAGTCGACTTCCCCGATCTGATGAACCCCGTTGCGATCGATATCGATGCGCGCGGTCGACTGTGGATCACGACGACTCCGACTTACCCCCAGTACCTGCCGGGCACGCCGGTCGATGACAAGGTCTTGATCTTGGAAGACACGACGGGCGACGGACGCGCCGACAAGCAAACTGTCTTTGCCGATGGATTGCATCTGCCGATCGGAATCGCGATTGCCGACGGCGGTGCGTATGTATCGCAGCAGCCTAATTTGATGTTCCTGAAGGATACCGATGGCGATGATCGGGCTGATGAGCGTGAATTCGTTTTGCATGGTTTCGATTCCGCCGATTCGCACCATTCAATCAGCGCCTTCGTGATGGGTCCGGGTGGCGAACTGTATATGCAGGAAGGCACGTTTCATCACACGCAAGTCGAAACGCCCTACGGTCCCGAGCGAGTCAAAGACGCGGCGGTGTTCCGCTACGAACCGCTGAGTGAGCGATTTAGCATTTACGTTTCGTACAACTTCGCGAACCCTTGGGGGCATTGCTTCGATCGTTGGGGCCAAGACTTTGTTGCCGATGCGTCCGGTGGCGCTAACTATTTCGCAGCGGCATTTTCGGGCGACGTGATCTATCCCCACAAACATCGCCAAATGAAACAGTTCCTGACCAAACAGTGGCGACCGACGGCGCATTGCTTGGTCGTCGGTAGCAGCCAGTTTCCGGACGAAATTCAGGGCAACTATATCCTCAACAATACGATCGGCTTTCTTGGCACGTTGCAATACAAGGTCAGCGACGAGGGATCGGGGTTCAAGGCGGAGCCGGTCGATCCGCTGCTGTTAAGTCGCGATACCAATTTTCGTCCGATCGGGATGAAGTTCGGCCCCGATGGTGCACTGTACATCGTCGATTGGTTCAATCCACTGATTGGGCACATGCAACACAACTTGCGGGACCCCAAGCGTGACAAGCACCATGGTCGCATTTGGCGAGTGCGCAACAAGAACAAGCCGTTGTTGGAGATCCCCAAGATCGAGGGCGCATCGATCGAAGAGCTACTCGCACTGTTGACTCGATACGACGATGTCGTCCGCGAATTGGCTCGACGCGAACTGCGTTTGCATTCGGCGGAGAAAGTCGAAGCCGCCGTGGATGCACTGCTGGCCACGATCGAGGGGAACGATGAGAAGTCGGAGCACCTCCGGCTCGAGGCGCTGTGGGTGCTTCAGAATCATGATCTGGTGCGTCCCGATGTCTTGAAACGTGTGCTTGCCAGTCCCGATCCGCGTGCTCGGGCTGCGGCGACGCGAGTGTTGTGCTATTGGCGCGGACGAGTCGAAGGCAGCACCGAGATGCTCTTGAATCTGGCATCGGATACTCATCCACGAGTTCGATTGGAAGCCGCTCGTGCGGCGAGCTTTTTTGAGAATGCCGACGAGGGACGCGAGATCGTATCCGCAGCCTTGGCGCATCCGCTGGATGATTACTTGAACTACGTGATCACGGAAACCACGACGACACTCGATCGACGTGGCGGATCCAAGCAGGGCGGTGATTCGGCACTGGTGGCGAAACTGGCAAGCGGCAAAGTGGACGAGGCGCAATTGGTGCAAATGACCCAGCTCGCCGTACGTGATGCCAATGCGTCGCAACTCGCCAAGATCGCCGACGCCATCCTTGCGGGTCCGTACAAGGCGGATGCGGCTTCGAAGGCATTGGAGGAAGTGTTGGCAACGTCGAAAACCAACAAGATCCGAGTGCCGGTGAACGTCGAGGCCGCGGTGTCTCGTTACAAGGTCGCCGGCCGCGAAGAAGACGAGTCATTGCTCGTATCGATCGCGAGAATCGCCCAGCAATGGGAGGTCGAAGGTCTCACCGCCGTCATGCGCGAAGCGGTTCATCGTCCGACGACGCCAGGACCAGCGGTCGATGCGGCGCTTGATGCGATCGCGACATTCAACACTCCCTCGGGAAGCGATTTTCGCGGCGAAGTGCTTCGGACGGATTTGCCCAGCAGTGTGAAATTGCGATTCGCGAGGTCGCTGGCCAGCGTGTCTCGAGGGCAAGCGACCACGTCGTTGATTCAAGCGATCGACAAAGGGGTTCAGCCTGGTGATTACGAAGTTCTCGTTTCCGCGGCCGAGAGAATTTTTGCGGCCAGCGGCGGTTGGAATGACGTGTTCGCAAACTTGAAATCACGAAAGGAACCGTTGCCCAGCGACGTTGCCAAGTTGCTGCTTAGGGCCCTGTACGCCAGCGGACAAGAAGCGCCGGCGCTCACCGCGTACTTAAGCGATGCCGCGGGTATCGGAGGCCCAGCAAAAACTCTGTCCGATGCTGAGCGGGTTGCGATGATCCAGCGGATCGAAGCATCGGGCGACGCGCACGCCGGTCAATGGGTTTATCGACGCACTGAGCTGAACTGTGTCCAGTGTCACGTGCTTTCGGGAGCCGGCGGTAAAGTGGGCCCGGACTTGAGTGGCGTTGGCGTGACGAGTCCCACCGAGTATTTGCTCGATAGTATCTTGGTCCCCAGCAAGCAGATCAAAGAGGCGTATTTGACGCTGAACGTCGTCACGGTCGATGGTGAAATTCTGCGTGGCGTGAAAGTTGATCGCGATGATAAACGGTTGATTCTCCGCGACGAAAAGGGCAAGGAAACGATTGTTCCGATCGACGATATCGAAGCGGAAGCCGAAGGCAAGTCATTGATGCCCGAGGGACTTCATCACTTGATGACCGAGCAAGAGCTTGTCGATCTTGTCGCGTTCTTGTCGGAGCTCGGCAAGCCTGGCGATTTTGTCGTCAACAATCGGCCGATGATCCAGCGATACCAATACCTGGCGGATGAGGACTTAGTGAACCGTTTGGCTGGGCTTGGCGAGGGTCAACTCGAGGGCGAGCTCGCTAAGATCGATGAATCCAAATGGGTCACGGTCTACGCGATTGTCGATGGCACGTTGCCCAAGCAGGCATTCGCATCCATCCCCAAGATGTTGATCATGCGAGGCCAAGTCGACGTCGTGGTTGCTGGGCCCATCGGTGCGAAGGCGTCCAGTCAATCCGATGTCCAACTTGTCGTCGACGGAAAATCGATCGCCAGCAATGGAGTTCAAACCATCGACCGCCCCGCGGGGGTGCATAACCTTTACTTCATCATCGAGTCACCGGAGAAGGTGCAGAGCGTGACGATCGAAGTCACCAAGCCGGCTGGATCGGCGACGCAGTTCACTGTTGTCGGCGGCGTGTGATTAGGTCGTGTAGTCATCCGTGGAGAACACGGCGCTTTCGAGTTCATCACCGTCGTCGGTGATGAAACGGATGCGGCGGGTAACGACGTTGTACATCGCGCCAACGATCTCGATGTTGCCGTTGTTGACCAGTCGACGAATGGTGGTGCTTTGAGCCGGAAGCTCTTGGACGATTCTCAGCACATTGCGCCGGGCGACGTCATCGACGAAATCGGCATGTTCCGCTGGCGACAACCGATCGAGCGAGCGTAACTCGCCGGGCCCGACGGCATGTTTGATCTCGGTGAGAATCTTTTCGATGTTCTGGCAACCCGTCGCCTCGGCGAGTGGTTTGTCGCTATTCGCGAGATTCACTGCGGCTGTGACGGCACCGCAGCGCGTATGCCCCATCACGAGGATCAATTTCGCTTTGGCCACCTCGCATGCATACTCGATGCTACCCAACACATTGGGACTTGGGACGTTCCCTGCGACGCGGACGCTGAAGACGTCCCCCAAGCCTAGGTCGAATACCAACTCGGTGGGCGCCCGCGAGTCAATGCAACTGAGAACAACCGCGAGCGGGTTCTGTGCCTCCGTCAACTTGAGTTGACGGGAAAGATCACGATCAAGCCGCTGGCCGGACACGAATCGACGGTGACCCTCCTTGAGCATCCGAAGCACTTGCTTGGGTGTAAGGCTCGCTTGAATTTCCGGTGTCGCGTATTCCGAATAGTGGATTTCATCCTTGAGATGATACTTGGAGCGAAACCCCTTCAAGCTCACGCGAACACCACGCGCGGGAGCAACGTTTTCCTTAAAATCGCGAATCATCTCCAAGACATCGGGATCGATGTAATCGGTGTAGGTGGCACTAATCAGTACATCGCCACCACGTGGGATCTTTTCCAAGGTCTGATCGAGCACCGCACGATTCAGAAAACTGACTTGGTTCGCCAACTCGATTCGAGTCACGTCGCCGCTTAGGTGTGTCTCAACCGTCGCGTTGAGTGGACGACGAAAGTTGCTGTTGAGGATAAAACTGACCGCGACAGCCATGCCGATCAAGATTCCGATGAGCAGATCAGTGAAAACGATCGCGATCACAGTGACGATGAACGGAATGAATTGGTACCGACCCTCGGCATACATTTGTCGCATCAACTTGGGACTGGCGAGCTTGAATCCGGTCACCAGCAAGATCGCCGCCAGACACGACAGCGGGATTTGGTTCAGCAATTGGGGAAGCAGCGCGACGCTGACCAGCAACAAGACCCCGTGAACGACTGTCGACAGCTTGGTGCGGCTGCCCGCGTTGATGTTAACGCTACCGCGGATAATCACCGACGTCACTGGAATTCCACCGAGCAATCCGGCGGTCATGTTTCCGACGCCTTGAGCCACGAGCTCGCGACTCGGTGGCGAGCTGCGTTTGAGCGGATCAAGGTTGTCGACCGCTTCTAAATTCAAGAGCGTTTCGAGCGACGCGACCAGCGCGATGGTGACCGCCGCTTTGTAGATCAGCGGGTTGGTCCATGCTGAAAAATCTGGAAATCGGATGAGGTCAAAGAATGCCGCGGCGCTTGCCGCCACGGGGACTTGCACCATGTGTTTGTCTTGAATCGGCCAAACGCCACCCAGGATCGCAAAGAATTGGCCCAGGCAAATTCCCAAGATGACAACCAGCAGGGGAGCCGGAACAAGGGAGTTCTTCAGCTTGGGGAATCGATCCCAAGTGACCAGAAGCAGAATGCTCAGCAAGCCGATCACGGCGGCACCGACGTGGACATCAAACAGCGTCTGGAACAGTTCGGTGAACGTGTTCTGGTTATCGGGCTGGTTGAATGCCATATCGCCTTCGGGGTCCGCATCGTGTCCAAACACGTGTGGGATTTGCTTTAAAATCAGAATCACACCGATCGCAGCGAGCAGTCCCTTGATCACGCTGCTGGGGAAAAACGCGGCGAGGAAACCGGCCCGCGCGACGCCCAGCCCTAATTGCATCACACCCGCCAGAAACACGGCGAGCAAGAACGCATCGAACGACCCGAGCATGGCGATTTGCGCCGCGACGATGGCCGTCAATCCGGCCGCCGGACCACTGACGCTCGTCTGGGATCCGCTGATCATCCCCACCACGATGCCGCCGACGATGCCTGCGATTAGGCCTGAGAACAACGGAGCATCCGATGCGAGCGCCACGCCGAGACAAAGCGGAAGCGCAACCAGGAAAACCACCAGCCCCGATATTAGGTCTCGCGGGACAGTGTCGCCGAGATTCCGGGGGGAATTGCCCGCAGGAAAGGGGGCAAACGTTGTGGACGCGTTGGTTGCAGAGCTCAAGCAAGGTTCTCCGAGAACAGATAAACGACAGACATATACCGACGTTATACGCTGTTGAGTGCTCTGCGTCACTCAAACATGTGCGATTCTGTCACTCATTGAACTTCAAGCTTCCTTGAAGCGATAGCCGATCCCGCGGACGGTTTCGATTAAATCGGCGGCGCCGCCCATCTTTTTTCGCAGGGCTCGAACGTGAACATCGATTGTTCGTTCGAGCACCATGGTGTCTTCGCCCAGTGCGGCATCGACCAATTCGCTGCGCCCGAAAGCTCGACCGGGTTGGCGAATCAGGGTATCCAACAAACGAAACTCACTCTTGGTAAGTTTCAATATTTCTTGCTCATAGGTGGCGACGAATCGGCGACGGTCGACCGTGACACCGGCAAGCGACACCGAGTCGTTGGACTCTTCGAACTCTGGCTCGCGTCGTCGCAGCAGGGCCTTGAGTCTCTGGAGCAACACTTTGTAACTCTCCACCGGCTTGACCACATAGTCATCGGCACCAACGGCAAACCCGACGACCTGGTCCGATTCTTCGCCGAGGGCGCTGAGCATCAGAATCAAGGTGCTACGAGTGCTCGCATCGGATCGCAGTTGTTTGCAGACTTCGATCCCGCTGAGCACCGGTAAATCGACATCGAGGAACACGACGTCCGGCAGAAACAACCGAGCTTGGTTGAGAGCGTCGCGGCCGTCCGATGCCCGATAAACCTCGTACCCCGCTCGCTGGAGTTGGTATTCCAATGTCTCAGCCAGCGGTCGGTAGTCTTCTACAATGAGTACCTTCGTTTTCGACATAATTTCTAGGATGGTGAGGAATGCCATCGATGGCGGCTGGTTCGAATCTTTTCGAGTCCCACGCGCCACTATAGTCGTCTATCTCGACTTTTTCTGCACCTACCAAAGGGCCTGTTTGAGGATGAAGGTTTGATGAATAGCCGATGTGGAATACCCAAAAAGCATCACCCCCCCGGAGCCGAAAGTCGACGAGAAGCGCGATCCCCGGGTACGTTAGCGCCATCGTGAGCGACGAAAACTGGAAGCAGCACTTCGAAGGTCGAGCCTTCACCGGGACGGCTCTTGAGCCGCACTTCGCCGCCCAGTGCGTTGGTCAGATTCTTGACGATGGACAAACCCAGACCGGTACCCGAGCGAGCCGATTCGCGAGTTCGTTCGACTCGGTAGAACCGCTCGAACACACGTTCCTGTTCGCTCTCGGGAATGCCCACGCCATCGTCGCTGACCAAGATCGCCCAGAACGACCCGGCTTCGCGGATGCTCACTCGAACATGGCCGCCGTCGGGAGTGTACCGAATGGCGTTTCCGATCAAGTTGTTAATGATGGTCAGCGTCGCTTCGCGATCGGCGGTCACACGAGCGTCGCCCCAAGCGTCGTCGATCGTCAACTCGATGTCCTTGGCGGCGGCGACCGGGCGATACGACTTCAATGATTCCGCGATCACGTCTTCCAAATGCACGGTCACAAAGTGCAACTTGTCGCGTCCCGCTTGGGCGCGGGCGAGTTGCATCATGTCGGCAACCAATCGCTCCAGTCGCAAACACTGCGTCCGGATCTGGCTCATGAAATGGGTCGCCGCGGCCGGATCGTCTTCGATCGCCAATTCCACCGTTTCCGCATATCCTTTGATCGCGGCCAGTGGCGTTTTCAATTCATGCGAGACATTCGCGATGAACTCGCGGCGAATCTCGTCGATCCGTCGCGATTCCGTTTCGTCCCGCAGCGTTAGTAGCAGATTGCTTTGCTGGATCGTGGCGATGCGATCGACGCGCACGCGGATGGGCCGATGAATTTTTCCGTCACTGACTTCGATCAATACTTCTTGAGCCCCGTCACCGAAGCTGCACATTTCGACGCCGCGGACCAAGTCGGGATATCGCACGGTTTCGGCCAGCGCCCGACCGACGAGTGAGTCACCCGGATTGAACGCGAGCAACCGCTTGGCGGCTGGGTTGATCAGCAGGATTGATTTGTTCGGCGAGAGCATGATCACGCCGTCGCGCATCTGGGCCAACACGGATGTGGTCTGTTGCGTCTCGACTTGCAAGTCATTCCAAAGCCGCTGCCAATGTGCCAACTCTTCCCGCGTTTCGGCAAAGATATGATTGGTCGTCTCGGCACGATCTTTGGTTTGGACGACCAACACACTGGCGACGATGACTGCCGAGGCGATGGCGGCGACCGAAGTGGCGATCGTGCCGCCGGAAAGTATCTCGCTGGCCAGCACCGATGCGACGACGATTACGAACCCAATGACGAGGTGCCATGGGTGAGCCGGCCAAGGCGACTTACCACGTTGGAATGGATTCCGACCGGGCTGCATCAACGTGCGCCTTGGGTCGTGGCTTCTTTGCACGCTGGTTCTGCGGCGGCCACGTCCGACGACGACGTGATAGCTGAACCGCCGCCAAACGTCCTGGCGATCAATCGGCGGCAATGTTGCCATCGCTCGATCCACATTCGCCCCGGTGTTCGCCGCAAATGCCCGTGACGATCCGTTTGAAAAACCTCACTGGACTCCAGATCGATTGCGGTGAGGTAGCCGCCGCCGAAACAGAAAGTATCCAAACAAATAAGGTGTCCGATGTCCAGAATGCACCCGTTCATCTGGGGCGTATGGCCGACGTAAACACGTTTGCCGCTGATGTGTGGTCCGGGCAACGGGTAAGTCAGATGAGTCCAATAGCGAACTGAGTCATCCTGTTGGATCATCGCGAGCTCCGCCGAATAGCACGCGTGCACAAAGATCGCGTCGGCCGTTTCGTAGTATGGTCGCAAAGATTGAAAGAACTCCAAATGACGACTGGAAACTTTCGCGAGCGAACCCCCGTAACTGCTGACCGTACTGGTCCCGCCACTGGCCAGCCACATTGCGGGGTCGAGGCCACCGATGGTCACACCCATCATCATGATCTCGTGATTACCGCGCAGCATCACGGTGCGACACGTCTTCTGCAGCGAGATCAATTGTTCGATGCAATCGCGGCTGTTGGGTCCCCGGTCGACGTAGTCACCGAGCAAGATCATTTCGTCGTTGCTGGTCGGCGCGATCGTTTCAATCAGTGAACGCAATGCCTTTCCGCATCCGTGCACATCGCCGATCGCAAACCGTCTCATCGAACCAGTACCCTTGATTTAGTTTAGCGAGGCGTCGATACCGCGGGGCATTCGGGGAGCGACATCCGCGAGAATGTTTTCGCCGCATGTTCGCACGGCGGCATGCCATACATGCTCGGGGTCACTGAAGATTAGGGCCGATGTCGCGTCACCGACGAGCCAACCGCCGACTTCGAGTTCGTGATCGAGTTGACCTGGTCCCCAGCCGCTGTAATGCGCGACATAACGAACACGGGCATCGGGCCGTCGAAGCAGGATTCGCAAGTGATCATCATCACCGGTGATCCAAGCCGGCGGGTTCGCCAATTCAAACGACATCGACCCGAAAGGCTCCGCGGGATGATGGTGGACAGTGCACTTCAATCCGTTGGCCGATTCCGATTCGAATGTCCCACAGGGATCACCGACGCCGGCTAAGTCGTGTAGGGCAAGCAATGGGCCTTCGACCGGTCCGCCGCGAAAGATGAAGTCATCATCTCGCATTTTCCCATCGGTATTGCTCATCTCCACCAAATCGCGAAACCGTCGCGACGTGGGCCGATCGATCGCTAAACCGAAAGCGCCTTTAGAATCATGTCGCACCACAAAAATCACGCTGCGCATGAAATTGTCGTCGCTTAAGTAAGGCGATGCGATCAGCAACCGCCCCGTCAAGTTCGTCATCATCGAACGCTCCTACGAATAAGTAGAAAACAGGAGGACGACTGCTGTTGTCTAACTCAGACTTCCCCAAACGTCACGCCAAAGGCATCCCGCCCATGACAACCCGACCCCGAATCCTACGAGCATATTAACCGATTCCGCGTCGAATTTGCCTTGGATTCTCATCCGCTCGATCAAAATCGGCAATGTGCAGGATACCGTATTGCCGACGTCCGCCAACTCGATTGGCAACCTCTCTGGCGCCAAATTCATCCGACTGCGAAGCTGGTCCAGCATTTTCCAGGTCGCTTGATGCATCAGAAAATAGCGAATTTGATCTTCGTGCATTGCGTTGGCCTCGAGGATTTCGCCGACCAACCGCGGGACCGCTTCGACCGTAAAATTGATCAGGCTTGGGCCGTCCATGTATAAACGGCTATTCCAACGTTTGCGGTGTCGCGGGCGAATCGCGTCGGCTGGGTCGCGTGAGCCGCCATCGCCGACGATTAACATGTCGCCGCCGCTGCCGTCGCTACCGAACTGAAATCCCCATGCGGAAGGTTCGTCCGCCGCCGTGATCAATGTCGCGGCCCCGGCATCGCCAAAAATTGTCCTCAGACTTCGGTCTTCCGAGTCGATGTACTTGGAATAGGTTTCGGCCGTGAGCAACAAAATGCGTTTGGCGACACGGCTTTGAATCAGCCCGTCGGCCATAGCAAGGCCGTAAACATAACCGCTACAGCCAAGGTTAAAATCCAAGGCCCCGCAACGAGTCGGCAACCCCAGTCGATCCTGGATCAAACAGCTCGTGGTCGGCAGCGGATAGTCCGGCGTCTGAGTGCAAAACAGAACAAAGTCGATCGACGCCGGATCGATCGAATGTTCGTCGAACAATTTTCGCGTTGCGGCGACGGCTAGATCGCTGGAAGTTTCCCTCGGCTCAGCAATGTGCCGCTGGCGGATTCCGGTCTTCTCCTCGATCAACGGCAGATCCCAGCGCGGGAACTGTTCGTGGAGCATCGCGTTGGTCTCAATCCGCGATGGCAGGTGAATCGCGATGGGACCGAGTTGTGCGTACGGCACGGGGCATTCCATTCTCGGCCGCTTGCCCGACCGACTTGGCATCTCGCTCGACACTGGCCGCTTGTCCAGCGGACAACGAAACTTGTAAGTCTTAAAAGCCCGGAATCCTAGCAACCAAACCGGTCAAGCGGCAAGCCAGCCTGGGGCGTTTGCCCAGGTGAAATTCGTGAAACCGTCATGACGAATTCCGAGTTTTTTGATTAGGCAGGTTTTCCCTCTGGCGAATCGACACGTGGATTCGTTACAGCGTGATTGCCAGAGTGCCTTGTCTTCTCTTCACTCGGATGGATTCGATGATTTTACGAAGTCTGCTGCGGTTTTTTACAACCGCCCCTCAAGCTCCCCGTCGAATTGAGTCGACGGACGGACGAAGTGTCGTTCTGTACGCTCACGTCGATGCGTCGGCGAAAGCGAAACAACCCTCCTCGCGTTCGAATGCCCCTCGCCAAAGCCAGACGTCGCCGTGCGTCAGCGGCGACCATCGCGCATGGTTATTGAGCATGCGTTTGGATCACCTGCGGATTTGCTCCGCATCGCGAAGCCAGCGATTGAGTCAATTGGGGATCATCACCGCTGGCGATTTGCTGGCGGCCGACGTCGTCGAAGTCGGTCGGATTTTGGACGATCGGACGTTGCCGCGACGATTGAAGCGGACGGTTCGCGCGATCCAGTTCTCGGCTGCGGTTCCGGGCATGATGCCGCGCGACGCGATGCTGCTGATTTGCGTCCACCGCCGCAGCATTCGTTCGCTCGCCTCGGAATCACCCGCCGTCCTGCATCGCGATCTCCAGCGATTCGCGCTCAGCACGAAAGGCCAACGGGCGCTGAAGGGGCGTCGGCTGCCAAGTGTCAAACGAATCCGCCGCTGGGTCGACGCATGTGTTGACGCGACCCGGCGCCCCCACGTGAGCTGGCAATAAGCCGTTGGCTGGCTCAGGTCGATTGGCCATCGAATGATTTTTTCGGACAGAATGATTTTCTGTCCGGCGTCCATTTTTCTCCTGGGCGCCCCTAGGTCTACGTCTGGCGACTCACTAGGTATACTGGCAACGCTGTCACAATGAAGTTGACGTCTGAAACCCGTAACCTATCGCCGCTACCCCATGCACGTCGGTCTGTTCGTCCCCTGTTACATTGACCAATTCTATCCCGACGTCGCGATCGCCACGCTCGAATTGCTCGAGCGACTGGGGGTGACGGTGACCTATCCGGCTGGGCAAACGTGTTGTGGCCAACCGATGGCCAACACGGGGTGCAATGACGAAACCGCGCCTGTCGCGCGTCGGTTCGTCGAAATGTTTTCCGGGTTCGACGCGATCGTTTGTCCATCGGGGTCGTGCACATCGATGGTCCGCAATCATTACTCGGAGTATTTCGACGAGGACGATTCGACGTTCGCTCATGTCCGTGACCATTCGTACGAACTTTGCGAGTTTTTGCACGACGTTTTGAAAGTCGAATCTCTCGATGTCCGTTTCCCATATCGAGTCAGTGTGCACCAGAGTTGCCATGGGCTGAGAGAATTGCGATTGGCTTCGTCGAGCGAATCGATGGAGCCGCGCGTCGACAAAGTGCGCAAGATTCTCGACTTGGTCCGCGATCTGGAAGTTGTGCCGATCACACGAGTCGACGAATGCTGTGGCTTTGGCGGAACGTTTGCGGTCAATGAAGCAGACGTTTCGGCGGCGATGGGACTCGATCGTGTCGCAGATCATGTGCACAGCGGCAGCCAAGTGCTGGTGTCGGCGGACATGAGTTGTTTGATGCACTTGCAAGGATTGATCCGTCGCCAAAAAACGCCACTCGAAGTGATGCACGTAGCCCAGGTGCTCGTCGGCCGACCCATCCATTCCAATTAATGCCAAATATCTGATGTCGATCTCGCTTCCCATCATTGATCACCCGACCGCGGCAAGAGATTTTGTCGCCGACGACGAACGCACGCATTGGCACGACGCGGCGCTGTGGTTTGTCCGTTCCAAACGTGACAAACAAGCTGCTAGCGTCCCCGAGTGGGAATACTTGCGGTCGCTCGCATCGGGCATCAAATCGCACACGATCGCGAACTTGGCCGAATACTTGGTAATGTTCGAGCGAAACGCGACAGCGCTCGGTGCAAAGGTTCACTGGGCCGCGAGCGCCGAAGAGCACAATCAGATCGTACTCAACATTTTGCGTCATCATGACACTCGTCGAATCATCAAAAGCAAGTCGATGTTGACCGAGGAGTGCGGACTGAATCACATTCTCGAGCACGCCGGGATCGACGTGGTCGATACCGACTTGGGCGAACGCATCGTTCAACTCCGGGGCGAGACGCCCAGCCACATCGTTTTACCCGCGATCCACATTCGCAAAGAAGAAGTTGGCGACACGTTTTATCGCCACCTGGGAACCGAAAAGGGTGCATCGGACCCCAAGTATCTAACCGAAGCCGCTCGTGGTCACCTGCGTGGCAAATTCTTGGCTGGCGAAGTCGGTATTACCGGCGTGAATTTTTTGATCGCCGAAACCGGCGGCTTCGTCGTTTGCACGAACGAGGGCAACGCGGACTTGGGCGCGTCGCTTCCCCGAGTTCATATCGCGTGCACGGGGATCGAAAAGATGATCCCACGTTTCGAAGACCTCGCCGTGTTCACTCGATTGTTAGCCCGGAGCGCGACCGGCCAACCGATCACCAGTTACACGTCGCACTTTCATGGACCACGTGATAGTGACAGCGAATTGCATATCGTGTTGGTGGACAATGGCCGCGCCAAAATTCGCGAAAGCCGCGAGTTCCGAGATTCGCTGCACTGTATCCGCTGTGGCGCGTGCATGAACACGTGCCCGGTGTACCGGCGAAGTGGCGGTCACAGTTACAACGCGACGGTCCCAGGCCCGATCGGTAGTGTGCTCTCACCGCAGCGAGACGACTCAAAGTACGCGAGTCTGCCCTACGCGTGCAGCTTGTGTGGGTCGTGTACTGACGTGTGTCCCGTCAAGATTCCACTGCATCACCAATTGCTCGCACTCCGCGGTGAGCTCGTCAATCGCCGACGGATCGCGCTGAGCAAACGATGGAGTATGAAGGCGGCCTCGTTTCTTTTCCGTCACCCTTGGCTGTTTTCCACCGCGGGCAAAACGGGACGCGTGGCACTGCGATGGTTGCCGCACTGGATGACGCACAACAGCATGAACAAGTGGACGATCGCTCGCGAATTGCCTCAGCCTCCGAAGCAAAGTTTTCGTGATTGGTACGACGCGAATCGTCGCTCACCGACCCAGTCGGCTACCACGAACCAACATTCCCGATCGACATCGGAGTCATCGTCATGAGCGTGCCGCCGAAGAACACAAGTCATGGTAGCAACCGTGGGCGGGGCCGATTCGATGCGGTGACGTCCAGCCGACAAGCGATCCTGGATCGTTTGACGAGCAGCGTCGTGGATGTTCCGCCGCGTCCGGTTGCAGACTCAAATCGGTTGACGACCTTCGCGGACCCGCTCGCCCAGTTTGGCGAGATGCTGGCGATGGTGGGTGGCGATTTGCATGTGGTCGAATCGGTCGACCAAGTCGCCAAAATTCTCGAGGGCATCACCGTGTTTCGCGAAGCCAGTCGAATCGCTTCGCTCGTCCCAGAAATCGTCCCCGGGAATGTGGATGCCGCTACGATCGATGATCCGCATGCGCTCGCGTCGCTCGATTGGACGATCGCTCGTGGTGAATTCGCTGTGGCTGAGAACGGTGCAATTTGGGTCGAAGGCGACTCCATGCCGCACCGCGTGATGATCTTCATCGCGCAGTATCTCGCAATCGTGGTTCCGCGGGGCGAGATCGTTAGCAACATGCACGAAGCGTACGCCCGAATCGGTTACCCGAGTCCCGGATATGGAATCTTTGTCTCTGGGCCGAGTAAGACAGCGGACATCGAACAATCGCTGGTGATCGGGGCTCACGGGTGCCGCAAGCTCCAAGTGTTCGTGGTGTAACTTTATCGTGAACGAACGAGAGTCGATCGATCCATTTTTTCTCGTACGATGATCGATTCGACGTCCGCCAAGAATCGATCGGCATCGAGCGGATAGCCCGCGGTCGGACGCAGTTGA
Source organism: Pirellulaceae bacterium (assembly GCA_041741195.1). Lineage (GTDB taxonomy): Bacteria > Planctomycetota > Planctomycetia > Pirellulales > Pirellulaceae > JBBSJZ01. Next base: position 117,913 of record JBGSKM010000022.1, read on the forward strand.
AGTGTGTCACCGGCCAGTTCGGTGAAGTACTGGTTGAAGGACTTCATCGCCGTCTCGCGCAAGAATTTCGCGACCATCGATGAAAGTGCGACCGGTACGAAGGAGTCACCCTTGACGGTAAAGCGAACTCGCAACCGTTCGTCGTCCCGCCGCAAACAATACGTGCTTTGGTTTGCCGTTTCGAGTTCGATCGATAGCGCCGAATCGGAAAACACATGTTGCAGTACGCCACCATAGAATCGCCGACCACCGTGTCGATCACAAAACACGTCGATGTGTCGAGTCGTGTTTTGACAATGCGATTGACAAACGCCGGCGAGCGTGGCGACCAAACCGAGCGTCATACGGGATAATAGATCCGCTTTATTGAGTCCCTGGGCACATGCCGCGTTAAATTCTCGCGGTGTCACGATGCGTACCCGCAATGCGATGATCTTGGGCGTCGCCATCGCCCACGCGGAATCGATCGCCGCACCAATCCGATCATCGACGCCCGAGTTCCAAACGTCCGTGAACGTCGCTAACCATGGCGTGTCGGCGATCGCCGGTATGTCGTCGGCAGCGATCGATGCCAGACAATCGCGTAACTCGCAGGCGGAATGACCTGACGCGCGCAGGGCACTCCAGGTCGCGTGACGCAAGCCGTCAAGCGATCCCGCCGTGCCTGGTTTGAACAGTTTTTTTGAGTCGCCGATCACCACGGTTTTTCCCTGGACGACGATTGGCGACTTGAAGGTGTCAAAGCAGGCGAACGCATCGTTCGTCGCATCGTTGGCCGCATCAACGTCAACTGTCGGGATCGACCACAAGGTCGACGCGATCACGAGCGGTCCGAGCTTGGGCCCATACCCGGCTTCGTCGGTGGCGATGAGATAAGTGGAGCGAGACAGAGATCGAACCGCATTCAAGTCGAGGTGCGTACCCGCTGCGGGTCGATAGGCGACCTAAATGCCTTCGCCGAGCGTTTGCAGATCTTTGCGATTTTTGTCGTCAGTGTCCACCGTGGACGATCCCACACCCTTGGCTTCATCGATCCACTTTTCGCATTGCAGCAAAACGTCGACGACATCGGCCGCCCATTGTCGTCCTCGACCATCACGAAAGATCTCGACGACGCGTGATACCGGCATCCCCGGTCGATAGGGACGATCGCTGGTCATCGCGTCGAATGCGTCGGCAACCGCGATCACCTGGGCGTCTCGCGGAATCGAATCTCCGGCGAGCCCATCGGGATATCCACTGCCATCCCACGATTCGTGATGATGCCGCACGGCTGGCAAGATTTTTCGAAACGGCTTGATGCCCTTCAAAATGTCAAAACCCAAAACGGGATGCAGTTTGATTTGAGCGAACTCCGCGTCGGTCAACTTTCCAGGCTTTCTCAACACCGAGTCTTCGACACCGATCTTGCCGATGTCATGCAGAATTCCGGCCATGCGGATGGTTGCCAGCGACTCGTCGTCGTATCCCAAACGCGAGGCGAGTTCAACGGCGAGCTCCGCCACGCGTGAGCTGTGACCGCAGGTGTAGGTGTCTTTTGCGTCGAGGGCTGAGACCAGCGAACGCACCGTGCCCTCGAACATCTGTTGCATTTCGAGATACTGGCGCTGGTTGATCAAGTGAACCGCCAGCATCATCATCGTGCTGCGCATCAAGTCGGCTTCGACGGTTCCGAATTCACAGTGGTCGGAGGCCCGAATCGCGACCATGTATCCGAGCCGAGTGGTGTTGCGTTCGATTGGCACCACGACGACTCGCAAGCTGCGCATCGGTTCGGTTTGGCTCGTGTCGGGATCGGTCAGCCGATTGATCACGATGACGCTTCCCGTGTCACCACATTCCGGGCAATCTCGCCACTGCTGCATTGCTGCTTTCGTGATTCGATGGACGCGACCCGCATCCAGGATCTCTCCGGTTTGAAATGTCTCGGCGGCGATGTTGCTGTCTTCGTCGGCCAACAAATCGATCACCAGCGACGTCGATCGAATGCACGGTGCCAATTGATCAAGCAGCGCGGCGCATATCTCCGCCGGACTTTCTTCCAATTTCAGCCGCTCGGTCAACTCGTGGATCAAGCTCAGCTCTTCGAATTTGGACGCGAGAGCCTCGGCGAGTTGATCCACTTCGGAACCCGTGGCGCCGCCCACAAATGGGGCGTCAGCGTGCAAGACGAAAGAGGATTGCGTAAGCATAGAAGTGTCGGCGTGTCTCAAGAAAAGTGTGCGGAACCGTCCGCATTGGAACGCTACCTCGCGTTACCAAATTCCTCGAAACCAGTCAAAGTGGTTTGTCGGCAAAGAGACGACAAACCAACGTTGGGGAAACGATTGTGCCGATGATGGCGAATATTCGCCCGCGACTACGACCTCGGGCGCAACACATAAGCGACCAAGTCGAGAATTTCGTCTTTGGTCATTCGGCTGAGAAGTTCGGCGGGCATGGGCGACACCTTGGAGATGGTCAACTCTTCGACACTCGTTCGATCGATCGTGACCCGTTGATTCGGATCGGATAGGTCCGTGTTGAGCGTCATGGTGTCACCGCTCAAGTTCACGACGACCCCCGTGTGGACTTGGCCGTCCTCCGTCAGCACCACGATCGACGAGAATTGGTCGTTGATGACTTTGCTTGGGTGAATGATCTGGTCCAAGAAATCGTGGGCCGAATAGCGACCGCCGGCCGAGGTCAAATCGGGTCCCGTCATTCCACCTTGATTGTCGAACCGGTGACAGGCGTAGCAGCCTGCTGCCGCAAACATGCGACGTCCATTCTCAAGATCTCGGTCGTTCAAACCGGTCTTGGTGGCTGCGGAAAGCTCGTCGAGCGTCCACGCGGTCGCGGATCGGCCGACAAAAATTTCGCCAAGATTCTCGAGCGCCGACTTCTTTTCTGGCTTCCGCGCAAGCAATTCGGCGAGCGACTGTTTGTCCGAGTCCGGCAGGGATTGCAGCGCATCGTTGCGAATGAACTCGATCGACTTTTCAAAGCTGGCGCCGCCGCGGAAGTTCGCCGCTTTGAGGAACCACTCGAAATACGCCGTCCGCAATTCGGGTGTCCAACCGGATCGCAGCAAGCGAATCGACCGAGCGTATTCGATCTGTTCTTCCTGGGTCGGTGCCGACCCGATGAGTGCAATTGCCTTCGCCGCCACCGTCGGCGATTCGAGATAGGCCAATGTTTCGCAAAGCAGCCAATTCAATTCCGGCGACTCAGCCGGGAACATCGGATCCAACTTGCTCGCTAACGACTGGACGACCGGGGCTTCGGGACGCCCAAAGCGATTGAGCGTGATTTCTAGGGCACGCAGAAAGGTCAGCTTGCGGGCGTGATCAAGTGCGTCCACATCGATCGCCAGCAAACTCGTAAGTATTTGGGATTGCGATTTCGTATCGACCGGCGGCGTCGCTTCGTGACGGTGTGGCGGACAAACGCCGGCCACACGCGCCATCGCCATCAGCGCCTCGACTTGCAACTCTGGATCCGATTCCTGGATCGCGCGAGATGACCACGTCGAAAGCGGTTGATGTTCGATTGCTGTTCGAGCCGCGAAGCGAATGAATCGGTCCTTGTGACTCAAGTGAGGCCAAGCCAAGGCGATCGCGTCCGGGGACTGGCGACCGTGAAACGATTCGAGTTGTTGACGCAGCCCTCGAAGCGAGTCGTGATTGGCCATCGCGGTGACTTCCGCCGTCGATTCGTTGCCGACGTACTTGACCCGATAAAGTCCCGATTGGACGGCGCGGCCGCCGATCGTAAAGTACATCGATCCGTCGCCTTGATGGATCACGGCATCGGTGATCGGCAGCGGGGCCCCGGTGACGAATTCTTCTTTGGTGGCTTTGTAGGTTGCGCCGTCGTCTTCCAAGTGAATTGCGTAGAGCTTTCCCCAGCTCCAATCGAGCGCATACAAAGCATCCTGGTACTTGCTGGGGAACTTAGCGCCGTATCCGAAGGTAACTCCGGTCGGCGATCCGGGGCCAATATCGATCACGCCGGGCAAGTTGTCTGGATAGAACGCGGGCCGTTTGCCGGCTCCGTTGCGCCAGCCGTATTCACCACCGCTGACCACATGATTGATCCGCGTCGGGCGATACCAGGACGTATTGAAGTCGTACTCCATGTCGGCGTCGTAGGTGAATAACTCGCCGTCACGATTGATCGCCGCATCGAACACATTACGGAATCCATTGGCGAAGGCTTCAAAGGTCTTGCCATCGAGTGACACGCGATAGATCACGCCGCCGGGTGCCAGCACGTCTCGCATGAATCCGCGTCCGTCGGGCAGTCGCGGCAACAAATGATCTTCGCCCCAGATCTGTGGGACGGGCGATGTCGCGGCAATCTCAGTCAGTTTGCTACCGTTGCCGCAAACCAGATACATGCCTTCGCCGTCGGGAGTTCTCAGCAGGGCATGGATCCCGTGATCACCACGAGCCTGGATCTCTCGGAGCAGTTCGACGCGATCCAATTGGTCGTCGTTGTTGCTATCCGTGATACGATACAACCCGCTGGGGATTTTTGATTCGTAATCGTTGACGCCGACATAGAGCGCATCGCCGACCCAAAGCATGCCGTTAACCGCGCGAATGTCAGCCGGAACCTTGACGACGTCGCTGGGCTTGAGCGTTTGGCCAGCGGCGGGCGGTGTCAATCGATACAGAGACCCGAATTGATCGCTGACGATCAAACGTCCCTTCGGATCGACGCACAAGTTCACCCACGAACCTTGGTCCTTTCCCGGCACCGAGTACAACAATTCGATCGAGAAATCCTTGGCAACAGTGATGCGATCGATCGGCGTTGCCTTGTTCGCCCCGATAGCCTCGCCCGGAACGTTTTTTCGCGGCTTCGGCTTGGCCGCCGCGTTATTCTTTTTAGGTGCCTGGGCGGTTGCCATGGACGCGAGTGAAGTGAATACAAACACCAACGTCAGTTTTGCGATAACAGATCGGACTTGCATGACGGAGAATCATCGGGGGGAGGGGCGAGATGGAGAGTGGTTAGTGTAGCACGAGCCGACTCGCGACGCGCTCCGATCAACTGCAATTTGCCTATCCGAATTCGATGGACTTCGCTGCATCGACTTCGATTTGCCAGTATCCTGAGTCGTCCCATCATTTCCATCGCCGCGGCGGACCACGTGCTCATGAAATCGCTGAAGTTTTTGATCGTCCTATCTGTCGTTGGCATTGTCGCTGGTGCACCAGCCAAGTGTGACGACGCTTTTCCACAGCCGTTTGATACGGAAACCTCACCGACCAAGGCGTTGGCGGCCGATGAAGCGGCGAAAAAGATGCAGTTGCCGCCAGGTTTTCGGATCACCGTGTTTGCTTCGGAGCCCGATGTCCGCCAACCCATTGCAATGACCACCGACGCGCGGGGACGGTTGTGGGTTGCCGAAAACTACACGTATTCCGAACGCCCTACCGTTTTCAACGATCAACTTCGCGATCGAATTTTGATCTTCGAAGACTCCGACAACGATGGGCGTTTTGACAAGCGAACTGTGTTTTGGGAAGGCGCCCAGCGTCTGATGGGCATCGAGGTCGGTAGCGGCGGCGTGTGGGCGCTGACGTTGCCGAATTTGGTTTTCATCGCCGATGCGGACGGAGACGATGTTCCCGACGGGCAACCGAGCATCATCCTGGATGGATTTGACTACCAACGCGGATCTCACACCGTCGCGAACAGTTTGCGGTGGGGCCCCGACGGTTGGATCTACGGTCGACAGGGAATCCTCACCAACTCGCTCGTCGGTCCACCGGGAACACCGGACGGCGATCGGACGCATGTGAACGTTGGGATCTGGCGTTTTCATCCCCATCGACATGCATTCGAAAACGTCGCTTTCGGAACAACTAATCCTTGGGGAATGGATTGGGATGCGAAAGGCGAAATGTTCTTTATCAATACGGTCATTGGTCACTTGTGGCACGTGATCCCGGGCGCCCACTACCGGCGCATGTCGGGCGGTGATTTGGACCCACGCATCTATGACGTCATCGAACAGCACGCCGATCATGTTCATTGGGCGACCGGCGAAGTTTGGACGGATGTTCGCAAGGGTGTGACCGATGCGACAAGCGAAGCGGGCGGCGGACATGCGCACACGGGACTGTTGATCTATCAAGGCGGCAAGTGGCCCGAATACTGGAACGGCAAACTTCTCACCGTGAACTACCACGGCAAACGACTCAACGTCCAGCGGCTTGATCGCGACGGAACTGGCTATGTGGGCCGGCGTGAACCCGATGCCTTTCACTCCTCCGATCCATGGTTTCGAGGTTTGGATTTGATCGCGGCACCCGATGGTGGCGTCTACTTGAGTGATTGGAGCGACACCGGTGAATGCCATGACAACGACGGTATCCATCGCACCAGTGGTCGCATCTACAAAATTACCTACGGCGACACGGTTGCGAAAATACCCGACTTGAACCAGCAAGCCAGTGTCGAACTCGCGAGATTGCAACTCAGCGACAATGATTGGATGGCACGAGCCGGTCGACGTGTCTTGGCAAATCGTGTTGCCGCGGGCCAGCCTATTGAGGATGCGACGAACGAGCTATCGATCATCATGCGCGAGTCGACGGACACCGTGCATCGCTTAAGAGCCCTGTGGACGCTCAACCAAATCAGTGTTCGTCGCTTTGGCGTTTTGCGATCGCTGCTTGACGATTCCGACGAACACATTCGAGTGTGGGCCATTCGCCTGCTCGAAGACCAAAGCCACGATAGCGACGAATCGCGGCAAGCGTTTCTTGATCTTGCACGAACCAAGTTTTCTGAGATGGCGACCCAGGATTCGAGCGGGCTCGTGCGATTGACGCTGGCATCGATGTTGCAAAAGCTGCCGCATGCCGATCGGGGGCAACTTGCCGGCGCGTTGTTGTCACGTGGCGAAGACGAACATGACCACAATCAACCGCTCATGCTCTGGTGCGGGATTCTTCCGCTCGCCGAAAACCGTGACGGCGTCTTTGAGAAGCTGATTGCACATTCGTCCATTCGCCAAATCCAGCGATACGGTGCCCGTAGGTTAGCCGAAGAACTGGAGCAATCGCCAAGTCGCATCGACGGGCTGCTGCGCGAAATCGCCAGCCAATCATCGCCCGAAGCGAACGCGGCGGTCCTCGACGGAGTCGCCGAGGGACTGGCCGGACGACGAAATCCGACCGAGCCACCTTGTTGGAACGAAGTTCGACATGAGTTTGCTGCTGGAGCGGACACCGCGACGATGGATCGCATCCGAACGTTCAGCGCCATGTTCGGTAGCGCCGCCGCCATCGATGAACTGAAAGCCGAAGCACTCGCGAGTGACAAAACCGTCCTGCAGCGTGATGCGGCGTTACGGACGCTCGTCGATGCACGTGTTGTGGATGTGGCATCGCTTTGTGACATGTTACTCGAGACCCCTGGGTTGTCACTCACGGCGGCCCGCGGCTTGGCACTGTCAAATGATCCGGCAACGGCCAGTCGATTGATTGAGTTGTGTCAACGGATCGAAGTCTCGCAACGTGCGGCGCTAGTCGATGTGGTCATCTCGCGTCCCAATTGGGTTGCTCATGTGTTAGATGCCATCGAGGCCGGACAAATCGATCGCAACGTACTCGGCGCCGCCCAATTGCGACAAATCCGCAACTACAAAGACCGTGAGCTCACACTTCGACTCAACAAGCTTGTCGGCAAGGATGCAGCGTCCGCGAACCCCGCCAAGGACGACTTGATCGCCAAGTGGAAGAATCGGTTAAGTAGCGAAGCTCTGTCGCACGCCGATTTGACGAGCGGTCAACAAGTGTTTCGCACTTCATGCGGCATCTGTCATCGGCTCAACGGCGAAGGACATACCATCGGTCCGGACTTGACCGGCGCCGCCCGTGATAACATCCACTACTTGCTCGAGAATATCTTGACGCCGAGCGCTGTACTGGCGGAGGAGTACCGTCAAGTGACGGTACTATTGGAAGATGGTCGAGTTCTTGTCGGCACGGTCAAGCCGGGCGCAAATGATTCGATTCAACTTCAAACGACGACCCAGCTTGTGACTCTCTCGCGCGATGAGATCGAGGAGCAAACGGTCGCCCCCATCTCGATGATGCCGGAGGGACTACTGGATGTCCTGAGTGAATCTCAAGCCCGAAACCTTTTCGCTTATCTCATGTCCAAGTCGTCACCACCAAGCGAAAATTGATCGAGTCGCGTGGTGGTTATCGAAGGTGGTATCGATGACAGGTCGTGCAGGAATCGTTCGTCAATTCCGGTGTGTGACAACCGACGCACGTGACGCGCGATAGCGGAGCAAAATCGAACGAATGAGCGGAATTCTCATGGTCACCGGATAGCTGGTTCGAAAAACTCACGAGTGAAGCCGGTGATACGTCGAGCCGAGCGACTGGATTTGTTGGAACACTGGCGCCGGACAAAGGCGCGACAGTGTGACAGTGTTTGCAATCGGCAAGCTTGGCGATGTTCACATGCGGAGCGTGCGAGAACTTTGTGAACTCGTCGGTCCGTCCTACTTGCCGGCTTGATGTCCAAACTGATGGCGTCGCGATCGACGAGGGGTGACATTGGACGCAAGCGTTCACCGCGGGCAACTCCAGGATGCGGCGACGAACTGTGTCGCTCGGTGCAAGCTGTGACGCCATTTCGACGATAGCTCGCAGCGTCGCGTCGGCGTGGGCGACGCCTCGGTAGCGAATCGCCATTCGAAGATCGTCGCGATACCAACCTCCCGCGGGTATCATGACGCTCGCATCAAATTGCGAAAGCGTGGCATTGCTTGACGCTGGGCGATTGCTCGCTGTTGAATTGGCGAGCGGATCAGCCAGCAACGGATCGGAGAACAGTGGATCCGCAAGCAACGGATCGCTTCCCGTATTGTCACCGGGCCCAAGTAGGTCGTCGGCCAGTAACCCGGTTTTAGCGCTACCATTTTGAAAAAGTAGTTGATCGGAGGGGCTGGCGAGTGACTCGTCATGATCGATCGGGGCACTCGACGTCGCTCTGGCTTGGTCGCTAAACCACTGTTGCAATGTATCCGCAACAAGCTGGGGCGGCATCGCGCGCACAAACTCGACCAAGGACGACGCGGGCATTCCGGCCATTTGCGCTCGACCGATAATCGCATCCTGGCCCTGGCCGGCGATGTCATGGAGCAGTGACTGCGCCCCGCGGGCGAGCGCCAATGCGGCGTCGCGGTCGTTTGGATCAGCCATGTTGGCGTGACCGAAGGTGCGAGACGGAATCGTTTGCAGAGCGTTTGCAACCCCAGGATCATTTCGCATCAATAGCTCAGCGAGCGGGGAGACGCTACCGTCGAGAAACCCGGTGGCTTGGGCGGGCCAAGGTTGTTGTTGTTCCGCAAGACGATCGGGCAACATCGGTAATGAAACCAGTTCAACACCTTCACTACTGGACAATTGCAATGCCGCGTCGTGACATGCCGCACAGGAAGCCTCGTAGGACCGCGTCCGCGTGATCTCTTGGCGAGCGTCGATCTCGTGGCATTGATTGCACTGGAACCCCGAGATCGTCCCCTTCGCCTGGCTCGCGGGAAAGTGCTTGTATTGGTGCGTCGAATGGTTGAATGATATTTCGCCGCCGCGACCGTAGGGCCAAGCATCCCAATCGGGGTGATCGGTCGCGAAGTGATTGAACGAAACGGAATGACAACTTTGGCATTTGACGTCCGCCACAAGCCGCAAATTCGCATCGGCACCATGGTGTTCCTGGTGGCAAACGCTGCATGCGATATCGTCCTGTGCTTCAGCCGTGACACGGGGGCTCGCATGTCCCTTGGCCGATGCACTTGCCAGCGATGCCAATCGAATTTTGTCTCGCACCAACGGCGGAGTGTTGTGAGCCGAGCGGGCGAGTGTCGTGGGTGCCAGCGTGTGATGGCAATTCAAACAGCGCTGGGTTTGATCGATCCCCGCGTGGTCGGAATCGGCGGCGAAGAACCAACTGGCTGCGGATGTGGATGCATCGGCGTGACAGGTAGCGCAGCGTTCTGATTCGAGCGATCCCGAAAGGATTTGTGCATGTGGTGTCGAAAGCTCGCCTGGTTTGACCCAACTCGTGTTGATGGGGCCAAACAGGGCGACGCCGAAAATGATCGCCGAAAGTGTCAAACCACACATCAACCACGGACGGCGCTTGCCTTGCCACGTTCGCTTGGGTCGGCACACATCACGAAGCGGGCACCGTCCGTGTGCATCGGGGCCCGTATCACACGCGTGGGGTTCACCCAGTTCAGCACAAACCCAGGACCGATTGGGACGGTCCTTGGATGGCGGTGGGGGTAGGTCACGGTCCGTGCGACGCATTCATCAATCTCATGGTGACATGAATCGAAGTGCGGCGATCGCGTGGGCGATCGACAGCGCCACCAACAACAACGACAACACTCCATGGATCACGACCCACAATCGCAATCGAAGTTGCAGGGCGTATTGATAGTCCAGCTCGTCACGCCGACGCACGAGCGCCGCCAGCGCACCGGAAGTTTCGCGGCCTTCGTTTTCCAGATAGCGATCGAGTTGCTGTAAACCGGTGAGCAATCGCTTGCGCCGGGAACTCGTCGGCGCGACCACGAACGCCAACGACGGACGCGATGCAAAGAATGGCTGTAAACACTTCGTGTAAAATCCGCCGAGGACACGTAGCGATGTCTGCTCGTTGACTTGTTCGAGCAATCCACGCGCAGCCGTCGAAATCTGTTGACGGTGCCAATCGACTAAATCGAAACGAAGTTGCCGATCGATGGTGGTAAGCTTCTTGGGCAACGTCCTGGAGGCGAACACGCCGTAGAACCCGCTGAGTGTGACGAGCACGAACAACATGGACACGGCCATTTCCAATCGTCCACCCGCGATGATTGCTGGCACATGCAACCAATAAACTCCGCCGGCAAACAAACCCGTGTAGATGTGAATTTGAGTCCACATGCTGACGCTTCCCAGCGGCCAAAAGGGAAGTCGCCGGCGTACGCCGAGTAACAGCAGTACGAAAAGGGACGCCAGAACGGTGCTGCCCGTCATGATCTCGGCGCTGCCCAAGCCGGCATCGATCCACGATGCCATCCACCACACTCCCGCGATTGCAAGGGACGTGATCGCGATCGATCCTAGACGACGATATCGAAAAGAAAGGGGCCTTCGCATCACGATTGCCGTTGCTCCAACCATTGGCGAAGCGGCTTTGATTCACTCAAGTCGATTCGCACGAGCGCGTCGTGCGGACAAGCCGCCTGGCAAGCCGGTCCCGTTGGCGACCCCGTGCAAAGATCGCACTTGGTCGCTTTGACGATCGGTTTTCCCGTCGTTGCGTCGTGGTACGGTCGTCCTTCGCGGTCATTCACGCTCGTCATGCGAATGTTTTCATAGGGGCACGCGGCGGCACACGTACCGCATCCGACACAGATCGGTTCATGGATCGTTACGACGCCCGTCTCCGTATCGCGGGCGATGGATCCGGTCGGGCAGCCAATCATGCAAACGGGGTCGGTGCAATGCATGCACGCTTGAACGAATTGCAATCGATCGTGCGCCGAACCTTGGCGTACGAAACGAGGATTTCCATCATGAACACTCGCGCAGGCTTTGACACAATCATCACATCGGGTGCAACGATGCAGATCGATGACCATCGCCTCGCGCCCGTTGTTGAGTCGATTTTGGACAATAAACTCGAGCAACCCAGTCGCTTGGAATTGGTTGCCCGAAGGGATCGTCGACTCACGTCCCGCGGTGCTTGGCGATTTGGTTTCACGCTTCTCTTTTCGGCGATCATCACTGGTGCGCTGTCGGTTGGACGACTGGCTAGTCACGAAAAGCTTGGTCACACTCGATGGCAATTCACTGCGCCGTACGTAGGGCAGCACTTCGGTCACGAAGGTCTCCGCCGGGATGTGCAGCGAGTCCAGAAAGCCGACCGCTCGCAGCGATTGTTGCAGTGGCTTGGGTGGCGACGACTCGTGACGAAGCGCGTTGTACGCGAGTTCATCGAGCCCAAAGTAGTGGCTCTTTCCGACATAAGCGACCGTACGATGCCCGGCACCAAACTGCTGGCTCACGCGACCGAATCCACTGCGAATGATGATCAACTCGGTCGGCAAACGACCTTCCTCAGCAACCATCGGTTCCACCAGAATCTGCTCGGCGGCCGGCAGCTTGCGTGCACGTTTGTAGTCCGCGTTCCATTCCATTCGGCCGAACGAATGCAACTGCGTCGCCTCGACGACTCGCGACATATTCGATTCGGGAACATGTCGCAGCAGCGGCAACTCGCGTAGATGAATCGGCAACCACTGTGTTCGATAGTGGTCGTCCAACGAATGACAAAAATCGGGATCGCGGCGAAGTATTCGAAGCCCTTGCCATCGAATCTCCAGCAGTGCCGCTTCGGTACGAGCGATCACGGTGGCGGTGCGCGGCGAACGATACATTGCTGCGACTTCGCCGAACAACTCACCGGGCCCCAGGGGCACTGTCTGGTTTTGCTGCAGCACCGCGTCGACATCTTGGAGAAAAATCGCGGAGCGGTCGTCGACTTGGCGGATCGGAGTCGCGGCGTCGGCGACGTTCAAGGTGATCTCGTGAGGCTCGCGCGCCTCGTTGACTCGCGAGCGCCGCAGGAACCGCGACAACGCTTCGCTCCATGACATCTTTGGCTGGGCCGCGCGTCCGATTTGTTCGCCGGATAGCGAATCGAGCACCATCCGCACTTCGCCCGCGATCACAAGATACGCGCTGTTGCCGTAGTCCCCTTCGCGGACGATGATCTCGCCGGGCTCACAACGATGCAGCCGACAATCGTTTTTGAGAATACCTTCTAGCGGTGTGACTTTGGGGAAAGCCTTGGCATCCATCGACGCAAACGGCTCTCGCGATCGCAACCATGCCACGTCGGAATCCGACATCAACGCGTCCATTGGCGCGTCCCAGCGCTGAGGGCGACGAACGGCAATCGTTTCCGTCGGCTCCATCGGCAAAGGTTTCTTGTGTGGATCGAGATGCGGGGAAAGGGAGCTTGCACAGCGCTGGCTGGTAACTACTTTCCCGCGAACTCTGTCGTCAAGCCGAAAAGCTCCGACGCATGGTTAGTCTCGTGACCCGACGCGGCGCCCCCGTGAGCCGAGAGTTCGGTGAAACATGGGCGCGTGATTGGACGGATCGGCGCAGCAAAAAACGATGGCCGGGAAGTTTCCCGGCCATCGCTCGCGTTAGGTTGAGGCGTGAACTCGCTTAGCGGCGAGCCTTTTTGACCTTAGCGCCGCCTTGGCGGACCTTGAACTTGGGGTTGCTCTTGCAAATGACGTAAATGCGTCCGCGGCGACGAACAACTTGGCAATCGGGGTGGCGGTATTTCAACGCACCGATGCTACTGACAACTTTCATCGGATCGATCTCAAATGTCTTTTCGGTTAGGATCTCCCAGGCTCTCGGTCTCCGTCGTGAGCAAGCCCGGGCCGCAGAGTATACCGAGCCTGCGCAATCCTTCAACGCCAAACTGGCCCCTCGATCTGGGAAAGAAATTTTCATGGCAACTCTTGCCTATTTTGACTGTCTTAGTGGAATCAGTGGAGACATGACGTTGGGGGCGCTCATCGATCTGGGGGCCGACGTTCGTGCGATCGAGGCGGCGGTCCAGTCGATGGGGCTCGGCGAGCTGTCGATTACCACCGAAACCGTCAAAAAATGCGGTTTCCGGGCGATTTACGTGCGTATCAGCCACCCAGAGGAAAAGGCGCACCGGCATTTGCACCACATCGAAGCGATGATTGATCGGGCTGATGCGATTTCGGAGTCCGCGAAACAGCGAGCCCGCCAGATATTTATGAAACTGGCCGAGGCCGAGGCGAAAGTCCACGGGTCGACAATCCAAAAAGTACATTTTCACGAAGTCGGCGCGATCGATTCGATTGCCGACATCGTCGGAACCGCCGTCGCCATGGATATGCTCGGCATCGACGAAGTCCAAGCGTCGCCAGTTCCCACCGGAACCGGATTCGTCACCATCGCCCACGGTCGAGTCTCGATCCCAGCACCCGCGACGGCCGAGTTGCTTTGCGGAGTGCCGATCGCACCGTCGAGTGTGCAAGCGGAGTTGACCACTCCCACGGGAGCCGCGATTCTGAAAGCCACCTCAACCGCATTCGGTCCCGTTCCGAGCATGACGATCTCGGCGGTCGGTTACGGGGCCGGTACCAAGGATCTGGAGGGACAGGCAAACGTGCTTCGCGTGTTGCTCGGTACCACCAACTCGGCAACGACAAAGTTGCAACACGTGCAATCCGATCGAATCGTGGTACTGGAAACGAACATTGACGATTCGACGCCCCAGCAGCTCGCGGATTGTTGCGAGCGGTTGTTCGATGCCGGTGCACTCGACGTATATCAAGTTCCTGTGACAATGAAAAAAGGTCGCATCGGAACCCTGCTTACCGTATTGGCCGCTGAGTCGCGTGTGAGCACGCTGGAGCAAATCATGTTTGAGCACACGACGTCGATCGGCATTCGTCGTCATGTCGCCGATCGGCACAAATTGGTGCGTGAAAGCGTGACGATCGAAACTCAGTTTGGTCCGGTGCGCGGCAAGGTCGTTCGCTTGCCCAACGACGCCACGCGAGTGAGCATCGAGGACGACGATGCCAAGTCGCTTGCCGCATCGAACCAAGTCACGATTGCTGATGTCAAACGAGTCGCCGAACAGGCTTGGCTTGCCTCAAACTCGCTCTAGCAACTAGGAGGACGTTCTTTCGCTGGTGCAACAGGCAAGCATGAAAAACCACCACCTAGGACCATGCGGGATGAGTGATTCCAGCGACAGGGCAATCGATACGATCTTTCATGACGAATCACGTCGAGTGTTCGCGTCGCTCGCACGGTTGCTCGGTGATTTCGATCTTGCCGAAGAAGCGATGCAGGAGGCATTCGCGATCGCGGCGGAGCGTTGGCCGATCGATGGAGTGCCAGAGAATCCCGTGTCCTGGCTCATTTCCACGGGTCGCTTCAAGGCCGTCGATGCGATCCGTCGACGATCCAAGCTGAACCAAATCGCGGGCGATGTTGCTGCTCGCATCGATTCGATCCAAGCCGTGAACCAGGCAAAGAATTCGCAGGCGATTGAAGACGATCGTCTGCGTTTGATCTTTACCTGTTGTCATCCGGCGATCGATCCGGCGGTCCAAGTACCACTGACACTGCGCGAAGTATGCGGATTGACGACCGATGAAATCGCCAGCGCCTATTTGACCAAGCCCGCGACAATGGCCCAGCGGATTGTTCGCGGCAAGGCGAAAATTCGCGATGCCAGAATCCCGATCGAGATTCCTGAGTTGAGCCAGTTGCCAGAGCGGCTCGATGCAGTCCTCTCGGTGATCTATCTGATCTTCAACGAAGGTTACTCAGCGTCGCAAGGCGGATCGTTGACTCGGCCAGATTTGTCGAGCGAGGCCATTCGGCTGTGTCGGCTGTTGCTCGAGTTGCATGACGACGACGAGGTTCGAGGATTACTCGCGTTGATGTTGTTGCATGAATCACGACGTGAGTCCCGTTCGACGACCGATGGCGACATCGTGCTTCTGGAGAACCAAGACCGAACGCGTTGGAATCGAGCCTTGATTCGTGAAGGCGAACAACTCGTCTCACAGTCGCTCGCCAGTCGAAGTTTCGGAGTCTACACGTTGCAGGCGGCTATCTCGGCCGTACACGCTGGCGCTTCGTCGGCTGGAGAAACCGATTGGCCACAGATCGTTTCGCTATACGACCTGTTGCTCGTTGCGAACCCCAGTCCCGTGATTGAGCTGAATCGTTCGGTTGCGATCGCGATGCGCGATGGGCCGGAAGCTGGCCTGGAGTTGATCGAGGCGATTCTCGCTCGCGGTGACCTCGCCGACTACGCTCTGGCGCATTCGGCGCGTGGTGAGCTGCTGCGTCGACTGGGACGGAACTCACCGGCGCTGGTCGCGTTCGAACAAGCTCGCTCGTTGACCCAGCAATCTTCCGAGCAGCGTTTTCTCGATCGAAAAATCGCCGAAATCCGCGGACAATAACATCCAACACCGCACGCTGCACGCGTCCCGCAAATCCTGTGAGCAGACGGCGCTATCCGCGGGCCTTTCATCACGAACATTGTCATATAGTCCAGCAGTCCAACACCCGCACAACGCTAACGCATTCGGTTCACGGGAACGCTAACAATGAACTTTCACCGATTGACTAACGCTGCACGCATCCGGCGGATCCTGTGAGCCGACGGCGCTAGCCGCGGGCCTTTCATCACGAACATTGTCATATAATCCAGCAGTCCAACACCACACGCCCGACGCTAGCGCGTTCGGTTCACGGGAACGCTGCAATGAACATTCCAATCACTTCGCTGATCACATGGACCACCTACGGTACCTGGCTCCCCGGTGATTTGCGGGGTTGGCGGAAACGACCGGGTGGCGAACAGTTGCCGCGACCGCTGCTGGAAAGTTGGTGCCGAGAGCAGTTGACCGGCGATGTCGTGCTGCTTTCAACGCATGATCGTGAAGTGGTTGAGGACGCATGTCGTGAGCATTGTGAGTTTCGCGGATGGCATCTGTTTGCCGTAATCGCCCGATCGAATCATGTTCACGCTGTTGTCGCGGCGGATGAAACTCCGCAAATCGTTCGCGACCAACTCAAAGCAAATTGCACACGGCGGTTACGGACTCAGGAAACGCCTTTGGTTGCTCGACGAACGTGGACGCGCGGCGGCGATTGTTCGATTTTGGATACGGAAGATGAAATTGAAAGTGCGATCGTTTATGTGAACGTTGCGCAGGATCGAAAGGGACTGGAGGTAGATTCGATAAGGCCTTGATACGCCGTCGCCCGGTAAGGCCCGACGCTAGCGCGTTCGGTTCACGGGAACGCTAACAATGACTTTTCACCGATTGACTAACGCTGCACGCGTCCGGCGAATCCTGTGAGCCGACGGCGCTAGCCGCGGGCCTTTCATGGCAAGCACTGATTTATAATCCAGCGTTCCTACACTGCACGGCTAACGCTAGCGCGTTCGCCTCACGGGAACGCTAACCACGACTTTTCACCGATTGACTACCGCTGCACGCATCCCGTCCTGTGAGCCGACGGCGCTAGCAGCGGGCCTTTCATGGCGAGCATTAACTTATAATCCAGCATTCCTAAATTGCACGGCTAACGCTAGCGCGTTCGCCTCAAGAGAACGAGGTAAGGCCCGACGCTAGCGCGTTCGGCTTACGGGAACGCTGACAATGAACTTTCACCGATTGACTAACGCTGCACGCGTCCCGCAAATCCTGTGAGCAGACGGCGCTATCCGCGGGCCTTTCATCACGAACATTGTCATATAGTCCAGCAGTCCAACACCCGCACAACGCTAACGCATTCGGTGCAGGGGAGCCGTTGAGAGCACGTCCGTTGCGCTTGTGCTAAAATCACACCTTCCTCTTCGCTCTATTCTCTTTTCAATGTCAGTGGGTCTTCGATGAGTAGCAACCGCCGAAGCGCTATTGCGAGATCTTTCGCGAGTTTTTTTGCTTGTGGCGTATTGGTATCGGTGACGACGCTTGCATCGCAGGCGATCGGGGACGATACGCTCACCAAACCTGGGTTAATAACCTGGACGACGCAAGAAGATCACCAGGACATGATGCACAAGCTGGGAATCAGCAAACTGCGATCGGGGCCCAGTGGAAATCCGGACGCGCCCAACGCGGCGAACTACGACGAAGCGAAAGCGAACCCGTATCCAGATTGGCCCGAGGTTTTGAAACTCAATGGCGGCGAACGAGTCGAAACGGCCCAGCAGTGGATTGACCAGCGACGACCAGAGATTATCGAGTCGTTCGAACGCGAGGTCTACGGCCGCATCCCCGATCACGTGCCCAACGTCCAGTGGTCCGTGGTGCAGTCGCGTGACGCCATGTCCGCAGACATTGCGGTCACCGAACAACACATCGTCGGCACGGTCGACAATTCAAAATGTCCCGAGATCGAAGTCAAGTTATCGATGTCGTTGACATTGCCGAAGGAAACTTCGGGCCCGGTTCCGGTGCTGATGATGTTTGGCCCCACACCGTTTGATCCCGTGCCGGAATGGATGCAGCGGTTTCGCAAGAATCGACCCCAGGGCGATGGCGTGGCGCGCGAGCTATCCAAGACCGAAGCGCTGATCGCTGCCGGCTGGGGCGCGGTGACGATCAATCCGGCAACCATTCAAGCGGACAAGGGCGACGGATTGACTCGCGGCATCATCGGCTTGACGAATCTCGGCCAACCACGCATGCCCGACGATTGGGGTTCGCTGCGAGCGTGGGGTTGGGGTGCGTCGCGTGGACTGGACTATCTCAGCACCGATCAACGCGTGCGTGCGGATCGTGTCGGCATCGAAGGTGTCTCGCGTTACGGCAAAGCGGCGCTGGTCGCTGCAGCGTTCGACACGCGATTCGCGATGGTGCTGGTGGGATCCTCAGGAGCCGGCGGCGCGACTCCGCATCGTCGAAATTATGGTGAAGCCGTCGAGAACCTTGCCGGCTCCGGCGAGTATCACTGGATGGCAGGGAACTTTCTCAAGTACGCGGCGGAGGAAGCGACGTTCGGTTCGATGAACGTGAGCCATTTGCCGGTGGACTCGCACCAGCTCATTGCGCTATGCGCCCCTCGATTGACTTTCATTAGCTATGGCATTCCCGAAAAAGGCGACGCCCATTGGCTCGACCAACGCGGTAGTTACATGGCAACGCTTGCCGCCGGTCCCGTCTTCATGCTGCTCGGCGAACAAGGGCCAATCGCATCGGACGGCCAAACGCCCACCGATATGCCTCCCGTCAACACGAGTCTTGTCAGTGGCAACCTTGCTTGGCGACAACACGATGGCGGACATACCGACACGCCCAACATCCATTCATTTATCCAGTGGGCCGAAAGCCTCTGGGACTGAGCCGTTACCGAGTCGTCGAAATACACCAAGCCCGTTGTCTTGGTAATCGTCGTTAGCGGATCTAGGGCTTGTAGCGATGATCCAGTTTCACGTCGATTGTCGCCGATCAACCTGCCGATGCTAGAAGATGTGCGCGAGTGCCGCCCCCCAAGGTCGCTTGCGGGTTCACGTGACATCCTCAGCTTGCTACCGGTGTGATGAAGAAAACGACCACCGACGCCGATTTAGTGCAACCGCGTCAGCCCAATCTAAGTCGCGATGTTGCCGCAATTGCGTTGGTCGCCGTCACAATGCTGGCGACGGTATCGGTCTTAACGCGCGATCCCGCGGACCCGATCGAAACGCCGGTGTGGCCGCTATCGGCGCTGTACACTCCCGATGCCACGGTGTATCCGGCCAACGCGAGCGTCACCAATGCCTGCGGATACTGGGGCGCGTTAATATCGTCGGCGCTCTTTGACTCTCTCGGGATCGCCGCGTCGCTCGTCATTGCCGCCGCCGGTGGCGTTGCGACGGCACTTCTCGTTCGTGGCCAACTCAATGCGCCGGTGCTACGTTCGCTCGGCGGAACGATCGTCTTGATCGCAGCGGCAACCGCGGCCGCGATGTTACCGCTACGAGCGCCAACGCTGCCGGTCGTCGGTGCGGGCGGCTATCTGGGCGCAATGACCAGCACTTTCATGCACGAACACTTTGCCCCGGCGGGCTCATGGATCTTGACGCTGACTGTGCTGGCGGTCGGGCTGCTATTGGTGACCGACTATGCGCTACTATACGCCGGCCGAGTTATTCTAAGCGGAAGCGCACGCGTTTCGCGAAGCGGGTTCAACCGCGCACGACAAGTCGTTCCGATCGTGATACGTCGCCGACGTCATCCGTTCACCGATCTCGAAGAAGGTATCAACATCGAAGGTGATGAGACGGATCCGTTGCTACCTAATCCCGCGAACAAACCTCAACCAGTCATGCATCCGGACGCGGATCTATTGCCGGCACCCAACATCAAACTGCCGCGCAATCGCCGCCCCACGTCGGACGTGGACAACGTCGATGCATCCAAGCCGGCTGGCGAAGCGATCGCGAACCCGGTCGCCGATCTGGCCAAAAAAGCTGCATCCATGGGCGCACTCGGACTCGCCGGAGCGGCCGTCGCCAAGGGACTCGGCGCACTCGCCGGCAAGAAAACCGCGGACGAGTTTGTCGACCCTTTGACTCACGTTCCCGAGCTTGGCGGCTCAGATGACGAAGAAGTAGAAGAAGAATACGAGGAGGAGTACGAAGAAGAGTACGAGGAAGAAGAAGAACCAGAGGCGGTCACTCGGGAGTTGGAAGTCGACGACGAGACGCTGAAGCTGCGCAGCGACGCCGAGCACGAATTGCCATCGCCCAAGATCAAACTGCCCAAGAAACAGGATGCTCGTCAAGAGTTATACGAATCGGTCCGCGAAGAAGCTCCCGACGGCAGCGAGGACTACACGCTGCCGAGCATCGAGTTGTTGGAAGCGAGTGATGACATTTGCTACGAAGAACAGCTCATCGAAGTCCGCCGCAAAGCCAAGATTCTTGAGGAAACGTTCAAGGATTTCGGTTTCAACATTCGCGTTGTCGAAATCGAAACCGGTCCGGTGATCGCCCAGTATGAAATCGAACTCGAAGCCGGGTTGCGACTATCGAAAATCACGGGCCTGGCCGACGACTTGGCAATCGCGCTGCGGGTTCCGAGCGTTCGAATCGTGGCGCCGATCCCCGGCAAGAATACTGTCGGTATCGAAATTCCCAACGAGACCCGGCAAGTCGTTCGGCTTCGTGATGTGATCGAGGAAGCCGATGGACGTACCAAAAAGATGAACATCCCCGTCTTTCTTGGCAAAGACGTGAGCGGCAACCCGATGGTCGTCGACTTGGCAAAGATGCCTCACTTGCTGATCGCCGGTCGGACCGGTACCGGCAAGTCGGTTTGTTTGAATACGATCATCTCGAGCATTTTGATGACGTGTCGCCCCGACGAAGTGCGAATGTTGATGATCGACCCCAAGATGGTCGAACTCAGCGGCTACGGTCGCTTGCCGCACTTGATGCACCCCGTCATCGTCGACATGAAAAAAGCGGAAGCCATTCTGGCTTGGGCCGTCGAGAAGATGGAAGAACGTTACGCGCTGCTTGCCAAGGTCGGTGTGCGACACATCAATAGTTTCAATGACCTTGGACGCGAAGAGGTCCTGCGCCGGCTGGAAATCGATGAAGCGGATGGTGCGCAGGGTGTCCCCGACAAACTACCGTTCATCGTGATCGTCGCCGACGAGATGGCCGACTTGATGATGACGGCTGGCAAAGATGTCGAAACGCACATCATTCGGTTGGCCCAAAAATCTCGAGCGGTCGGAATTCACCTAATTCTCGCCACCCAAAAGCCGACCGTCGACGTCATCACGGGCTTGATCAAGAGCAACTTGCCCGCGCGTTTGAGCTTCCAAGTGGCAAGCAAAACGGACAGCCGCGTGGTGCTGGACGAAAACGGCGCCGACAAACTTCTCGGCAACGGCGACATGTTGTTCTTGTGGCCAGGAACCAGCACGTTGATTCGCGGTCAAGGCACGTATTTGTCCGACGAAGAAATCGATCGAGTGGTCGACCACTGCAGCATGGGCGAACAGAACTTTGTCGGTGAACTGATGAACTTGAAGGTCACCGAAGAGAACGGCGAAGCCGGCGGTGGCAAGACGATCGAAAACATCAAGAAACGCGATGAGCTTTACGACAGCGCCATCGAAGTCGTCGTCCGCGAAGGACGCGGCAGCGTGTCGTTGCTGCAGCGATGCCTCGGGATCGGGTACGGACGCGCCGCCCGACTCATCGATTACATGGCCGAAGACGGGATCGTCGGTGACTATAACGGCAGCCAGGCGCGTGACGTGCTATTGACGATGGATAAATGGCATGCACTCCAAGGGATCGCGCCGGACGCCGACGACTCTGTTGACTCCGGCGCGTACTCCGACGGCGGTGCCAGCGCCGAAGACGAGTACGAAGAAGTCGCCGAAGAGGAAGAGTGGGAAGAAGTGGAATAGCTCCACTTGTTACAGCAAGCGTTTGACGGCCGCGAATTGTTCGGTCGCAAAGTCCAGATCCTCGATCGTGTGTGCCGCCGACATTTGCGTGCGTATCCTCGCTTGGCCTTTCGGCACGACGGGGAACGAGAATCCAATCACATAAACGCCTCGATCGAGCAATTGACGCGACATCTCACTGGCAAGTCGCGCATCGCCCAGCATCACGGGAATGATCGGATGCTCGCCAGCGATCAAGTCGAAACCTTCGCTCGACATCGATTCGCGAAAATGATGAGCATTGTGCATCAGTCGATCTCGCAAGTCCGTCGACTCGCTCAACAGGTCCAGCGCGGCGATCGAGCCGGCGGCGATCGGAGGCGCGATCGAATTGGAGAATAAATACGGACGCGAACGTTGCCTCAGCAGTTCGATCACTTCACCACGACCGCTTGTGTAACCGCCGCTGGCGCCCCCGAGTGCCTTGCCCAGCGTTCCGGTGATAATGTCGATTCGTCCCATGCAATCATGGTGCTCGTGAGTTCCACGACCGCTGGCTCCGAGAAAGCCGACGGCGTGGCAATCGTCCATCATGATCGATGCGTCGTAACGATCCGCCAATTCACAAATGGCGGGCAAATTGGCGATGCTGCCGTCCATCGAAAACACGCCGTCGGTCGCGATCAATCGTACGCGCGCCGACGATGCGGCCTTGAGCTGCGTTTCCAAATCCGACATGTCACTGTTGCGATACCGAAACCGCTGGGCCTTGCACAATCGGATTCCATCAATGATCGAAGCGTGATTGAGTTGGTCCGAGATCACAGCATCCTGGTCCGTTAGCAGTGTTTCAAACAGACCCCCGTTAGCGTCGAAACAGGACGAATACAGGATCGTGTCGTCTGTGCCAAGAAACTGGGACAAGCGGTTCTCAAGCGTCCGGTGGATCGTTTGAGTTCCACAAATGAAACGGACCGACGCCAGCCCGTATCCCCATTGGTCCAGCGCTTCGTGGGCGGCCGCAACGACGCGAGGATGATCCGCCAACCCGAGATAATTGTTGGCGCAAAGATTCAAGACGCGTCGATCATCGTCACCGGCGCGTGCGACACCGATGTGTGCGTTTTGCGGAGTGGTGATTTCACGCTCCGACTTGTACAAACCTTCTCCGCGAATCTCGTCCAATTGTTCGCGAGCGATCGACGTCAGACGTTGGTTCATGATGCTGGTGCCCAATCTAAAATCACTTTGCCGGATTGACCCGAAAGCATGGTATCAAAACCGACTTGAAAATCGTCGCATGAGTAACGATGCGTGATCACTTGCGAAATGTCCAAACCGCCTTGAATCATGACCGTCATCTTGTACCAAGTTTCGTACATTTCGCGACCGTAGATTCCCTTGATCGTCAGCATATTGAACACGACAAGGTTCCAATCGATGGCCATTTCCGCCGCAGGGATCCCCAGCATCGCGATCTTTCCGCCATGACACATCGTTTCGAGCATCGAACGAAACGCGCTCGGATTGCCGGACATTTCCAGACCCACGTCAAAGCCTTCTTTCATCTCCAGTTCGTCCATGACATCGCGTAGCGATTCATTGCGGACGTCGACGACGCGCGTCGCTCCCATCTTTTTGGCCAGCTCCAACCGCCACGGATTGACGTCGGTCGTTACGACATAGCGAGCTCCCGCGTACTGCGCTACGGCCGTCGCCATGCATCCGATCGGACCGGCGCCCGTCACCAACACATCTTCGCCCAATAGCGGGAACGAAAGCGCCGTGTGTACCGCATTGCCCAGCGGATCAAAAATCGATGCAATGTCGCGATCGACATTCGGCGCGTGATGCCAAACATTGGTCATCGGCAGCGAGATGTACTCGGCAAATGCACCGGGGCGGTTCACCCCCACCCCAAGCGTGTGAGCGCAAAGATGTCGTCGCCCGGCTAAGCAATTTCGGCATCGGCCACAGACCACGTGGCCTTCGCCGCTCACGATCTCGCCGGGATGAAAATCGGAAACGTTCGAGCCAACTTCGACGATTTCACCGACAAATTCGTGGCCCACCACCATCGGCACCGGGATCGTCTTCTGGGCCCAATCGTCCCACTGGTAGATATGGACGTCGGTGCCGCAAATCCCCGTCCGATCGACGCGAATGAGACAATCATTGATGCCAATCGTAGGCATCGGTACGTCTTCCATCCACAATCCGACTTCGCGATGACGTTTAACAAGAGCTTTCACGGGCGATCCTTCGATGGCGCTGAGGGGGCTGGAATGGTCAAGAACTGGATTGTACAGCGAACGCGTCATCGGCAGAGCGCTGTAGCATTGTCGCGTCCCGCTCAATAGAGTGTGGACACAGAAATAGCGATCCAAGATTTCGTTCCGGGAAGTACTTGTAGTGCTGTGGTTGAATCTCTTCGTACACACGCATCGAACATCGTGTCCATTGTTGGCGTCTAGCATCTCACCGAATTGGGACATCGACGGATGGACTTCGGGTCTGGGATGGGTCTTCATCGCATCGGATATTGCGATCAGCCTCGCGTTCGTAGGAGTGCTTTGGGCGCTTGCACAGTTCTTGCGCCGGCGGGACGGTTCGACGTTCCATCGATTGTTCGCACTGGTGGGCCTGTTCGTGTTCTTCGCGGGAGCGGCCTATTTCCTGCAAGCGCTGACGTTCTGGTATCCGCTCTACGTGCTTCTTGGCGCATTCAAGCTCGCCACCGCAATCGCATCGTGGGCGACCGTCATCGTACTGCCCAAGATGATGCCGGAACTCGTCGACCTTCCCTCGCTACGAATCATCAACCGACGATTGTCGGAGGAGATCAACCAGCGCAAGGAAACTGAGCGAGAGCTGTTGGCAGCACAATCGCGGCACCAAGCGCTCCTAGACGGCACTCGCGTGATCGTTTGGACGACGGATGCGGAAGGCAAATTTGTGACCCCGCAAGTTTCATGGCAACTTTACACGGGTCAACCGTGGGAGGAGCACTAGGGTTTCGGTTGGGTCGCGGCGCTTCACGATGAAGATCAAGTGATGATTGAACAAGTGTGGGGGCAAGCGATCGCTACTAAGTCGGTTTACCGGGCCAAAGGACGTCTTTGGAACGCGACACGGCAAGTGCATCAACCATTTGCCGTTGAAGCGGTGCCGATGTTGGACGAGAATGGCCGAATTCTCGAATGGTTCGGTACGATCAGTGAAACCGACTGAGCATTCGGCTGGCCAGAAAGAGCTGGCAAAAAAGAACGGACAAGCCAAGAAAATCTGAATTGTCCGTAGCGGTGCGCAGGGAGTCTTTTGTATCTCTGTGGTTGAGTGGGCCAGTTTCGGCTCGCATCCACAATCACGTGCAAGGCTCGCACGCCATACGCGCAACCGCACCGAAGGACCGTCAAGCTTGCACGCGATCACTCTCGAACGACTTCGCATCTCATTCGCCCCACCGCTGTTTCGTCCGAGTCGATTGCTCTGCAGCGGTCACTTGCAAACATTGTGGCAACTGCGGCGCCATGCGATCGTGATCTCTGGCACATGCCAACATCGCATCGATCTGGATGATGGTGACGTCCTCGTGCTTCACGATGATCGACCACCGAATTGGAACGACGATGACTTGGCCGTGCTACTGATCCATGGGCTCGGCGGCGACTACACCAGCTCCTACATGATCCGGCTGGCGAATTCATTGCAACAAGCCGGAGTTCGCGTCTTTCGATTGGATATGCGCGGCTGTGGAGCGGCTTACAACCTTTCGCAACAAATCATGCACGCGGGCCGTAGCGACGATGTCTTGGCGGCCTTGGGAAAGATTGCCAGCTTGGCGCCGCACGCTTCGCTCGCAGCCATGGGATTCTCGCTCGGAGGCAATCAATTGCTGCGTGCGACCGGCCGAGTCGGTGCGAAACTTGACGCTGAACCCGACTGGTGGGACCAACTCAAGTTCTGTGTCGCTGTCTCGCCGCCCATCGATCTGGAACGCTGCAGCCGCGAACTTTTGCAGTGGTGGCTGCGTCCCTACAACCGTCACTTCATCGACTGTTTGCTCGACGGTGCACCACCGATCATCCGACGCAGTTCGGTGATCCAGGATGCACTTCGACAACGTCCGCGCACGATGTGGGAATTCGATGACCGAATCACGGCACCCTTAGCCGGATTCGACCACGGATTGCATTACTATCACAAAACCTCC
This sequence comes from Pirellulaceae bacterium, assembly GCA_041741195.1. Taxonomy (GTDB): domain Bacteria; phylum Planctomycetota; class Planctomycetia; order Pirellulales; family Pirellulaceae; genus JBBSJZ01. The sequence goes on from JBGSKM010000022.1 coordinate 144,127, forward strand.
GCCCTTGATGTGGTATGCGAAAACCAAATTCCCACACTCATCTTGGCCGCCAAGGACGATCCCATTGTGCCGGTGGGAATCTTTCGTGAGATCGAAAGCCGACTTCCGCAAAGCACGCGACTATTGATCGCCAATCGAGGCGGGCATCTGGGATTCGTCGACCGCCAAGGTAACTGCTGGATGGATCGTGTTCTGATGGCATGGACGAACCAACATCGTTCGCACGTCGCGACTACGTGAGTGAGAGATAGAAACTCAGAGACGCTGAGAACGCATAGAATTCATCCACGCACTTCAAAGACCGCAATCCCACTTGTCGGGGCGCGAGATTGCCGCGTATTTGTGTTGCAGGTGGACCGGCGAGCCGCTGTGCCGGATATCCGAGCGAATAGAAACTAGGACTTCAAACCGCGAACCAAGCCTGACACCCGCGAAGGGTTTCTCTGCGCTCTCCGCGTCTCTGCGTTTCAAAATCCTCCACACTGGAGGCTGCCTATGTCCGAGCTAAACAGACTCACTGAAGCCATCACTGGCGCGGCCATCGAAGTGCATCAACGACTCGGTCCGGGCTTGTTGGAAACGGCCTATCTATCGCAAGTGGAGTGTAAGAGATAGAAACGCAGAGACGCTGAGAACGCAGAGAATTCATCAATGCACTTTCTATGCGATTCAAAGCCCCGCTACCGAATATGGCTATGTACGCAAGCGGGCTCGCTACACGAAGACCTTAACCCAGCTTGTCGGGGCGCGAGATTGCCGCGTACTTGTGTCGCAGGTAGACCGGCTAGCCGCTGGGCCGGATATCCGAGCGAATAGAAACTAGGACTTGAAGCCGCGAATCAAGCGTGACCCGCGCGAAGGGTTTCTCTGCGCTCTCCGCGTCTCTGCGTTTCAAAATCCTCCACACTGGAGGCTGCCTATGTCCGAGCTAAACAGACTCACTGAAGCCATCATTGGCGCGGCCATCGAAGTGCATCGACGACTCGGTCCGGGCTCGTTGGAAACGGCTTATCGCAAGTGGAGTGTAAGAGATTGAAACGCAGAGACGCTGAGAACGCAGAGAATTCAATGCACTTTCTATGCGATTCAAAGCCCCGCTACCGAATATGGCTATGTACGCAAGCGGGCTCGATACACGAAGACCTTAACCCAACTTGTCGGGGCGCGAGATTGCCGCGTACTTGTGTCGCAGGTAGACCGGCGAGCCGCTGGGCCGGATATCCGAGCGAATAGAAACTAGGACTTGAAGCCGCGAAGCAAGCGTGACCCGCGCGAAGAGCTGCTCTGCGCTCTCCGTGTCTCTGCGTTTCAAATCCTCCACACAGGAGGCTGCCTATGTCCGAGCTAAACAGACTCACTGAAGCCATCATTGGCGCGGCCATCGAAGTGCATCGACGACTCGGTCCGGGCTTGTTGGAAACGGCCTATCGTAAGTGTTTGGCATACGAGCTTCGCAAACGTGGCTTTGAAGTGGTGGAAGAGCAACCCATTCCAGTGGTCTACGACGAAGTCGAATTGGAATGCGGTTTCCGCACCCGTGATCAGCGTCGTATGATTCGGGCACGTCAGGGACGGGTTCGAGACAATCATGCCACCGTCCACGATCGCACCTTCGCGTGCGAGTTGCCGAATCGTTGTCTCGCCAATCAACCTCGTCGCTGAAACAAAGTAAACGAATACCGTCGAGCGAAATGCGTCAAGGTGGTTCAGTGTTCAAATTGAGTTTGCGAATGAGTCGTAACGTCGCCACCCAACGTCGCGTCGTAGCCCTATATATCTTCGATCGCTGAAGCGTTGTACAGTCATAAGACAGAACCAAAAAATTGACACCAGACATTTACCGCATCACGTAAGCATCAGTTTGTCGGCAGGAAGGTTTGGCGGGAACGCTTCGAGCGTAGCATTGGACCTACAATCTTGATCGAATTCGATTCGAATGGCAGCGAGGGCGGGCGGGGTTCCTCCGACGGATCGTTTTGCCCACCGAGCCGACCGCGAAGGCCAGTTTTGGGAAGGCCGTTACAAGCTGCAGTTGCTCTTGGACGAAGCCAGTTTGCTGGCGTGCACAGCGTACGTGGATTTGAATCGGATTCGCGCTGCAATGGCTAAGAAGCCGGAGACGAGGGAGTTTACTGGGGCGAAAGATTGGATCGACGATTTGGCTGAGCGTGAAGATCGTAGTCGGGCCAGCACTCACAATTGCGAGCGATATTTTCGTCTTCGTCGCAGTGGCTCGATGATCCGATCGGGATCAACGAGAAGGTGAAAACCCGGTCAAACTTTGCCACCAATCCACACCAAACGCCGGCGTCTGGACCGAGCTGGTCCAGGAAGTGATTCGTACCGGGCCGCGCTGGGGATGCGGACCCGAGAACCCGCTAGGGATGTCAGCGTCCTGGCTGGCACTCAACTTCAAAGCCTCTTAGCAATCTCGACGTCGCCCGCTGCGCCTCCACGTCGCCGCCCGGATATTGGGGTGGTCACAGACCAGCACCTGGGTGGCCCCAGGTCCGTTCCGCCACAGTTCCGTTGCCCCAAATCCCGTCCCGCCCGCTTCAAACTTGAAATGCCCACTCACCTAGAATGGCCGGCAACTTGTGGTTAAAATGGGGGAAGGAGAAAAGTTTGCCCTCTCCAGGGAACCGTTTTGAAATGTCTCGCATGGTCCACCGAACGTTCCTATTGATCGTCGCGATAATGTTTTGCCCAGCACTGGCACAAGCCGGTCTGATGAGCCATTCGCAGCCAACCGCGAGTGTTTCTCAGGCGAGTATGATGGCGATGATTCAGGAATGTGGTTCGCATCAACACAAAGACTGTCCGATAAACCTTCACCACGGCATCTCACGTGCGGGACTTGCTGGGTTGGCTGCGCCCACCACGGTTACTTTCGTGTCGGCTGTGGCGTGGACTGGCATTGCTACACTATTACCTATCGCCGAATTGCGATGGCGAACGTCGATCGGTAACAGTAGTCTCCCACACTCACCTTACTTTCGGTCTCTCCTGAAACCATCGTAGATATTCGACGGAGCTTTTTCGTTGACAGCCCGTGGCTTGTTTGCCACATCTACGATACGCGTGTTTCCGCGTGTCATGCATTTTAATATCTACAATTGATCCAATTCTCAACAAGAGAATTTTACGTTTCAGGAAAACAACATGAAAATTTTTGTACTTACGATTGCGTGCGTGTTTCTGATGCTCGCGGCGACATCTCCGGCGCAGGCAGGTGTGCTGTACTCGAACGGATTTGAAACCGACATCGCTGGCTGGAATGTTTTCGGTGGTTCGTTTGACGCGACGCGGGTTCCAAGCGGAACAAATAGCATAACGTCTGCGTCTGGAAGCTTTCACGCAAAGAGTGCTTCACCCAGTGGATCCGCAACAAACTGGGGCGGTTACAACTATGGTGCTGGTAGTGTCCCAACAGTATTTCAGCCGTACACAACCTCGCTTGATATTTATCTTGATGTCGCTGGCGGCTGGGCTAACGACACGCGATTCGACTTCTCCTCTGCCATCAGTAACAGCAGCGGCGGTTTCTTGCGAGACTTCGTTTTCAACGCTGGATTTTATAACGACGCGACTGGACCTGGCGCCAGCACAAACCGTTTCGTTATTAGCACCGGCAACAATGCGGGCAGAAGTAACTCTTTTCCGAAGAACACGGGCGCAATTGCGATCTCCACCACGGGCTGGTACACCTTCGAACAATCTTTCTATGACAACGCAGGCGTTCTGAATGTCGATTTTAATATTCTCGATGCCGCCAACACGCTTGTGAATAGTTGGACGTTAGGAACCGATCCGATTGGTACCGTAGGTGGGAATCGCTACGGCTGGTTTGTACGCAACGAGTTTAACACGCTTGCATTTGACAATACTCAGCTAAGCACGCCGGACGTGGCTGCGGTTCCCGAACCCGCATCCCTCGCCATTTTCGGCATCGGTGCGTTGAGTCTAGCCGCTAGTCGTAGACGCCGGAAGGTTCGAGTGGATTTGGTATAGTCCCACGTTGAATCAATTTATCCCAAACCAATGCGGATTGGCCCCGTACCTTGCTCATTGAGCTGGCTCACACGTTCAACCAACCCGCTGCGACGTTGGCGGGGCTATTTCAATTAGCCCCGCCGCGTTCATTTCGTATCCCAGAAACGTGAACCCACGCTCCGGGCGACCAATAGCAGAAAATGGATCCGTAGAAGTGAGGAAAAACGTCAGCGGCTCCCGGTCAGGGCGGTTCGAGGTCGAATTTACTTGGTGTGGATGAGGTCTCAGTAGGTTTGGCGCGATGGCGGCAGCGTCGCGATGCCCTAGCCCAGCGTCTTCACTCATCGCTTGGCTATCTTTCGCCTAGCCGATTAGAATCAACCGTCCCCTTCAAGACAAAGAGGACGCGTGGCCCCCGCAACCCTGGCCACCTCAACGGGCATTGATGGACCCAGACGCAGATGTCAATGCAGTGAGGTTCACTCGATGTATTGCGTGAGAATCGCCGTGCTTTTGACAACCTTATGATGATGACCAATGCGCGGTGCCTGACGCGAGGACTGAAGGAAGAAGTCACTCGGACCCGAATGGAAAGTGCTTTCCATTTGCTGGATGCCCATTCACATCCATCGCGTTTCCAAACCCCTGAACCCAATTTGGCGTGAAGCATGCAACATTGATTCTCTGGCTGCGCCAATGGATATGAAAACGAAATCGGCTCGTGGCACTACTTTCAAGCGATCGAATACGATTCAGGACTTGAAGCCGCGAACCAAGCCTGACACCCGCGGAGGGTTTCTCTGCGCTCTCAGTGTCTCTGCGTTTCAAAATCCTCCACACAGGAGGCTGCCTATGTCCGAGCTAAACAGACTCACTGAAGCCATCATTGGCGCGGCCATCGAAGTGCATCAACGAATCGGTCTGGGCTTGTTGGAAACGTCCTATCGCAAGTGGAGTGTAAGAGATTGAAACGCAGAGACGCTGAGAACGTTGAGCATTCATCCACGCACTTCCACTGCGATTCAAAACTCCCGCTACCGAATATGGCTACGTATACACGCAGGATCGTTACACGAAGACCTTAACCCAACTTGCCGGGGAGTGAGATTGCCGCGTGTTTGCGTGGAAAGTAGATCGGCGATCCGCTGGGCTGGATATCCGCGGTTTGGCTTGTCGCATGCCGATCGTTCGACCAACCTGATCCGTCGACCTAAGAAGCGAATGATCCAGTCGAAAGACTAAGTTCAAGCGATCAACGAAATCGAATACAATCCAGGACTTCAAACCGCGAGCCAGCCTGTCCCCCGCGAAGGGTTTCTCTGCGCTCTCAGTGTCTCTGCGTTTCAAAATCCTCCACACAGGAGGCCGCCGATGTCCGAGCTAAACAGACTCACTGAAGCCATCATTGGCGCGGCCATCGAAGTGCATCAACGACCCGGTCCGGGCTTGTTGGAATCGGCTTATCGCAAGTGGAGTGTAAGAGATAGAAACGCAGAGACGCTGAGAACGCAGAGAATTCATCCATGCACTTTCACTGCGATTCAGAATCCCAGCTACCGAATACGGCTACGTACACACGCAGGATCGTTACACAAAGACTGAACCCAACTTGCCGGGGCGTGAGATTGCCGCGTGTTTGCGTGGAAAGTAGACCGGCGAGCCGCTGGGCTGGATATCCGCGGTTTGGCTTGTCGCATGCCGATCGTTCGACCAACCTGATCCGCCGACCTAAGAAGCGAATAGACCAGTCGACAGACTAAGTTCAAGCGGTCAACGAAATCGAATACAATCTGGGACTACCAACCGCGAGCCAAGCCTGACCCCTGCCAAGTGTTTCTCTGCGCTCTCCGCGTCTCTGCGTTTCAAGATCCTCCAAACTGGAGGCTGCCTATGTCCGACCTAAACAGACTCACTGAAGCCATCATTGGCGCGGCCATCGAAGTGCATCGACGACTCGGTCCGGGCTTGTTGGAAACGGCCTATCGCAAGTGTTTGGCATACGAGCTTCGCAAACGTGGCTTTGAAGTGGTGGAAGAGCAACCCATTCCAGTGGTCTACGACGAAGTCGAATTGGAATGCGGTTTCCGAGCTGACCTGTTGGTAAACGGAATTGTGGTTGTCGAGCTGAAAGCCAAAACCGAAATCCACCCGGTCGACAAAGCCCAAACGCTGTCACACCTGCGATTGATGAACCTTCAAATTGGCTTGCTGATCAATTTCCATGAGGTCAAATTGGTGGATGGTTTGCATCGAATCGTCAACAACTTCAGGGAGGCACCCTGAATAGGAGTGTCAGAGATAGAAACGCAGAGACGCTGAGAACGCAGAGAATTCATCCACGCACTTCCACTGCGATTCAAAACTCCCGCTACCGAATATGGCTACGTACACACGCATGGTCGCTTCACGAAGACCTGAACCCAAATTGCCTGGGCGCGAGATTGCCGCGAACTTGTGTCGCAGGTAGACCGGTGAGCCGCTGGGCCGGATATCGGAGCGAATACAAACTAGCACTTCACCGCGAGCCAAGCGTGACCCGCGCGAAGGAATTCTCTGCGCTCTCCGTGTCTCTGCGTTTCAGATCCTCCACACTCGAGGCTGCCTATGCGTGACCTAAACAACGTCACTGACGCGATCATTGGCGCGGCGATCGAAGTGCATCACCCTCGCAATCGTTTTGCACAATTCCAGCTTGACGAAGCCAAACGAGCGGCATATTGTTAACCGGACGGTTAATTAACCAAATGGGTATCAATATGCGTGATCAACTGAGCCTCACGTTTTCGGCGTTGGCGGATCCGACTCGGCGGGCGATGTTGGATCGCTTGGCGAAAGGGCAAGCGAATGTGTCGGAGTTGGCGGAACCGTTTCTCGACAAAATGAGTTTGCCAGCGGTAACCAAGCATTTAAAAGTGCTGGAGAACGCGGGACTGATCACCAAGACCCAAGACGCCCAGCGCCGTCCCTGCGAATTGAACCCGGAAGCCCTCAAGGATGCTGCCCAGTGGATGGGCCACTACCAAGTCTTGTGGGAGGAGAGCCTCGATCGACTTGGTGACTACTTGAAGACTGTGGGTGCATCGCCACCCTCGAAACCATCAACCACCAAAACCAAGAGCAAACCCAAAACGAGAGTGCAGAAACATGGTCGCCCTAAACCCATCCAATGAAATCCATATCACTCGTGTATATGAAGCCAGTCTTAAAGCCGTCTGGGACGCTTGGACTGATCCCGAACAGGTCGCACAGTGGTGGGGACCGCGAGGCTTTACGTTGACGACTCACGCGAAAGATCTGCGTCCCGGCGGCATCTGGCACTACACGATGCATGGACCCGACGGAATCGATTATCCCAACAAGACGTTGTATCACGAAGTCGAGGAGTGCAGCCGGCTGGTTTATGACCATGGCGGTTACGACGATCGGCCACCCATGTTTCGTGTCACCGTATTGTTCGCTCATTCGGATGGTCGGACGACGATGGACATGACGATGACTCTCCCCACGGCTGAGGAAGCCGAAGCTGCTCGCAAGTTTATCAAGGCGGCCGGTGGAAATGCCACTTGGGATCGACTGGCTGAGTACTTAGACGAGAAGGACAACGGGCGCTCAAGCTTTGTGATCAATCGCAGCTTCAATGCACCGATCGAACAACTATTCGAAATGTGGATCGATCCCGTTCATTTGTCCCACTGGATGCCGCCCGTCGGATTCGAAATGGAGTTTCAGAGAGCAGAAATTGGTGAGGGCAACAGTTGCTTTTACCGCATGAGCGACTCCGAAGGCGCGACATTGTACGGACGGAACGAGTATCTCGAGATCAACAAGCCGTCGCGTCTCGCGTACGTCCAGCGATTCTGCGACGAAAACGAAGCGATCGCTCGTCATCCGGGTTTGCCGGTGTTCCCCGAGGCTCTACTGGTGACGGTGACATTCACGTCCGAAAGTGAACAAGTAACCCGGGTCACCGTGACCAGCGAACCTTACGGAACCGTCTCACCGGAGGAAACGTCTGCGTTCATCAACTTGCGCAAGAGCATGACCCAAGGCTGGTCCGGATCGTTCGACAAGCTCGAAACGATGGCCGCTCAACATGCCGACGCCGTCTGATCGGCTGCTGTGTGGCCCAACCTATGTCGACGGTTGTTATAATCTTGGCGATTGATGTTTCTTTCCTTCTTATCACCGGACATGATGATGCGGCGAACCATTGGCCTTCTCTTGCTCGCGCTCACCGCCAGCACCCTCGTTGCGGATACGCCTCCGTCGGGCTTCACTTCGCTCATCCAAACGGATTCGATCGCCGGTTGGCGAGGCAGCACGGATGACTGGAAAGTCGAGGACGGAGTGCTCATCGGGACCGCTGACGGAACCCTCAAAGCGAATCGATTTATCGTCGCGGACATTGAACCGGTTCATAACTTTGAATTGACGGTCGACGTTTGGATTTCCAAGGGCGGAAACAGCGGCTTGCAATACCGAAGCAAGGAGCGGCCCGACTTGGGACCGTTCGTGGTGACGGGCTACCAATGTGATGTGGTTTCTAATAATCCGAATTACAACGGGATGCTCTACGAAGAACGTGGTCGACGAATCCTGGCGCACACCGGCGAGCGAGTGGTGATCGATACTGACTCGCAGCCCTGGATCACCAGTCGCGAGAAGCCGACCGAGTTTGAACCCGAAGCATGGCACCGATATAGAGTCGTTGTCGAAGGCAACCATCACCGGCACTGGATCGATGATGTACTTACCGTCGACGTCATCGACTTGGACGAGAAGAATCGCAGTCTGGAGGGCGTGCTCGGCGTCCAAGTTCACGTGGGCCCGCCGATGACGATTCGCTATCGCAATTTCTTTCTCAAGCGATTGGCCGATGATCTGGCCATTATCTCGCCGGAGCAGGCGACGATCCCCGACGATGCGACTCCCGTCGAACCCCAGGGCGGTTGGAAAAATCAACCTAAGCCGAAACGCCCGACCCAGAGCAAGTCGTCGTCGCCAGAGTCAGCGAAGCTTGTTCCCGCGCCAATCGGTTCGACCAAACCATCGTTTCGGCACGGTCACATTTGGCTCGCGGGTCAACCAGCTCAAGACGATTTCAAACTGATGAAAGAACTAGGCATCACCACCGTGGTCAATTTGCGCCCCGATGTCGAGCTTACATGGGACCAATCGGAAGTGGTCCAGCGACACGGACTCAAGTATGTGTCGATCCCGGTGATCGGTGCCAACAACTTTACTGACGATAAGATCGACAAGACTCGCGAGATCATGTGCCAGGCTTGTTCCGACGGCAACGTTCTATTGCATTGCGGTTCCGCGCAACGCGTCGGAACGGCATGGATCGCCTATCGAGTTCTGGATGATGGGGTTTCGGTCGAAACCGCATGCCAAGAGGCCGAGGCATTCGGAATGCGAAGCCAAGCACTGGTGAACCGGGCTCTGGAGTACATCGAAAGCCATCGCAAGAAATAAGCCGTAAGTTCACGATCGAAGCCGCCAACGAGCGCCGTTCTCTACCGTTTCTTTTTGGTATTTCCCGCGGGCGGGCGGCGGCGTTTGTTGGGTCGGTCGATCGGTTCCTCGGGCGGATTCAATTTGTCTTGAATCATTTGAGCGAAGCTGGGCTTGCCGCTGCGTGCCGTCGGCGTCGCGGTTCCTTCGAGGACTCCCGCGTCAAAGTGCTTCTTTTCGGGAATCGTCTTCTTTACCAAGATTCGCTCGCAAATCCCCCACAAACTGCTGGTGATGAAATAGATGCACAATCCCGCGGGGACACGGAAGAAGAATAAGCCCATCATCAACGTCATCACGTTCATGACTTTTTGGGTCATCACTTGTTGTTCATCGGTCGCCGGAGGCATGAACAATTTTTGCTGAGTCAAAAACAATCCGACGACGATGATCGGTAGCAAATTGAAGTAGGGACCTAGCCAGCCGGTACCGCGACCGCCCAGATAATCCCACATCCAATCGCCCCAGTAATAAAGCATGTCGGGGCCCGCCAAATTCGAGGCCCACTGGAGCGAGGGAGACACGGCGGCCTGGCGCAATTCGATGTCGACTGACAATGCGCGGTACAACCCGATAAAGATCGGTAGCTGTGCAAACATTGGCAAACACCCGGCCATCGGATTAAATCCCACGCGAGCTTGCAATTCACGTTGGGCACGCAATCGGCCTTCCATGTCATCCTTGTACTTCTCCGCGATCTTTTTCATCTCCGGCGCCAGCTCTTGCATCCGCTGGGCATTGATCGCCGCCTTACGGCTGAGCGGGAACATGAACCCGCGAACGATGACGGTTAGCAGCACGATCGAAACGGCATAGTTGCCGATGACCCAATACAAGCCGTGCAGCATATTCGCTAAGAACTGGGCAGCCCACCAAAACCAGCCATAGTAAACGCATTCGCCCAGACCATATTGTTCCAGCAATTCAGGATTCTTGGGTCCGGCAAAAATTCGAAAGGTTTGCGACACCGATCCACTTGCCGGGACATCCGCCAGCTCGCTGTTCAGTGCGAATGACACGTTAACGGCACGCTCTTTGTGCCGCGGAATGTCGTCGGCATCCGCAACCACTCCCGCGTCCACGCGTTCCAGATCGCTCATCGTGTCGGCGTCCGCAGGCGGCAAGTATGCGACCGTGAAGTATTGGGCGTCGACACCGACGTAGCGCAATTGCTCCGCTTCCTCCGACCCATCGTCGGTGAACACGTTTTGCGTCGGCGCCGCGGGATCGGACTTCGCGTGGCTGAGCAAATCGAATCCGCTCATCAATTGGTGGCCGCCCACCGACTTTTTGAACACGATGTCACGAGCCGCGGCTCCGCCGCGAAAATTCGGACTGATCTTGTTGCTGTACCACCATCCCTCGAGCGTGATTCCGTTGACGCCTTCGAGTCGATACGACAAACGTTGTGGTGCGCTGTGCAAGTTATCGACTTGGACCGTCATGTCGATCGAATACTCACCGGGCCGGAGCGAATAGGATCGCTTGAGTCGCACGGGAAAGGCACCCACCGATTCCATTTCGGAAGGGGTAAGCTCGACGCTAAAGTCTGCGGACTCGATGCCCTCGGAGTCACCTCGCTCCATATTCCAAAACAACTCTGCGGGATCTTTGAACGATCCGAGGAGACGTGTGGGATCGATCTTTTTTCGATTGACTTGTGCCAGCGACATCAAGCACGACAGCCGCGACAGGTTGCCGTCGATTTCGTCCGCTCCGCCGGTCGATGCCAAGCGCACGAGATCCAGCGGATGTTCGCTGAGTTTGACTTCAAAGACGATGGTCGATGCAGCATCGGAGCCACTCGGACGCTCCACTTCCAACAAGACAATCTTTCCCGGCTCGGTTTCGAATAGGGCTCGATCGATATCGTCGGGTGTCGAGACGGCTTGGTTGTTGACGGCGACGATGACGTCACCGACCGCGATCCCGGTTGCTGCGCCAGCACCGCTACCAGAGGTCGATGTGGCTTGCGAAATCGGGGTCCCAGGACCGACCACGTTAACCCGGACTCCGATTCCTCGATCGTCTGGCGTGCCAGCGATGTAACCCATGTAGCCGCTGCGGACATCGACGCGTCGATACTTGAGGCGACCGTTTTCGTCGCGCTCGGTCAGTTCGATTCGCTCCAGTCCGCTGCCGACGTTCGTGAGCGTCACGAGCATCACATGGTTGCTCGCGGCATCCATCGAACCCAGCGTCGACCACTGGGCCCGTTTAGGTCGATCCGCCGTCGCAATTGCTTCGGCGTCCGTGGCGTCCGAATCGGCGGCCAGCACGTCTGGAGTGGCATCGTTCCATTCGTCGACGATGGCGGCATCGTCCGCGTCGGGGCGGTCCGGAATGATCGGTGGCGGGCCGAACATCGCCCGTAGCGACATATAAGCAATGAAAAACGCCGTCGATGCGACGATGAACGTGACAAGACGACGTTCCACAGTACGATCCGGTGGTGGGAAAAATCAACGAGAAAACGGGTGAGCGTTCATCTATTCTGCCCGCCAACGGAAATCTTGGGAAGGTCTGAACAACTCTGGCCCAGTTCTTGGTGGCTGAATCGGTCCAGAGTCCCGCGGCGGCCGAACCGTTCCACCGATCCAGCCACCTTGAAAACTTCGTGCCACCGAAAAGCGATGGTGGCGGGCGATGACATTCGCGATGAGCTTACTTGGGCCGAGTCGCCACTTCGATCGGCGGGATCACGCCCAAGTACGACATCAGGTCGCTGATTTCCGACTGCGACAACTCATCGAACAGTCCGCTGGGCATCACGCTGCTGGTGCTTGGCAAGATTTGGTCGACGTCGCGCTGGGCGATATGGGTTACGTTGTTGTTCGAGTCGCGAATCGAAACCATTCCCGACGCACCTTCGCTGAGTAGACCCACGAACGCTTTGCCGGATACCGTCAACACTTTTTTGCTTGCGTATTGGTCGCTGACCACGTGGGAGGGATACAAGATCGACTCCAGAATCTCGCGACGAGTGAAGCGTCTGGCGATGCCGGACAAGTCGGGACCCACGCCGCCGCCGTTACCGCCGAAGCGGTGGCAATCCGCGCACTTGGCGGATGCGAAGACGTCTCGCCCCATGATCGGGTCACCCATCTTGCCCGCGTCGCTCTCCAAGTACTCGGCGAGTTGGTCAAAGTCCCAACGCGACTCTTCGTCCAACGTCGGCAACTCCGCCGTGGGTCGATCCGGATGCGACTGAGCAAACCAGTCTTGCCACGATTTCATCGCGCTGCCGTCGACGGCGGTACGAGTTACACCCGTCCAGTGCTGGAGCAACTTTTCGACGTTCGTGGTTTTCAGCCCGTTGGCTTCGTGTTGCAATCCGACCAAGATCAGTTGTCGCAGCGCGGTCGGATCATCGGTCGCCACTTGAACACTGGCGAGTGCTTCGATGATCGAGTCCGCGTTACCGCTTTCCAGAATATTCAAGCTGCGAACGAGATAGTCCCAATTGTCACCCTCGGGATGCTGGGCGAGGGCCAATGCCACGACGCTGCGCCGCTCGGGTTCGGTCCGCCACAGGTTTCGCAAGTAGTCGGCGCATGATTCGTCGTCGGACGATGCGAGCATCGCAATGATCCCGGTTCGTAGTCGTCGTTCCACGTCACCACCTTTGGAGTCAGCGATAAGCTCTTTGTCCAACGACATCAACAGGTCCGCGGACTTGGCGTCGATGGGGCGTTTCAGTTTGTAGATCGCCGCCAAAGCCGCGTTGCGCCACACGGCCCCCTGTTCCAAGATCGCCATCACGTCTTCATCGGAAAGCGATCGTGCGAAGTCGCGAGTGACATTCATGATGTACATCGATAGCGACGGGTTTTCGGTATTGTTGGCCGCGTTCTCGTAGTACTTCAACAAGCGGAACCGTTGCTCCGGTGTCCAATCGTCGGAGATAAACTGCAAGTACATCGCCACCAGTGTTCGATCCGCTTCGCTGGCGTCGGATTTCAAGAAATCCAGCGCCCGCGGACCGATGTGGTCGGCGCCCAAGTAAGCGGACAAGCGAATGATCTCTTGGTTCATTCTTGGATCGCCCGCCGGGAACTCTTCCGCGATTTGATCTCGCAGCGGCGTGACTTTCTCGGGTGCCACGTTGCCGCGGTGCAGCGCGACTTCGCACAATCGCATCGCGTCCACAAAATCGGCATCGCTCAAGAATCCAGTCATCAATTCACTGGCCCGGGCGAGAATATCAAGGGCGGTGATCTCGTTGGGTTCGGCGTTGATCAATGCCAACATGCCGACCAAGGCAATGCGAGTATCGGTCGTCGTTAATACCTCTTGTTTCCACAATCGCGTGGGCATTCGTTCGAGTACACGACGGGCGACGAAGGCGAGCGTCCGATCTTCTTCGGCCAACAACGCGACTAACGTATCGGGGTTCTTGGGAAATTTGCCGGTTCGCAGCACCGCTTCGCACGCCGCACGGCGAACACGCGCGTCGCTGTCGTCGAGCATTTCGAACAAGCGATTTTGCGTCGCGTCGCTGGAGTTCACGGCCATCATCGACGCGGCCCGAACACGCACGGACTCGCTCGGCGCCTTACTCAATTCGAGCATCAATTCGTCGCTGGGTACCGGACCGAATAGCTGCATCAAGTCCATCGCCCGCAATCGATAATGCGGTGGGTTATCGTTGCTATAAGCGACGCCGGCGACGAGCGCGCCCCATTCTTTGCCCAGATCGCGTTTGATCGATGCGATCTCTTGACGACTCCAGGCTGATTCGATTTGAGGTTGGCGAATCGCGGCTGCGATGCCTGTTCCGAGGTTCTTCATCCGATCCGGAATCTCGCCCTTGTACACGACGCGATACACACCGCCCGACGTGCCCCGTCCTCCGGTACAGAAATACAAAGCTCCATCGGGACCGATATCAATGTCGGTGACGTTGAGCGGTTGGCCTTTGAGGAACACTTCGCTGTCGGCAATGTATCCGGCACCGCGAGGCTTCAATCGCACATTCAGGATTCGGCCTTCGGACCAATCCGCAAGGAACATCGTGTTGTGATAGCGGACCGGGAACATATAGTGCTCGTAGCAAACGCCGCCCGTAGGGCTACCGCGTCCGGTATCAAGCAACATCGGCAAGCGGTCGTAGTAGTGTTCCGGCATCTTGGACCAACCCGGTCGCCATCCCATTTCGGCGCCTTCGGTGACATCGAACAACATCGTGGGGCGATACCAAGCGGTGTCGACGTCGGCTTCCATGTCGGCATCGTGCACGAACATTCCACCATCGGGATGGAAAATCAAATCGTAGGCGTTGCGAATACCGCCTGCGACTTTTTCGACGACCGAGCCATCGACATTGGTTCGGATGATCGTTCCTCCAGGAGCTTGGACGTTCAACGCGTGGCCACCGGGATCTTGGTAACGCGGAACAAGGTCACCCTCGTAGCTGTCGCGGAGCGTTTGGCCGTCACCGACTTTGCCAGTCGCTTTGACGTGGCTACCGACGGCACAGTAGATCATGCCATCAGGCCCCAGACGCAATCCGTGGGGTCCGTGTTCACCGGGTTGACCCGAGAACTTGACGATCGCTTGGACTTTTTCCAACGTTCCGTTGCGATCGGCATCGGTCAATCGATACAGCGCGCAGCCCTCGGGGCCCATTCCCGTCACAAAGACTTCGCCATTGAGCGCGAGAATTCCTTGGCATGATTTGACTTGATCGCAATACGTTCGCACCTGATCAGGAATGCCGTCTTCGTCGCGGTCGAACACCAGAAGCAGCGGTCCGTTCTCTTGCGACACAATGATGTGACCGAATTCATTGAACGCCATCGCGATCGCCGAACCAACTTGCTCGTTCGTCAATACTCGCTGGACACCGAAACCTTTTTGAATTTGAAACCGTTCGCGTTGGTCGGTCGGCGGTTCGCCCGCGATCTGTTCAGCCACGTCCCAGGGAGCGGTTTCACCGAGCACGCCGAACGATGATGCGGTACCCCACAAACGATCGTTGAATAGAACCGTATTCCAATCCGCTTCTTCTTCCAAGTTCGTACGCCACGACGCATCGGTGCTGAACGTGTACCACTTTTCGCTTTCCCGTGGTCGAACGGATACTCGAGCGGCCAGTGCTGCGGTTTTGCCGCGTTGGTTGGTAACGCGAATCGCGATCACGTTCCTGCCGACTTCCAATCGACTCGACACGTCGTACTCATCAATCATCTCTGGCGACCCGCCGCCACCGACGCGTTTGCCGTTGATGAACAACTCATAGTCGTCGTCCGAAGTGATCTCGATGCGACCTTCGGATGGGACTTTCAAATTGATGGGCTTGCGGAAAAAGCACTCTTGGTTGGGTTCGATCGCATCCGATGAAACCGTTCCCATTGCCCAAATCCACTCTGCTTCACCAGCCCACGACGACGCGGGCACCAGCGCTGGCGCGGAGCCGAACAAGCCGGCGACGCCCCAAAGGACCGCTGCGAGCGGGAGTTTCTTGGCGAACGGCAGCAAAGGCCGCGACGTCAATTGAAACCACGAAAACAAATGCGTTCTCGGTCGAAGTGACATCCATTTCGAACGTGTTAAGCCTTCCATGGCAGCAAAATCGCAAGCGAGGAGCGGGAAAGAAAGGGTGGTCACTCGGCACCATAGAAGCGACCCCCGATCCGACGCAAGATCGATTTCCTGCCCCTAAACCGCTCAGTCATCCTGGGCCGCGCAGCTTGCCGCGGATGGATGCGAGGATGGATGCAAGGTTGGATGCGAGGTTGGATGCGAGGGCGACTGGTACGCGCCACTTTATTGGTAACGCACAGGGTCCTGGGGCGGGTAAAACGCCTTCGGATCCGCGATCGCTTGTCGTGTCATCATGAGGTAGGCAACCGCGAAAACCAGCAACGTCAGCGGCTGGGTCACCAGCAACCCCACGTAGCAGATCGACGATCCGACCATGGACAACACCATCTGCAGCAGGATCAACAAGAACGACGTCAATTTATTTTGCATCGCGACTGCAAAGGAAATGCGAATCGCCCCCATCGCAGTGGATTTATCGTCGCTGATGATGAACGGCAACGGCCACAACACGATTTGAATCGCAAACCCGGCGATCGAGAGAATGCCGAACGCAAAGAAGACGCCGATCGACGCGAGCTCTTCGCCCCCGACCGCGAACGCGATTCCGCCCAGTCCACCGCCGACCACGGCCAACACCGCCATCGTGGCGAACCACAGCACGATGGAAACCAAAATCATCCGCCAAACCAAATGCATCGGCGCGTAGAGATGGCCAAGGGGCTCGGGGGCGTTGCGGGCAACCGCGATGGCGACTCGCGTCAATCCGATCCAGGCATAGGTACTGGCGATAAGCAACAACGGAATCAGGGCGACGATTCCGAGTCCGAGAGTGATGCCAGCGTCGTTCGCGGCCAGAGCGATTAATGCCACCGCTGGAATCGCCAGAACCGCGATACTGGCGACAATCACAATAAGCATTGATAGGACCAGCGGCGACCACCGAGCAACAAAAATGTTCCAAGCCGGCGAGATGATCTCTTCCACCGCTCGCTGGACGATCTCGATATTTTCAACCGTCACGACCGGAGCTGGCGTGAAGGACGGAGCATACGGCGAAGTGGTCGGCATCGCGCCCGTAGGACTGGGCGGGTACCCCGGAGCAGACGCCCGCGGATTTTCGTCTGGCCTGGCGCCCGCATCTACTATCGGTGCTGGGCCCGTGACCGTGAACGTCGCATCACACGCCGGGCATTTCGCGAGTCGGCCGACGGCGCTAGTGGGCAATTCCAGGGTGCGACCACAGGTTGGACACGGCTGGCGCAGTTGACTCATGATGATTCGCTGGAGAGTAACGGTAACGGCAACACCCAAAATTTACACGATTGTCGACATCGATCGCGACCCGTCTAGGTTTCACAGCTCTCAAACGACCGGGGGCAGCTTATGCATGGAATCGAACACGTCTCGCCCCAAAGACGTCTCGCCGATCGCGTGTGTGCCTGTTTAAATGCTGACAACCTCCAACACCGATCCCCATTGGCATCAAGCTTTGTCGAGCGACGAACTCACTGTCGACAGTATCCTCGGCCACGACGGGCGAATCAGTCGCCGGTTGCCCGGCTACGAGCCACGCCCCCAGCAGCTCGCGATGTCCCGCGAGGTCGCTGCGGCACTCCAAGCCAACCAACACTTGGTCGCGGAAGCTGGCACCGGGACTGGTAAAAGCTTCGCGTATCTGGTACCCGCGATCTTGTATGCGACAAGCAATCAAGTCGAAACGACCAGTCGCGACGAGCCAGCGGTCGATCAACCGCCCGCGGCAAAACCGGCGCCCAATAAGCGACGAAACAGCGATCTGGACGAGGACGACGAGGATCGACCGCGACGCGTGCTGATTTCGACGCACACGATTAGCTTGCAGGAGCAATTGGTCGCCAAAGACATTCCGCTGCTCAATAGCGTCATTCCGCGCGAGTTCTCGGCGGTGCTTGTCAAAGGACGCGGCAACTACATCTCGCTTCGCCGAATGAATCGAGCGATCACGAAAGCGACGACGATGCTCGCGACGGATGAACAATATAGTCAGCTAAAGACCATCGCGGCTTGGTCCAAAGATACCGGCGATGGTTCGCTCGCGACGATCCCCAATCGGCCAGAACCCGGACTGTGGGACGAGATCAAGAGCGACACCGGCAATTGTCTCCGACGCGCATGTCCGCATTTCAAAGACTGTTTTTATTTTCGCGCCCGTCGCCGCGCCGCCAATGCCCAGTTGATGATCGTTAATCACGCGATGTTCTTCAGCGATTTGGCATTGCGGCGACAAGGCGTCGCGCTACTGCCTGACTACGACGCCGTGATACTTGATGAATGCCACACGCTCGAAGCGGTCGCGGGCGACCATTTGGGCATCCGGTTGACCAGCGGACAGTTCGATTTCTTGTTCGACCGCCTCTACAACGACCGGACACAAAAAGGATTGTTGGTCACGCACAAGCTGGAGTCGTTGCAACGGATGGTGGATCGATGTCGGTACGCAGCCAGCGCGATCTTTGCGGATCTTATCGATTGGATGGAACAGCACGCAAAGAAGAACGGGCGAGTGTACCATCCCGATATTGTGGACAATGGTTTGAGTGATCCGATGGAGCAACTCGCTCGGGCGCTCAAAATGCAAGCCGACGGGCGGACCGACGAGAGCGAACGCAAGGACTTTGAATCGGCCCACGATCGACTCGTTGCGCTGGCCGGCGAGCTTCGCCAATGGTTGGCCCAAGATCTCACCGGAGGCGTCTTTTGGCTTGAGCGAAGCAGCATGCGACGAGGCGGTGAACGATTGACGCTCGCCGCATCACCGATCGATGTCGGGCACACGCTGCGAGAAGTGTTGTTTCAAAGCGACCAGATCAAATCGGTGATCATGACGAGCGCGACGCTGGCGACCAGCCAGAACGATCCGTTTTCGTTCTTTCGATCGCGCATTGGATTGACCGGCGGACGAAGCATCCAAGTGGGTAGCCCGTTCGATTATGCCAAGCAAGCGAAGTTGATTATCGTTCGCGATTTGCCAGATCCGTCCAAGGAGAAAGAGAAATTCGAGCGAACGGTGCCCGAACAAATCAAACGCTTTGCCGGACACACCCAAGGGCACGCATTTGTCTTGTTCACCAACTATGACCTGCTTCGACGTTGTGCCGAAGCGCTCATGCCGTGGTTAGCCGAACAGAAGTTGGCGCTTTACACGCAAGCCGGGATGCAAACGCGAACTCAATTGCTCGATGCGTTTCGCCGCAATCCCAACGGAGTACTGTTCGGGACGGATAGTTTCTGGCAAGGCGTCGACGTACCGGGTGACGCGCTCACCAATGTGATCATCACCAAACTTCCGTTCGCAGTCCCCGATCATCCGTTGTTGGAAGCGAGACTCGAAGCGATCAAAAGCCGAGGGGGCAACGCGTTTGCCGAATACCAATTGCCCGAAGCCGTAATCAAATTCCGTCAGGGGTTCGGGCGACTGATTCGAACCAAAACGGACACAGGCATCGTGGTCGTTTTGGATCCACGAATTCATACCAAGCCCTACGGACGCATGTTTCGCGAATCGCTACCAGATGTCCCCATCCACTACGTCTCATCCATCCCCCGCGGCACCCCTGAGCGCGGTTAATGATTTCATCGAGCAACTGCGTGAGAGCCTGCAAAGTTCAACAACCTGGCTCCGTTGCTTTAGGCCACGATCCGTCTGGCGGAGGCCGAGTCGCTGACAGCACGCGTGGTGATGATCTTCGATAAGTCTTGCGGTGAGAAACACCCCAATGTCACGACTGTCCAGGACGGCTGACTCGTCACTTCGAGTCTACCAGATACAAAGCGTGGTGTGAGCGATCGGCGTCAAAACCAGGTAGGTGCAGTTGAACCGGCAGTGACAATTTATGCTCGGTTTGCTTTTTCAGTAGAAAGAGATCCGATGGGGCCACATTGTCATCCGGTCACTTTCGGGCTTGAGGTCCCACGGTGAACAATGCGTCCACTTCGATGCATCGCATCTTCGGAGCCGCACACCAAGTTCATTTGCGGGGCCACAATGATCCGTCGCCGTGCGATTGCTTGAAGTTGCCCTCGATTGAATTGTCATTGCCGGAGATTGCGTCCGCGATGGGATCTTTTAGCGACGGGCGATGGCGATCGACGACTTGACGCGGAACTTTTCAGACGATTGAATGAGTGTTCAATTGAACTGCCGCTAAAGGTTCGTCGATGAAATCTCCACTCAATGTACTTGGCCATGATTCTGGGCAGGATTCAAGTTGCGCGAGTGTTTTTAAGGTGCTGGCGGACGACACTCGTTTGGCGGTGGTGGAACGGCTGCTCGATGGCCCATCCACTGTCACGGAGATCAACGAGACGCTTGGCGTGGAATCGACGCTGCTGTCCCATCACCTCAAAGCACTGCGTGAAGCGAAACTGGTGACGCGAACCAGACGGGGTCGCTATGCGGTGTATGCCCTCGCGCCGGAGTTGTTGGCGCGTCGTAAGGGCCGCTCGATTGACCTCGGCTGTTGCAGGATTTCATTTTCTTGACGCTCTTTCGTTCTCATCCAGAGAGACTCAACATGACCTATCGGATCGCGACGCTTCTTGTTGCCACTCATTTCTTTTTCGCTGGCAGTTTGGCTTTCGGTGAGATTTCTGTGATCTCGCCGCAGGATGCCAACAATTTGATCGAGCAGGCCGACGAGGCCAAACGACCAATCGTTCTCGATACGCGAGGTGGATACAAAGACTATTTTCGCGGTCATTTGCCAAAGGCACATCACATCAATTTCGGGACCCTGCGCGGAACGGATAATGGCGTTCCCGTTCAGTACCTACCCGATGATTTGACGGCAGCACTGTTGGTTCGTGCTGGCGTCGACAAGGATCGCACGCATTTGGTTTACGCGACCGGTGACGTGCTTCCAAACGACGAGATACTTAGTTCAACGATGGTCGCCTATGTGCTGGAGAAATTTGGTGTAACGGATATTCGAATCGTTGACGGAGGCCTGGCAGAGTGGAAGGCCCAAAGATTGCCGGTCACCCAAAAGTACTTTGGAAACCCAGTAGGCTGTATGCCCTCGATGATGAACAAAGGCATTGGCGTGGACCTCGAAACCCTGTTAAGTCGCAAGGATAAAGCAGACGTCGTTCTCGTGGACGCTCGCCCTCATAACGAATACATCGGCGACGATGACATTTGGGTCCGCAAAGGTCACATTCCAGGCGCAATCAACTTTCACTGGGCACGACTGATGGATGAGGCGAACACCCACAAGTTTCTTCCGTTCTCAACGGTTAAGTCAGATCTTGAGAAAGCAGGTTTGACGCCTGACAAAGAGATCATTGTCTACTGCGGGACCTCACGTGAGGGCAGCTTGTTGCGCTTCTATCTTCGGCACGTCGCCAAGTATCCCAACGTTCGCCTCTACGAAGGCTCGTGGAAGGAATACGCGTCGCTCGAGCAATTCCCGGCTGAAACGAAATCGAATTAGGGCGAACACTATGTTCCATTTTGCCGCCCGATTGAGGCTCTGCCCGAACTGCCGCTCTCAGCAAACTAGCTCTTATTGAAAAGAAGCTCAGCAGGAGCTTTGCCCTACCAGCGAAAACGTGCAACGATCGCACGCATCCCACGCGTGAATGCAGATTTGGTTCATACCCGACAGGCCTCTGCCCGATGAGATCATACCTTTTGGCTTTTTCCCTATTGCTACTGTGCTTGATGTTCGCTGGTTGCACATCCGCTTCGTCGACGAAACATATTCCGGACGAACTTTCCGGACAATTAACACTCACCGGTTCGAGCACAATCGCGCCGCTTGCGACGGAAATCGCAATGCGTTTCGAGCAGCAGCACCCGAATGTCCGGATCGATGTTCAGACGGGCGGTAGCGGAAAGGGAATCGCGGATGTGCGCCAGCGCGTGACGGATATAGGCATGGCCAGTCGACCGCTCGCATCCGATGAGGCAGATCTCACCGCTCATCAAATTGCCGCCGATGGTGTGGGGCTGATTGTTCATGCGTCCAACCCGGTCAAGGAATTGACACCGGATCAGATCATCGCCATCTACACGGACAAGATCAACAACTGGAAAGACGTCGGCGGTGAGGACAAGGAGATTACCGTCGTGCACAAAGCGGAAGGACGCGCAACGCTTGAAGTTTTTCTGGGACATTTCGTGATCGACAATCCAAGCGTGAAGGGCGATGTCATTGTTGGCGAAAACGAGCATGCCGTCAAAACAGTCGCTGGGATCAAGGGTGCCATCGGCTACGTTTCGATTGGCACCGCCGAGGCGGATATCGAATCGGGCGTGCTGATTCGTTTGTTGCCGCTCGATGGCGTGGCGGCGAATACCGCAAACGTGGCCAGCGGTACCTTTCCGATGAGTCGGCCATTGAATTTGGTCACTGCGGATTCTGGCTCTAAACTGGCCGGCAAGTTCATTCAGTTCTGCCAATCCGCCGATGTGCACGACCTGGTCAAGTCTCAATACTTCGTGCCAATCACAAGCGAGTCTGAGATTGCGAAGTGATCGAACGCTGACGATTGTCACTCGCACTCTGGCAGTTATTTCAGCTGCGATTGTCGTGCTAGTCGTTGGTTTTTTGCTGCGAGAGTCAACTCCGGCACTACGGCAAATCGGCGTCTCTCGGTTCTTTACCGATGCGAGCTGGCATCCGCGTTCGGGCGAATTCAACCTGACGCCAATGATCGTGGCAACGCTTGTAACCAGTTTGGGAGCGATTGTGGTCGCCGCGCCGATGGGAATTGCCTCGGCCGTGTTTGTCAATTTTTATGCGTCACGCCGACTGGCAGCCTGGCATCGTACGCTTATCGAATTGCTCGCTGGAATACCTTCAGTTGTCTTTGGATTGTGGGGATTGGTGGTGTTGGCACCGATTGTGGCCACGTTTGGCGGAAGCGGACAAAACCTATTCACGGCAACAATCGTTCTCGGACTGATGGTGCTGCCCACGGTTGCGCTCTTGTCGGATGCCGCAATCGCTGCACTGCCACGCGAATGGATTCAGGGTGCAGCGGCACTGGGTATAGGGCGATCCGCGATTGTTGGTTGGATCGTGTTGCCGGGCGCCCGACGTGGCATCGGCAGCGGAATCGTTTTAGCTCTCACGCGGGCCTTAGGCGAAACAATGGCTGTGCTCATGCTTGCGGGCAACATCGTAGAAATGCCTTCCTCACTGCTGTCGCCGGGCCGAACGCTCAACGCCAACATCGCATTGGAGTTGGGCTACGCATCGGTGGGTCATCGGTCGGTGCTGTTCGTCAGCGGCTTGATGCTAATGCTGGTGGTCAGCGCGATTATCTTTTTGGTCTCGCGTCAAAGGGGCACCAGGCGTGATCGATAACGGCACAGTCGCAACAGCTCAACACGACCGGCGCGAATTCTGCGTCACGGTTGCGGTTTGGTGTGCTGCGATGTCCGTGATTGGAGTGTTGATTTGGATCTTGGTTGACATTGCCATTGGAGGGCTCGCTGAAATCGATCCCGGTTTCTTAGTAGAAGACGTGCAGAACGCCGGTCGGGAAGGCGGAATCGGTCCCATCATTCTTTCCACCGGGCTGATTCTGGTGGTTTGTTTGACCGTGTCCATCCCGCTATCCTTCGGCACGGCAATCGCGTTGACGGAGAGGGTGGGCGCGGAAACTTGGTTCGCACGCAATGTGCGCCGTTCGCTGGACGTACTAGCTGGAGTTCCCTCCATTGTCTTTGGACTGTTTGGAAACGCATTCTTTGCGATGACGCTCGGATTGGGTTATTCGATACTTTCCGGCGGATTGACGCTGGCATGTATGGTGTTGCCGATTTTGATCCGCACCTCCGAACAGGCGATTCGCGCTGTACCCGCCGAGTATCGCTACGCGGCTGCGGCGTTGGGCATGAAACGCACCACGATCATCTTTCGGGTTGTTATCCCAGTCGCAATGCCGACACTGGCTGCTGGCGTCGTTCTGAGTGTCGGACGTGCCTTGGCCGAAACCGCTGCCCTCATTTTCACGTCGGGATATGTTGCACGCACTCCAGGGTCGCTACTTGATTCCGGACGTTCATTGAGCGTTCACATCTATGATCTCGCAATGAACGTGCCCGGAGGGGGATCGAGAGCGTACGCAACAGCCTGCGTACTAGTGGCGATTCTGCTTGGAATCAATATGGCAACCTCTCTACTGCTTCGGATGACAGGATTGCGACATCGAAGCGAAACAGGAGCTGCGTGTTGATTACGACTGAAAACGTGTCTGTTTCGTACAACGGTCGTACTGTCCTGCGCGATGCAACAATCGACGCAAAACCAGGTTCCATTCTCGGCCTGGTAGGACCATCTGGATGCGGCAAGAGCAGTTTCCTCGCCGCGCTCAATCGCTTGACCGAGATCATCCCTGGCGCCAGTGTCAGTGGCCGGATTCGGTTTGACGGGCGAGACCTCAGTACGGTTTTCCCGTCGTCGGTCGATTTGCGGCGTCATGTTGGCATGATCTTTCAGAAGCCGAACCCGTTTGCCATGTCGATTCGTCGAAATATCGAACTGCCACTCCGCGAGCATGGGATTCGCGATTCACGGCAACTGCGGGAGATAACCGAGTCGGTACTTCGAGATGTTGGCTTGTGGGACGAGGTAAGCGACCGTCTCGAGCAGTCGGCATTGGAATTGTCGGGTGGACAGCAGCAGAGGCTTTGCATTGCCCGCGCTCTCGCGCTCAAACCACAAGTGTTGCTGATGGACGAACCGTGCAGTTCACTCGACCCCTTGTCCGCCGAACGCGTTGAACAATTGATCGACTCGATGCGAGGTCAATACACGATCCTAATCGTTACTCACAACTTGGCTCAAGCACGCCGACTATCGGACCAAATCGCAATCTTCTGGATTCAAGATGGTGTTGGGCGAATTGTAGAACAGGGCGACACGGAGGAAGTCTTCAACAACTCGGCGAATCCGATCGTTTCGTCGTATCTTTCCGGGCGCCAGGGGTGACATTGTTCAGGAACGTTCTCGTCGAATACTCCAGACTCATACACGGTTCCGCGTACGAGTGGCCCCATGCGGACGCCGACTTCAACGACCAGAATTCATCATTCGTGGGTTTGGTAAGATTCTCCGCGAAGGAGAATTCCCATGCAAGACAAAGAACTTTACCAACAGGTTCTTGGCCTTACGATCAAGGAGCGATTATCGAACGTGGTCAGCTACCGCACGCATCGCATCATCAAAGCGGTCGCCGAAGGCATGAACAGCAAAATCATGTCGATCAGAGGACTCGTTGACGGCATCCGAATTCTCACGAAATTCAAACTTGCGGTCTTTTTCCACTGTCATGGAATGGATCGTTATCCACGAAAACGTCGGATGGTGCATCGAGGTACCAATGAACTGTGTCTGGCTCGAAAGTGTCCCCGGTAGTTCGAATGAGACTCCTTGAAGAAAGACATGGAGCTCTATAAAAACAGAACATTGAGACCCCAGTAGCAACAAGACTCAATCGACTTGGGAACCCAAATATGACACCTGCGACGGGTTCGCCCTCGTTCGATGCAGTTGGAAAGTTACTTCGCACGACGCTCGATATTGCCGATGCAACAATGGACCTCGCTGAAAGACGGCGAGCCACGCTTGAGTATATTGCATTGAACACGAACTCGGACTTCGCTCATTGGTCATGGTCCCGCGCACGTGCGGAGAGTGGCGGTAAGCCATTAGTTGTGGGTTCTATCTCTTGGGGTTTCACGGACAAGCAACTCGCCGAATTCTGGCGGTTCAGCTTGGATGGCCAAGTGCAAGACTATCTAAATCGAGAGCTGCAGAGCTATTTGCAGTGTCATCCACGCTCGGACGGAGGGTTCCGCGTGATCGCCAGTGAGGCGATACGGGGTTTTGCCCCTGGCAGCGATCACCCAATTATGAAGGCGTCGCTGGGATGCGGAATCGCCGATTGGCTTCAAGGTTGTCAGTTTTTCCCGGGTGGCATTCAGTGCTTATTCACGTTTGGCCGCAGTCCGGACAAACCACCGTTTACCCAGGTCGATTGTGATTTGATGGATCTGGCGTTCAGCAATATTTCATGGCTGAGGGTTAATCCCGACGAACAAATACCCCAAGAAAACGTTGAAGCGCTTACTGCGCGACAACGTGCAGTGACATTTCATTTACTTGACGGTCTTAGTCGCAAGCAAATCGCTAAGAGACTTGGCATTAGCGAAGAAACCGTCGATTCGCATCTACGCGTGGTCTTCAAGCACTTCGGTGTGCAGACTGCGATGGAGCTGGCAGCGTTGTTTCTAAGAAAACAATGATTTCCGCTACCGGCACCGCAGGAAGCAGTTCTCACGGGCCAAGATGAGCGACACCACGTCTCCCTGACTCACCCTTTTGCGTGATTGGAACGCCACTCTCGACTGGCTATCTTTCGCTAGTTACCCGCAGCATGTTCCAGCTCAAACTGGCGATCGATGCACTTTCCTGAGTGTGGCCATCTGTTCAGTTACATAGCCGCTTCGCACGTAGGTTATGCGAGGTGCTAGTGATAGTTTTCCGCAAGGCTTGAGAGCCGCTGCAGTCTCGAGTTTCCGGCAATCTCGCGTCAGTTGAAAGCCCTCGTACTTTAAAGTCCGCAAACAACATTGGAATAACTTACATGAACAACCTGCTTGTTCGCACTTACGGATTGTTTCTGATTTCATTCTCGCTTGCTACATCGAATAGCGTTCATGCTGGAGTTTTGACTCAAGACGCGATCGATGCGGGCTTTGGATTAACGACTTTTGTAAGCGGTTTTAGTCAGCGTTTTGACGTGGGAAACGTCGGGAGTGGAGGGCTCGGACCGTTAGGAATCGCATTCGTCGGCGATGGTGTCATTATTAGCGATGGTGACGGATACATTCGATCGTTACCATCTCGAGCCGATGGCCAGACAATCCCCTCTGTAAACGGTTCAACTCCGTACTTTGGATTTGTGGGAGCCATGGGTTTGGCGGAACTAAATGGTCAATACTATGCTGGCGGATATTTCCAGAATCCAGGGTTGCTCGCTATCAGTAGCACTGGAGTCTATCAAAACAACATATCGCACGACCGAATTCGGTCTCTAGCAGTTGATTCGATTAACAACGTTCTGTATGCAGCTGGAACTGGAATTTTTCGCTTCGACCCCATCGCTAATTCGTATACAAATCTTGGTGGTTTAATCCCTGAGTTAAATACTGAAGTCGATGGAATCACAACGGATGGCACGATCTTGTATGCCACCAGCTCCTTTACGGGCAATGATTGGGAAAGCGTGCGAGGTTATCGTTTGAGTGACGGATTAAAGGTTTTTGACTCTGGAAGAATTGATGGCGTCGATGGTACTGTCCTAGGTCAGGGTTCATTAGCCGGTAAGCTGTATGCCAACACAAATTTCGGTGAGTTGTTTGAGATCGACTTGATAGACCCAACACAACGTCGGCTAATCATTTCAAATGGCACCCGCGGTGATTTTGTCTCGGTAGACCCTTATGACGGTACGCTCTTAGTTACTCAATCAACGGGGATACTTCGGTTGACTGCGCCGGCGGGTGGAAGCTTTTCAAATCAGAGTGTACCTGAGCCGAGTAGCTTCCTCGTATTCGCTGCTGCGGCCGTCTGTACTTCCGTCGTTCGAAAGCGAAGGGCAAACAACAGGGGAATGGCGTAGTTTCCTTCGCCTGAAAAATTGACCCCCTTCGCCTTTTTTTCGCCCCATTCTTGCGTCTGAAGAAACATCTTAAATGTTGTACACGGCACCCGCCGGGTGGCGAGCGGCATCGTGAGGAGGTCAGCGACTGATGATGTGCTATTCACGACACCTCAACCTCCAATCCATTCCTTTACATGCGACGTGAGGTGGTTCGAATCAATTGTTCGACCACTTTAGTACCACTCCAATCAAATTCGCTGATGGGTTAGCCGTTTGGACGGATGCCCCTTGCTGACCCGACGCCGTCCGGGAGTGATTGCTCGTTGGGTTCAATGTCTGGCGAAAACGGATCGACCTCGACAACCTCGTTGTCTAGCCAGACTACGATCGGCGTATTTTGAGGTAGCGCTGGCAGCAGCACATCAGTCGCGGCCTTCTCCATAGACGCATTCGCTTGCCTGGCGATTGCCGGTGCTGCATCGAGGTTCATGGCAATAGCTCTGGAGAAAATCTGCCCAAGCTAGCGATCAAAGTGCTTCGTTTCGATCGTCCATTTTTCTTTCAGTTCGCTGTCGTCGCCAAGGAACATTCTCGCGGACTCTTGGCTGGCTTTGAGTTGCCAATTGAGCCACGCGAGGGCGACTCGCGTGAATTCGCCGCCGTGCGGTTGCCGATAGGTTCCGCCATGGCCGACGTCGAGGTTGGTCATGGCGATCGGAATGTGATCGACGCGTGAATAGTCGTCCATCGCGTTCTTGTAAGCGATGTCGGACGGCCCGCCCATGATGTACAACACCGGTGCGTGAAGCTTGCTGAGATCCTCTTTCTTCAGAGCCGGCATCGCTGGCATGGGTGACGGACTTGGTAACACACCGCTGTTGCAGATCACGGAGGTGGTGATTCGTGGGTCACTTGAAATCTCGATAGCCTGTAGTCCACCGCATGACATGCCCATCGCGGCGACTTTGGCGACATCGACTTTGCCGAAGTACGGGCTACCCGCACGGTCGTTCTCTGCGATGATCCAGTCCAACGCGGTCAGCAATTGGCTCGACTGAGTCCTTTGACGCGCCGTCTCGTCACGCGATTCAATCTGGTCGAGCAGTCCGATGCCCAGGATGATGTAACCGTGCGAAGCAATCTCATTGAGAAAGTTTTTGTGCTCCTCCGTGGTGTTCGCGCAAGCTCCGTTTCCCCACAACAAAACCGGCAACTTCGATTCGCTTCCAAATTTCGCTAATTCCTGCGGACGATAAATCGTCATACCCGCTAGCGCCGATGACTCGGTTGCGATCGCGGGATAATGCCCCTGGCCGCCGTCTTCAATCTTGATCTGCCTTGCGGAGTCTGGCTTTTCCCCGACACCAGAGTCCTTCGATTTGATTTCTTTCGAATCGCTCACGATTGCAGCATAGGCGGGCTTAGGATTGTTGCTCGCATCGAACAACAACGGATGCTGGCCCCAACGCCACGTGCGACGATCATTCAAGCCCCAGAATGTCACTCGCTCGATCACGTTCTCGTGTTTCTTGAAAATCTGAAACAGCTTCGCGTAGTCGTCGGCTTGAGCATTTAAGTCGTCGATCGAAGGTGGCGTGC
The DNA here is from genome assembly GCA_041741195.1 of Pirellulaceae bacterium. Lineage (GTDB taxonomy): Bacteria > Planctomycetota > Planctomycetia > Pirellulales > Pirellulaceae > JBBSJZ01. The sequence continues at coordinate 173,440 of JBGSKM010000022.1, forward strand.
TGGTGCGGCCACGACGGCCGCCAAATCCACCCCCGAATTGTCCGCCTGACGCGCCGCGAATGGTGACATCCAACTCAGTGATGGCGACTTTCAATCCTAGCGACGCGTAATCGGTGATGGCCTTTTCGATATCGTCAAACGGAACGCGGCCGCTGCGCCAGTGACCTTGGATACCAACCGCGTGAACCGGTGCTCCGTCGGCAAGCAGTCGTTTTAACAGGACCATTGAGCTTTCATGTTTTGGTCCCGATTCGATGTTGTAGTCGTTGTAATACAGAACCGCTTCGGGATCCGCGGCGTGAGCGAACTGAAACGCCAGCGTCAGAATCTCTGGACCGAGCGATTGCATCCACTTGGAATCACGCAGATTCTCGGTCATCCCCGTTTGCTCATCGCCTCCATCATTGATCGCTTCGTTGACGACATCCCAACTTTGAAGCTTCCCCTTGTAACGACTTACCAGCGTGACGATGTGGTCTTTCAACCGCTGCTTGATGACTTCCTTGTCGTCGCCGCTAAAAAACCAACCGGGTGTTTGCTGGTGCCAAACGAGTGTGTGACCATGCGCGGTCATGTTGTTTTGCTCAGCCCACTGGACCAACGCGTCGCCTTGTTCGAACAACCAACGGTCTTGCTCCGGATGCACTCGTTCCGGCTTCATGCAGTTCTCCGGTGTCACGGCGCCAAAGTGTTCTGCCGCGAGTTCGAGTTCTTCCTCCGAATATCGCGCAGGCAAATCTCCGGCCATGCCAATGAGAAATGAGTCCTTGAATGCGTCCTTGATCACTCGTTCGATCTGGACGTCAACAACCAGCGTTGGATCAGGCTCGGGCAATGCTGGGGGAAGTTCGCGCGTCGCAGTCGCTTCTTGGCGGTTTTGATTGCCGAACGAACGGGTCAGTTCGAGGTTGCGTCCGTCGAGCTTGCCGGTGTAGTCGATCCGCATCTCCCGCTCGCCGAATTGGCGAACTTCGGCGAACAAGATTGTTTCGGACTCGAGCTTCACGTCCGTAAACTCAATGTCACGCTTCTCGTCCCCAGTCTCCACTTCCGCTTTGGCCGAAGCAGCGTCGTTGTCGCGAACTGAAAAGTGAAAGTGATAGGTTTGAATTCCAAACGGAGTTTCAAAGCGAGTGTGCCAGGTTCCGCCGATGCCTTCGTCAGCTTTCGGTGCATCCGATCGAATCAACGTCAGCATCTGGTCCGCATAACGCTTTCCAAATTCGCGAGATCCTTGCGAATTGAAGTGCAGTTTGTCGTCGGTGGTGCAACCGGCGGACGAGATCACATGAGCGGTCGAGATGGTTTGTGGCAGCAGTGCGAGGAATTCATTTTGTGAGGCACATCGTCCACCCTGATCGGCGTGAACCATCTCGCCAGCGAGCAAGGGGACGTCATTCGGGCTTAGTCCCAGATCTTGCATCAGGTTGTCGTAGACCGATTTGACTTTGCTGGGCCATTGCTTGTCACCGGTGTTGGATTCGCCTTGATGAAGCAAAATGCCTTTGATCACGCCATGCTTTTGAGCTTCCTTGGCCATGTCGACGAGGTACTGGTACGGATTGCCGTCGTAGCCGCGAACCATGTTCTTCATCCAATCCGCTTCGCCTTCGATGTAGGACTGGAAGGTGTCTTTTTGAAACAGCTCAATCTTGCAGCCTGGAACACTGACCTTGATGATGCCAACGCGGACATCGTCGGGCAGTGCATTCACCATGTGCTTGCCAAACGAATCGACCATGCAAATGCCGCGACCGCGTGCCGCCATCGGTGGAACAGCCCGGTACCACTGACCTTTTTGCCAACCTCGATCCGCATTATCGAAATCGGCCATCACCAAAAGCCGATCTGGAACATCTCGATCCGCGTCATTCATCTTGCCGCCGCTGTCCATATTGGATTGGCCAAAGCAGAGGTAAATATGAAAGTTCGGATCGACCGAATCCGCCATCGACACGGCCTGTTGACGCTCAGTGCTAGGCGCGGCGTTCAGCGACGCCTTCGCGTTCTCGGTCATCAGCTTATCGACAGCAGTCACGCGTTTTGCGGTGGCGACTTCGCTTGCAAAGTCACCGACCTTGCGATGGAACTCGATCGAATCACCGACGATTTTCCCGGTGTAGACGATGCGAATCTCATTGCCGCCAAAGTTGAGGTTCTCGACAAACGAAATCACATCGTCTTGCAATTCAACATCGACAAACGCGACATCGCGAGAGCGGCCTTCTAAATCAGCTTTGGCTTTGGCGACGATTTGACCGTCTTGCTTGTCGAAAGTAATGACGTATTTTTGAACGCCGATTTGAGTATCGAAGTCGACGTTCCAAGTTCCCGAAAGTTTATCTTCGGGTTGAAACAACATTGGCGCGAACTCTTTCAGACTGCGACGCCACGATTGCCACTCGTGAGCAGTCTCCGGCGACAGATAGTAGTGAGCGTTGATGCCAAGTTCTTTCAATTGCTTGACGGTGTCAGCCGGATCACCGCCTCTACGCGTCTGACCGCCTTCGACTTCCTTGCTGCCGTAACTCACAAAAACGAGCTTCACCATGTCCGTAAAACCTTCGGTACTCTCAACGTCTTCCTTCGAGATCGTCGCGCCGCTGAAAAGCCCGATGTGCGAGAACTTGTCCAGGTTTCGGAGCGTGATGGACTTGGTTTCCATGCTGCCCATCGACAGACCCGCCATGGCACGGTTGGGTTGATCAGTCAGCGTGCGGAAATGCTTATCAACATAGGGAACCAACTCGTTGACCAGAACCGTCTCAAAATCCTTGATGTCAAAGTTCCGCATTCCACCCATGCGAACTTCGTTTGTCATGCCGTAGGTCATCGCGATGATGAACGGTTTGGTTTTTCCTTCGGCGATCAAGTTGTCCATGATCAAACCGGCGTGACCTTGAACACTCCATCCGTACTCGTTCTCGCCCCAGCCGTGTTGCAGATACAGCACGGGATAGCGAGTTTCCTGGTCGGCGTCGTAGCCCGGCGGAGTGTAAACGAATGCGCGTCGCTCGGCGCCGGTGCTTTCCGAGTGGAAATAGACTTCGCGAACCTGGCCATGCGGCACATGCTTCAGTTCATAAAACTCTCGGTCATCCGCCGGAATCTCAACGCCGCTGCCCCAACGCATCGCACCGAAGTAGTACTTGCTGTTCGGATCAGGCACATTGGCGCCGTCAATGATCAACTCGTAGTAGTGGAATCCTTGATCGAGCGGACGTGAGTATCCAATCCACGCACCATCGTCACCCTTGACGAATTCGGTGCTCTCGCGAAATGTCGTCGCAACGCTCTTCGCATCGGGGGCGACGACACGAAACTTGATGCGACCTTGCGAGTTGACTTGCGGATAATCCTTGCCAGGCTGGTTGGTCGATGCGGGCTTGAAATCGTCTTTGATGCCTTCGGGTGTCGTGCTGGACTGCGTGGCATCCTTTGCTTCAGTCGCCTGGTCCTTGTCAGCAGATGATTCTTGGAACAACAGTTGAGCGAAGTGGTATAGGTTATTACGCCAGTGCGTCGGATCGTGTCCGTGGGAGTCAACGTTCCATGTGTGCGGCACATCATTCGCTTTCAGGTGGCGCTGCAATCGTTGACTGATTCCGATCAGTCCGTCTTTGTTGCCACAGGACAACCACAGCAGTTTGAGTTGTTCTTTCGTCTTTTTCGGATCGGGTACCAATTCCTCAGGAGCCTTGGTGTTGGGTGCGGACGAGAATCCGCCGACCCAAGCAAACGTATCGAGATTGGTGAGTCCAAAATTCAGCGACTGGCCACCGCCCATCGACAAGCCGGCGAGGGCACGATGTTCTCGATCGGCCTGAACCGAGTAACGAGACTCGATGGTGGGAATTACATCGTCGAGCAGGTCTTTCTCGAACACGGCAAAGGCCGGTGCGCTCGCCATCACGTTGCCTTCGGCGCGATCGTTCTTTTGGGCGCGACCATTGGGCATGACGACGATCATCGGAACGGCTTTGTCATCCGCGATCAAATTGTCGAACAACATGTCTGGGGTCGCAAATCGCTGCCATTCGGTCTCGTCGCCACCGATGCCGTGCAATAAATACAGAACCGGATACTTTTTCTCCGGCGAGTAACCCGGAGGCGTGTAGACGTTCATCTTGCGCGTCGTGCCGACTGTCTTCGACTCGTACTCGATCATCTCCAGCTTTCCGTGCGGAATGTCGTCGCGTTTTTCGACGATGCTACCTTCCGGATCTGGGTAGGTTTGCTTGTCGTCAGGCCCGAGTTCGATCGGTCCGCCGAAGCCGCCGCCGCGTCTTCCCTGGCGAGGTTGTTCCGGGTTTTGCTCCTGTGCTTGCACCGCGAGGCCACCAAACTGCAGCGTTCCCAACAGAACGAGAGTCAGAAGAGATTTCATGGGACAGCCAATCTTGAAAAGTGTGGAAAAGCGAATGTTGTACCTCATCATATCAAGAAGTACGTCAGTCGGCTCGCCATCGCAATGAGCGGGCGATCCTCCGATCTAGATGTCCATTCGCTCGGACATGACGAGCTTTGGTTGTGGCCAGACCCAGAAAGGCAATGAGCAATCCGCAAGTGCCGCGAGAACGAACTAAAGTTGCTTGCAAGAATCACACCTCGACACGTGATCGAGGGACCTATCGCGATTCCCTCGCTGACGCGTCAGATCGTGACGCCGCCCCAAGTCGTTCACACAGCACTAGTGAAAAACAGCAAGTGAGTACGGTTGGACAGCTTGCGAATTCGAGCCAACTTCACTCGATTTTGAATCGTTACTCCGTGATTGAAGCTACTCCAGTCCTCTTGCAACCGATCCGGCAAGACTTAACGCTGTAAGCGTGCATACGACGTAGATTGGCCAACGGGTGTACCATCGCATCATCCTCCAACCAGGCATCGTTGCGGCGATCCATATAGCTAGGATTACAAAAAGCTGAAGTGGTACTGGAATGGCGCCCTCCTCGTTGGCAACCATTCCAAACTTGAATAACAGGATAAACACAAGTGTCACCATAGCTCCGCTCATCATCACCATCACTTCTAAGTAACGAACGAGCATCGGCAACCACCAGATTTTCGCCATCGCAAGTCGATTTGCGTAAATGGTTCCAGCGACGCAGTAGATGATCGAAAACGCGAGGCAGATTCCGAGAGTCCCTAAAAAGCTGCTCGGAGAAGCGAGCATCATTTGAGTCGACACTGCTTTGCCAAGCAACTCGGCGCGGTCATTTGGCTCAAGGGCTCTGAGATCGGGGAATTCGGTAAAGAGATACTCGACGGCTTGCTGACGTTGTTGCTCTGCCAACAGACTTGCTCTGGCCATAGCGTTGATTCGATGGGAGCTAGTGAGTTTGTGTGTTTGCCAACTTGCCGCTATCCCGTACATCCCGAACTGAACGATCGTCATCAGTAGTCCCGCCACCAACCCAACAGCGATCGCTTGCCGTGTTTCTCTTGGGCGAACAATTTTCTCGATCGCAAGGCCGAGAAGCAGCGAAAGTGAAACTCCCACCAAAAAACCTTGGTTGCCCAGCCAGGCGGGAGGGTGAAGCCACCAATGATCAACGACTGCAAAGTTAGGAAGACTTTCTCGTAATTCCGTCAAATTGAAAGGCGCACCCGGCTCGCCAAACAGATTCGCCGCAATGTTGCTATAGATTGGCAATGCCGTGAGCAAGCCCCCAACGACTCCAATCAACATCGCACCCAAGGCCGAACGAAGCTGATCGGAAACCATTTCACCAAAGATCGATACAAGCGATTTCGGACGCACCGAAACGGACTCACCAGCCAGCCAGCGCCGCAAGTCGTCAGCCAGTAACCCTGGCGATGCGTACCGTTCATTCGGCTCGCGCGACAGACATTTCATGCATACCAGTTCGAGCACTCGATCCGCTTGGCGATTGAAGCTACTCGGCGGTTGTACTTCACCCTTCGCAGCAAGCATCAGGGTCGCAATTGGCGACTCGCCTTGATGTGGCGGGTGCCCCGTCAATCCTTCGTACAAAACCGCGCCGATCGCGTAAACGTCTGCCGATGTCGTGATCTCCTTAGACGCTGACGCTTGCTCAGGCGGCATGTAAGCTGGTGTGCCAACTATCGCCCCAGTCCCCGTTAGATCACTTTCGGCTTCCGTGCGTTTGGCCAGCCCCAAATCGGTAACCAGCGGATGACCATCGCCGTCCAGCAGAATATTGGCTGGTTTGATATCGCGATGCAGAATACCGCGGCGGTGTGCGTAGTCAATTGCTTCCGCTACCTGGGCGACGACTGCGACAAACGTTCGCAGATTCTTGCGCAGCTCCGAAATCCTCATCGCCAGAGATCCACCTTCGATCAATTTCATGGTGAAAAAATGGTGCCCTTGATGTTGGCCGATTTCATAGATGGGGACGATTCCCGGATGGTCCAAGGCAGCGGCAGCTTCTGCTTCCATTTCAAACCGACGCACATCGTTTTCAGAGGCAAACTGGCCACTGAGGATCACTTTCATCGCGACCTCTCGCCCCAGTTTTTGGTGACGAGCGCGATAGACAACGCCCATGCCCCCTCTCGCGATCTCTTCGATCAGCACATAGTCACCAAACAATGTCTGCTGGTTCCCATGATCGCTCGTGCTCTCGAAGCAATCGAGCAATGATCCGGCTCCCGAAGGGCCGACCGATCCCGAATTCATCGTTTCCGCAAGTTCACCGTCGGTTGCATCCGCCATCGCTGCGCCGAGTAAACATCGAGGGCATAGTCCCGCAGTCAACCCGCTGGATATTGGCGTCTCGCAAACAGAACAGATTTCATGGAATGAATCAGCAAATGACATGGCGGCAATCGAGAGGCGAAACGACAAATACTTCTCTATGAAGCGTTGGCCGGGCAATGTTACATCCCTTTCGGGATATGTTTCTCTTTTGGTGAGAACGCTGAAAACAACGCTGCAATCTCGTTATCGACTCCCGACTGATCAGTAACAGTCGATGCAATTTCTGCACGCAACAATGCACGGTATGCTGCCCGCAAACGGTGGGCAGCAACACGCACCGCAGCTTCGCTGATACCAAGTCGACGTCCGATCGTTGCCGCCGACTCAGTCTCTGAACCAACTAGGAACTGTTTCAAGTTGTCAAACAGTGTCGACTTTCCCGCGTCAGAATAGCTTTGCTGAAGTTGCTCGACAACACGATCAAGCAATGATCGTGCCCACTGCTGTTCGAATCGCTTTGCAGGGCTGTCGCTCGTGAATGGCTCTATTGCATAGCGTTTCTCTGCGTTCTCTAGATCCAGGGAAAACTGCTTCCGCGTGCCACCACGTTTCAGCGCAGTGCGTTTGTCATGCTCGTTGGCTAAGAAATTAGTGAGCGAAGTCAGCAGAAAAGTACGGAATTTCCCCCTCGCAGGATCGGCATCACCGACGTAGTTCTTTTCGATCAAACGTTCAAAAAACCCTTGCGTCAAGTCCTCGGATTGATGCAAGTCGTGTCCGAGCGAGCGAACATGTGCATAAAGAGGATACCAATAACGCTTGCACAGTTCTGCGAGTGCAACTTGTCCCTCAGCCGACGACAGATGTTGCGATTGGATCACCAAGCTCCACTGGGTCGAGTCGAATTGTGGGCGAGGCGATTGCGAGAGTGTTTCATCAGAGTGTGGCATTTGACTATTCCAATCCAATTTTTTTGGAAACGTTTGCCGTCCGTTTCTTCAATTAGGTGTAGGACGGGTATCGGCCTGTTTGACAGAATCTCCACGTTCGCTCGGTCACCCTAAAGGTTCCAATCATGCGCAGCAAACCACTGCATACAATAGCGTTACTGCTGTTCATTTTCTCGTGCAACTACATCAAAGCGCAAGACGCTCCACCCGCCTATGCACATCTCAAACCGATCGAATCACTTGTAGGCGTTTGGAAGGCGAGGTTTGATCCCCCAGGCGATGCTCCCGCAGGGAATTTAGAAATCCATTTTACGTGGATGGGAAACAAGAGCTATATGCAATCCAGCGTATACTTTCATCCCGATCACGCGCCCGTCGGCTTGCAACTTAACCCTGAATTCACCATCGTCGGGTACGACACGGGCGCCGCGGCGACTAAGGCATGGCACTTCAAGTACTTGCAGCAGGGACGAACCGAAGCAAAAATTGAGGCCAATCGGCTCGTCATCCATCAACAGCAAGGGAAGCCTGGCGACGCCAATTACCGCCAACAAACAAAGACCTATGAACTGGAGGACATGTCTACCCTAGTCATCTCTGAAACTAGTGGATCCGGCGACACCCCGGAATCCAACCCACCAGCGCTTCGCCTGAGCAAGGCAACGGATAACTAGTGTTGTTCATATTCGAATGGCTTTAGCACGCTGTTATGCTGGCAAGCTCCTGTGGTATCGAAAGCAGATCGACATGCTTGACCACCAAACGCAATTCGCCGCGTTGCAGCTGGTCTCGCCGCCTGCTCTCCCACTCGTTCACGTCAATCGAATCGCGCATGGAAGCGACACGTCGGGCGACACCACGGATCATCATCGCAATGAGCGAACGATCCTCCGGTGCTAAGGTCCAATCGCTCCGACGCAATGTTACCTGGCACCCATACGTGCGAAGCAGCTCAACTAACCGTTGGGCGGCATCGGGGCCGAGCGAGGTGCCGAATCCGTGATCGGATCGTTGATGTGTTTCGATTCGCCTGCGTATCGGTTCGTCAAGATCGTCCATGGGATGCCATTCAGGCTGGCTGGCCGCGCTCATCGCGATTAACAGCGGTGTATCTCGACAATGACTGGCTAGCTGCGTCAGCCAATTGTTGGAAGTTATGTCCAAGAATGCCGAAGCTGTTACGGCAACACTTTGGCCCAGTGGAACACTCCGCAAGTCTGTGGCAAGGTCCATTCGCTCAAACGCGACCCGAGCGGTCGGCACGCGGACCGCAGCTTGACTCAACACTTCGTCATCGTGGTCAATTCCGAGCCACTTCTGGTTCGGTGCAAGGTAGCGATCAAGATATCGGAAATTCGCTCCAGTACCACATCCGAGATCCACGACTAGGTCGTCAGGTCCGACCAGCGCTGCGAACGCCGCCGCAAGTTCTTTGCTTCGCGAACGAACATCAGCAATTTCCCGCGCAGCGAGCCAAGCGGTTGCTGAATCGCTCATGGCTGAACATCCGATCGACAGCGAATAACGAGTTGCCCTTTGCCGATTGGAAGAACAAGCACACTCGCATCATTGGCGACGCCAAACTGTCGTATCCGTTCCAGCAGTTCATCAAACATTGGTTATCCCTCAGCGAGTCGTAACCGCTTGGCAAGATAGCCAGTGGCCTTTGAAAGATCGATATCGCCGATCAACACTCCATGCTGGCCATAAGGTTGGTGAGTCAGCAACGCTCCGTCGGGAGAGATGATCGCTGAAGTGGTCGACGCGCCGGCAATCGCATTGTTGACTGTAGCAAAGTAGCACGTGTTTTCCGCCGCACGACACAAAGCCGCTTTCTCGTGAAAACTGTTGCGAGGATCTGCGAATCCGTTTGGCCGAAAATGCTCGTCGTCGACTATCTCGGTGTGCGGATGAAAGACGATTTGAGCGCCCTTGCGAGCTGCCCACCGCACAGTCTCGGGATATCGCCAGCCTTCATGGCAAATGACGATTCCGAATGTCAGATCGCCACACCGGAACACGCGACGCTCGGAACCCGGCACATAAACGCTTTCCTCCGAAGGGTCCAGTTGAACCTTGTCTTGAAAACCCGCGAGCGTTCCATCGGCGTTTGTAACCCGAGTCGTGATCAGTCGTCGGTTGCCATCAAGTCGTTCCGTTCCGAGAATCACCGCGATTCCTGCATCCCTTGCTGCTTGGTCAATAACCGACCAAGCATGCGTTAGAAATACTGGGTCGCAGCTCTCATGACGGCTTCCAATTCGATAGCCCGGCACAAAACTCTCTGGAAAACAAACGATTGACGCGTCCCGCTCCCCAGCCTCTGCGATCACATCCAACGCTATCGCGAGCGATTCATCAGCAGTATCAGCGATTCGAACATTCGCCAAGGCAATTCGATAGATTGGCATGTCAAACTCTTGGTCGCTTATTTTTTTCAGAACCAGTAGTAGCCTACAGCTTGTTACCGGACCCTACCGATACGCCACAACGAACGTTCTGCGGAATGGAAATAGTACCTTACTGTCGGCTTGAGGCGGATAGGCCGTGTGGACTCGCTCGCGCAATTTCGCGACGAATGCATTGCGTTCTTCTTCATCGGCAAGAACGTTCAGAAACGGGCGCAGGCCGGTGCTGGCAATCCAATCAATGATTGCATCAGGACTTTGCATAACATGAACGTATTCGGTCTCCCAAATATCGAGTTCTGTCGTAAGCGGCGATAGGATGTCATAGTAGAAAGCGGGTGTTTCCATAGTCAATTCTGATAACGGTTCGCTCATCCGATCTCGCCAAACCGAATCTTCAGCAACGTCATGAATCAAAGTTCGAACTGTCGCATAGGTACTGCTTGGAATTTGGAAAGCCAACGCACCATGCGGCGCGACCGAGTGGAACAAGGCCGGAATCAAAGCAGCGTGATTTGGGAGCCATTGCAACGCGGCATTGGAATAGACAAGGTCGCGGGGAGCTGGCGGATTCCATTGTGCGATATCCGTCACTTGCCACGTTTGTTCTGGCCAGGAGCGCCGAGCCGCCTCGATCATCTCGGTGGAACTGTCGATCCCGATAATTTCACACGTGGGCCAACGGTTTCGCAGGACTTGGGTGCTGTTACCAGGACCGCAGCCCAGGTCCACAATCGTCGTTGGCGAGTCAAGATTCACACGCGACACCAAGTCGACCGCAGCCCGCGTGCGCTGGTCGCCAAATTTCAAATACTGCGATGCATTCCAGTTTGACAAGGAAGAGTTCCTCTGGCTGTTACGGTTTCTCAGCGACACGACACCTACGTATTTTTCAGTGAATCGTCCAACCGCCGTCGACGACCAAGGTTTGCCCCGTGATCATTGACGCGGCGTCGGATGCCAAGAAAATCACGGGGGCTGAGATTTCAGCGGGGTCGGCCAGATCGCCGCGCAACAAGTTCTTGGTTTTCACCGCGTCCGCGAACGCGGGGTTCTCTTTCATCGCCTGCTCGGCCATCGGGGAACGAGTCACGGTGGGCGCCACCGCATTGACGCGAATGCCGTGCTGGGCCCATTCAACCGCCATCGTCCGCGTGAGATTGTTGACGCCTCCTTTGGCTGCGCTGTAGGGGCCTCTCATCGGAGCGCCGATCACGCCGGCTTGCGACGAAATGTTGACGATGTTTCCACCATTGCCTTGAGCGATCATCTGACGAGCAACGATCTGGCTACAGAAGAAAACACTCTTGAGATTCGTATCGACAATCTTGTCGTACAACTGCTCGTCGTAGTCCAGGATACTTTTCTGGCAATTGAAGCCAGCGTTGTTGACCAGAATGTCGATGGAGCCGTAGTGAGCTACAGTGGCGGCAACGAAAGATTCGATGGACTCCACGTCAGTGACATCCAGTGGATGCGTGAAGCAATCTCCTCCCTCGTCGGAAATGATCCGCGACAGCGTCTCCAGCTCGTCAGTCGTGCGGCTGCCCGCCGCGATCCGTGCACCGGACCGGTGCGCGTCCAGCGCGATCACGCGCCCAATACCACGTCCGGCGCCAGTCACAACGACGGTTTTTCCTCGAAGGCTGAAACACGGCAAACTTGTCATTCCAGTTCCTGATTACGTCGACCGATCGATTGTTGTGTTGGCAAATGCCATCGGCGCTCGGATTTCGCATCGGCCAAATTATCAGAGTCAGAACCGGATATGTTGGCTGCAACCCACTGCCATCAGCGTAAGTCGTTTGCAACCTCGCGACACGCGCGCGTGCCGAGGCTAAGATTCAATGGCATGTCGGCAATTATTCACTCACGTGAAGTTCATGTTTGGCTCGCAAATCCGCAATCGAGAGACCGGCGAGCAGATACCGCTGGTCGTCCACGTCGTTGACCGCGTCGACGGTATTCTGCATGCGAATCCGTTCACGATTGATCTCCGCCATGATTTCTCGGCGTTCCGATTCGGAAAGTGACGATGAGTACGCCGCCTTGATGGCTTGCCAAGCGATTGATTCATCAGTACGCCGCAACTTGACGAGCACATCGGCAAGGTCATCCAAATGTTTGAACCCTTTGGTCCCCTCGACTGCGAGCTGCGCGCCGTACACGTGAGTCGCTTCGATCCATTGAATTCGCTCCCGTAGCGACTGCGAGACTTCGTCGTCTAACCTTCCGTGGACGGTAACCGCCAACCTTTGATAGGCTTCCAGATTGGTTGGGTCTTGAAGAATGACCTCGGCAAAACATCTCGCAGCTGCGTCGTGATGATTGACCGAGTATTCGTACACACCGCGCGCGAACCAGGCGTCGGGCCCGTGCGTTGTGATTCGCTGCTCCACGCATTCGGCGAGCTTGTCTTGTTTGTCGAGCATCGCCAGGGCAACTGCCTCGAATTCCAACTCGAGTTCTGGTAGTTCCAGATGGTGTAGCTTCGGTCCACGAAGGGTCTCGAGCGCCTTGGACCACAATCCTTGGCTTGCAAAATTCCTCGCAACGCCCAGCCGCCCAATTGGCTCCAGTTGTTTTGATCTCGAGTCGCCGCCGAATGCCAACGAGAGTCGTAACATCGATCTCAAATTGCTATCCGACAAGTCTCCTTGCCGACATAGACTTCGAAGAAAGCTCGCCGCCTCGTATCGACGGCCTTGGCGTATTAACAAGCTCGCTAACTCGCGCTGAACGATCATCGCGTCGGGGACTTCCCTGAGAATGAGACGGTATCGCCTTTCGGCCTCGGTCCAGTCTCCGCTGAGCACGAGCCATTGTGCTGACTGCCCGAGAGCAGGGAATGTCGCCGCGGGATCTTGTTGTGCGACACGATCGAGAATCCGGATCGCTTCCGGGTAACGGTGCCGATCACCCAGCACACGTGCCATCACGAACAACACTTGTGGATCGTTGGGATCAGCCCGGACCGCGTTTCTAGCATGAACATACGCCGTGTCACTGTCACCCTTGGACAGCGCAGCCGACGCGAGCTCGCTCTCTTGGTGTGCATCCAATGTCGACTTTCGGCTCGTTGGCTGATCCACTTCAGGCGGCTGCAATTTATCAGGATCGGTCGTCTCGGCAACGTTGAGCGTTTCCGATGAAGCGTTCTGCGTCCTCTCATACGTTATCGGCTCGTCATTCTGGACAACCTGCGTCGTTGGCTCGCGGCTGCACCCGGTGGCAACAATAAGCAGTCCAAGCAATCCAAGCCGAATGAGTGGCTTGACTTGGAAGGATGGCCCAGTGGAGCAAGACTTGTTTGGGCCACTAGCATCCGAGCCAACATGGCCGAAACAACCGATCAGCAAGCCTGCGGGGATGCTCGCCCGGCGTGTTCCAATCGCCCGTCCCGTCGACCGATCCTTCATGGCTGGATGCGTATCCAATGATCATGAAAGACCATATTCTGTTCGACTTTCCGCGCTGGCATGTGGCATTCGACACAGCCTTCGGTTGTCGACTCCGGGCATACGACGTGATTGGTAACTCCGGGACGGTGGCATCCGATGCAATCCTGTACGTACTGGTCTTCGGTTTTTGACTTAAAGTGCGCATGTGGATTGTGACACGTCGTGCAGCGCATGGTCTCCGATTCCAAATAGCATTTACTCCGAACCATACCGATCGGTTGAAAACGCAACATGACGGTCGTGTAGTCTCGCAGTTCAATCGGATCGACGTGACGCGGCAGGCGGTGGCAGTCACCACACAGTTGCAATTCCGACTCGCGATCCCAATCTGGATGACCTACCGAGAACGCGGGCGGCGTCTCCGATTGGCGGGCATGTCGCACATGGTCGCTCCCAGGCCCATGGCACCGCTCACAATTCACGTTTGCAACAAGGTCGACGATTTGATCACCGACAACCGTGCCAGAGGTTGTATGACAATCGACGCACCGCTCAAGAGCGCTTCCTCGCGCGATCTGGCCGAACCATTCGCGAGGGTCAGTTGGCATCCCTGGCTGGTGGCCAGGCGTTGAACCAAAATTCTTGTCAGGAGCGAACCACGAAACTCGATGTTCAATCCCGGCCGAATTGCCGTCGTCATCGGCATCGAGAGTCAATAGAGTGATCGCGTTGTGGCCAGAGCCCAACGCAAAGCTAAATGGATGCTGGGAGATCGATTCCGATTCCCCACCTTCGGCGCGAAGTTCAAAATCACCCGATCCTCTGTAATTCAGGACTCGGAACTCATCGTCCGTTGCGACGTAGGCGTACAGCCCATACGGCGGACCGGCGTCCACCCTGCGATTTGCGAATCGATCGGTAATCTCGCTGTCCGTAGCGAGCCGAAAGGTTGACTCGTGGCCAGACTCGCCATGCAACTTCGCATTCGCTTTGTGGCACTCCGCACAAACGTCCTTGCCGACATAGCCGTTGGGAAGTTCCGTTCGCGAGTTCGATGCCGTCGACGTCTGCTCAGCTACGCCGCGAGTTGACTGCGCTCGTACCATCCACGCTCGGTCGGTAAGCCCAAGAATGACGTGAATGATCGCGAAGCTTAGAACCGTATAGCAGCCAACCCGCTTCAAAGTATTACTCCCGCTAGCCTGGATCTGAACGGACGGAGACACCGCGGATTCGTGCACGGCACGGTCCATGTGAGTGTCAGGACCCGCGTCCGCAAACGATCACAAGCCTTTCGCCGATTTCTCCATTTCGATTGCGTAATCTTCTTCACTCATTGCACCACCGGATACAGTCGGTTCTTGAGTATTGTCGGGGACGACGACGGTGGTCGATTCGCCGCTGCAACCTACCGCAGAGACTCCGAAACATGCAATCACGCACGCGAGAGTTAAAACCAATCGATTCATTGACACAACCATTAAAAGATCCAATTGATTTGAGTTTCGTAAGACAGACGATGGTCCACGGTGGGACCCGAATGAACGTCCTCGCCAGACGACGTTCAAGATACTGCCGCACATGCGGGAGCGTCACCCACGCGAGCATGGGCGATTGCTTCGAACCTAAGGCATCGTGGGAAAAATAAGTGGTGGCCACTTTGGGTCGCCAACCCCACGGACGTCGACTTAAAGTCGACGTCACGATTATTGTCCGTCGCCAATTGAAAACACGACGCCAAACGTTTTGACGAAGGCGATTATTTGAATCCTTCGATCGTTTCCGAACTTGCCTTGGTTCCCAGGGCACCCCACAAACCGTACGGGCTTTGATTTCCGGGATTGTTGGTATGATCGATCCCAGGTGCTTTTTGGTTACCCGTATCGACGGAATCGGTCATGAAAATTACCGCGCCGTCGGCCATGAGGATATGACATCCGCCTTGATGATGGCTGCTGGCCGAGAAGTTTCCTTCGTTGTCAGCCCACTGGCCAATGCAAAGCTCACTGTTGGGTGGTCTAACTGTGAACACGGCGGAAATCGACAAGCGGAACGCCGATGCCCAACTCATTCCACGACCATTGGTCTCGCCGTTGAAGATGCTGACCGGAGGCGTGCAGCCGGCGCCTCCCGTGGGGCACCAAAACCGAGGACGTTTCGGATCGATTTCTCCCGAATCGACACAGTGCAGTGGGTTCAGGAAGTGGTCGTTGCCACCACCACCGCTGTTCCAAGAAATCGAACCATTGACTGCATTGTCACCCAAATTGGAAACGATTTCTCCCATCGCAATCGTGTTCGAAAGCCCATCCAAAATGTCACGGAACTTGAATTGCGAATAGGGTGCAAACACTCCGCGGTGCAGCGTCTTGGCTTGCCCAACCGCGCCCCCGTTGGTGCTGGGAACCATGTTGGTTCGATCGTAGTGGCCGGCGAGATTGGTTCGCGGCGCGTCGCCCAGACACGGCCCATAGTTCACTCGCCCGCGGCCTGGAAGCCCCTGGCCGGGGTCACTCGGGCAGCGCAGCGTCGAGATCTCCGTTTGCCATGGAATGTACCCAGGGTTGGTGGAGTATTGCTTGGGACTCGGTCCCATTGCAGGCCATGATCCGCTCGCATTGATCGCGGGAACGGCAGCGCCGGTTACCGTTTGGCGACTGGGATTGGCAATGTGCTCCCACAATGCTTGTTGCTCGTAGAACGGTGTCATCGGAACAAACACGCTCAAGCTCAGTCGGTTCGCCGAATCGCTAGGTCGCCACCAAGCCGGCGGCGTTTCGAGCCCGACACCCGTGCCGCCGCCGTGAGCCGGCAACTGATCAAATGCCGCGTGGTAATTGTGAAGTGCTAGCCCGAGTTGCTTGAAGTTATTGCTGCAACTCATCCGCCGGGCCGCCTCTCGAGCCGCTTGCACCGCCGGAAGCAAGAGTCCGACAAGCACGCCGATGATCGCGATCACAACGAGAAGTTCGACCAGAGTAAAACCGTCTCTGGCCCTAAACCGAGTAACTCGAAACATAATGAGCACCCAAACGATAAGAATGAATGAAACGCCCCTCATCCTCCATAGCGGCCGATGAGAGGCCGTAAACCGAAGTTAACTTCGAAAGCTATCGCTACGCGATGCGCGGGTCAATACAAATGTCCGAAAATTTTCGATATTTAACTAAGGCGATTAGGCAGCTAACGAAACCCGACGCGTGAGCGAGGGACTGTTTGCCTTCATTACGTCACAAGTCATCCCTCGCTGACGCGTCGGGTTGCGGTTCTTTCCGGCAACTTTCATTCGTTCGCTTGGCGTTAGTATTGGCTTGTGACGGAGCACAATCGCGTGGTCCCGATCGATGCTTTGTTCCGAGCGTTTGCAGAGCGATTTACGTTGGACGCTTTCGTAGGCCGGATCACATCGAACTTTGCCGGACCGGCTAAGGGTTGCTCCCGTAGATACTTGCCGATCTGCTTGAATTGCATGCCATTTGTTGAGGAAGTGTTTTGATGACGCGTTTGTTTGCTGGAACTCCGTTTGACCGTCCACCGACTTGTGATGTTTGTGGTGAACTCGAGGAGAACTGTGTTTGTCCGCCGCCGCCGGTGCAGTGGTTGGCACCCGAAAAGCAGACTGCAAAACTGAGGGTCGAGAAACGCAAGGCTGGCCGCACGGTCACGGTCGTCGATGGACTCAAACCCGACGAAAGTGATCTAACCGCGCTTCTGAAACAGCTCAAAGACATCTGTGGTGCCGGCGGAAGTTTGCAGGAGAATCGTATCGAGTTGCAAGGCGATCACTTGTCACGCGCCGGTGAACACTTGGCCTGGATGGGATATCGCGTTAAGTAATCGAATCGATTTCATTCGCGCTGGTGTGGTTGGGGCCGTCTGTAGACGAAGCGCCACGCCGTTGGATACGATTCGCTTTGCCAAATCAATTCGCTATGACCATCGCCCCCATGCAACCGATTGACGTACTCTTTGAAGACAACCACTTGCTCGTTGTCAACAAACCAGCGGGGATCGCGACCATGGGAACGACGGATGCGCCGTCGCTACATGGATGGGCGTGCGACTATCTTCGTCACAAATACAATAAGCCTGGTAACGTCTTTGTCGGAATTGTGAGTCGACTGGACACCGTGACCAGTGGCGTCATCGTCATGGCTCGGACGAGCAAAGCGGCTTCACGATTGGTGCCTCAGTTTTCGGGCCGCGATAGTGCCCAGGCGACGAAGGTTTACTGCGCCATGGTCGACGGGCATCTCCATGATGACGCGGGCGAGCTTGCTCATTGGGTTCGCAAGGACGATGCGGCTCATCGAATGCGCGTGGTCCCCATGCGGGCTGGAGATCCGCCGGGCGGTGATGCAAAATTAGCAACTCTCCGTTACGTCGTCTTGCACCGAGGAAAATCGACGACATTGGTCGCAGTTCGGCTAATGTCGGGACGCAAGCACCAGATTCGATTGCAGTTTGCGGAACAGGGATATCCGATCACCGGTGATCGCAAGTATGGAGCGGAAACCTCGTTCGGACCAGTTTCCGGCGGCGTGCCCGGGGTTGCCCTGCACAGTTGGTGGCTTCAAATTGAGCATCCGACGCTGCGTGCGCCGATGTCGTTTGGTGCAACGGTTCCGAGCTACTGGAATGCCGCCGCGTCGGGTGCATTACCCAAATCGCTCGACGACAAGACGTTGTTGGCACTGCACCTACCACCGTTTCATTAGCACTTGATTGAGCCGTCCGAGTGAAGCGATCCAAGCCAGCAGCGAATGACGATTCGACTCGACGAATCTATGTGCCTCGCAAGATCATTTCTGGTGGACAAACAGGTGTCGATCGTGCTGGATTGGACGTCGCGATTGCGCTAGGAATCGAGCACGGTGGATGGTGTCCCAAAGGCCGGATGTCGGAGGACGGAACGATCCCGAGCTGTTACGACTTGGTGGAGATTGATGAACGCGACTATCGGCTGCGAACGGAAAAGAATGTTCTCGCCAGTGACGCGACTCTGATTCTGTATTTGCGATCGATGCGTCGTGGGACGGCACTGACCCAGCGGTTTTGCGACGACCATGGCAAACTTGCGCTCGCAATCGACCTCGCCAAATTCACACCCGATGATGTGGCAAGGTGGTTGTTCGAATTCCGTCCGACAACATTGAATGTTGCGGGGCCGCGCGAGAGCAGCCATCCAGGAATTCACGAAACAGCGATGGAGTTTCTGTTACAGTCGCTGACTTAGCGCCGTTCACTCCGCCGCTGGATTGATAAGCCAAGGGAGTCAACACAGGAATTCTTGGCACGCGGACACGAACGATCGATTCGTTACGATCCGACCGGTCATCGCGATTCGATCCCGCTTTCCTAGACGCTAGAGCAAGCGGAACCGGCAGGGTCGCCGATAGCTTCCTTAGTCCTCAAATGCTGTGGCGACAGAATCGTCGGCCACCGAGCAGTCTTTGCGGAAGCCCGCCAACCATCTCCTAAAATTCTTAGACCCCCCGTGCAAAGCGTCGAATGGCAACCCCGTCTGTTGCCCGCGGAAGATTCGACGCTTGGCTGTTACAGGAACGTATCCATGACCATGCAACTGACTCGACGACTTCGCCGTTTGGCCCTCTTCGGACTCATCGCTGTCGGTTCGCTGACTTCTGCCGCTGTCACTCGTGCGGGCGAGATTGATGGCGGCAGTGGCCCGGGAATGGTCAACGCGGACTGGTGCTTCTGGGGTTCACACGACTCCGCACCGATCATGTCGACACCATCGCACGCGACGAAGCACGACGCACCGGAGATCACCAACCCGCGTCCGCTGTCGCGCACCTCATCAAATTTCGACACGTCACTCGCGGCGATCGCAGCGACCGCGACCGCAAAGACCGGTATCTCGCTGGAGCAAATTGTCGAACCGTTCGCGATGGTCGGAACCTATCGCTCGGACTCGGCCGCACAAATCGCGGATTTCCAGTCCTGGTGGGAGATCGCCAAAACAACGTACGCCCAATACCAATCCGATCTGCAACAGAAACTCGATCAACTGGCACTCGAAGAGCCGCTCGATACGAATGTCGACGACGAACTGAACCGTGTCTTTGCCACCACGCCGCCATCGAATGACGGTCCAGCAACAGTAGCGAGTACACGCGATCGCGTCGGATCGGCGGCCGTGGTCGTCACGATCGAAGAGCCCTACTTTCCCTACGATTTGGCTCGTCGGGATCTGCGTCAATGGTTGCCACGCGATCTGACTCCCAAACCGTTTTGCTTACGTGGACGTGTATCCAATGGGGATACGGATTCCATGTGGACCATCGATCGAAGCTCGCTCGCGACTTCGGCACCCACGCGATCCCAGGCCGAATTGCTCCAGGCGTCGGCAGAATGTTTGATCGATGAATGGTTTTGGAAAGTGGAACGTGCGCTCGATGAAGGCTCAACGCTGCGTCAAGCAATGTCGCCGGGCGTGATCGGCCAAGAGTTGGCGACACTGATTCGGGGCCACGAGCGTCTCGCTGCCAAGACGTCGACGTTCATCGCGCGAGTTTGGCGTGAGACGCCGGCCAAGCCAGGAGCCGCTCGTCAATTGTTGGCGCGAGCCGAAGCGGTCGAGGTAGCTCCCGTCGATGCACCGCTCCCGGGCGACAGCAGTGCACCGCTCCCGAGCGACAGCAGTATAGCGATTGCCGCGAGTGAGCCCGTTAATCTAAGTTCCATCCAAGAGCAGCTCGACGTCGCTAGCGCATGGGTGCGAGACTGGATCGCCGAAGCGCAAATGCTCAAGCAGGATTGGTTTCGAATCGCGGACTCGAGCGACAGCAACCACGTGGCGCGATAAGCGATCGTCACCCCGCGACGCCGCGAACCTTCAAGAACCCGCTCATCGCGACGATCACGACGGCAAGGATGACCATGACTTTCATCCAAAATCCTCGGTTTTGACGCATCTTTTCCAGTGCCCCGCTACGACCAACAAGTGCCGAAGCGATGAAGAAGATGATCAGTGCCAAGATGATCTTGGTGCCGACAAGGCCATGGTAAAGCCCGTCACCCTTGTGCAGCGGCATCGCGCGAAAATAGTTGTAGAAACCGCTTAACAGAAACAGCAAAATTCCGGCGTGCACGAATCGCTTCCACCGCTGTGTTGTCGCTTGCAGAAAGCCAGCTCGTGACTCTTCGCTCAACGCGCCAACCGACGGCAACACCACCAGCAGGCTGAAGGCCGTTCCGCCGACGAGAATGATCGCCGTTAGCACGTGCGTGATGCGTGAGATCACATCTAAAATTTCCATTCGCCCAATCTCGCTCAAAGCCGCGTCAAAGTCTTATCGTTTCTACTGTCCGATGAGTCTAGCGACTTCGTGCCGCGACGCTATCCTATCACCATGGCCGACTGGTATGACCACCCGCAGTACTTTGACATGGTGTTTCGTGACGAGACGCCAGCCGAGGTCGCGTTTTTTCAGCTAGCCTTTGCCAAATACGCTCGCGGCCGAGTCAAAAAGTTGCTCGAACCGGGTTGTGGCAGCGGTCGTTTGGTAGCCGCCATGGCCGCGCTTGACTATGAGCTTACCGGTTTGGATTTGAGTCCGGCGATGCTTGCGTATTTGCGCCGCCGGTTGCATCGTCGCAAATTGCCCGCGCGTTTGGTTCAGGGCGACATGACTCGAATGGACTTGGACGAAACGTACGACAGCGCGTTTTGTACGTTCAATACGTTTCGGCACTTGTTGACGGAATCCGATGCCGTCGCGCATTTGCGCAGCGTCGCCACGCACGTGCGACGTGGCGGGATTTATATCTTGGGTTTTCACATCATCCCGCTCGATGCGGACCCCGAATCGACGGAACGATGGACCGCACAGCACGGTGGTACCAAAGTTCATGTGACGTTGAAGGTCATTGGGTTTGACCGAAGCCGTCGCCAGGAAACACTGCGAGCCATCGTCACCGCGAAACTCGCTAGCGGCGGGCGCGAACAAATTCGCAGCGAGTTTCCGCTGCGTTTGTATACTGACCGCCAAGTCCGATCGCTGTTCAAGAAGGTCAGCGACGCATGGGAGGTCGCTGGCATCCATGACTTCGACTATGCCATCGACGTACCACGCGAACTGGACAACGATCTGACGGATGCCGTTTTTGTACTGCGTCGACTCTAGAAGTTATCGGTAACTCGGATTGTCGTTGCCGTTACTTGAAGACGCCTTTGGATCGCAGTAGTTCGATGATCGCATCGGCGCATTGATCGACCGATTGCTTGGATGAATCGACGACGAGTGCCGGATTCGCGGGCGGCTCGTAGGTTGCTGTGACGCCGGGAAAATTGTGCAATTCGCCAGCGTCTGCCTTGGAGTATTGTCCCTTGGTATCGCGTGTCCGACACACTTCGATCGGTGTCGCGACATGCACCACCAAGAATCGATCCTCGCCGATTAAGTTCGCGACTTTGTCACGCACGTCGGCCGACGGAGCCACAAACGATGCAATGCAAATCAAGCCAGCTTCGTTGAGTGCGTGAGCCAAATGGCCACTTCGTCGCAGATTCTCGCTGCGATCTTCGGCGGTGAAGCCGAGGTCTCGGCTCAGTCCCCGGCGCACCGCTTCGCCATCGAGAATCGCGACCGAGCGACCGCGGTCGAACAGTTTGCGCTCGACGGCTTGGGCGATCGACGATTTGCCGCTACCGGTCAAACCGGAAAGCAACACGGTCGCGGGCTGTTGTCCGTAACGCGCCGCGCGCTCGTCGGTGGAGACGACGGACACCTGTTCGGACGAACTCGCTACCGCCGCTTCCTCGTCCCAGACGCTGCGTCGATGACCATCGCCATCGCGGTCCAGAATCATCCCCGCGGCGACGGTCGCATTGGTGATGCGATCGACGATGATGAATGCGCCGGTGCTGCGATTGTTGCGATACGCGTCGTAGTGAATGGGTGCCGAAAGAGTGACGCTCACGCGACCGATCTCGTTCAATTCCAATGCTGGTGCCGGGGCGCGGTGAAGCGTGTTCACATCGACGCGGTACTTGAGCGTATCGATGCTGCCGGGCACGGTTTGGGTGGTGTGTTTGAACAAGTAGGTCTTGCCGGGCACCATGCCTTCGCCGCTCATCCAGACCAACATCGCTTCGAATCGATCACCGGATCTCGGTACATTGCCGGGGCGAACGATCATATCGCCGCGACTCGCATCGATCTCGCTGGTGAGAGTCAATGTGACTGACATCGGCGTGAACGCTTCGTCGAGGTCACCGTCGTACGTCACGATTTGCTTGACCGTCGACTTTTGGCGACTGGGCAATACCATGATTTCTTCGCCGGCGCGAATGGTCCCGGACGCGATCGTGCCACAGAACCCGCGGAAATCGAGGTTGGGTCGATTGACGTATTGCACCGGAAATCGGAAATCTTGCAGATTGCGATCCGAGCCGATGTAGACGTTCTCGAGAAAGTTCATCAACGTCGAACCGGTGTACCACGGCGCCCGCTCGCTGCGTTCGACCACGTTGTCACCATCCAAGGCACTCATGGGGATAAAGTGCAAATCGGGTAAATCCAAACGTGTCGCGAACGAGCGATACTCGTCGCAAATCTGGTTGAATCGTTCTTCGCTAAAGTCCACCAAATCCATCTTGTTGATCGCGACCACGACGTGGCGGATTCCCAGCAGCGAAACAATGAAGCTGTGGCGTCGCGTTTGCGTCAGCACCCCGTGGCGAGCGTCGACCAGGATGATTGCCAAATCCGCGGTGCTGGCACCGGTGGCCATATTGCGGGTGTATTGTTCGTGCCCCGGCGTGTCGGCAATGATGAACTTACGCTTGGCGGTACTGAAATAGCGGTACGCCACGTCGATCGTAATGCCCTGCTCGCGTTCGGCCTTGAGCCCATCGGTCAACAGCGCGGGATCGAACTTTCCGCCCGTGGTGCCCACGATCTTCGAGTCCGCTTCGAGCTGGGCGAGTTGATCTTCGTAGATCATTTTGCTGTCGAACAGCAATCGGCCAATGAGCGTGCTCTTCCCATCATCCACGCTGCCACAGGTAATGAAGCGGAGCAATTGCTTGTGCTCATGTTGCTTCAAGTAAGCGTCGATATCGGTCGCGATCAGATCGGATTGGTGAGACATAAGATGGCAGTCAGTAGACAGTAAACAGTGGACGGGAAATGGGAACGTTAGGAAGCGAAATTACAGGGGGCAGTGGAGCGTCTTTGGACCCACGTGCGTCTGTCGACTGGGCGCCTCCTAGAAGTACCCTCTTCGTTTTTTCTCTTCCATTCCCGCACCGCCTTCGTCTTGGTCAATGATTCGTCCTTGGCGTTCGCTGGTCTTGGCAAGCAACATCTCTTGGATGATCTCTGGCAGTGTCGTCGCATGGCTCTCGACGGCTCCGGAAAGCGGGTAGCATCCGAGGGTTCGAAACCGAACCATGCGAGTTTCTTCCTTTTCGCCGGGCAGGAGCGGCATGCGTTCGTCATCGCGCATCAGCAGCGTTCCTTTGCGATTGACAACACGGCGCTGGGCAGCGAAGTAAAGCGGCACGATCGGAATGTTTTCCAGATGGATGTATTGCCACACATCGAGTTCCGTCCAATTGCTCATCGGGAACACTCGGATCGATTCACCCTTGTTGACGCGGCCGTTGTACAAATTCCACAACTCCGGTCGTTGGTTCTTCGGGTCCCAACGGTGTGATTTGTCGCGAAAGCTAAACACACGCTCCTTGGCGCGGCTCTTTTCCTCGTCACGGCGGGCGCCCCCGAAGGCCGCGTCGAATTCGTATTTATCGAGCGCCGCCTTGAGCGCGTCCGTTTTCATAAGCTCCGTGTGTCGCTCGCTGTCCTCCCACGGCGGGATGTTCAGTTTAAGACCTTCATGATTGATGTGGACGATCAAGTCCAAGCCGAGTTTGTGGCGAGCATAATTCTCGCGAAACTCGATCATCTCACGGAATTTATACGTCGTGTCGACGTGCAACAACGGAAAGGGTGGCTTGTCTGGATAGAACGCCTTGAGCGCCAGATGCACGAGGACGGCCGAATCCTTGCCAATCGAATACAGCATCACCGGCTTTTTGAACTCCGTGACGACTTCACGGAGGATATGGATGCTCTCAGCCTCAAGTTGCTTGAGATGTGTCAAACTGTAATCGGACATATCAATTTCCCCTGGTGTCAGGGGCGACTATCTCAAAATAGGAACCATAGCCGCGGGGAGTTCGTTCCGCGTCGGTCCGAGTATAGACAGAGTGCCGAAATCGACAAAGGTGAAGTAACGCGTTCTGCGCTTTTCCAATGCCAGAGAACTTCGGATTGCTCTTGCGCGGGGCAAAGCTGACGAGTCGACGCATACCGTCGACTCGCAGAAAACTATTCGTTGTATTTTTCGCCGCGGGGCCCCGACGGCCAAATTTGCAAAATCACACCCTCGGAGCTCTCACCGCTTTCGCCCGAATTGTCGCCTAGCGGGTAGCCGGCAACCCGGCGAAGTTGCAAGTTCTTGAGCACGCCGACGTGTCTCGCTTCACCGCGTTCATCGACCCATTTGGGCCCCTTGATCAGCAGTAAACGGTCGACGTTGGACCAATGAGGTTCAATCCAGCGACAGAATTTAACGATGCTGCCCACGGCGCGACTGACGATCGTTGAGAAACGAAAGTCCTCCAGCAGGTCTTCCCCGCGCGCCCCATAGACGGCGACCGGGATATCGATCGTCGCCACGATTTCATTCAGCGCACTGGCCCGTTTGGCGACCGACTCGGCCAGCGACACGTCGATATCAGGACGCAAAATCGCAAGCGGAATGCCAGGGATCCCGTTTCCGCTGCCCATGTCCAACACGATCTCGTCGGCCGCCAGCAGCGGTGCGAGCTGCAAACAATCGCGTAAATCGCGACCGACGAACAAATCCCAAGTCGTGTGACGGGTCAAATTCAATTGCTCGTTCCATTGCCACATCGTCCGCACATAGGCCTCGAGTTGCTCAGCGATCTCGGGCTCGAGTTCGATCGAGCGGGCTTCCAAGGCGGCGGCAAATTCTGGATCGAGAGGCATGCAAACAACATCAAAGGCGGCAAAGAAACGAGCGAACTAGAATGACGAGTGTGTCGAAGTTTGAGAAGTGCAGGCCCCACTGGCAAACCCGGCGCGTGTTTCACACCCCATCGTAACGCTTTGCAAGGTCGTCGCGATGGTGGCGTGACGTCGACTCGGCGGTGACTCGGAGCGGCCTACGGAATGAGAGCCATATCCGTTACGATTCTCGAAAATCTTCTGCAATTCTATTTCCAAGGCGGCGACGGTTGGACGCTCTCTCAAATTCATTGTTCGGATTGAGCCTCGTCAGTGTCGTGGTACCGCTGGTGATTTCACTGCTGGCGCTATACCCGATTCGCATGTTCGCCGAGCGGCTCGGGTTGCTCGATCGCCCGGGAGGCCACAGCTCGCATACCATACCGACGCCTCTCGGGGGTGGACTGGGCATTTGGTTGGGCATCGTCGGAACCTTTGCCGGTGCGACGATCGCTGCTCTGGTCTTGCAATCGTCTACCGAGTTGCAGTCGAATTTTCCACCGGGGTGGATGCTGCATCTGGACGGCGCCGTATCGCGACTCGGTTCGCTCTGGGGACTACTCGGTTGCGGAACGTTTCTTGTCGGGCTTGGGTTGTGGGACGATCGTCACGGTTTGTCGCCTTGGCTGCGGTTGCTCGCCCAGTTTGCGACGGCGGCGATCGTCGTCTACGGTTTGGATTTCGCTTTCACGGCGTACATTGCTGTGGCATGGATCACGAAACCGCTTTCGGTCATTTGGATCGTCGCGGTGATCAATTCGTTCAACATGCTTGACAACATGGACGCGTTGTCCGGAGGAGTCGCGACAATCATCGCCGCATCGATGGCCGTGGTGATGATGTCAACGCCCGATCCCGGTACCGCATCGCCACAACTACTGGTCGCCGTCTTGCTGTGGGTCGTCTGCGGTTCGCTACTCGGATTTCTTTGGCACAATCGGCCGCCGGCCAAGATCTTTATGGGTGATGGTGGCAGCTACCTCGTCGGTTTTTTGATCTCGGTGTCGATGTTGATGGCGACGTACTCGGGCGGCCAAGTACCGCGGCCGCATGCGGTGCTCGCGCCGCTGTGCGTGATGGCGGTCCCACTGTACGACATGACGACGGTCATTTGGATTCGTCTTCGCCAAGGTCGCAGCCCCTTTGTCGGCGACAAGAGCCACTTTTCGCATCGGCTTGTCGATCTCGGTCTGTCGCGCCGCCAAGCCGTCGCGACCGTCCATCTGGTCACGGCAACCTGCGGGCTTGCGGCGATGTTGCTTACCGGCGTCTCCGTCGCGCAAGCCTGGATGGTGATCGGAATCGTCGCCTGCATGCTCTTGCTCGTCATCATCTTGGAATCGACAAAGTGGTAGGCAAGCGAGACCCGTCGCGCATCGAAGGCCAACCCAAAAAGATCGGATCGCCGGCAACGTTACTCGACCGCACACGCGGCTTGGCGATGGCGCTATTCGCCGGGGCTCTCGTCTATGCGAGTTACTTTCCAAGCGATAGCGTGGCGGTCGAGCGCGGTGATGCGCTGTGGTTGGCCGTGATTGGCATCGTAACAGCGATGGTCGCGTGGGTGATGCCGACTTTCACATCATCCGATGCGGGGCGGCGACCGTACCTGATTGACGTTTTAGCAATGTCCCTTGCCGCTTGGATGATGGTGGCGGCGCTGGGGATTTCGGGCAGCGGCAATCTGCGACAATCCACCAACGAAGCCTGGTTGTGGGTGACTGCCGCTGCAATGTTTACCGCCTCGCGACGGATCTTGATCGATGCAACGATGCAACGCGCCGCCCTGGTATTGCTTGTCGGTTGCACCATCGCTCAAAGTGTTCAAGGGTTGCACCAGCATTTTGTCAGCCTGCCTCGGACGCTGGCCCAATATCGCGCCGACCCCGATGCGATGTTACGATTGGCGGGGATCGATGCGCCGCCGGGCTCCGCGACTCGCATGGTCTTTGAAAACCGGTTGCTCGATGGCGGCCCCGTGGGAACATTCGCTTTAGCAAATTCGCTGGCCGCCGTCCAGGTGCTTGGCTTGGTTATCATCGCGGCCACGGTCATGGTCCATTGGCACCGACTCACGCTCGTGGGTCGCGCTGTGTCGATCGCCATGGTGTCGCTCGTGCTCACGTCGCTGGTGTTTACACACAGTCGCTCGGGGCTGCTGGCCGCGATCGTCGGAATTGGCATTGCCGGGATGCTGGTGATGTCACGGCGATGGTTGATATTCGCGGCTGGCGGGTTCGTGGCCTTTGTCGTCGCCATCATGTCGCTTGCACTGTTCGGCAAAGAGGAATGGATCGCGCAAGCACCGTCGTCGATTGCGTTTCGATTTCAATATTGGAGATCGACGTGGAAGCTGGTGTTGGACCGTCCACTATTCGGCGCGGGTCCAGGAAACTTTCAAGCGGTTTATCCGAGGTATCGTGAGCCCAGCGCCGCCGAGTCGATCGCCGAGCCGCACAATTTCTTTTTCGAAACGCTGGCCGCCGGTGGATTCGTCGCAGTCGCGCTGTTGGTCGTACTCATCGTCGCCATTGCCTATGCCAGCCAATCGCGACGACGAGAACGCCCAAGCGATGATTCCACGGGCATGCCTGGCAAGCTCACGCAAAGAGATCACGATGAGGCCCGGTGGTGGTGGGTTGGCGGCAGCGGAGCGCTTGTACTGATATGGCTACTGGGATTGGCGACCGGACAACCGCCGGATTGGCAAGCGCAGATTTGGGCGCTCCCCATCGCGATCGTATCGATGGTCATGGCCTGGCGCGCGACGATGTTTTGCGACAATGATCCACAGTGGCAATCCCATCTGGGCGTGATTCGAGTCGCTGCGGTCGCGGCGATCATGTTGCACCTCGTCGCCTCCGGTGGCTTCACCGTACCAGGCGTTGCGATCTGGATTTGGATGGTGGCGGGAATGATGGCGCCGGCGGCCGAACCGCTTGCGGATCAAATGGCTCAACCATGGGGGTCTCGCCGAGAAGCTCGCGAACGATTGGCAGCAGTCGGCGTCGGACTGGCGCTGCTTATGGCATTGCGATTGGTATCGATCGGACCCGTCGAAGCTGCCGCCTCGCTGACTCGCCAGGCGACCATTGCGCCCCCGGATCGGCGAATCGAATTGGTCGAGCGAGCATCCCAAGTCGATCCCTGGTCGCCGGATGCGCCGCTGTGGCTAGCCGACATGTACCACTGGAGCGTCATTGACCAACCGACGAATGTGGAACTGCGACGCCGCTGGCGAGCGACGGTGGAGGACGCGATCCTGCGAAGCGGCAGCGAACCATCACTCATTCGCCTCGCCGCGACCGGACCACTGCACGTCTTCCAACGGTGGGGCCGTGACGAGGATCTACAGTGGTCGCTACAGCTACTGAATTTGGCTTGCGACGTTTCACCCACTGACGCCGCGTTCTTTGCCCAACGTGCCGAAATCGCGGAGCGAATGGGTGACGAGCGGCGTGCCGTCCAGGATGCGAGGATCGCTAGCGAACTTGCGGAGTTGGGCGAGAACCTCGAGCGTCGATTGTGGCTTCAACCGATTTTGGTCGTCGAAAACTTTGGCGAAGCGGCACAGCGTGAGCCAATTTTCGAAACCGCGGACAAGCTTTTGGAAAACCAACTCGACATTTCTGACGTACAGCGTGACAATAGATAGTTGCCTGGCCCGCAGCACCATTTTTCTCGCTGCGGTCGTCTTATTCTTGGATTTCTCTAGTCACCATGAAAATTTTTCCACTGAGTCTTGCCGTCGCATTTGGCATCGGGACGGCTGCTGCGTTCGCAATCAACCAATCCAACTTCGGTTATCGCGATGCGAAGTTTGGTCCGATCACGCTGGACGGCTCCATCAACGCCGAGAACGCCTTGGCGGAATTGAGCAAGGGACTTCCCGACGGGTTCGCCAAGGCTGAGATTCCAGGTGGAACGACGCATAACTTTGGCGTGATGGCTCCGGACGAAGAAGGCGAACATACGTTTGTGGTCAAAAACGTGGGCACCGAACCACTCACCCTCAAAGTCGGCGCTTCGACCTGCAAATGCACCGTCGGAACGCTCAAAAACGAGAGCCTCGCACCGGGTGAGGAAACCGAAGTTCGGTTGACGTGGCACGTCCAAACGAACGCAGAAAGCTTCGGTCAATCCGCCGAATTGCTCACCAACGACCCGCTGAAACCCGCGATCCGGTTGGAAATTACCGGCGATGTGATTCGCCAAATGGAAATGAGCCCCAAAGAATGGGCTTTCGGCGAAGTCGCCTCGGGTGAGCCAATCGTGCTCGAATCGACCATCTACAATTTCATGTCCAAGGACATTCGGCCGCTCGAGTCGGAATTCAGCGACGATGCGCTGAACGAATTGTCGTCCATCGAAATCGAAGCTCGCGAACCGAACGAGACTGACGACGGGCCTCGCGCCAAGGCTCGACAAGCGTTCAAAATCAAAGTGACGATCGCCCCAGGACTCAAGCAGGGACCGATCTCCCAAAACTTTAACTTTGCTTTCGAGCGAATTGATAGCGAAGGAAAGGCGATCCAGCCCGAGGGTGATGCTAGCTCCGTTGGCTATTTCCCCGTGTCGACCACCGGTCGTATCGTTGGCCAACTCAGCATGATCGTCGGCTCCAAACTGCGAGGTATCCCCGGCGGTGGTTATTCGTACGACTTCGGGCGATTGGAGCCGGATGATTCGCTGACCGCCAAGGCATTCGTGGTGCTCAAAGGCAGTGAGCGCGAGAACACGACTCTGCGGATTGGTAAAGTTGAACCCGACGGCGTAATCAAGGCAAATTTGGTAAAGGGTGCTGATCGGGGTTCCATGGTGTTGTATACACTCGAGCTTGAACTAATACCGGGTGAAGAGCCGATTGAACGTTTAGGGCTGAGCGACAATGACATCGGTAGGGTTTGGATCGAGTCGGATAATCCGAAGGTCGCGCCGATGCAATTGTCCGTTAAGTTCGCTTTACCCGGTAAATGACAGAGACCCAGTGACGCTGGGTCGTTACACGGAATCACTTATGAAGTCTGTACCCAGCGTTCCTGTCACCAAGCGTTCGATGCTGAAAGCGAGCCGTGCACGACATGCGACCGTGACTCGTCGTGGCACCGTCGATTGGCGCATGATCGTCGTCGGTGGCTCAATCTCCCTCGGCTTGGCGGGGGTCGTTGCAGCCACTTCGTTGGGATGCAGCAAGCGAGACGCTCATCGTGATTGGGCGGTCGAAAACGAGCTCGCGGTCCAGATGCCACCGCTTCCAGGTGACAAGCCGGTGACAATGGGGTCGATCGCCCCCCCAGTCCTGACGCAAACCGAGCCGGTTTCACGGGATGCCGTCGCATTGGACCAGCAATCATCGACGGTCGATGCATCATCGCACAGCGTCGACACTTCGGCGGCAACCCGATTGGCCGAGGTGATGGCGGAGGATGCGCCAAGCGTCCGCGAACCCCAAGCTGGAGAGATCATCGATCAAACCTTTGGTCGTTTGACGGCGGCCCAAGTCGCGGATTTTGATAGCAGCGACGAGGACGAAGACGGCGGCAGCGCTTCGGATAAGCCCGGTCCCGTCGAGATAGTGCCGACTCCCCGTGGAGCTCCCGAAATCAAAGCGGAGATTGTGCCGACGCCGCAAGGAATCCCCGAAGCCATGATGGCTCGCACACCCGAACGAGAACCCGCGAAATCGATCAAGACGCCGGACGTTCCACCGTCGATGCTCGACCTCGAAGGTCCCGGACTGTCGCCCTCATTGGACGACACACCCGCGACCAAACCCGACGCGAATCCGCGTGTCGCGTTGATCGATGCGACCAATATTGAGTCCGCCGAGCCGGAAGACTATGCGAGTTGGCCGGTACCGGATGTGACCTTGTTCGTGACCGGACAACAGCACGGATACATCGAACCATGCGGTTGTACCGGACTGGAAAATCAAAAGGGCGGCGTGGCTCGGCGAATGACGTTCATGGAACAACTTCGCGGCCAAGGCTGGAATCTGCTGCCAATCGATGGTGGTAGCCAAGTTCGTCGAGCGGGTCGGCAAGCGGAAATCAAGTTCCAGCGGACAGCGGAGGCGTTTCGCACAATGCAATATCGCGCCGTCGGTTTCGGTCCCGATGATTTGAAACTCGGCGTGGGCGAATTGATCTCCGTCGCTGCCGGCGATACCGACTCGACCGTTTACGTGTCGGCCAACATCGCCCTGCTCGAACCCGGCCTCATGCCCGAACAAAACGTGATCGAAACCGGCGGTATGAAAATCGGAATCACGAGCATCCTGGATTCCGACGCCATGGAAGCCAAACCGAGCGACGAAATCATTGTCGGTGAGGCGATCGAGTCGGCCAAAAAGTCGCTGGCGATCATCAACGAGTCGAAACCCGATTTCAACGTGCTGTTGTTCTTTGGCGAAGAAGAAGCAGCCAAGAAATTGGCAGGCGAGGTTCCCGGTTTCGACATGATCGTCGTGGCCGGCGGTTATGGCGAGCCGACGTATCGACCGGAATTGATTGACGGTACACAAACCAACATGATCGTGACCGGCAACAAGGGAATGTATGCGGGGCTTGTCGGTTTGTATGCCAATGACGAACCACTTCGCTACGCGCGCGTCGCTCTGACGCATGAGTTCGGCGACGCTCCCGAAATGCGCCAACTGATGAAAGAATACCAAAACCAATTGCGAGATCTTGGGCTCGAAGGTTTGGGTATCAAGCCGATTCGCCACGAAAGCGGCAACGAGTTTGTCGGTACCGAAAAGTGCGGCGAGTGTCACACGACGGCTTACGACATTTGGCAAGGGACGCCGCACGCCGAAGCGACTCAAAGCTTGGTCAATCCCGGTGAGCGTGGCGATGTCCCCCGTCACTTTGATCCCGAATGTTTGAGTTGTCACGTCACGGGTTGGAACCCACAAAAGTATTACCCTTACACCTCCGGCTACCTGTCATTGGAGACGCACAATCACTTGACCGGAAACGGTTGCGAGAATTGTCACGGTCCGGGATCCGCTCACGTCGCCGCCGAAGAGGCCGGTGACGCTGACACGGCGACCCGCGATGAATTGCGTTTGTCGATGCGGTTGCCACTGGATCGAGCCAAAGATCGCTGCATGGAATGTCACGACTTGGATAACAGCCCTGATTTTCATGAAGACGGCGCTTTCGACGACTATTGGTCCCAAGTCGAACACTACGGCAAAGACTAGATGGACCTGAGTTCGCTACGCAAAGAGTACTCGCTCGAAGTACTCGACGTCGATTCGACGCTCGAGAACCCGTTGAAACAGTTTGAACGTTGGTTCGAACAAGCGATGAAGTCAGAATTGCTCGAACCTAACGCGATGGCGTTGGCCACGGTCGATCGCGATGGTCGCCCCGCCGTTCGAACGGTCCTGCTCAAGATGTTTGACGACCGCGGCTTCGTGTTCTTTACCAACTACAACAGCCGCAAAGCGTCGCATATCGAGCACAACCCGAATGTGACGCTATTGTTCCAGTGGCTGCCGCTTCAGCGTCAGGTCGAGATTAACGGGACGGCGACCAAGGTCTCGACCGCCGAGTCGCTCAAGTATTTCATGGTCCGCCCCCGAGGTAGTCAGCTCGGCGCGTGGATTTCGCACCAGAGCGAAGTGATTTCCAGCCGCTCGCTTCTCGAAGCAAAACTGCATCAATTGAAACAGAAGTTCGGTGACGGCGAGATTCCGTTGCCTGACTTTTGGGGTGGTTATCGCATCAAGCCGCGTCGATTCGAATTTTGGCAGGGCGGTGGCAATCGCTTGCATGACCGCATCGAGTACCTGCCCGCCGAGACCGACGGCCAGATATGGCACCGTCAACGTCTTTCCCCCTAAAGTTCCCGCACCGATATCCAAACCACACCCCGCGCTGGTGTGCAGGCTTTAGCCGCCCAAGCGCAACACCCCGCCTGATATCCAAACTTCCGCATTTAATTTCACCACTGCATGGTGAATCGACGGCGCATCCCACGTGTGGCCCGGGAAAGATTTCTGCACGATCGATTCCAATGACAAACACAGGCGAGGGCGAGAAAAGGGGGGGCGAGAAAAGGGGGAAGGGCGAGAAAAGGGGGAAGGGGGTCGATTCGGGGGCGAGAAAAGGGGGAAGGGGGTCGATTCGTCATCCAACAAAACTACCCCCTTCCCCTTTTGTTCCGTCCCCTTTTGTTCCGTTTTCGATGTCCAACTCGCGGATCATTCAGCGTGACTTGCCCAGCATGTACGGAAACATCCACGAGTCTCGCATCACGATCCGCTTTACCTGGACGCTGTTTGAGTGACTGGCTTCCCCATTGCTCGCGACTTCGAATCGAAAGCTGCTGACGATATAAGGGCTTCGTGCTGCCGAGTTGGTCTCGAACCTTGATCGAGGCATCTTGTTTTCGGGCTTTGTTGAGGACCCGATCGACGTGAGAGCGAATCACCCAGTCAAAAGTTTGTTGCGTGGTGCAGTAGTCGATCACCTCAGTAATATCACATTCGCGGTCGGTCAGCATCACTAGTTGAGTTTGTTGACAATGTTGTTTGACCTCCCCGCAGTGCTCGGCGGTTTGCAGCCATCGAACGGTTTCCTTCTCTTGAAAAGGCTTGCGAGCGATCTGGACTCGTTTCTCGCTGGAGCCTCGCTGGGCTTTCGGTTTTTCGTCTTTCGGCTCTCGCGTCCAAGCTTCCGCCGAAAGCGATCCCAAGGGTGTTCCGTCGGGAGTGAAGGCATGCAGCAGGTGCAGTAACGCCCCTTGTTTGTTGGCGTGATTGAGAGGTCCGGCGCCGATGACCTGCGAATCAGGTCGTGTCAAATCAAGTTCCGTGGTGTCTTGGACTAACAAGGCGACGTTCTGTTTGGCGACACGTTGGTAGCTGGCATCGATGTGCGGTTGAAGGACGTTCTCAAATTCAACTTTATCGTTGTCAAAGAAACGGTAGGCGGCGGTCATCTCGGCATGATCATGACAGGCTGCCGGAATGCTTGCGGTGGATGCTTCGGAGAGCGTATCGAGCAATTGAATGAGACGTCTCTCGAGTCGCTTATCTCTGAGATCGACTGATTGCATTTCGTCCATGACCCACTGGCTCGCCATCGCACAGCACCTCCTTGAATGACCAAGCCAAGCAAACCATGCTCAGCAGAAACAAAACGAACCTGACGGCATCAACCATCGGCAACCACAATACGGTAATCGACAAAAGATGTGTAGAACAACAAGGTCCGTGCCCGCTGATGGCGGACGTTCCCCGACTGAAGCTGAGGCCGACATTGCGACTCAAACCGCTCAAGTCATATGCACATGCTTTGTGCCAAATGCTAATCGGATGGCGGATGCACGACGATCTTAACCGTTTTGCTCGACTGCCTGATGGAACGCTCACTGTAGATGCATTGACCGGTACTTGTACGCATAGCGCTGATGGTGAATTGACGACTTACATCGGTCCCGAAATTGCCGCGTGGTTTCGGCATCGCCTCGACACAGATGGCATTCCAATTTCCGCTATAACGATTGCAAACGTCACTGCGGACGTTCATATTACAACCGAACAACGCCGATGGGACACACGCGTAAAATTCGACTGGAAATGCAGGTCGCGAATTACTACTGGTGACCGTGAATTCACTTCAGAACTCACAGAGCCGCACACGTGGTGCTCCGGCAATCCTCGAAACGAAGTACCCGGCGAACCAGACGATGCACGTGAGTCGCCGAGCTGAGTTTATTGAAGTGGTCAGTCGTTCGCGGCGACCACGTGATCGTTAACGTTACCCGATACGAAATGCCGTGACTAAGTTGCTTCCATACGAATCCACATCGTCTACACCGCGTGCTGTTGCCAGCCCAGTCTACGGCGTTGCGCGCATATGGATCGGACGCTCGCTGCTTATCGCTCTGGCTGGCTTCGCATCGTTGCTCACCCTTGGCAGCATTGTATCTGGCGCAAGGCAAACCGGTAACATCGACATGCTGCTAGACCTTCAGCACCCGATCGCGATCGTGGCTGCAAAGCTGTCCGAGTGCGCTCTCTACTGGAGTGCAGTGATTGCCTACCTTCTGAACTATCGTTCCTTGCTGATGCTCACTTGCGTTTTGACCGCTGTCTTGCTCGCTTGGGACGTGATCGCTGATGTCGTTACTCCTGGTTTCGAACTGCGTTTCCTCACCAATCATCTCGATATTGCAATACCGCTGTTGCTTATTGTCGCATTGTTGGCCGTTCTTGTGCTTCCGTCACGACGCATCGCAGGCAGCGGGTAACCATCCCGTCGCTTTACGCTTGCTTGTCAAGCGGATTTTTAGAAACTGGCGGCAAGCGAGCCGGGCGAGAAAAGGGGGAAGGAGAAAAGGGGAAAAGGGGAAGAAAGGGGAAAAGGGGAAGGGGGTCGATTCGTCATCCAACAAAACCACCCCCGTCCCCTTTTGTCCCCCCTTCCCCCAACAAAACCACCCCCTTCCCCTTTTGTTCCCCTTCCCCTTTTGTTCCCCCCAGTCCTTGTGTTTGTTAGGTGGAGTGAATGTGACAAGCAGCCCCAAGCTGCCCAGATCACGGGTGCGAGCTGCCAGTTTTTTAACGAATGGCTCCTACCCCTCAAACCTCGGACTTAGATGGATTGTTTACCGAACTGAATTGTTCCTTCGAGATCGCTGGGCAAACTAACTTTGCGGCGAATGAAATGGGTGAGGAATCAACGCCATGGAATGTCGGGCCAGGCCACTCGGGTGCGTGGGCACCATCGACATGGCTACCGACCTAAGCGACATCGAGCGATCCATGAGCCTGTCACCACTCGAATGCGGAATCATGCGCAGCGTCGTTGCATCCTCGAAGGGCCCGGAGATGCGATCGACCGAAGTCGCAGTGGCCCGTTTACTTTTGTACAACAACTCAAACGCCGCGACTGCGGTCATCGACCCCGTTCTACCAACAAATCATACCCACACACAAACCCAAGATGAAAACTATCACCCTAGCAGTGGCCGCCCTGGCCGCAACCCTACCCACTACCGTCTCTGCCGAGAACATCCCCGTCACCGTCAAGAACTACATTCGCGCCGAGAGTGATGTGCAGTTCAAGGGATACGCAGAAAAGGCAGGTGGGATCGGAAAAATTCTCCACCTGCGCGAGCCCTACTCCGTCGAGAACCAGACCACCATCCGCGGCAACCGCGACACCCTGTATTCCGCTGTAGTGTTTGATCTCATTTCCCCGGTGACGATCATCAAGCCCGACTCTCCCAACCGATTTCAGTCCATGCTGGTCATCAGCCAGGATCATTACATGCCTGTCCTTAAGCACGGAGGCGGGGAAGTCAGGCTAACCATGGACTCCGTTGGTACTCGCTACGCGATGGCTCTTTTCCGGACCTTTGCCGATCCGAATGACCCCGCAGACATGAAGGCGGCCCATGCCTTGCAGGATGCGATTCAAATCAAGCAGGCATCCCCGGGCAAGCTTGAATTGCCGGATTGGGACATGACCTCGTTTGAGCAAACCCGCAAAGACATCAATCTCTTGGCGGCAAGACTTACCGACATGTCGGACGGATTCGGAAGGAAGGGACAGGTGGATCCCATTATTCACCTGATGGCGACTGCCTACGGCTGGGGCGGCAACCCGCCGCGAGGTGCGACATACGTTGGCGTTGTCCCCGAGATGAATGATGGCAAGACCGCCTACAAGCTCACGATGCCGAAGGATGTTCCCGTCGGAGGTTTCTGGTCTGTGACGGTATACAACAAGGACGGATTCTTTACACCCAACGAGCTGAACGCCTACTCGATGAACAACGTGACGGGGAAGAAGAATGCCGACGGTGAAATGACCATCCATTTCGGTGGTGATCGGAGCGAGGACAACTACCTTCCGATTACCGAAGGCTGGAATTACGTTGTTCGCCTTTACTTACCTGCGACGGAAATTATCGAGGGCGACTGGAATCCCCCTGCGCCGGTTCCCGTTAAGTAGCATGCCTCTGCAACCACAACAGAGGTATTCAAGTGCGATTAGGGTTGGTCGCGACCGTCGTTCGTCAATTGCAGGCTACCGTTGGAAACCGTGAAATCCATCAGGAACCGTCCGGTCAGCATCGGTGGCGAAGGGCATTCGGGATGGCTTCCTTCTGGTGCCTCGACGCCATTGCCAACTCCCGTACGTCACCTGCTGTTCAATTTTGAAATTCAATTTGATGAAGACGGTTATCTTCTTTGTGACGATTCGACCGATGGGACAGTGTCAGGTGACACCTGGCACCCAACACTTGCGGAGGCCGAAAAAGCAGCAACCGATTGGTTTGGTATTTTGACGGCGGAATGGCGGGAACCATAGATCACATACGCCAAACCGTTCATCGATATTTGACCGCGAGCTGACATCACAAAACAATGACAACGATTCTGCTCGCACGAACTACGTGGCTTCGTGAGATCGCACACAACAGAACATTGGTATCCGGTAGACTCGAACTGACGAGTCAGCCGTCCTGACTCGACCGCCAGCTACGGCCTAGCGGCAACAATGCTCAACGCACAATCAATCCGTCAGTCAGGCGATGAGCTCAACCAACAACGTTGAGTCTTTCACGCCCGACCAACACAGAGATCGCATTTCGCTGTTTCCTTCCCCGACTGACGAATCACGTTCCCTGGACCCTCTTCGTTTGAATCGCTTGGTGTTTTCGCTGCTGGTGTTGTGCACCCTATGCATCTCCATTGGGTGCGGCCGGACGGAATCCCACAGAATGATTGCAGACGCCAATTTGCAACAACGAATCAGGGACGCTTACACGACTTGCCCTGAACTTGATGCACAATACAAGCTCGAATTTGCGGTCCGCGACTCACATGGGGAAACGCACAGTGAGACATTTTTTATTCGGGTCGCAACCATAGGAGGAGGCAACTATCCATCGCATCCCGGTGGCTTTGCATCAGCGGACGGGACCAAGGGCGGATTCTATAGGTCATGCTATATCGAGGATGCTACGGCCACTAGCATTGCTGTACGGTTTCGGTTGGCATCGAGACGTGACGGGCATTCTGGGTTGAACTTAAACGAACTTGTTTGGGCTACCGTTGGACGGCAGACGTCCGTGAGGCTCCCGCAAGATTGCCATGCGACGCTTGACTTCGTGGAACTTGAATAGGTCAAACAGCGGGTAACCGTGATCGAGAGACGGCCCACATTGCTGCGGCAACAGGTTATCATAACACTGACTTGAACAATCTTCCCTCTTAAGGATAGATCCATGTTTCGATACGCCATTCCGCTGCTGGCACTTTCGCTGATCTCGACTACTTCCCTAAGGGCTGAAACATTTGCGTCTCAGATTCGCAGTGCAAAACATTTTGGACTTTCCGTTGATAGAGAGCTTGCCGCGTTCACGCTCTATGTTTATACGCCCAGTCAATACGAAGGGCACGTCGCATCGCTCGAGTCCTTCCGACGTGACCTTCAAGCATTCAAGCAGCGCATGGTGAGTTACGATCGGGAGCGACAAGAGGCCCAGAAGCGTCGCGCTGGCTCCGATGAACTGAACGCGATTACCTTGAAGAAAAGTCGGGAGAATTCCAATATCCCTACATCGCCTTTTGAGAAACGCATTACACTCAGCACACTGGTTTCAAGCGGTGACGACTATATTGCGATTTCGCCATTAGACGAACCAAACCAAAAGTTGTTCATTCCATTTGATCGAGTTGGCCGCGTGATTGTCACATCGGACGAATCACCTTCGCCTGCTGCGCGCGGCGTTCAATAGCGCCGAACCGTTGACCCCGGGGTCACGTTCTCTCGGGTCCCCCACAAAGTGCCTACCTCGCCCGGAAGGGATCCGCGGGAACGTCGGGATGGTTGCCGCTGACGTGCCTTTCGCAAGGCAATTCAGCAGGTTTTTGACAGCACCCTCGGCAGGATTCGAACCTGCGACCGGTTGATTAGAAGTCAACTGCTCTATCCAGCTGAGCTACGAGGGCGATGCGTTTTTTGAAGTCGATGCGGTTCTGGTGCGAGTCTCTCATGGGGCGTCTCGTGGAACTCATCACGTCCGAAGTCTAGCGGCGCAGCTCGCTGTCGTAAATGTCACCGACGCTTGGGATCCCCGCGTCGATCAGCCGCATTTTCGCTCGACCCTATTGGCCTGCGGTTTCATTGAAATTGGAGCCGGATTCATCGTCACGCTGGCCAACCAAAACTTGGGCATGTCGGCTATCATGCGGTGGCTGCCCCCGAGCAGTCATGGACTGACGTTGAATTCGCTACTGCCAATGCCCAGGTGACGCTATGTCGCACGATCCGTTTCCGACCGCCAGCCCATTGCCGGGTAGCCATACCAGCTTGGGTGCGCCGAAACGATCGCAGACGTGGATTTACGTCATCGTGGTGCTATGCAGCTTGTCGTTGTTCTTGGGATTGCTCTTAATCGCGACAACATTGTGGACGCTCGACCACTTGGGCGTGATCGGTCGCGATGGAGTGCCGGAGCCCGTAGGAATTCAATCGGACAAAGACGCTTACACGGCGGCGGTGGGGAATTTTTTGGGCTCGAATCCCGTCGACCCCGAGATCGCCCGTTGGATCAAAACCAATCTTGACGAGTACAACTTTGGCGACCAAATCGAAGTGGTTCCGTACGACCTCAAATTGATGATCCAATCGGTGCGACAAAGCCCACTGAGTTCCGGCATGGGGTTTGACGACAATATCACGCTGCGATTCTGGCTCGACGATTATTTCCCAGAGCCACAAGTATTGGAATCCTACACGCTGCTCGGCGTAGAACGTGAGACTGACCCGGCGACGGGAGAGCCGAGCGAATTCGCGATTGCGGATTTGTATTTTTATGACGGCTACTCGGAAGGCATGTCCGCACGATGGTATTTGCACCGAGATGATGATGGTTGGAAGCTGTATGATTCCCAGCGGTTGGAGTATGGACGACGGACGAGTGACGAGTGGGCCAACTATCTTTCCCATGATACAGATGCCGATGCGGATGGCTACGACGACTCGAAGCAATCGTTGTATGAACTCGAGTATGACTATGACCTGGATCCCGAAGTGAAGTTGGAGCGCATTCGTGCCGAAGAGCGACGAATGGTTTTGCCAAGCGACCGACCCGTGCACCAATTGATGGTCGCTCATGCATACCAAGCGGCAGAGGAATACGATGAAGTCTTACGTGTGCTCGATGGCATTGCCGACCCGAGTGTCGATTGGGGCGTATTGACGACGAAATCGTTTGCCCTCTCGGCGCTTTGGCGTTACGACGAAGCTGTCGACGTGGCCAACGAGCTTCTGAGACGGTCGCCCAATCATCCCAATGGTTTGTCGGCGCTCAGTCACGCGTTGTATTACGGGGACCGAGATGCCGAAGGTCGAGATTCGTTGCTGCGGTTGGTCTTGCTTTGTCCGGACGACTATGAGTTATGGGTTCGTCTCTTGGCGGTGGCGGAACCAGACGATTTGCAAAGCATCTTGGCTGCTCGCTCGAGCAGCGACGACCCGAATGCCGGTTTGCACGAGATGCTCGATCAAATGACTGGCTACGAACCGTCGCTACTGAAGTGCGTGCAAGATTGGCGCGCGACGCGATCCAAAGTCACGCAGGTACCGGATGCGTTTTGGGACTCAGTGGAGGCCATCGAGGTCTATATCGACGGTAAGGAAGAAAACGCTCTCGAGAAGCTGGCCCAGTTAAGCTCGGGCGATTCCGATGGCCTTGTGAAGCAAACCTTCGATAGTTTGTTCGCCCACTATTTGCAATCGGCGATGCAGCGCTGCGACGCGTCGCGAGTACGCCGTGCCACCGAACTCCTGTCGATGATCCCCGAACCCGATGTGACGAGTCGCTTGAAATTGGCCATTGATCTCATCGCGATCAATGACGATGTCGCAACCACGACGAGCGAAACACTCGAATTGATCCAGAATTCCAGCACCTGGGACACCATGTCGGATCACTACATGGCCTACTATTTCGCGACCGAGTATCTCGAGACCTTGATCTGGGGCGGACACGTGGATGCTGCCCAGGCGGTGATCGAGCATGCGTCGGGCGACGAGAATTGGTTTGATCCCGAAGAGCTGGCATCGATACGAGCCAAACTAACGCTTCGCCGCGGCGATGCCGCCGAGTTGATGGAGGCACTTGCCAACTGGGATGCGGCGACGGTCACCGATTGGCTGGATGATCCTCTGGTGCGATCGCTTTTGGCGGCGAATCGACCTGTGGCCAAGCAAATTCAGGAGAAATTCGTCGTGCCGCATTCGCATTCGTTCACTGAGAACACGGTGGTTGTATTCAATCGCAGTGCGGTACCGATCGATCATTCGATGGTCCAGCAATGGTGCAGTGAATCGCTGGAGTCGCCGTATGTTTTGAGCCAGTTTGAATCCCATGAAGGTGGGACCGGCTGGCGCGTCACGGTGAACGGGTCGACGGAGTTCTTGGTGAATGTGACCCACGCCAAATTCAGTGGTGCCGAGGAGTCAATGGACGACGCTGAATCGTTGATTGATCAAAGCGAGCAAGCCGTGGTCATCGAATTGGTTGCTAATGGTTCGTCGTCGTCGGCTGTCGATTCCACGGACCCGTTTCCCAACCAGCGAATGATCTGGCAGACGGCATGCCGGGCGCTTGGCGACGAAAGTCTTGCGATCTACAGCAATCAAGCGAACGCGTGGTGGTCTATTGATTCGTCGAGTTCCGACTCGCTTCGCTGGGTTGATCAATTGCCAATCGAGCAATCGACCACCGGTATCTCACTGTCGGCAGCCAGTGACGCCCAGTGGCGAGACGATGCGATGGAACGACTCGAGCAAGCGATCGCCGAAGGCCGCACGGAAGTCAAATGTCGAGTCTCGGTGACCGGAGCGAGCGAAGTGCTCGATGGTAGTCTCGAATCGCTCGATCAAGAACGCGGAGTTGCGGTGGTGCGATTGAACGAATCGTCCAACTTTGATTTCTTGCTCGAGCAAGGCAACCTTGTTCAATTTTACGCCGCTAGCGTGGAGTCAGTGAATCCTTGAGGAGGATTCATGACTGTCGCCCTCGATGTTACTGCCTTGTTAATCCAAGCTCACGGCGAAGTATATCCGCCAGTCGCTCGACTTGATCGAGGTCGTTGTAGATTTGCAGCGAGATCCTCAGCACTCGACAACCCAGGTCTTTGAACGTGAAAAACGGAAGCTCAAAGCCGTGGGCCTGGCGCAGACGTAGCTGCAGCGGGTCACGCTCTGTGCCGGCGATGGGCGTTGTGAGCGGTGGCAGCGGTACGGCGACGAGACTGGCAATCATCGAATCAGGCACTGGCGGGTCGATCCGGAGTGCGCTGGCAAGGAGATCCCGAGAGCGCATCGCGAGTTCACGATTGGATCGCATCAACTCCGCGAGTCCGCCAGGCAACAGCGAATTCAGAAAATCGATCGCCGATGGCAGTGACAGCAACGGCGCCGGGTCGAAGGTCCCCGTCCAATCGAACTCGCATAGGAATCTCGATCGATCCTCACGTTGGCGATTGGCCGCATGGCTGATCACGGTGGGGCGAACTTCGTGTTGCCACGGTGGTTTGACCCAAAGAAACCCCGAGACCTTGGGGGCACAAAGCCACTTGTGATGATTGGCTGTGTAGTAATCAGCACCCAGCTCATTCAAATCAAGCGGCAACATTCCTGGTGCGTGGGCCCCATCGACGAGAACTCGCGCCCCGGCAGAATGTGCGACGTCGATGATCTTGCGTAGGGGAAATACCAACCCCGAGGGGCTGGTGACATGATCGACCAAGACCAATCGTGTTCGACGATTCAGCGCGCTGGCGATTCCCGTGACCACTTCATCGGGATGGATGAGCGGAAATGGGATCCGAGCGGTTCGAACCACGGCGCCGCGTTGGGCGGCAGCGTAGGCGGCGGCGTTGTTGCACGCGTTATAACCGTGATTGGTAATGATGATTTCATCACCGGGGTCCAGAGGAAACGAGCGTACCACTGCGTTGACTCCATCCGTCGCGTTTCGTACCCAGCCGATGTCACTGGGGTGGGCGCCCACGGTCGCGGCAAGTCGCTGTCGAACGTGATCCAGCTTTGGCTCCAAGCTGCGCTCGGGCGCGAGAAACTCGATCGGGTCTCGCTCGAGCGCGTCTTGGAACTCGCGTAGCGTTTGCAGGAGACAGGTCGGAGTGGCACCGAACGAACCGTGATTGAAAAATTCAAGTGACGGATCCAATTGCCACAATCGTCGGAAATCGTTCATTCTGCCATCAACGGATGCACTGTTTGGAATCTTGAGCCGGAGATGGCTGGACGCTTGGTTCGTGAATTGAAGATGCGATGCTATGCTGGGAGCAGTGTCGTCCTCAAGCCCTATGGCTTTTTCACCGCCGAAGCGTTTTTGATCCGAAGCGTTTTTGATCCGAACCGTGAACTCCGAAACATGAACATTGTTAAATCGCCGGTTTCCTACCCAGTGTCGCGAGCGAGCTTTCTCGCGGCCGTGACCATATTGACACTTGCGACCGTCGGCTGCCAGCTCAGCAACTCGCGTTCGAGCACACCGGGCCCGGAGGATGCCGATGCCCCCGCCGAATTCACGACGACTGACTCAGGATTGAAATACCGCATTCTTCGCCGTAGCGATGGCCGGAAACCAACCGCATCGAGCCAAGTGACGGTCGACTACGTCGGTTGGTTGGACAATGGCCGCGAGTTCGATAACTCGTACGACCGCCGCGAGCCGACATCCTTTAATTTGGGACAAGTCGTTTCGGGATGGACCGAAGGGTTGCAGTTGATTGGCGAAGGAGGAATGATCGAGCTGGAAATTCCCTATGAGCTCGGGTACGGCGAGAACGGGATGCCGGGAGCGATTCCACCGCGAGCCACATTGCACTTCAAAGTCGAATTGCACGACGTCAAAGGCGGCTGAGTCGCCTTGGACATCCATGTTGCCAATCACACCACGTTGCCAATCACAATCATGATGGATTGCGATTGGATTGGGTGACGTAACGCACGGGGCTTACTCAGTCCTTGCGTGAGCAAGTGCGAGCAGGGCGTAGGCAGTCACGAGCTGGCGGTCGCCTTCCATCCATCGTGGGCTGCGCTCATTGACCCATGCGCCGTCGGGTTGTTGTAGCTTGGCAAGTCGCGATACCAGTTCTTGACGCCACGGATGTGCTTCGCCGCTCGGCCCATCGACGACTTCCAAACCCGCTGCATCGAGCGACTTGGCGAACGTTTGGTAATAGTAGTACAGGCCCTGTGCACCCATGCCTGGGTTATCCTCGAGTGAATACGTCTTGCGGATAAAGTCC
Source organism: Pirellulaceae bacterium (assembly GCA_041741195.1). Taxonomy (GTDB): domain Bacteria; phylum Planctomycetota; class Planctomycetia; order Pirellulales; family Pirellulaceae; genus JBBSJZ01. The sequence goes on from JBGSKM010000022.1 coordinate 218,267, forward strand.
ATTGCGGCCATCACGCGTGGATCGTCTCGCTCCAGTCCGGCGTAGATCATGCTTTTGAGGCCAGCGTAGGTCATCGAGCCGTAGCTGCGAAGAGCTCCGGTCTCGTCCTTGCCCGCTTGGCTTTCACCACCGACGGCGGGCGTGTAGTAGAAGCCGCCGTCGTTGGTGTCGTCGGCATGCTCGGTATCATTGCCATGGCCAGCAAGATTCTGGCTTCGCACGACAAACTTGAGCGCTCGCTTGACCGCTTCATCGTCACCGTCGTTGCCGAGCTTGTGCAGTGCTTCGATAAAGAACGCAGTGTTGGACAAGTCAGGACGTTTGTGGCTACCGTAGCCAGCCCCACCGTAGGCAGTGTCTTGGGGCTGCGCTCCGTCGGCTTCGTCCCATTGCAACTCTTTCAAAAAGACCTCCGCACGGTCCAGAACGCTGTCGTATTTGCCGTCACGATTGGCGCTAATCAGCGCTGACACTGCAACGCAGGTTTCATAGTTCTTGTGTGAAGAGCCTTCGGTATAGATTCCACCGTCGCCTCGAATTCTAGCTTCGATGAACTCAAGTGCTTTCTTGATGGAGGGCTCATTCACCGCTGCGGGCCGATGTTCGAGAATTGCATCCACGCAAAGCGCCGTGATCGCAACACCGGACTCACCGCTGAACGAACCGTTATCGGCCTGACCACGCGACTTCAGAAACTCGATTCCGCGATTGGCCAGCACGGTGATTTGGTCATTGATTGGCGCCGATGTATCAAGGGCCGTTCCCGCCGCGGTTGCGGTGTCGGCCGATTTTGACGCTTGAGTGTCTTGCGCCGATGCCGTTGGATAGACGGATAAAGCAGCGGCGCATGCGGCCGAGAGCAGAAGACGTGTTGTAAGCGATGGAACGTTAACGGTCATTGAGTTTGGACCTATTCAACGGGGAATTTCGAGCGACGAACTCCGGCGACGAAGTTCATGATATTGGAATCGCCAAGCAGCCAGCAAAGGCAGTGCAATCGCTTCGACGACTGTTAAGATCATAGCCCAAACAGTGTTCCCGATACAGTCGCCGGGCGTCGAATGCCGATGGGACGACTATGTCGACAACCCCCGTCCTTCGTCCCGATTCGGCAACAAAACTTGCCGAAAACGCTCCTGTCTCCGGACGTGGTGAGGAGCTTTCGTCGAACAAGCATTTCGTCCGGATCGATGCGGGACACCCGGCAAAAGAAGCGCCTTCGAGCGAGCCGCTGACGCCGGTGTTGAGCCAGGAACTTGGGACAAAAACTCTCCTTGAGTCGACGGTTTCTGACGACCGCTGGACGCGTCATGCCGATGCAATCACTCGTCGCGAAGATGATTGGCTTCGCTTGCATGCATCGGAATTGATCGAGCGATTGCAAGCATGGGCGGATGATCTCGATCGCCGCGAAGCTCACTTGAATTCGCGCACGGCGCTGCTGGAACATCGTGAGCGCCAGCTTCGATTGCAAGAACAGAACGCGCAATGTGAACTAGTGGCGATGAAGTCAGCGTTGCAGCGGGAAGTCAACGAGGTGCGTGCGGTCGCACGTCGAATCGCCTTCGAATGAGTCGTTTAATCGGCAATGGCTAACGAAGGCTCTGCACACGTTCGCGAAGTTGCTGCAGGTCGACATTCTGGCCATCGCCCGGATACTTGCCATCCATTAGCCACCACACTTCGGTGAACGATGCACGTCCCCCGGGTTCGATCGTTTCGGCCGGGCCAATCGGTTCGATCTCGACGGTAACACCACTCGGCGGCGCCCAAGTGGCGAGCGTGATTCCGCCGGCGTCAACGTACGGTCGATCGGGGTAGGTCGGAAACTGTTTGATGAACAGTAAACCCGAGGGCTGCTGGTGGGCGACCCAGCCAGCGAAACTATCCATCCCCAACTTTGGCGTTGGCGGGGGACCGATAATCTCCAAGAAGCCGTCACGAATTCGAACGTTGGGATCGCTCGGCTTGAGCACAAGTGCGCCATTGTCGTAGCGGACATATCGATTTGGAAACTTTGCAAACCCTTCGAGTGGCACGAGCACAATGCCGGCACCGTTGGCGAGCGTGCGACTCCAATGACAATAGCGAACGGTCGCGGACGAGACGTTGACGATGGTCTGAGTGCACTCCAGGCGCGATGTCTTTGCGTCCAAGGTAAAGTCACGGATCAATTGCACGCCAGTGGATTCGCTTGGAGGACTCGCTATCTGGACGGAGCGATCGGTCAACCGCACCACATCCCATTTGCCACGAAACAACTCGTCTCGTTTGGGCATCATGAGCTCGGGGCCGATATCGAATCGTCCCGCGGATGGATCCGTTTTCCACGCCGGTCCCGTATCCTCCGCGCCTTGATCGTATGCCGAGACGAAGAGCGAGTTTTGACCATCGAGTGAGTATTCAAGTATTCGGCCACCTGACTCAGGGCAAACCACGACGCGAACGGTTTCGTTCTCGAGTGCCACACAGTTCTGGAACCGCCCGAACGTTACCACATCGTCGCGAGCCCGATCCTGGGCGGTCGCGTCGCTGTGAATCCAGACCACCAATCCCATGTGCATCAACCAAGCGACCAACGACATGCGAATCATTTGAAATATTCCCGGTGGACAATCAGCGTTTTGAGGATCCGCCCATCATAGACGATACGAAGTAGCCCGGATCATGATAGGTTGGCCGGATCAACGAGCGTCAGCGACAACGATCCGGCAATAGTCCGCGAGATCGTGATGCAGCACCGACGGCTGAAACTATCGTGGGACAAGTGACTCATGTCTGTTAGGATGACGCTTGACTCACTTTGTCTACCGTCCCTGTAAATCGAAGATACATTGTCATGGCGCTTCCTCCGTGGACTGTCGAATTTCTCCGTCGCTCGCTTACCGATGTCGCCAGACGCGCTGGAGAGCCGGAAACGTTGCAGCGACTGAAAACTCAAGCTGCGGAATTGCTTAGCGAATTACCGGAGACTGCGGCGCGCGGCCTCGATCGAGTGATGAAGTCGGCGGAGTCGAACAAGGAAAGCGTTCGTCGCTGGACTCGCAAGCACACGGCCCTCTGCGTGCCGATGATCAATGCGACCGGCGTGCTGTTCCACCCCGAAGGCACCGGCGTGTCGACTTCCGATGAAGCGATATCGGCTGCTGTCGATGTGCTGCGCGGCGACGCGATCGGTGGCGAAGCGATGCACGAACGCGTCCAACGTCGGCTGTCGCGATTGGTCGCGGGCGAACGTGATATTGCGATGACGACATCTTTCTCGACGGCGCTCGGTTGGCTGACCATGTTGCTTCACGAGCACGAGTTGGTACTGCATCGCCACCACAGTGTACGACTACCCAGCGGCGAGTCGCTGGCGAGTGCGATTCCGATGGTGACGGAGATCGGTGCGAGTGACGCGGTGTCGGAAAAAGATTTTTTCGAGCTTGATGACGACAAACCGCTCGCGATCATCCAAGCCGATGTGGGAATTCAAGCGATCCAGACCCTCGGGTTGCCGGCGCGGAAACAGGCATCGATTCAAGTCGCCGTGCTGCCGCTTGCCACCTTTTATCCGATGGACGTATCAGGAATCTCCGCACCAATTCCGTCGGCCCTGGGAATGTTGGACGCCGGTTTTGACTTGGTCGTGATGTGCGGATCGGGGTTGGGCGGTGGTCCCAATTGCGGTGTGCTCGTCGGCAAACGTGACCTGGTTGACTCGATTCGCAACAGTCACTCCTGGGAGATGGTTGCGGCGACCGAGGCACTCGGTGATGCGACAACCACCATGATGTTGGTGACACTTGAGAACGCGGCGGCGAGCACCGAGTCATTGCCGATCAATGCGCTGCTAGGTACGAGCGAAGACAACCTCAAAGGGCGCGCGGAGCGATTGGCCCTCAGGCTTTCCTCGAGCGAATCGATCGCCTCCAGCCAAGTGACTGCGTCGCCAGCACGGTTGACGGCGGCGGGGAGATGGACGTTGCCGTCACGGCAAGTGCGATTGCGTCACCGCGATTTGCACGCGAACGACTGGGGGACGAAGCTACGAGAGCAGGTTCCGTCGGTGTGGCTTGGCGTCGAAGGCGAAGAAGTCATCATCGACCTTCGCTGGGTGTCGCCAGCGGACGATGCAAAAATTGCCGATGCGATTTTGTCTTAGCCACATCGCTCGGGGGATGCATTGCACGCCTGGCCACTCTATCTTCAAGGGCCGCGTCTCCGATCGCGAGCCGCCTTGCCGATAGGGAATGGAGTTGGACCATGCAAATGTTCGTCATGATTGACGCTTCGACTGCCGCGAGAGGCTTCTCGATCGCGCTGACGGGCTTGGTCATCGTGTTTGCCGTGCTGATTTTGATTTGTACGTTCATCGCCTCGCTGCCTCGCGTCCTGGAAATCGTCGCACGGATTTTGCCGGAAGTCTCCGAACACCACGGACTCGTCCCTCTCGAGACGAATTCCCATGACGTGAGTGCGGACGAGGACGAAAAGGCGATTTTGGCAGGGATCGGATTCGTGTTGCACGCGGAATTCCAGAAAGCGGGATCACGTCCGGGGGTCGCAAGCGAACGATAATGGATATCTTTTTTGAGTTTTTAAAGACTACCGGATTTTGGTCGCTGACGTTCGGCAACATCGTCATGATCTTGATCGGCATCGCGTTCATCATGCTTGCGATCCGTAAAGATTATGAACCGCTGCTGTTGGTCCCCATCGGAATGGGAGCCATCATCGGAAACATTCCGGTGATCCAAGGCATGTCGCTCAGCGTGTATGACGAAGCGAAATGGATCTTGGAGGGCAACGAGATCAAGTATCAATCGGGAAGCGTGCTCAGCTATCTGTATTTTGGAGTTCGTCAGGGAATTTATCCGCCGTTGATATTTTTGGGGATCGGCGCAATGACGGACTTCTCCACGATGCTATCCAACCCTAAGTTGATCTTGCTGGGTGCCGCGGCGCAAATCGGTGTGTTCCTGACGTTCTTTGGCGCCTTGTTTCTTGGGTTCACGTTCGAAGAGTCCGGCGCGATTGGGATCATCGGTGGTGCCGATGGGCCAACCGCGATATTTCTGTCGGCGAAACTCGCGCCGCATCTTTTGGGGGCCATCGCGATCGCGGCGTATTCTTACATGGCGCTGGTCCCAGTGATCCAGCCACCGATCATGAAGTTGTTGACGACACGGCAAGAGCGTTTGATTCGAATGAAGCCGCCTCGCAGGGTGTCTCAGCGAGAAAAGATGATTTTCCCAGTCGTTGCCTTTCTCATTTCGACGCTGGTTGCTCCGGGGGCGATCGTGTTGTTAGGGATGTTGTTCTTTGGGAATTTGCTCAAAGAGAGTTTAGTGACCGAGCGATTGGCAAACACCGCGCGAACCGCGCTGATCGATATCGTCACGATCCTGTTGGGAGTCACGGTCGGCGCGAGCACGCAAGCGAGCACTTTCTTGCAACGTGAATCGTTGTTGATCTTTGGGCTCGGTGCGCTGTCGTTTGCGGTTGCGACGGCCGGCGGGGTTTTATTCGCCAAGTTCATGAATCTGTTTTTGACCGAAAAGATCAACCCGCTGGTGGGTGCGGCGGGCGTATCGGCTGTCCCCGACTCAGCACGAGTAGTTCAAATGATGGGCCAGCAGGAAGATCCTCACAACTTTTTGCTGATGCATGCGATGGCACCCAATGTCGCCGGGGTCATCGGATCAGCGATAGCGGCTGGTGTGCTGTGGTCCGTGCTCGCCCCGGCGAACTGAATCCGAACGTGAATCGACTCTCTTGAAAGTACAACCGTGACGAAGAAAAAAGTCTCGTTCATGTGCACGGCCTTCCGTGACGGATTCCAATCGGTCTACGGCGCACGCGTCTTTACCAAAGATTTTCTACCGGCGGTGGAAGCCGCTCGAGACGCTGGCATCACGTGGCTCGAAGCGGGCGGCGGTGCTCGCTTTCAGTCGCTTTATTTTTATTGCAACGAAGACGCATTCGATATGATGGACGCGTTTCGCGTCGCCGCGGGGCCTGACGCGAATTTGCAGACGCTCGCTCGCGGAGTCAACGTCGTCGGACTTGATTCGCAATCCAGTGAGATGGTGCGTTTGCATGCGACGCTGTTCAAGAAACACGGCATGACGACAATTCGAAACTTCGATGCACTTAACGACGTCAACAATCTCGTCTACAGTGGTCGGTGCATCGTGGAAGCCGGATTGAAGCACCAGGTTTGCGTGACGTTGATGGAGCTTCCGCCTGGATGCACGGGCGCCCATGATGCCGCCTTCTACACGTCGACCCTGCGCCAAATTCTCGAGGCGGATATCCCGTTCGATGCAGTGTGCTTCAAGGATGCTTCCGGAACCGCGACACCGTCGAAAGTTTACGACACCATTGTCGAAGCAAGACGCATTCTGCCCGCCGGATCGTTCATCCATTTTCATACGCACGAGACGGCTGGGATCAGCGTCTTGGCGAACAAGGCCGCGCTGGACGCCGGTGCCGATGCGATCGATTTGTCGATGGCGCCATGCAGTGGTGGGACTTGCCAGCCAGACATCTTGGTGATGTGGCATGCGCTGCGTGGAACCGATTACGAGTTGGATATCGACATCGAACGGGTTCGTGAAGCGGAGGAGGTGTTCAAGGATTGCATGCGAGATTATTTCTTGCCACCCGAGGCGACCGCGGTCGAGCCGTTGATCCCATGGAGCCCGATGCCCGGGGGCGCGCTCACCGCAAACACGCAAATGTTGCGCGACAACAACATCATGGAAAAGTATCCCGAGATCATCATGGCGATGGGAGATGTCGTTCGCAAAGGCGGCTACGGAACGAGTGTCACACCGGTGAGCCAGTTCTACTTCCAGCAAGCGTTCAACAACGTAATGTTTGGACCGTGGAAAAAGATCGCTGAACCGTACGGTAAAATGGTGCTCGGCTATTTCGGCAAAACTCCCGTGCCTCCCGATTCCGATGTCGTGGAGCTGGCACGAACTCAGCTCAAACTGGAGCCTACCACGCGGCCCGTGTTGGAACTCAACGATGCTGATCCGAAAAAAAGTATCGCCGCGGTGAAGAAGGTGCTCGAGGCCGAAGGGCTAGCCACAACAGACGAGAATATTTTCATTGCTGCGGCGTGCAAGGAAAAGGGAATTCGCTTTCTCAAGGGTGACGCTGAAGTCGGCGTTCGCAAGGTCGAAAAACCAGCGGCATCCTCGAGCGTTTCGACGCCCTCCCCATCGGGCTCGGCCCAGTACAACGTCTTCGTCGACGGGCGCGAATTCCACATGGCGATCGAAGGCAACCACGTGACGGTGGACGGTCGCGTTTACCAAGTCGCGATCGATCCGGTGACGGGAGAACGCTCCGCCGCCGCGGCGCAACCCTCCGCCGCCGCGACCGAAGTCGTCTCTCAAATGCCTGGGGCGGTGTTCAAGATTCTACGCAAAGCCGGGGACCGTGTGCGCGAGGGCGATGCGATCCTCGTGCTCGAGGCGATGAAAATGGAGATGGAGATCTCCGCCCCCATCGCGGGGACAATCGCCGAAATTTGCGTCAAAGAAACGCAACAGGTGGCGACGGGCCAAGTGCTCGCGACCGTTCGCGGTTAAGCAGCCGACCGCACATTCGTCTACAATGTTCTGATGTCGTCCCGCCTGGTTCGCGTCCCGCCTGGATAGCCCTCCCCACGATGATTGCAGTGCGTATGATTGCCGCTCAACGCATGACCGCTTGGTTCTTGTTGGTCTCGCTGTTAAACGCACCGGCGATCGGCGCCGAGTCATCCACCGGCGAAGCGTACAGTCCCGATGATCTCGCGTTTTTCGAGAACAAGATTCGCCCGGTGTTGGTGGAGCATTGCTACTCGTGTCATAGCACCGCGAGCGAATCGATCAAAGCTGGACTGCGCGTCGACAGCCGGCGACAAATGCTCGTCGGCGGCGATTCCGGCCCCGCGATCGAACCCGGCGACGTCGACGCATCGCTGTTGATCGGAGCCATTCGCTACGAAGATTACGAGATGCCGCCCAGCGGTAAGCTTTCCGACGAGGTGCTTGCGAACTTTGCCGCGTGGATCGAGCGAAATGCTCCGTGGCCCGATGAACCGGAACCGACGGCCGGTCAATCCGTCGTGAAAGAGTTTAATCTCCAGCAGCGAAAGTCCGAGCATTGGGCTTGGCAACCGATGTCATCGGTGTCGCCGCCGCAGTTGACACCCGTGCGTGACTCAATCAACGAACCGCTAACCGATATCGATCTTTTCCTCCTTGATCGGCTGGACAAGGAGGAACTGGTTCCGGCACCCTCGGTCGACCGACTTGCGCTGGCGCGTCGAATCGCATTTGATTTGGTCGGTTTGCCGCCCACGCCCAGCCAGCTCGCTGAACTCGAGCGAGACACAAATGAGGATTCGATTGAACGGTATGTCGATCGCTTGCTCGAGTCGCCCCAGTTTGGTGAGCGATGGGGTAGACATTGGTTGGACTTGGTTCGTTACGCCGAGTCGCGAGGACATGAGTTCGATGCCGATATCCCTGCGGCGTACCAGTACCGAGACTATGTCATTCGCGCCTTGAATGCCGACGTGAGCTACGACCAATTCGTTCGCGAACACATTGCCGGGGATCGATTGCCGCAACCACGATTGAATCCCGAACATGGATACAACGAATCGATTCTGGGTACCGGATTTTGGTTTCTGGGCGAGTGGGTGCATTCGCCCGTGGACATCCGCAAAGACGAGTCCGACCGATTTGACAACATGATCGATTGTTTCTCCAAGGCGTTCTTGTCGATCACCGTCGCGTGCGCACGATGTCACGATCACAAGTTTGATGCTATCTCGACGGAAGACTACTACGCACTGAGTGGCTACTTGCAAGGGAGCCAGTTTCGACGAGTTCAATTCGAAACGCTGCAGGCGAATCATGATGTTGCACAGTCGTTGGCAACGATCGATACCGAGTTTCAATCACGATTGCACGCTGAACTTGATCGACTCGTTCAACTGGATCCGATCAAAGCAACACCGGATTGGATGCACACGCCATGCGTCCCGCCGACCACGGCACACGTCCTGGTGGATTATTCTCATGCGTGTAAATCGAAACCGCACGACGCGGGCGATACCCATTACTTGGCCGATGGTCCTGGATTCGGCAACAAGCCTACCGCCGCGGGAGAATGGATCGTCGAGAGAATCGACGGTGCGGATACCGTTTCGCTAGCCGCCTTCGGCTCGGCAAGAAACGACCCGTTTTGGGACGGTCTGGAGGTCCAAGCGGATCGAGACGTCAATAGTGATCGCACCTCGCTACCGAGTGGCACCGGTCGTGCGCTGCGTACAGGAACGATCGAGCTCCGTCACCCGATCGTGTCGATCTTGGTACGCGGGGCCGGTCATGTTTTCGCCTGTGTCGATTCGCACCGATTAGTCGCGGGACCGCTTCATGGTGAAACACAATTCGTGGTGAAGCCCGGCGAAGATCAATCATTGCGCTGGGTGGATATGAATTTGGGCCGCTACGTAGGCCATCGACTGCACTTCGAATTCACTCCCAATGCCAACTCCACCTTCGAAGTGCTGCGGGTGATGCAGGGCGACAGCGCGTTGGCGACGGTTGACAAGAACTTCGCAGACTCGATCGCCGCGGCCCAGCAATGGTTGCCGCAATTGCTCGAGCGTGTCGGCGATGATGCTTCGCGACCGCTACGCGAAATTCAAGCGGAGTGGATCGCCGCGCGTGACGCACTACGATCGCAAGTGAAGCCTCGATCGCGGTTGGCAATGGCGATGATGGATGGAGTTGGTGAAGACGATGCGTTGCTGATTCGAGGCAACGCGTCCACACCCGGTCGCATCGTCCAGCGTCATTTCTTGACCGCGATTGATCCGACGCCGCTGCGCGAACCTCAATCGAGCGGCCGATTGGAACTCGCCGATGCGGTGACCGCACGGTCGAATCCGCTGTACGCGCGTTCGATCGTCAACCGCGTGTGGCATCACTTGTTCGGTCGTGGCATTGTGCCAACCGTGGACGATTTTGGTGTACTCGGTCAACGTCCGACGCATCCGGAACTTCTCGATTATCTCGCCCAATGGTTTCTCGATGATGGACAATCGATCAAGCGTTTGATCCGCAAGATTGTCTTGACACGAGCTTACCGGATGTCCGGCGAAACGACGCCTGTCGCGATCCAGCGTGATCCGGACAACCTGCTGTACCATCATCGGCCGCCCCAACGACTGGAAGCCGAGATCATTCGTGATTCGTTGCTTTTCGTTTCCGGCGAACTCAATTCAACGATGTACGGAGAATCGATCCCTGTGCATTTGACGGCGTTCATGCAGGGACGAGGCCGGCCTGCGACAAGTGGTCCAGCCGATGGGGATCGGCGGCGATCAATTTATCTCGGACTTCGGCGAAATTTCATCTCACCGTTCATGTTGGCGTTTGACACGCCAGTTCCCTTTAGCACGATGGGACGAAGAACGGTCTCCAACGTCCCGGCCCAGGCGTTGATATTGATGAACGATCCGTTCGTGGCGGAGCAAGCCCAATCCTGGGCCCGGCAACTAATCCGACACGAACCCGACGACATCGACCGTCGAATTGTGTGGTTGTACCAGTCCGCGTACGCACGCTATCCATCGACTGCGGAAGCATCAGCGATTGAGGCATTTCTTCATGGTGGAAGCGACAATGAACTCGATCGTTGGACCACGATCACGCACGCCGTGATCAATAGCAAGGAGTTTATCTTTGTCCCTTAAGCGACATCATTGTGGCCAGTTTCGACCGCTGGCGCATTCGCGACGAGAGATACTCGCGGGATGCTTTTCGGGCATGGGCGTGATGGCACTTGCCGCGATGACGCAGCGTGCTAACGCATCAAACGCTCCTGCAGGCGCGACGAACCAATCGGCACACGGAGTTCATTTTCCGCCGAAGTGCAAGAACGTCATTTTTCTTTACATGGATGGCGGTCCTTCCCAGGTCGATACATTCGATCCGAAGCCCGCGTTGACCAAGTACAACGGCCAAGACCCAAGCCAGTTCTTTAAAGTGGCGCCGACCCAATTCAATAACAACGGTACGGTGCTCGCGAGTCCGTGGCAGTTCCATCAACACGGTGATTCCGGAATTCCGATCAGCAGCTTGTTTCCACACTTGGCAACCTGCGCCGACGAGCTTTGCCTGGTACGCTCGATGACATCGGAGTTCTCCGAACACACCTTTGCAAATTACTTTTTGCACACGGGCAGCGGGCTTCAGGGGCGTCCGAGCATGGGCGCTTGGATCAACTATGGTTTGGGCAGTGAGTGCGACGATTTACCGGGATTCGTCGCGATCAATGGCGGTTTGATCCCGCCCGGCGGACTCGATTGTTTTGGAAACGGATTCCTTCCGGCAAGTTATCAAGGTTCGGTATTCAAGCCGAGCGGATCGGGCGTCGCCAATATCACACCTGCCGATTCGGACGGCGAACAACGAGAGAAACTCCGGCTTATCGGAGCGCTCGACCAACTGCTGCTGGAGCGTTTAGGCCCAACCGACGCGATCGAGTCGGCAATCGCGAACTACGAATTGGCGGCACAAATGCAACTCGCCGTCCCCGAGCTAATGAGCCTGGACGACGAGCCTGCCTATTTGCGTCGATCGTATGGGTTGGAATCCGACTACGAACCGACGCGAATCTACGGCGCCCAGTGCATGATCGCGCGACGATTGGTCGAACGCGGCGTACGATTCATCGAGCTCACGTGTCCGGCCGTCGGTGGCGATCGCTGGGATCAACACAGCAATTTGAAAGAGGGTCACGAGAACAATTCGCGGGCGGTCGATCAGGGCATCGCAGCGCTCTTGAAGGACTTGCGCCAGCGCGGACTACTCGACGAAACGCTCGTCGTGTGGGCTGGTGAGTTTGGTCGAACTCCGTTCGCGCAAGGCACCAACGGCCGCGACCACAATCCGTTCGGTTTCACCATCTGGCTCGCCGGTGGTGGAGTTCGCAAGGGAACGATTTTTGGCGCCACCGACGAGTTCGGGTATCACGCGATTGAGAATCGTTTGGAAATGCACGATCTTCACGCCACCATGCTGCATCTACTTGGCGTCGATCACACGCAGAGCACCTATCGATTCGGTGGACGCGACATGCGCTTGACCGATGTCAAAGGCCATGTCATCAACGACATCATCTGATCCGTTGCCACTCGCTCTCGCTAGCGCGCCGCAGCCTTCAGTTCTTGGAATCGCTCGCGCATCTCGGCAAGCCGACCGGCGTGCTGGGGATCGGCGACCAAGTCGTTTTCTTCGATCGGATCCTTGACCAGATCGAACAGTTGTTCGCGATCAAACTCCGGCCAATAGAAATACTTCCAATCCTTTCGCACCAGCGCCTGGGACGACGGAATGAACGACTTGTCCTTGATCGTCGCGTGTTCGTAAAAGAATTCATCACGCCACTCGGGACGCGCGTCTGCCAGATACAGTTCGCTGATATCCCGACCTTGCATCGTCGCGGGAGCGGTGATTGCAGCGGCGGAAAGAATGGTTGGAGCCAAGTCGACATTGAGCGTGAACTCATCGCGAGTTTGGCCACGTTCGGATTCAGGCAAGCGTGGATCAACCACCACCAGCGGGACCCGGATACTTTCTTGATGCGGATACCATTTATCGGCTAAACCATGTTCGGCATGGTAGTAGCCGTTGTCGGTCGTGAAGATCACCAGCGTGTTGTCCAAGACGCCTTGCTTTTCAAGTTCTGCGACCACTTTTCCGCAGACCGCGTCGACTTCGGTCGCCAAGCGGTAGTAGTTTTTCATCATCGTTTGGTGTTTTTCGGGCGAGTCGAATCGCCAATGCCAGCGGTTGCGTCCTTCGTTCTTTTCATTCGCGATGAACTCGGGAAGCCGATTGAATGACTCGTCGGTCGCATTCACGGCGACGGGGATAGTGACGTCTTCGTACCACTTCATACTCGAGGGTTGTGGCAAATATTGAAGCGGATTCGCGTCTTCGGCGTGCGTGGCAAAGAACGCGAGCGTCAAGCAAAACGGCTTGTCGCGGGGACGCGTCGCGAGAAACTGCATTGCGTCGTTCTCGTTCTTCTTGGTCACATGGATTTTGGATCCATCCGGCTCATTGATCCAATGGGTGCCTGCGTAGGATTTGCCAAAATCATATTGTTCCGCCGGAAATTTTCCGTTGTGCCATTTGCCGATGTGCCCGACGTGATAGCCATGATTCCGCAACAGGCCCGGGTATGTCTCGTCCCATGGCGTTTTGAATGCTTGAAAAGCTTCGTTGCCGTGTCGCGACATCCATTGCCCCGTAAACAAGGTCGCGCGGCTCACGCCACAAATTGAAGTGGTGACGCAATTGTGTGTGAATCGAGTTCCTTGCCGAGCCAATTCGTCGATCGACGGCGTCTTGACGATCGGATTGCCGGCCACGCCGAGTGTGTCGTGTCGCCAGTCGTCCGCAAAGAGCACCACAATGTTCATCGGTCCGTCGACTGCTCGAGTCACCGTCGCAACGCCCGCGAACCACATGAATACGAACATCACTCGCATGCTAGGCAATCGGATGGAGAGTGAAAAACGCATGATAAGCCTCTCGTGGAGTGATGATGAATTCGCTTGGATCAAGCGAGACCTAGATCGCGACGTTGTTGTCGATATGCTCGCGGAGTCATCCCAATGGCTTGGCGAAACTGGCGAGAAAAATAGTTGCTGTCGTTGAAGCCCACATCGTATGCGATCTCGGTAATCGACAGGTTACTCGTGCATAATAATTCGCTCGCCCGAGTGATGCGAAGCTGAATCAGGTGCGCGATGGGAGTGCAACCCATCGCCGCCTCGAACGCTCGCAGAAAACTACGGCGAGACATTTTGGAGATCTCGACCAACGTGTCCAGACTCACATCCTCGTGGTAGTGCGTTTCCAAGTGAGCGATTGTCTCCGCGATGCGCAGCAGCACCATCGAATCAGCGTTTTTGGCGTGACCGTAGCAGCGTGATAGGTGCCCCACCAATTGCATGAACAACGACATCGCGACGAAGCGAAATCCACTTTCCCGCTTTTTGAGTTCCAATTCCAACTGATCAACGATACGCGTCGTCTCGTTCATTTCGCTCGCCGAAACACGCAGCCGACTTTCGAATTGGTGCCGCTTTCGCCACGCGGGCTCGAGGTGAAACAAGGCGTGGTAGCCGGGCAACGTCGACAGATCGTACAGATCCAACTCAAGTTTATCGGTATCGAACAAAACATTGATCAATCGCAAACGATCCATGTTCAAGTAGTCGTGCGGTCGTGACCCGCCGATCACAAACACGTCGCCGGTGGACAATGTCCAAGAATCTTCGCCGGTCACATGCAGTCCGTGTCCGCCCGTGGTAATCACAATCTCGGAAAATTCGTGAGCGTGAATCCCGAAGGGTTCTTGCGGATCGCGACGCTCCACCGCAATCGGAAACCCGTCAGCGTGGAACCAGTCTTCTTTTTTGAGGATTCGCACGTTGTTCAGCCTTTGGACTTCGCAATGGGCGGGGGAAGAGTGATTGAAGTGCCGGATCGCCGACCGCGTTCGCTGGCATGATTGTGCTAGTTTAGCTAGGCTCAGTCAAGGTTTGGGTGCAGCTGCTGAGTTACAATCCACCGCTGAGGCCGATCAATGGCCTCCGCCGGGGCCACTAAGTCGGTGTCACCACGCGGCATTTAAGGAATGAGAAAATGACGTTAAGTCCCTCGAAGTTGCAACAATCCTTTGAGTTAGCAAAAGAGCGATACGCGAGTTTGGGGGTCGACGTGGACTTGGCCATTGAGCGGTTGCGAGACATCTCGATCTCGGTGAATTGTTGGCAGGGCGACGATGTCGGCGGCTTTGAACACAACGGATCGGAGCTCGGCAGCGGATTGGCCGTCACTGGAAATTATCCCGGCCGCGCCCGGACACCGGATGAGCTTCGCGCCGACGTAGACAAGGCGTACTCGTTGATCCCAGGCAAACATCGTTTGAATTTGCACGCCAGCTATGGCGAATTCGACGGCCACGTCGACCGAGACCAGATCGACATCGAACACTTTCGAGGTTGGATCGATTGGGCACGCGACCGCGAAGTCAGTCTCGATTTCAATCCCACGTACTTTGCGCATGAGAAGGCGGCGGATGGCTTCACGCTCGCGCACTCGGACCCGGGCATTCGAGAGTTTTGGATCCAACACGGAAAACTTTCCCGGCGGATTGCCGCCGCGATGGGCACCGCGCAGTCGAATCCTTGCGTGAACAATGTCTGGGTCCCTGATGGGTACAAAGATACGCCCGCCGATCGAACGTCGCCGCGAGAACGACTTGCCGAATCACTCGACCTCGTTTTCGCCGAGCCACTTGATTCCGACCAAGTGCTCGACGCCGTCGAATGCAAATTGTTTGGGCTCGGCTCAGAAAGTTACGTCGTCGGGTCGCACGAGTTCTATCTCGGGTACGCGATTTCGCGTGGCAAAGTATTGTGTTTGGATGCCGGCCATTTTCACCCCACCGAAGTCATCTCGGACAAGATCTCGTCAACGCTGTTGTATGTCCCCGAGTTGTTGTTGCATGTGAGCCGCGGTGTTCGTTGGGATAGCGATCACGTCGTGACGTTGACGGACGAATTGCACGCGATCATGCGCGAGATCGTTAGCGGCAACTATCTGGACCGAGTTCACATCGGTTTGGATTTCTTTGACGCCAGCATCAACCGAATCGCTGCCTGGACGATTGGCACACGCAATGTCTTGAAGGCACTGCTGGTCGCACTGCTCGAGCCCACCGAGTTGCTGACCGGTGCTGAGATCGAAGGCAACTTCACCAAGCGATTGGCGCTGTACGAAGAAATGAAATCGATGCCTTTCGCCGCAGTTTGGGACCAATATTGTGTGCAAATGGAAGTCCCCGTGGGGATGAGTTGGATGCGTGAAATCGAATCCTACGAGTCTCAAGTATTGTCGCGACGCTGCGATCGAGTCGCGGTCGTCTGAGTCGATCGCCCTGCCGTTAGACGTCGGCGAGAGCGTGGTTTTATTTGCATCGTGGTATTGAGTCGAATTTGGATCAAAACGTAGGGAATGCGTGATGAGTGACGATGGCGGAGTGAATGGTGAAGTGACCGGCGAATTTGAACGCGAGCCGGTGAGTGAGAATGCGCTGCTTGGTCCCGGCAAGTTTTGGGGGATGTACGCTGGCGAGCACGCTGCCGGTACCGAGTTCATGATCGGTCCGCTGTTTCTTGCCGCCGGGGCGAGTCTCCAGAATCTGATTTTGGGGCTGCTGCTGGGCAATTTTTTAGCGGTGCTCACGTGGCGGTATCTGGTCACTCCCATCGCGATCGCCAAACGATTGACGTTGTACTACCAACTCGAACGGATCGCCGGCGGATCGCTGGTCAAGTTCTACAACGTCGTCAACGGGCTGCTGTTTTGCTTTCTCGCCGGGGCGATGGTGACTGTTTCCGCAAGCGCCGTGGGTGTGCCGTTCAATATCATGTACGCGGTACCCGAAGCCACGTTCGGTTTCGGCGAGACGTCGTTCACCATGCTCGTGGCGATCGTCGGGATTGTCATGACGATCATCGCTGTGGCTGGCTACGAAATGGTCGCCCGTGTCGCCAACGTTGCCGCACCATGGATGATCGCGATCTTCGCCGCCTGTGGGATCGTCTCGCTCGTCCAGATGGACGTCACCAGTGTGGCAGCGATGCGGGAAGGCAAATTTTGGGATGACGCGATTCAGTTCGTGCAGGAAAAGAACGGCAAGGAAGATTTCGGCTTTTGGAAGTGCGTGATTTTTGCGTGGCTTTGCAACGCGGCCATGCACTTCGGAATGGCCGACTTGTCGATCTTTCGCTTCGCACGCCGCCCCTCGTCGGGCTGGGCACCGTCGATCGGAATGTTTCTGGGACACTACATGGCCTGGATCGCCGCTGGTTTGCTCCTGGCTGCTCAAATCAAGTTGTCACAAGATGCATCGGCCAACCCCGGGGCTCTCGCCTGGGGCGCACTCGGTTGGACCGGCATCATTTGCGTGGTCATCGCGGGTTGGACTACCGCAAATCCAACGATCTATCGTGCGGGGTTGGCGTTCCAGGGCGTCGTCCCCGGAAGCTCACGCGCGGCGATGACCTTGGTCGCCGGAGCCGTGGCGACAATCGCCGGCGCATTTCCGAATCTGTCGGCACAACTGCTCGGTTTTGTCGGGATGTATGGCACGGTGCTCGGACCCATGGGAGCCGTGATCGTGGTCGATTTTTACTTGATGAAGAAGTTTGGATTGCGCGAGGACTACGCATTGCACACGGGTACGACGGTCAACGTCGCGGTGCTTGTCGCATGGCTATTGCCGGTCGCGATCGGTTTGTACTTCATCTTCGCGATGGGGCTGTACGCTGCGTACGCCGTCCTCCCATGTTGGCTTGCTTGTGGGGCCATCTATCTCATGTTGAGCAAAGTGACCCAGCGGCCGACCGCAGCGGTTGTCTGAACCCGATGCGCCTATTGTCCATTCTCTCGTTTCGAATCACCCCATGATGAAACTCGCTCCGCTACAAATCGCTTCGTTGATCGCTTTAGCCGCGACGATCGTTCCAAGCTTGCTGTACTTCGCCGGCTTGATCGGTCACGACGCCGTCAACGTCGCCGCGCTCGTTGGAACCATCGCTTGGTTCATCGTGACTCCCATATGGATGGGACGTACCGCATCCATCGACGACCAAGAAGTCCAAATCTAAAAGACGCCCCCAGATGATACGCATTCTGATTTACTCCGTTGCTGCTTTATTGCTTCACGTCACGGCGCCCCAGTTCTCGGTCGCACAACTGGTGCCAACGCAATTGCGCTGCGAATATCGCGTCAACCCACTGGGCATTGATTCGAAATCACCAAGATTGAGCTGGCGAGTCGAGTCGGACGAGCGGGGCGCCGTCCAGTCGGCTTACCGAATTCTGGTTTCGTCGACTCCCGAAAAACTTGTCGCCGGCGACTTTGATCTTTGGGATTCGGGGAAGGTCGAATCGGACCAAACACTGCATGTCCCATACAACGGCCTACCGCTGAACTCTCGCCAACCCTGTCATTGGAAGGTGATGGTTTGGGATGCGCAGGGCAACGTGACTACCGCCAACGACATCGCGAGCTGGTCGATGGGGATGCTTGACGAGAGCGAATGGACGGCAAACTACATCAGCTATCAAGACGACACGCCGATCGCGACGGACACCAAGACGCTGTTCTTGCCGGCCGCTCGCCAGTACCGCAAAGAGTTCTCCGCGAATAAGACTATTCGACGAGCGACCGTCTATGCGACGGCGCTGGGAATTTACGAGTTGCATCTCAATGGCAAACGAGTGAGCGACAACTACTTTGCCCCCGGTTGGACCGATTATCGGCAGCGAGCCTATTACAACACCTACGACGTGACGGACATGGTTCAATCGGGTGACAACGCGATCGCCGCTTGGGTCGCCGACGGTTGGTATAGTGGCTACGTCGGGTTCGGCTTGCTAACCGGTATGGGCACCGAACGCATGGGACGTTCGACGTACGGCAAAACGCCATCGTTGTTAGCCCAATTGGAAATTGAGTACGCGGACGGCACACGCTCGATCATCGGTACCGACACGACTTGGAAAGTCACCGGCGAGGGGCCGATTCAAGAAGCGGATTTGTTAATGGGCGAGGCGTACGATGCTCGCCGTGAATTGACCGGTTGGAATGCGGCCGGTTTCGACGATGCGTCATGGCAGCACGCGATCCTCGCCCGTGACAATGGCCAAACGACAGCAATGTTCTACGAGGGACGTAACCCGAGTGCCGCTGGTGCCGGTCCCAAGATTACGGGCGAACCGCGCGAACTCGGCTTCCAACGTCCGCGGCTCGAAGCGTTCCCGGGCGTGCCCGTTCGAATCACTCAAGAATTGCCGGCAATCAGTGTGACCGCCCGTGAACCGGGAACGTACGTGTTTGATCTTGGCCAGAACTTTGCTGGTGTCATTCGATTGAAGGTCAATGGGCCCGCCGGCCATCAAGTACGAATTCGCTACGGTGAAATGTTGCATCCCGATGGGCGGCTGATGACCGAGAATTTGCGTAAAGCTCGGGCGCAAGATTTCTATACTTGCAAGGGCGATCCCCAAGGCGAAGTCTACCAGCCTCGGTTCACTTTTCACGGGTTCCAGTTCGTTGAGGTATCGAACTTTCCGGGCGAGCTGACGTTGCAGACCGTCACTGGATTGGTGATGCACAGCGACACGCCGATGACGAGCAAGTTCACTTGTAGTGATCCGATGGCGAACCAATTGTTCGAGAACGTCGTCTGGACTCAACGAGCCAATTTCCTTGACCTACCCACCGATTGTCCCCAACGCGACGAGCGAATGGGCTGGACCGGTGACGCCCAAGCGTACGTCGGCACCGCAGCCTACAACGCAGACATCGGCGCGTTCTACACGAAGTGGTTGCGTGAATTGATGGAATCGCAACGCCCCAGTGGCGCGTTTCCTGGGTACGCCCCGTTTCCTTTTCAACACGGTTGGGACTTTGGCTCCGCATGGTCCGACGC
Organism: Pirellulaceae bacterium; assembly: GCA_041741195.1. Lineage (GTDB taxonomy): Bacteria > Planctomycetota > Planctomycetia > Pirellulales > Pirellulaceae > JBBSJZ01. The sequence goes on from JBGSKM010000022.1 coordinate 237,849, forward strand.
TGGGGTGATTTGTCCATGGACGATTTGGCAAGTCTACGGCGATACCCGCGTGATCGACGACTGTTGGGAACCGATGCAACGATTCATGCAGTGGCGCGAATCGACCAGTCAAGACGATCTGGGAATCGCCCACGGAAACGCATGGGGCGATTGGCTCGCCCAGGGAGCGAGTACGCCGCTGGACTTTGTCGATACCGTGTACCTGGCGATCTCGGCCAAGATGATGTCGGAGATGGCAAGGGCTACCGGACGCGAAAGTGATGCGCGACGGTATCGCGAACAGTTCGAACGAACCAAAGCAGCGTTCGCCAAGAAATACATGTCAAGCGATGGCCGCATCAATGTCCCGACGCAATCGGCCCACGCCCTCGCACTGTTTGCGGATTTGGTGCCCGAGTCATTGCGCGAAGCCACCGGCGCGCATTTGGCAGCGATGATCCAGGAAAATGGAAACCATATGGCGACCGGATTTCTGGGGACTCGACCCTTGCTTCCGGTGCTATCGTCGGCCGGCCAACATGATTTGGCAACGTTCCTGTTTCAAAGTCATGAGTTCCCATCCTGGGGTTATGAAATTGACAACGGCGCGACCACGATTTGGGAACGCTGGGACAGCTACACCAAAGAGGATGCATTCGGTCGACACAATGCCGCGATGAACTCGTTTTCGCACTATGCATTCGGTGCCGTTTGCGAATGGATGTTCCAAACCTTGGCCGGTATCCGATCGGATGGCCCCGGATATTCACGCATCATCATCGCACCGACTCCACCATCACCGGCCAGCAACGCGATGCACGAGCCGATCCATTTTGTCGACGCCTCCTACGACTCCATTCGCGGGACAATCCGGAGTCAATGGAAACTCGATGATGGCCAGTTCTCGCTGGAAGTCACCATTCCAGCGAACACGACCGCGACCATTCATCTGCCCACGAACGACCCGGCATCGATTCTCGAATCCGGTCAACCGCTTCAAGACATCACTTCCGTCAAATTGATTCAAGCGACAAACGGCCTCGCATCGATCGCCGTTGGTTCGGGGACTTACAAATTCACCGCCGCAAGTGGGATCGCAGCCGCCCAAAAGGCGCTGCGCACATCCAAGCCCAAGGACATGTCGATCAACCCCGAAAAGATCGATCTGAGTCGTGCCGAGAAGCTCATCGCTTGGGACTTTCGCAATCCGTCGGACGTTGAAAAATGGAACACGCTTAAAAATGTCGTCGTCGAAAAACGTGACGATGCAACCTACGTGGTGGCAACCGGTGACGACCCGCAGATGGCGACTACGTTCGAACGAGCCTACTCGGGGCGATTGGTGATCGAATTGCGGGCGATGCCCAAGAAAGGTGTGACGAGCCAGTTCTTTTGGTCGACCGGATCGCAGGGGTTCAGCGGTGTGAACCAGTCGCAGCGACCACTCAACAGTACCGATCAAGTCAACGCGTATCTGTTTTTGATCCCCGAGGCCAAGAACATTCAGCAATTAAGATTTGATCCCGTGGCCACGTACGATCCCTACGCGGACAAGGGCGAATTGCAGATTGAATCGATCGCGATTTATCGGCTCATCGCAAACCCGTGACGCTACCAACGGCACTCTTGAGGTAGTGGATCTTGCCAAAGATCTCCGTTTCCGATTCAGAGAGATCCACGACGCAAAGGAACCCGTCAGGCTTCAAAGTCGATGTGCTCGGACGGTGGGGCCGTTTGATCGACCGAACTCGATGGCGATTCTTCGCTGGACTGTTCTTGGGACGACGATTGCTTTTCGAACAGGTCATAAATCTGGCGACCATCTCCGCCACGATCTCCAGTCGCATCGCCGGCGTCTACCGACGGTTCGTCGGCGGCTTTTCCTGCCGGAGCGTCGCCGACCTGTTGCTGGCGAGCAGCCTCGCCCAATCGTTTCTCATGTTCGCCCCCGCGCGCCGCCGCACGGGAAACGCCGGCCAACGAAGTGGTTGCCGCGTTGGGTGTGGGAGGAATGTTCATGACGACGTCCTCGGTAGGATTGTGACGAAATTAGTCGGCTAGCGTTCCGCGATCAGGGTCATGCTTCAAGTAAGGCGGATGGTCAAACGCATCGTCAGCGACGACTCGCGGATCTTGGTTCTCACGCAACAATTCCATCAACCTTTCCTGCATCCGTGTCAACACGTCGGAGTACGCGGGGTCGTCGACCAAATTCGTCATTTGGTCCGGATCTCGCCTCACGTCATACAATTCGACACTTGGACGCTTGGCAAAACCGAGTTCCCATGCTTGGGCAATCGACTCGTCGCCTTCGTATTGAACAAAGAACTCACGAGTGGGTCCGAAATCGATGTCTAAACGTCGTCGATCACTGTTCTTGCTATTGCGAAGCGGAATTCGGAGCGGCGTGATGCCCACCGGCCAGCGATCGGGTTTGAAGTTCATGATGAGCAAATAGTTTCGGTCGCGAAGCGCTCTCATCGGGTACGGCAAACCTCCCGGCCGAGCTTCGTCGACATGGTTCTCGCGACCCATAAGCACTTCGCCGGCAAGTTTGCCTTCGGGCGATGTCGATTTTGGACTCAGCGCATCGGTAAGGTCGCGGCTATTCATCGTCGCGTCAGCCGCCAAGCCCGCGGCGGTCAAGAACGTTGACGCCAAATCCACCAGACTCACCGGCGACTGGATCACTCGCCCGGCGGCAACATGCGAGGGATAGCGAATGGCAAGCGGCACTTGAGTTCCGAAATCGTAAAGGTTGCATTTGCCGCGAGGAAACCCTGGGGCGCCGTGATCACCACTGACCACCACCATCGTATTTTCCAGCTCGCCCCTTTGCTCGAGTTCGTCCAGCAACACGCCCACGGCGGCGTCAAACGCCATCGCTTCACCAAGGTAGTCGGCAAAGTCTTCGCGGATCACTTCGTTGTCCGGTAGAAACTTGGGCAATCGTCCCCGCAGCTTGTCCGGCTCAATGCCCCACAACTTCAACCCACTGCCTTGGACCCAGTCACGGTGCGTGTTGGTGGGATTGAACCAATAATAAAAAGGTTGGTCGTCGTCACGATCGGCGAGAAACGATCGGAAATTAGAACGCACTTCGTCCAGCAGTTCGCCTTTCGCCGCCTCGGGGTCATCCGCCGCGCTGACGACTTGTGAGAACTTGTTGAATTTGCTGCCCGCGGATTGGTAGTTGTGTTTCTTTCCGCCCAGCGATCGTTCGGTGATGTGCAACTTGTAAGTCCAACCGATGTGATATCCCGCGTCTTGCAGTATCAGCGGAAATCCGCGAAGTGAATCCCATGGGTCTTCGTACCCCTTGATCCAAGGATGATGCAGTTGCGAGTGGCTGCCGTTACGAAAGAAATGGCGACCGGACACGATCGACGCGCGACTCGGCGTACACGACGGCGCGCTGATGTGGGCGCTGTTGAACAACGTTCCTTCGTGTGCCACGCGATCAAAGTTCGGGGTTCGAATGACGTCGTTTGCGGAGGGCGTTCCTGGTGTTGCATAGGCGCTGGCGTAACGCCCCAAATCATCCGCAAACGCGAACACGATGTTCGGACGCTTGGCTGGCGAATCCTGAGCCCACACAGGTTCCGGTGCGACGACGACGAACGAGGCGAGAGCGACGAGGTACAAGCGAACACAGACCATCGAGACCATCCAAGAAAATTAGTTACGCAGGGACCATCCAAGTTTACCACCGACCGATCACCCGATGGATCGTCCCGCTCAATTAGTCCCTTTTTTCGACGGATCTGGCAGTTTCGTTTCGCCTCAAGCCGACGTTCCATGCACGTCGGCGACCGCGATCTCTAGTACTCGATCGTGAACGGCTTGGTTTGCTTGTTGCGATCGATGGCCAGGACGATGCGGTGGGCACCGCTTTCGACCACGATTTTGTCAATGTTCCACACGGGTGTCGGTTTTCCATCGACCCAGGCTTCGATGCCATCCGTCGGTACTTTCAAACCGAGCGGGCCGGCTTCGGCGAGTTGGAGGTCGAAGCGGACGAAGGACGTTGGCGGCACCTCTTTGTGCTGTTGAAATCGGTCCAATTCCTCCAGCGGAACGGTCCCGTCGACGCGGCTGGTTTGGGGTCGCCATACCATCTCCGGTCGGTCGGTCGCCACCGAGTCGGTGCTCGTGCGATTGAGAACTCGGTTCGCCTCGTTGGTGTAGACCAGTGTTTCCATCGAACGCACGATCGCGCTGGTGCTCACGGTGTACCGAGGTGTTCGCCCCAATTCGCTTAGGAAGGCGACCAGATCGACGAGTTCCTTTTCCGACAATTCGTCGATCATTCCCACGGGCATCAATGACTTGCCCGGTTGTTCGCTCTCGATGGAATCGATCGCTATTTGAACTTCGCTGGCGTCGGCCAATCGCATTCGAAGCATTTCGGCGTCGCGACCAATCACAATCCCGCTGACGATTTTTCCGTCATCGGTCAACACACTGAGCGTCGTGTAGCCTTCCTTCAATTTCGCACTCGGATCCAGCAAGGACTCAAGGATGTAATCGAGTTGCGAGCTGCCACCGAGACTGATCAAGTTGGGTCCCACCAGGCCGCCGGCGGTGCCGATCGCATGACAAACCACGCATTGCAATTTGGCCCGTCGATAGATCGCTTCACCGGATTCCGCCGAGCCATCGGATCGGACACGAGCCAAAATGCGCTCTGACAATTCAGGCGTTAGTATCCACGACACGTCATCGAGTTTGCCGGCTTGGCGAATCGCCGCCTCGAGAGCTTCGTTGCCTCCGGCGGTTCGCACACGGCGGAGCAGCATGCGAGCGGTGTCGGCAGAGAGACTTTCACGTGCAAGTCGCTCCGCAAGCTTGCTCGGCAACTCTTTGCGTTTGACGATCTGGTCGATCGTCTCCATCGCTGCGTCGGAGGCTGCACCCGATTTAAAGACGTCGACGAGCGGATTCAGGGCCGCGCCGGGGCGACGCTGGACCAGCGATTCGATCGCAGCCAATTTCAATCCGGCATCCTCTGACTTGGCAAGCCGATCGATCTCCGCATCGGCTGTTGGCGTCGACATGGATCCGATCGCGAGCACCAAATCGCGACGCAGTGATGGGGGCGCTTCCGAAACCGCGGCAATCAAGATTGGCTCGAGCGATGTCGCCTTCCACGCCGCAGCGGCTTGGGAGATCGCCCGCGCGTTGGTTTCATCTCCAACCAGCTGGGCAGTGTTTGAAACTTCCGACGCGAGCGTGGTGTCGGCGGATTCGGGGATCGTGCCATCTCGCGACGTGCGAGCGAGCATGATCGACAGGAGTTCTCCGCGACGCGATCCATCCGGAACACTCATCACATGGCGTAGCAGCTCGCCCAGCTGGTGTGAGTCACTGGCGTTTGTCGCTGCGGCAAATAGTTTCGCCGAGTCGGGATTTGACAATCGAGACGGCGTCAAGCGTGAGATGATGATCGCGGCGGCGGCGGGCGAATTAACGCTCGATACGGCAAAGGCCAATGCGGAATCTTTGCCCGTCCAGTCGATTTCGCCGCGCTGTGACGCTTCGATCCAGTGGGATTTGAGCGTAGAGAGGGTCTGCCACAGCGCAAAATCCAGACTCGCATCGAGAGGCAATTCTGCAGCAAGAATCGCTTGTTTAGCCGCTTGGAGCGACGGTGCTTGACCACAACAAACGATCGCCTCCAATCGTACCGCCGGATTCGGATCTGTCGTCTTGCTCAAGATGAGCGATGTCAATTCGGCGCGATCCGCATCATCGGCAGTCAACTTTTGCAATTGACGCCACACACTTCGGATCGAGGTTCGCATGGCCGAGTTGTTCGAGGGCGAGTCGTCGGAAGAGGGCTTCGCCAGAACAGACTTCGCCAGCTCGATTGGCAACTGGTCGTGGCGATCGGCCAACCACAATCGTTCGAGCGACCGTTGCGGTTGATCACTCGGCGACGCGTCGTGTTGCCATCGCGCCATCGCCGAAGAGGTTTCCTTGGCATCGCGTCGCCAAAGTTCTTGACGCGCGAATTGACGAACCGCAAGCGCGGGGTCATCCAGCAGCGCAAGCAATTCGTCGATCGAACTCTTCGTGAAATCGGGCCACGGATCGAGTGGCTGCGCGGGAAAGGAGACTCGCCAAATCCGACCATGTTTGCGGTCGCGACGTTCATCGCGAAAGTCGACCTCGCCGTGTTGGATGATTGGGTTGTACCAGTCGGCGATGTACAGCGCCCCATCGGGACCCATCCGTCCATCGATAGGCCGAAACGCGACATGTTCCGTCGTGATGATCTCGGGTTGTTGGCGACTGACGTAGCTGCTCTCGTTGGGCATGAGCGTGAATCGACAAACGCGATGGCTGCGAAAATCGCTTGTCACCAAGTCGCCCGACCAATGCGGAGGGATATGTGTTCCCGACAAAATTTCGAGCCCACAATGCTTGGGACTACCCGGATTCATTCCGCCGACCCAGCGTGTCGCACCCGGACTGGTGACGAACACGGAATCCGGAAACACATAGTTGATGCCTTCGAAATAGGCGCCGTCGGTCACAAAGGACTCGCCGGTCGGGTCGAACACGTGTCCCCAGGGATTGATAAAGCCTTTGCAAACCACATCAAGCTGGCCCGTGGTCGGGCGGTAACGCCAAATGCCGCCTCCATCGAGATGCTTGGTTCCATCGGGCGTATCAATATGGCTGTGAATATAAATCGACTGGTTGAAATACAAACAACCGTCGGGTCCCCAGCGGAGCGTGTGTACCAGATGGTGAGTGTCTTCGGTTCCGAATCCAGAGAGAACGATCTGGCGCTTGTCCGCCACGCCGTCACCGTCGGTGTCCTTTAAGTACAGCAGCTGCGTCCCTTCGGCGACATAAGCCGCGTCGGTGCCGTCGGGCAGGACACCTGTGGGAATCAGTAGCCCGTCGGCAAAGACCGTGGACGATTCGGCAACTCCGTCGCCATCCAGGTCGCGAAGGACGACGATCTTATCGTTCGGCTTCTCGCCTGGTTCGATTTGGGGGTACGACTCGCTGCTGGCGACCCACAAACCACCAGCAGAGTCAAAGTTCATTTGGATCGGTTTGCGGATCGCCGGATCGGATGCGTACAGGTTGACCGAAGCCAGCGAATCGAGATTCATCGCCGCCATCTCGGCGCTGGGATTCGGCTCGGGAATGTCTCGCAAATCGTTCTGAGCGAGCGCATCGGGTGAAGCGAAGATCAACACCCCGGCTACAGCGAGTCCAGCCCTCGCAACTGTCGAGGCCGACCTAAACGACTCAAACATTAGTTCCAGCACAGTTACACTCAGCGATAGTTGACTCACGAAGCCGCAAAAAAAGTGATGGCTTGGTGGCGAACCAACACTGCGGCACTGAAAGTATAGAAGCAAAGTGAGTATAATGAGCTAGGTGGGTCGATCGCTGATTTTTTGTACGTAGTCGGGACTTAAATTCGTGTTGAAACAATCTTGTCGCATCTCGCTCGCCGGGTTGATGCTCCTTGTCGCAAGTGTCTCGGTGGCTACCAAGGCATCGGCGCAGAATCCGACGACGCGTCCGGCCCCGGCAACCAAGGCCGCTCCGAAGGCGGCCGGAAAGGCTGATCCGGCGCTGAAACCGCGCTGGGTGCCGATGCGAACCAAAGACAACGTCGAGATCCGCGCTTTCTATGCCCCGTCCCCCAAGGGTAAAGAAGCGATTCCCGTGATGATCGTCCACGAGTGGCAAGGCCAGGGCAGCCCCTACGGCGGGCTTGTCAAGGCGCTCAACGATGCCGGATGCGCCGTGATCGTCCCCGAATATCGAGGTCATGGGGCGAGCCAGAAGTACGTTGACAAGGCCGGCAAGCCCCAAGAATTCAATATCGCCACGATGGGCAAAGCCGATGCGGCGAACATCATTCGCTTTGATCTCGAAGAAGTGAAACAGTTTTTGAAAAAGGAGAACAATGCGGGCAAGTTGAACTTGAACGCATTGACTCTGGTCGGCGTACGGGAAGGGGCGGTGTTCGCGGCCAATTGGGCGATCAATGATTGGAATTTTCCAAGTGTCGGAAAAATCAAGCAAGGCCAAGACGTCAAGGCTCTGGTGTTTGTCTCCCCGGTTAAGAACGCCGAAGGTTTGCCGATCGACAGCGTGCTTCGAAGTCCAGTGTTGATCAACTTGCCCGTCATGGTCATCGCCGGTGCCGAAAGTGAGGATGCTGCCGAGGCCTCGCGGATCAGCAAACAACTCGAGTCCATGAAGAAGCGAGTGTCGCGGGGTGAGTCATCGAATTTTGAACAAAAGATGGTAGCGACGTCATTGAGCGGACCCGCACTCGTCGCCTCGGGGCCAGGCGTGATGCCCGCCATCGCGACCTTTGTTACCGAAAGTGTTACGATAACTGACGAAGTGAATCCTTGGATCGAACGCTAGTTGTTGCTTTCGTGCCTGTTCACGGGCCACTTTCGTGCCATGTCACTGCGCACACGTAGGCTAGATGGTGGTTGATAGGTGGTGGTGAATCGTGAGACAGGCTCTCAGTGCCGCACAGGTCCCGCCAGATCGACCACCCTCCAACCAAGGTGTCACGAAGCACCAAGTTCGACCGCGCTAGTCGACTTGCTAAAGTTGCCCGTGGGTTGTGAGACGGGCGCCAGTACCTCGTGGCAGGTACACCTCGGATACATCACAACGTTGCCGAAAAAGAACAATACATAGGAATGAACTTGATGCATGCTGGTGGCGTTTCAACTTGTGACGATGACCGCTGTGACTCGACGGCTTCGCAGATTTTCCAAGACCCGAATGAACCGCGTAACGAGGGCGTCGATCTCAAACGGATCGAAGCGGCGGTCCGAGTGATTTTGGACGCGGTGGGCGAAGACGCGAATCGCGAAGGATTGCTCGAGACGCCCGCGCGTGTGGCCCGGATGTATGCCGAGATGTTCGCGGGGCTCAAGTCCGATCCGGGGCGTCACTTGGCCAAGGTGTTTACCGAAGATTACGACGAAATCGTGCTCGTTCGCGACATTAGCTTCTGCAGCATGTGTGAACACCACTTGTTGCCCTTCACCGGACACGCTCACATCGCGTACCTTCCCAGTGGCAAAGTCGTCGGGCTGAGCAAACTGGCTCGCGTGGTGGAGGAAGTCGCGCGACGTCCGCAAGTCCAAGAACGAATGACCCAAACCATCGCCGACTTGATCGAAAATCGCTTGTCGGCTCGTGGCGTCGCGGTGGTGATCGAGTCCACGCACAGTTGTATGACCATGCGCGGCGTGCGGAAACCGGGAAGCATGTGCTTGACCAGCGCGATGCGCGGCGCCTTTCGTGATGACCCCAAAAGTCGCGCCGAAGTTCTAGGATTGATCAACCGCAAATCATAAATGGATATCGAACGACAGCGACTGCAAGATGATTTGCGAGGCATCGTTCGAGGTGATGTTCTCTGTGATCCGCTGTCGACCCAGCTCTACGCGTCCGACGCGAGCATCTACCAAATTCATCCGCTGGGTGTGGTTCGGCCGCGATCCGTTGCCGATGTGGTTGCGACCGTTCGCTATGCCGCGGACCACCAACTTTCGATTCACCCACGCGGAAGCGGTAGCGGTGTCGCGGGCGAGTCGCTCGGCCGCGGGTTGATGATCGACTTTTCTCGCTACATGAGAAACATCTCGGTCAGTAGCGACGGGACTCGCGTGACCGTTCAAAGTGGTGCCGTACTAGCCGATGTCAATCGTGTGCTACAAAACCACGGCCGATGGTATGGCCCCGATCCAGCGACGCGAAGCATCACGACGATGGGGAGCGTCCTCGCCGTGAACGCGTCCGGCAGCCATTATCTGCGGAGCGGTTCGGCGCGTGATACGATCGAGTCGATGCGGATCGTGACCACCGATGGCGCTATCCTCGAAGTCGGCAAGCATTCACTGGACGATCCTGGCGAAGCGGGGCGTTTGGTCCGCGGACTCAACGACATTCAATCCCGGTTTCGTTCTTTGATCGAAACACAAATCAAGGCGCCACCATCCCGAAGCGGTTATCGCTTTGACGGGATCACGGACCCCAGCGGCCAAATCGATTTGGCAAAGTTCCTTGTAGGGACACAAGGGACGCTCGCGATGGTCGTCGAAGCGACGGTAAAGACCGAGGCGATCCCGACGCATCGGGGCGTGATTCTGTTGTTCTTTCATCGGCTCGACTCAGCCGCGCGCGGGGCGGTGGCGTCGCGACGTCACGGCATCGTGGCATGCGACATGATGGATCGGCGGTTGTTACAAATCGCTCGCGAGACGGAGTCAAGATTCGTCGACATATTGCCGCGCCAGGCCGAAGCGATGTTGTTGATCGAGGTTCAAGGTGAATCGCTCGGCGAATTGTACGATCGAATGTCAATCATTCGACAAGATCTCAGCAGCGGTACCGAAGGCGCGTTCGCGTGCGTGGAGACGGTGAATCAATCCGAACGCGACATGTATTGGGCACTGTCGCGTCGCGTGATCCCGCGGCTTTATCGTGTCAAGGGGCACCAGGCGCCGTTACCGTTCACCGAAGACATCGCGGTGCCGCCGGACCGTTTGCCCGAAGTGCTCACGGCGATTCAGGACATCCTCAAAAAAAATCATACGACGGCGACATTCTTTTCGCACGCCGGTCATGGGCAATTGCACCTGCGCCCGTTCTTGGATCTGGGCAACTCGGCGGATCGTGGCCGCGTGCGAAAACTTTCGGAGGAGATCGCCGAAGTCGTCTGGGCGCACGGCGGACAAACTTGCGTCGAGCACGCCGCCGGACTCAGCCGTTCGTATTTGTTGCCACGACAGTTCGGTGACCTTTGGCAAGCGATGGGCCAGGTCAAACGCTTGTTCGATCCGATGCATCGTTTGAACCCCGGCAAACTATTCGGGGCAATTCTGCAAAAGCCCGAAGAGAATCTTCGACCGGCGGATCTTACGATTGAAATCGCATCCGGTGCGCGAACTTTGTCCGAAGCCGATGAACAGACTCAAATGTTGGCGGAACAGTTCGGTAGCACCGTGCCTCGATTGCCTGTGCTTCAAAACTGGCAAGCCGGTGCGAGCATTTCGCAAGTCACACGTGCGTGCAATGGTTGCGGGCGTTGTCGAACGACAGCCAGTCGCGAACGCCAATGCCCGGTGTATCGAGCGTCACCGCGCGAGGAAGCGACGCCGCGGGCAAAAGCGAATCTGTTGCGAGGTGTCTTGAGCGGACAAATCCCCGTCGGTGACCTCGCCGATGATCGGGCCAAAGAGATTGCGGACCTTTGTTTTAATTGTCACCAATGCCGCATCGATTGCCCGGCTTCAGTGAACATTCCCAAAATCGTCGGCGAACTCAAAGCTCAATATGTGGCGACCAACGGGTTGCCGCTATCGGACTATCTCATGGGACGCATCGACGCGGTGGCTGCGGTCGCTTCGCGCGTCGCTTGGCTTGCCAATCCCATCATTCGAAATCGTTTCGCGCGATGGTTACTCGAAAGACTTTTCGGACTCTCCGCGGTCCGCGACCTACCGCCGGTGCACCGCGAAACGTTCCTGCGCTACGCTCACCGACGACGATGGACCAAAGCGACCAAGCAAGGTGGTTTGAAAGTTGTGTACTTTGTCGATCACTATGCGAATTACCACGACCCAGACATCGGACGTGCGTTGGCAGAGATCTTGCAACAGAATCAAGTCGGTTTGTTCGTTCCTCCCAACCAACACGCCAGCGGCATGGCACGAATCTCCGCGGGAGATCTCAAGGGTGCGCGACGGATGGCACGCCGCAACGTTCGTCTGCTTGCCGATGCGGTGCGACAAGGCTACACGGTGATCGCGAGTGAGCCCGCGGCAGTGCTTTGTCTGAAGCACGAGTACCCCAATTTGCTCGACGACGAAGATGCTCACTTGGTGGCCGAAAACACTCGCGAGGCGTGCGAGTTTCTATGGCATTTGCACCGCGAAGATCGCCTGGATGTCAGCTTCAAACCGATTGTCGGCAACGTCGCTTACCATCAACCGTGTCACTTGCGAGTGAATGACCCGGACCAAATCACCGCGAGTTTGCTCGGACTGATTCCGGAACTCAACGTTGAAAAAGTCGATGCCGGTTGCACGGGAATGGCAGGCACTTGGGGGTTGCAGCGAAAGAACTATCGCAGCAGTCTGCGTATCGGTTGGCCGCTGATCTCGGCGATGCGAAACAGTCGATGCGGCGGTGCTACAACCGAGTGCAGCGCGTGCAAGATGCAAATCGAGCACGGCAGCGGCCGCCAAACGATCCACCCGCTCAAGATGCTCGCGTTCGCTTATGGCCGAATGTCCAAGATCGAGAAAGATCTCGATGTACTTCGCGATTAGCCCAGGACTTGGATTTTTAACTCCCTAGGAATGGGCGACGTGCTTGCCGCGCCCACCGCGTTGGCGTGTTCCCCCGAAACGGATAGCGAACCATTTGGCGGCGAACCAGGCTGGAATGAAAATCGCGTTCGCGTCAACGAATCGTCCCAGCGGTGGACTGGTCAAGATGATGAATCCGGCTCCAAAGACAAAGTACGTCAGTGCGATGACGAACAACGCATCGACACCAGCGCCCGAGATTGATGGCGGACGTGAGTTTCCAGCAAGGATACGAACCAGTTCAATCACTGCGATGATGGTGACGCCCAAAAGAAACATCGGATTCATCAAAATGTTGGCGGCCGATCCCCAAACCGCGCGCCGAGCCCCCAGTGCCAACCACCGAAAATACCGTAGCGGATAACGCTCCATGATCGCGCGATTGAACTGCTTTACCAACCGATGGCTAGCGATCGCGTCGTTGGGATAAAGCACATTTGCCGCAGGCACGATTGCGTTCCAAACGTAGGGATTCCAGCGAGTCTCGATGGTCATGGTCGCTCGGGGATCTCCCTGTGCTAGCCATGGTTGATTTGCAAAGAGCTCATCACGATGCTGTAGAAACTCGTTAGCCAACCGTCCGGGCTCACCTCGCATCGCGATGAGCTCTTCGTCGCTGACAAGTTGAGCGGTGATGCCAGCCAGATTTTGGTGACCAAACGGTAGCAACCCATAGTCGTCTACGATCACGCCACGCAGGCCGATCCATCCAAGCACTGGCAAGCTGATTGCAACGACCAAGGCAAAGTTCGAAAACAGTACCCGTCGCCACGACACCTTCCGTGGCTCGCTTGCCGCACGCGTCGGGGGCATGATCGCGAGCAAAACACCCGCGAACCCGACCCAAGGAATGATCACCAAGTACGCGGGTCGTACTGCGATACTGAGCACCGCCAACACGACAACGGGAATCGCACTGGCGAGTGTTCGCTGCAACCAAACCCAGCGCAACAACATCACGGCGACCATGACTCCGACGGAAGCTGCGAAAGCGTCGGTGGAGACGATGGCGAGATTGTCCAGAGGCGTGCATCCCATGGCGACGGCAAGTCCTGCGGCCCAACACGCGATCGGCGCGGTGCCCCAACGCTGCAACTCTCGCATCAGCAACCATGACGCTGTCGAATGCAAAAGCAGTTGCAGCAGCGGAACGGCCGCCAATCCGAACGTCGCTTGGACCATTCGCAAAAAGATCGGGTAACCCGGAGTGCGAATGTTACGGAGTGCGGCATCGAGCGAACCGAACGGATACTCCAGATAGCTGGGCGAATCCGGAACCAATTGGTACGTCAATCGATTGGTGGCAAACGCGTAGACAAACAGCACCCCCGTCAGCCACAACCACTGGGTAATGGGCTGCGCCGCGTGAGTACGTGTCACTGTCAAAGAAGACCGATCCCGCAAAGTAGCACGCGTCCTCTTAATTCATGCTGAAGGGTGGCGGAAATCGCTCGTCATCCTGGGTCGACGGGTCCGATTGCTGGTCCTCATGCGAAAGCGAGTGCAGTTGGACCTTGCCGCTTTCGAGCATTTCGATAAGCCGCTGGGCACGATGATCGACGTCATGAAAGCTGAGCAATTCCAGCTTGTCGGTCGTATCAAACGGCAACGTGTACGAGATGATATCGGTGATGGGTCCGAGTCCCATTTGCCCAGCCATCAACTCATGCAAATTCGCTTTTGCCGTCGGGCTTGCCGGGATCACGCGTCCGAATGCTTCCAGCAGTTCGCGTTTGAGTTGCGAACGTGATTCGGCACGCGTCGGAGTGTAAACGTCATCGATCACCTCGACCTCGGCGATGCGGAACGGGCGTCCGGCGTCGAGTTCATTGACAATTCGAGCCCGCTTGGCGCCGACGAGCAAGATATTGTGACGTTCGTTCTCGAGCTCACTGTGCGTAACAATTTTGCCAATGCAAATATAAGGTGAAATCGACAGTGACGAGGCGGACGCGTGGCCAAGCATCATTCCGCTTTGCGGCTCTTCGTACGTCGCCATCGCGATCAACTGGTCCGACGCGAGCGACTCGATTAACATCTCACAGTACCGCGGCTCAAAGATATGCAGCGGCTGCATCGCGTGGGGAAACAACACCATTTGCGGAAGCGGAAACAGCCGCACGCGTCCATCGAAGTCATCGGGAAGCCGTGTGACATCGTCCAAATTGTGCATTCGTTACGTCGACTTTCTGGATGAGCGTGTCGTTAAAGAACGCATTTCTAAGCGTCCCAAGTTTTGGACTGGACGTGAATTATAAGTCGGCTGGCACATTCGTTGGTATCGGGCGCAAAGTCCGCTCGTAATTTTGTTCGATGAAGGTGCTCACTCCGAAATGAGTCAGCCCTCGATGGTCGGGACGGCAATCTCGCTCATGAGAGATTCCAGAACACCTTCGGCCGTAATCTTGCGAAGCCGACTTTCGGGACGAACGATCAAGCGATGGTTCATGACCGGCGCAACGATCTTTTTGACATCGTCCGGCAACACATAAGCGCGACCTCGGATCGCCGCCATCGCCTGGGCACATCGAAACAGTGCGATGGTCGCCCGTGGACTGGCCCCGAGTGCCAAATCGCTATGGCCGCGCGTCTCGTGGACGATTTGGAGCAAGTACTGGCGGACTCGCGGATCGACATGAATCTTTCGAATTTCTTGTTGGGCTTGCACCAGTTCGGCGGCCTCCGCGACCGCGGCGAGTGAATCGACCGGATGTTTGAATTGCAACATGTCCAACATCCTCAATTCCTCTTCCATCGTCGGATAGCCCAACGTGAACCGCATCATGAATCGATCCAACTGGGCTTCGGGCAATGGAAACGTGCCCTCGTGATCGACGGGGTTCTGGGTCGCGATCACCAAGAACGGCGGTTTCAGCGAATGCGTGGTCCCATCGACGGTGACACACGCCTCGGCCATCGCTTCCAACAACGACGCCTGTGTCCTCGGCGTAGCTCGGTTGATTTCGTCAGCCAATAAAATTTGCGTAAAAACAGGCCCGGGACGAAATTCGAATTGGGTCGTTTTTTGGTTAAAGATGGACGTGCCGGTCACGTCCGATGGAAGCAAATCGGGAGTGCACTGGACGCGTTTGAAAGAGCACCCGACGCTGCGGGCGAGGGCTCGAGCGAGCATCGTTTTAGCGACTCCGGGGACATCCTCAAGCAGGATGTGTCCACCGGAAAACCACGCTACCAGCGATAAAACCAACTGTTTTCGTTTGCCCACGATGGCGGTTTCGACGTTGCCGATCACCCGCTTGGCCAAGTCACCGACGGCAGCCGCTGCGGCCGCCGATGTGGTACCGGCATTGGGGTTGGGGGGCGAAACTGGTCGCACGGGCGGCGTCGTCATACGTGGCTCAGAAAAAGTCGGCTAAGACGAATTCGTCGGGATGTTCACCGCGAATGGCACCGCGGTTGCTTAGCTGAACTATAATAGTCTTGCCGAGGCTGCCGCGGTGGCAGTCAACGGCCAGTTTCCGCCACGCTGGTGGTAACGAGGGTTCGACTGGTGATTACAGTTCCCAACGTTCTAGTGACCGATGACGATTCGGCGTTTCGCCGAGTGGTTTGTGAGGCGTTGACGCGCCGTGGCTTTGCGGTCTCCGAAGCGAGCGATGGCCAGGAAGCGATCGACGTGATGAGCCGCGGCGATATTCATATGGCGATCGTTGACGTCCACATGCCTCGCGTGACCGGGTTGCAAGTGATGGAATTCTTGTCGCAGTCCTCCAGCGGTCCGCCCTGTGTCCTGATGAGCTCCGCCATGGACGAGGCCATCGAGAAGGAAGCGATGAGGATGCGAGCTTATAGAGTTCTCACCAAACCCTTTCGATTGAATCAGCTCAGCGAAGTGATCTGCGCGGCCCTTGCGGATGTCTACCATTGGACACCGCATCGTTTGTCCATTTAGAATGATGTGATCCCGAGCTCGACGCGGGACTGGCCCCGATCGGAAAAATGTTCTGGTCGCGGCGCTCACGGCGCAGGCGTGTGTTGCTGGAACTCCATTGTTGGATGGACTAGCACCAAGCGCGATTTGCCAGCACGCGTCGACCCGGCGACCCCGCCTTTGTCACCCACCCGCCATCGCCTCCCACCCATCCGCGTCCGCCCATGTTTTCGCTGCCCAGTTCACGTCGTGAATTTTTGCATCGCTGTGGCATCGGCTTTGGCGGTCTGGCGCTAAGCGATCTGGTCACTCGCGAAAGTCACGCCGGGGGTCATGTCGGATTGCATTATCCGGCCCAGGCGAAGCATGTGATCCACTTGTTCATGAATGGTGGCCCCAGCCACGTGGACACGTTTGATCCCAAGCCCGAGCTCGAAAAGTTTCACGGCAAAACGGCTCCGATCGCCAACCTCAAGACCGAGCGCCCGACCGGACATGTGATGCGGTCGCCGTTCAGGTTCAAAAAGTATGGCGAGTCGGGCATCGAAGTGAGCGAGCTATTTGCCAAGACGGCAAAACATGTGGACTCGATGGCCATCATCCGTTCCATGCACGCGGACGTACCCAACCATGAGCCTTCGTTGTTGCTCATGAATACCGGCGAATCGCGTGTCGTCCGCCCCAGCGTCGGTTCGTGGTTAACGTATGGACTGGGAAGCGAAAATGAAAACTTGCCGTCGTTCATTGCCATGTGTCCTGGGGGATACCCGATCAAAGAATCGGAGAACTGGCAGGCTGGATTCTTGCCGGGTAAGTATCAAGGGACCTACATCGATTCCAGTCACACGCGAATCGACCAATTGATCGACAATATCCGCTCCAAATCAGTGTCGCTTGGTGACCAACGGGACCAATTGGATTTGCTCGCGTCGCTCAATCAACAGCATGCTGACGCCCGGCCGCGCGACCCACGTTTGGAGTCGCGGATCGAGTCGTTCGAGTTGGCGTATCGCATGCAAAGCGAAGCCGCCGAGGCATTCGACATTTCCCACGAAACGGCCGAGACGCGAAAGCTATATGGCGACGGCGAGTTTGGACGTCAAACGCTCATTGCCCGCCGGCTCGTCGAGCGCGGCGTTCGTTATGTCCAGCTTTACACGGGTGCCGGACAACCCTGGGACAATCATGACGACTTGGAGGTCAATCACCAACGATTGGCCGAGAAAGTCGACACCGCGATCGCCGCATTGCTAAGCGATCTCAAACGCACCGGACTTCTCGAAGAAACCCTAGTGATCTGGGGCGGCGAATTCGGCCGGACTCCCGTCGTCGAAATGCCCAAAGATGGTA
>JBGSKM010000023.1:0-25659 GCA_041741195.1 Pirellulaceae bacterium
GCCCGGTGGCAGCCCTTTGCGTCCAGTCGTCTGATAGAACGGTTCGACGGCCTTCTCAAGCTTGCCATCAAAATCAATTTCATTGAGCAACTGATTGAGTCGATCGTAGAACGCGTTTCTCGGTCCGTTGCCGAGTTTATCGGCAGCGACCCAGAACGTATCCTGTTGTTGTCGCTTTCGTTTTCCAAGTGCCATCGTAATGCCTCCCAGCATGTTGAAATCAAGATAGCGCGAAAACGACGAAAATCAACACGCTGTTAGGGGCTCAGGTAACTGGTGACAGCAGACTATCAAAAAACCCCACCCATTTGTCTTCATCCATATATCGGCTATGACAACTGGGACGCAAACGTTGATGTTGAATGGCTATTTACGCCGGATGACGATGAGTGAACATTTTCGTAGTCTTTACGTAAAACATTGCGATCTCAGGAATTGACATGGCTGAATTGAAAACAATTGGTGAGTACTATGATGACTGGC
Source organism: Pirellulaceae bacterium (assembly GCA_041741195.1). Taxonomy (GTDB): domain Bacteria; phylum Planctomycetota; class Planctomycetia; order Pirellulales; family Pirellulaceae; genus JBBSJZ01. Next base: position 484 of record JBGSKM010000023.1, read on the forward strand.
GAGACCATTTTGAGTCGCTGGAGTCGATTGCGGCTATGACGGATATCAACGTGCTTATCGTTGGTAGCAATAGTGAGAAACGCGAAACATTTCCAGTGGAAGCACTCGGGCATTTGCCAGAACTCGTAGCGATTTATTTGCGGAACTTTATAGTTGAGTTTGGCACATTTGGAGGTCATATTTCAAGCCACGCAAATGTTGTTGACCTCTCTCAGGTTCACCTAAAAGGCAACTGGGCTGGTCATTGGATTGGGTGTACCGAGCTATCCAGATTGGAGATAACGAACAGCACAATCGATGAATGCGGCCAAACAGTCACTGCATCCAAAGGGAACATTCTTAAAGATTTCTGGAGGCTGCAAGTGTCAGATTCATCCGTCCCCAGCGAACTTTTTGATCATTTTGCAGCCGTTGGCGAAAATCTAGATACATTGGTAGTAAACTCGTCCCCAGGATTCACGCTAAAATCATTGACGAAGATACTCCAGCGAGGCAAGCTAACCAGCGTAATGCTTGACGGTCTCGATGTCACGCCAGAATGGTTGATCGAACTTTCCAAATGCGATTCCCTGGAAGACATTAGTTTAAAAAAAAACCCCAAGATATCGCTACAAAAGCTTTTGCAGCTAGCTGAGCTTCCAAAGACGACTCTGAAATTCCTGCACTTTGACTACAGTCAGGAGCGTCGCCAAGCAGTTGATGAATTCATTGCCAAATGGCGTGAAATCAAACGAACGAAAGTGGGTATCGAAGACGAGTCTTCGCCACATCCAAGCGTTTTGCCACGGTAGTTGTTTGGAGTTTTTTAAATAACAAACCCGGACTGGTCGAGTGGTGACGATGGCTGGAATCCCCCGACGACGGCGGACCCGCTGGTCGACTGGGGCGACCAGGTCGTTGCACTGGATCGAATGATGGCGCAAGGATTGAAGTTGATTCAACTGATCAAACAGCGGATCGCTGGCGCCGAAATTTCGGATGAGCAACTGCTGGCACAGAAAGCCGTTCTCGAAGACGAGACATACAAGTTATATTTCGTGTCCGAGAAAGACGAAGACCCTCATGAATCGGCGATGATCAATCGTGCCAGCATGAGCACCTGGATTTTGCATAAGGAAGCAACCACGGACGAGTTGCGAGAACTTTTCAAGCTTGATGATAGCGACTTCCAAGACCCCACTAACCCGAAGATCGACTTGGAGTGGCTGTTTACGCCCGATGATGACGAGTAGACCGACACGTCGCATCGTCAGTGTCTTGATGACGCCTCGAAGTCTGTTTTTGACAACGTGCGTGCAATCGACCACCTCGCTCGCACTGGCGCCATGTTGTGTTGCACGCCCGTTTCTTATCGAGTCCACTGACGGATACCCAGGGCATGACCGAAGAGCTTGAGCATCATTCTGCCCAGTGGTGTGACAGCCGCTAACGAATTTGCCCCCGCTTTGGCGCTTACAATGCTGGAACGGGCGGCATGAATCCAGCGATCGAAAAGTACAACGAGGAAGAATGAATGGAAGTTTCGAGTGAATTGACCGACCGGATACTGCGGCACGTCTACGCGGCGGAGTATCGGCCGGTCAAACCGAAACAAATCGCCATTGCGATCGACGCCTTTCCGGACGACTATCGCGAGGTTCGCCGTGTGATCAAGAGTCTGACGCTCGAAGGGCGATTGGCCTACGGTTCCAATCACGTCGTCTTTCCGTCAAGCAATGAACCTGTCGGCGGAGGCCGCGTGCGGGGGACGTTTCGGCGCGCGATGGGAGGACAATTCGGCTTCGTGCGATTGTCCAGTCCCGCGGCGGGCTCGTCTCGCAACGACATGGCGGAGGATTGCTTCGTGCCGCCGGGTTCGACACTCGGGGCACTCGAAGGTGACATCGTCGAAGTCGAACTCAGTGCCAGCGATCGGGGCGGCGGGACGGAAGCGGTAGTAAAGGAAATCCTCGAGCGGGCGCGTCGTCAATTCACCGGGACGTTCCGCTTGCAGGGAAAACACGCGGTCGTGTTTCTCGATGGCACTCCCTACACCGATCCGGTGGCCGTGGGCGACGTGCGAGGTCTTCCGCTCGAAGATCACGATAAAGTGTTCGTCGAAGTGGTGAAGTTTCCTGGCGACAATAAACGTGGTGGCGAGGGCGAAGCCAACGGTGAAGCGGTCATCCTCGAGCGACTCGGTAGCAGCAAGAATCCGGCGATCGATACGCTGACGATCATGAGGCAATACGGATTGCCCGATGAGTTTGACGAGTCCGTGCTCGATGATGCCCGCAAACAAGCGGATCGCTTTGATGATTCCAAGATCGATGCCGATCGCCGTGATCTCACCGGCCTATTGACGATCACGATCGATCCATTCGATGCACGTGACTTTGATGATGCGATTTCACTTGAAAAGGAAGGCCGCTTTTGGCGTCTCAGGGTTCACATCGCGGACGTTAGCTACTTTGTGCCCCGTGGCAGCAAGTTGGATGACGAGGCGCTCAAGCGAGCCACGAGCGTCTATCTTCCCGATCGAGTGATCCCGATGTTGCCGGAGATCATCAGCAATCACTTGGCCAGCTTGCAGCCGGAGAAGGTTCGGTTGGTCAAGACCGTCGAGATCGAATTCGACCAAGATCTTCACATCACCCACAGCGAAGTTTACAACGCGGCGATTCGCAGCGACATGCGATTGAACTACGAGCAAGTCGACCAGTTTCTCGCAAGTCCCGATGTGTTTCGCGAGTCTTGGGGCGAGCCAGTTTGTGAGTTGCTGTCGCGAATGCACGAACTCGCGATGGCGATTCGCAAACGTCGGTTCAAGAGAGGCTCGCTCTCGATGGACATGCCCGATATCAAACTCGAGCTAGATCGTACCGGAAAGGTCAAAGGCGCGCACTTGGTCACGCACACCGAGAGCCACCAAATCATCGAAGAGTTCATGCTGGCGGCCAACCAAGCCGTGGCGACTTGGCTGGACGACCAAGAACTATTGTTTCTGCACCGCATTCATGCCCCGCCGGATCGTCGCAAGTTGAGGCAGTTGCAAACGTTTGTGCAGGACCTCGGGCTGAAGGTCGAATCGGTCGAAAGCCGTTTTGAGATCCAAGCGGTACTGGATCAAGTCGCCGGCACTCCGCTGGAGAACGCGGTCAATTTCGCGGTGCTCAAAAGCATGAGCAAGGCGGTGTATGGCCCCCAGGTCGAAGGCCACTATGCGCTCGATATGGAGCATTATTGTCACTTCACCAGTCCCATCCGACGCTATCCCGATCTCACGGTGCATCGTTTGGTACAGCGATTGATCGACAGAGAAAAAACACCGGACGAATCTTTCGAGACCTTATTCAAACTCGGGCATCACACCAGTGACATGGAACGCAACGCCGAACGGGCGGAACGAGATCTGATCGAGTTGAAGTTGTTGCATTTTTTGAGCAAGCAGATTGGCCAGACGCTCGAAGCGGTCATCAGTCGTGTGTTCGCGGACGGGATCCATGCCCGTTGTGTCAGGCTGCCGGTGGATGGATTCATTCCGACAACGACACTTCCCAACGACAAGTATCGATTCGAACGTCGCGGTCAAATGCTCATCGGTTTCAAGGACGGCAATCGCTATCGGTTGGGCGATTCGTTAACCGTTCGCATTGCGAAAGTCGATTTGCAAGACCGGCAATTGTATCTCGAAGCGATCAAGAATCATTCGGTCGGTCGAAGTTTGCCCAGTCAAGCCAAGGCGTCCGCCGGAAAGGCGATCGCGAAACCCAAACGCAAGAGTGTCCGTCGCGAAAAAAAGAAGCGACGCAAACGATAGCGATCCTTCTTCATAGTCATCATGTCGGCGGTCCAATCACGGTCCAATCAGTTCAAAATCAAATCTGGAGCAAGAGCATGTTCATTCGCAGTGGTTGTCGGTCGTTGGCGATCATTTTGTTAAGCACTGTTGCCGCGACTGGCACAGCAGAGACGCCGTCATCGCTGGGAAATGTGGTCGCCGATGGGGCAACGCTCCAGACGGTTGCCGATGGATACAAGTTCACGGAGGGGCCCGCCTGTGATGCGGAAGGAAATGTTTACTTCACCGACCAACCCAATGATCGGATCTTGCGGTTTGATGCCGCGACTGGCAAGGTGGAGACTTGGATGCAACCGGCCGGACGTAGCAACGGGTTGTTCTTTGCGCCCAGCGGAGAGTTGATCGCTTGCGCCGACGGCAAGAACGAATTGTGGGCGATCAACGTCGCCGACAAAACACACCGCGTCATTGTCGGATCGTGGCAGGGCAAGTTGTTCAATGGCCCCAACGATTGCTGGGTCGATGCGAATGGCACCATCTATTTCACCGACCCGTTTTACAAGCGACCGTATTGGCAACGCGGTGACAAGGAACTCCATCGCCAGGACGTCTACCGCGTTTCTCTCGATGGCGAGGGATTGGCGGTGGTGGCGAGTGATTTCAAGCAACCCAACGGGATCGTCGGCGATCCGGAAAAGCGGTTGCTTTTTGTTGCTGACATCGGCGACGGAAAGACCTATCGATTTCGCATCGCCGACGACGGCTCATTGGTCGATCGCACGCTGCATTGTGAATCGGGAAGCGATGGGATGACACTGGATCGCGAAGGGCGACTCTATATCACCGGGCGAGAGGGAGTGACGGTGTTTGATCCGCAAGGAAAGAAGCTCGGTTCCATCGCAACGCCGGAGGGATGGACCGCGAATGTCTGTTTCGGCGGCAAGAATCGTGACGAGTTGCTGATTACGGCCGGCAAGGGATTCTTCGCCATCAAGATGGCGGCACGGGGATTGTAGCGGCTCAAGCATTTAACCATCGCTTGATGCCAGCGTGTGGTCGCGGTCGTCGACGTCCCGGTCCCCTACGAAGCGAAGCCCAGCGGCGATAAAGTATCCGGATGAACTCACTGCTACAGACCACACCGCTGGACGCTTGGCACCGGGCCGCTGGGGCTCGGATGGTGCCTTTTGCCGGCTTTGAAATGCCGATTTATTACCGGTCGATCGTGGCTGAGCATCAAGCATGCCGGCAATCGGGAGTGCTCTTTGACGTTTCGCACATGGGTCGATTGAGACTGGAGGGTGATGGGGCCGCGGAGTTGCTCGATGCCGTGTTGACTCGGCGCGTCACGGATCTCGGCCTCGGACGCACTCGCTACTCGCTGGTATGCAACCAGGAGGGCGGGATTCTCGACGACGTACTCGTCTCCCATTTGCAGATTCCCTCGGGTAAGCAGTACTACCTGTTGGTGGTCAATGCGTCGAATCGCGCCAAGATTGTTCAGTGGATCACTCCGCACCTGGAGCGGTTTCCGTTTGTCACCATGACCGATCGGACTGAGTTGACGGCGATGATTGCCGTGCAGGGGCCGTCCGTCCTCGCCGCTTGTGGTCGATTTTTTAAGTTTGATGCGAATCGATTGCGTTACTACCACTCGGTGGTCACCGAGCATTTGGGGAAACCTGTGATTGTGAGCCGCACCGGTTACACGGGCGAAGACGGTTTGGAATTGATCGTTCGCCGCGAAGACGCAGTGCGAGTGTGGGAAAACATGTTGCTCGCCGGGCGAGACGCGGGCTTCATCGCCGCAGGACTCGGGGCGCGTGACACCTTGCGCACCGAAGCGGGCATGCCGCTCTATGGTCATGAATTGTCCGAGTCCATCACGCCCATCGAGGCCGGGCTCAAGTTTGCTTGTAATCTCGATGGCCGCGAGTTTGTGGGCAGCGAGGCCCTGCGACGCGTGATTGCGAATGGGCCCGGCCGAGTTCGAGTGGGGCTGGTTCCCAATTCGAAACGAGTGGTACGCGAAGGCGCCGCAGTATTGGATCGAGTCGGCAATACCATCGGCGAAGTGACCAGCGGTTGCCCTTCGCCGACACTAAGCCATCCGATTGCGATGGCGTATATCGACGATCCGAATCGTGCCAGTGGTGAAGTGTTCGTCGACTTGCGTGGCGAGAAAGTTCCTGCGGAGATGACACCGCTTCCGTTTTACCAACGATCCAGTTCAACGTGATCGAGCGAGTTCGATGGCGAGCTCCCCCCTGTTCCCAAATTATTCCTGATTGCATTGAGGTGCGCGATGTCTCGCGATGAAACGAGTTTGTTATTTGCCGAGTCACATGAGTGGGTTGACGTGACACAGGTCGATGGCGCCCAGGTGGCGGTTGTGGGGATTTCAGCGTTCGCCATCGAACAGCTCAACGATCTGGTGTACATGGATTTGCCCAAAGCGGGGCGCGTGCTGACCCGCGGCGAGGAATTCGGCGAAGTCGAATCGGTTAAGGCGGTCAGCCCCTTGTATGCGCCCGTGAGCGGTGAGGTACTCGAGGTGCATCAAGACCTCGCGGATCACCTCGACCAATTAAAGGACGATCCCTACAACTTTGGATGGATCATGAAAGTCAAGGTGGCCAACCAAGACGACTTGGGATTGTTGTTGGACCACGCTGCTTATCAAAAGCAGTGTTCTGAGCCATCGTGATCCGGGGACGGTTGCTCCCGTGGGAGTCGTTCGATGGGCCACAGAACATGTCGGTCGATCAAGCCATGTTGGAATTCGCATCCCAGTCGAGTTCTGGCAGTTCGGTTCCGACGCTGAGGTTCTATGGTTGGTCGCAGCCAACTTTGTCGCTCGGATACTTTCAAGGCATTATCGAACGCGGCCGACACGAGCCGAGTCAATCGCTTGACATCGTGCGACGGAGCACCGGGGGTGGCGCGATTGTGCATGATCGTGAGTTGACCTACAGCCTGGTAGTGCCGCTGGGTTGTCTTGCCGCGATCATCGGTCGATCATCGCCATTGGGTGCCGCACCGGAATTGTATTTGAAGGTGCACCAGTCAATCATCCAGACGCTGCGTGGGCTGGGCAGCGCGGCTGATATTTACGGTGAGTCGGAAGTCGACGACTCGGAGTCTACGGTGCAAGCCGAAGCATGTAACCTCGAACCATTCTTGTGCTTCCAACGAAGGACTCAGTGGGATGTGGTTCTTGGTGGGTACAAGATCGTAGGCAGTGCGCAGCGGCGGGTTCGAGGAAGTGTGTTGCAGCATGGCAGCATCCTCATGGCAAGTTCCACTGGCGCCCCCGAGTTACCCGGGGTCAATGATCTTGGGTCGCAAGCGGTGACGGTTGCGGACCTGTCCGGCGAAATCACTTCGCGATTGGGCGATCGGCTTGGCGTCCAGTGGGATCAGGGGGAATTGCAAGCGGAGGAGCTCGAGTCCGCAAGCCTCATTCGGACTCGACGTTTTGCGGACCCGTCATGGCTAACACGCAGATAGCTGGTTTATACGGAAAAAGATCGAAGGGAGTCGAAATTGGCTAAAGCCGGCCCTGGAATTATGGGGCTGAGGGCTACGCTATTATTCCGCCAGGGGGATTATCCGTGCCTAAAAAGAGAGTACACTTAATCGGCTGAACCCATTAAATGTCGACTCGGACGGTGGAACGGTCCGATGGTTGCTGATAGGCTCACGTCGGCGGAATCGAGATTTATTTGGCGAGGCACGATCGGTGGCCGCGATGACAGGGACTTATTTTTCTTATTTTTGCGACGTTTGTCTTGAGTCAAATTTCTGCGGGTGCGGATCGTCGGTGCGATCGGGGAAAAATGCCGGTGAAGTCCTGGGTGAATCCAGACGCAAGCTGGTGTGGTAGCAGAACAGCGCCAAAGTGAGAAAAAAGGGTTTCGTATGCAAGTAAAGCTCAGAGTGTTGACGGGAAGTCAGCAGGGCAAGGAGATCGCTGTCAACAGTGAGAAGTTCTTGGTTGGCCGGAGTGATTCCTGCCAATTGCGACCCAAGAGCGAATCGGTCAGCCGTAAGCACTGCATCATCGTCATTCGCGACAATCGTGTCCTGGTGCAGGACCTGAAGAGTCGCAATGGAACTTACGTTAACGACAATCGGCTTCCGACCGATCGAGCCAAGTCGCTCGAGCCGGGCGATAAACTGCAGATTGGTAAGTTAAGCTTTGAAGTGGTGATCGAGCACGGGCTTCAAGCGGCCAAGAAGCCGGAGGTGGTCGATGTCTCCGACGCAGCCGCCCGCACGGTCGAATCTGGGTCGAGTGATAGCCGCTTTGAACCCGTGGACGTGACGTCCTGGTTGGATGAGGCGGACCAAATCGACCGTGTTCGAAAGTTGTCGGATCCTGAGACTCGCCAGTTCCGCTTGGACGATGCCGCGGCGACACCGGGTGGCGATTCCGATAGCAGCGAATTGTCGGTGGATGAATCCGTGAAGGCCGCCGGCTCAGTGGCTGACCGCAAAGCCGACAAGAAAAAGGCGCCGGGCAAGCTACCGATGGATCTCAAGAAATCCATGACCGCTAACTCTCGGGATGCGGCCGACGACGCACTCAAGAAATTCTTTAGTGGACGCTAGGACCGAGCGTGCCGCCGGTGACCAATTTGATTGGCACCGGCGATATCGCGGATATCCCAACAAGCAACGAAATACCTGCGGGAGACGAAATCCCAGCGGGAGACATCCATTCCTTGGCCGGCTACTCGCGGTCGCTTGCGCGTCCGTGTGGCTGGCGTTTGCGTCGCTACCGGTCTCGGCTGAGCAATTGGTGCGGCTGCGCAATGGGCTGATCCTGCGTGGATTCAAGTTCGAGATCAGTTCGATCAACCAAGATCCATTTGCCGCCGGAGGTGCCGGCGAGGTCAAGTCGGTACCGATATGGATGATCGACAATGGTTTACGGCGGGTTTACATCCATAAAAATGCGCTCGTTGTCGGTGCGCCGGTTGATGTCGCCGATTTGCAGCAAACGATCGAAATTGCCCAGCCCGTGGCAAGAGGCGATGAAATTCAGGGGCTTGGTGACCTGCTGGCAATTTCACCGCTGAACGAATATGGACGTCGGCAGGTCATCATCCGCGGGCCGAAGGGTGAGTCGTTGCCGATTCTCCAGGGGATCACGGAGATCAATGCGAGGTACGCAAAGCTCGAAGGCCTCAAGTCGACTCCGTCGTACGTTTGGGACATGCGTTTGGCGACAAGCAGCCTTGATTCCGCGACCTTGAATTCGATGTTCAATCGTCGACTCGATATGACGGATCTGGACGAGCGTTTGAATGTCGTGCGTTTCTTCAACGAAGCCGAGCGATATTCGGACGCCAAGAATGTGCTCGAAGAGACCATTGGTTTGTTCCCGGAGGAGAAACGACTGGAGGCCCAGATCGCTTCGATCACCGAGCGTCAAGCCAATCAGTTGCTCGAAGAGGCAAAGCTACGACTGGAAGTGGGCCAGCCGGCGTTGTCGCGTCAAATACTTGATGGATTTCCCTTGGCTGACGTCGGCCGAGTCACTCGAATTCAAGTTCAGGACGCGATCGCTGAGGCGGATCAAACCGACAAACAAATCGAGTCGCTTGTCGGCCAGTTGAGGCAACAGGTCCAGACGCTATCGCCGCAGCAGCTCGCCGCGATTGTCCCACTGCTCGACGAATTGGAGAGTCAACTTTCGATCAACTCGCTGGCACGAATGAGTGACTATTCGCGGTTGGGACAGTCGCCGGAAGTTCCTTTGGACAGCCGCATTGCCCTGGCGATTTGTGGATGGCTGCTCGGCAACGGCAGCGGCGAAAATAATTTATCGATCGCGGTCTCGTTGCTCACAGTCCGCGAAAAGGTTCGCGAGTATTTGGTCACGCAAGACCCACAGCGACGCGAGGCCATTCTCAATGAGCTGCGTGCCATCGAAGGTACCCAGCCCGAATACATCAGTCGGATGTTGCCGTTGTTGGTCCCGCCGCTGGAGTTTCCGGAGGAGAGCCGTGACGAACACGTGACGGGTAATTATCACCTCAGCGGCTTGGAAGGTCTTCCCAGCGATGTCGATTATGACATCCAATTGCCACCGGAGTATGATCCCCAGCGATCGTATCCGTGCATTGTGGCTATTGCACCGCCGGGGGCTGACCCACAATCACAAATCGAATGGTGGGCGGGTCAATATGACGAACGACTCGATACCCGACTCGGCTTGGCATCACGGTATGGTTTTATTGTCGTAGCGCCGCATTGGACACGCCCTGGCCAGAACCTCTACGAGTTCACGCCGGTCGAGCATGCTCGAGTGCTGGCGTCATTGCGTGATGCGATGCGACGATCCCAAATTGATTCGGATCGTGTGTTCCTGGCGGGACATTCCGAAGGGGCCACCGCGGCTTGGGACATCGCATTGGCGCATCCGGATCTTTGGGCGGGGATGGTGTCTGTCGGAGGAGAGCCTCGCAAAACGATCCATCACTACGATTTGAATGCCAAGTACGTTCCGCTTTACTTATTGATGGGTGAGCGGGACGGAGCTCCCGCACCGTTGATTCGTAACGGACCGATCATGAACGATTACATGGGGCTCGGCTACGATGCGATGGTCGTGATGTATCGTGGCCGCGGCCGCGAAAACTTTTACGAGGACATGCCGAGTATTTTTGATTGGCTTCGGTCGTCGGCGCACGTACGGGGCGCGCCACCTCGCGAGATTGAAACCGCCACGATGCGAGTGGACGACCGTTTCTTTTGGTGGTTGGAGATGGGGCCGATCAAGCCGCCGGCGGCGATCAATCCCGTGTTGTGGGATATGGCCGAGAGGCTACGTGCTGGTAAGGTTTCGGCGACCGTCGGCGCCGAAAATCAGATACGCATTGGCCAGGGTCCGTCGGACTCGTTCACGATTTGGTTCAGCCCTGAAATGGGCTTGGACATGTCCCAGCGGATCACCGTCCGCTATCGTGATCGCCCCAATTACTTTGACTATCAAGGTGATATCAGCGTGATGCTCGAGGATGCCCGCACGCGTGCCGACCGCAAGCATCCGTACTGGGCCAAACTTTCGCTGCCTTGACTCGCGACGCATTGATTCGGTGATCGCTAAGTCATTTCCACGCGGCAGGTTATGAATTCTCGCGAAACTTTGTCGCCGCTCCTGCGTCGTATCATTTACACTTTCGTGTAGCCGTGAAAGTTTTCAATGAGGAGCCAGGATCAGATGAAACGTCGAGATTTTCTTGCCGACACGGCTTGTGCGATTGCCGGGATGGGGTTGGTTGCCGAGACGTTGCCCGCGGTTGCTGTGGAACCTCCGGTGGCCGAACGGTCTCGTTCGGTGCGCCAGTCCGTGATGGGTTGGTGTTTCAATCCGATGTCCGGTGTCGAGCTTGCACAGCATTGCAAACGGATCGGACTCGAAGCGATCGAAGGAATCCCGGCGTCCGACTATCCGGCGGTGACACAGATGGGGTTGAAGATATCGCTGGTCGGCAGTCATGGTTTTTCGCAGGGCCCACTCGACCCCGATAATCACGCGGTCGTGGAAGCCAAACTGCGAGAAGGCATCGATTTAGCCGTTCAGTACGGCGCGCCGAATGTGATCACGTTCACGGGAATGAAGAAGCTAGGAATCAATGACGAGGCGGCTAAGCGGAATTGCTTGGCCTGTTGGAAGCGAGTGGTGCCATATGCTGAGGAAAAGGGCGTCGGGATTGTGCTCGAACATCTCAACAGTGTCGATGATACGCATCCGATGAAAGGTCATCCCGGCTATTGGGGTGACGATCTGGAAATCTGTGCCGACCTCATACGAGCGATCGATTCACCTAAGTTTCGGTTGCTCTTCGATATCTATCACGTCCAGATCATGCACGGGGATCTGATCCGAAACGTCGATCGATATCATTCACTCGTCGGGCATTACCATACGGCGGGCAATCCGGGTCGGGGTGAAATCGATGATCGCCAGGAAATCAACTATCCTCCGATCATCCGCGCCATTCTCGCCACGGGGTACACCGGCTATATCGCTCAGGAATTCATTCCGACGGATGCTGACCCAATCCTTTCACTGGAACAAGCTTTTAAGCTCTGTGACGTCTAGCGGGTCCGATGGACACGACCACTTCCCCAATCGTCGATTTGGACCCCAGTGACTTTGATCGTTTGGGGGTTCGTCCCCAAGAGTGTCGATTGACGGTGATTCGTCGCGCGACCATGCGAGCCGCTTCGATGGTTTCACCGACCGAGGATGTGCGCACGAGTGAACTATCCAAAGTCGCCGCTTCGGCATACCGTTTGTTGGACCCGCGTCGACGAATGGATGCGGTCGAGCGAGCTCACGTCGGACGTATCTTGCCGGGTGCTTTACTGGCCGCTGGATCTACCAAGTTCCACTCTGGCCCTTTCTCGGGTGAGATTCTCGATGGCACCGACGAAGATGTCACCGCGCCGGTTCTCGTTGGCGATTCGGCGATCACCGAAACGGTGCATCATGAGCCCTGGTCGTTGGAGAGTGCGAGACATTCATTGACGCTCAACTCGCGAATTTGTGTCAAGGACTTGGTGGGACGATACGAATCGGCCCGGCGACTGGATCGCTATCGCCAGTGGATGCAACATCCTCGGACGATCGTCGCGTTGATTGTGGCACTCGTGTTAACCACAGGCTGGCTTGCGGTGTGGCAATACCAGAACCGATCCAGGATCGTTCGATCGATCGCGGCGACACGGCAAGTCGACATCAAACCCGATGTCATCAAGCCAGATGTCATTAAGCCAGATGTCATTAAGCCAAGAGTCGTTCCCGAAACGGTGGATGCCGATCGAACGATGCCAGCGTTGGATGTCCGAAAACCGCTGCCAGAGAACCGTGGCACCGACGATTCGATGGGCAAACCGGGATTGACGCCAGACGCTGGACCGCCCGCGATTCATTCGCTCGGATCGCCTAGCACTCCCTTGACGACGGAGCGCGCCGTTCCTCGCCGTATGCTCCAACCGCCATCGGATCGCGTGATGTGGATCAGATCCAAAGAGTCTTTGAAACCACCGCCTTCGGTGTCACTCTCCACTCCGCGGTTGGCAACGAAACGCCATCCGGCGTACACGCGGTCGGATTGCGAGATCTCGATCTCCGGATTGCTCAGCGAGCTGATAAAGTTGGAGTTCTTAGAAAACCAATCGGACCTTTTTCGTTTGCACGAAGACGTCAATCGTACCACGGTTTCAATGACGGTCGGTTCGGCCGAGCATTGGTCGGCGGAGATGATCGCCTCGTCGGTGCTATGGTTCGGAAGTGAACCCAAGCAGTTACTTGATCGTTGGCAAAAGTTTTCTGAGGTTTATGACGTTGGCTTTGTCGAATATGTGCAGCAAAGTTTCCAAACCGCGGTCGGTCTGCGTTGCTCGTTGAGTTTACAAAAAGCGTTGGTCGGGCAAGGCTTGGTGGTTGGGCATTGGATGTTGCGAGATAGCGGCGACAAAGTATGCGAAAACATAGGCACAGAATTGTTGCCGTTGGCAAGAACGCTGAACCGTGACACGGATGTGACTCAGCTTGAGTGGTTGATGTCCGCCGCGAAACAGGCGAAGCGATCCTCGGCGAAAGTTGCTGATCGCGATCGAATGGACAACGCGTCAAAGTCCGATGCGGGAATCATTGGCCGTCACCTTTGCTTCCTGGCACAGAGCTGGCCCGAAGGACTGAAATGGCTCGCCCGCGGTAGCGATATGCGTTTGGCGGGTTTGGCTAGGCAAGAGATCGAATTGCTTGAGTCGAGAGCGACCGCGGCCCAAGAGTGGCGTTCGATTGCCAAGTTATGGCAAACATATGCCGACGGCTTGTCGGGCCATAATCAACAAACGACGAACATGCATGTTGTGGATTTGCTGGGGCGAGCCATTGAACTGAGTTCGCCGGTCGATGAACTTCGTTGGTCACGAGAACGTGAACAAATCCGTGACTCGATTCCTGAGTCACTTCGCATCGCCAGCGGTCTAACGCGTGTTACCAATTTTCAACGCGAGGATGTTGGAGGACAGTCCAGCCACCTGAATGACACTCGCGAACGTTCACTGCAGGCGCCGAACGAGCCGATTTATTTGGATGGGCGCGTGACGACGGTAGGCGGTCAACCGCTGGTCCGATTGCATTACCAAGTCGGGGGCACGATCCATTCGCTCGCGATGATCCAGATGAAACATCAACCGGGTTGGTCCTTGCTGCCGTTGCATTGGGATCTCACGGGAAATTTTACTCAGGCCACGCCGGGACTGCTGGGTATCGAAGTGAACGTCGCTTTGCGCGGCAGCCAAACTGTCTACGTTGACGGCGAGCTCGTCGAGATCGATCCGCTCGACGGCGTGGGGCGATGCCAGGTCAGTGAAGGTCGCCACTCCATCCGCTGGGTCGTTGACGCAAACTCGTTGGAAACGCGGTTTTTGAGCATGCATCGCTAACGGACAAGTTTTTTGGCGGGAGCGACGGTCTGTCTACGCAACTCGCTCCGTCAGAGTGACTCACGCTGCGGTATTTACCGGGTTTCCACGATTGTGCTCTCGCGCCCGTTGTCGATCGCGCTACAATCACCCTGACGAAATCATCTTGCAGAGAAACTTTCACGGATATTGTTTTATGAACGCGGTTTTGGCTGCCCCACAACCTTCGACGCTTTCCGAATTACGATCCAGCGGTTGGCAAAGCCGAACGGTCAAGGAAGAAATTCGCGCCAATTTCACGCGAATGCTACGCGATGGCGAAGAACTTTTCCCGGGAATCATTGGCTACGAAGACACGGTCATTCCCGAGATCAACTTGGCGCTTTTGGCGGGGCACGACATGTTGTTCCTGGGTGAAAAAGGTCAGGCCAAAAGTCGCATCATGCGGATGCTAACTCGATTCATGGACGAATGGATTCCGTATCTTGACTACCCGGAATTGCCGGTCCACGAGGACCCCGAGAATCCGATCACCTCGGCTGCGAAACGTTTGGTTAGCCAAACCGATCCGGCTCAGCTGAAAATCGGTTGGTGGCATCGCAGTCGCCGGTATGCGGAACGACTTAGCCCGGGCACCAAATTCGCAGACATCATTGGTGAAATTGACCCCGCGAAATTGACGGGTGGGGTCAGCATGAGTGCGGAAGAGGCATTGGCGTTCGGATTGATTCCAAAGATGCACCGCGGAATCTTCGCGATGAACGAGCTTCCCGAGCTCGACGATCTGGTTCAGGTGGGATTGTTCAACATACTTGAAGAGCGAGATGTCCAGATCCGTGGCTTTCCGATCCAATTCGATCTCGACATCGTCATTCTCTTTTCCGCGAACCCGTCCACGTACAACCGTTCGGGCAAGGTGATTCCCCAGCTCAAAGACCGAATCGGGTCGATCATTCAAACGCATTATCCGGCGGATCGAGACCGCGGGATCGAGATCATGCAGCAGGAGGTCGGCGACGATCTGGCGGGCGAGTACCCGGTGCAAGTGCCTTACTTCATGTACCAAATCATCGAAGAAGTCACCAACCAAGCCCGACGCAGCAAGTACATTGATCAAGCCTCCGGCGTCTCGGCACGTTTTTCGCTTGCCAATTTTCGCACCATTGTCGCGTCGGCGCGACAGCGGGGGATCTTGCACGATGAACGCCCCGCAGTTCCGCGGATTAGCGATCTCGGACACTTGTACGCGAGTTCGCTGGGCAAGTTAGAGCTGGACTTGATGGGCACTCATCAAATGGGTGAAAAACAAGTGCTCGACGCTGTCATTTCGCAGGCCATCCAAAAGGTGTTTGCGGAATACGTCGAAGAGCATGGCTTGGCGGAAATCGCCGAGATCTTTCGAGGTGGCGTGCGAGTCGAAGTTGGAGATTTGCTGCCGAGCAAAGAGTACGCAGAGCGGTTGCAGCGAGTTCCGAAGGCTTGGGACAAAGCGTTTGAGGTGAACGCGAGCGAGAACGAAGCGGTGCGTGCGAGTTGTGTCGAGTTCGTGCTTGCGGGGTTGTTCAGCATGGACCGTATCAGCCGTTCGCAGCGACACGGAAAAATCGAATACGAATTTTGAGCGTCGTTGGTGTTTTGATAATCACGCGATTGTCGCCCAAGTGTTTCTTCACACGTCTCTCGGCATGCAAGTATGTTTCGTCCCGGTGGAATCATTCATTCGTACCAGAAGTACGATCCGTCGAAATTCCCATCTCCCAATCAAGAGCCGCCCGACCTCGTCTCGCCCGCCTTCGAGCAGGCGTTGATGTACGGCAAGTACCGCGAGCTCACCGAAGAGGAGCTCGCCAGAGCCGTACGTTTGGATCCGAGTCAAATTCGTGGACTCGGTCCGAGCTTGGACATGTTGCGGGCCCTGCTCGAAGAACGACGACGCAAAATTCTGGCAACGTATGAGACAGAATCGGTTCGAAAAAAATCGCGCAAGGTCTTCGTCAAGTCGGCGAAACAAATCCAGGTTCCCAAAAAACTCGAACCGCTGTTCAAGCGAGCTATCGCGCAAGAGCAACCGTACTTGCTCGAACGTTTGTGGTACGAGATCGGCGATGACACTAGCGCCGGGGCCAGCAGTATTCTCGATGTTCTTGAGCGGATGAAGGACAAGCACAATATCGAAGAACTGGCAAGCAATTACGGCTTCACCGGCATCGAATCGCTGACGATTCCCAAGGCCCTCGAAGTGAAGGAGGAGCTGGAAAAAATTGACGAGCTGCTCAAACAACTCGAGGAAGCCGCGAAGTCCGCTCAAATCGGGCTGATCGATATGGAGATGTTGAGCGAGTTCGCTGAGCCGGGCGACATGCAACAACTCGAGGAGATGCGCCAGCAGATTGACAACTTGATGCGAGAGCAGGCGGAGCGTCAGGGGCTGGAGCAAGATCACCAGGGCGGTGCATTTCGCTTGACACCGAAAGCACACAAGATCTTTCAAAGCCGATTGCTCAAACGCATTTTCAGTGAGCTTGCTCCCTCTCGTTCCGGGCGTCACGAGGGCGATGTTGTCGGTGAAGGGGCGGTTGAGCTGCAACGAACAAAACCGTACGAGTTCGGTGATAGCGTCGCTAACCTTGATCTGCCACAAACGATCATCAACGCGCTGCTACGGCAGGGCGACGAACGCCCGCTACGACTTCGGGGCGACGACATGGTCGTTCACAAAACGAGGAACCATCCGAAGTGTGCGACGTGTGTGGTGATGGATATGAGCGGCTCGATGCGCTATGACGGACAATACATCAATGTCAAGCGAATGGCACTTGCACTCCAAGGGTTGATTTTGTCTGAGTACCCCGGTGACTACTTGCGATTCATCGAGATGTACACGTTCGCCAAGATTCGCAGCGCGGCCGAAGTGATCGAGTTGATGCCCAAACCGGTCACGATTCACGACCCGTGGGTGCGATTGAAGGCCGATATGAGCGATCCGCAACTCAGTGAGACCGAGATCCATCCGCACTTCACCAACATCCAACATGCTCTCCAGTTAGCCCGCCAAAATCTCGCGGCGACCGATACGCCGAATCGCCAAATCGTTCTCATCACCGACGGTTTGCCCACGGCGCACTTCGAGCAGAACTGGCTCTACATGCTCTATCCGCCAGACCCGAGAACGGAAGAGGCGACGATGCGAGAGGGGGCGATGTGCAAGAAAGAGGGCATCACAATCAATATTTTTCTCGTTCCCAGTTGGTCCCAAAGCGAAGAAGACATCAAGTTTGCCTACCGCCTGGCCCAGTCCACGACGGGTCGAGTTTTCTTCACCAGCGGCAAGGATCTCGACCGCTTCGTCGTCTGGGACTACGTCCAAAACCGACGCGATATTCTCGGCTAAATCACCACGGTGATTCACTCTGGTGATCGCTAAAATAGTCGGCTAGTGAGAAATAAATCCGCTAGTTGATCCCATTTCGAATCATCACTTGCCCTTTCTTCATCCAAGAAATCATTTAAGGCCGTCGCGGCCATCGATTCACTCTCAGCAACATCGAAAGGGTCTGATACGTCGGACGCAATCAACAACGGATACTCGGCCAACTGGTTGAGCTGATTGATGACTAGAAGAGCATCCATTGCTGTTGCTTTTCCATCTTGATTGACGTCGATGAAAGGTGGCTGGTGCGATGTCGACTCCAACATTACACCCTCAAGTTCATCTAGCTGGCTGATGACGATCAACGCATCAAGAGCAGTGACAAACGTATCGTCGTTCACATCTCCTGGGTTGCCAAAATTGTGAAAGCCGGTTTCACTAAGCGGCACCAAGAATTGTGTCGACTCTTCTCCGCTAGCTTGCGATGCGACGCCGCCGATGATCGTGACAACACCTGGCGAATTAAGCTTGTTGTCGTTCTGTTGCATCAACACCCAATCCGTGCGTCTCGGGTTATTCGTTCCAAAGTTGACAATGTCGTCAACACTCGAATCGGTGAAGATAGTTGTTGCATCAAGGATCGCATTTCCGTTGAGGCCGCCGCTACCCGTCCCGCTAAGATTCGCAATGCGCACTTGATAGCTCGTGCCTGCGCGCCATTCGTTGCGAAGTAGGCGGAGATTGACAAGATCGATGTCGTAGATCGTCGAACTGGCGACGACAATATCACCCTGGTTCGCATTGGCGCCACTGATCGCGTCGCCACCAACTCCCCCGATCAATAGGTTACGTCCTCCATTAGCGTTCAGCGTATCTGCGCCTGTTCCGCCGACAAGAACTCCGTTTCCCCAAAGTACGTCATGGCCCCCTTCGCCAAAAAGGTAACCAACACCTCCGTTGGAAAACAACGCATCATTTCCGCTTCCACCATAAAGGACATCTTCACCCGCTCGACCATACAGAATGTCTTCGCCACTCCCGCCACGTATTAGATCAGGTCCACTGCCACCGCGAATCGTATCATTGCCGGTCCCGCCATCAATATGACCCGGCAGCAATGTTCCATTGAGACGAATGTCATCATCTCCATGAAGCCCAAAGATGACGACACGAGACGGCAACGCTACTTCGGGTCCTGTCACACCATTGATTGTCACCCGCATCCCGCTTGGCGATTCGCTTACAGCAATCTTGTCATTAGCGACTGTACCTCTGACAAAGAACATCGTCTGGCCGGGAAACTCCGGGTGCGGAAGCAATTGGCCGCTATTAACAGACGGTATAAGAGTGTTGACAATATAGTCCTCGACTTCGCCATCTAAGGCTTGCCCGATCGGCCCAAGACCACCGGCGGTTGAGAGTCGAAATCGCACGCCTCGATTACCCGCGACGGCAGATGGCGGAACTGCCACCGTAAGCGAGTTCGCTCCCGCGATGAGTAACTGTCCGGCTGCCGGCGTGATCCGTTCGGTCTCGGCAAATTCCCCGTTGCCATCGTAGTCAACAAAGGCATCGAGTCGTCCGACTTGTGAAGCGGTGACCGTAAACGTGGCATTGAGTCCCGGTACAAAGAACGCTGGCAGCGATACGCCATCATCAGCCAAGTCTAAACTTGCACCACCACTCGGCTGTCCGTTCAATTCACTTGTCACGGCAGCTCCTAATCTAAGAGTATTGCTAAGCATGTGTCGAGCGCCGTCGGTAGCCAAATTTGTTCCGAAGCTATCGGGTAGATCGCCAAAATCAGTGGCCTCGAGAATATCAATCACATTGATCCGCCGAGTCTCCAGCACGAACTTGCCACCGCTGTCGGTCGCGCGGACAATCACGGTGTGTGACGTAGATGTCTCAAAGTCCAGCAGCCCGCTATTGGCGACGATGATTGCGTCGCCTGCGATTTCAAACCGCCCACCTGCGTTGTTGACTAGGCTGTAAGTGGTTGAACTCGCCGCATCAGGGTCGGTCGCGCTCAATGAGGATACAACGGTACCGTTGAGCGCGTTTTCATTCACGCCATCGCCGGTGAACGCAACGTTCTGGGGCGGTTCGTTGGCATTTGAGACTTGGGTAACAAATGCTTCGAAAGTCGATTGCCCACTCGAGTCGGTCGACTGGATCAGGAGACTATGGGACGCGGCCACCTCAAAGTTGAGACGCCACGGGTCAACGACAACGATCTGATTGCCGACGAGTCCGAACCGACCTTCCGCATCGTTTACGAGAGTGTAGATAGGTAAATCTCCTGCATCCGGATCTGTTGTCGAAAGGCTGCCGACCGTATTGGTCAACGGCAGATCGAAGACGTAGACCATACCGGCATTTGCGCCATCTGCATCATCCGTCGGCGCTCCTACCACTAGCGTATTACCGGAGAACGACACTCGAGAAAAGAAATCGCCGCCGTTAGGGGTTGGGTTGGCAATCGAGGAAATCAATTGGCCATTGCTCGGGTCAAAGATGTAGACGCGTCCGGAGTCAGCTACGTCGGTGTCATCGAACTGTGCTGCCACAGCGAGGTACGTTTCGTTGCCGGCAAGATAGCTTCCAAAATTATCATTTGCGTCAGGGGAGGGATTGTTAAGGGTACTCAAAAAGTTGCCCGTTGTGCGATCGAACAGATGGACCTGACCCGAGTTCGCTGCGGCCGTGTCATTGTTCGGAGCCCCGACCGCTACAATATTGCCAACGATAGTGACAGCACGCCCAAATGAATCCACGCCGCCACCGGGCGGGACATTCAGCGTGGCAACAAGTGATGCAGATTGTGGAGTGGGGTTGAACTCAAAGATGTAGGCCCGATTTGCGAGACTGGCTCCGACGACGAGTGTGTTGGCGATCAGACTTAGCGAATTGCCGAACTTCGACTGAATGGCCGGGTTTGGACTCGCAATGGTCTGAACGAGCGAGCCAGTCGTCGCGTCAAAGAGATAAACGGCTCCCGAGTCCGGGGCACCAAGGTCCTCTTCCGAACCGATCGCGATGAGACTTCCGGAAATCGCGACAGCTGAGCCAAAATTGTCAGGAAAAGTGCCGCTCGACGCGGGAGTTGGATTGTTCAAAGTATGTAGCAAAGCGCCTGTTGTGGCATCGAAGACATAGGCCACGCCGACTCCTGTATTGCGCAGTCTAGCGCCGACGACGACTTTGTTCCCTGAAATCGCAATTGTCTCACCGAACAGTTCTCCGAGTTGGGGACTCGGGGCCGCCAGCACAGCAACCAGTTCACCCGTTGTTTTGTTGTAGACGGAAACCTCGCCAGGCAAATTGTGGCTTGGCAAGTTGTTATGGCCCGCCACGACCAGATCTCCATCGGTTGCGGTGACGTATCCAAAGGTTGGGATGGCCTGAAGACCAATGTTATGCAGATACCGGACTTGCGCTTCCGGGACCGTATTGCCGGTCAGAATCACATCCTGGGGAGCTTCATTGACCTGAGTGACCGTGATGTTGAAGTCCTTGGAAAAGAAATTGCCGGCGGCATCTACCACGTCAACAGTCACAACATGCGAAGTAACCGCCTCGAAGTCCAGTTTGGTTGCATCGGCGATGACAAGTTGATTGCCGTCAATCGCAAAACGTCCATCGGCGTTGTTCGTCAAGGCATAAGTAAATGTGTCGCCTACGTCGGGATCGGTGGTGCTGAGCGTGCCGAAAGCCTGGCCGAACGGCAACTCATACACATACACCATGCCGTGGTTCTGACTGTCGGTGTCGTCGCCAGGGTCTGAAATTACCAAGCGACTGCCATCCACGACGATCTGACCGCCGAACGAATCCAGACTTTCAGGTGAAGGATTGGAGATCGTTGCGACGAGTTCCCCGGATGTCGCGTGGAATACATACGCGACTCCACCCGTGCTTGAATTCTTCGCCCGGCTCGACGCGATGACATATTGATCCTTGATGGCCAACGAGTTGCCCAGCCCGTTGTTGGCCGCGGGAAATGGCTCCGTGATCGTCCGCAAGAGACTACCTGTTGTGGCATCGAAGACATACACAGCGCCAGCACTCGGAGCGCCGGCATCGTCGAATGCGGAGACAGCCACCAGGTTACCCGCGACTGCCACGCTGGATCCAAAAAACTCTCCGGCGGCAGGTGTCGGGTTGCTCAACGTGGAGACGAATGTTGCCGCAAACGAAATGGGGTTAATGTGGTAAAGATAGGCCCGCCCGACCACTAGTCCGCCGAGAATTTCTTCGGGAACACCCACGACTAGCGTGTTTCCGCTGAAGGCCAGCGCAGCACCAAAGAAATCGACCGAGGCGTCCGGGTCTGGATTGGGAATCGTGGTCAACAACGCGCCGGTCACTGCGTTGTAGAGATAGACCACACCCGCGCCCTGAACTCCATCCAGCGAGCCAACTGCGACGACATTTCCCGAAGCGGCCACAGCCTGACCAAAGTTTAGGCTTGATCCCGGCGTGGGACTGCTCAATGTATGCAGAAGTCCGCCGGTCGTCGCATTGAACACATAGACGACTCCCGCATTGTCGTTGCTCCCTACTTTGGCGATGCGGGCGGCAACAATGGCCAGATTGCCAGAGATCGCGCCATCGAGTCCGAACCAGCCGTCCACAGAGAGCTGATTGCTAACCGGATTTGGGTTCGCCAGTGTGACGATCCGCTCCCCCGTGGCCGTATCCATCACCATCACGCGCCCCGGCCGCGTCTGCGGACCGGAGATATCAAAATCGTTAATCAATAGTCGATTGCCCGCGATCGCCAGCATCCCGCCAAACGACCGTTGCGGTTCCGGGGTCAGATTGTGAATCAACCGCACGGTAGATTCAGATACGCTACTGTTGCTGAGCGCGATGTCGGTTGGGGATTCATTCACATTCAGGACGTTAATCGTCACCTGACCCGTGAATTGGTTTCCGACCGAATCCGTAACTTGGACGGAGATCGTATGGGAAGTATCAGTTTCAAAATCGAGCAGGCCGCCGTTCGCCACGGTAATGATGGAACCGACGAGCGCGAATCGGCCCCCAGCGTTATCCAGCAATTCAAACGTCTGTGCGTCAGGACTATCGGGGTCGTTGGACGCCAACACGCCAACCGCGCCAACCAGAGTGTTTTCCAAAACCTGATTATTGCTGATACCGATGCTGGTCGGCGGCTCGTTCACGTTGGTCACCAGAATCGCGAGCACTTCGCTGTAGGTATTTCCCGTGGAATCGGTGACCTGTACCGTCACATTGTGAAACGCATTCGCTTCGAAATTGAGTGCGCTGCCGTTGGCGACAACAATCTGATCGCCTTGGAGCGCAAACCGCCCGCCGGCCGTCGTTAGCAATGCAAATGCAAACGTTTCACCCGGATCGAGATCGGTGGCCGAGAGCGTTCCGACGACAGTCCCGTTGGGAGAATTCTCATGCACTGAGTTAGGCGAAAGCGTGATGTCTGTCGGATCGTTGATGTTTGTCAGCTGAATCGTCAAGGTCTCGCCAAACACGTTCCCGGCGGAGTCGGTGACATGCACGACTATTGGGTGCGTCGAATCTGCTTCAAAATCCAACTTGCTGCCGTCGGCGACCACCACTTGATTGCCATTGAGGGCAAAGCGACCACCAGCTGAGTTGATCAGCTCAAAGGTGAAGGTGTCGCCGAGATCGGGATCGGTGGCCGAGAGTGTGCCGATCACGGTGCCATTCGCAGAGTTCTCGGGCACGGAATTGTTGGTCAGCGCTATGTCCGTCGGCGGGCTATTGCTTGGACCATCAGTCACGGAATACACAAACACGACGTCTTCGCTCGCCGCACCCTGCCGGCCCGGTACAAACAAGCGATCTCCGAACAACTGCGGAATTTGGTTGTATTCAAAGTAGGCCTCCACAAAGCCCGGCGGAGTCGGTACGGAATACAAGACAATGCCAGTCGGGAAGTCTCGAATCACCGGGAATGCCGTGGGATCCCCGGAAGCCGGCCC
This sequence comes from Pirellulaceae bacterium, assembly GCA_041741195.1. Classification (GTDB taxonomy): domain Bacteria; phylum Planctomycetota; class Planctomycetia; order Pirellulales; family Pirellulaceae; genus JBBSJZ01. The sequence continues at coordinate 24,077 of JBGSKM010000023.1, forward strand.
AGTCACGATCAGGTTACCGTCAAAATCATACAGGCGTCCGGGAATCGTTTGCGTGACGGCTCCCGTTGTGGCATTCACCAGATGAGTGGTGCCCGGTGCTTCCAAGATCGCGATGTTGTTTCCTTCAATGACCGCTTCAAAACCATCGACAGGGAGCGTGTGCAGCAGATCACCGGTCTGTACGTCGTACACCCGTACGGGACCGAATTCATATCCAGACTGCCACTCCGTGAAAAACTGATCTCCCTCCGTGACAACCAGCTTCCCATCCGACAGCGAGACAGTCGCCCCGAAATCCAGAGTTTCTACGGGGCTGGGATCAGGACTTTCAAGCAAGTGCAACAAGTCGCCTGTGGTCGGGCTATAGATATAGACACGCCCTGGATCGATATCATGACTCGTTTTTTCTACATCCTCGTAAGATGGCCCATGCGCACCGATCGCGATTCGATTTCCATCGATTGACACGGATCGCCCGAAACCATCGTTGTTCCCACCGCCCGGTGACTGACCTGGCTGCCCTCCTGGGGCCTGCGGGAAATACGATCCGTCAAAAGTATGCAGCAGGTCACCAGTTTCCGCATCGAATAAAAACGCACGTCCTCCGGTGTCATGGTCGCCAGCGTCGAATTCGTAATCAAAATCCCCTTCCCACCCAGGCGAGCCAACTAAGATCAGGTTCTCAAAAATGTCGATTGAGTAGCCAAACGAGTTGGGCCTCTCAAGTTCAAAATTGAATTCATTATTATCGTCAAATGCACCAGGTCCTCCAAATCGCCCCGTTCCGTACGGAAAAGGATTCTGGATCGTACGGAGCAGTTCTCCTGTCGTCGCGTCATGAACTTGGATCTCACCGTAAAAGAAAGAATCGAAGTCCGGTTGTTCCTCAAGAAAATAATAGGTGAGGTTAGACGCAAAGTTCGACACCACGTGGAACTGATCGTTGGCCGCCACGGCGAACCCAAACCCCTCATCGGGAGCGCCCGGCCGAGCTTCCAGCGAATACAGGAAATTCGCCGCCAGCATGCGACGACTCTCCAATCGCTCAAATTTCAGCTTGGGTGCTCGATTTCTGGCAAATTTAAACGGTTTTCGACGGCGCATCGCAACACTCACTCAGGACAAGTTGGTCAGACTGCAAATAGTCTGTGTCTCTCCTATCGTGAGCCGCGCGAGATCGCGGCCAAACTGAACGATACTAGTTTTGCCTTTCGCGTCTGGACTCCTGAATCGCGTATACATTCGTGCATATATTGCTGTTCGGCAACTTCTGACACGGACTTAATTCGGTCACGCATCTGAGGCTGACAATCGCGGTACACGGTAATCAACGGATACCGCTGAGATAATTTGGACGCGATTGCAAGTGCCCGTGTCGTATCAGCGAGAGCTGCTTGATACTCTTGCTGTCCCTCAAGCACAAACGAACGATCATAATGGGACGTAACTATTCAGCCTGTTGAAATCGATCTTGGCTGAAACGGTGAAATTGGTTCTGTTGACGCGATCATGGATGAATCGCAGTCCACAGCCGTCGCCGACCCGTCAGTCGATACCAGTCTACTGGATAAGCTGCTCCATAA
>JBGSKM010000024.1:0-26399 GCA_041741195.1 Pirellulaceae bacterium
TCCGGGAGTCGATGAAAGTGAAGCAGTCCCCACCAACGGCGAAATCTTCCTCGCCCAAGACTGAGATTTAGGACCCAACCCCGACCCCTGTGGGTCAATTTTCAGCGCCGCCCTGGGTCCATTTTCAATGCTTATCTCCAAATGCTATTTCTCGTTGAAACGAATTTTTGATATTTCCTGTCGCACGTAGGCACATCGTCTACACGTTTCGTCAAGTTTCGATAGGAAACAAGAATGTCGAAGAACCAGACCGCGCCGAAGACAACCCCGGTCGCCAAGAAGAGTCCTGCGATGAAGAACGGCGCCACCAGCCCCGCCAAGAAGGCGCCCGCCACCAAGGCAACGCCAATGGCCAAGAAGGCAACGGCACCCGTGGCAAAGAAAGCGACTAGCCCCGCCACCAAGGCCAAGCCCGTTACGGCGTCCGCAAAGATCGCTAAGTCGACTGTAACCGCCAAGAAGACTCCTGCGGCGAAGACACCCGTCGTCGCAAAGAAGCCAGTCGTCGCAAAGAAGCCAGCGGTTGCGAAGAAGCCAGTCGTCGCTAAAAAGCCCGTCGCTGTTGCGAAGCCAGCTGCCACCAAGGCGATGAAGCCAATGGCCACCAAGGCAACCGGCAAAGCAGTTCGCAAAGCTGCATAGTCTCTGGAAGCTTCGCTTCTACCTGCTCACATCACCGCCGCCTCGCTCACGCGCGAAGCGGCGGTGTTTTTTTTCGTCGACACCGTTAGCAAAAACCGACGCTCACACTTTGCTAGGCGAATCGCTTCCCAGCGCCAAACGAAAAATCGCGGGCCGACGCATCCCCAGCGCTAGCCACACGAGCACTCCGAACACGAGTGGAAAATAGAAGGCCTCGCCCACGCGAACATGCGTTGCGATGGCGCCACCCAAGTAGGCAGTCAATAAAATCGCGGCGATGAACGATGCCCGAGGGATCAGGAACAAGATCGCGATCGCCACCTCGATGATCCCGATTTTGACCATCACGTCTTCGCCCCATCCCATCTTGGCAAACATTTCGGATTTGCCTTCCCACTCGGTGAATTTCCCAGTCGCACTGGCGACACAAAAAAACAAAGTGATGAGAACGCTCAACACCCAACCCGCTATTTGTATCTTTTTGGAACTGGTCATTTGCAATCTGCCAAGTGAAGTCTTTGATCGCGCCAATCGCGCATTGGCTGAGGATGGTCGATCGAGCTAGGTCATGATCGACAACTGCTATGAGAACTTTGAATAACTCGGTGGGAAGAGCAACTGGAACGTTGTGCCACAACCGACGGTGGAGTTAACTCGCACGTGGCCTCCGCATTGGCTCATCACGCCATGCACCACCGCGAGTCCCAATCCAGTACCCTTGCCGACGTCTTTGGTGGTGTAAAATGGCTCGAAGAGGCGTTCCTTGGTTTCGCCCGTCATGCCACTGCCAGTGTCTCGCACCCAAAGCGACACATAAAGTCCTTGCGGGACACCTGAGTATTCCGTTTGGTTCGTCGCGTCGACCCAAACCGGACTACTGGAAAGCGTCAACGTACCGCCATGCGGCATTGCATCACAAGCATTGACGACCAAGTTCATAATGACTTGCTCGAGCTGGCTTGGATCCGCCTCAATTCGCGGGACCCCTGGATCGAGTTCGTAGCACAGCTCAATATTCGGCCCGATCAAGCGAGAAAGAAGCTGGCTGGACGATTTCACCGCTTCATTGAGATCCAATCGGCTTTTTACGAACGGATGCGTGCGTCCAAAGGCGAGCAACTGGCTCGTTAGACTGGCCGCTCGCTTGCCAGCATGATTGACGGCAAGCAATTGTGGATAGTGTTCATGCTCTTTCGGAGTCGAGTCGAGCAATAGTTCGGTGTGACCATTGATGACTGCCAACAAATTATTGAAATCATGCGCCACGCCGGCCGCCAATCTGCCCACGGCCTCCAACTTTTGCGACTGACGCAGATGCTCCTCCATGGACCGCCGCTCGGTAATATCGTGCGAGATACCGACGACACCCGCGACCTGGCCCGACTCGTCCAAGTATGGTCCCTTCATCGCGAGATAGGTTCGAGTTTGGCCATTGGCCGTTAACGTCTCCTCCGTCGTGCTGATTCCTCGCGTCTCCATCGCGACGAGATCTCGACTGCGAATGAGCGAGGCGCTTTGGGCATCAAAGATCTCGAAGTCGTTCTTGCCGAGTACCTGTTCGACCGTTTTGCCAACAAAGGTCGCCGCGGCTTCGTTAAAGAACAAATACTTGCCGTGGATGTCTTTGACAAAAATGGCATCATTGGTCCGACTTGCGACCGCATGCAAGAGACTCGACGTACGCCGCAACTCTTCCTGCACTCGTTCTCGATCGGTGACGTCCATGGAGATTCCGATGAGGTGATCCGGATTTCCATTCGCATCCCGATGAAGCACACCACGTGCCTCAAGCCACACGATGGACTGGTCGGGCCGAACGATACGATACAAGTTTTGGTAGTCGTTTCCTGTCCGTATACAGGCGAGGACGTTTTCTTCGAATGATTCGCGGTCGTCCACATGCACTCGTGCTCGCACGTCGGCTAATCGCTCCGGCAAGTCCGCATTCTCGGGCAACGCCGACTCCACACTATAATATCGCCGTACTTCGTCGGTCTTGATGTTCCATTCAAACGCGATTGCACTGGCGGCATGCAAGGCCACGTGAAGCCGCTCGGTACTCAGTCGAATCGCACGCACGACGCAATAGTTTTCGATCGCGACGCACGCGACGTACTCGAAGCGATCAACGACATCGATCTCCGATTGGCTGAGCGACGTTGGCTGGTCAAAATAGAGCGCGCAGCTTCCTAGCACCGGAGGCAAAGCTTGGTTACGAGACCGGATCGGAAACGAGAAACAGGCTCTTAAGTCATGTACCAACGCGACTTCTTTGAACCGACCCCATTCCTGGAGATGCTCAATATCCGGAACGAATACTTTCTGGCCTTGCACGATGCATTCGGCACATGGCCCGACGCTGGGACACAGGGTGATTTGATCGGCGAAATCGACATAGGTCTTGGGCAGTCGCTGAGACGCATGGACATGAAGCCGTCCATTGTTTTGGTCCACGATGAGAAAGCCGCATTTCGAGCCAGGAATCTCGCGTTCGATCGCCAGCGTGATCTCGCTCAAGACGTCGTTCAGCGACGCGCCCAGCGCGATACGCTCGAGCACCGCATTTTGTTGTTGCAGATTGAGTTCGGCCGTACGCTGAGCCGTGATGTCACGCACAATCGCGCATAGACCGACAATTTCATGGTTTCCGTGGCGATGGGGCAATTTGCGGATCGAATAGTACCGGGTGACACCCTGCTCAAATCGTCTCACCTGAGTCGTTTGCGTCTCGCCCGATCGAAGCAAGCCGACTTCGTGCTCTGAAAAAGGGATTCGAGCCAATCCGCCCGTATCATCGTCGCAAAGCCAGCCTCCCAGGTGCTCCGATGTCCTAGCGTCAAATGAACTGGTCCGGAGCTGTGCGAAGGCGGGATTGCGGAAGACGCATCGGCCATGCAGGTCACGCACACAGACGGCATCTTCCATGGCCTCCAACACGGCGCGGTGAACGTCCATCGCCAGGGCTAGCGACTGCGGTGACGCGATCCCGCTCGCATCACGCTCCTCTTGGCAACCGTCTGTTCCCATGCCGTTCGACTCGATCTATTTAACGTACAATGGCGAAACGAACATTCGAATATAGCGGAACGAAGACCACCCAAGCCACTAGTCCACCGAAATGATGCTACGCAGCCGTCAACACTCTCCCTTGTTTCAAGTCATCTTGATCTTGCTTGCCTTGCCCAGTGGATTTGCTTTGTCGTCGGACACGACGCCGCGACGACAAGCGCACGCCCACAACGACTATCTTCACCCTCGACCGCTAATCGACGCGCTCGACCAAGGTTTCTGCAGCGTCGAAGCCGACGTGTTTCTCGTCGATGGCCAATTGCTAGTCGCCCACTCGTTTGCTGAACTTCGTCCAGACCGAACGCTTCAAAGGCTCTATCTGGATCCACTGCGCGAGCGGATTCGACGTAATGATGGGTTCGTTCACTCCGACCGCCAACCGATCACACTGCTCATCGATTTTAAGTCCGAGGGCGAAGCGACGTTCGCTGCGCTGAACCAATTATTGAGCCAATACAAGGACGTCTTTGCCTGGACCGAGAATGGTGACATGCATCCCGGAGCCGTCGTCGCGATTGTCAGCGGTAATCGCCCGATCGAGACCATGACGAATACGCCGGTTCGCTTCGCCGGGATCGATGGCCGACTTTCGGATCGACAAAGCAAGATACCGCCGGAGCTAATGCCTCTCATTAGCGACAATTGGAATCATCATTTTCAATGGCGTGGGTCCGGTGATTTCCCGGCGGACGAGCGGGAAAAGCTCGAACAAATCGTGAAACAAATCCACGCTTCGGGTCGACTCGTTCGGTTTTGGGCGACGCCCGACAATCCCGCCATGTGGCAAGCACTTCGCGACGCCGATGTCGACTTGATCAACACCGACGACTTGGAAGGACTCAGTCGGTTTCTGGGCCGCTAGACCAGCACACTCAGCGCGACGGTTTTGGAATCGAAGCTTTTAGGCAAACGAGATAGAAAATTGTTACCAAAAGCTTTGCAGTCGATCTGCGCCGCTGGTAGACTATTTGATTCGTGCGTGCACGCACGGAAGTCATCGCAGTGGATTGGAAGGCAAACGTGAGCAAACTTCCCCTAGCGCTTCGCGCCGCCTATCTCGCGATGCATCGTGTTTCGGACGCCCAGTTCGCCAAGTATAACGTAACGGCGGACCAGTTTGTGTTATTGGCCACATTGGACCGCGGCAACGCGATGACACAGCGTGAACTGGCGAGCCGAATGTCGTCGGACCCGAGCACCGTCCGCGCGATGTTAGTACTGCTGGAAAAAAACGGTTTGGTCGAGCGAAACATTCATCCGACAGATGCACGTGCAAGAACGGTTGCACTCTCATCTGCTGGAAAGCGAAAGTTTCAACTGCTTTGGAAAGCAGGCGAGTCGATTCGGGATCGCATGTACGGCGAATTGAGCGTCGATGAAGCGAAGTTGTTGATCGAATTGCTAACGAGAGTGTCCGAGTCGCTCGTCAGCGAAAGAGTCCCGGCAACGGTGTCGGAAAGTGTTCAATGAATTGGTAGGTCGCAACCTCGTTTGATTCGCTGGTTCCGATCCTCCATCCAACTATTCTCGTCTCCTTGAAACGGCTAATCGTTCCATGAATCATCGTGTCACCGCATGTTTAATTTTGCTGGTTGCCGCATTGCCATGCCAACATGCTCAATCCCAAGATGCTAATCGCGGCGAATTGACGGGGTCGGTCAGCGACGCTTCGAAAGCCGTCACGGAGGCGAATCGCACATTCACGGTTCCTGAGATGAGCGACCCGTCCATCGACGGGAAATCGTTGACCTTCACCGACGTGGGCGCCAAGATCCCCAACTACACACCTGGGGCGCAGTGGGGAACGCAAGCTTCGCCACTGACGTTGATGCAGGACCCGATGCCGGCCGACGTTTCGATCAACGCTTATTCGGTACCTAAGGGCTTTCGAATGACGCTGTGGGCGAAAGAGTCAAACGACAATTGGCCCGATGCTTTGCAATCACAACCGGTGCTTTCGGGTTTGCAGGGCAAGCCGATCGCGATGACTTGGGACGAGCGAGGGCGATTGTGGGTTTGTGAGACCATTGACTATCCGAATGAGTTGCAACCAACTGGCCAAGGCCGCGACCGCATCAAGATTTGCGAGGACACCGACAACGACGGCCAGGCCGACAAGTTCACCGTGTTCGCGGAACACCTGAGCATCCCATCAACCTTGGTTTGTTATCGCGGCGGTGTGATCATCCAAGATGGTCGGGTCACGATCTATATGAAAGACGTTGATGGTGATGGCAAAGCCGACTTTCGCCAAGAATTAATCACCGGTTGGGCAATGGGCGATACACACGGAGGAGTAAGCAACTTTCAATACGGCCCCGACAATTGGATCTGGGGCATGCAAGGCTACAACAATTCGGAACCCGTGATCAACGGAGAGAAACAGCAGAGTTTCCGCCAAGGATTTTGGCGTTTCAAAGTCAAGTCGGGCGAGTCGGACAAGACGGCACCAGCGTTCGCGATCGACCCATCCAACATGAAAGCGTCGCAGCAACCATCTGGTGACTTCGACCAGCACACGATTCGCGTGGAGGCGCTGGAGTTCGTTCGGGCTACCAACAACAACACTTGGGGACTCGGTTTTAGCGAAGAAGGTTATGTGTTCGGGTCAACGGCCAACGGATGCCCGAGCGTTCATATGCCGATTCCGAATCGCTACTACGATCAAGTCGCCGGATGGTCGCCCGAAACTCTCGAGCGAATTTCTCCGGACGCAAACTTCAAGCCAGCCGACGACCAAATTCGTCAAGTCGATTGGCACGGTGGCTACACCGCCGCAGCAGGTTCGTCGCTCTACACCGCCCGCAACTATCCTAGCGCTTGGTGGAACCGCATCCAAATGGTATGTGAACCCACCGGCCATCTCGTTGGCAGCTTTGTGCTCGACAAAGTCGGTGCGGGATATCGGAGCAAGAATTCGTTCAACACCGTCGCGAGCGTTGATGATTGGGCCGCACCGATCATGGCCGAGGTCGGTCCTGATGGGAATGTCTGGGTCCTTGATTGGTACAACTACATCATCCAGCACAACCCAACACCCAATGGCTTTCAAACTGGCAAGGGCGCAGCCTACGAAAGTGACTTGCGTGACAAACGGTTTGGTCGCATCTATCGCTTGATTCACGGAGCCGAGACGCCCGTGCCCACACGAACGACAACGCTCAGCGACGCGTCGGATGTCGAATTGGTCGCCGCGCTCGAGGACACCAATTTCTTCTGGCGCCGCGCCGCGCAGCGTCTCTTGGTCGAGCGGGAAGCAACCGATCCGCAAACGCTCGCCGCTTTGATTGATTTGGTAAAAGACGCCAGCATGGATGAGATTGGATTGAATCCCGGCGCGATGCACGCCATTTGGACACTCGCCGGCCTAAGTGAATCCGGCAGCGACGAAGCGAGCAAGGCACTGGCGATTGCATGCGGCGAAGGATTGAAACACACGTCCAGCCCAGTTCGCGGAGCTGCCGTATCGAGCTGTGACCCGGCCCAAGTGGCTGACGCGATCAAGTTGGGATTGCACAATGATGTCGATCCTCGCGTCCAGCTTTCGGTGCTGTTGCGTGTCGCCGATGGCGCGTCACCCGGTGCCCTGTCGGGGACGAATCTGGCTTCGCTCGCGAGCGGTGATTCCAAAATCGCGAGCGACGAAATCTTGCTCGACGCATGGACGACGGCTGCGTCAATGGCGCCAATCGACACTCTCGTCGCACTTGCCGACCAAATGACGGGTGAGCCGAGCCGCGACTTAACGGAGCGAGTCTCCGTGCTGGCGGAGCATGCGGCGCGATCCAATCCGACCGCGGATGACGTTGCCAAACTGCTGACGACCGACCCGAGTTCCAAACTCGCCGTCGCACTTTGGGAAGGGTTTGCGAAAGGCTGGCCCAAAGACTATGTGGTTCAGTTACCCCAAGACTCTCAAGATCGATTCCGCCAGCAGTATCTCGGTGATAGCGTCCCAGTTGCCAACAAGGCAGCCGTGCTCGCGGTCGCCGACAAGTGGTCGATTGCCGATTTGGACAGGAGCGTTTCCGTCATCCAGGCTGACCTGATCGCGACGGCTTTGGACTCGTCCGCTGGCAGTGAATCGCGATTGGTCGCCTGGGATCAAGCGATCCGATTGGCTCCGGCGAGTGCCAAGATATCTGAGGCAATCGACGAACTGTTCACGCCACAACTCGCCCCTGAGTTAGGCGCCGCCGCACTCGAATCACTCCAAGCCGCTCGGGTCGATGGACTCGCCGGCCAATTGCTGGAACTGCGAGGAAGCTTGGGGCCAAAGCTCGGTAGCAGTATCTTGACGCTGTTGCTCGCTCGGGCGGATACCACCGAATCGTTGTTGGACGCGATCTCCGATGGCAGAGTTCAATTGACCGACCTTCAACTGGATCAACGCCAAGCGATTCTCAATCACCCCGATCGTGCGTTGGCATCTCGGGCAAAACAGTTGATGGATTCCAAGGGGGCAATGGTCACGTCCAATCGACAAGGTTTGGTGGACGAGTGGATGCCAATAACGCAAATGAAGGGAAGTGTCGAGAACGGGATTGCGATGTTCAAGAAACACTGCGCCCAGTGCCACAAACACGGCGAACTGGGTGCGGCCATCGGACCCAACTTGACTGGCATGGCCGTGCATCCGAAAGCGGAAATTCTCATGAACGTGCTCGACCCGTCGCGCAGCGTCGAAAACAATTTTCGAACTTACCAAATCTTGACCGTGGACGGTGCTGTCATCGCCGGAATGCTGGCCGGTGAATCAGCCAACTCGATGCGATTGATCGACTCGCAAGGGAAAGAACAACAGGTGTTGCGCGAAGACATCGAACAGATGACTGCGTCGACAAAATCGCTGATGCCCGAAGGATTCGAAATCTCGATCTCCAAACAGGAAATGGCCGACCTGTTGACGTTCCTGAATCAACGTGGGCGTTTCACCCCGATGCTGCTCGCCAGCGCCGCGACGTTAAGCAGCGCCAAGGGACTACCGGATTTTCGCGGCGGACAGAGCGATCGCTTTGATTTTGACTCGTACGGAACACTCGAAATCGAAGGAGTTCCGTTTGAGATCCAAGATCCACTGGAAGGTCGCTCGGCGAACATGATTGCATTGCAAACGCAGCGCGGCCGACGCCCCGCGACTTTCCCGGAGTCAACAACCATCAACTGCACCGGAAAAGTATCCGCCATTCACCTGCTCGGCGGTGTCGCTGCGTTCGGGTTTCCCATGAATCGCAATGAGTCTGTCAGCCTGGTTGTGAAATGCACGTATGCCGACGATTCGGTCAGCAAACATGACTTGGTTAATGGCAAGCATATCGCCAGCTACCGAGAGCGAGTCGATGTTCCCGAATCGACATTCGCGCTGGACGTCGATGGCAAACAGATTCGTTATCTGAAAATCCCGATCGATGGCGACAAGGAACTCAAGAGTATCGAGTTTGCGAAAGGCGAAGACTTTTCCACACCGCTTATTTTTGCAGTCACGGTCGAGTCCGCGCCGCAAGAGGCACATTGACCCACAATCGTTTTCTCAAATCGTCTTCCCAAATCAGGAAGACGTCCGACTAATTGTCTTCACTCGCCCGAGAATTGTTGTGTGACACAATTCGCGGTATCTTTAGAACTTAACATTTTTCTTTGCGAATTCTCTCGGAACCAGGAACATTTCAATGTCAATTTCACGTCCCATTGCCCGTCGCCGCTTTTTGCAGGGAGTTTCCGCCATCGGCGGGGCCGCCATGATTTCGCCGCTGGGCGGCCGAGCCTTTGCCGATCTGTCACCGAACGATCGCCCCGTGTTTGCGACCATTGGTTTGCGAAACCAAGGCTGGACCATCACCAGCAAATCGTTCAAGTTCGCCGATTTTGCGGCCCTGGCCGACGTTGACGAAAACGTGCTCGGGGCCAACGTGGAAAAGACGGAAAAAGCGCAGAAAAAGAAACCCGACGCTTACAAGGATTATCGCAGCGTCCTGGATCGCAAAGACATCGATGCTGTGATGATCGCGACTCCCGATCACTGGCACACCAAGATCGCGATCGAAGCCATGCTCGCCGGCAAAGACGTGTATTGTGAGAAGCCGCTGACGTTGACCATCGCCGAAGGAAAGTTGATCGAAAAGTACGTCAAGGAAACCGGACGCGTGTTCCAAGTGGGCACGATGCAGCGAACCGAGAATGACCAGCGATTCTTGCAAGCGATCGCGATGATTCGTGACGGTCGGATTGGCGAAGTCCGCAAAGTGACCTGTGGAATCAATGGTGCGACGGGTTCGCCGGTAATTCCAGCCATTGATGTTCCCGAAGGACTCGATTGGGATATGTGGCTCGGACCAGCGCCAAAAGTTGCCTACCGTGCCTTGCCCGAGATGCGTGAAGGCTACGGCGGAGGCGTACCCCTGTATACCAATTGTCATTACGCTTGGCGCAATTGGTACGAGTACTCTGGCGGCCAAATGAACGACTGGGGCGCCCACCATGTCGACATCGCTTGCTGGGCTCTCGGCGCCAGCGAAACCGGACCGAGCAAGGTCACGCCAGTCGAATACAGCTTGCCCGTCGAATACAAAGACGGCCACCCAACGGTCCAGGATCAATACAACTCGCCGACGAAGTTCAAGATCCAAGTCGATATGCCCAACGATGTCGAAATGATTGTTACCAGCGAAGGTGACAACGGCATCATGTTTGAAGGCACCGAGGGACGGTTCTTTGTCAATCGTGGAAAGATTGTTGGCAAACCGGTCGAGGATCTCAAGGACAAACCGCTACCGGAAGACGCGATCGAGAAAGTTTACGGCGGGCCGGTAAGCGAGAATCACACCGCGAATTTCATCGATGCGATGCGAAGTCGCAAGCAACCGATCTCGGACGTTTGGACTCACAACCGTATGCTAGAAATTTGCCACTTGTCCAATATCGCGATGCGACTTGGCCGAGAATTGAAGTGGGATCCCAACAAGCGTGAGATCGTCGGTGATGAACAAGCCAACGCTTTCCTCTCGCGCGAGAGTCGCAAGGGATACGAAATCAACGTCTGAGTATTCGACCTGCGATTTCTAGACACGCATTCGCTTGGCGCTGCAAAGCTCAAGTGAATGCGGTGTGGTCGACAATCTTCACATTCGTTTTGATCATGAGAATTCCATGACGCAGCACTTCGTGCTTGCCACCCGCGTGTTTGGCGTAGGTTTCCTCCATTTTGCCCTGCTCGTTCCGTCATCGTTTCTATTCGCGGCGGATGACTCGGCGGAGAAAACGTCCGCCCACGCGAGCGACAGTGGTGACTCTCGTTCGCTGCGCCAGGCGGTGGGTGGTCGATACAAAATTGGTGTCGGCGTCAGCCACTCGGTCGTCCAAAACCCCGAGGATGCTGCACTGATATGCCAGCACTTTGACATCATCACGCCTGAAAATTGCATGAAGCCGCAAAGCATTCATCCGGCGGAGAATGAATGGAACCTTGACGCACCAGACGCGTTTGCGGAATTCGCGCGGCGCCAGCAACTGGAAATGGTAGGTCATTGCCTCGTGTGGGCCAAAGACGACCGCACCGACCCATGGATGACGGTGGAAAACGATCAACCGGTATCGCGTGACATACTGCTGCAGCGGATCGAAGATCACGTGTCCACCGTGGTGAAACGCTATGCGGATGTCGCCACCATGTGGGATGTCGTCAACGAGGCACTCGGGGACAGCGGTGATGCCCTGCTGCGTGAATCAGTCTATTCGCGAACGACAGGAGTCGATTTCATCGCCACGGCCTTTAACGCTGCTAGAACACATGATCCCGATGCACTGCTCATCTACAATGACTACAGCGGTCACAAACCCGGCAAAAGAGAGAAGTTGATTGAGTTGCTTTCGAAGCTCAAAGCGATGAACGTTCCCATCGATGCCTACGGAATGCAGGGACACTTTGAACTCGGTGACGACTCGATACCGCAACTGCGAGAGACATTTGATGCACTGAAAAAACTGGGATTGAAAGTCGTCGTTTCTGAACTCGACATCGATGTCGTCACACGCGGACGTTGGTGGGCAGAAGATGGAAAGTTCCAAGACGAGTTGGCGACTTTTGATCCCTACCTTGACGGGATGCCCGCCGACATCGAACAACGTCTCGTGGCACAGTATGTCGAACTGTTCGAATTATTTGACGAATACCAAGACACCATTGTGCGAGTTTCGTTTTGGAATCTTCATGACGGCCAAAGTTGGCTCAACTATTTTCCTTGGAATCGCACGAACCATCCACTCCTTTTCGATCGAAATCGACGGCCAAAACCTGCATTCGATGCGGTATACGAATATCTAACCAGTTCTGATTCCGAACACGCAGCCACCGAGCGTGACGATGCGAATTCGCGAGCCGCCCATCAACAACTTTTGGAAAAAACCAAACAAGGGACGATCGATGTCTACTTCCAAGGCGACTCGATCACTCGACGGTGGGGCGCGACGGACTATCCCGATTTGCTCGAGCATTGGAATGATCACTTTCGCGGCTGGAACGCGGCGAACTTTGCCTGGGGCGGTGACAACACGCACCATATTCTCTGGCGAATGAGAAATGGCGAGCTGGAGGGTGTTTCGCCGAAAGTGATCGTGTTACAGGCAGGTACCAATAATTTGCCCTGGCAAGGACCTGCGACCGAGGCGCAAATCGACGATGTCGTCAGCGGCGTCCGAGCGATCATCGCTGAATTCACCAAGCGTTTTCCCGATGCCACGATCATTGTTACGGGACTGTTTCCACGAAGCCAAAATCCCAAACTGGCGACCGCCATCGTCACCATCAACGACCGGATCAAGCGACTCACCGATGGCAAACGAATTCGCTTTATCAATATCAACCAAGATTTAACGGATGCCACAGGCGAGCTGTTGCCGGGCGTGACCAGTGACGGACTGCATCTGCAAAAGCCTGGCTATGACGTTTGGGCCGCTGCCCTCAAGCCTATCTTTTTCGAAGTTCTCGGACCGCCCGCGGCTTCGGATCGATCACCAGCGCCAACGGGCGATCCACGTGCGACCACGTCAACCATAGCTAAGTGACGACGAGGGAGTTTCGAGCAATTCGCATCCGGCGAAGACTCTCTCATCCGGTAAGTTCTCGTCGCAATACCGACATGGTGCTCGCCTGGCGACGCTCAACTCGCTCGCGAGCCGACATCGCTTTCTCCTTGGCGGCACTCGGATCTTTCGCCATATCCAAGACGGCGGCGACGATTTTTGCCACATCCGTAGCTTCGTCCAAATTGAATAGCCAATCATCCAGACCAATGTCTTGCCACATGTAGCCTTTGGATGTTTGCTCCTCCCAACGACAGACGATCGCGGGGATTCCATTGCCGATGCACATGATCGGCGAATGCATTTCGTTGCCGAACAATCCCGCGCTGCGGACATAGGTGCTAATCGCTTCACCGGTCAACCAGTAGTTCGGACGCCACACTACTCTGCGCTTGATCTCATCGGGCAGCGGATCGAACAACAGTTCCTTACCCACCTTCATTTGCGTCTGGTCCTCGGGACAAACCAGCACTTTCAAGTTGGTCGTTTTTACGACTTCAATGATCGCTTGCCGCAGTTGGGCGTGATCATGCTCTTTCATTTCTTCGTTCCGGGCGTGTTTGGCTGCGTCAAACGCAACATCCTTGATCGTCCAGTAAGGTGTGTATCGAAGCCGAGGAATGCAACACAGAAATTCTCCTTCGACGAGTCCGTTGTCGCTCAGAAATTTCGCCGCTTTGGCATCGTCACGAAGATCACACGCGAACGCCGCATCAGGACCGAAGTCCATCGTCGGAGCCGTACAACCTTTGTCCAAGGCCAGCTTCAACGAACGTGAATCTCGGAAGAACACAAACTGTGCGGCACTCAGCACACGAACGGTTTCCGCCATCGCTGCGGCGGTCGTCGCTGTTGTCGATGTTGAGCTTTTTGGGGGAAGCGTGATTCCATAAATGCCAAATGGCTTCTGGGTTTCGTTTTGCCAACGCACCACGTCGCGTTGTGCCACCAGCGACGCCCCTGAACCATGGAGTAAAAAATCATTCTCTCGGAACGCTTTGTCGAGTTCAGCCGCACTTTTCGCGATGGTCAGCTTGGGGAAGCGATCCAGCAGCAACTGCTCGACACCGTTATCCACCTTGCTGGGCCAAAGCGTAATTTGGACATCCGGCAAATGAGTTTCGAGGATTCGCAACAAGCCGGGCGTGTGGGCGATGTCACCGATGTTGACCGTTTGCCACGAGGAACGAAGCAGAATCCGCCTGGGCGTCGCTTCGCTTCCGAACAAACTTCGTCCGCTACACAAGGCTCCCGCAAGAAGCATCACTTCGCGTCGATTGATCATGGTTGAGTTCATCATTGCTATTCGTCGTGTTGTATTTGGATCAGTGGTATGACTGCCGTGGCACGGCTTATACTGGGGCCTTTCCAATGTATCCATCCGACGCCCCACATTCAAACTCCTCCTGAGTAGGAAAGATCGATGAACATCAAGTTCACGTTGTTAATCCTCGTGTTGAGCGTGCTCGGGCATTGCGCAACAGCAATGACTTACGCCCAGCAGGTCGGTCGGCGTCCGCTGAGCAACAAGGCACCGGCAAACGTCGATGTGATTCGCGATGTCGTGTTCGGCAAAGGCGGAGAGCGCGATTTGACCATGCATGTCGTGCTTCCCAAGGAAAAGTCTGACAAGCCGCTGCCCGCTTATGTTTGGATCCACGGTGGCGGCTGGCAAGGTGGGACCAAGGACGGTGGCGTTAACCAAGTGGCACCGATGGTAATGCGTGGTTTCGTCGGCGCAACGATCGAGTATCGTTTGACGGGCGAAGCCGCTTTTCCCGCCCAGATCGAAGACTGCAAGTGTGCGATTCGCTATCTCCGCGCCAACGCCCAAAAGTACAACATTGACGTCGATCGCATCGCCGTCGGTGGAAGCTCGGCGGGAGGTCATCTCGTCGCACTGCTCGGAACCTCAGGCGGAGTCAAAGAACTTGAGGGCGACGGCGGATGGCCTGACCAGTCGAGCCGGGTGCAAGCGGTCATTGATCTATATGGCCCAACGGACTTCAAAGTGTTCGTCACCACTCCTGGATTCGAAGGCCACAACCGCGCCAATTCGCCGGAATCCAAACTACTCGGTGGCGGTGACGTGCTCGCCAACGACGCGGGAATTCAACGAGTCAATCCCATCACCTACGTCGACAAAGATGATCCTCCATTCTTAATCATTCACGGGACTCACGATCGCACAGTGCCGCTGAACCAAAGTGAATTGATGCACGAAGCGTTACGAACCGCGGGAGTCGATTCCACCCTGCACGTCATCGATGGCGCCGGACACGGAGGCCCCGAGTTTTCGCAACCAGAAATTTATAAGATGCAACTGGATTTTTTGCAAAGCACGTTTCATCTCGATTCGAGCCGATAACATCTCGTTGCCTTACTTCGGCTTGGATGATGATGGTGATCGACGTTCGTCAAGGTTACGACGATTTGTGGCAATTAGTTTTTCTTCTTCGACCGAGCTTTGTTCTTCGCACCATCTTTGGCTTTCTTTTCCGGACTCAGCTGGCGCCGCTGGCGCAGCGGGTCGTCCTTCGGGACGCGATACAAATCTCGCAGCCTATTCAATTCCTTAGTGAGCCGCTCCTGCACATCGACCATATCGGTGCTGCCAAACGCATTCTGTAACTCGTTGGGATCCTGCTGCAAATCAAACAGCTCCCAGTCATCGATGGCTTGGCCCTCCAACGCATAGAAATGAATGAGCTTGTAACGCCCATCGGTGACGCCGAAGTGTCGCGCGACGTTGTGGGCGCCCGGGTTTTCGTAGTAGTGATAGTAGAATGACGTTCGCCAGTCCGCGGGCGTTTGTCCTTCCAATATCGGCACGATGCTTCGGCCTTGCATGTCGTCGGGAATGGGCAAGCCAGCAATCTCGAGAAACGTTTCGGCAAAATCCAAATTCGAAACGATGTCATTCTTGTTGACCGCGCCCGCCGCGACTTTCCCGGGCCAACGAACCAGTAGCGGACACTTGAGGGACTCTTCGTACATCCATCGCTTGTCAAACCATCCATGTTCGCCCAGGTACCATCCTTGATCGGACGAATAGATCACGACGGTGTTGTCCGCAAGCCCCTCGTCATCCAAATACTGGAGCACTTCGCCGATCCCGTCGTCGACGCTCTTCACGCATCGTAAATAATCCTTGACGTAGCGCTGGTACTTCCACTGGACGATTTCCGTCTCGCTCATCGTCGACTTTGATTTTTCGAATGCGGCATTCTTAGGCCCGTAGGCAGCGTCCCAGGCTTGTCGTTGTTCGGATGTAAGATTGTTCGGCGGCGTCAATTTCAGATCGCTCGCGTTGAGGTCCTTGGCAATTGACATCTCTTGGTGTGATGCCGACCGAGTTCGTCCGGCGTAGTTGTCCCAGAGTGTTTCGGGTTCAGCGATCGTTTGGTCATCCAGCCACGTGAGATACTGCGGTGCCGGCTGCCAATTGCGGTGCGGCGCCTTATGTTGGTACATCACCATGAAAGGTTTCTCTGGGTCTCGGCCATTCTTTAACCAGTCCAATGTTTTGGTCGTAATGATCTCGGTCGTGTAACCGGTGTGTGGCCTCGTGATTGGTTTTCCATCGTCACCAGCGGTAATCATGGGCGGATTGTAGTAGGGTCCCTGGCCGACCAACACGTCGTAATAGTCGTATCCCTGGGGCGTTGATTCCAAATGCCACTTGCCTATTACCGCGGTTTGATAGCCGCTGGTTCGTAGCAGCTTCGGGAAGGTCTGCTGGTCCCCATCGAAGCGATCACCGTTTTGGATAAACCCATTCAAATGGCTGTACTTTCCCGTTTGAATGACCGCGCGGCTTGGACCGCAAATGCCGTTGGTGCAATAGCAACGATTGAACCGCATTCCTTCGTTCGCGATTCGGTCCATGTTGGGCGTCACAATCCGTGAATCGTCGTACGCACTCAGCGCCTGTTGGCAATGATCGTCCGTAAAGATAAACAGAATGTTGGGACGCTCGTCAGCTCGAGCGACGAACGGAAGGGAACAAAAGAGCAATGTCGCCAGCAAAATTCGATTCATCAGAGTCAATCTCGTACGTTAAGTTCGTCGTTTGCCAGAAGTTGGATGATTCATTGAGTCGGCGCGCGGGGAGTGGAATCGCCTCGGCTTCTGTTATGACTTTCCTGCCGGACGCTTATGGGCATTGATTTCCGCTTCAAGCTTCGTCGCTTGCTCGAGCAACCGCTGCACGAGCTCAGGATGGTCCTCGGCGATGTTGTGTGATTCGCCGATGTCGTCCTTCAAGTTGTAAAGCTCGCGTGAATTGCCCTTTGCAGGCCGTTGGTTTCGGACAAAGAGCTTCCAGTCGCCTTGGCGAATCGCCACGAGTTGCTGTGTCGCGCTGAAGTACAAATGAGTATCGCGGACGGGCGACGGATTTTTACTTGTCAAAAGCAAAGTGATGTCTTTCCCATCGATCACGCGGCTGGAATCCATTGGGGCATTCGCGATCATTGCGAGGGTAGGCAACAAATCGATGGTGCCACAGATCTGGTCACACTGGGTGCCCTCGGGAACGTGGCCGGGCCAACGCATGATTGTCGGAACGCGCACGCCGCCTTCATAGTTGGTTCCCTTGTTGCCTCGCAGCGGCGGGGCACCGCGTCGAGCTGGACCGTTGTCCGTCGTGAAAATAACCAGCGTGTCATTGTCGATGTCACATTCTTGAAGCGTTTGCAAGATGCGGCCGACCGACCAGTCAATTTCCTCAATCGTATCCCCGATGAGGCCTAACTTGCTTTTGTCTTTAAAGTCGCTCGATGCCGCAAGCGGAAAGTGAATCATCGTGTGCGGCAAGTACAGAAAGAATGGACGCTTCGCTTTCGCCGCGACAGACTCCCTGATGAACTCGATCGCCTCGTCGGTGTAGCGCCGTGTCAACTGCGATTGATCCGGCTCTGTCTCAAGAACTTCGGTGTTTCGATACAGGGGTAGCGGCGGCATGACCCCGTTTTTGCCCTTGCGGCCCGCCGTCATATCGTTGCTGTAGGGTAAACCGAAATAGCGATCAAATCCCTGCGCGAGTGGCATGAGTTTTGGCGCGTCGCCCAAGTGCCACTTGCCGACACACGCGGTGACGTAGCCCTTTTCTCGGAGGACTTCCGCAATCGTCATTTCTTCGGGCGCCAACCCTACGTCGCTGTTAGGAAACAACACACCTGGCATCGAGACACGTGCGTTGTAGCATCCGGTAAGAAGATTCGTTCGCGACATCGAACAAACGGGTGCGGCGTAAAAACTCGTGAACTTGCGGCCCTGATCGGCAAGTCGACTCAGATGAGGTGTGCGTACCTCCGTGTTCCCGAACGGTTCGATGTCGGCGTAGCCCATGTCGTCGACAAAAAGAATGATGATGTTGGGCGATTCGCTGACGCTTTCGACATCGGCGCCGCTGCCAAACGCCGCTCGCGTCATGGTCGTGTTCAAACTCAACACCAGGAGCGTTATTGCCAAGCAGAATAAAATCAATCTCATGTTGCCAGACTCTTTGAATTGCTGATTTGTGTTGGTGCGGATACGGGAGCGCGACTGGAACATCAATCATCCCGCATTAACTCGCGAGTTTTTGTCACCTGTGATTGCCACAGCGATTCCAGTTCAGCCACTCGATCGGGAAATTTCTCGGCTAAATTGCTTGTCTCGCTTCGATCAATACCGAGATCGTACAATTCCCAAGGCTCATTAGCGGCGGCGACGAGTTTCCAATCACCTCTGCGGATCGCACGATTGCCCTCGTGCAACCACCACAAATACTCACGGTCGATCGGCGCGTTTGTCGTGATGGCAGGAACCAGACTTCGACCAGGCCGCTGGGGTGCGCCAGAAAGGGCCTGGGGTTTCGCGCCAGCCACCTCGAGCAACGTCGGAACGATGTCGATCACATGCCCGGCTTGTTCGCGTACACCGCCGTCGCGAATTTGGTTTGGCCAATGAACGATCAGCGGTGTTGCAATGCCGCCCTCGTGGACCCAAGTTTTGTGCCGTCGGAACGGCGTATTGGCGCACGATGACCACCCTGGTCCCAAACATAGGTGTGTTTCGCCACTTCCCGGCGCCGCCTCCGGATTGTGACCGTCGCCGCGGATCATCAATTCGGACGATGCGCCGTTGTCGGACAGGAACATCACCAACGTGTTGTCGAGTTTACCAGCCGCCCGCAGCGTCTCGACGAGCCGCCCCACTTCTTGGTCGATCCGATCGACCATCGCGGCGTGGATTTGCATCTTCGTCGCTTGAAACACCTGCTGGTCGGATTTGAGAGTATCCCAAGCCACTTCACGATTGACCTCGACGTCACCGAGGATCTCTCGGACGTTGTCAAAATGGTAGGGCGGCCCGACGGTTGATTCGAGAGGCGACAAACGAGCATTGAGCGAGAACAGCTGATTCTGCCGCTCGAAACGTGCTTGGCGAGTGGCGTCCCAACCTCTCGAGTAAACGCCATCGTACTTGGCAATATCCGCTGGTGGAGCATGCAGCGGAAAATGCGGAGTAATGTAAGCGACATACGAGAAAAACGGCTGATCCGCTCGTTCATTTTGGTGTTCGACCAAGCATTCGATCGCGTGCTGGGTAATCGCGGTCGTCGAGTAGTAGTCCGTTCCCGGAGCCACCGGAGGCAGTTTGACGTCGTCGCGAAAATGCTGCCTGGGATAGAAGTTGCGGCTATCATTGTTGTTGTACGAATGATCGAACCCCGTCGCGAGCGGCTTGCCATCGAGGTGCCATTTGCCGCTGTGATAGGTGCGATATCCCGATTCACGAAGCGTCTGGGCAACCAGCGGTGCCCAATCAGGTCGCGTCCCTTGACCACCGCCCTTGCCATCGAGCGAGTCGCGACGGACTTGTTGTGCATAGTAGCCAGTCATCAATGCAGCACGTGTCGGCCAACATCGCGCCGTGTTGTAGAACTGAGTAAAACGCAGCCCACGATCGGCAAGTCGATCTAGATTCGGCGTTTGGATCTCACCACCGTAGCAACCTAAATCCGAAAACCCGAGATCATCGGCTAGAATGATGACGATATTCGGTCGGTCGACCCCAGCACCGAACACCGAGCCCGAAAGACAAACGCCAAACCAGAAACCCAGTGCAATGCGAATCATATCGTCAAACTCAGTCGATCGCGGAGCGAGTGTGTTACCCAATCACGATCGACAAGTTTAACGACTTTGCCAGCCCGGTGCCGAGAATGCACGTGAACCACGACAAAAAATGACAGCGACCTCTCGACCGGCTCGTCTCGCTCAATCGTTCGTCGCGTCTTCTCGTAAGATCTCATGACATCGGACGCAGCTGACCGTGAGGTGGTTGAAGGCGATGGCAACGCCATCGGAATTCTTTTTTTCCGCTTGACGAATTAGCTCGTCGGTCACTCGCTCAAAAGTTGTCACTTGCTTGCGATACTCGGGGTTGCGCCCGCGAGCAAAGCCTTCGACCTTGTTGAGCAGTCGCATCTGACGGGCGCTGGTTTGAATCATTCCAAAATCGTTGAGTGCTAAGCCTCGCAAAATGGACGTCGAGTAGCTCA
This sequence comes from Pirellulaceae bacterium, assembly GCA_041741195.1. Lineage (GTDB taxonomy): Bacteria > Planctomycetota > Planctomycetia > Pirellulales > Pirellulaceae > JBBSJZ01. Next base: position 20,342 of record JBGSKM010000024.1, read on the forward strand.
ACTTTTTCTCCATCCAGAAATCGATCGAGTGCTCACTCTCGTTCGCTGAATGCGTTGCCGGTGTCGGCTCCTGGGAAACCAACCTGGGCGAGGCAAGTACACCCAAGTCCAATAGCAACCCTAAGACAACGAATCGAAAAACTCTCATGGCATGTTCCTCATTGAACTGGTTCAGCAATGCACCACTCGCAGATCGTGTTGGGCGAGAATGGTAGTGGCAAACGCTGTGCCTTGGCGGTTTGGCCCCGACTGCGACAAGATTAGCACAGCTTGACCACGCAACCGCACGTATCGCGCCACCAATCGCACACACCTTAACGAGCCACGCAGCCGTCAAGTGAGCGTTTTCAGGGGATATGTGACACCCGCGATCACATCAGCCGATGTGGCATGACCATTGCGATTTCATTCGCTCATCGCGTGACGCCAACGTCGGCGGCCACGACACAAGTACTGCAACTCAGGTTGGTGTGACATGATTCACGAAGTAAGTGGTGACATTTTATTGTCTCAAGCGGTCGCTATCGCTCACGGCGTCGCACCCGGGGACCACTTCAATCAGGGACTCGCGCTGGCGCTCCGAGAGCGATGGCCATCCATGGCCAAGGACTTCCGACATTGGTGCCATCAATCGCATCCCAAACCCGGTAGGACTTGGATTTGGAGTGGGCCTGGGGCACGAGTGATCTGTCTGTTGACTCAAGAAGAATGCGCAGGCCACGGACAACACGCCGGTCGAGCCCACGCCGAACACGTCAATCATGCACTCAAGGAATTGAGGCAACTCGTGGAACGGGAAAAGATCTCTAGCCTCGCGCTGCCGCGATTGGCGACCGGCGTCGGCGGACTGGATTGGTCCGAAGTCAAACCGCTGATCGAACATCATCTCAGCGAATTGAAGATCCCCGTGTTTGTCTATTCGACTTACAACGCAGGCGTCGCCGCCGAAGAAAGTCAGCTCGCAAGCCTGTAACCGCCTGATCGATCGCGTGAGATCGAATGTCACGGCGCATGAAAAAAGCCAGGGCGAACCCTGGCTTCTCGCTTTGCTGGTGCCGATCGAACGGCATCAATCGCGGACAATCGTTCGACCGTGCTTGGTGATGACCACGTCGACGCAGTGACCACAGCATTCGAATTTGTAGGTCAGAATCTTGCGACCCAAGAATCCCTTGGTGCATCCGACGTAACAAGGCGTCAGACCGGCGCAGCATGCGGGAACACAAGCTTCCACTTGGTATTTGCAGCACGTGACCGGATCCACCACACACCAGCTCACCATGACTGGTGGCGGGGGACAAACAGGTGCCGGGGCACAGACAGGAACTGGATCACAGCAGCCATGAGCTTCGGCCGGGGACGCAGCCACGCAGGCCAGCAGCGCTATCGACAGGCCACTTAAAATCGCTCTTCGAAGGTTCAACATGTTCATAGTCTCCATCAGGGGTTCGAATCGTAAACTGCGTTTACCTACGTCAATCTGACTACACGGTCCAGTTTGCACTATCGAAACCAGTTCGAGAAGTTCCCTAAACCGACGACTCTGCCCATTCTTCCGATTTTGCGGTGAAAAGAGCCAACACTGATCAGGTGAACCGTATATGCATGCAATGCAACGTCGCCGGATTGCAACGCAATGTGGGACAGCCAAGCCCACTCAATCGCGATCGAACTCGCCTGAGCAACCAACCAACAATGGCGGAGGCTGAGTCAGTTGTCGCTCGTCGATTCCGGCTCAGCGCCCACGACGAAATCGTGCCATTGAACGCAATTGGGAAGCGTCTCGTCGGCAGCGAATTCGAGGTGCAAAATTCGACGATGCCGCCGTGTTCCTTCGACCGACGATCCGCTGGCGTGACTGATCAGCGGGCGCATTGCCAGTACGTCGCCGATATGAGCGTGAATCGTGACTGCGTTATCGACGCCAACCCCTTCACTGGTTGACGAGACGTGCGACCCGGGAATCACTCGCAACGGTCCGTTCTCGTCAGTGACTTCATCCAGATGGATCCGCAACGTCAACATTCGCTGAAGTATCTGGTCGCACGCGATCAAGTGCGGCACGCCAGCTTTCGTCGTGGGACGCGAAAACGCTGGCGACTCGATCGAATTGTCTTTGACCGCGATGGAGGTATCTTTGTGCCACGGCAAGTTCCACGTTCGATCTGGGGGCTTGTCAAAGAACAACGCTCGTACCAAGCCGAATCGACTCGTATTTGACCTCGTCGAAGTTGCTTTTCCCCTTGGATCTTTTGCAAAATCGTTTACGCCGAGATGTTGTTCAAGGAACGCGAGTAACGACTCGCATTGCCAAACGGTGGAGACTTCGGGAATGGCTTCAATCAGGTTGCGTGCCGCATAAACATGCCCACGACTCGACCGGGCTCTGACACCGTCAGAATCGACTGTGAACGTCGCGGAAAATATTTGCAACAATCGTTCGACTGTTTCGCGACTCACAGCTTGCGGCAACAAGCAAAATCCGTCTCGCTCAAGGATGCGTTCATCCATCTTCATTCCTCTTCGATGCCTCATCCCGAGAAACCATCACACAAAGTCTCACTTAGACCTGGTAATGCCGGACAATATCGAGGCGAGCATCGGGCATCAAGAACGGCACCACACCTACCCAAGCCCTGCCATCGCGTGTGTTCAATGCTACGCCGGCCGGAAGCAACGATGCCACCACATGAGGATCGACCTGCCAATGAGCGAACAGTAGCTCCGACCAAGTCATCCGCATGATCCACGGTTGTCCCGGCAAAGGCCACGTGCGATCAGTTCTTGCGTTCATGCAAATCTCTCAACGCCGCTTCGAGTTCAGCAAATCGAAACTTGAATCCTTCATCCATCAATCGTTTCGGAATGACATAACGGCCGTAAAGCACTAGTTCAGGATCGGTCCGCAAGAATAAGGGCGCACCGATCCGAACCATCCATGCAAACGCTGGCAAACCAATCGGCATCCCGAAGACTCTGCGAAGCGTCCGCATGAAGTTCGCTTGGCTCTCCGGATTCGGCGAAGACACAATGTATGCTCCCGACATCGTCTCGTCGACGATCGCTCGAATGAAGATTGCATTGACATCGTCCTCGTGAATCCACGACATGCCTTGCGTGCCGCCAGCGACCTTGCCGCCAAGTCCTAGCTTTGTAATCAGGCTCAACGTTGCCAGTGCTCCGCCGCCAGCCCCACGATCACGGCCAACGACGAAACTGGTTCGCATCACGACACCACGTTGCTGAGGCAACTTACTCGCGGCGAACGCGGACTCCCACGCGCGAGCGACCGTCGGAGCCAATCCGATCCCTTCGGAGGACTCTTCGGTGCAAACGGCCGTCGGCGGATCGCCATACAGGTGAGCCGTGCTCATCTGCACCCAAACCAAAGGCGGTGAATCGATTGCACGCATCGCTTCGCCAAGCACCCGAGTCGACTCGACCCGAGACCTCATAATCTCATCGCAGTGATCAGGCGTTTTGATGCAATTCACAGTGCGTCCGGCCAAATTCACGACTGCATCGGCGCCATTGAGTGAGCCGGACCAATCACCTAGCGTTCGGCCGTCCCAGACGCGATGCGACCAGCGACCGCTAGCCTTCGGTATCGAACGCAACAGAATCGTTACTTCCGCGCCACAGACGACAAACGCTTCCGCCATTGACAGCCCCAAAAACCCGCTGCCCCCGGCGATCACAATTCGTTTGCCTGCCAGTTGCGTACTCAAGGGATGCTCCACGTCTAACTCGGCCGCGTTTAACTCCTCATGTAACCGCAATCCGAATCATCTCGTCACCGACGACGAAACATCCGTAGTAGATCTTGCCAAAGATCCCCAAACGCAACAAACACCCTGGATTTTTTACAAGATCCACTAACGAAGCGCAGCAATCCTTCTTTGCGTAAATAGGAAACAGTTCGATCAAACTCTTTCGAACAACCAGGTTCACTGGTGGAGGCTGCGCATAACCTGGCACAAGAGCACCCGTGAATTGATATTGAGCGTATGATACCGTCATCTTTTCAACGTGAAATTGCAGGAGCTTAGAGTGACTTGGTTTGAAAAGCTTACCGGAATTGCAGAAAAATCACCCGAACACGTTCGCAGGGAACTCTCGCTCGATGCGGATCATATCGTTTGTCCCAATGGAAAGCGGTTTGCCTTTGGACGTTTGGTGACACCGAAGCTGTCGGATCTTCGGCAAGCTGTGGCGGAATTGGATATTCCTCCAAGACGTTCGATCATCAGTGAAGTCGTCGGCGACGTTCGCAAGCTGCACATAGACGCGGCCAATGCGAATGCGTTGTTCCAAGTTGCATCGCAATTCAATTTGCTGGAGATGACCAGCCCAGCGGTGACGCCGGAGCGTGGCGTTGGTATCTACGAATTCGACGCGACTCAAGGCCCTGCGTGCGCGATCGCATGCGGAGCCGGAACGATCTACCGCAACTACTTCGCCCCCGTCGTGGGCCATGTCAAAGATCCTTCTGTGACAGACCAGCACCCTGGATCTTTGGCAAGATCCACTACGCCAGAGTCGGGATGCGTTATTGGTCAAACTGCTGAGAATCAAATCGACTGTTCCGCCGACCTCGGTGCCGAACTCGGCAACACCAATCAGAAGCTCTGGAGAGTTCAGAACGGTTACCTCTTTCCCAGCGATAACGGACTCGCTGAGATCACGCGATCGATTCAATCGGCGAGCGAAATCGAACGAGACACCTTGCTGGGACATTTGCGAATCGGATTGCAACTTGACGCTGAGGTCACTCTGAGTGATGCCGGACACCGCGTCTGTCAAGCTTACTGCTCGGCACTGCCCGTCGCATACGGTCGACAACCGACCGACCAGTGGACGGACTTCGCAAAGCTAATCCTCGACGCAGCCTACGAAGCGACGTTGGCCGCTTCGGTTCTCAACGCAGCCCGAACTGGCAATCGCCTCGTCTATCTCACTCTGCTCGGCGGAGGCGTTTTTGGCAACCGTGACTACTGGATCATCGGGGCGATCGAACGAGCATTGATGAAACACCTTCACCACGGTCTCGATGTCCGGATCGTTTCCCATGGGCGATCAAAAACCGTCGTCACAGACCTCATCCAACGGATCAACAAGACCTCATGAAAGCCGCCTCGATCAGCCAATTGAAGAAGGAACTTGCCAAGCTTGATCGCGAGGAGTTGCTTGACGCTTGTGTTCGCTTAGCCAAGTTCAAGGTCGAGAGCAAGGAGCTGCTGACCTACTTGCTGTTCAAGGCCGACGATGAGCTTGGGTATGCCGAAGACTTGTGCGACGAACTAGATCGGCAGTTAATCGACTCTGGTCGCATCCACAAAAAGACGCTTCGCAAAGTGATTCGCTGGATGGACAAGTCACTGCGGTTCTCAGGTGACAAAGAGACGGAGTTGCAGGTACGTATTCACTTTTGCAGGCGGATCAAAGCCAAACGAATCAGCTTCGGTGGCTGTCGCGTCAGTGAGAACATGTACGCGTCGCAGCTCAAGAAAATTGACAAGGCACTCGACAAAGTTCATCCCGACTTGCAGTTCGACTACAAGCAACAGCTCTCGGGGCTTTGAGCTAATGCTTCATCTTCGCGGTTTCGCACGAAGGCACAAAGGCACAAAGCTGGATTGGCAATGAAGCTGCAAAGTGAATCGATTCAACAACGGCAAGTTTGTATTGCCAAATCAACCAATCTTCCTTGGTGTCTTCGTGCCTTCGTGTGCGAAGTTCCACCGTGTAGGAAATCAATTCACTATGCGCTTGATCCCGTTTTTCAGTAGTTCTTTGCCAAAGTTGAACAGCAATAAAAGTCGCATGTTGGAAAGCTTGAGGTAGGCCAGCAGTTGCTTAACGCGGACGCAAGTCTCTTGGAATGGGCATCTTCGCGGTCTCGCACGAAGGCACAAAGGCACAAAGCTGGATTGGCAATGAAGCTGCAAAGTGAATCGATTCAACAACGGCAAATTTGTATTGCCAAATCAACCAATCTTCCTTTGTGTCTTCGTGCCTTCGTGTGCGAAGTTCCAACGTGTAGGAAATCAATTCACTA
>JBGSKM010000025.1:0-77437 GCA_041741195.1 Pirellulaceae bacterium
CGCCTTGGAACCGTCGACCGACCAAACCGCGTACTGCTGAGGGTGGAATGCCGGCTCGGGGAGCGTCAAGCTTCCGGTCCCAGGTCCGACGAAGAACGAAACACTTTCAGAGTCCCAGTCGTCCAAGTCGAATGCCCACCAAGCGCTCGCAGCGTCGCGTGGTGCAGCCTTCGATGAGAAGAGCAAAGCCGCTTCATCGTCGGCTTGCAAGTCGGAAGTGAAGTTTCGGAACCCGTTTGGGTCCAATTCAATCGTGAGCGATGGCCAAGTCCACGCGTCTACCCCGTATGTGCGTTGTCCGGCGTTCGCGGCGTCTTTGTGGTATCCGTAGTGCTCGAGGAACTTTTTTGGCGTCATCGTGGCGGCGTCGTGAGTCTCGACCCAGTTCGAGATGAATCGCTCGAGTTCGAAGCCGAGAAAGCCTCGAATCGTCTGCTTTGTTTGAACGACGTCCGACGGGCGAGTTTGTCCCGGTTTGATGATGGCGAATCGCTCGAAGCCGGCCCAATTTTGCTTGCTGGTGAACGGGTCCTTGCTGAGTGTGTCGCGAAGCCAATCGGGGCTATCGGTAACGCAAATCAACTCGGCCGATTCGGAACCCGGCGCGAAGCCGATGAACTCGTAGTGCTTGGCGACGGTACCGGCCGCGCCGGAAAATAGAGCTTGAACCATGATGGTGATCACTTTCGCGGATTGTGTCCGCGCATGTAGCGGCCGTTTGACACGGTTAAGAAGCCGGCTTGAACCCCGGCCCGAAGGGCTTTTCTCGCCTGCCTGTGCAGGGTCAAAGATTGGCACACGTTCGCCGTATCAAACGGCCGTTACATTCCTGGTAAGTCGAGAGTGTTCAAGCCGGCGTTGTCGTCAATCGGGAGGAACTCGATCGACCGAGTCGTGAAGGTTCTTAAGCCAACACGACAGCCAGACAGATGCACGAAGTATTCGCGATCGGCGCCCCCGTTGTCAACACTGGTCCCGTATTTTGTTCGGGACCGCTCGCGTCGTCGATGTTTCGGGGCGTGATTCGCGGGGCGGCTGGGCGGGGCTGTCGCAGTGGGCGACGGGAACGATGGGCGTTGTGACGCAAACCGGAATTCCGGTTTGCGAGTCGCGGCGATGTGCTCAAAACATGCTGATCTGCATCTTTTCGCGTTGTGTCTCGTGGATCTCATCGCCCCACACTCCAAAATGTCGGCCAACTGCATCGTGTACCAAGTGTCCAACTACCGATCGGCACCACGAAAGCAGATCATTTCCCCCGCAAAACATTACGTAGCCACGAAATATAACTTTTCCGCCCAATCCGCTGTTGACTTACGTAGCCACATAAGTATCATACCCATGTCAACGCGAGGCAAACCACCTGAGACGATGACAGCGGAGGCAGTGGCGAGCTAAACGGGCCAAGCAGTCAGAACCACTAAACGGTTCAGCGGGAGCGAGCACGAGCTAAACAGGTGCTGCGGTGAGTTCCACCAGACGGGACAGCGGGGAGCGGACCACGAGCTAAACAGGTGGCCCCATTTTTCACTGGTGATGGTGCGGGTATGGCCAAAAAGAAAGCCGCGTTTGGGCGTCCGCCTCGGGCCAAGAAAACATCGGACGACGTTATCCGGTGTCGATGCACGGCAGACGAAAAGAAACTCGTCACCAAGTTGGCCGAGAAACTCACTGGCGGCGATGTGTCGGCGCTCTTGCGGCTGGCTGTCCAGCGTCTTGCCGAAAGCGAATCCTAGGCGAGCCGCCAAACATCGACCGGCCGGCCGTCTCGAGTTGTCCGAGTCCGCGTCAATTCGCCGATCGCGTGAAGGCTTCGCAAGTGTCGCTTGATGACGTCCCTTTGCATCGCATCGACCGCATGACGATTGATGTAGTCGACAATTTCCCGCACCGTGGCTCCAGCGGAATGCCGTCGGATCGATTGCCGGATCTCGTAATCAATGCGATGGGCCGACAGAATGCGTCGATCGGCTACTGTGATCGTGTTCAAATGATTTCTCCGGTTTTGATTCCCCATCACCAGTCGCCGAATTTGTCGTCAACGATTCAATGAGTCGTTCAACCTCGCTCCACAAGAATCGTCGGCTTCGCGATCCTGGTACCGCGACCGACCGCAGTTGTCCATGTTTCTCCCATCGCCCGATGGTCGTGCGCGACACGCCAAAAATCTCGCCGACCTGTATTTTGGTCAGCAAGTGATATTTGGTGCCGGTGATTTCGCTTGCTCTCATAGAGCACCGCCAGAATACAAGAATGCCGGAATGGGGCATGAGTCGTCCGGTAGCCTTCCCGCCAATTCCAGACGCCTCATCGCTTTTGATTCTCGCAATTCGGCCGCGCGATCCTTGGTCCGTATGCTCCGGCGATGTCCATCGGTGATGACCATTTCGCCGGACTGAATGCCCCTTTGAATCAGCTCAATCTCATCTGGAAGAGGTAGCCATGAAACCCCGGGCGCCCCCGAAACGTAGTTGGATGGGTTGATTCCAACGAGTTCGCAAGCCGCCGGAAACTCAAATCCGCGAGCATGCACGAAGCAATCGACTTCGGCCGACTTCATTTGAATCGACTGTGGGTACTCGACATTTGCCTCCGCCTCGTCCAAGCCGGCGTGACCGCAAGCGATGCATTTAATGCGGCTTGATCGCAGCCCGTCGGCGTCTGGGCGTCCCAAGAACACAATCAGACCCGGTGCATTGCACCGCGGGCACTTCCTGCTGCTCAAATCGACCTCCGTGTGATGACCTTACTTTTGCGGCCGAACGATACTCAATCTCGGTCGGCGGACTGGCGCCGATTCCAGCGGGACCAAGAACGGTTCCGGGGTAAATCCGCACGCGGGACAGCGTCGGTATCGCACGCGTGAGTTAGTTTCTCGATCGACGCGACTGCTGTACACGATAAGTCTCCCCGTCGGACACTTCGGGCAACTGTTGTTCGTTGGCGATTCGTTCAAGTTCGGCCTCTTTCACGAGTGCGGCGTGGGCGTCGGGAGAAGTCTTTGCCAACACGCTCATGTAGACGGGATTCGCTGCCAGCGTCGGCCGTCGGTTCACTTCCCGAATCATCGGCAGAGTCGCGTGCAATCTTCGCAGCTCGGCTATCGTGCGATCACTTCCGCGTTTGATCGCCTGATAGCTGACAAGTGCCTCGTGCACCTTGGGAACAACCATGGACGGGCATAGGACCGTCGTTGCTACGGCAAACTTACCATTGAACTTCACCGGGACGTAGCACACTCGAAGCTGGTGCCTGCGGACGTCGTCCGACCCGGTCAACGCTTTGACGATCGTTTTGCCGACTCCCAGTGTACTGGCATCGCACCACAACCAATATCCATTCTTGAATGGTTCGGCGTGGGTCGCGTGCATGAGCCGCGTCACCTGGAGTCGAGAGTGGTTATCGGCGTCGAGTCTCTCGATCATTCGCACAATCGCGTGGACGCTAAAAGCGGCGATCCATGAACCGCGATTGAATTCGATTCGGGGTCGATCGGGCCAGTAGTACAACAGCCGGCCGTTGATCTCCGCGCCGGCGATCCGTGACCACCTGACGACGTATCGCCCGCGGCCGAGTTCGACGTGTGACTCCCACGGCGGGCATTGGTCGCGGATGACTTGCTCATCCATGTTGCGATAGATCGCGTCGAATAGGTCAACTATTGCTTGGGCTCGAAATTGGCTGGTGTCGGCTTGGTCGACGATGGCTTTCCACTGGGCCTTGGTCAATTGCGATCGGCTGACGGCTATCTGTCGGTACGATCGCTTCCAAGCGGCAAGCAGGGCACCGGGTAGCGGTATCGATGCCGCGTTGATGTGGGCGAGATTCGGGAGCCCTGCGAAGGCGCGGTCGATGTCCGCCGGCGTGAGTCGCTTGGGTTTATTTCGAGTCTTCAAAAATGGCCTCCGACAGAATGCTCAACCGATCGCAAACCAACGTGAGACAGTTCGCGGATTGACTCGCCAGCGAAAGTAGGTGCGTTGTCTCTTGGAGTGCCGCGCCGGTCCGTGGCAAGTCCTGCAAATGCTGCTGGAGTCCCGTTTCCGTCTCGGGATCAAACTTGCCGGCCGCAATGGCCCGCAACATCACATTGCGTTTTGACGCCTCGCAATTCAACTGTCGCGAGAGCTCATCGAGTGCGGCCGCGATTTCGCGATTGTTGTTGGCAATCTGCTGGATGTGCCGGGCGATTTCCTTGGGGTTCATTATCGTCGTCCGCCCACCGCCATACGCGAAACCAATGCCTGAGCATCGATCGACCGAATTGGCTTCGGCATCGTATTGAATTGCGTACCCTTATTGGCCTCGAGCTGCTGGCGTTGGATTTCCAGTTGCTGCAACATGATTTGTTCCAGACGCGTGAAAATCGCCTTGTCCTGTTCGTTCATGAGGAACGAACCGGCATTTGGCGTCTCGATGAACCCGGTATCGCCGAACCGGCCGCCGCGCTTGTTGAACGAGCGTGCCATGTTCGCGGCTCGCTCTACGCGATCGGGAGAAAATCCCGTAGTCGTTTCCGAATCGAGCCGATTGAGAGCCGAATTGATAGCGTCGTCCAGTCGCTGAACTTTCTTGGCCTCTTCTGGATCCACTCCGCCCAATTCAATGCTTTTCTTTCGTGCAACAAATTGGCGAATACCGGACACAATTTCCTCTGGGCCCTCGGCGCCACCCAGCCCGCCTTTCGCGGCCCATGGTTCCGTGAATGATTGGAGGAACGATGTCCGTGTATCTCGCATGACGTTCGCGAATGTTTCGCGAAAGTTCGATTGCGATGCTTGAACGTCGGTTGCATCCTGAATTGCCTTGCCAGTTTCCGATTCTCGTTGGCCAGTGGCCTCGCGAATCGCACCCGTGCCCATTTTGCTCTGGCGTACCTTCTGATCGTAAACCGCTGTGCTTCCTAGGTTTTGGCGTTGCACTTGGTAGGTTCGCATCATGTCGTCGAACGCACCGCCACCGCGGACGAGTTGCTCAAAGCCCGCTTTGAATGTCGCGTCGCCAAATTCATTGGAAAGGAATGATTCCGCAAGATCTGGGTTGGCTTGAAAGGCTTTAAACTGATCGATCGGGAGTTTTAAGGTTTTCAACTGATCGGCGTTTTTCATTTCGCCGGCGGCGATGGTTGTTTTGAGTTTTGAAACTTGCTCTTCATATTTTTTGCCACCGGGTAGTCGTGTGAGAATGTCGGCAAGCTTGGCTTCGTCGGCATCATCGAACGACATCGCCTTGAGTGATGTAAGTCGACGACTCAAATCGCCATTCGCAAATGAATCAGCTCGTTTGGATTGGGCGGTGCCAGCACCCTCACGCTGACGCGAATCGATTGCTGCAAGCTCGATTTGAGTTTCGAGAATCTTGGCGTCCGTCTCCGCTTTGGAATTTTTGCGACTGATCAAATTGGTCATCGTCAGTCGCTCGGTGGACGACAACGGATCGCGAGACTGAAACTCAGACAATTGGATTCGAGCTTTCGCGGCTGACTTGCTATCACCAAGCCCCGAAAAGAACTTTTTGAGTTCATCTCCCAACACAAGTGACGCTGTTTTTGCGGATGCACCTTCGGGGTCTGTTCCTGCTTTGGCGAGGGCGGCCCAAATCGCACCGAACTGCATAGATCCTTCGACCCTTCGTGATGGATCTGCCATCGAACCAGCAAGCTGGACTGGAGCGACATTTCGGAAAACCTTCTCCGGATCCACCACTCTCGACTCGGATCCCAGCAAAAACAGTTGCGATGCATTCTGGCGCGCGTCCAAGTTTCCAGTGGCTCGGCTTGTGTCGATCAATGCGGCCGCCATGGTTGGCGCTTGCGCTGGTTTCAACGGGTTGAGTTCCGCGGCGACTCGCACCGCATTTTCCAGTTGCGTGATCGACGTTGCCCCGGCCGATTGTGCTTCCCCGACCGTCGTGGCCAATGTCGGAAGGTCAGAGAATCCCGTTTTGTTGGCAACATCGAAGATGAACGTATCCATCAATCGCGTTTGTTCTTGTTCGGGCAAACCCGAAAGGTTTTTGAACGCCTCCAGCTGAGCTGTCGCGAGGGATCGCTGAGCGTTTGCGGCATCCCTCCGAACTTGGTCTTGTTCCTGCATGGCTTGCGTGACCGCCTGAATCGCTTCTTGCACGCCCACGTAGGCTGTCGCGATTTGGACAATCTCGCTGGTTGCCATGCGTCCGAGTCCGGCAAACGCACCCTTGCCCCTTAACTCGATCCCGTCCAGTTGCTCTTTGATCTTGCGCGCCTGCTCGGCCATCTTGGGGTCGATCTTGTCCAGCGGTCCAATCATGTCCTCAAAGGTTTGCTCCACAATCTTGCCGCTACGAACTAGGTGTTCGCGGATCTTCTCGGCCGCCTGCTTGCTGACACTGTCGCCTTGACGCAACTTGTTGAGCACTTTTTCGTATTGGCCCTCACCGAACCGTGCGGCCTCTGCCATGTCGCTGCGCCATTTCTCGACTGAACTCGACAGCTCCGGACGTAGCGCGACGATCTTCGCGGCGATTCCGTCAATCCCGCCTTCGGCCTCGAGAGCCGCTGATCGCATGCCGTCGCCCAAGACAGTGGCAAGGCTTTGTGCCTCCTTGGTTGAACCGCTGAGCTTCGTGAGGAATGAATCGAGCCGGCTTTCGTTGATCGACTCTCTTGCTGATTCCATCGCGCGAGCAATAGCGTCGGCCTTACTTGGGTCGATGGCGCGGAGCTCCGCAACAATCCTTTCGGCGTTCTCGGCAGCATCACCAAGCGGGGCTTGGGTCGCCAAGCGGATTTCCTTACCGACGATGGCGAACTCGCCACCCAATGCATCGAGCTGCTTTCGGGTTGAGTCGAACTTCTTCGCTTGGTCGACGGATTGCCACTCGGCCAACATCTTCTGGCCTTGGGCAGCCATCGCCGGATTGACTGTTTGGAGCTCCGCGAGCAACTGCTGAACACTCTTTTTTCCGGTGGCCCCGAACGCACCGGCGTGGGTGTCAAGCTCCTTGAAAATCTGGGTCCCGGCATCGCCAGCGAATTTGAATTGTTTGACGATTGTAGCCGCGGTTGCGCTAACCTGGTTACCGGCGCGAATCATCGAGTCGGCAATTGCCTTGCTCGCTCCGTCGATCTCCTTCCCCGTTCGGGCAAGCGACTCGCGGAGCTTCTGGTCTGCCGCCTCGGCCTTGCGGAAGCCATTGATTAGTCGCTCTTCGTCGCTCGTGAGCTCTACAACAACCTTGGTCGACATCGTTTTTTCCTGCGCGTGAAATGGTGGGGTGCTAAATCGGTGAATTTAATCGAGAAACGTCAAAAACACGGCGTTTTCGAGATTTTGGTGGTGGTGGGGTCTAATTTTAGAACCTACCTGCCAGCGAGAGGCCTTCGGTAAGTCCCCCGCTCGACCCACGCCGCCCCCCTGGGGAGGACCCGCGATGTGCTTTCTGGGGGTCCCTGTTGATGGTGTTTGGGCTGTCAGTTGGGGGGATGTGGAGTGTCTGCTTGCGGGTCGTCATCGCGAGAAGTCCGAGAACTCATCGAAGTGATTGGGGTGGTCTTCTGGTCGCGACGCACTGAACGTGCATGTGGGGCCATCGAAGCGAAGCAACTCGTCGGACCGTTCCGCGCCGCGCATCTTCGCAACGATCAAGCGGACCAGCCCAGCGCCTTCATCGTGGAGGAACATGACACAATCCGCGTCTTGCTCGATGGAACCACTTGAACGCAAGTCGCTGAGTCGTGGCCAACGCGATTGCTGAGATGAATCACCATGTCCCTTGCCGCCCTTGTCGCCATCCCTGTTGAGTTGGGAAAGAATCACGACCGGGATGTTCAGCTCGCGGGACAACTGCTTGAACGACCGCGTCGCCTTCGTGACCCGCTCATACTCGCGTTCATCACGCCTGGGGTCGTCTGATTCCGTGATCTGCAAATAGTCCACCAGCAAAACGCTAATGTCGTTCGTGGCCTTTTGGACGCGAGCAATCGCACAGATAGCTTCGACGCTCGCCCGTCGGCCGAATGGCACGTTGATGAAGAAAGGCATCGACTGTGCCTTTCGTGAAGCCTGAATCAAACGTTGTTCCTCGTCATCGTCCACGGCATAGGTGCCGATGTACTTGGAGTTGATGCCCGTCTTTCTGGCCAAGTATCTTGTCGCCAGCTCCTTGGTCGACATTTCCAGCGACACAAACAAAGCACCGAGATTCGAATCCGCGATGAACTCGCCCATTTGCTGAGATAGGCACGATTTCCCGCCACCGGGCCTCGCAGCGATGACGTACAGTCGCGCGGGCTGCAATCCGCCGTACAGATTGTCGAGATGGTCAACGCCAGTCTCAATCAGTTCAACGTTGCCGTCATGTTTGGCGGCCTGAATGTCGGCAATCACTTGCTCGCAAGCGTCGCCCATCGTCACGATACTGTTCGCATCGGACGCCCTCGATTCGATCGCCTCCAACTCCATCCGCGTCCACTGTGCAATCGACGTTGCATCATCCTCGCCAAGCAACACTCGTTCGGAAAAACGTGACGCGAGCCCGCGCAGTTGCCGACGAACCGAATGTTCGCGAACATGAGTGGCGTACGTTGCCGCGTTGTCTGGTACGCGATCGACCGCGTACGTTGCACTGAACTCGACTGGGCCGCCAAGTCGTTGCAAAAGCCCTGTCGCCCGCAGCTGGTTCACCACGAGTCGACGGTCGCGAATGCTTTGGCCAGCGCGATGAAGTTCTACCAACAGCGTGAAAAACTCGCCGCGAGACGATTTTCGATTGTCATCGCGTTCGAAGTCGTCATAGCCGACGATTGATTCAACGGCCGGTATGGTCGTCGGGTCAAGCAACATTGCGGCAAGCAAGCCCTGTTCGGCTTCGAGTGGGTCAATTTTGTGCATGTGAATGCTCCCGGCATTGTGATGCGATGCGTTGTTTCTTGGCTTTGACGGTCTCAACCGCCGGCCCCGCGGCGATGTGAGTGGAGTTCTCGATTCTTGGTGCGGCGCGTCTTGCTTCCGCGTCAAACTTCGCGAAGTTCTTTCGAAGCGAGCTCGGACTACGTACATTCATCGCCCAAAACTCTTCGTCGTGGTTTGCCCAAGCAAAGGCTGCACGAACTTCGCCGTCCGTCGAAGATGTCTTTTCTCGCAGAAGTCGGATCTGTGACGCCCAAGATTTGAGGTTTGGTTTCTCAGTCTTTGGTGCCTTGGCAACAATGAGGGAGAACATCCACTTCGCGGTTTCTAAATCAGCATCGGTGAACTTCGGAGTCTTTGTGTCGCAAACCAAAGACACCGCGTCGGCGATTTCAATCGTCGACATAGGATTAGGGTCAGGATTAGGAGTAGGGTAAGAAGGCATTCCGCAATGCATTCCGCTATGTGTTCCGCAATGCATTCCGCTTTGTGTTCCGGATTCGGAATGGATACCCGTTCCGTTTTCGGAATGCTTTCCGATTTCGGAATGGATACGTGTTCCGGATTCGGAATGGATAGAGTCGACTGGTTCGATCGGTTCGTCATCAAATTTGGTGACGCTTGCCGGCGTGCACGTCCAGTAGTGGCCCACGGTTCGGTCGTTGTCGCGACGATAGACAAGCCAACCGGCGTTCACTGCTCGATCCCGGGCTGCAGTCAGTTGCTTGGGGCTGTTGAAACCGAGAACCTCCATCAACTGCGAATTCCAAAATCGCACTGGGCCCTGGTAGCGTGCGGCGTCTTCGGTGTGAGCGATGTGGATGACCAGGCAGATAGCTTGGTGCCCGATGTCTTGGGCGGCGCAGCTCTTGAACAGCAATCGTGTGAGCTTGTGGGCGTGATGCGATGATCGCTTTGGGTAGTCAGTTTTCACGACACCAACTCCCGCAAGTAAAACGCCGCCAAACTCTGCCGATTGTCACCTTGGATGGTGTTGTATTTGGCGATTCGCTGGTTGAATTCCTCGGCCCTGGTCCCTGTGATGACCACGACTCCATTCCGGATCTCTACCGATTCACACATTGCCATGGCGGTCGTTAGCTGGTGCCGGCATGTCTCACGAATCTGCATCGCTGCCGTGACCATGTCCGGCGGCATCCGCTCGGCCAATCGTTTTTCGAGTCGATCTCTTGCGGCACTGCGCACGACATAGCGGTCGTCGGCCGCAAATTCCTCTAGCTGTTCGGTGATTTCGTCTCGACGCTGCTCGAGTTCGGCGTGATCGATTTTCATCGTCGATTCTCCAGCACGTCCACTAGGTGCCCGATCACCAGCTCGTAGACTTTCGACGATGCCAACTCCGGCCGTTTGCAGCCCCAGCCCACGAGTCGCGAGGCATCGCGTTTGAGTTGCTCATAGGCATGCCAGCGTCGGCCGCGTCGATGCCGCGAATACATCCGGGCGGACGCCTCTAGCAATGCGAGCCGCGGTTCCTCCCGCATTAACGCTTCCCACGTCCGTGGTGGTGTCTCAGCCGGATGACCGATCACGACCGGAAAAGATGTTGCCGTCGTTGCGTCGGCTGGTATGATGCTTGGCATGGGGTCACGTCCCTGTGGTTGGTTTGGATCGATGCTCGTCACATCGGTTCGTTGAATTTGCGAACGCCAGAGGTGTCATCCCTCTGGCGTTTCGCGTTTCTGGACTCAGCTTGCGGATTTCAACAACTCGAGTCGGCGAGACTCTTCGGCGAGCTTTGCCGTCCATTGAATTAGTTGCTCTTCGTGCTCGCGTAGCTGTACGCCGCAATACTCAATAGCCATGTCGATGCGATCGATTTCATCTTTTCGCGATTCGCCAAACGTGCTGGCTACTTTTTCGTGCTCTTGATTCAGCTCGACTAGTCGTTTTTTAAGGTCGTTGATTTTTCGGTCGTGCTCATCACGTTGTCGCTTCGCCGCGGCGACCTTGGCCTCGCGCTGCGTTCGCACCTCGTGTTGATGTTGGCCATTCACAACCAATTTCTTGGGGCCGCCATGAATCGCGAAATTCATCGGGAACTCGAGTTCGCTGGTCGGATCGATCAACACAACCAGTTCGTCGGCCGCGGACCGCAGACGCTTGGCCTCCGCTTTCGCCGTCGCTGCGTGCCAATGTTGCCGTTGATTTTCGACCGAGAGTTTTGTGAGCGCTTGTTCGGCAACTAGCAACTCGTCGAACAGCTCATCGGTAACGTTAGCGCCCTGAACTTGGCCGCGAAGTTTTTGGGTGACAATGGATTGTTGGTCCACCAGAGGAATCAGTTCTCGGCATTTTTCTTTCGCCTCGGCATACGCTGATTCCTCGATAATCGCCTGCTGAATCAGCTCGTGGCATTGCGTGGCAACATCAAAGCTTTCCGCGCAAAACGTATGACGTTCTTTTGGTGCGTTCGATTCCGCAAGGTATTGAGAGTAGTCGTCGGAAACCTTGCCCGTGTCTCTGTGCTTTATAATCTCGACCCGCAATTTGTCACGTTTTTTATTCGCCGAGTCGATCTCGGCTTTCGTGCGAAAACGCATGTCTCTGTCGAGTTTTTCGACGCTTTCGGGGATCGGCCTGGGGCCTTTGGTGGTGATCATCGTGTTCCGTGCTTGTGTGTGTGGTGGTTGAATCGAGTTGAAATAAACGTGTGAGAATCGGCTATTCGCCTGCCGGACCCTGCGGACCGCGACGGCCCACAACGATGTCGACGAACCCGGACGTAGCGCTGACGAACTCCGCCAAAACCCCGACAAATGAGTTTTCGGACTCGGTAAGCGTGCAATTGAAATTGTCGCTTGCGTAGACGTTTTCGCCTTCGTCGGCCTGCTCGATCGCGTCGAATGGCAATTTGATTCGGCCGCCGCGGTACACATCGACCGACACCGCCCCGGGGCTTCCGCCAGTGTTGTCGGCCTCTTGGGTCGTGACGCCCGCAAACTTGTTCGCGCCGTCGTTGGTCACGTTGGTGCCGTAGCCATCGGCGAGGAATGCCATCGTCCCGCCGGGTAGCTTGGTGTCGGCCGCCAGTAGCAACCGGCCCTGGTCAGTCGTGGGGCCGGACCGCGTGATACGTTGATTTACTGTCGTTGCCATGTTGCGAGATTCCTTTCGAAATTGTTATGAGAGTTGCGATTGAAGCGACCTATACGACCGTCGCGGCGTCGATTGCTTTGGCCTTCGCCATCGCCGCCAAAATAGGCCCCATTTTTTCGGCGACGGAGAGGTTTTTCGTGGGCCAGTTGCCGACGACACCGCTGGCGAAAGTGATCGCGGTTGGCTTCGCATGGAGATAGTCGCGTGAGCGAATCAACGACGTGCCCAAGTCCTGAGGTTCGGCAGGTTTGCGCCCCGTGATGCCGGATAGCGACGCGAGCAATTCACGGTGGGCATCCTGGCCCAGCTCAGTCGCTGCGGGTGACGCACACAGTACGGCCGCCGCCGTGAGTAGGTCCGCCTCGTCCTGGGTTGCGACGATGTCCGGCCGATAGATCGAATTTGACACTTCTGAATCCTTCAAGTGGTGGTGGTGTGGAATCGCGGACCAACGTGACCCGCGATGTGGGTCACTTAGATACTGGCAATCGACTGGCGAGCCGATTCAATTTCCGCCTCGCGGCCGGAAGTCGTAGATGGCGTTAGCGGCTGACGATTCTCGACGCTGTTGATCTCGTCGAAGAATTCGCGAATCCATTGCCGGCAAGTTCGCTTGTGACCGCCAGCGTAAGCAGTGCGGAGCTTGACGCCGCGAAGTCCCTCACGTTCCCAGCGATGCAACGTCGCTGGGTGTGGGCGTTCCGTTCCGCGCGTATGACGAAGTTGATTCGGTGCCCATCGCTGCGACTTTTGCCATGACTCCAACTCGGCTAGCTGCTTGGCTGTCAGCCGTGAACGATGTTGCGCAATGGTCTCGGCTTCGGTCTTGGCCAGCGGCTCGGGCGCCGGGAACGCAATATCGCAGCCCCGCTTGATCGCTTGGCCGTAACTGCCGGTCGTGAATGAGTCCCCTGGTTTCCACCGGGCCGAATTGCCTCGCAATCCGCCGTTGTCGCGTTTGCGCCCGCGTGCATTCCCGCAGCTCGGAGGCGTCTTTCGACTGAGTGAACGTCGTTCCCGGAGCTCGGCAACTGACTCGGCGGGAGAAAAGCAACACGTCGTCGACTCACGTAGCAAGTAGGGCGAGATAATCGCCTGGGCTTCGGGACCGACGTAGATCACCCGTGAACGGTCGTGATGTTCCATCTTGTGGCCTTCGACGTGGTATTCCCACACATCGCCGGAACGGTCGATGTCACACGGCCGAATCTTGCAGACTTCGCCGGGACGGGCGCCGGTCAGAAGTTGGAAACGGATCATGTCCGCCACCACGCTGGAAAGATGGGGGATGGTGCGTTGAACCACCTGGATCGATACCGGCGGGATCGGAACGGATTCACTCGCTAGGCTTCGCCCTTTTCGCAATCCCGTGACCGTCCGCAGACTTTCGTACACGGAAGATGAGACCAGTTCCTCGGAGACCGCCCATTTGAAGATCCGACAGACGCGGCCGGTGTTCTGGTTGATGTAGCCTCGGCACAGTTGTTCATCGATCCATCGTTGCCGAATGGCCTTGATGACCTTGGGGCCGACTTCATCCACGGGAAGATCGCCGCAAACTGTGCGGACGTCACGAATGACCTTTCGCAGCGCCTTTTGTTCCTCGGTCGGCTTTCCATCCTTGAGATAGTAGGCTTGAGCGAATTCCCAGTACGCCGCCAAGATCTCGATCACGACTCTCGCGAGTGACTGTTCGCTCGCTCGCTGTCGCTTTACCTCACCCGTCGAAGCATATTCGACAATGATTCGAGCGTACTCCGCCTTGCTTTCTGGTGAGCCGTGATCACCGAGATAGATGTCACGATAGTTGATCGTGACGACGGCTTTCCCGCTGGCCTTGTGAAGCTGATAAGCGGGTAGAGAACCGGCCTTAGTGCGTCCCATGCGTACGTCTCCGATTAATACCGTATTTCTACGGTAATGTTTTCGGTAAACGCCGCGCCCCGAGACCAACTCGGGGGTAACACAAATGCTGTTCGGCTATAAGAGAAACTGCAAAAACCTGAAGAGGCGACGGTGGGATTCGAACCCACGAATAAAGGATTTGCAATCCTTCGCCTTAGCCGCTTGGCCACGTCGCCCTGAACCACCGAAGCGTTCATTAATGGGGAACATAGGGGAAGTTTTCGGGACAGTCAAGGTCCACAACTTCATCGCCACAATTCCGAATGAATCGGTGATGCCGGTAGTATCGGCGGACCCGGGGTCCAGCTTGAGCGAACTTGGACGATCGCTTTCGAGATCGCGTGAAACCAACGACCTTGACGGGGACCGCGATTAGTACGTTCCGGCGTCTCGACGCGGAACCCCGGCGAGCAACTGCAGCAGGGCTGCTCGCAGCTCTCGGACTTTCAGCGGAAGCTCGAGCATTTTGCGGTTGGGGCCACGCACTGCGCCACTGGTGATTCGATCTTGGCGACGATCGGCCAATAAAATCGTGGGAATGGATGACGTGTGGTCATCCGATGCAAAGCGATTGAATGCCTCCACTGCCAAGCTGCCGAGCTCCGAGGCGCCAAAGATCACACAATCCGCCGGAACTTCCTCACTGGGCGCGAAACGCGCCAGAGCTCGGCTGGGGTCGGAGATCACCAACACTCGATATCCGCGAGATTTCAGTCGTTCGCGAATCGCGTTTTGCAGCGCCGCCTTGGACTCCACCAGCATCACCACGTAGCCTTCGCCCTCGTTGGTTGGTAATTCGTCGTCATCGTGGGCATCGGCGGAACCCATCGCTAAATTCGAGCCGTCGTTGGTGCGAGTGCCGGTTTTGCCAGCCTTTAGCATCTCCAGCGATTTCTTGATATCCGCCTGCATCGCACCCGCGGATTGGTACCGTTTCTCTGGATCGAACTCCATCGCTTTGAGCACCACATGGTTGGCCACTGGCGGGACGTCGGGCACGAGTTCGTGAAGCGGTTTGATATCAGAAAAACGCGAGATATTGAGTCGAGCCAACCGGTCGCGAGTTTCTGTCAATGCGGGCGTCCCTGCGAGCATGTGATAGAGCATGTTGCCGGTAAAATAGACGTCGCTCCGAGGATCATCCTTGCGGACGCCGGTACCTCGCTCCAGTGCCGCGTAGTCGATCGCTCGAGCATTGGGGCAGTCCGCGATCTTTTCGGGATTGGCACGATCGGTGAGTGCCGCCAAACCAAAGTCGACAAGTTTGGCCTTGCCTTCGGAACTCACCAAAACGTTGGACAGTTTCAAATCGCGGTGAGAAATGCCGAGTGACGACGCGTAAGCCAGCCCAGAGGCAATTTCATAGGTGAATTTCAGGGCGAGTTCCGCGGGAAATCGACCGCGAATCTTGACCAATTCACGCAACGTTTGGCCTTCGACAAATTCCAGTACCAAGAATGGATTACGCACATCCGGCACGACATCGTAGATACTTACAATATGTGGATGTCGCAGCTTGAGCCCCATGCGACCCTCGCGTAGGAACTGTTCTAGCTCCTTGGCTTCATCACGAAATCGTTTGCGAAGCACTTTGACGGCAAAGACTTCGCCATTTCGGCTGGCTCGGTAAACGCGGGCGAAGGTCCCCGCACCGATGAGATACAGCACCTTGTAGTCGCCGTAATAATATCCCGTTCGATCACCCTTGAGAATCTTTTCTGTTTGCAAGGTCGTCACGAGGCCACGTCGCTGCATCACATCAATGGTCGAGGCGAGCGTGATTTCTTGGCCGCTGCCCCCCAATTCTCCCATTGCCGCTTCGACATCACGACGTTCGGATAGTCCATGGTCGATGATCTGCTGAGCAAACTGCTCGCTCGTAAGGTCACTCATGGCAGGCTACGGTACCCATTCGGAGGCGGCGGACTGAAGTGGCGGAAAGACGACGGGCGCTGGAACAACCCGATATTCTACACAAGAATTCCCGATTGACGCGTCCATGAAAAAAGGGAAGCGTGTTTCAACGCTTCCCCCTCATGATTTTTCCGCTTAGAGCGAATACTACTTCATCAACTTCTCGAGAGCCGAAAGGGCTGCTCGTGCCTCTTCGATGCTGCCGACCGATTCAACCATATTCTTGACCTTGATCAAGGAATCGATCGAGACATTGGTGCTTGCCGCTGGACTTGCAGTACGTCCGGCAGGTCGGCCTCGCTTCTTGGATACGGTTGCCGCAGCAGGCTTGGGGCCGCGCTTGGTCGATCCCGCGGGGCGACCTGGCTTTCCAACCTTCTTTTTCTTGGAGGTCGAACGAATCGTGCTCACAAATGCAGGAGTCACATTCACGCCTTGGCTCTTGAGCGCTTCCGATACTTCCATCGGCTTCGCTTTGGGGTTTGCAGCGTAGTACTCACGAATCGCTTGCGACTTGTTGGGGCCGCCAGACTTCTTTGCCATAGAACTCACCTTTCTGTTGCCATCCTCTTCGGGAGGCGCTGATTAGGGTTTGAAATGTACCACGTCGCCGCAGCTAAACGCAGTCACAGTTGGTCACTGCTCGAACGCGATGGAACAGTAATCAAAGCCCTCCCTGTTACCACGCTTATTCACGTTACCATAGGACACCTTGCTATGATGTCAATTGTCCTACACAACAAAATGTAACATTATTTTAGAAAATCGCGCCGCGCTAGGCCACGAAGGTGTCTGCGAAGCATCGCATTGGATGAATGGCCCTATGGTGGGCCTGGATGTCGGTTGCGACTTATTGACCTGAGATCGATGTATTGAATGTAGGCAATTCGATTGACGATGGCATTCGATTTGCCTCTCAAGATACCTTTACATTCGATCGGGAACTTTGATCCCGAGTAGTGATAAGCCCAATTTCAACACTCGGCCGCTGAGCGTTACCAGCCCCAAACGTGAACGAACGAGATCCTCGGATTCCGCCTTGAGGACGATGCAACTGTCATTAAAAACCGCGTAGGCTTTGGCGGTTTCAAACAGATAATCGACCAACAAATTGGGGCAATAGTCCTGCTGTACCGCATCCAAAGCTTCCTCGAATTTCAACAAACATAAAGCGAGTTGACGTTCGGCAGGCTCGGCGATCAACATCCCGTGTTGGCGAATGTTCGCCGCCAACGTTTCAGGGTCGACGTCACCGCGCCTCAAAATACTTTGCGTTCGGGCATAGGAATATTGCACATAGGCTGCTGTGTTTCCGTCCAGTGCCACCATTTTGTCGAGACTAAAGCGATAGTCACTCGTCCGGTGGTGCGACAGATCGGCGTATTTGATTGCCCCAATACCGACGGCTTCAGCGACTCGATTTTGTTCGTCGGTATCCATTTCCGGGGACATTCGGGCCAATCGTTCAGGATCACAGACGACTTCGCGAGCACGAGCGACGGCGTCATCGAGCAGACTTTCAAGCCCGATCAAAGAGCCGCTGCGGGTCTTCATCGGACGGCCATCTTCGCCCAAAACCGCGCCGAAGTTGACGTGGACCAAGCGAACATGGTCGAGCCCAATCGAGTTGGCGACCGCGAATAACTTTTCGAAATGCTCGCTTTGGCGGGTGTCAACGACATACAAGATTTGGTCAGGTTTGAACTCGTCGAGCCGATATCGAATCGTTGCCAAATCCGTCGTCGCATACAGAAACGCACCGTCCTGTTTGCGGACAATCATCGGCGCGTCGAATCCGTCCAAAAATACGCACACCGCTCCGTCACTCTCTTTGGCCAATCCACGCTGCTGTAGATCTTCGACGGTGTCGGCCAGCATCGAATGATAAAAACTTTCACCCAGAGTGTGATCAAAGCTCACTTCCAGCCGTTTGTAGACTCGCTCGATCTCGTCCTTGCAATGCGGTAGAAACTCATTCCATAGACGCAAATTCTCGGCGTCACCCTGATGCAGTTTCGCTGTCTCTTCGAGCACCGCGGCGTTGATGGCCGGATGCGACTTTGCCTTGGCCAACAACCGAGGTTCCGATTCGACGGCGCCGATCTTAGCATCGTTCGCTTGAACAGCCGCGTCGCTGGATTCCACCTTTCGCTGGAGTGCCGCGATCGCCTTTTGTTGTTTCTTGGCGGCCTTTTCATCCATCGACGCGAGCGTTGACTGCGCAGCAGCGAGTTCTCGGCGTGCCAATTGAAGCTGATGCTCCAGCTCGGAGACCGACGATCTTGCCTTCTGGTATTCCATCAATTGGTGAACGATCCGGTACAGCTTGGAAAGTTCCACGACGGGTGACTTGGCAACCACATCGGGATCGCCAAAATGACGGTAACCGTAAATGATAATGCCGAATTGGGTTCCCCAGTCGCCGAGATGGTTGTCGGTGATGACATGGTGACCCAAGAATTCGAACACTCGCGCAAGCGCCGCACCGATCACGGTGCTGCGAATGTGGCCGACGTGCATCGGTTTGGCGACGTTCGGACCTGAATAATCGATGACAATGTTTTGCGGCTTGGACGCCTGCGGTACCAGACATCGCTCATCGTCGATCATTTGTTGAAGCGATTCCGCCAAAAAGCGGTCGTTGAGCTTCAAATTGATAAACCCCGGACCAGCGATCTCGGGTGTCTCGCACAAATCATCGATGCGAAGTTTGGCAATGACCGCCGCCGCGATCTCGCGGGGGTTCGATAGATCACAACTTGGACTTTTGGCCAACGGCATCGCACAATTGGATTGATAGTCGCCAAATTTGGGATCCGTCGTCCCGCGGATCATCGACGCGAACGTGAGCGGGGTGTCGGTCATACCGTCGAGCGCAGAAACGAATCGGTCACGGAGCAAATGAGGCAGGTGCATCGCAATCGTAGGGGAGCGAGTAGGAATTAGACGAACGATCAATACCAAGCGTGAACCGCCAGCCCCCGATTCGTCATCGGGGACGTAGTGACGGGCGAAGTTGGCTTCGATTCAGTGACACAAGTATCCAATGACACAACGACCGCCAATCAATCGGAGTCGTTCTGTTTTGGGTTGGCGGTCAGCCCCAGTTTTTCTAGCGGGACGATTTGGCCGTCCGCCCAGAGCGATTCGAGATCGTAGAATTCGCGAGTCTCGTCATCGAAAAGATGCACCACAACGCTGCCGTAATCCAACACGATCCAGCGGCTTTCCTCGTAGCCCTCGATGCCGATGCGACGGTCCCCGAGCTGTTTTTGCAGGACGTCGTCGATCTCTTCGCTAATCGCGTGCAATTGACGTCGACTGGTTCCCGTCGCAAGAACGAAAAAATCGAATTCCGCCGATTGTTTGCAAACATTCAAGACAATCACGTCTTGAGCTTTATTGTCTAGTGCGACTTTGGCCGCGGCCGCCGCGAGCGCCAAACTCGCGTCCGTACCGTGTGGGCGAATTCCACGACTGGATGATACCATGGGATCCGGCTGTGACGACGGAGCGTGGTCGTTGGCGGACTCGTCCGCTTGATTGGGGTCTTCATTCATGCGGAAATTCTAATAGTTTTTTGCTCGCTGTCACGCTGGCGATCGGATGGTATTTTTGATCGCTGTCCGCCCGCGGTACGGATGAGACAATCTGGAGACGATCGAAGTGACCCAAGGAACTAACCAAATGTCTGATTTTATCGAACCCGGTGCAAAAGCTCCGGCGTTTACGCTCTTGGATGACACGGGAAAGAAAGTCAAGTTGGCGGAGTTGAAGGGACATCCCGTCGTGCTGTACTTCTACCCTCGCGACGATACCCCGGGCTGTACAAAACAAGCGTGCGCCTTTCGTGACCAGTTCCAGGAGCTCAAACAGCTCGGCGTCACACTGCTGGGTGTCAGCACCGATACGGCGGAAGTTCACACCAAGTTTCGCAACAAGTATGATTTGCCGTTTCCCCTCTTGGTCGATAGCGATCACGCGATGTCCGAAAAATACGGCGCGTGGCGTGAGAAGAATATGTACGGAAAGAAATCGATGGGGATTCAGCGATCGACGTACTTGATCGATGCCCAAGGGAAAGTCGCTGCGGTTTGGAAACGCGTCAAAGTCGACGGCCACGACGAACAAGTCATCGAGGCCGTCAAGAAATTGACTTCGCAAGCGTAGGCATCGAGTCGCAGATGATCGGGTCGGCTACCAGTCCATGGTACCCCGACCCGTTTACCCCTTGCTTTTCGACTTCAGCAACCCTTAGGCACTAACGGCGGATTCCGATTGCGCGACGTCGTCTTCTTGAGGAAGCTCGGAAATGACCGTGGTTTCAAGCAATTCGCTCTTGTCGCCCACATTCTTTTCGGACGCGTTCTTGTAGTCGACGACGTCCCAAACGAGACCGCATGCCTTGAGCAAACGAATGGCTTGCCAAGTGATGTCAAACTCCCACCATTGGTGTCCATGCTTTGCCATTCGTGGATAAGCGTGGTGGTTGTTGTGCCATCCTTCACCGTAGGCCACGATCGCGACCAGCCAGTTGTTGCGGCTGTCATCCGTCGTTTCATAGTTGCGGTAGCCCCACATGTGCGACGCACTGTTGACCATCCACGTCGCGTGCAAGACGCCCACCAATCGGACGAACATGCCCCAAATCAATAGTGACATCGCCATGTACATGCCGCCCATCCAATACCCGACGCCGAACAAGATCAGCGACGTGAGAATGTGAAGTGGCAGGAACATGATGTCGAGGATTCGCATGCCTCGCTCTTTGTACAAGTCCGGCACCCAACGCTTCAGATACGCCGTTCGGTCACCGTTGTGCGTGTGATAAGCCAACCAAGTCATGTGACTCCACCAGCCACCGTCGTGCGGCGTATGGGGGTCGCCTTCGTGATCGCTAAACGCGTGGTGCTTGCGATGGTCCGCGACCCAATCAAGTGGCGAACCTTCGCCAGCTAACGTGCCGATGACCGCGAAAGTATATCGCACCCAACCGTACGTCTTCATCCCAGTGTGCGTGAGCAACCGGTGATAGCCGAGACAAATCCCGAGGCTACCGGTCATCCAGTGCAACACAAACATCACTGCCAATCCCGTCCACGAAAAGTAGAACGGGGCGGCCAAGACGACGAGGTGGGCCAGACCAAGCCACCCGAGTGCCCAGGGCGAGATGTTGCTCAAGCGGGCGCGCTCCGCCGTCGTGGGAGACGCATGCTTGCTATTCTTTTTGACCGCGAGCGGTTTTTTATTTTTACGTGTCGGTCGCTTGACCGGTTGTTCGAGCACAGTTGCCATGGTTTGGATTCCTGCGAGAAAGTTCCTAGTGGGGGTCCGTCCGGTGAATCAATCAAATGCCGGACGCCACAGTACTTTACGGAATCAACGAAACAGAAATGTCTCAGCCAAGGCCAAGTTTGTAACAGCCATGTAATAGTCGGCCCAAGATCCAGCATCTTGGGCGGCGATTCCGCGATCGATCCACGCAAATCGGAGATGTCTCACCGAAACCGCTGGCTTTACACCACCGACGGCGACGGTTTTGTGTGAGGTCTCAAAATGACTCCATACATCTCGATCGTCTTTCCCGCATCGTCAAAAATCGGCTGGCCGCGGACCACCAATGTTTGATAATCGCCCGATGGCATTCGATGTCGTAGTGGCAACTCATACGCGGCGCCATTTTCGATCGACGACGTCAACGCTTGCTCGAAAAGTGGCAGATCGCTCGGATGCAACAGGCTCCTGTAGAGATCTTTTCCAGGATGCGCTTCGGCGTGCGACACTTTCAAGATCTGGTACGTCTCTTCGCTCCAGTAGACTTCGTCAGTCTGCATGTCATACGACCACGTGCCCAGTCCGGCGAGACGTTGCAAGTCACGGAGCCGTTGTCGGCTTCGCTTCAGTTCGTTCTCAGCTTCCTTGCGCAGCGATATATCACGGATGGTGGAAACCACCAATTCTTCGCCGTGAACTCGCGTGGCTCGGCCGCTGATCAACGTGTGGATCCGCCGCCCGTCTTTGTGCAAAAGCGGCGCTTCGAAGTTATCAACGAGTCCTTCGCCACGAAGACGTTCTACAAATAGTTTTCGCCGCTCGGGACAGGCCCATATGTTGAGTTCCGACATTTTGTGGCCGACGATTTCTTCATCTCGATAGCCGAACAATTGCTTGAACATGTCATTGGATTCGATCACGACCCCGGTGGTGAGCTGTGTCAACAATCCGGCTTCGGGCGAATGCGTGAAGAGCGTTGAGTAGCGGGATTCCAATCGGCCGTTTTGATTGCGCTCGTCACGCAACCGACGAACGCGTGCCGCCGCTTCGCTGTTTCCTTCGCCACCACTTTCATAAAGCGACAAAGCGAGATCGAGATCGCCCTGCGAAGCGGCGGCGCGGGCAAAGTCGAGTTGCAGTTGCTTGATCGCGTCATGAGCCCGCTTGTTGGCTGGCCATACCTCGATCGCTTCGCGCAGCAGCGCATCGGCGACGCGAAAGCTTTCGTAATGGTTGTCGACGGTCGACGTTTCCAAACGTTGCTTGGCCCGCCGCACCAGCCGAACGCTCTGCTCGTGTTGGCGTTGGTCATCCAATGCGGCGATGAATTCGTCCACCGACGTATACCGATCGGACGGTCGAGTCGCCATGGCTTTCATCGCGATATCGACCAACTCGCCCTCGACCCGAGTGGGACGAATTTCGTTTTGTGCGGCGGAGTGAATGCACAACAACAAGTTTTCGCCGTGATGCGGCGGATACCCCGTGAGAATGTGGAACAGCACTGCGCCGAGCAAGTAAACATCCGTATGCAATCCGATGGCGCGTGTGTCCCCCATGGCCAATTCAGGCGCCATGTACGCTGGCGTCCCACCAATCGTCGAATCCGTGTGTGGCGATCGCTGGTTTCCCGAATGACTGATCGCCAGCCCCCAATCCGCGACCAAGACTTCCCCGAACCGACCGAGCATCACGTTCTCCGGCTTGATGTCACGGTGAATCAAGCCTCGTGAATGCGCATAACGGATCGCGTCCGCCACACGACTGAGAGTTTCCAAGTTTTCGACGAGCGACATCTCGCCAATCCGATGGTTCCAACTTGTACCATCGATTCGCTTCATCGAATAAAACAAACCTCCGGTGTCGTCAATGCAAAGCTCGTGCAGCGCGATGACATTGGGATGATCCAAGCCGCCGATCACGCGAGCTTCGGTAAGAAATCGATTGCGGGATTGGGGATCCAGGGCGAGTTCATCACGCAACACTTTGACGGCGACTTCGCGGTCGATCGCCCTCTGGTGCGCCTGGTACACGATGCCGGTGCCGCCGCTACCCAGTCGACCGACGATTCGATACTCCGCATCGGGATTCCTGGCTTGTCCGAGCATCTCGATGTGACGGCGAGGCACAAAACCCATGTCGATCGGTGCGACCACTTTCGTGGACTCCAGCGGCAGATCGATCGTTTCGGCCTGGGAGGCAACGTCGCGAAGATCCGGGTGGTCGATCAACGCTTGGTTGAGTTGGACCGACAACGTCATCGTCTTGGAGTCGACCGGCAACTGCGCCAATTGACTTTGGAGCGACGAGTCCGATTGAATGGTTTGCAAGAGCGTCAACGGAACAGGTTTAGGAGTCATATCGTTCACACAAGCCACTCGAGAGTGGTTGACCTTGTTCCTTGTGTCGGCCTACGGTTTGTTAATGCTGCTGCGGCTTCGTTCAAAGTGTGTTTTGAGGAACGTTCTCAATCCATCATGACGGACGTGTTTGGCTTCGGTCAGGTTCAATGTTATCCGAACCTCTCGCTCGTCGCGAAACTCCACGGGACCGTCCAATTTCAATTCATGCAATTGGTCAAGATCCAACGCCTCCGGAGGCCCCGCAAGGGTCACCATCAACGAACGAGCACTTTTGGTTCGCACCTCGGCCCACGGTTGATCACGACCTTCCGCCCTTACCCCCACTCTATCTGGGGCGTCAAATGCCAACGAATCGTCGCCCGCGACTTGTTGCATCAGCGTTAGTATCTGGTCCACGATCTCCAGTGGCCAATCTGGTTTTTCGCCTTGCGGAAACCCCTTCCCAATCGAATGCCATTTGCGACCGAGCGCCCGCCAGGGGTCAAGAATCACTTCAGCGGCGGGTGACCGAGATTCCGCGACCTTGGAGTTCGATGACCGATCGTTTGTCGACATCGAATCCGCGACCGCCCAGTCCTTGGCCACCTGGGGCATTGGCACCGAGGCCACTTGGCGTTCGACGTTGACGTCGGCGTCAGCTTCGACCGCAGGCTCGGCAATGGACGAATTGGCAAGTGCTTCGGCAAGAAACGGTGCCGTAGCCGAGACCAACGTGACGCCGGGTGCCCCGTTCTTGCGAGCCCGTTTGGACTTTGTCGGCGCCGTCGCCGCCAAGCCTTCGGGGGTTCCGGCATAGACGAGTTGTCCCCCATGAATCCCGGCTCCGGGGCCCATGTCGATGACCCAATCGGCGCACTTGATCACATCCAGGTTGTGTTCGATGACGACAATCGTGTTACCCAGATCGACAAGCCGCTGCATCACGCCCAGCAATCGCACGATGTCATTGAAGTGCAGACCAGTGGTCGGCTCGTCGAGCAAGTACAGTGTCGACGCTTGCATGGGTCGAGCAAGTTCAGCGGCAAGCTTCACCCGTTGTGCTTCGCCGCCGGATAATGTCGGTGCCGATTGTCCGAGTGTGACGTAGTCGAGTCCGACGTCACAAAGCGTTTGCAGGATGTGCCGAATCTTGTTGTGATCCGAAAACAATTCCAATGCGTCGCCGCATTGCATCTCCAACACATCGGAGATCGAACGGCCGTGGAACTTCACGTCCAGAACGTCATCTCGATAACGCTTTCCGCCACACTCTTCGCATGTGACCCAAACGTCAGGCAAAAAGTGCATCTCGATTTTCCGCTGGCCCGTACCTTCGCATGATTCGCACCTGCCCGCCGCGACGTTGAACGAGAACGTTCGAGCGCTAAAGTTTCTCGCTTGGGACTCAGGCAACTCCGCAAAATGCTGGCGAATCAGATCGAACATGCCGGTATACGTTGCCGGATTACTGCTGGGCGTGTTGCCCAGCGGCGATTGATCGACTCGAATGACTTTGTCGATGTATCGCAACCCATCAATGCCTTCATGTCGACCCGGTTTGATTTTCGCTCGGTGCAACTTTCGGGCGAGCACCGGATACAAGATGTCTTCGACGAGCGAACTCTTGCCGCTACCGCTCGGACCTGTGATCGCCGTCATCACGCCCACCGGAATGTCCACCGTAACCCCTCGCAGATTATTTTCCCGTGCACCCTTGATGGTCAAAAAGTTGACAAGCGGTTTGCCGTCGCTGCTCAACACCGGGCGACGTGAACGCGGCATCGGGACCGATTGCGTCCCGTTCAAATATCCCGCCGTGACACTATCGGCCAGTGGAACGATCTTGCCCGGCGGCCCTTCCGCGACGATTCGGCCACCGTATCGACCCGCACGCGGGCCAAAGTCACACAAATAATCACAACCGGCGATCACGTCGCGATCGTGCTCGACCACCAATAGCGTATTGCCGAGGTCTCTTAGCCGATGCAGCGCCCCGAGCAACCTGGCGTTGTCTCTCGGGTGCAAACCGATCGTAGGTTCGTCCAGCACGTAGAGGACACCGCAAAGTCCGCTGCCCAGTTGCGCCGCGAGCCGGATGCGTTGTGCCTCGCCGCCGGACAACGTGGCCGCTCCCCGGTGCATCGTGATGTAATCGAGTCCGACATCCAACAAAAATTTCACACGTGATTTGATCTCGCGGATCAATTCACCGGCGATTTTCTTTTCTCGCGTATCCAGTTTCCATGAGTCCACGGTGGTCGCGAGCCGATCCAGTGGCATGTGAACCACATCCGCGATGGTCAGTTCACGAAATCGCACTGCGGCGGAGTCTTCGCGCAAACGCGAACCATCGCATGCCGAGCAATCGATCTCGTCGACGAACAATTCGAGCTTGCCGCGCAATCCCGGTGTCAATCGCGAAGCTTCCTCCAGCGCGGGATAGAACCCTTTGAATTGAAAACGGAACAGCGGTACTGTCGGCGACTTTTTCTTGTCATCGTCATCGCCATGCACGTCAATCCATCTCGCTCCGGTACCGTGAAAAAGCATGCGACGGTGGGATACCGACAATTCTTCGATCGGTTTGTCGAGCGGAATGCCGGTTTGTCGCGACAGTGAACGAAGCATCCACAACGCGACTTTCTTGTCGACGCTCGGCCAAAGCAGCGCCGCGCCGTCTTCGAGCGTGGCCATCGGCGAAGACAGCAGCGCCGCGGGGTTGGTACCCGTTTGAGTGCCGAGGCCTTCGCACTGGGGGCACCATCCGACGGCGGAGTTGAACGAAAAGTGATGCGGTGACAAATTCACGAACGATCGGCCACACGAGCCACAAACTAAGTGTTGACTGTGAGTGATCGTTTCCCAGGTTACTTCCTCGCGCTCCGCGTCAGCGATCGCGATCTGAATCACGCCGACACCAAGCGAGAGAGCTTGCTCCACACTGTCGCTGATCCGCGAACGCTCTTTGGCGTCGATGACGATACGATCGACGACGACTTGCACCTCGTGCGAGCGGCGCGGGTCGAGCGCGCCGGCTTCGTCGAGCGACACGGTTGTTCCGTTGACGCGAACACGTTGGTATCCGGTGCTGCGCAGCGATGCCCATGTATCCAGTGAACCTTCGCCGGCACCGCATTCGATTGGGGCAAGCAACAGGGCGCGAGTCCCTTCCTCCATCGCCATGACTTTGTCCACGATCTCGTCCGGCGTTTGAGTTCCGACGGGAACGCCACAGTCGGGGCAGTGCATCGTTCCCAAACGAGCAAACAAAATCCGCATGAAATCGTAAACTTCGGTCACCGTTCCCACGGTGCTACGCGGGGAATGACCCAGGTTTTTTTGTTCCAGCGCCACCGCGGGTGACAAGCCTTCGATACGTTCGACCCGTGGCTTTTGAACTTGGCCGATGAATTGTCGCGCGTAGGACGAGAGCGATTCGACGTAGCGGCGTTGGCCTTCGGCGTAAATCGTATCCATCGCCATCGAGCTTTTACCGCTGCCGCTCGGGCCACAGAACACGGTCATCGCATCACGCGGAATCGCGACGTCCACGCTTTTGAGATTGTGCTCCGTCGCCGCTTCGACCACGACATGCGTCCGCGACTTAGGGGGCGGTGCGAGCTCGTGCTTGGCGGGTGACTTTTTGGGTTCGCGGCGTTTGATTTTCAACGTTCTCGCGAGTGCCGAACCCGTGTAGCTCTCGATGCACCTTGCCACTTCGATCGGTCGGCCTTCGATCACCACACGACCGCCACCCGCGCCGCCTTCGGGGCCGAGATCGATGACCCAGTCGGCGGTTTTGATCACGTCAAGGTTGTGTTCGACAATGACGATCGTGTTGCCGCGATCGGCGAGACCTTGGATCACCTTCAACAGCAACTCGATGTCGGCAAAATGCAAGCCCGTCGTCGGCTCATCGAGCACATACAACGTGCGGCCGGTTTCTCGCTTGCTCAGTTCGCGAGATAGCTTGATGCGTTGGGCTTCGCCACCGGAAAGCGTTGTCGATGGCTGACCAAGTTTCAAATACTCCAACCCCACGTCGACAAGCGTCTGCAGCTTCTCCGCGATTTTAGGAATGTCTTGAAAGATCGCCAGCGCTTGCGAGATATCCATCTCCAATACGTCAGCGATCGAATGGCCCTTGAAGTGCACCGAGAGGGTTTCGCGGTTGTAACGTTTGCCTTGACAAACCGGACACCTCACCCAAATATCGGCCAAGAAATCCATTTCGAGTTTAGTGGCGCCGTTTCCATCACAGGCGGCGCAGCGTCCCCCGTCCACATTGAAACTGAATCGACTCGACGTGTACCCACGCGTTTTCGCTTCGGGCATCTTGGCGTAGAGATTCCGAATTTCGTCAAACACTTTGACATAGGTCGCCGGATTGCTTCGGGGTGTTCGACCGATGGGTGATTGATCGATCGCGATGGTTTTGTCGAGATGTTCAAGCCCAGAGATCGAGACGTGATCGCCGGGGACACATTCGCCTCCGTTCAAATCGCGGCGAAGTGCCGGTTCCAAGATGCCACCGATCAGCGAACTTTTGCCGCTGCCGGAAACACCCGTGACACAGGTCACTGTCTTGAGCGGAATCGAGACATCGATATTTTTCAAGTTGTGAAACGTCGCGCCGTGGACCGTCAAACGTTGCTCGGGATCGATCGGCCGCAACGTTGTTGGGACGGCGATTTCCCGCGTGCCGGCGAGGAATTGGCCGGTGACGCTGGACTTGGATTTCGCAATCGCGTCGATATCCCCGGTGGCGACAATTCGCCCGCCCTTGACGCCCGGTCCCGGTCCAAAGTCGACGATCGTATCGGCCGCCCGCAATGTGTCTTCGTCGTGCTCGACGACAATCAAGGTATTGCCGGCATCGCGCAACCGCACGAGCGTCTCGATCAAACGATCATTATCTCGCGGGTGCAAACCGATCGACGGCTCGTCCAAAATATAGAGCACTCCGACCAAGCCGCTGCCGATTTGTCCGGCCAAGCGGATTCGCTGTGATTCGCCGCCCGACAATGTCGGCGCCGTGCGACCCAGCGTCAAATAGTTCAAACCGACACCGAGCAAGAACCCGAGCCGAGCTCGAACCTCCTTGAGGGCCTCGGCGGCTATCCGCGCGTCGATAGGACTCAGTTCGATATCGCCGAAGAAATCCGTCAGCGTATCGATCGACAACTCGCAAAGTTCTGGCAAACTGAGACTCGCTCGATCGCTCGCGAATCCGGATGAGCGAGTTGTCAAACGCACCGATGATGCTTGCGGATTCAGACGACGCCCGTGACAGTCGGGGCAATCCATCGTGCTCATGAGCTTTTCAAAGCTCCGCAGCTGCATCTTGTTCTTGGTCGTGCGGTAGCGTTCCAGGAGCTCGGGAATCAGACCTTCGAAATTACCTTGGTACTTGGTCGCCTTGCTGCCGCCACGCCACGTGAACTGCATCGACTCTTCCGTGCCCCACAGCCACACATGACGCGCTTCTTCGGGCAGGTCTTTCCAGGGCGTTGTCAGCATCGAGTTGGCGGGCAGTTCCATCGCCGCGTCCATCGCATCGGCAACACCCTTGTAGATGTGACGTCGATATCGGCCCATGTCATCCCAGGCACCGATGAGCGACACCGCTCCTTTTTTGACCGAGAGTTTTTCGTCCGGGATCAGCAACTCGGGGACGAATGTGTATAGCCGACCGAGCCCGTCACAACTCGAGCACATCCCTTGGGGACTATTGAACGAAAACAATTGCGGCGTCGGCGATGGAAAGCTTGTTCCGCATGATGGGCAAGCGTACGAGGACGAGTACAAAACGTCGCGTGCCGGTTCGCCGGCGGAGTCCGAGTTCGGCTCCGAAAGCGACACGATCGCCGTGGCGTCACCAAGTTTCAGCGCCAAGTCGATGGCCTCGGTAATTCGTCCTCGGTCGCGCGAATTGGGAACCACACGGTCGACCACGACTTCGACATCGTGCCGCAATTGACGCTGCAGCGCCGGCGGATCAGCCAGCAAGACCGTTTCGCTGTCGACTCGCGCTCGAGTGAAACCTTGTTTGCGCAGGTCCTCGAACAAGTCGCGAAACTCACCCTTTTGGCGCCGGATCACAGGGGCCATGATCCACAACGTCGCTTCGGCGGGCAGATCCAAAATCCGCGTCACGATCATGTCGCGAGTTTGGGCCGTGATGGGCGTTTTGCAGGCCGGGCAATAGCCGGTCCCCACGCGAGCGTAAAGAACTCGCAGGAAATCGTAGATCTCCGTGATCGTCCCGACCGTGCTGCGAGGGTTGTTGCCAGTGGATTTTTGGCTAATCGAGATCGACGGACTGAGCCCCGAGACAAAGTCGACGTCGGGCTTGGGCATCTGGCCCATGAATTGGCGAGCGTAATTACTCAGCGATTCGACGTAGCGCCGTTGGCCCTCGGCGTACAACGTATCGAATGCCAGCGACGACTTGCCGCTTCCGGAAACCCCCGAAAAACAGATCAATTCCCCACGGGTAAGCTTTAAATTGACGTCGCGAAGGTTGTGTTCGCGGGCACCCTTGACCTGGATCTCCGTCGTTGTCATGCCCTGAACATCGCCTCCGTGGGTGAACTAAATCTACCGTCGCTCGCTGGACCATTGTGACAACTCAGCACGAAATGGCCCAGAGGCTCTTTTCCACCAGTGGGATGGCCGTTCCGGCGGGCCCGGTCGGGCAACTTTGAACGGCACCGACTAGTGCTTCAAGTGCGAATTGAGGTCGCTTAGAAGAATCACAACCCGACGCGTCAGCGAGGGACCCAGCCAGAAATCCCTCGCTCACCGGCGTGTTGATCTAGTTCGCATCACAACCCGACGCGTCAGCGAGGGACCCCTTGTGACGCAACGACGGTAATTCGTCCCTCGCTAACGCGTCGGGTTATGATTAAATCAACACGCCGTCACGCGTCGGGCTACTAAGCAAAGCCAATAGCTTCTCGCAGCACTAGCCGCGAGGGATTTCGCATGAGAAGATAGGCGTGTGCTGGTTTGTCTCACTCTTCTGAAAAAGGTAACTCCGTGATGTTTCGACGTTCCGCATTGATGTTGGCTCTGGTTTGTTCAGCGGCTGGGTTCGCGTCGGCCGGCGAGAAGCTAACGCTCGATCAAGAAAAATCGAAAATTGAATTCGTCGGATCCAAGACTGATGGAAAACACGAAGGCGGTTTCAAAAAGTTTACGGCTGATGCGGTAGCCGATATGGAGCATCCCGAAAACGGTTCATTGGAAATCGTGATCGATGCCGACAGCTTGTGGTCGGACGACGAGAAGTTGACGAACCACTTGAAGAATCCTGACTTCTTTGATGTTCGCAAATACCCCAAGATCACTTTCAAGGCGACCAAGATCAGTCACACCGAGGGCGAACCCAAAGCGAGCATTGTTGGTACTTTGACGATGCTCGGCAAAGACGGCGAGATCACGGTTCCCGCCACCACCGCCATGACGAAAGAATCCGTGACGCTCACGGCCGATTTCACGATTGATCGCACCAAGTGGGGTATGAGCTACGGTGTAGGCAAGATCAACAACGACGTAGCGATCAAGACCACACTCGTATTCAATCGTTAGTCTCGTGGAGCAGGATATTCTCCTAGCGTGCGTTGCCGCGCCAGCGATCATTTCGCTGGCGTTTGTTCTTTTGGCTACCATCGCCCGCCGCATTGCGGACGGTCAACGGCGCGAACGAACCATCGCCGTGATGGCCTCGCTCGGTTGGTGCGTCGCCGTGACAGCTACGTTGTTGTTGCGTCAACAAATCGACTGTTCGGCGCCGGAGGCATGGCAATTGGTGATCGTGCCAATCGCAGTAACCTCGCTGCTGTTGGCGTTGGGAGCAACTTCATCGGTGGTGACATCATCGGCTACGATAGGCCAGTTCCGCTGGGTCGTTGCGGGGCTAGGATGCATCGTGACGGCAATGGTGGCGATGCCTAGTGGCGAAGGTTGGACCGATCAATTGCCGCATCACCGAGTATGGATGGCCGCGATCGCGGGCTCGGCGTTGTTGAACCTCTGGATGCTCGAACAACTTGCGAGGCGCGGTGCGGCTTCATGGGTGCTTCTCGTTGCACTCGCCGGACTTGCCGGACCCACGATCTTGGCGGCAGGAACCTACGCGGGGCTGGCCGAATGGTTGTTGGGCGCGATCGTGGCAACGGGGATACTCGCCATTGCGGCAATGATTTGGCGTGATTCGATGATCTGGCACGCGTTGACGGCCATCGTGTTGTTCGCCGCCACCGCCACCGCCGCCGGTCGCTTTTACACGTACGAAGACCACCCGAGTTGGCTTTACGCGCTGATCTTGCTTTCGCCGACTTGTGTGGCGCTACCCGATGTTTGGTTCAAAGATCGTTCGACGTTCTTGCGAGTGATGATTGCTGGCTCCGTCGCGATCGTGGTCATTGCCTTGATCGGTTGGGTCCTACTTGGCGATTCGCTGCTGGGTGGCGCCGCCGAAGAAGAATGGTAGGACGCACGAATGCTGGCCAGTCTCTCGACGCTCGAAGTTGTCTGTCTTGTCAGCGGCGCGCTCGGAATCGGCTTTAGCAAAGCGGGATTTCCGGGCGTGAGCATGTTGCACGTCATCTTGTACGCGCTGGTGTTCGGGACGCTCGACTCGACAGGCGTGTTGCTACCGATGCTTGTGATCGGTGATCTTTGCGCGATCGCCTTTTTCGGTCAAAAAGCCGATTGGTCCCACGTGCGTCGATTGTTGCCGCCGACGCTTGTCGGAATCGTGATCGGTTGGTTACCGATGGGTCGACTCGATGAGCAAACGTTTCGAGTGCTGGTCGGTACGATCATTCTCGCCCTCACGTTGATCCAAATTGGTCGACTGTGGCGACCGAACTGGTTCGAGCGCGTGCCGCATACCCAAAGCTTCGCGATCGTTCTCGGATTGCTCGCCGGATTGACGACCATGCTCGCCAATGCCGCTGGACCCGTGGTCGGTTTGTACTTGCTCGCGGTCAACCTTCCCAAATGGGAATTGATCGGAACGAGCGCATGGTTGTTTCTTGTGCTCAACGTCCTCAAGTTGCCACTGAGTTACGACTTGGGACTGATCACGTCATCGACACTCGCGATCGATCTAGCCTTTGCCCCAGCGATTCCGCTTGGAATGCTTGCCGGGCGTTGGTTGGTGACACGGGTATCACAGAAATGGTTCAATAGCATTTTGCTGGGCTTCACCGCCATCGCCGCCGCACGACTCATGGGCGCCTTCTCGTAGGTAATCGCCTTGGAAACACACGCTTGGCCGATTGATCGGCGTGCCCGCAGTTTCCCATCAAGCGAGGGGCGAACGTTCATGCGATGCGAGCACTGGGGCTCGACCGCCGGTCCGGTGACATTAGCGGTTGGTGCGACTGGAGAGGCCACGTCGATTTCGATCTTGAGTTCGAACGCATCCCAGGTGAGACCGACCATAAATGTTGCGAGAGTCAGTTTGACATGCCCGCCCTACGGGACTAAACATATCGTTCGCTGGGGTGGTAACATTTGTTAAGGCGGGACTGGGTTGAAGCGACATCGAAGTCGCCCATTGCGCGGATCGGGGGCGAAAATCGCGTGGTGATAGTTTGTGAGATCTGCATTCCTACTTTTGTAAAATGTCGCAACTCCGAGAAAAGCTGCTGCCTTGTTAATCAGCCGATCACAAATTCGCGTTCACATCGTGCCGGCGGTGTTCGCACTAGCGATCACGATCGCTGGCGTGGTGTGGTATGTGAAAGAATGCTTGGATGCCGGGCGACTGGTCGGTGGAGGAAGCACGGTGGGACTGGCCTGCGGGATCGCAGCCGGCTCCGTCATCGTATTCGAGATGCTGCTGTGGCCACGCAAGGCACTGCGTCGACTCAAACTAATTCCGACAAAGTATTGGATGTCGGGGCACATTTGGCTGGGATTGGCATCGTTGCCGCTAGCCGTGGTCCACTCGGGATTCCATTTGGGCGGATGGTTACCAACGACATTCATGGTGTTGTTCGTGTTCACGATCCTCAGCGGATTGTACGGGCTGGCGATGCAGAATCTGTTGCCGCGATGGATGCTGCGAAACTTGCCTGCCGAAACCATCTACAACCAGATCGATTATGTGTCGGCGCGGACGGTGGATGACGCTCGAACATTGTTGATCGCGGCATGTGGTCGACGACGAACGCGCAATGCGAAAGAAATCGAAGAAGCGGACTTGGTAGAGTCGGCTCCGCAATCGATCGTGGTGGGTGCGGTGCGACAATCCGGACGTACCCGAGGCAGGACACTGGAAACGCGGCGAGTGACGCAATCGCGCCAGGACACGGAACCGCTCTGGAACGCACTCGATGAGATTCAACCGTTCTTGCTTCGCGGCGCACTCGCGGCGACCCCGGTTACGGAACCCAATCAAGCTCGCCAATGGTTCTCTCGGTTGCGAAGTGTTTGCAGCGACGATAGCGGTTTCGTAATCGATTCGTTGGAACGCTTTTGTGACCAACGGCGACAATTCGATCTGCAATCTCGATCCCATCGCTGGCTACACGCGTGGCTGCCGATTCACGTCGCATTATCAGTCGCTGTCACCGTGCTGTTGGCGGCCCACGTATGGACCGCACTGAAGTACTGGTAACGCAAGGAACAGTCGACACGTATGGCACAAGGTGAAATCTCGCCGCAAGTTCGCGAAACGGGGAAGTCACGCTCCCAACGTATCCAGATCGATTATTTTCGGCGTCGCGGCGGCTTGTACTATCTCAAGTGGTGGCTATCGATCCTGGCGCTACTGGCCAGCGGGTTGTATGCGTTCTATGTCATCCAGTGGCCGGGAGCCGTTGTACACGTCAGCACGGGTCCGCTCGCCTTGGCGCATGCATCGTTCGAAAACGACTGCTCAAAGTGCCACGAAGATTTTTCGCCGATCGCTTCCGATGCGATGAAATTCAATCCGATCGCGAAATTGTCGCATATCGAAACGGCTTGCCAATCGTGTCACCGAGTCGACGATCACTATCGCGAATTCCTCACCGCGGACTGGAAAACGGTCGACCAAAACTGTGCACTTTGCCATCGAGATCACCAGGGACGGGATCACGATTTGTCGAGCGTCGACAATGCCGCCTGTACGGCATGCCATGCGAAGTTGAATGAAGTGTGTTCGTCCAACCATCAACCGCGTGTGACCAAGGTGGTGACCCAGTTCACCAAAGCGGACCACGGTGATTTTGCTTCACTGGTGCAAGGCGACCCGGGCAAGATCAAGTTCGATCATGCCCAGCACTTGGTGCCAGGACAAGTTGACGCGAATCGCAAAGGCGGACTGACGATCGCCATGCTCGAACCGTCCAAACGTGAACAATACCGACGCGAGGGCCAAGCGGACGATTCGCTCGTGGAATTGGATTGTGCGTCGTGTCACGAATTTGATGGGAATCCCGACCGCAACTTAGCCTTGGCGGGCGACAGTGAACTCGGTCGCTACATGGCGCCCATTCGATTCGACGAGCATTGTTCGGCATGTCACAGCATGAACCCCAACGGGCGTAGCGACGATACGTTACCGTTGCCCCACGCGGCACCCTGGGCGGAAATCGCGTTGTTGTTGGAATCGAAGATCAATGGCGAATTGCTACGTGGCAATCGCCGCTCTACCGGTGACGATTCACAATCCGTCCCGCGGCCGGGAGAGGGTTTGGGGACATCGCCCGCTGCTCCGCGATTGGCATCGGCGTCGACCGTCGATCAAGCCGTCACCATGGTCCGCCAGCAGTGTTTGAAGTGCCACGATGAAGACTCCATTACGGATGCATCGATCGCGACGCTGACAAGTTCGTCGTCGCCGTCGCTGATACCCACACGCTGGTTGCAGCGAGGACTGTATGATCATGCCGCGCACCGGAAGGTCGATTGTCGCTACTGCCACGCAGCGGCCTACGCGGGTAGCGCCGAATCGGCCCCCAATCCCGATCAAAACGTGATGATTGCGGGCATCGACAGTTGCACGGGATGTCACCGCAATCTCGATCAGCCGGTATCCGATGAGTCAGCCGCGTTGTGGGGTGACCAGCCGACCTGGGCGGCAGACGATTGTGTGCTTTGTCATCGTTACCACGCCAAGCGTCCTGAGTCGAGCGAGGCCGCACCATGAGTTGCCGCGCGGCGATTGGGATGTGCGTGTTAGTCGGATTCATGTCGAATTGCGAATTCAATGGTGCCGCTAGCGCGCAAACACCTGCAAGTTTGATTGGTCGAGCCTCGTGTGCGGCGGCGACCTGTCACGGTGGATCCATCGATCGTGGCCCAGCATGGAATTATTCGTTGTCGACGTGGAGCCAGCGTGACCCGCATGCAGGCGCCGCACTGTTGCTCTACGACGAACTGTCACGACACATTGTCGGGCAACTCGATCCAGCCACCGCAGGTGATGAGGAGCGCTATGACAACGTGCTTCGCACGCGGTGCATCAGTTGTCATGCAACGTCAAGCTCCTCGGATTGTGGCCCGCGCGGACGTATCGACCCGTCCTTGATCGCGGCCGGAGTCTCGTGCGAGTCGTGTCACGGGCCTGCGGAGAAATGGGTTGACTCGCATCTGGACGGCGACTGGATTGGTCCCAAACGCTTTGAGCCTTCGACCGGTATGCGAGACACCGAGTCGATCGCGGGTCGCGCCGAGACCTGTGTGCGATGCCACGTGGGTTCTCGCTCCGCCGATGGGCTGGTGCGAGATATGAATCATGATCTGATCGCATCGGGACATCCGGCGCTGCGCTTTGACTTGTTGCTATACAGCGAGAGTGTGCCGGCGCACTGGAGCAAGTCGAGCCCATCGGCGATCGAGTTCGCACAGTCGGCAATCCGCGTGCGCAGCGTGGGTCGTGCAGTCGGTCTGGCGGCGGCTGCGGAGCTGGCTGGCCAGCGGGCAGCCGATCACTTGCGAGACAAAGGCGTCCCTTGGCCCGAGTTCGCTGAGTACGATTGTTTTGCGTGTCATCAATCGATCTCGGATCGCGAATACTTGTTGCCGCCGAGCCAAATCAAACGCTCGCCGCTGCACATTAGCGATGGGCTGCCAATGTGGAATAGCTGGTACGCGATCAACCAACTTCCCCGCGAGAAACTGCTGCTCAAAGCCTTGTCGCCTCACCGCAGTGATCCGGCGACGATAGCCAGTTCCGTACCCAGGGTGATTCAATCGCAGCGATCGATCGCCCAACGTGAGTCGACGGCAAAAATCGATCCTCAAGCAAGTCTTCGATCGACCATCTCGAAGCTCGAAAGCGATGGCGTGCTGGATTGGCACGAGGCCGCAATCGTCTACCTGGATTTGGACGCGATATTACGTGATCAAATCAAATCATCAACGACATTGAGTGATACCTCAGCGGTTGACGAGCCGATCGCCATCGTTCAACGTCGTCGCTTGCTCCAGAACGTCGAGCCGCTAATACGATTCGATCGTCCAGCAGCGGCAACTGTGGATCCGACCGCGGCGACACCGGATGCCGATACGTTGATCCTGAACCGCGCCGACGGTCCGTCCACGTCGGAGTCGATCAAGTACCAGTCACCGGTTCGATTCGATGCCGACGAATTTCGCCGCGCGGTACTCGCGGCGATCCAGCCCTCCGATGCATCGGACAATCAAGCGAACTTGACAAGGCAACCATGAACCAACCGACGATCATTCCCGCATTGCATGAGCGCCAGAAGAATCGAGGTGGATACTTAACCCACGCCGACATGGAGTCGATTGCCGAAGAAGCGGGCGTGCCGTTGCACCGAGTGCAAGCGGTCGCATCGTTCTTTCCGCACTTTCGCATGGATGAGCCACCCAAGGTGGAAGTCCACGTTTGCCGTGACATGAGTTGTCATTTGAATGGCTCCGTCCGCTTGCGTCGACGTTTGGCCGAGTGGGCTCGAGACAAGTACGGACCCGAGGTCGAAATCGAAGGACAATCGTGCCTGGGACGATGTGATCGAGCACCCGCGGTCATCATTAACGAATCGTTGTTTGTGGGTCGGTCGGAAGCCGAACTCAAGGCCGCCATTGATGGCTACATGACCGGCAATCTAGTAAAACCCAATAGTGATTGGGAACTCGCTCGCGAAAAAGTCGGCAAGTGGGACATGGATGTGTACCGCGGCAAAGGAGGTTACACGGCTGTCCAACGTTACTTGAAGGAGGACGCCGATCCCAATCAAGTACTCGATTCGCTCAAGCGAGCGAATTTGCTGGGGATGGGCGGCGCCGGTGGTCGAGCTTACATGAAATGGGGTGACGTGCTCGCCGCGAAAGGCACCACGAGGGAAAAATTCATCGTCTGTAACGCCGACGAAAGCGAGCCGGGAACATTCAAAGACCGAGAGATTCTGCTGGCGGCACCGTACCTAACGATCGAGGGAATGATCATCGCTGCGCTCGTCGTCGGTGCGACGCGAGGTTGGATCTATATTCGCCATGAGTACCCCGAACAAATCGCAATGTGCCGTCGCGAGATCACGCGGGCGGTGGCGATGGGCGCATGCGGCCCACGAATCTTCGGGACCAACCGCTCGTTCGAGCTCGAGGTTTACACGAGTCCCGGCGGCTACATTTGTGGCGAGCAAACCGCGCTCATCGAAGCGATGGAGGATAAGCGTGCCGAGCCACGCAATCGCCCGCCCGAATTGGCGACCAACGGTTTGTACAATCAACCCACCTTGTTATCGAATGTGGAAACTTTCGCTTGGGTCCCCGCGATCTTGAAAGACGACGCGGCATGGTTCTCGTCGCAGGGAGTCAAAGAGGGTCCGTTGGTGGGTGACAATGGTCCGACGATGAGCGGCAAACGTTTGTTTTCCATCAGCGGTGA
This sequence comes from Pirellulaceae bacterium, assembly GCA_041741195.1. GTDB lineage: Bacteria > Planctomycetota > Planctomycetia > Pirellulales > Pirellulaceae > JBBSJZ01. The sequence goes on from JBGSKM010000025.1 coordinate 38,301, forward strand.
TCTCAATCGCCCTGGTGTTTACGAAGTCCCCACCGGCACGACGCTCGGCGAGCTGATCGATACTCATTGCCGAGGGATGAAGGACGGCAAGGAGCTACTGGCGGTGGCACTGAGCGGACCCTCCGGCGGCGTTTTGCCTGCGAAGATTCCCGTCAAACATTTAAACAGTCGTTTCGTCGAAACGTATCTGACGCCGGATGTGACCGAGATCGACATTCGCGACTTACCGCTTGATATCAACGTATCTCGAGCGATCGGGTACATGTTGGGCGCTGGGATCGTAGTCTACGGCGAAGGGGCCGATTTGCTCGCCGAAGTGGTCGCGAACAGCGAATTCTATCGCAATGAATCATGCGGCAAATGCGTCCCGTGTCGCATCGGTTCGCACAAGGTGACGGAGATGGGGCAACGACTTCGTGACGGGGACGTCACCCCGGATGAGTTTTACTCGCTCGAGCCGATCGCGTTGCAATTGGCCGATGTGATGGAAGCGACCAGCATCTGCGGACTGGGCCAAGTCGCCAGTAAACCGCTGCAAACTTTCCTCAAATATTTTCCTGAGCTGGCCCAAGATGCCTGTCGCAGCAAGTCCACGGGAGTTCGGTAAAGATGCCTGATCCGAAACATCTGAAAACAGCTCAATCGCTGTTCGAACGGTTGACCATGGAGCTGACGCAAAGCATCGACTTTTCAGTCGCTGAGTTGCTCAAGGACAACAACAAGGCGTATGACGACGAAGGTCTGTTTGCACGCGACGTTGACGGCCAATTGATCCGTGTCGAAAAGGCGACGGCGTCGGAGTTGGACGAAGACATTCGGGTGTGCATCGATGGCCGTGAAATCACGGTCAAGAAAGCGGTTCCGACGCGAGATAGCCAAGGTAACATCCAACGAGACCGAAACGGCGAACCGATCCCGCGACCGACGACGATATTTGACGCGACCAGCGAAGCGTTCGTGCGAGCCCCGGGTGACCCGCACCCGATCCCGGCGCTGTGCCACAAAGAACACTTGCCTCCGGTCGGAGTGTGCCGCGTGTGTGTCGTCGAAGCGGCCGAAATGAGCCGTCGAGGCATGCGGCGCAAGCTCGTCCCCTCGTGCGTCCAACGTGTGAGCGATGGCATGGTGGTCAACACCATCAATAGCAAAGCGGACCCCGAAGCGGCCGAGCGGGTGATGGCTGCCAGTCGTACCGTGGTCGAATTGCTGGTCGCCGATCACTTGCCGTTTGATCAACGCGAGGCACCAGGCAATGAACTCGCGGCGATCGCCGAACGACTCGGAATCATCGGCTCGCGTTTCTCGTCCCTTGGTAGCATGCGCGGCCAAGACGATAGCAGCCAAATGATCTCGGTGGATCACGACCAATGCATCTTGTGCGGTCGATGCCAACGCGGGTGCAATTGGATCAAACACAACAACGTGATCGGTCGAGGCGAGAAAGGTTACGACGCGCGAATCATCTTCGATCTGGACGATCCGATGGGAACCAGCTCGTGTGTCTCCTGCGGAGAGTGTGCGGTCAGTTGTCCAACCGGGGCGCTCGAGTTTCAACCGTCGTTTCTCGAAACTCAAATCAAGCGTGTCCGAGATGAATTGCAACAACAGAAACAGGACGGAGAAATCGTCACCGCGGATGAGATGATCAAGTACCCGTTGTTCTCCGGAATCCCTTACAAGTTCTTGCAGTTCAATGGGGCTGCCGTCGTCCGCCGCATGCTCAAAAAAGGCGATGTGTTGTGTCGCGAAGGTGAATACGGTTCGACAGCGTTCATTATCCAATCGGGCAAGTTTGAAATCTTTCTCAATACGACACGTGGCGCGGTTCGTAACCAGTCGGCCGGTGGCTTACGCGGTCTATTGGGTGGACTGAAAACGGTCATTACCAAGGTTGGCGGTGTCGCCCGACTGGGTGACATTGGCGCCGCGTCACTCGGCGAGAACGAGCGAATCTTTCGCGGTCCCGAGGATTTGATCCTCGGCGAGATGACTTGCATGAATCGCTATCCACGTTCGGCAACCGTGGTCGCGGCTGAGGATTCCGAGGTGCTGGAGATTCGGCGCAACGTCTTGTTCATGCTCCAGCGCAACGCCGTTAGTCGGGACATCCTCGATCGCATCTATCGCAGCCGATCGTTACGCGGCCAACTCGCGTCGTTACCGATCTTCGAGTCGCTCAATGCGGATCAACGCGAAGCCGCGGCGGAGTTTCTTAAGGACAAGGCCGATTTGCTGTCGGTGGACCCCGGTCAAACCATCTTCAAACAAGGTGACGCGGCCGACGCTTACTACGTCAATCGGCTTGGGTTTGTGAAAGTCACTCAAGCCTATGGCCGTGACGAACGGGTGCTCAATTACTTGGGACCCGGCAATGGATTCGGCGATATCGGACTGTTAAGCCGGATGGGTGATTTGCTCGGCGAGGCACTCGGACGCAAGGGGCGACGCGGCGTCCGCACGGCAACGTGCTCAGCACTCGATCACGTCGAACTGATTCGCATTCGCGCCGAGCATTTCTCGCAACTCGTCGAGCAATACCCGTCGCTGGGCAAGGCGCTCGCCGAAAAGGCGAAACAAATCTTGGAGAAAGACGAGGAAGCGCGAAGTCGCCTGCAAGCTGTCGCGGCGGATGAGTTTCTCGAACAAGGTTTGTTCTTGGCCCAGAGTCTACTGGTGCTTGACTTGGAACGATGCACCCGATGCGATGAATGCACCAAGGCCTGCGCCGATACTCACGAGGGCGTCACTCGGCTCGTTCGCGACGGATTGCGTTTCGACAAATACTTGGTTGCGAGCAGTTGCCGATCTTGCATGGATCCGTACTGTTTGGTCGGTTGTCCCGTCGATGCGATTCACCGAAACGGCCAAACGCTCGAGATCGAAATCGAGGACTATTGCATCGGCTGTGGGCTATGCGCCGACAATTGCCCGTACGGCAACATCAACATGCATGGTTTTCCGAAACAGCAGGTCGACGAAAACGGCAAAATGCGGCTGGTGTTCGAAGAACGCGAAGGCCGAAAATTGCCGGTGATCCAGCAACGTGCAACGACATGTGATCTGTGTCGCAGCGTTGATGGTAAACCGAGCTGTGTCTACGCCTGTCCTCATGAAGCTGCATTCCGCATGACCGGCCAACAATTGATGGACATCGTTAAAAAGTAGCTCTCGTGTCGCTTTGGCAATTGCAACTCCAAGGTCCCGCGATCGATTAAGATGTGTCGATCGTTGTTCCCTTAAAAATCGATTTCTCGGAGTCTCAAATCATGACCGTACGTTGTTGCTCACTACTCGCCTCGCTCCTCTTCATCGGTCTTGTGTCCGCAAGTGTCGTCGCCCAAGACGCCCTCACGGTCTCCGACGCCGTCACTCCGGTGCCCCGCGATGCGAAATGGATGAAGCGGCACGAATCGATGAACGAACGTGTCAAGCAAGGGAACGTCGACTTGGTTTTCATTGGCGATTCGATCACCCAAGGCTGGGAGGGCAACGGCAAAGCCGTGTGGAAGAAATTCTATGGCGAACGCAACGCTGTGAACCTGGGCATCGGCGGCGACCGTACCCAACACGTGATGTGGCGGTTGGACAATGGCAATCTCGAGGGGATTTCGCCCAAAGTGGCGGTCATCATGATCGGCACGAATAACTCCGGCACCAATTCGCCCGAAGAGATCGCCGAAGGCGTCACCGAGATCGTGAAACAAATCCGCGAGAAGACACCCCAGACAAAAATCCTCGTTCTAGCAACATTTCCGCGCGGTGCGGATCCGTCCGATGCGAAACGACAGGTGAACCAAAAGAGCAACGACATCGTCGCAAAACTGGCTGACGATGAGCATGTTTTCTATCTCGATATTAGTGACAAATTCCTTGGCGATGACGGTTCGCTTTCAAAAGAAATCATGCCCGACTTGTTGCACCTGAGCGAACAAGGCTACACGATTTGGGCCGAGTCGATCGAACCGACGCTTGCCAAACTCCTGCAAGAGTAAATCGTTTTGTAGGATCCGAGCCACGGTGGTAGAACGCCATCAATCGTGTCCGCCTGCCGATGGGTCAATCAAAATCCGCGAACGGTTCAATCACCAGCCGCAAATGGCTGGATATTGAAATCACGCTGGCATCCGGAATCTTTTGCCAAGGTCTCGCGTCCGTCGGTTCGGACGCGATCGACACCGAACGGTGCGGACGCTTGCCGGGACGAAGGTATTCGACTTGCAGCTCGTACAAAGAGTTTCGAAGCCGAGTGGCGACGAGTACCGAACCGTTGGTCAGTACCACGTTCAGGCGCGCGACCGCTTCCGCAATCTGGTTCCGGCGGTCGAGTTCCCTGATCGATTGAGCCATCACCGCACGCATCTTTGTCAAGCTACGGCAGCGTGAATCGTCTACCGCACCCGCGGCAATCAATCGCTCCATCAGCCAGTAAAACATCAGCTCGCTATCGGTTTCTCCCAAGATCAGTCCACGAGCCGACGATTCAATCTCGTTCAGCATTCGCTCGCGCAGCACCTCGAGCGCGGTGAGCGTTCCGTTGTGCATGAACGACCATCGTCCCCAAACGAACGGGTGACAATTTTCGAGCTTGGTAATGCCCTTGGACGCCCGACGCACGTGAGCGAGCACCGTGGTGGCACGTTTGGAACGACTGGCCACCGCAAACCGATCATCGTGGTACGCCGCCTGGGCGTGCCGAATCCGTCGCACTGATGTACCGTGGTAGCTCGCCATGCCCCAACCGTCACTGTGATCGCGTTTTTCCAAGTCGCAACGACTTTGCACAAAAAGCGAATGCTCGGCCAACAACAAATCGCCAACGACTTCGCCCGCGTGACTAGCGCGGACGGCAAACATTCGACACATGACCCTGTGGCTCCGTGATGAAAAATGACGGACGACGAACTGCGGCAGATGCACGGAGTCATCTGCACGAACGAAAAGCAAATGTCTAGCAAATATTACACCACACCCGTATGCTGGGATTCCCAATACTGCTACTAAACGCAACCTGCCGGCTGAGCAACTCTTCGAAACCTGCATGTCGATAACGGACTGACTTGCGACGATCATTGAACAGTGGCTTTGTCGTGCATGAAGCATTTTATGAATTGATATCGATGTCCTGTAACTTGTAGATCAACGCACGTCGACTGATGCCGAGCTTCTTTGCCGCCTGGGTTCGATTGCCATCACATTCTTCGAGAGTGGAGAGAATCGTTGCTCTTTCGACCTGTGATAGACGCCTAGTGTCGGAAACATCGATCCTGGCATCGGTCGTAAGATTTGCGGGTAGGTGCTCCGGTAGAATTACATCGCCTTGGCAAAGTAAACATGCACGCTGAATCACGTTTCGTAACTCGCGAACGTTGCCTGTCCATGAATGAGTGAGAATGGCTTGGGATGCCTGGGGTGACATGCGTACTTGACGATTGGCGAATTGATTCGCGAAATGCCTTGCCAGCGGCATGATATCTTCGCGACGATCCGCTAACGGCGGAACGATCAATTCAATAACGTTCAGTCGATAAAAAAGATCTTCTCGAAAGCGGCCCTCTTTAACTTCCTTGATCAGATTGCGATTGGTGGCGGTGATCAGTCGCGTATTGACAGCGACCGACCGATCCGCTCCGACCGGCGTGACTTGGTTTGTTTCTAATGCACGTAATAGCTTGGGTTGCATCTCCAGCGGCATCTCGCCAATCTCATCGAGAAACAAGCTGCCGTCGCTAGCCGTCCGAAACAAACCTTTTCGATCCTCCGACGCGCCGGTAAAAGCACCCTTCACATGACCGAACAACTCACTTTCAATGAGCGTCGCCGACAGCCCGGCACAGTTTGCGGTCACGATCGGATACGATGCACGGAGACTCCACCGGTGAATCAATTGTGCAATCCATTCTTTGCCTGATCCGCTGGCGCCTTGAATCAAAATCGGAGCATCCGATGGAGCAACGACCGCGACGGTCTTGACCAATTGACGCATCGCTCGGCTTTGAAGAATGAAATCCGCCGGCAACGCGGGCAATTCAATCTTGTCTTCCGCGTCATCCGAAGTTGCGATGGCCAGCGCGTCGTAGACGGCGATTCTCAATTCTTCCAGGTCGATCGGCTTGGACAGGTAGTCGTCCGCACCACTTTTAACTGCAGCGACAGCTTGCCGTACGTCTGCATACGCGGTGATGAGCACAACAGGTAGGGTCGGCAATCGTTCCCGAATTTTCGGCAAGGCGTCGATTCCACTCATCTGTGGCAGACGCACGTCCAGCAAAATCATGTCGACGGAATGCTGACTGAGTAAATCGAACATCGCTTCAGCCGATGCGGCTTCGATGATCGTGAACCCGAAGGCACCGAAGTAACCGCCAATCAGCTTTCGCTGTGACGGTTCATCGTCGACGATCATCAACGTGTGTTTGACGATTGTGGCTTTCACCATTGAGGACTGGGCAATTTGAGAGGAGAGTGAAAGCTTGTGTTCGTTTCAAACGGCATCGCGGTGGATTCCATCAATCCAAAAGATGCTACCGGATGGACTGCCCGGCCTGAAACCGACTTCCCAGCCGTGTGCGAGGGCGATACGCCGAACAATGGACAGACCCAAACCAGTGCCACCGGGCCGCCGAGTGATATACGGATCAAACAACGAGTCCACAATTTCTTCCGGCACACCAGGTCCCTGGTCGGCAATCTCCAAACGCAATGTTCCACGTGGGCCATCGCACATCGACATTGTAATCGAGCTGCCCTGAGGCGCCAGCGCGATTGCGTTTTGAAACAGATTGAACAACATCTGCCTGAGTTGGTCACGATCAGCCCGGATCGAAGCTGGTTGGTCCAGGCGAACCGTTTCCAGCTTCAAGCCTCCAGCATCCAGGTCTGACTGTAGCAGTGTGCGCAGTTCATGAACTAAGTCCTCAACATCCACCGATTGAATGTTCATTTCCGCCTGCCGCGCGAATGCCAGGAATTGATTGATACGCACGGTTACTCGGTCGCATTCTTCAAGTACCGCTTCCGCTTGCTCCTGTTGATCGTCGCTTGGCAAACCTGCTTCGACAAGTCGTTGAGTCCAACCACGAATCAGCCCCAACGGGTTGCGGGTTTCGTGCGCCAGACCCGCAGCCGCTTGCCCTAACTCACGCAGATGCCTTGTTTCGGCTTGCAAAACGCGAGTCGTTCCTTCCGCCTGAGTAAGCCTCATGGTGAATTGCCAAACCGCTCCAGTAGCAAGAAACAAAAGACTTCCCAATGCAATGATTAGCAGACGGCTCCTCGCTTCACGATCGATTTGGTCCATCATGCCAGTTCGATCGAGCACAACGATGGCATGGAAGTCGATCGATTCGGGTACGTTATTGAATTCAGCCACATCGTGACGCAGCGGAGGGTTGTTTTGCATGGAAAACTTGCTGACGACTTGCAGCGTGTCACCGCGAGCATGTTCGCCGGGGGGGAGAGTCAAGTCAAGTTTGTCGTTGTCGCCGGCGGTGTAAGCGTCGTGGGAGCCATCCTTCACCACGACTGCGATCGCAAGCACATTCTTGGATCTGGAGAGCACTTCAAGCGTTGATGGCAACTGCTGCTGCACAAAGGGACCGAACCAACGATGCGATTGGACACCGCTACTGACGGCGCTCGACAAAGACTCGGCTTGTGACGATAGCGACTCATGAATCACCTTGCATTGGTGGACATGTTCGGTCCGTTGCCACGTGGCAAACACAATCCAGAGAACGACAAGAACCGCAACGCCAACGATCTTTGATTTCGATATTCGGTTGAGTTTCGGTTCTTGCATCGTTTCTCCCCAGCTTGCCAATGGCTCGTGCTCGCGAATGGTCGCTTAACCAGCTTACCTCGGGAGCTGCGATGCGAACGCTCGCAAGTGGTTTTGCGAGGCCCGCATCAAGTGCCCTAGCACCTGTTGAACCTGAGGATTGGTCGACTGCGTCAAAAGTTGATTTAAATCAGCGATGTCCATCTCCTCGATCTTAACACCCACCCTCAGTGCATCCACCGAACTACGGGATCCGCTCGCGACAAGCGATTGATAGAGTTGTTGGTAGTCGGGGTAGCTAAAGGTGCCAGGAATGTCGATCAAGGCATTTCCGTTTGTGCGGCCAATCAAACGCTCGACGGCCTGCATATGCTGACTTTCAGATCGGGCAATGTTCAAAAAGACGGGAAGGTTGGATGTCTTCGCAAGAGCCATATAAACATCTCGAGCTAATTTCTCCTCTTCCCGCAGGCGGAGCAAGTCCAGTGACCCGGTATTCGTCGAGCCAGTTCGCATTTGCTTGGCCGCTTGGTTAGGACTACCGGCGTTGGTCGGAGCGCCCATTCGCTTTTGACCTCTCTGGCCAGCATTCATGTTTCCATGTCGTTGCTGGGCCGTGACGTCGGAGGTCACGAAAGCCAACGCGACCAGTGTAGCGAGACCGATGAGTAAGCGTTTCATTACATTCACCTCTGTTTTGTTGAGTGATTCGATTTCATCACTACGTAAAGCAAAGGAGGTACCACAGCGAGTCTGGCTGCCATTAGACCATCGCCAGAACTTACGATTGTGCCGCAATTCGGCGTGATTGCTGTGCAGAATATGCTTCGAATGAATGATGTGCTCATTCGCTCGTTCGAACACACGCTGCAATTCATGCGCAACCGTCCCGACGGAGCGCTGCAATTTTTGCACACTTCAGGCTATCGGACGCGTCGACATCAAGGTCTCAAGAACAAGTTGTCCAATGAATGAAAGCGAAATAAGTCTTATAACGCTCGCAATCACGCTGAGTCATGAGCTTGGTGGTTGTTATCGAAGCGTCATTCTGCCGCATTGAGACGAATCGGTACGGCCGTTGCTTTTAGCCGTGCGCAACATCCACTCGCATGGGCTCGGCGATCCGGGCCAAATCTCCAAGGAAAGACCTATGAAGAAACTCGTACCACTTGCAATTGTGTTTGCCGCCGTCACAGTCTTAGGAACTGTATTGACAGGCGCGGCAAACGATGAATCGTCATCGTCGAAAGAACCGGAGTCCAATCCAACCAAGCAATGTTGCATTGGCAAAATAGCCGAAATGACAGCAAGCAATGTGGATTCACCGAAACCGATCTGCTGTGCTGATGTCAAGACGCCGGAGAACAACGTCCCATCGTGTGGGAGTTGCAAAGGCGATTGCAAGGAAGAATGCAGTACTTGTGCTGAGGCACGTAAGGACGCTGACGCTGTTGACCAAGCCGACGACACGATCCCACCAGTCGGCGCCCAAATGATGGGGCGCGGTCACGCAGATGACGCGCAGCACGCCAAAGACCATCAAGACTTTTTCTGCTTGATTGAGCATCGTGACGACATTCGACGTACGGTCAAGAATCTTCCCAACGGTGTCGAAACGCTAACGGAATCGGACGTTAAAGACGTAGCCAGTATGATTCAAACGCATGTCGAGGCGATGTACGACCGAATGGAACACGCGAATCCGATTCGTATGCGAGACCCGATTTTCCGCGAAGTATTCGCCAATGCGAAGAAGATTAAATTGGAAATCGAACACACCGATCACGGCGTTCGCGTGACAGAAACGTCCGAGGACGATTATGCGGTAAAGCTAATCCAAGAACACGCGAAAGTCGTCTCGTTGTGGGTCAAGAATGGCTATTCGGAATTACCAAAGAATCACCCCGCACCGAAACGCTAGTCGGATCCGCGTCGCTTAGCGTACATGCACTAAGCCTGGGTTCAGCCGGATTCAAGGTCGCTCCCGAATCGTTTGAACTTGGTACGTTGGAGCTTCTGTCCATTGCTGGCCTTTGAAAAAATGCGAAAATGGATCCTGAGGCAAGCACCAAAGTCAATCGAAAGTGAATCATGAGCCAGCGGTCGTTATTCCAAAAGTTCTCGCAACTATTGCGGGCACTCAAATACCCGCTGGTTCTGGTGATCATTGCAGGCGTTGTGTGGTTCATCCGCAGTCAGCCAATTCCAGTCCAGAGCCAAACGGTCAACACCGGGCCTGTGGTTCGCAGTGTGATGGGCACGGGCACGCTCGAAGCGCGTATTCGCACCACGATCAGTCCGAAGATTCAAGGCCGCATCGCAGAAGTACTCGTCGATCAGGGTTCGGTGGTCAAAGCTGGGGAACTGCTCGTGCGATTGGACGACGAAGACTTGACTCAACAGGTTCGCATGGCCTCTGCGGGTATCAATTCGTCGGAAGCTACTCTGGGTCGATTCCGTGCCGAGATCGCGCAGGCGAAGTCCACGTATGCGAAGACGGAGGCAGATCTTGGCCGAACACAGAAGCTGATTAGCGCGAACTCGATCAGCCAATCCGAGTTCGATCAAACTCAGGAAACGTTTGAGTTGGCAAAGTCGGGGCTGCTCAAGGCCGAAGCCAATCTGCTGGAAGCCGAACAGGGAGTCTTGCTCAATCGCGAGACACTCAAGTTTCAGGAGGCACGTTTGGCGGACGCCAAGTTGCTGGCTCCATTTGATGGGTTGGTGATCGAGAGAGAACGCGACGCCGGTGCGATCGTTGTTCCTGGCTCTCCCATTTTGCAGTTGATTTCACTCGATGAGCTTTGGATATCCGCTTGGGTCGATGAGACGGAGATGGATCAACTCCAAGACCAGCAGCCTGCCAAGATGGTCTTCCGGTCGCAGGCCGAAACTGCGTTCGATGGTGTCGTCGCACGATTAGGCAAACAAGCCGATCGTGAGACACGGGAGTTCACAGTTGATGTTCGGGCCTTAAAGCTTCCGAAAACCTGGGCGATTGGCCAACGAGCTGAAGTGTTTATCGAAACGGCGCGAGTTGATGATTGTGTCTGGATTCCGACTTCGTTTCTTGCCAAGCAAGGTATTGAACAAGGTGCATATGTGCATGATGACGGTGCAGCAACGTGGCGGGCGGTTACGCTAGGCATTGAAGGTCGCGATACGGTGGAAATCGTCGATGGTCTCTCCGCTGGGGACATCATCATCAAACCGGTTCAGCCAGGTGCAAAGCTCGCCGAGGGCAGAAAGGTCATCGTCCCATGAATCTCGCCTTCAAAGACATTCGCAAAAACCTCGGTCGCTTTGCAATGACCACGATCGGCATCGGTTTGTTGCTGATGATCGTGATGGGCATGGCGGGCATCTATCGTGGGCTTCTCGAAGACGCCACATTCTTGATCAACAAGATTGGTGCTGATCTTTGGATCGTCCAGCAAGACACGCGTGGTCCGTTCGCCGAACTTTCGCGGGTGCCGACAAATTTGGTGTATCGCGCCCAAGCCGTACCAGGCGTTGCATCAGCCAAAGAGTTTGTCTTTCACACCATCCAAAGAGAGCATCGAGGTTCACTCCTGCGCATGTCCATCTTGGGCTTAAGCTGGCCTGAAGACAAAGGAGACTGGTTGCAGCTGGTAGCCGGTCGACCGCTGCGCGAGAATCACTACGAGATGATCGCCGATAAATCGCTGGGGCTTGAGCTCGGCGAGAAATTGCGCCTCGGAAAAGACGAATACACAATCGTTGGCATCACCGCAGGCATGGTCAGCACCGGAGGCGACGGAATGGCGTTTACCTCGCTACTCGATTCGCAAGCCATTCAGTTCGACTCGCCGTCCGAAGCGATTCGCTTGGAAAGGGCAGCCCGTGACAATCGCGGTCAAGTGAGCGAAGTCTTTATCCAGCAACCACAACTTACCGAACGGCTAGCGCTCCCAGCGTCCCAGATTCCAGCGATCGCAGTCCCATCCCTGAGCGCTGTCTTGGTGACCGTCAAACCTGGCGCAGACCTGCACAAGATCCAATCGCTTATCGAAAGTTGGCAGGACGTCTCTGTCTACACCACGGCAGGCCAAGAGGACTTGCTCGTGCAAGGAATCGTCGACAAGGCCCGCAAGCAACTCTTTATGTTCCGCGTGCTGCTGACCATCATCGCTGCCATCATCATGGCGCTGATTATTTACACACTCACGCTCGACAAAATCTATGCGATTGCACTGCTGAAGCTTATCGGCGCGCCCAATCGCGTGATCCTGGGCATGATCTTACAACAAGCTCTGCTCCTCGGAGGACTCGGCTACCTGGTCGCCTACACAGCGGGGATGCAGTTGTTTCCAAAATTTCCACGGAGAGTCGTGCTGACCAACGAAGACCTGATTCAATTGGCGATCGTAGTCTTCATCATTTCGATACTCTCCAGCTTGATGGGCATTTGGAAAGCAGTGAAGGTCGAACCTAACGAAGTCTTGATGAGCTAACGAAGGATCAACGATGAATATCGCCACGACACAACTCTCGGAAACCATCGAGCCACCATTGTCGAAGCTCGCCATCGAGACTCGTGGACTTCGCAAGGTGTACGGCGAGGGAAACACGGAAGTGATCGCGATGCAGGACGCTTCGGTGTCGGTTCGCCAAGGCGAAGTGGTGGCGTTGTTAGGCCCAAGCGGTTCAGGCAAGTCCACGTTCCTCACAGCCATCGGATTGATCAACCCACCGACCAGTGGCCAGATTTGGATCGGCGGCCAACTGGTCATGGATGGACCCGAGGCACAGACCGATGTGAGGGCGTTTCGGCGAAAGCAAATTGGGTTTGTGTTTCAGAAATCGAACTTAATCGATTTCTTGAATGCTCGCGAGAACGTCCAGATCGCGATGTAGCTCAATGGACTTTCGCACCGAGCGGCTGGCAAGCGTGCGCAGGAACTGCTTGAGTCACTCGGTGTTGGAGATCGAGCGAACCACGAAGTCTCGATGCTGTCCGGGGGCCAGCAACAACGCGTCGCGGTTGCTCGAGCGCTTGCCAATCACCCCAGCGTTTTGCTCGCTGACGAACCAACGGCTGCACTGGACAGCTTTCGAGGCCGGCAAGTGATGGAGTTGTTCCGCGACGTCGCCAGGCAACACGGCGCTGGAGTCATCGTAGTCACTCACGACCACAGAACATTGGATGTATTCGACACGATTTACGAAATGGAAGACGGAGTGATCCGATTGGCAGACAAGCACACGACGTAAACATTTCAATAAGCTGCGAAGTGGCAATAGACTAATCAATGTGCGCGGGAGGGTGAATTGTTCGTTATACCGATTTGGTTCTTCGGACCTGCTTAGAAACGTCAGAAATGATTTTAGTGGAGAAAACGAACGACACGGCTGTTGGCTGCACTTTGCGTTATGTTCAGGGTATAATCACTCGTGTTCGTCTCATGAATCGGCCACCCAGCGAAAGTTACTCGATGGCACAGTGGACCGGGCAATATACTGGCAAGACGCACTTGTCAAAGATTCGCGACCGTGAGTTGCTGCTTCGCCAAGCGGTTGAAAAACTCCGGCAGTGTCAGACTCCGTCTGATCGTGACGCGCAAGCGTCGGCGGTGGTGCGGTTTGCCGATGACCTGCTGCGAGCACGCGTCCGAGCGAAGCGGGCGCAAATTGCTGCGCTCAGCCCTCGCGAGCTTGATCAGCGAGAGCAGTGGGAACGAAAGCTACGGGAACTTATTGACGACGGCGTGCAGAGCATACTCGATGAGTTCAATGCCGACGGCATCTAGATCTCACCAAGATCGAAATCGGTGCCCGCGGCTAGGGCCGGATTTCGGTTTACCAGCAAATCGGGGATCTGGATGATTTCGACAAAAGGGTTGAGCGTCGGCCTTGGTTTACCAACCACCGATCTGCGGCGCCGCAGTGCTCTGAGTTTCCGCATACCAAGCTTTCAGACGCGAGAGCATCGATTGAGTTTGCGTGGGTTCTCTCAGGGCTAGGTTTGTTTTCTCCGATGGGTCTTGATCGAGGCGGTAGAGTTCAACCTTCTCATTCTCGAAACTGCCTGGCGTTGCTTTGGGATGATTGACGACTAATTTCCAATCACCGTCACGCATTGCTTCATTGCGGGCGCCACTGTTGCTGAGCGAGGCCCAGTACAGCGGTCGTGTCGCTGGCGGTTTTTCCTCCAGCAAAAGAGGCGACAAATCCACACCGTCCAGCGATCTGTCGGTGGATGAAGCGACGCCGGCGAGCGCTAGCAGTGTCGGCATGACGTCGAGGGTGATCGTGGGAGCAGCGTTTTGAGTCCCAGGTCGAATGTGGCCAGGCCACCAAGCAACGAATGGTACTTTGTGTCCACCTTCGTAAACGCTGCCTTTATTCCCTCTCCATTGCGGACTTCCGCTAGGAAAATCCGTCGACGCGCCATTATCGGAGAAGAACAGCACCAGAGTGTTCTGGTCGAGTCCAAGCCGAACGAGCGTTTCACGAATGAGCCCGACGCCCTCATCGATCGGCAGCACCATGCCGCGATACTTTGCGATGCGTTCTTGCTCATCGGCAGGTCGCCACCGTTTCCAGCCCTGTTCTTCGGAACGTCGAACTTCATCGCCGCGCACTTGAACGGGGTTATGAATCGAAAGGTGAGGAACGTACAAACAAAAGGGTTGCTCCTTGTGTCGCTCGATGAAGTCAACGGCGTAGTGATTGATCAGGTCGGTGACGTAGCCTTCTTCGTGAGTCTCATTGCGGCCGTGCCACCAATCGTGCTTCACATGGTCACCAACGTGGCTGACGAAGTCGATGTTGCCGCTGTGATAACCAATGAACTCGTCGAAACCATGGTTTTGGGGATGAAAGTCGGCGGAGTTATGAACGTAGCCTTGATGCCACTTACCGAGGAGTCCTGTCGCGTAACCACGCTGTTGAAGACGTTCCGCAAACGTCGTTTCTAGCATCTGCAATCCTTTTCGATGCTCTGGGTGATCACTCGCCGGATGAATCACTGCTTCGATACCAGCGCGTTGTTGGTACCGTCCCGTGAGTAATCCCGCACGGGTCGGCGAACATACCGTGCCCGACGAATGAAAGTCCGTGAGTCTCATTCCCTCGCGGGCGAGACGATCAATCTCGGGCGTCTCGAAGTAAGGATTACCGAAACAGCTAACACCGGCGTAACCCATGTCATCCACCATCACGATCACGAAGTTCGGTAACGAACTCGGGCTTGGTTTCAGGATGGCGTCCTCAGCAGCAATTCGAACGACCAATGAAGCAAGTAATAGGACGACGAGGTATCTCATGGAGGACTCTCTCGGTCTAGTTTTTCGGTATCAATCTTCGCCGATATCCATGGTACACCGAATCGAAGGTACACCGAAGCGTGACGACCTATCGCATCACTTCGTCGAGCTTTGCGATACAATCAGAAATCGGTTCAATCGGCCTTGGAACGAGAGCGAACAACAAATGAAGATCATCGTTCTTGACTTGCACATCGTTGACATACGCGAATGTCGTCAAAAACCGGAACGCTGATCTTATCGTCACGAATTTGCATTTTGGCCAGCTCCTGCGACAGGTTGGCTGATGTAACACTCGGTGACGAGATGCCAACCTTGCAAGAAACGACGGTTCTTCCCGTATAGTTTTGTTAGGTGGCGCCAAGCGGCGCTCACGAACATAACACTGTTGCCCGCAGCCCGCCAATGACGCTAATCAGCGCGAATGAGCAATCCCTTGTATCTTCGATTGGCGCCCATTTGCGCTATTGGCGGGCAGAATGAATTTGCAGATTGGCCGGCCATTGCCACGGAGGGCTAAGGTCTTACTCGGTGACGAGATTTCAGCTTTTCAGGGTACGATGGTGATAGAAAAGTAGATGCTATGATTGCGATCGCTGTTACAACGATCGTTGCCATGATTTAACACAAACCCTAACTCTCGGGTGGTGCTAATCGCGGTGTTGGGATTTGCCCAGCGTGACGAGCGGCTGGGTATTTGCGGCCTCGGGATTCCTGGGGCAATGCCCACAGGCGCTCACGTGGCCTTCGCCGTCCCTCGAACCGCTGCGAACGATGCGTGATATGCGGCGAACCAACCAAGCGGCAGCCAGTGCCACGATCGATAAGGCGACGATTGATTGCCAGTCCACGGGAATGCCTCACAAGATTCGTGATGCGATTTGGAAAGTCACCAAGGCTCCAACATAAGCCATCACGGTCATGTAGGTGAAGCTAATCACGGGCCAAAGCCACGAGTTTGTCTCACGTTTGATGACCAACAGGGTGCTGACGCATTGCGCACACAGGGCAAAGAACACCATGAGCGACAATGCCACCGCGGGCCCGTAGACCGGACGACCATCGGGCCAAGTCGCGTCACGCATCGCCCCGACCAGCCCTTCGTCGGATTCGTCGACGTCGCCACCCAAGCTGTAGATGGTCCCCAAGGTTGCGATGATGACCTCGCGTGCGGGAAAACTGGCCACCGCACCGACGCCGATCTTCCAATCCCAGCCCAGTGGGCGGACCACCGGCTCGATGACTTTGCCGATCCGGCCGAGCAAGCTGCCTTCGAGCAGTGCGGCGGACTGAGCTTTGTATTCCGCCGACAGTGCCGACCGCTGCGGAGCTTCTTGGTCGAGCGACTCCATGCTCGATTGCAATGCGAATTGACGTGTGTGGTCACCAGGCCAATAGCCGGCGAACCAGATCACGATCGACGCGGCAAAGATCAACGTGCCAGCACGAATCACAAACGCTTCACTGGCTTCCCAGACGCGTTGGAAGATGACTCGTCCCGATGGCACTTTGTACTCGGGCAATTCGAGCACAAACGGGGCAACCTCTCCCCGCAGCAACGTCTTTTTCAATATCCAAGCGACAGGAATCGCCGAGACGATTCCGACCGTGTACATGCCCATTAGTACCATCGCGGGCAACGAAAGCCATCCGCCAAGATATGTGGTCGCGGGAAAGAACGCGGCGATCAGCAGTAGATAGACGGGCAAACGAGCACTGCAACTCATCAGCGGCGCGACCATGATCGTCGCAATTCGATCTCTACGATTTTCGATGACTCGCGTTGCCATCACACCAGGCACTGCACAGGCGAACGAACTCATCAGTGGCAAAAATGACTTGCCACTCAATCCGAATATCGTCATCAAGCGATCGACCAGGAACGCGGCGCGGGCCATGTAACCGCAGTCTTCCAAGACCGCGAGAAAGAAAAACAGCAGCGCGATTTGAGGCAAGAAAATCAGGACTCCGCCGACACCCGCGATAACGCCATCGGTGATCAAACTACGGAGCATCCCCGGCGCCATCATCGACTCGACAAACTCGGTTGCGAATCCCGTCGCTCCGTCGATCAAGTCCATCGGGATGCTAGCCCACGAATAGATGAACTGGAAAATGAGAAACATGAGTGCGACGAAAAAGAACATGCCAAAGACGCGGTTGGTCAAAACCGCATCCAGGCGATCCGTCCATGTGCGGTTCGCGTTCGATTCCGATGCGAGTACTCCCGCAAGCTTACGACGCGCCCAGGCATAGCGAGCCGAGCATTCCATTTCGACGCTATCGCCGAACTCCTGGCTCAATTGCGCCCTAGCCGCGTTGATCGGTGGCAAAACCGCAGCACCCAGGCGACGGACCGCACGACGTTCTGCCTCGCCGCCGCGATCCAACACGATTCGTTGGATCAAGTACTCGTCGGGCATCGCGTCCGTCGTACCCCGGTTCGTTTTGGGGTTCGCGACGTCGACGCAAGCTTTTGATATGAGCTCGGTTCGAAGCCATTCGCACGTTCGATAAAAACCTTCGGGTAGCGGACGATCCTCGTGTGCCTGCGCAGCTTGGTCGTGCTCATCCCGAAGGTGCGAATTCTCGATCAGCTCGACGATGGCTTCTTCGAGTTGGACGACGCCCGCGCGCTTGGACGCGGTCGTGGCAACCACGGGGATGCCGAGATTGCGTGACAATTGGTTGACGTCGATCGAGATGCCACGCGCACCTGCGGCATCGACCATGTTCAGCGCGAGGATCGTCGGTTTGCCAAGCTCCAATACTTGACTGAGCAAGAATAGATTCCGCTGCAAAATCGTCGCGTTGACAACGACGACGATCGCATCCACCGGAGTCTCGCCGGAAACACCGCCGGTCAACACCTCTACCGCGACGAGCTCGTCTGGCGATCGAGGCGCTAAGCTGTACGTCCCGGGCAAATCCACGAGATCAATGGAAACGTCGCCGAACCGACATCGTCCGATCTTCTTTTCAATCGTAACGCCAGGATAGTTGCCCGTGCGAACATTCATCCCCGCCAAGGCATTGAACAGCGTGCTCTTGCCCGTGTTCGGGTTGCCAACGAGTGCGACGCGATACGTTTTCGCGCGACTGCCCAGCGCGGGTGCGACGGCGGAGATAGCTGGTGGTGGGATGGCCGAGGCCATATCAAGATCGCCCAAGAGACATGCCAGACCGAAGCGGGCCTAGCGAATTTCGATACAAACCCGGCGCGCCTCGCCGCTGCGAACTGCGATTCGCGTCCCCTGGACTGAACACTTCAGCGGATCGCCAAGCGGGGCCTTACGCAGAAACTCAATCGGTTGACCGGGGACAAAGCCCATCTCCCGTAAACGCGACGCGACGGCGTCAAAACCGTCGATACGAATGATCTCCGCACGTTGGCCAGGCAGAAGTTGATCTAAAGTTGTCACGGACGCCTCTGGGTCTTAATGAGAATCAATCTCAGCAAGATTAGTTTCGGCCGTTTGCAGCTCCGTGTCAAGTGATCGCCCCTAGAATTTGGCTTCACGGGGAAACAAGCAGCACCCGCGAACACCTGTGCTGGTCACGGCGGCCCGCCGCCTTTGGAACGTCGCGTTAGAAAAGCCGGCTTTGGCAAGCTGCTAGCGGGGAAACGCCATGGGCGATCCGTACCAATCGGGAAAATAGTCATTTCGGACGGCCAGCAGCACCGCCTTGCCGTGCAAGTGTTCTGGGCCATGCGTGCGGTCCCATTCCAATCGTTCTTCGTAACGGAGCACTCGCAAGCGAGACTCGGCGGCGGTCGCCCACCTCGCCAACTGATTGGGCTCGAAGTAATTGATCACCGCGGCCGCCGTCTCACTGATCGGATCGTTTCGGAGACATCCGGGCGAGCGATCACAGCCGGGGTCGTCGGTCGTGTGAACCTGGCAATAGAGAAATCCGTTTGGTTTGAGCGCCATCGCCATGCGATCCCACAACAGCGCGGCTTCGGCGGATTCGATGTGGTCCAGGACCGTGGTGGCGACGATGGCGTCGAGCGACGCGGGCAACAATGGAACTTGGCGAACGTCACTTTCGAGTGTCGTGATTCGATGATCGAGTTTCGCGGCGCGAGCGCGTTCGTTGATCCGCTGGAGACCTCGTTTGCTCAAATCCACTGATGTGACGTCATACCCAGCTGCGGCGAGTGCCAATGAATCGCGACCGGCACCGGCGCCCAAATCCACCGCTTTGCCACCGCCAGGTATCTGCTCCAAATAGCTTGCCAACACGACCGATGGCCGTGTGCCATAGGCAATGTCGTCGCGATCGTACGCGTCAAAAAAAAGATCCGACATTACCCACCAAGCTCCCTGTAATTATCCCAACAACTCCGTGATGACTTGCCCGCCGAACTGACTCAATTGTTTGTACCGTCCACCATGAAAATAAGTGAGCTTGTTGTCGTCGAGTCCGAGCAATCGTAGCAGCGTGACGTGAAAGTCACGGACATGGTGCACACATTCCACTGCTTCGGCACCGGTTTCGTCCGTCGCCCCAATCGTTTCTCCGGCGCGAACGCCACCGCCAGCCATCCAAACGGTCATCGCTTTGGGGTTATGGTCGCGTCCATACGCGGTGCCGCCGCGAACCCCATTGTCGGGCGATCGACCAAACTCGCCGCACCATATCACCAGGGTCGACTCAAGCAAACCACGTGCCTTCAAATCGCGAAGTAGCGCCGCGATCGGTTGATCGACCTGCGAAACCAAGTTGCCGTGAGCACGTTCGATGTAATCGTGCGAATCCCAGGTGCCAGCGTAAAGTTGGACAAAGCGAACGCCCTGCTCGACCAACTTGCGCGCCAGCAAGCACTTGGTTCCAAATGAATTCGTCCGCTCCTGGTCAATACCGTACATCGATAGCGTCGTCTCTGACTCTTGACTCAAATCCACGAGATCCGGAACGCGCGATTGCATTCGAAACGCGAGCTCATAGGAATTCATCCTCGCCGCCAATTCGGTGTGGCCAGGATGCGCCGCCGCGTAGCCACGATTGAGCTTGGCGAGAAGATCCAAGTTGGCACGTTGATGCTCGGGTGAAACGCCCGACATCGGCTCTAGATCGAGAATCGGCGAGCCCTTGGCGCGAAGCGGTGTGCCTTGAAAATGCGCTGGCAAGAATCCGGCGCCCCAATTCGATGCACCGCCCTGGGGATACGAAACTTCGGGTAGCACGACGAAGCCCGGCAAGTTTTGATTTTCACTTCCCAATCCATACGTGACCCACGAACCGACGCCGGGATCGCCACCAAAGCGATTGCCGGTATTGATTTGATACATCGCCGTCGGATGATTGACGCTGTCGACTTGCATCCCACGATAAAAACAAATGTCGTCAACGCACTTGGCCAAGTGTTCCCAATTGGTTGCGATGGATGCTCCCGATTCGCCGGCTTTTCGGAACTGGAAAGGGCTCTGGACGTAGTAACGCTTGCCCGACTCCATCGCCGACTTTTGCTGGCCCGCGCGATTGAACTCTTTCAAGTGCAAATTCGCCAGCGCCGGTTTCGGATCAAACGTGTCGATGTGCGATGGCCCGCCTTCCATCATCAGAAAAATACAATTGCGAGCCTTGGCGGGAACGTGAACTGGCTTGGGCGCCAGCGGTCCGGCGCCAGCGGGAGAGTCGCCGGGCAATTCTCCGACCCGGTCGTCCGCTAAGAGCGATGAAAAGGCGACTGCACCGATTGAGGCGCCGATGCCATACATAAAACCGCGGCGATGAAACTCAATCGACATAAGCGAACTCGTTCGAATTCAAAAGTACCAAACAGACTTCGGCGAGCCCTCGCACCGACGGCGAAACATCACTGGGGCCCAAATCCGCAACGTATTCGTCGGCGACTTCCAATGGCTCGGTGAACACGAACTTTTCGCCCGTATTCTCCTCGACCGCTTCGCGAACGACCTCGCGAGGGTACGTGGCGGGATGGAGTGTCATCGACTGGTGCCTACGTTTCATCGCGATCCAATGCTCCAGGCACGTGTCGCATTCATCCGCGGTCGCATCGCGTCCTAGCGCACGTCGGAATACTGCATTGATCATCTCACGACTCGGATCGTCATTTGCGCCAGCGACCCGCGACGCCATCGCGATCGCGCGGTAGTAAGTCGACTGGGCATTGAACAGTGCGAACACTTGCGGCGTCACCGTCGACGTTTCACGCTGCTCCAGCGATAAGTCGGGTGACGGCGCGTTGAACACTTCGAGAAACGGATCTCGTAGCCCACGCAATTTGAGAGTGTAGATCGTGCGACGATGGCGATCGCGGGGATTGGCTGATGGTTGCCAAGCTTCGGCGAACGTTCCCATCACCATCCGTGGTTGCAGCGCCGCCTCGAGATTGATCTCTGGTCGCACGGGAATTCCACCGATCGCTGGGTTCATCTCTCCAGAAACCGCCAACATGGAATCGCGAAGCTCTTCCGCGGTCAATCGTCGTGGAGTAAAGACAGCGTAACTTTCGCCGTTCGGATCCGCGCTGGCAACCGCGTCTGGGTCGCGGTGAATTGACGATCGTCGGTAGGTGTTACTCAACATGATCATCCGATGCGCAGCCTTGATCGACTGGCCCGATCGCAAAAATTCGCTCGCCAGCCAATCCATCAATTCAGGATGCGTCGGTTTCTTGCCCGTTGCCCCAAAGTTATTCGGGTTGCCCGCGATTGCCCGGCCCATGTGTCCCAACCATATTCGATTGACGATGACTCGCGGTGTTAACGGATTCGCCGGTGATGTGATCCAGCGAGCCAGCGCCAATCGACGTCCTTCGACTGGCGGTGGCGATTCAAGATTCCAGTGCGACACAGTTTGGACAGCCGAGATCACACCGGGGTCCACCGGCGTCGAAGGCGAAAACGGGTCCCCACCAGCAAGAATCGCAGTCGACTCCAACTCGCCGCGCATCCGATCCTCAGGAATCCTCTGTGGCGCGTCAACGTTCTTTTGTTCTGGCGTGTAGCCGTTGTAGACCGAGAAGGCGATCGGTTCGTAGCGATCGACTTGCCATTTCAATCGAGCGACTCCCTTGCGAACGACACGCTCGACTCCAAAATCCGCTGATTCGAATCCGACGTGGCGCGGCGGCACCGTCTCGTCGGAATCACTGCTTTTGAGCAGGCGATTGCGAGCCGCACCGAAGTCGCCACCGGATTCTTTCAGCGCCACTTCGAATGCTTGGTCGTCCAATCTCTTTTCGCGAAACCATTGCCTCGCCGCGGCGACCTGTTGTTCATTCAGCCGATCCAACTGTCGTCCATAGAATCCTCGGCGTTTGCTCAACCACTGAGTCTCGCTGTCAAAGCCGCTCGTATTCTCGTCGGGCAAGAAAGCAGCGTCCCGCTCGGCTAGTTGTGTTGTTGCCAAACAAGATTGAATCGAATAGTAGTCGCGGGTCGGAATGGGATCGAATTTGTGATCGTGACATCGACAGCACTGGAGCATCTGGCCCAAGAACACTTGACCAATCGCATCGGTCGCGTCGTCAAGGAACCGCTGTCGTGCCACCTTGGCAACTTCCATCCCGGTCAACTCCCACGGTCCCATCCGCAGGAAACCAACTGCGATTAGCTTCTCGGGGTCGTTGGCATCGATTTCGTCGCCCGCGATCTGTTCTCGCACGAAGTCGTCGTAGGGTTTGTCTTGGTTGAAGGCGCGGACGACATAGTCGCGGTATCGCCACGCATTGCCACGTTCATAATCGTTGGCGAATCCCGACGAATCCGCGTACCGAGTGACGTCGAGCCAGTGTTGCCCCCAGCGTTCGCCATAATGCGGCGATGCCAGGAGGCGATCGACGACTCGGCCAAACGCGATCGCGTCCGATTCCGGGTCGCCCACGAACGCCTCGACATCCTCGATCGTGGGTGGTAACCCGATCAGGTCGTAGGTCGCTCGTCGGATCAGCGTCCGCCGGTCCGCCGGGGGTGCAGGGGCGAGTCCGATGTTCGCGAGCCGGGCGTCGATAAAGGCATCGATAGCTGCAGACGGTGTCTCCGGTGCGCCAGGTGGTATGTGCTTTCCCAGTGGCTGGTACGCCCATAAGTCTGCGGGCTCGTAGCGACGATTGGTCCAATCCGAATCCAAGCCGCCACTGGTTGTAACGCGAACGCCTCCCTCGGCATCCCACTGTTCATGATATTGATTGCGAATCGCTTCGGAACGTGATTCGTCGGGCCATGGAGCACCCAAATCGATCCACCGTCCCAGCGCGGCCAACTGGCTCGCCTCCACCGCATCATTCTCCTTGGGCGGCATTGCCGACCAGTCACTGTCACGTCGCGCCGAGAGATAGATGGGACTGGCTTGCGCGTCTCCGGGCACGAGCGAGGTTTCACCGCTTTCGCCTCCCTTGAGGGCCGCATCGCGGGACATCAAGTTTAACTCGCCACGCAAATCGCTTTCATCGGCCCCGTGGCAGGCAAAGCATTTTGTTTTGAGCAGCGGCAATACACTGCGAACAAAAATGATTTCGCCCTCATTCAACTTGCCCGCACCAAGTTCATCCTCTGCCCGCGATGCCGGTGCGATGACGGCGACCAAAACCATCGCAGCAATCATACCAAACGATTTCGATCGACGCGGAACAAGTATCATGGGAACGATTCAACCAGAATGAACAAAAGCGACCAAACGTCGCGTTCGTTGGAAAGCAACCGCAACTAACTTAGCGTGAATTCGCCATGTGGCTCTATTGTAGGCAGCGTCGCTCCCCCGTCGCAACTCAGGACACGAACTCGCTGAACCCCGCGAGACGACGCTAAACTGGACGTCGCCCCGCGGGCGGTGCATGCGGTATTCTGGACGAAACACGGTCGACCATGCATCGCGGTGACACCGGACAGCTCTGAGACATTGTACTCGGACGTTTTCAGCATAAGAAACAACAACTGAGTTAGATATGAACCGATTGTTTTGTTCGCTTGCAGTAGTCCTGATGCTTGCGTGCTTATGCATCCCATCGGACAAAGTCGTTGCCGCGGAAGAGTTCGTGATCTTCATGATTGGTGATTCGACAATGGCGGATAAGCCGGTAAATCCAGAGAACCCCGAACGTGGATGGGGCCAGTTACTGCCGCTTTACTTTCAAAGCAACGTGACCATCGATAATCATGCCGCCAATGGCCGTAGTTCGAAAAGTTTCCGCAGCGAAGGAAAATGGGGTGTCATTCTCGAACGCATTCGTCCCGGAGATTGGGTGATCATTCAGTTCGGACACAATGATCAAAAGTCGGACGTAGCTAGGCACACGGATCCGGAGACAAGCTACGCCGAGAATCTGCGAAGTTATGCTCTCGAAACTCGCGAGCGGGGCGGGCAGCCAATTTTCGCGACGCCTATTGTTCGACGCAGCTTTTCTCAGGACGGTAAGCTCCAACCGACGCATGGGGACTACCCCAACGCGGTTCGCAAGCTAGCGACCGAATTGCAAGTGCCTCTCTTGGATTTGAACTCTCGATCACGTGACTTGCTGGTGAAGCTTGGTGACGAGCGTTCACGAATACTCTTCAACTGGACTGTCCCCGGTGAATACGAACGTTTCCCAGATGGAAACATCGAAAACACTCATTTCAATGCGATCGGAGCAACAAGGGTCTGTAATCTTGCGGTCCAGGAGATCATGGTCAAGATTCCTGAACTCGCCCATCATCTTCGTGAAAGGTAATCATTTCGTGAGTCCAGTAATTCTAAAACTTCTGACCGGACGGCTTCCGATATGACTCGCAAAAGCTTGCTCGTTTTTATTGCGCTGGTGCTCGTCGTCACTGCCACCCATGCGGATACGCCAGCAGAAAACTTGATCAAGCGTCCGGACGCTTGGTTCACCGGCGATGAGGGCCAACGCACTTTGGGCAATGTTCTGGCCTGGCAAACCGAGCACGGTGATTGGCCAAAGAACCAGGATACCACGAAAGAGTTTTCAGGTGACCGATCGAAACTACAAGGAACGTTCGACAATGGGGCGACGACCGGAGAACTGCGAGTTCTCGCTCGTGCGATCACGATTGACGGAGACGCCCGATACGAAGCCGCGTTCGTAAAAGGCCTTGACCACATCTTAAAGGCCCAATACGCGAACGGTGGTTGGCCTCAATACTATCCGCTTCGCAAGGGCTACTATGCACACATCACGTTCAATGACAATTGCATGATTCGTGTCATGGAGTTCTTGGATGACGTTGCGAAAGAGAAGGAGTTCGCGTTCCTGGATGCTGGGCGGCAAAAAGCAGCGAGGGATGCGGTGCAGCGTGGAATC
The DNA here is from genome assembly GCA_041741195.1 of Pirellulaceae bacterium. GTDB lineage: Bacteria > Planctomycetota > Planctomycetia > Pirellulales > Pirellulaceae > JBBSJZ01. The sequence continues at coordinate 63,640 of JBGSKM010000025.1, forward strand.
GATTGTATCGTGAAGTGCCAGGTGGTCGTCGCGGGCGAGTTAACGGTTTGGTGCGCTCAACACGACGAAACCACGCTGGCCCCGGCCGATGCCCGATCCTACGAGCTTGCGTCGCTCAGCGGTGCCGAGAGCGCCGGAATCTTGAAATACCTCATGACTCTCGAAGACCCGGATCCCCAAGTCATTCGCTCAGTCCGTACTGGCGTCGCCTGGTTCGAGAAAGCAAAGATCGATGGCTATCGGTACCAGAGAAGCGGTAGCCAACAGAATCTAACCGCCGATCCGAAGGCTCGACCACTTTGGGCAAGGTTCTACGAGATCGACACGAACCGCCCGTTCTTCTGTGATCGCGATGGGGTTGTCAAATACGACGTCGAGGAAGTCGGTAGCGAGCGCCGCGGAGGCTACACGTGGTACGGCAACTGGGGTGAGAGCGTGATCAACGCCTACAACAAATGGCCATATCAGTGATGTTGACTCCGACGTATGTCGAGCCGATCCAATTTGCTTGCACATGAAGAGTGCGACGAGCAGAATGCTGCTGCCCAACACCTGGCACTGGGTGCTGCGCCAATCGAAGACTGGGCAGATAGAAAACTGTTACGCTGAGGCACTTCGACACACTCGTAGCTTACCCTCGTTCCTACCAGATTCACGCAGATTCTCGTGATCAAGGCTCTGACGCTTCAATGGACCTCAACTTGCCTCACGTCGTTCAGCTCACTGATGTTTACAAAACCTACGGCTCCCATGCCGCGGTCAACCGACTCAGCCTAACTTTCTGAATTCTTGGTTTCATTGTTGACGCCCTTCCAGCTGATGCTTGGCAAACTACTTGGCGCGATCTGCGTCGGACTTACGCTATCGGCGATCTACCTCGGCGCGGCTTGCCGCGCGGCCGGGTCGGTAATCGCCATCGCGGCTTCAAAGAGAGCTCGTTCATTCATGCTGGAATACCAAGACAGAAAATTACCTAAAGATTGATCGACGTTTCGTTAGGCGAACCGGAAGCGTGATGCACCCGTCGAACCTTACGTGGGCGCCGACCTGTCGAACTTTACCTGGGAGATTGAGGTTCCTTTCGAACATGATCGCCGCCAGTTTGAGCCGTTTCTTGCGTCGGGCTTGGTCGACCAATAGTCGTCGCATCGACTCAGCCGCTGTGGCAAAGGAATGCCCGCATCCCTGCCACTGCGTGGGGTCTCCATTTCCCACTAACTTCAAATAGGCTTCGTGCACAAGCGCCGTCGCTTGCAATGATTGCCCGGGTCGCTCTTGAGCCAAATGCGAGGCGGCGAGTTCTCGCAGTTCGTCGTAGACCTTCGGTAACAGCTCAGCCGCAGCTCGACGATGGGAATTGTGGAAGTTAGATCTGTTGCCAGCCATCCTCGTCTCCGGCTGCAAGTTGAGCAAAGAACAAATCAATCGCTTCTCTTGATACAGTAGATTCTCGCGGCGGTGCGAATCAGCAGGCGATCGCCAACGATTGCTGGCGATGCCATTCCCATGTCATCATCGGCAAGTCGATTGGTGTGCAAGAGTTCGAACCGTTCACTGTCCTTCAAGACGTAAGTCACACCGTCTTCATTGATACAAAAGATTTCGCCATCCATGGCCCAGGGAGACGATGTGAAGGCTCCTCCGTCGGGCAACCGTTTTTGGCTAAAAAGCTCGTCGCCGGTTCTCGCGCTGAAACACGCGACAAGGCCTCGATCGTACAGTACGAACATTCGATCATCCGACACGAGTGTGCTCGGATTGTAAGGAGCCGCTTTCGGCAGCGACCACAGGATGAAGTCGTTTGTTGTTGCTTCCCCATCGAGCGAGATATCACCCGATGCCCCAGGCTTGATCGCGTAGATCGGCCGCACGTTGTCACCTACATATCCCGAAGTGACATACAACAATCCGTTCGCCGCAAACGGCGTTGCAATCGTGATGCTTGACATACCGCTGAGCGACCAGAGCAGCTTCCCGTCAAGGTCATAAGATCGTACTGCTCCGCTGCCCGGTGTTACGATCTCGGTTCTCTGATCATTCTCCCAGACAAACGGAGTGGCCCAATTGCTCTTTTCATCACGTGGTGTTCGCCAAAGCTCCTTGCCTGACTTCGCATCGAGCGCGAGAAGGTAGGACGCTTGATCATTGTCGTTGCAGTAGTAGAGTTTGCCTTGATGCAGGACGGGCGAGGCAGCGTTCCCCCAGCCGTAGCGTGTCGGTAGCGGCTCAAGTTCGTGTCGCCAGAGTTCGTTGCCATCGAGATCCAAACAGAAAATGCCGACGCTGCCGAAGCAACAGTAGACTCGCTCGCCATCCGTCACTGGTGTCTCTGATGCAAAGCTGCTCTTCACATGGATCGCCGATTCCGGTTTGCCTTCGTGAACCTGCCGTTCCCAGCGGATTTCGCCGGTTTTGAGATCGAGGCAAATGACCATCCACCGATGAATCGACTCAGGAGGCGCGGGGCGATTGCCACCGAAGTACAGCCCCTTTTTCGCCTCTTCAGTCGTTCCTGTATTGATCACCGTGGTTACGAAAACATAATCATTCCAAACGACTGGCGATGACCAACCACGCCCCGGAACATCTCGCTTCCATGCAATGTTTTCGGTGGCTGACCATTTGTCGGGTATCTCAGTCCTTTCCGCGACACCACGCGAACCGGGACCGCGAAACTGCAACCAGTGCGATTGTGCGACTGCAGCCGAAGTCGTCATCGTCAGGATGCAAATCAGCAGCACAGACTCTATAAAATTCCTATTCATCGGTTGCTCCAAAGCGAGTTGAGTTCTTCTTCCGTCACAAAGCCATCATCGTCGGCAACACTCATCCGCGACCGCCTTCGCAGCACGTTTCGCAAATTCGGTGGCATCGCGTACATTGCAACTTGCCGCGGATGTCAATCATCACCCCGCCGCATACTGGGCACCCTGGCTGTGGCGGTGGCGACGGTTTCCGGTCCGAGTCGTTGTTGGGCTGTTCAGTCATGGTGACGTTACTCCTAACTCGAATGGGTAACCGATGGAATTTGTGAGTCGACGGCGCCAGTCGCGGGTGTTTTCACCACTTTCTTTCCGTTTCGAGTTTACGTTGCCGATCGGAAGACAAAAAACACAGCTCCCATGATACAAATTGCCGCCCACAAGTAATCGAGTTTGAGCGGTTGCTGCATGTAGAAGACCGCGAACGGAACGAAGACCGAAAGCGTGATGATTTCCTGCAGGATCTTCAATTGGCCGAGGTTCATCTGTGTGTACCCGATCCGGTTCGCCGGTACCTGGATCAGATATTCGAAAAATGCAATACCCCAGCTCACCAACACCGCGATCATCCACGGTCGCCCATCCAAGTTTTTCAAATGCGCGTACCACGCAAACGTCATGAATACGTTCGACAGCACGAGCAACCCAGCCGTCTTCCAAAACACTGGTCCCATCAACAATCGTCTCCGTGTACTCGATGTGGGGTGAGCATCCTGCTTGCCAACCGTCTGGAAGCTGTAAAAATAGCCAGCCGCAATCATACCCAATGGACAATCACATCAACAGTCTTCCTCGATCGCGAACCCGATGACCACGTTCCGCTGTCGCGCCATCGTTGAATCCGATTGGCCGACGATCCTCCGCATCCAAAGCGAAGTCTATTACGAGTTCGCTCCCGAGTCGGAAGCTGTGTTGCGAACGAAAGTAACTCGCGGTCCCCGCACTTCCTTTGTCGCCGTGGATCTACAGCTTGCCGTCGTTGCTTACTGCCTTGCCCATCCGTATCCACCGAACCAGGTTGCGATACTTGGCGTCACTGACGCAGGCAACGTTGAACCAACGAACAATCTCTATGTGCACGACCTAGCCGTGGAAAAGGCATCCGCGGGTCGCGGGGTGGCGCAAGCACTTTTTGACCACCTCAGCAGCGTCGCTCGATCAAGTGGCTACCGAACCATGTCACTGGTCGCTGTTCAACGCGCCGCCGGGTTCTGGACAAAGCTGGGGTTCACCCGCTCCACCCATGCTGCTATCCACGACTCGTACACCGGCGACGCCACGTTCATGACTCTCGATCTCTGAGTAATCTCGGCAGCAATAACCATTGTGTGGAACAACTGGCGACGCGTTCATCGCTAGCAACGCCACCCGCTACCACAACTCGCTCGCCGGAGGCGAACGAATGAACCGCGAGACGAGCACTATTTCGAAAGCGTCTTGTCCAGGAACGCGTGCATACGATCGGCAATCTCGTTGCCGTTGGTTTCCAATGCAAAGTGTCCCGCATCATGCAGATGGAACTCGAGATTCTTGACGTCTCGCTTGTAGGGCACAGCGCCGGCGGGTGGAAAAATCTGGTCGTGTTCACCCCACACGATTAGCATCGGTGGCTGATGATTGCGAAAGTACTCTTGCCATTTCGGGTACAGCGGTGGGTTGCTGCCGTAACTGAGAAACAGGTCAAGTTGGATCTCCTGGTTGCCATCGCGGTCGAGAAAGAACTGGTCGTGAACAGGTCCATCGGGACTGAGGTTTTCAGCGTCTCGGACGCCGTGAGTGTATTGCCATTTCGTCGCGTCGTAAGCCAAGAATCCTCGCAGAGCCTCGCGCTTGGATGCGTCGTTGGGTGCGTTCCAATAAGCTTTGATCGGCTTCCAAAAATCGTTGTCGAGCCCTTCGTCGTAGGCATTGCCGTTCTGGACGACGATCGCCGTGATTCGTTCAGGATGCGATTGGGCGATTCGATATCCGATCGGAGCACCGTAGTCTTGAACATAAAGTGCGAAGCTCTTCAGTCCGATCGTTTCGGTGAAGCCATTCACAACCTTGGCGAGGTTGTCAAAGGTGTAATCGAACTTCTCACGCGGCGGCATCTCGCTATGGCCGAAACCGGGATAGTCGGGTGCAACGACGTGATATTTGGCCGCAAGCGCCGGGATCAAATCTCGAAACATGTGCGAACTGCTCGGGAAGCCATGAAGCAGCAGCACGCTGGGTGCATCTTTCGGCCCGGCTTCGCGATAGAAAACGTCGACGCCGTCAACTTTCACGGTGTGATACGTGACTTGGGGAGACGCGACGTTTGGCTTCGGTTCTGCTGCCCTCGTGGTAGAGGACATGAGCGTTGCCGCAAAGAAAGCGACAGCGATCGTGGTGATTTTAAGAATGGACATGATTGAGGCATTTCGTGTTTTGAATGGTGGTTTGAATGGAAAGGTTGAGTTCTGACAAAAAGAGGAACGGCCAAATCGTCGATGGCCAATTCCCAATGTGCCCAACGGATTCACTTGACAAGTTCTTGTAGGCCAGGATCGTCGCTGGGCCGAGGTCCTGGTTCCCAGTGGAACTTGCGATCGGACTCGTTGATCGCATAGTCGTTGATACTGGCTTCGCGTCGGCGCATCAGTCCGTCGTCGTCGAACTCCCAGTTCTCGTTGCCGTAGGCACGGAACCAGTTGCCAGCCTCGTCGTGATACTCATACTGAAACCGAACCGCGATTCGGTTTTCAGTAAAAGCCCACAACTGTTTCGCCAAGCGGTAGTCCAGTTCCCGGTCCCATTTTCCAGTCAAGAAATCAACGATCTGCTCTCGTCCAGTCACAAAGCAATCGCGGTTGCGCCATTGACTCTCGAGAGAGTACGCCATCGAGACCCGCTGAGGATCGCGAGTGTTCCACGCATCCTCCGCTGCTCGAACTTTTTCAAGTGCGGTTTCGCGAGTGAATGGTGGGCGAATGTCAGTGGGCTTTGGCATGGTTCGTTCCAATCTAGGAATGGGTTTGAATCGGGAAATAGTCTGCAGGAGAGTTAAGCAGCGCTAAGCAACATTGCACGCGTCATCGTGGCATCCGCATGAGGCGGACGTCGCGGCGACTTCGAGCTTCGCAGCAACCGGAAAGTCAATGTCGGTTTGCGCGACGTGATTGACGTAGTTGGTGAACAAGTTCAACGCCGTATTGGCGACAACTTCAGCAATCTCGGCATCGCTTGCGCCAGCACTGCGGACTGAGCCAATGTCTTGATCTGAAACCAAGCCACGCTTTTCAACGAGCGCTGTTGCGAATCGCAAGATCGCGTTCGCCTTGGCATCGACGGCCGTGCCGAGTCGAGAGTCACGAATTTGGTCTGGCGTCAGTCCGACCATTTTGCCAATCGCCGAGTGAGCACTGAGGCAGTAGTCACATGAGTTCGCTTGTCCGACCGCGAGTGCGATTTGCTCGCGAGTCTTCGCACCGAGCACACCGTCGCCAAGGGCGCCGCTGAACTTCAAGTACGCATCCAAAACGGCGGGCGAGTTCGCCATCACACGCATCAGGTTGGGGGCCATCCCAAGCTTGGCCTTCACTCCATCGAGCAGTTCTTTGGCTTTGCCGGTAGCTTGGGCAGGGTTCACAGTTTCGATTCGGGACATGGTTGACTCCACAATAACCAGAGGGACCTTGATTCTGTCAGCGCCGTTGGCTGATCTTGACAGAGCGGTATCGCATTGGTTGTGCCATTCGCCATGAAATTGTCGCAAGTGACTACCTGCAAATGACTTGCGTGCATTTGCGTGCCTCTGGAAAAGAGCACGATATTTCGTTGTTTAACGACATATCGTTGATTGACCACGATTTTTCGTGTATCAAGGGTCATCATGATCGAGCAACAAATGCCCCTGATTCGAGATGCCAAAGGCCTGTTGTTGGCAATGCCGCAACAGCGAAGTGTCGCCGATGTCTTGAGGTTGGTGGTCGACGAACTGGCCAGCTCCCAGGCGATCGCCTTGGCTCGGATTTGGTTGATCCGTCCGGGCGCGGGTTGCGAAAGTTGCCGGATGCGTGCGGAGTGCCCGGACCAAACGAACTGCTTGCATCTGGTCGCCAGCGCTGGCACTTCAATCACGGGCCCCGGCGATGCGCTGCGTCGCGTTGACGGATCGTTTCGTCGCTTTCCGCTTGGTGTTCGTAAAGTAGGTCGGATCGCTTCGACCGGGACGCCACTGGAGATTCAAAACATCGACGGCCAGCCCGATTGGCTTGTCCGACCCGAGTGGGTTAACGAAGAGGGCATCCGAGGTTTTGGCGGTCAACCGCTCGTGCATCACGGCAGGGTTCTTGGAGTGCTCGGTGTCTTCAGTCGCACCACGATTGGCGATCAATGTCTCGATTGGCTGCGCATGATCGCTGACCATCTCGCGTCTTCGATCGCCAACGCAGAAGCGTGGGAAGAAATCGATTCGCTTCGCAAACGCTTGGAATTAGAAAACGATTACCTTCAAGAAGAATTGCGTGGCGAAGCGTTCGGCGAGATGATCGGACAGAGCGTCGCCCTGCAAACGGTTGCCCAACAGATCACGCTCGTCGCTCCGACCGATTCGACCGTGTTGGTGGTGGGGGAAAGCGGAACAGGCAAAGAACTCGTTGCGCGCGAGATTCATGCTCGTTCGTCACGCGGCGAACGACCGCTGATCAAAGTCAACTGTGCCGCGATTCCGCGAGAGTTGTACGAAAGCGAGTTTTTTGGCCACACCAAAGGTAGCTTTACCGGAGCGTTGCGAGACCGCATCGGACGATTTGAATTGGCTGACGGTGGCACGCTGTTTCTCGATGAGATCGGGGAGATTCCGCTCGACCTGCAAAGTAAGCTGCTGCGAGTTTTGCAAGAGGGTGAACTCGAGCGAGTTGGAGAAGAGCGAACTCGCAGAGTCGACGTGCGCATCATCGCCGCGACGAACCGCAATCTAAAGTTAGAAGCGGAAGCCAATCGTTTCCGACAAGACTTGTATTATCGGCTGAGTGTATTCCCGATCGAATTGCCGCCGCTGCGAAAACGCAAAGAAGACATCCCGCTGCTCGCGGAGCATTTGCTCGGCATGCTCGCCCGACGGCTCGGCAAGCAGCCACCGAGATTGACGCAAGCGAGCGCGGCCGAACTAGCGAGATACGATTGGCCCGGCAACATCCGCGAGTTGCAGCATGTGCTCGAACGCGCCCTCATTACATCACCCCAGGGTAAACTGCGGTTGGAGCTCAATGCTGCTGAATCGAAGCATGTATCGACAGCCAACAAGACTTCGGATGCAACGCCAGAGATCATGACCGCATCGCAGCTCCGGTCGCTCGAAGCGGAAAACATTCGCCGTGCACTTCAAGCGTGCGATGGCAAAGTCTACGGCGAAACGGGAGCAGCCGCGCTTCTGCACATGAAGCCGACCACGCTCTCGTCGCGAATCAAGAGTCTCGGAATTTCAAACTCGACACGGTAACCCACATGAGCAACATCGAAAAGTTTCTCGCTGCGAAAACCTACGCAGTCGCTGGCGCATCCAACCGCCAGCACAAATACGGAAACAAAGTCTTCCGCGCCCTGCTCGCTGCCGGCCGCGATACGTACCCGCTCAACCCGGCTCAAGACGAGATCGAGGGTCATCAAGCGTACCCGTCGATTGCTGAATTGCCGATTGTTCCCGAAGCTCTCTCGGTCATCACGCCACCGGAGGTCACTCGCAAAGTCGTTGCCGACGCGATCGCAGCGGGAGTAAAGCACATCTGGATGCAGCCCGGAGCGGAAGACGCCCAGGCCAGTGAATCCGCACGCGAGGCCGGCATCAACGTGATTGATGACGGCAGTTGTATTCTCGTACTCCTTGCACGCCATTAATGAGGGACGCTATTCACAATCCACAATCACGTGATGACGATCGTGTCGCGATTTCCTAAGTCCACCAACGTGCCTTGGGTGATGAGCAGGGCGTCGAGATCGTATCGCTGGTCAATGATCTGTTCGACGACGTGACGGCGAGGCTCAGCGGTTGAATCGCGATGAACGTGAACCTCAGCGATTTGGTCAGGATAACCTGGCACCGTTAGGAACGCGGGAATCCGGAACCGCCAGGACGACGGATTCGTCGTCGCGATAGAATCCGACGACGAGGAACTCGGACATGAAATTGCCGATTTGTTTCGGTGGAATGTTCACGACGCCAATGATCTGTCGGCCGATCAGCTCGTCTTTCTTGTAGTTCGCGGTGATCTGGGCACTCGTTCGTTTCGTTCCCAATTCCGGACCAAAATCAACGGTGACTTGATATGCTGGTTTGCGCGCCTTGGGGAACTCGGCGACTGCGGTGATCGTGCCGGCTCGTATGTCGACGTTTTCGAATGCCTGCCAAGCGGTGACACCGGTTTGCATCCCGAGTTCCGCCAAGCACAAGGCAATGACTTCTTCGACGCGTCGTTCACGTGTCTCAGTCATCTTCACCGATGAAACTCGAAGGCACTGAGCACGCCGTTTGCCGGCGGTCCACTGCTGCCAAATCGACATCGCCGCATCATTCGCCTCGAGCGCATACTGTAACTCCGTCGGGACGACGACCGCTTCTGAGTCCGCGATGTCAAAACTGACGCTCGCAGTATCGCCCGGCGAGATGCCACACTGCTTCTGTAGCTTCTTCGACATCATGAAGCACCACTTGCCCTTGTCAGGCATCAAGCCACATTCAATGCGAATGCCATTGATCTCACCGTCGATCCGCAGTCGCTTCGATTTGCCAAAGTCCAATTGTGCGACGATGTGCTTCGGCAAGTAAACGAGCGTCTCGGTGATCTTGACGTCAAAATTGTAGGGATAATCGCTCATGATTCGTTCGCTGGTACCGTCTTCAATTGAGTTGCGGTGATAGTGTAACCTCATCATTCGTCCACATTCATCCCTCGTCGTTTCCGATCGCTTCCGCACTGCATCTCAATTCGCCATGCCAAAGAAGAAGACTAAAACGGTCGACGAGCTTTTCGCGGTCGAATCGCCTGACGGAAAACCTGTGATTGCATTTTCGACGCCTGCGGTCTTCGATCGATGGCTCAGCAAGCATCACACGGAGCACGGCGGCGTGTGGATCCACTTCTTTAAAAAAGACAGCGGACACAAGAGCATTACGTATGCCCAGGCACTCGATATCGCGTTATGCCATGGTTGGATTGATGGCCCAGTTCGAAAGGGCAACGCAGTTTCTTGGATTCACAAGTTCACACCGCGTGGCAAGCGTAGCGTTTGGTCTCAAGTCAATAAGGCTCACATCGAGCGACTCACGCGTGAAGGCCTCATGAAGCCCGCTGGTCACGCTGCCGTCGAACTTGCCAAGTCCGACGGACGCTGGGATGCCGCATATGCGTCGAGTTCGACGTTTGAGGAGTCCGCCGAGTTCCTTGACGCGCTAAAGAAATCGAAGCAGGCCAGCGAGTTCTACGCGGCGCTCACCAAAGCAAATCGATACGCGTTCTACTACCGACTTCACAACGCGAAAAAGCCTGAGACAAAGGCAAGAAAGATCGTCGAGTTTATCAAGATGTTAGAAAGAGTCGAAACGTTTCACTGAATCCTCCACGCCAGGAAGTTTCTTGCCTCTTGTGAACCAGCGTGAACTGAAACCGTTCTAATCAGTCGTGCTTTTGAAGCTGTCCGGTTGTCCAATCCACAAGGTGTAACAAGTGAGTTCCACAACAGGCATCCCTATCTGGCAAGTCGACGCGTTTGCGGACCGGCCATTTGCGGGTAATCCAGCGGCCGTTTGCATTCTCGATCGCGATCCCAGCGACCAGTGGATGCAGACTGTTGCGTCCGAGATGAACCTTTCCGAAACGGCATTCGTGATCCCTACGAATGAGGCGAATCGCTTTCATTTGCGTTGGTTCACCCCGGCGACCGAAGTGGACTTGTGCGGTCACGCGACGCTGGCTGCCGCACACACACTGATCGAACAGAGTCGTGTCGACACCAACTCGCCAATCCGCTTTCAAACGCGTAGCGGAGAGTTGCGTTGCACACGGACTGAATCACGAATCACGCTTGACTTCCCGGCGATGCCGGCGCGAAACGATGTGAACGCTTCGACTGCAACGACGCTGCTCGCAGCCCTGGGCATTGCCGATGGTACTGTGTTGCAGTCCCAACTCGATCTTCTCGTGGTGGTGGACGAGGCCCGAAGGGTTCAGTCGCTGCGGCCCGATTTCAATGCACTCGAGCGTGTCGAAAAGCGAGGCGTCATGGTGACGGCTCCAGGTCCGTCGACAGAGGTCGACTTCATCTCACGCTACTTCGCCCCACGTTGCGGCATCAACGAGGACCCAGTCACTGGATCGGCGCACTGTTGTCTTGCCCCGTACTGGGCTGAACGACTCGGCAAAACAACGCTCGTCGGTTACCAGGCATCTACACGAGGTGGAACCGTGCGCTGCGAAGTCACTGGCGACCGTGTCCATCTAACCGGAACTGCGATCACGGTCCTGGAAGGCCACCTGCTGGTCGAACCAACATGAACACAGCCTTACGACTTCGCGAATTCACGTTAGGTGATGGTGAAAGCTGTCGACGATTGTTCAATGACACCGTGCGACAAGTCAATTGCCGTGACTACACTCCAACGCAAATAGACGCGTGGGCTCACGCTGCCATGAACGTCGAATCCTGGCTTCGTCGCTTCAGCGACAATTTCGCTCTTGTGGTCGAGCAGAGTGATGCGATTGTCGGATTCGCCGATATGACTCGCGATGGCTACCTTGACCGTCTGTTCGTGTCCGCCGATCACCAGCGGCAAGGCATCGCGACGATGTTGATGAACGCCATCGAATCAGCCGCAAAGAATAGCCATTTATCTCGCGTCCACACGCAAGCCAGCATCACAGCCAAGCCCTTCTTTGTGTCACGTGGCTTCACAGTCGTCGCCGAGCAAACCGTAAAGTGTCGCGGGATCGAGCTGACGAACTTTGTCATGGAGTTGAAGTTGGAAAATTAGATTCCCGCGCCGCACTCATTCATCGACTGACCCAAGAACTTTCGCTTGAACGATGCTCGCAATTTTTCCATTCGGCGAGTCGTATCGATGCTTAAGCGACACCACATCGCCCAAAGCGTCGGGGCTGCGCAGTACCGTTGTCACGGATTATACATTGACGATCACCACCCAACGCCGGCATTCACTCGCTCCCAAACAAGCGTCTTTCTTACGATCATTTAGGAGAAGTGAGTCCTGCGACGATGTTTATGAATCGACCGCCAACATATCGTTTTCTAGAAGCGAACGTACGCTTCTGGGTAATGAGTGACGCTAATCTCAGTCTCAGAAACCATCGCTGAGGACCTCTTGGGTGGCTCGCGTCCCAAGTGCACCCCAGAGCCCAAATGGGCTTTGGGATCCCGCGGGAAGCTCTCCGCCGCCGCCATTGATCTTCACTTGAGCGGACCCGGAATTGCCGGCTTCGATCGAATCGGTAATGAACTTAACGGCCCCGTCTCCCATTAGTACATGCGCACCACCTTGGTGGCGACTGCTAACGGAAGCGATATATTCCTCGTGGTAGTTACCGTGGTGACACGTTTCGCTATTGGGGGGCAACATCGTGAAAAAAGCTGAGTAGAGTGCGTTCGCCGCCATCCACTTCGATCCACGCCGGTCTTCGACTGAGGCAGTAATCGCCGTGCCTGGAGCCCAAAATCTCGGGCGAGCTGGATCGATAAAGCCTTTGCAACGCAGAAGACCGCCGGGTTGCCACTGAGCGGCAGTTCGCCCGCCAGCGCTTGCAGGCGTCGTGCGAATATCATTGTCCCCAAGATCCGACGCGATCTCACCGCACATCACCGTATTTGCCAAACCATCAAGAATGTCGCGAAAGCCAGTTTTCTTGCGATAGATAAAGGCACCTCGCGAGGAAATGCTCACATAGTTCGCATTGGTCGCATTGACGACCCCCGCTTGGTTGACATAGGTTTCGGCATCGCGTGTGGCGTGATTCGCATCCCCCCAGCAACTCGCGTAGTTCGTGCGTCCCATGCTTGGAAGACCTTGGCCAGGATCACTCGGACAGCGATACGTGGCGATATTTGTCAGCCACGGGTCGTAAGGATTCGCGGTTAACTTCGCAATCGTGGTCGTGGGAAGCGGTCCCATCGCCTGCCAAACTCCACCGGTAGTCACATAGGGATTGCTGATTTTCTCCCATAGCGCTTGCTGCTCAACAAATGGCGTGATGCCGACTAGGAAACTGAGACGGTAGTAGCTGTTGCCGCCTCCGCCGGGACCAGGAGCGGGCGTGTCATACAAGGCACCAGCCGGCGGGTTGTTGTAAGTCCCTGAGCCTGACTGTGGCAATTGATCGAAGGCGGCGTGATAGTTATGGACTGCCAACCCGATCTGTTTGAAATTGTTACTACAGCTCATTCGACGAGCCGCTTCTCGCGCAGCTTGAACGGCGGGTAACAGCAAGCCGACCAGCACACCAATGATCGCGATGACGACCAGTAGTTCGACGAGGGTGAAGCCATAGTGACTTCGATGATTCGATCGCATAGAAATAACTCCATAAGTCTTATTGAAATACCAGCAACCTTCAAAATGGCACCACTGTGCAATTAGTCAGTGAGTTCCGTCGAGGCAGCAGGATCAAGACCCAGGTCGCCATGTTTTTCAACGTGAGCTTTCATCTCATCTTCCGTTGCGATGACGCCTTCTTGGTCACCACAGCCGATGATTGTTGAAATGGCAAAAAGCAAAAAGAACAAGTGACTGATTCGAATCATCCAAGAAACTCCGAAGAAATCGATTGATGGCTACAAGTGCGAGAAATTTGCACGAACGCTTAAACTTTAACCATGGGCTTTCTTAAAAGTTTCTCGGAAACAATCTGTCAGTCAAAATCTTTAACCGTAACTATTCAGCCTGTTGAAATCGATCTTGGCTGAAACGGTGAAATTGGTTCTGTTGACGCGATCATGGATGAATCGCAGTCCACAGCCGTCGCCGACCCGTCAGTCGATACCAGTCTACTGGATAAGCTGCTCCA
>JBGSKM010000026.1:0-13263 GCA_041741195.1 Pirellulaceae bacterium
CGGACAAGTCATCGGCTCCACCGACGAAATCGGGTTTGCGGCCGTCGAGCGACGCGTCCATGTCCACGATTTACACGCGACGATTCTGCGACTCATGGGATTCGATCACAAACGTTTGACGTACCGTTACGCCGGCCGCGACTTTCGACTCACCGACGTACACGGCCACGTGGTCGACGAATTGGTTTAGCCGCAACCGCCAATCCGCTGTCCGTTGACTCCAGCGGTCGGTTGCTAATGGCAAATAAAAAAGCGTGGAGGATAACCCCCACGCTTAGTTCGTTTGCTAGAGCGAATTCCGGCTCAGTGTTCCGGACTATCGTTATCGCCGGATTCGTTCCTAGGCGACATGACCAGGATCTCACTCGCGATCGTGTCGCGGCTACGATTGCCTTAGAAGCCGAGTTCCTTAGAAGTCAAGGATCACACCGACATCGACGCCTTGAACGAACAGACTCGAATCCACGATGCGGAACGGATCTGTCGAAGCGGTGTTGGTCAGCAATCGAGTGGCGTCCACGTTGCGATTGACTTGCTCGCCGGCCAGGGCCACGTTATCCCAGTAGATGAACGTGTAACCGGCACTCAGCAAGACGTTGGGACGGAACCGATACGCGAGCTTGAAGTTGACTTCGGGTGCGAAAGTGAACACGTCACGCTCGCCGGTTGCGTTGCCGCTGTTGAAGATACCGTTGGAGAACGGCGTCACAGTGTCCGGCGGGCCAGGGACCGTGGTTTGACTGGTGCCGGATGTGCTGAGTCGTTGATTCATGTTACCCAAGTGAACCTTGGTCAACGAGCGGGCCATCCAGCGACCGCGAGTCATTACGCTCTCGAAGCCGATTTGGCCACCGTCGAATTGGTTTTCAGCTTGGAACGAATCGGTGAACTCATCAACGCGGCCGACTTGGGCACCGCTGGTGCGGATACGACGGCTGTTGAGGAACAAATCGTCTTCGATGTCAAAGTGGGTGTAACCGCCAATCAAGTCGAGGTTGAATCCGCCACCGCTGCCGAATCGGAAACGTCCGTAGGCTTCCGCAGCGAACAGCGACAACTTGCTTTCCGCGTTCACTTCACCGGCAAAGTTTTGCGGCGGAGCACCGGCGAGACCCGAGATGACGACGGCGTTTTCACCGACGAGACCTGCGTCCGTATTGAAGAACGGAATACCGAATGACTCGTTGGCACCATCGCTTTGGGTGCTAAACGTTTCGGTGTTATCGCCTAAAATCCAAAAGCGTCCACCAAACCCGACATTGCGGGTGATGAATTTTCCAAAGTCACCGCGGAATCCGCCGGACAGATCACCGCCGAGCTGATTGCCAAACACGGTCACACCGTCGGCATCGAGTGCCGAGTTGGAACCGGCACCGTCGGCGCGGCTGACCAATGGCACCGAACTGCGTTCTTGCGGGAACCACAACAACGCTTCGGCTTGTGCCCAAGTTGAGTTTCCACAGCCACTCATGACGCGGCCGATTCGACCCGATCCGCAGCTTCCGCAGCCGCAACCGGATCCGCAACTGCCACTGTCACAACTGCTGCCACAGCTTCCGCTGCTGCAACCGCCACCCGAGTAAGCACCGTAGGCGCTCTCGATGTAGTCACCGCTGTACTCGCCAACGTGCTGCGTGTGGCTGGTCGGCTGTAGCGAGTTGTACGAAACGGGTTGATACTCGTTCGACTCCTCGGCCACCACCGGTGCACTCTTCGGAGCGCGAGCGGCGCTTGTGCGGCTTTCTTCGGCGTAGCTCGCGGTTTCCGCGTAGTACGCCTCGTCGCCGTAGCCGGGCAGGTCGCCGACCGCCGATTGGCCGGGGTCTTGATCGTAGTCAAAGTAACGTGAGTCGTTGTTATCAGCCATTGCTGAAGAGGCCGACAGCATTATCGCTGCCAACGTTAAGCCTCGCATAGTCGTTTTCATAGGTAGTCTCGTGCAATCCGGGAACACTGGAGTCACTGGTATGAAAGGATCGACTGAATCCACCGTTAGATGAAGCACTTGCGGAATACGAAGCAAATTCGGCCCAAAGCCCCCAAGTTCATGACAGAAACCCGCAAACTCGGACTGAATCCCCCAGCTTGTGCGGTAAACTGTTTTTTTGGTCGTGAAACGCATTCTTCCCCGTGACTTTGCAGCCTCGGAAGCGTCAAATTTGTGGTCACGACGCCATAAAATTCTTGTCGCAACGTCTTCGCCCTTCGAAACCTCATTCAGCAGTTTGAAATGACCACTCGTTCAAACGAATCATCCGGCTTGAGTACTAGCGAACTGGCGGCACTCGATCCGTTGGCACCCAATCTGCCACTGGAGCCCGATCCGGAGTTGGAAGGCTCGGGCCCAAGACCCACCTCCGCGACCGAAGCGGATTTGGCAGCGGCGCTTGACGAAGCGAACGAGCGGCGGAGTTCGGACCCGAGTGGGGCTTCGTCGGTGTTCCGACGTAGCTGGCTCAGTCCCAAGATGGGCCGCTGGCGCCGTCAACTGGCGCTTATCAATGAACTTGAACCGACGCTCAAGGCCGAAGACGACACCTCGATTCGCAAACGTTCACTCGCGCTTCGCTATCGTGCGATGGCGGGCGAGAAACTCACGTTGTTGTTGCCCGAAGCCTATGCACTGGTTCGCGAAGCGGGCCGACGAGCGCTGAAAATGCGTCACTACGATGTGCAAATGATCGGCGGGATCGCGCTGTTCGAAGGCCACATTGCGGAGATGCAAACGGGGGAAGGCAAGACGTTGACGGCGACGCTACCGTTGTACTTGCATTCGTTGCTCGGCAAGGGTGCGCACTTGGCGACGGTGAACGATTATCTCGCCAAACGCGATGCCGAATGGATGATGCCGCTGTACGAAAAACTCGGTGCCAGCGTGGGGATCATTCAAACACCGGATGACCAAACGAGTCGGCGAAAGTCATATGCCGCCGCAGTCACTTACGGAACCGCGAAAGAATTCGGATTCGACTTTCTTCGCGATCGATTGTTGCTTCGCGCACAAAACCGGCTGCAAACGGAGATGCTCGGCGACGGTGCCGGCACGTCCAAGGGCGGCGACAGCATCGTGATGCGAGGAATGCACTTTTGTCTCGTCGACGAGGCCGACAGTATTCTGATCGATGAAGCTCGCACACCGCTGATCATCGGTAGCATCGAAGACAACGTGCGGGACCAAATTGTCGAAACCTATCGCTGGGCGGCCGAGCATGCGACCGAATACGTGATTCAAGAACATTTCACGATCGATCACGAGACCAAACAATACGAATTGACGGCCCGTGGACGCCAACGCGTGCGATCGTTACCCAAGAGCGATCTCGTCCGCACCATGGGTTTGGTCGATTTGTACGAGTACACCGAACGAGCCATCAAGGTATTTCGCGAGTTCATCTTGGATCGGCAATACGTCGTGCGACCGAACGACAAGAATGTCGAAGAGATCGTGATCGTCGACGAGTTTACCGGACGTCTAGCGGATGGACGAAAGTGGCGAGACGGGATTCACCAAGCGATTGAAGCGAAAGAGAAAATTGAGATCAGCGTACCGACGGGCCAGGCCGCTCGGATCACCGTGCAAGATCTGTTTCTCCGTTATCCGCACTTGGCGGGAATGACGGGGACCGCGGCGACGAGCGCCCGAGAGCTACGCCGAATCTATCGTACGCCGGTGCTTCGCGTGCCCACCAATCGTCCGCCCAGGCGCGAACGGAAGCCCGATCGCGTGTTCGGATCGATGATGGCAAAATTCAAAGCGATCGTCGAAGAAGTACGTGAGATGAACAAAACGGGGCGCCCCGTTTTGATTGGAACACGCTCGATCGACAAGAGCGAAATCATTTCACGGATGCTCGATGAAGTCGGCATTGCCCACGAAGTCCTCAACGCCAACAAAGTGGCCGAAGAGGCCGAGATTGTCGCTCGCGCCGGGGGACGCGGGTGCGTCACCGTCGCGACCAATATGGCTGGCCGTGGGACGGACGTGAAACTGGCCTCGGAAATCGAAAAGCTCGGTGGGATGCATGTGATCTGTACCGAGCTGCACGATGCGGCGCGGATTGACCGCCAATTGATCGGTCGTTGCGGACGCCAAGGCGACAAGGGATCGTACCGCCAATTTCTGTCGTTGGACGATGACATTCTCAAAAGCGGTCTCGGCAACAAGCGGGCGGAGAAGTTGAAGTCCAAGGGTGAGATCACCGAAGGCCCGGTCAATCGCTACGCCAAGTTGTTTCGTAGTGCCCAAGCACGTGTCGAGCGCAAACACTTTCGTGACCGAATGGTGCTAATGCATCATGAGAAAGAACGAAAAAAAATGCAGCGTGAAATCGGCCAAGACCCGTACCTGGATACGCCAGATTAACACGCTTGCGTGTCGCCGGGCGATTGCAAAAAAACCTGTGGCATCTGCCCTTGACATTGGCTCTTGAAACGTCGTATTCCCGCCACACACCGGAAAGTTGCCGCGGTAGGGATTCGCATTTCACGAGGAAATGCGATTGAACTGGCGTGGTGGCTTCGGCACCGAGAGGGCCGCTCATGGAAGAGATTGGTGGCAAGCTACTTTGGTTTGCATTATGAATGCCTCACCGCGAAGAAGGAGAGTCGCGTTGAACCGCCTCGCATCCACACCCGGCCCCACACTCGGCTATCGTGTGGTCAGCACCGCCGCCGTCTTGTGGTTGATATCGTCCGTGGACGTATCAGCCCAATTCGCGATGCCACCGGCCACATCCGCACCGTCCGCGAGTACCGCGCCGGCACCGAGTGGCCAGAACCTGATCAGCCAGAGTCGCGAGGCTATCTCGCGGCGTGACTTCCAATCGGCCGTTGGACTGTACCGGCAAGCCGCCGCGGCCGCCCAAGCAGCAACTGGCCAGAACGCACAAGCACTTGCCGCCGATACGGCCAAGCTGCGAAGCGAATTGATCGCCGTAGGTATCGAGGCACCACTGCTCGCGCTACCTCCCTCGGCACCCAAGGCACCGCTTCAACCGCTGGGCAATGTGACCGCGCAAACGTTACCCGCTCCAGTCGCGGGGACGATCGCCGATCGCAAACGCGAGGCGCTGCGATTGGTAGCAACCGGTCGCGCAGCACTCGATCGCAACGATCCGGCGACGGCACTGAGCTTGGCGAAACAAGCGACGGCATTGCAGGTGCCCGAGCAGGAGTTTGCTCCCGGCGAGCCGCGTGTTTGGCAACTCGTCCTGGACGCCGAGTCTGCGGCGAGACGCGCTGGTATCGATACCGGTTCGACTCTGCCAACCTCGGGTGTTCAACAAGCGTCGGCAATCGAAACCCCCGCGGGGTCGTCGCCGGTGCAACAGGCTGGCGGTGCGATGCCCGGTCAACCGTCACCCTTCGGTAACATTCAACAAGTTCAAAATCTCGACGTGGCACCCCTGGGTGGCGCAAGCGATGGCGAGCGACTTTATCGCGAAGGGCTCGAGCTACTTTCCACCGGCAACAACGACAAGGCCCGAGCCAAGTTTGTCGAAGCGTGGAAATACGAAGCTCAACTCGATCTCGCGACGCGTCAACAATTGTCCGACAAGCTGACGCTGTTGCAACCGACCAAGTTGCCAGCCGTGGGCAATGAGCCGACGACCGCGATTCAAAAGGCCGAGTTGGAATCCAAGCAAAAGACAGCTCGCCTTTACAGCGAAGTGACCAAGGAACTGACTGCGGCGGAACAAATTCGCACCGAAGAGCCGCTCGATTCGCTCGACAAGCTCGAGACGCTTCGCCGACGTGTCGAAGGCTCCGATGTCGACGAGGCCGCCAAGCAATCGTTGCTCGCAATGGTCGGCCGCGCTCTCTCGGATCAAAAGCGTTATGTCGAAGCCAACCGGGCCCAGATCGATTTGGATCTCCAAAACGAAGCGGTTCGTACGGACATGGCGAACCAAGCGGCTTTGGAATCACGCGTTGATGATGAAGTCTCATCCTTGGTCGACAACTTCAACAAGCTGATGCAAGAGCGACGTTTCCCCGAAGCGGAAGTCGTTGCGAAACAAGTGGCTGAATTGAAGCCCGGCTCGGAGATCGCCACCGGTTTGTTCCATCAAAGCCGGATGGGCACGCGATTGATGATGAACGAAGACATCCGCAATGCCAAAGAACTTGGCATTGTCGATAGTCTGCTCGATATCGATCGTAGCGCCGTCATGATGGATCCGAATCGCGAGTACGCGTTGCCCGAAGCTCAAAGCTGGAATGCGCTCAGTGCGATGCGGCTCAAGGGCGAAAGTACTTTCCGCGGCAGTGCTGCGGAGCAAGATATCATGCGAAAGATCGACACGCCCGTCAGCGTGAAGTACCGCAATCGTCCACTCGGCGAAGTCTTGCAAGAGCTTTCGTCGATGACCGGCATCCCGATGGTGATGGATGAGCGTGCGTTGTCCGCATTGCGAGTCACGGCGGATTCGCCGGTGACGTTGCAACTTTCCAGCTCGATCTCACTGAAGAGTGCGTTGAACTTGATCCTCGGTTCACTCGACTTGACCTACGTGGTCGAGAACGACGTGATGAACATCACCAGCAAAGAGGCCAAGGAGAGCAAAGTCTATCCGCGAACCTATCGCGTCACGGACTTGGTCACGCCAATTCCGAATTTCTCGACGAGCTACGAAGACGGATTGGCCGGTGCGTTGCAGGCCGCTTATCGAATGGCGGATCGTCGCAATGACGTTCAAATCATGCCGGTTTCGGTCACCGATTTGGGCGGCGGGATGGCGGGTGGCAATACACGAATGGGCTCCAACATGCTCGGCCAATTCCAGCCGACCGGTGGTGGTGCCTACGGTAGCCAACCTGGCCCACGCGGTCTCGGCGGTGGTAGCATGGCTGACTTCGATTCGTTGATTCAATTGATTCAAACGACGATCCGTCCTGATACCTGGGAAGCACTCGGTGGTCCTAGCGCGATCTCGCCGTATCCCCAAAACCTCAGCCTGGTGGTGCGAACGACGAGCGATGTTCACGATGAAATTCGCGACTTGCTCGAAAACCTGCGTCGGTTGCAAAACCTGCAAATCACCATCGAAGTTCGTTTCATCACGCTGTCCGATGCGTTCTTTGAATCGATCGGTGTCGACTTTGACATGAGCTTTGACGACAACAACAACACCGTGCGTAACGATGACAATGGCCCGAGCGTGACCATCGGTATCCAAAACGGTGGTACGCCAACGACGGACTTTGATATCGAGTTAAATACGAACAATGCGGTGACACCATCGTTCGGCTCGCCCGACTTGACGTCTGGATCGACCATCGGTTTTGCGATTCTGAGCGATATCCAGGCGTTCTTCTTCCTGCGAGCCGCTCAGGGCGACAGCCGTACTAACGTGATGCAGGCTCCCAAGGTGACGTTGTTCGATGGTCAATCGGCGTTCATCTCGGACATCAACCAGCGTCCGTTCGTGACAAGCATCACGCCGGTCGTGGGTGACTTTGCCGTCGCCCAACAACCGGTCATCGTGGTGCTCAACGAAGGAACCCAGCTCAATGTCCAAGGCGTGGTCAGCGATGACAAACGCTACGTACGACTGACACTGGTTCCGACATTCAGCCAAATCGGTGAAGTCAACACCTTCACCTACGAAGGCCGGCGTCGATCGTCCAGTAGCAGCCAAACACGCCAGGACACCAACGGTGACGGCGTGATTGACGAGAACGATGACTCGACCGACACGGAAGAAGACGACATCATCGAAGGTACGACGGTCCAACAGCCGACGTTGGCATCGACGCAAGTCAGCACGACGGTGAGTGTGCCCGATGGTGGAACAATCCTTCTCGGCGGTATCAAACGTCTATCCGAAGGCCGCACCGAACGTGGCACTCCGATGCTGAGTAAGATCCCTTACATCAGCCGTTTGTTCCGCAACGTCGCGATCGGTCGGAGCTCCAACAGTTTGATGTTGATGGTCACGCCGCGGATCATCATCCAAGAAGAAGAAGAAATTGCTCAAACCGGGTTTGAAACCCCGCAGTAAAGCGATTCCGACGTTTTCTCTCTCCTCAATGCGAAACGCCCCGAAGTTCACTTCGGGGCGTTTTTTGTTGGTGTTGCCGAATCGATTTGCTCGATCCAATGCGTTCAATCGCTGGCTTCATTCTCGCCGGTTGATTCCTCGTTGGCCGCCACGTCAGCCGGTCGATGACGTTGGAATTTAGATAACAGCCGCTTCAAACCGCGAGGTTGTTCGAGAACCGCCAATCGCTCTTCGAGACGCAGCGTTGAGGTTGCCCATCTCGCGTCTCTCGCTTCTACTTCGCCGCGCCATGCGGCGAATTTCGTTTCCGCAGCGGCCATCGTGGTCTGCGTTTGATGCAGTTGCTCGGCAAGCGACTCGCAGCGTGACTGCAATAGCTTCTCGGACTCATCAAGCGTCGCGACTCGCATCACCAGATCTTCGTGGTCACGACGCAGGGTCTCGTGCTCGCTCCGCAACGCTTCATGATCAACTTGCAGCTTCGCGTGGGCATCATTGATGGTCGCAAACTGGTCAACGAACTTCTTCCACGACTGGCGAGCTTTCTCGCGAAGCTCTTCGATCTTACGCTCCGACGAGTCGACACCTTCCACCGCCAAATGGCGAGTTTGGTCGATCGATTGACGCACTTCGCTGACAGCTTCCTCGATGTGCAGGATTGATTGATCGAGCACCCGAGATTCTGTCGCATGGATCTCGGACTCGAGTTCCTGCTTCTGCTTCGCCGATTCCTCCTTGAGTTCATCAACGGCACTTTGGATGACTCGCTTCGAAGTGGATTCAGCCACCGCGTCAGCCGCTTCGGCCACCAGCGGCATTTGGCGTTCAACCGCGATTTCGACGCGCTCTCGAGCAAAATCGATCAGCGATTCGCCAATTTCGGAAACACCCGTCTTCAGCGACCGACGCACCAACTCGCTGAGCAACGCCCCAATGCCGCTGGACGTTTCGCCAATCGCGGTATCGAGACGCTCGCCTAAGTGATTGGAGTTGTCGTCACGTCTTGCCGGCGCCAAATCGGGTGCCAAATGGGAAGAACCGACTCGCTCGGGCGGAACCATTTCACTTTGCATGCTGCGCAACTCTACCTGCCCGGACGTTACAAAGTTGACTCGTGTCACGTTAACTTGGCCGTAAACTACCAAGACTCACGACGCCCTTCAAAACGGAGTCACGTGTTCAGCTGTACCACGTCGGCCACTTGCGATACCTGCCACGTAAAGCTGCGTAGCACGTTCGCATCGTGCCTCTTTATTTGGCGGTCTGTCGCGGTGCCGTATCCGAGGCGGCTGCCCCGAAAGTAGTTGATTCCACCGAAAACACGGTGGTTAACGATGGCGCGAAGAATTATTCGGTGGTTGGCATGTGCATTGCTTAACTGTACAAATCGGTGGCGGACGTGCGCTCGCGGTCCACCGACTCTTCATTTGTCGCAAAGTGCCCAGGCATGCAACGAAGCTCCGGCAGTAATGCCAATCGCGAAGTCATTGACACTCATCAAAAGGCTCTCGACGTCAATCTGGACAGTCGTCGCTACGGCACGTTTGCCGAAATTGGCGCTGGCCAAGAAGTCGTCCGATGGTTCTTTCGAGTGGGCGGTGGCGCGGGGACGATCGCCAAAAGCATCTCCGCCTACGATATGAAAGTCAGCGACGCAATCTACGGACGTGCGTCGCGTTACGTTTGTCGCGAGCGTTTGCAATCGATGCTCGATTACGAACACAAACTCAACCTCGATCGACTTCGCGATGCGCGAGGTGATACGACAGCGTTCTTTGCTTTCGCGGACACCGTGTCGGCGCGAAATTTTCAAGGGACGAACGAGTGTCATGGTTGGATGGGGATCAAGTTTCAAGCCTATCCACGTGACGACGATAGCCAAATCATCATTCACGTTCGCATGTTGGACGTCGAAGCCGCGCTCCAGCAGGAGGCACTCGGGATCGTCGGCGTCAATTTGGTCCACGGTGCGATGGCACTCAATCACGAGCCAGACCAATTGGTCGATTCGCTGTTGGACGGCTTGTCGACGTCGCGTATCGAAATCGACATGATCGAATTTTCGGGGATCGCGTTCCGTCATGTCGACAATCGCTCGATGAGTCTGAAACTGGTTGAGCTCGGATTGACGGGCGCCGCCATGTTCGCCGCCAATGGCGATGTGCTTCAGCCGTCCGAGTTTTTCTATCGCAAGCCAATCCTTGTCGAGCGCGGCAGCTTTCGCCCTGTCTGCAACGTCAACCTGGATATGTTGCGGTGCGCTCACGAAAAATTTTCGCAGCTACCCTCGGTGCAAGGCAAAGAGATCGTGCAAGTGATGGAGATCACGATGCGCAATCTCAAAGTCGCTGGCGAGATCGACTTGCGAGATTTTCTGGCGCGGGCGGATGTGATGAGCTCCTGCGGAATGCCGGTATTGATCTCGGATTATTTCGAGTACTACCGCTTGTCCGCGTATCTGTCGCGATACACCAAAGAACGCATCGCCATCACCATGGGCGCGAGTAGTCTGCAGGATCTATTTGACGAGCGCTACTACACGCAACTCGAAGGCGGCGTGTTGGAGTCATTCGGACGGCTGTTCAAGAATGAGCTCAAGATCTACTGCTACCCGCTACTGGATCAATCGACGGGCGAATTGATGACGTGCAAGAATCTCAAAATCGCACCCGAGCTCGAGAAACTTTACGGCTACCTGTTCGATCGCGGCGGAATCAACGAGCTGGACAACTACGATCCCGATTGCTTGAAAGTGTTTTCGCGAGAAGTCTTGCGAATGATCAAAGACGGCAACTCGAATTGGGAGACCATGGTCCCACCGGCCGTCGCCGACATCATCAAGAACAAAGGCTACTTTGGCTACCAGCCGCAGTTTGTTTGACAAGCATGTTGATGAGCAGCTTTCGAATTGGGATCGCAAGACGCGGCTGAAGCCTGCGCATGTTGGTGTCCAGCCTTTAGGCGCCCAGTATGGGGTCCTTCACTACGACAACTAAGCAAACTGCGGCTAAAGCCTGCACACCAGCGCATGTTGGTGTCCAGCCTTTAGGCGCCCAGCATGGGGTCCTTCACTGCGGCAGCTTAGCAAATTGCGGCCAAAGCCTGCACACCAGGGCATACAGGTTTAATTCCGGCTCAGCACGATTCGGATTTCGTCGGGGCCTATCGGATCATCGAGGCTCTTTGGCAATGCCAAGACTTTCACGTCGTGCTGCTTTAGGCCCTGGCCGCAGTAGACCAACGCGACTTCGAGCTTATCGTCCTTGATTCGATAGATCCCGTGGTACCAAAAGACGGTGATCTGGTTAGCCGCGTCCACGAATGATTCAACACCTAGCACACCGTCCTCGAACAATGCCCGATAGGGATTGTCAAAGCGACTCGTCGGAACACTCCACGAAACTTCGCGCGGTGAGTCTTCGGAAAGGCCGGCACCTTCGAGACGTAGCGCCCTTGGTTGAACCACCACACGCACATCGAGATTGAGTTGCGTTAACTCGGATGTGCGAATCGAGTCGACTTTCCATGTCCCTAGCAAGTCGGCGGGCGGTTCATGCTTCGAACCCACCGGCTCGGACGAGAATCCGGTGACAGCCAGCAACAGCAAGATTACAACGATAGGGTTGGTCGATCTCATGGGTTGGGCCGTGTTAGGCAATCGGAAGTCAGAGCAGGTCCTCGATTCCTTGAGTTTATCAAACTCGTGCGCACCCCATGACGTGCTCGCTAGATTTCGGACGGCCACCGTCGAAGCGCCGAGGGATCAAAAAAAAAACGCCACTTCGATCGAAGTGGCGTTCGCAATTTTGATTCTCGATCCGTCGACTTAGAATTCGCCGATCGTTTCGGATGATGCACGAGTTCCAAGAGCTCCCCAGACACCGAACGGGCTTGCCGCTCCAGGCTGAGGAAAACCGGCGCCAAAGCGTACCTTTGGCGAGTTCTTGTTACCGGCCTCGATGCTTTCGGTCACAAACTTGACAGCACCGTCGCCCATCAAGATGTGGGCACCGCCCTGGTGTCGGCTCGACGCGCCAATTTCGCCAGATGATCCATCACCACCGCCCACGCATACGGGCGAATTCGGGGCAAGGATCGCTGCGAAGCTGCTGTAGATGGGAGCACCATCCGCCCAACGTCCGCCACGAGTTTGGTTGCCGGCCAAGACATTTGTTGCCGTAGCGAGCCAAAACCGAGGACGAGCTGGGTCAATGGAAGCCTGGCATGGAAGCAAGCCACCATGGATCGCAGCCCAATCAGCCGCGTTTCGCGGCGCCGTGCGAACGTCACGGTCGCCCAAGTCGGTGGTGAATTCAGCCGCCATGGCTGTGTTGGCCAAGCCATCAAGCACGTCGCGAAAACCGGTCGCTCGGCGATTGATAAACATTCCGCGGTTGGAGCCCATCGCGTCTTGTTGAATCGCGTCGGACCACATGTTGTTGGTGAAATTGATGATACCAGTGTCCACCCGGTGAGTGGCATCACCGACGCAAACGCCGTAGTTGGTCCGGCCCAAAGTTCCAGCACCGACACCAGGGTCGCTGGGGCATCGGAGTGTTGGAATGTCTGTCATCCAAGGAGTGTATTGGGTGGTCCAAGGTGCAGGTCCCATCGCTGGCCATGGGTCGGTTGGAGTTCCGTCAGCCAAGGGGTTGGAGATTTGTTCCCACATCGCTTGTTGTTCAAAGTAAGGCAGCAAGCCGACAAGGAACGAAAGTCGAAAACGATTATTTCCTTGGCCGCTGATACGCGCGGTGCCACCCGCATTGAGTCCAGCGATATTCAATTTTCCGTATTGATACGTGCCGCCCATTTGCATCGGCAACTTATCAAACGCAGCGTGATAGTTGTGAAATGCCAAGCCGAGTTGCTTGAAATTGTTGCTGCAACTCATTCGTCGAGCCGCTTCGCGTGCCGCTTGAACGGCAGGCAATAGCAGACCGACCAAGACGCCGATGATCGCGATGACCACCAGGAGTTCTACCAGCGTAAATGCCGAACGGGGTCGAGAATTGAATCTCATGAAAACCTCAAAGGATAAGGAAGGTAAAGAAAGTGCGATATTTCTACGTCGACGAATACCGAATGGATCGTCGACGAAACTTTAGAAAGAGAAAACGTAACTATTCAGCCTGCCAGGGCAATCGCACGTTGATTTCGTTTCGGTCCAAGGATTGCGTTGTCATTGCTGAAGTCAAGCCGCTCGTTGTTGAGTGGCGTGTTTCCCGCATGGAGGTACCAAGTGATGAACGGACCAGCA
>JBGSKM010000027.1:0-8730 GCA_041741195.1 Pirellulaceae bacterium
GAGCGTAGTCGTCCACGTTGAGCACCTCGGGCAAGCCTCCTGCGGAAAATCCGCAGAATAGCTAGTCGCCCAAATAGGTGGGTCAAAATTCAGCGCCGATCTCCCCACGCCCTGGGTCCGTTTTCAATGCTTATCTCCATCAGACCGACCATTCCCGCCTGCGTCACAAACTCGAAAGGCAATCCGATGCGATCCGACGACCACGCACAGACCACTCGCAATCCACGTTCTTTGAGCCAGCCTGCTCGCCAAACGGGAGCGAAAAAACCTCGGCGCGCGCGCTACCGTCGCCGCCTAATGATCGAGTCACTTGAGAATCGACGTCTACTGGCCGCCGGGGATTTGGACAATAGCTTTAGCGGTGACGGGAAGCTGACGTTTTCCTTTGATCAAGCGAATACCTCCACCTACGCGAGTGACGTAAAATCCGTCGATGGGAAGATTGTTGCGGCAGGTAGCTTTGGCAACACGTTCGGTGTTGCTCGATTCAATGACAACGGGTCTTTCGACGATTCTTTCAGTAGCGACGGGAAGGCAACATCCCCAATTTTTAATTTCGTAGGCGCTGACGTTTATTTGGCGACAACCATCGTCGCGGGTGAAACAAAGATCCTCGCGATGGGGAAGACAGACCTTGGCATTACAGTTGTCCGTTTTAACAGCAATGGTTCGCTCGACACAGTTTTTGGTGGCGGTGACGGAATTGCGAACATTCCAAATTTTTCGGGCTACAACATAGTCGGTAATGCAATTTCAGTCGATTCACAAGGCAGGATCGTCGTCGCAGGCTCCGCTGGAGATGGCTTTCAAAATCGTTTCTTAGTGGCGAGATTTACTGACAAGGGAGTCCGCGACGCGGCTTTCAATGGCAACGGCGTGGAGTTTGGTCCCGGACTCAACGGTCGGATTCAAATCGCGTTCGGAGTGACGCTGGATAGTCAAGATCGGGTAGTAGCAGTTGGCTTTGCCGAACCGGTTGGCTCCTTTAACCTCGAGCAAATTCAGGTCACTCGGTATAACGCAAACGGAACTCGCGATTTGACGTTCGGTAATGGTGGTGACGTTTTACTTGATAACCTTCCCGATGGCGAAGCCGTAGTAGAAGCTCGCGGTGTTGCCATTGATTCAGATGGGAAGATTATCGTGGCTGCCTTATCTCCGTTGGGATTTCGATTGGCGAGATTGGATAGTAATGGCGTTTTGGACTCCTCCTTCGGAGTCGCCGGGAACGGTAACGGGCACGGGAATGGGGATGACAATGGGAAAGGGAATGTCCGATATCGGGCTTATGATGTTCCATCGACCAACGCCAAGGATCAACGAGCGTTTGCCATGCAATTGGATGCCCAGGGCAGGATCGTTGTGGCCGGCGACGTTATGAAACCATTCAACATCAACAATGCAAGATTTGCCCTATCTCGTTTCAACGCCGACGGTTCATTGGATACCGCGTTTCATGAAGGCACCCTCGTCGAAACGGAAATGGCCATGGGACTTTTTGACGGAGCGACTGCGCTCGCGATCGATCAGAACGGGAAAATCATTCTGGCGGGTCAAGCCGATCGGAATCCATCTGGATCAAATGCCGCCATCGTTCGCTATGAGGGAGACCCCGTCGTAACTTATGACTACGGGGATGCTCCAACTAGCATAAACGGTTTACCAACAAACTATGGAACGCTCACCACACGCCATCAAGCAATTGGCCCCACGCTCGGTACGGTTCGTGACACAGAATTTACTGGGCAACCAATCGAGGGCGCGTATGGGGACGATTTTACAGGTGTAGATGACGAGGACGGTGTCAGTTTCTCTACGATCGTGCCGGGGCTGATGTCTACGGCATCGGTCTCGATTAACGGAATCGTGGGAAATACGCCCGCATACCTTTCTGGCTGGATCGATTTTAATAGGGATGGCGACTTCGATGACGCTAATGAAAAGATCATCGGGGGAGCTACCGGGTTGGCGATTACTTCCGATGGAGCCTATGCATTCACGTTTTTAGTACCCGACAGTGTAACGCTAAACCAGACGCTTTACGCCAGATTTCGCCTAAGTACCCAAGCAAGTCTAGCGACAACGGGAGAAGCTCCTGACGGTGAAGTCGAAGATTACGTTTTGTACACCGAACCCGGCAATGACTACGGCGACGCGCCAGCGTTCTTACTAAACGGCGACCCAACAAGCTATGGAACAAGCACTGCCGGCCATCGAGCGATCGGCCCCACGCTCGGTGCAGTTCGCGATGCCGAACATAGTGGTCAACCGTCTGTGAATGCGGACGGGGACGACCTGATCGGACTTATTAACGACGAAGACGGCGTTCGACAAGGTGTCAGCAACGACCCATTCAGTACAATTGATTTGGCAAGCGGCTTCGCGATATTCACAGTCGATGTGATAGTTCCGCCAGGTATATTTGGACCCGCATTTACTTACCTCAATGCCTGGATCGATTGGGGAGGCGACGGCGTGTTCGACGATGGTGGGCCATTGGGTATTGGGGATAATGACCGACTGACTTTGAGTCCCTCCTTTTTTACACAAGATGGACAACAAACCTTCACTGTCCCTATTCCAGCTTTTGCCAAGACAGGTTTGACTTACGCTCGATTCAGAATTTCATCGGATTTTAGCGGTGATCCCACCACCTTTTTGCAAGACGGTGAAATCGAAGACTACGCGGTGAACATTATTGATAGCGGAGTTCCTCACGCAGTGCGTGACACTGCTACGATGGCCGAGATTTCGGCTGGCGAAACAGGAAGTGTGAAGGTCGATGTACTCGCTAATGACATGGTGCATCCTGGCGCCGGTGTAAAAGCTACTTTGATCTCCTTCACTCAACCCGCTAATGGTACGGTGACGCGCGATGACAATGGAACTCCTGCAAATAACTCCGATGATCAACTTGTTTATGTGCCGAACTTTGAATTCAACGGCATTGATACCTTTACTTACGTGATGAACGATACAATCGGGACTGGGGCTAACTCGACCGGTACCGTAAGTGTGACCGTGACAAACGTAAATGATGCTCCAACTGCGGGCAACGATAGTGCAACGGGCACGGAAGATACACCGGTCATAATCTCAATTGCGACACTGCTAGCTAACGATTCGCCGGGCCTCGGTGAATCGACTACTCAGACCCTTATGGTCAGTGCCGGAAATTCATCTAGTGGCTCCGTTCAAGTTGTTGGCTCGAACATAATTTTCACTCCTGCTGCTGAGTTGAACGGCACTCTTACTTTCGAGTATGTAGTGACCGATTCGGGGACTCCGGCGCTGACCGCGACGGCAATCGTTACGGTGAACCTTGCAGCAGTCAACGACGCACCAATTGCTGGTGCAGACATAGCCGCGGTCTTAAAAGGCTTCCCTCTACAGATTCCGGTCGCTGACCTGCTCGTCAACGACGCTGCTGGTCCAGTTAACGAAAGTGATCAAACACTACAAATTATTGCTGTTTCGAATGCTGTGAACGGCACAGTTACTCTTTCGGATAGGGGAATCATCACCTTTACGCCCGCACCAACCTTCTTTGGTGCAGCCTCATTCCAATACACCGTTCAGGATAGCGGTCCGACCGGCGGGGCAAATGTGAACGTAGGAATCGGAACGGTCAATGTCGACGTAATCGACGGCGTTGACCTCATCGGTCCGGACGCCATCCTGCTCAAACCAATTGATAACGATGCTCTAGGTATCGATCAAGACAGATCGGTTTCCGTGGTGCAGTTGAGTTCAAGCGACCCTGAGTTCCGCTACCGTGAGTTCCGCATTCAATTGCTCGACCCAGTATTGGGCTCGGGCGTCGATGACAATACTGTAACCAATTCGATCATCCCGGGACTTCGTTTGACGGGTGCTTCTGTCGTATTGTTCGAAAATGGTCGAACGCTACAGGAAGGAATTGACTACACTTTTGACTACAACGCGGGTCGCCATGAAATCATTCTAACGCCGCTGGCTGGTATATGGAAGAATTATCAGGTTTATGAAGTAGCGGTTAACAATAAAAGCCGCTTTGTTTTGGCAGCGCCCGCCGGTGATCGAGTTACTGACGGCGATTTCTTCACGATCACCGACGTCGATGGCGGAGTTGGCTCCTACGAGTTCGACAGCGGCTATCGACTGCAAGTACCGCAAAGCTTGAACTTATTGATTCCGTTGGCTGGTGGTGCAACAGGTGGCATCGCTGATGGTGATCGCTTTACAATCAACGATAGAACCCGAACGGTTACATTTGAGTTTGATAGCGACGACCAATTCGATGCAGGCAATATACGGATTCAATTTAGTAAACGTAGAAGTCAAGCTTCTATGTCGGCCGCTGTCATCTCTGCAATTAATTCAACCAGTTTGGCTGTAACCTCACGATTACTTTCTGCAGGTAAGGTGCAAATTAGTGCCGAAGCTGCAGTGACAGTGAATTCCGGTTTCAGCGCGCTGACCCAGCCTTCGAATACGCAAGCATTCAAGATTCATGACCTGGGACCTCGACCTGGCGGAATTACGGATGGTCAGCAATTTGTTGTTAGCGATGGGTACCGCACGGTAACTTTTGAGTTCGATAACAACTCGGCTGTCACAGCCGGCAACACGCCGATCGATGTCAGCAGCGCATCCACGGTTGCCGACTTGACCGCACTGACGCAGGCGGGGCTTGCGAACAGCATCCTGAACATTCATCCTCAAGTTGTTGGAACGGACCACGTTTACTTGGGGCTCAGTCCAAATGGCAGTGCTTCCGTTGGCACTTCACGATTGGCGTTAACCGGTATAGCGAGGACGTTGTCCGATGGCCAAGTCTTCACGATTCAGGGCAACGGCCTTACCCGGACGTTTGAATTCACTCGTGACCTAACGGTAACACCTGGCAACATTGCGCTACAAGTCAATCTGACGGATACAGAAGATGAGATCGGTACGCGACTGGCGAGCGCAATTACAGATGCAGGATTAGGATTGAATCCAACCTACGTTGGAAATGGAAATATTGCAGTCGGTGGAACCGATAATCACTCGATTGATACCACCGGAACACCATCGTTGGGACTGGTTGGTAATCCAGGCGTGCAAAGCCATACTCGGTTGCAGGTGTTTGGGCCCCTGATGTTACAGGTTCCACCGCGCGGTGCAGCCGATATCAATGACAACGCCACCTTTAGAATTACCAACAATAACCGAACGAAATTATTTGAATTCGATGGCAACTTTAGCGGTCCTTCATTGCCGGGGAATGTCGTCATCAGGTACGACGGCAATGACACCGCGGCAGATATTGCAGCGGTAATCGCTTCAGCCATCTCAGCATCTGGTTTGGGCATTGACCCAATTAACCTCGGCAATGGCATCTTGAGTCTCGGACCATTGCAGGCCTCTCAGGTTCAAGTACTTGCAAGCAACCTAACGACCAGTCGCGGTGTTATGAATGACGGTGAAACCTTTACCATTAACAACGGCACGCAATTGGTAACGTTTGAGTTCGAAAATGTGACGGTTGGCGATGGATTCGCTGTAGGAAATGTTCCGATTCTGTTTAGCTCATCCAGCACTCCAGATTCGGTCGTTCAAAGTATGAAAACGGTTATCGAGGGCTCGAGCCTGGGACTGACCACCACGGTACTCCCCAATGGAATATTGGAACTTAACGATACGCCACGTTACCAAATCGATTTGCGTGGTGCGCCAACTTTGATCAAGTCAGGTGTACCAGGCGGAGCAAACGCCGTCTTCTTCATTGAAGATGCGAACTTCGACCGCACGGAGATGATGCGAGCGATGGTCGACGCGATCAACTCTTCCTCCGATACGCGTTTGACAGCGTTGAGTCGGACTGGTGATACCTTGTTCGTTGAGAATGCTATTTCGGTTAGCCCTGAAATCGATAGCTACTTCTTGCGTGGAGTGGCCGACTTGGCTGGCAATTTGCTTAAGCCCAATCGAATCAACACAGAAACTCAGTTTACGATTGTAATGCCTAAAGTTCAGAACGATATTTTGCTCAGCGTCAATACCGTTGCTGAAAATGCGATTAATGGAACAGTAGTCGGAACGCTGTCGGGCGCTGTACCTGACGTAGGGGACAGTTTGACATACTCAATCGTGGATGGTGCAGGCGGGCGGTTCGTTGTGCAGGGCAATCTATTGAAGGTTGCCGACGGATCCAAGCTCAATTTTAAGACGCAGGCCAGTCACTCAATCACTGTACAAGTGCGTGACGCGAATGGTTTAGGTTTAACGTTCAACAAAACATTTACCATTCAAATCCTTAAACCGCTCGAGCTGCTAGCATTCGATGTTCAAGAAGGGGACCTGCAGCGCTCCTATATCCGCTACGTCGACTGGGTATTTAGTTCGGTACCGGAGGAAGGTCCGCTCCGTTTCCAGTTGATGCGAACTGATTTGAATGGTTCCAATCTTTCAGAAGTCAGTTTGCCGAGTCCTAATTTTACTGGCGCCGCATACACCTTCGACTTCGGTAGCCAAGGAATAGGCGGCAATCGCAACAGCGATCTAGGGGATGGTTACTACCAGTTCAAGTTTGACTTGGATGGTGACGGAACATTTGAGACGACAAGGTCGTTCTTCCGACTATTTGGCGACACAGACGGCAACGGCGTGGTGAATAGCGACGACCTAAATGCCATCGACGCCGCCAAGAAGGCGGGAGCATCTCCTACAGCCAAGAGAAACGCCGATATCAACGGAGATGGGGTCGTCAATGCGTTGGATCGCCTGTATGGAACCCGAGCTTTGAATCGAAGGCTACTCAACGGAGTGTTGGTAGATGATTAATGCATTGATCGAAAGGAAACACTCACGAACCATTCAAGTCGAGCGAGTCATTATGAGTTGGATAGCACGTTGGTTAATCGTGGTATGCCTTGTTGTCGTTTCCAACGCGTCTGCGCAAGCCGCGTTGGTCATCAACGTTGGTAACTTGTTCCTTAATCCGGGTGAGACCAAATCCGTTGACGTGCTGTTCGATGCCTCCGGTGATAGCCTTCAAGCATTTGGCGTTAGGCTGCAAATCGACGCACCGGCCAATGGGTTACTGCGATTTGGCAATCCACCCTCCGATGCTGAGTTGTCGGCAGGGAATTACGTGTTCGCGGGAGACAGTTTCGCAGCTCTCAATGGACCATTCTCGTCCGTTTTTGCAACCACGACGACCGACGACACTTATGACGGTGGGGATATCACGAATTCTGGGTCTGGAATCAGTATCACAAACACAAATAATTTGTTAGTGCGAGTAGACATCACGGCACTCGCGGGTGCGACTCCAGGTACTTTTTCCTTAAACTTTGATGATACCAATTCGACATTCTTTGATGAGAATGCAGTCTCAGTCGACTTCACATCAATCTCAGGAACGATTACGGTCAATTCGCCAAACGCAGTTCCTGAGCCGAGTTCATTCGCACTGATTGCGACATGTATGGGGGCAATTTGGTTTGTCAAGCGACGTCAATTATACACGAGCGGTACAAAAGTATCGCCGCACTGAAACGACGTGAAATTTGGGGCCGGTCAGGGCAGTTGGATCGCTTGACATCGCCACTTTTAACGAGTTTGCTGACAATCAGCGCAGGGCTGCACCATGATTTAACGGATTGGCGCAGCAGGAAACACATTCGCTGCCAATACTTCAGGCTGCCATATTGATCACGCCGCGGCGCGGTATGACTTTAGGTGCCCGCCAAGCTTGGTGTGGGAGACGAGGTTCTGCTTCGTCAAGTCAACCTTCGGTGGCTCACCTTCGTCTCGTATCGGCGATAGGTTGGCCGACGGGACGGCATCGGTTTGGCTGCCGCACGCCTTGTCGCGGAAGTATGGCTTTCAGGTTAGCAAGGTACTTGTTTAGTTCTGCATGGTGACGTTCGGCGAAGAGTTTCGCGGGTCCATAATTGCATCGCTGGTACTGCGAGTCGGACTGTGGCCACTCCATGCTCGAGCAGTCCAGGCTGGCGGTATTTTCATCGATGGCGGTGAAAAGCGTCTTAAAGCCATCTTTCGCCGATTGTTGATAGTCAAAAACGGTGCGTTAACGTCACTTTTTCGTCCGTGTTCGACGGTGGAACGCTAGTTGCTAACCGCAACACATTCACTTTCACTTTCCAGGAATTAAGATTGATTCGCAAACTTCCTTGGCCATTGAGCCTCTGCGGCGCTGGGTACCTAATCCCGCCCATTCTATTGCTAGCCGGTTATGTATCCGGTTGCGGCATCAACCAGTCGCCTTATCCGGACGTCGAGGCGGTTTCGTTGACTGGCCGACCCGGTGAATGTGAATCATGCGGGAAGGAAATCTCGATGGTGAGTGAGGAAAATCTCCAGGTCCGCTTCGCCGCTGGCGAGCTTGCGAAGGACGTCGTCCAAGTACGCCCACAGATCCAAGTTGTGACGGTGGGCCGAGCCCGTGATCGTATACATCCGTGCCGCCACTTCACCGCCTGCCGATGAACCGAAGAACATCCAATTCTTACGACCTATCGTCAAACGTCTCAGGTCACGCTCTGTATCGTTGTTGTGCATCGGTAAACTGCCCAACCGAGTGTAAGCCAGCAACGGTTTCCATTGATTCAACGCATACCGAACTGCCTTCCCGATCGCACTCTTGGGAAGCACCTTCGCATCAGCCTTCTGGGCATCAAGCCACGACTTCAATCGCTCCAGCAGTGGCAACGATTCGCTTACTCGAATTGACAAGCGATC
>JBGSKM010000028.1:0-1689 GCA_041741195.1 Pirellulaceae bacterium
TATGGAGCAGCTTATCCAGTAGACTGGTATCGACTGACGGGTCGGCGACGGCTGTGGACTGCGATTCATCCATGATCGCGTCAACAGAACCAATTTCACCGTTTCAGCCAAGATCGATTTCAACAGGCTGAATAGTTACTCGAATCAAAGGTAACGTATCGACCGTCGGCACTAAGCGACGGGGAGCTACTAGTGCTATTCCCTTCCAAGAACCCACGCAGAATCCCGTTAGCAATGGCGCCGTAACCACCTGAATTCGCAGATAACGTTGAGTTCTCCACGGTGCCATTCCCTGATGAAGATGAATAGATGCCACCGCCTTGATTGTTATCGAAGGTACTCCGTTGAACAGTCGCAGTGGCAGTACCGTCGTAGTAAAAGCCACCGCCGAAATCACTCTGGTTTTCAGTGATCCATGATTCGTTTATGGATGTGTTCCCGTTCCAGGACGCGACTGCACCACCGAAGATCGGATTCGCAGCATTAACGCCCAAAGCGGCGTTTTTCTTGAGGATGGATTGATCGAGATTTAAGTTACCGATCGACAGGATTCCGCCACCACCCTGTGTTGCGGGCGAGACTCCTCCTTGGATTGTTAGACGCGATAGTGTGGCCGTCGAGTTGGAGTGGATCTTGAAGGCTCGGTCGATTCCTTGGGCATCAATGATCGTTTCGTCATTGATGTCTCCGACAATGGTGATGTTGCCTTCGATATCAAAGTCACCGATTGTGGCGTTAGTCCAACCGCCTGGGTTGGCTATACCGAGTGAGACTAGTGAAGTATCGAACGTAGATACGGGATCAACGATTGCTGGAAGGTCAATTGTGTATTTGCCAGACTCTAAGATGATCGTGCGTGGTGCAGGCGCTGCGGCGTTGGCAGCGATGATTTGGCTGCGGAGAGTGCCTGGCTCTAAAGAGTCGGCGAAGGTGCTGACGTAGAGAACCGATGGGTCGTTGATTCGGACGTTGAACAGTCCAATATCGCGAGCTTCGGTGGTTTTGTTGCCGAAGAGCGATGTGACTTTGCCTGCTACGGTCGAAATGACGTAGTCGCCGAAGTCGAGCGGATCCCAGGTGCCACCCGGCGCGGTCACGATGTAAGTCGCGGTCGATGTGGTAAGCGTGGAGGTAACGGAACCCGGTTTCAATGATGCTGTGAGCTGATCGGCTGGTCCCCACTGTCTGGTTATGACGAGATCATCGTTGCCCAGCGTAGTGGTATCAATGCCGCTACGATGGTTGTACTCAATGGTGAATTCAGTCGTCGTGCCGCCCGCCGTGGTGATGTTTTGTTTAGCAATCAATCTTGCGGCGGGGGCGAAGACGTCGGCATTGATGGCAGCCTTAGTGTTTAAGCGACCTCCGGTGCTGACCACATTGGTCGCGGCAGCAATGGGTGTGCCGGTAGACAAAATCGCCTCTTTGACTTCGTCAACTGTCGCCTCGGGAAACGCTGCCCAAACTAGCGCGGCAGTGCCAGCGACATGAGGCGTTGCCATACTGGTGCCGTTGGCACTGCCGTACGCTCCGCCCGGTAATGTGCTACGAATGCCGACGCCAGGAGCGAACAAATCGACGGACGTTCTGCCATAATTGGAGAACGTGGCGAGCTGATCGGCTGAGTTCGAATCGGTTGTCGACGCGGCGACGGCGATCACGTTGGGTGAATCGTAGGATGCCGGATAG
>JBGSKM010000029.1:0-3120 GCA_041741195.1 Pirellulaceae bacterium
GGCGCGGACACCCAGCTACTCGAACTGGCGGGATGTCTCGGAGGCGTTTGGACCGCTGGAATGCTAACTAAGATTCTCGATGCGTCCGGCAAGTCGGGCATCATGCAGGAATTGCTCGACGCGCTATCCAGACGAGGCAGCGAGGTGGCACGTTCCAGTGGCGGGACGGTCTACGATCCCGAACTCGCCAAAGTCGTCCTCGAAGAAATGTGTGTCGACGCGGGAGTCAAGATCCGATTGCACACGATGGTCGTCGGCGCGGTGACGGACTCGCACAATCGATTGGTTGCCGTCGTGACTGAGTCCAAATCAGGTCGCCAGGTTTGGTTGGCCGATCGCTTCATCGACTGTACCGGCGACGGCGATTTGGCCGCACAAGCCGGGTGCGCATTTGATGTCGGCTACGGCGAACAATGTGCGTGCCAACCGATGTCGATGATGGCGCTGATCACTGGCCCCAACCCTGACGAGGTCCAAGAGTTCATTCGCGAAACGGGCCCAGAGGCAAAGGCCCGGTTCTACGAATTCATGCGCGCCGCGGGGATCAACCCATCGTACCAATCGCCAACGCTGCGTCATCTGCACAGCGGCATCTTTTCAATCATGACGAATCACGAGTACGGCGTTTCCGCTTTCGATGCCGACGCGATCACCAAAGCGACGATCGATGCGCGACGCGAAGTCCACGAGATCGTTCGCGGTCTGCGAAGCTTGGGTGGAGTCTGGAAGGACATTGCGGTTGTGGCGACGGCCGAACAGATTGGTATTCGCGAAGGTCGGCGCGTGAGGGGCCGCTACACGATCACCGGCGACGACTTGGCATCGGGAATGCGACATCCTCAAGCCGTTTGCCGTGCGAAGTTTTCGATCGATATCCATTCGCTTGAACTGGCCGGCAATCCCGATGAAGTCGCGAAATTGCGGGCGCGTGGTGCTCGGCAGTACGACATTCCCTATCCCGCGTTGGTGGCGGCGGACGTCGACGGGTTGCTGATGGCGGGCCGATGTATCAGCGGCGATTTTTTTGCACACGCGAGCTATCGCGTCACTGGGAATGCTGTCCCGATGGGTGAAGCGGCTGGAAAGGCAGCGGCCGAGTCGATCGCCAAGAATGTGATGCCCCACGAGTTGACGTGGGATTCAAATCAAACATTCTCGCTTAGTAGGCCGGATTGAGGCTCGGCGAAAATCCGGCATGTGCATTCGGCGCACAACTGCCGGATCGGCGTCGCTGACGCTCCTTGATCCGGCCTACGAAAATCCGGCTTACGATTAAGATCCGGCATGACCTCCGTAGGCCGGATTGAGGCTCGGCGAAAATCCGGCATGAGCATTCGGCGCACAACTGCCGGATCGGCGTCGCTGACGCTCCTTGATCCGGCCTACGTTAAAATCCGGCGTAGGATTTGATCCGGCGTTCGGGATACGCGTCGGCGGGGGTGGGAATGCTGTATAACGTGGCATTCTCTTACTCGAAAGGCAATTGAGCGATGAAGAGTATCCATTTGTCGTTGATGGTGCTGTTGCTGGGGATCGTCACGGCCACGGCGGTCGCTGCGAAACCCGCTAGGCCGAACGTGTTGTTCTTGATCGCCGACGATTTGAATACGTCGCTGAGCGGTTTCGGTCATCCACAGTGCAAGACGCCCAACTTGGATCGCTTGGCGGCGCGCGGTGTGAAATTCGAGAATATGCACTGCCAGTATCCCGTTTGCGGTGCCTCGCGAGCTTCGATCATGTCGGGGCTCTATCCTTACTCGAATTTGACGCTGGGTAACCAGGGGACGCTGCGTGGGAATATGCCGGACGTGTTGACGTTGCCGCAAGCGTTCCGCAGCAGCGGCTACTACGCCGGACGTGTGAGCAAGATTTATCACATGGGCATCCCGCCAGAGATCATTGATGGCACGGCGCTGCGCGATGATCCGGATTCATGGCAGGAAGCGATCAACGTGAAAGCACTCGAGCAATTTGCACCCGGAGAGTCGACGAACTGGTCCCCGAAAGACAAGGGCACCCAGAGTTTTACGGGCGTGATGGCGACCGGCGGCGATCATGAACACGCTGACGGAATGGCCGCCGACCATGCGATCAAAATCTTAGGGCGTGTGAAAGACCAACCGTTTTTCTTGGCCGTGGGTTTCGTCCGCCCGCACGTGCCGCTGGTGGCTCCGAAGAAATACTTCGACTCGTACAACCGCGCCGACATGATCGCTCCGGTCGTCCCTGAAGATGATCTTGACGACGTGCCAAGCATCATTCGCGACTACAAACGCAACAGCACCGCGTACGACATCACGCCCGAATCGCACAAGGGTTTGCTGCAAGCGTACTACGCGAGTATTTCGTACATGGATGCGCAAGTCGGACGCGTGCTCGATGCGCTCGACGACCAAGGACTCGCGGAAAACACGATCGTGGTGTTTACGAGCGACCATGGTTACTTACTGGGCCAGCATCATAAGTTTCAAAAGCAACATTTGTTCGAAGAGGCGACGCGTGTGCCGTTTATCATCAGCGTGCCGTGGATGAAAGATCAACACGGCCGTGGCACAAAAAAGATCACTGAATTGGTGGATGTGTACCCGACGCTCACCGAGCTTGCGGGTATCCCCGCAACCAGTGGACTGCAGGGCACGAGCTTGAAGCCACTGCTTGCGGATACGCAGTCCAGTGCATGGACCAAGGACCAAGCGTTCACGATCGCGCAAAGCGGCGGTGAATCGATTCGCACCGATCAGTTTCGGTTCACTCAGTGGGGCTTTGGCGAAAGCGGTGCCGAGCTTTACGATCTTGAGAAAGACCCACAGGAGATCAACAACGTCGCCGAGGACCCGCAGTACGCGAGCGTCGTCCAGCGGATGAGAAAGCAACTGATTGCCAAACGTGACGAAGTCGGGTTTTCAAAGAACCGCGACAAGATCGTCGGTAAAGCGAAGAAGAAAAGCAAGAAGTAGTGAAGTGACCGTGATTGTTTGGGAGTAACTATTCAGCCTGTTGAAATCGATCTTGGCTGAAACGGTGAAATTGGTTCTGTTGACGCGATCATGGATGAATCGCAGTCCACAGCCGTCGCCGACCCGTCAGTCGATACCAGTCTACTGGATAAGCTGCTCCATA
>JBGSKM010000030.1:0-1997 GCA_041741195.1 Pirellulaceae bacterium
AGTTCAAAAAACTCGATTCTGAGCGATGCTCCATCGAAGGCAGCTAACGTCGCCGACCACCCGCTCGTTTCAACCCCTTGGCGACGAAATCAAACGCTTCCGCTGGCTTGTAGTCCTCGAGGACGTCGAAGAAGCACGCCAGCACTCGCTTTGTTTCGGCGACGTTCAGCTTCACTCCTTGGGTGTCAGCCCGAGCGGCAACTTGGTCATAGATGGTGTTAAGCGAAACTGATTTTTTGGTTGTTGTTTTCTTGGCCATGATTTGCTCGCTGTGCAGTTGGGTTGCTATGTCGGGAAACGAAAAGACCGCGCTCATTGTACCCGAGCGCGGTCTTGCTGCGTTTCGAGTTTGAGGGTGTCGCGTCTAGTTCATTGAATCCCTATCCGGGGTGAACCACTGGATACGGCGGCATGCCTGGATAGTACGTTCCGGGGTGGCCTTCGGGCAAATTGTCTGGGGCATGGTAGCCGGGTGGGACGTGGTACGGATGGTCTGGCGGCAATCGCGGCCAGATGTGGATTGGGGGTGGGGCTTCGATGACGACTGGTTCGTCGGGCGGCGGTGGCCAAGGCCAATCTTCGGGCCACCAGTCGGGTCGTGGACCAGGGTCGTCGCTGGATGAACCTTCGCTTTCATCACCGGAGCCTGAACTGTCCGGCGGAATGTAAGGTGGTTCGTCGTCGGGCGGATCGAATGGCGGGACGAATGGGTATGGCGGCATTTGCGGGCGGTACGGGATTGGACGAGTCATTGCAGAACACTCCTTTGCAAGGGACTGGGGTGAACGAACGCAGTGCGTTTGCTGGGACAGAGACCGCACTGTGGGATGGATTTGGTTTCGATGAAGGTGCGGAGTTCGTCGTCGGTGGCAGTTGGTGGGCAGGTTTGATAGTCGCGGAGCAATTGCCAATCGGGAATCGATTCGAGGCGGGCTTTTGTTTCAAGTTGTGACCAGTACGCGAGGGCTGGGCACTTGGCGAGACAGCCTCCCGCGAGTTGCGTGCAGGAACGTTGCATGCAGACCTGGTAGGCGGAATCGGGTTCCGAGTCGAACGGCATAGGTTTGCCGTCGACGACGTTGTATTGACGCATCCAACCTTCGTGCGATTGACGGATGCGGATTTGGACGCCGTGAAATTCCTGACGCCATCGCCAGACAAGTTCTTTCACGCTGCGAAATCGCTTGACGTAGTCTTCGTGCGTTCCGTGCTGACTGACTTCCAAGCGGCATCGTGTGTCGCGAAGGGTGTTGGGTAAGCCGGGAAAGCGATGGAGTAAGAATCCGTTGGTGACAAGCATCAGTTCACTGTCGGACCAGTGCTGTCGCGCGAGTTGGATGTGCTCGATGATCGCGGGGTTGAGTAGGGGTTCACCACCCAGCAATGCGAACCGTTTTGGCGCAAGCCGATGCGACCATTGCGAGTACTCGGCGTCTG
This sequence comes from Pirellulaceae bacterium, assembly GCA_041741195.1. GTDB lineage: Bacteria > Planctomycetota > Planctomycetia > Pirellulales > Pirellulaceae > JBBSJZ01. The sequence goes on from JBGSKM010000030.1 coordinate 1,438, forward strand.
CTTCGTCCACGGTGGGCAGTTTGCCGGCGACGTGAAAGTTGCTGTAGTGACTGCACTGTTGGCACGACAGGTTGCAACCGTGGGCCACGTGGTACTCAAGTGCGGGTAAGCTGATTCGTTGCATCGGTGTCGTCCTTGATGCGAAGTTTGAAACGGCGGGCGTTGACGCCGAGACGTAATAGAAACCGAGTGAGTACCAGGTGCGACGAGAACGTGTCGTCCATGCTGGTTAGCCGTTCGTCGCGTAGGCCCAAGTCATCTGACCAAGTGCCGATGACTTGCAACTCGGGGTAGGTTGCAAGAAGGTTGGCAGCGAAGTCTGGTAGGAAGATTGGTCCGATGTCGAAATGTGTTGGTGGTTGATGCTTCCAATGGTTGATGAGTTCGATTGATTCGCAGTGATTTGGAAACGGCAACTCGGGTGGGTCGGTGCGTTGCCAGCGACAGCGGTCGAGATGCGGTTTACTTGGGCCGATGAAGTGATAGATAAACGACTGCATCACGGGATTGGTCGCCCACTCGGGAGTTTGCAGCATGCTGACGTTGAAATCAGCAGGAAT
>JBGSKM010000031.1:0-39202 GCA_041741195.1 Pirellulaceae bacterium
CGACCGTATCTCGCTTGAATTCGTCCGTGTAGGCACGACGTTCAGGCGTCGTTGAAGGCTTGTTCTTCCGTGGCATCTCGAGTTCCTTTTGTTCCTTTCAGTTTAAGGACTCGCGTGGCCCCCGAAACCCAGGCCACCTCAGCCTACAGGCTGGACACCAACATGCGCTGGTGTGCAGGCTTTAGCCGCTCGTGAACCAGCTTCGGCTACCGTCCCCAAGAACCAGCCGAATTGGCTACAATCCAAGCTGTTGAGATCGCCGGTAGCTCCAGCGATTTCACTCACACGCTTTTCGATACTTGATGAACCTCCGCGAGCTCAACGCACCATGAAGACCAAGACCGTTGCCCCTGAATCGACTCGCATTGGCTGGATTGGCACTGGCGTGATGGGATACAGCATGTGTGGCCATTTGCTTAGCGCCGGGTACAAGACGACGGTCTACAACCGCAGCGCATCCAAGGCGGATGGTTTGATCGCTAAGGGAGCCACGAAAGCCAAAACGCCGGGCGAAGTCGCGGCGCAAAGCGATATCGTGTTCACCATGGTGGGAACGCCCACGGATGTTCGCGAAGTCATCCTTGGCGAACATGGCGTACTGAGCGGCTGCAAACCGGACACGATCTTGGTGGACATGTCGACGAGCCAGCCATCGCTTGCGGTCGAGATCGCCAAGAAAGCATCAATGATGGGCGTGACGTCGGTGGATGCACCAGTCAGTGGTGGCGACATCGGTGCCAAGAACGCGTTGCTTTCGATCATGGTCGGCGGTGATGCGGGCGCGTTCGCCACACTCGAACCGCTTTTCAAACTAATGGGAAAGACGATTGTTCATCAAGGCGGTCCAGGCCGCGGCCAGCACGCCAAAATGGTCAATCAAATCTTGGTGGCCAACAACATGATGGGAACATGTGAAGCACTGCTCTATGCCTATCGTGCCGGCATGAATCTTGAAACGGTGCTCAAAAGCGTTTCCAGCGGTGCCGCCGGAAGCTGGTCTCTCTCCAATCTCGGTCCACGAATGATCGCTGGAGACTTCGAGCCCGGCTTCTACGTCGAGCATTTCTTAAAAGACATGAAGATCATTCTCGATGAAGCGTCGGCGATGCGACTTTCGCTACCCGGATTGGGACTGGCGCACCAGCTGTATCAAGCTGTCGCCGCTCACGGCCACGATCGCTGCGGAACCCAAGCCCTGCTGCTGGGCCTCGCCCAGCTCAACAACATCGATTGGAAGATTGTCTAATCGTCAATCAGCAAGGTAGTGGATCTTGTCAAAGATCCCTCAAGCCAAAGGCCCTTTTGCAAGTACCTCTACGAAGCGGCGGTGACGCGATTGCGTTTAACGCGCCGACTCCATTCATCAGACTCTTGTGGCATTTCGACGTCACGCATGGGCGTTATCCAAAGATACGTTGCCACCACGGACGTTCATCCTTGGGTGGATCAAACTTGATGACGGGCATCGAACGCGTTTTATCGACGCTGCCGACGGCGATTTGCCGCTGTGTCGATCGTACTTCGTCTTCGGTCGAAAACTCCACTTTCAATTGTAACGCTCCGACTTGCAACGTTTGATTGGGCATCAAGACTTGATGATCGATCTTGTTGTCATCCACGTACACGCCGTTGGTCGAACCGAGATCCTTGACCATCAACGCTTCATCGCCGTTTAGCGAAAACGCACAATGCTGGCGGCTAATCGAATGGTGATCGATGCAAATTTCGGATCCTGGTTCGCGCCCTAGGATTCCCGGAGCCCGAAACGTCCAAACGCGGCCTTTCAATCCAGGCACTTCGTTTTGCAACAGCAATTTGTAATACATGATGAGCTCGACACGAATAAGAACCTATTCAACAACCGCGAGCCGACGGCGCTAGCCGCGCGCCTCGGGACGGTTACCAAATAGATTCCGAGAGAGAAGAGACTCTCATCTTAGTCGCTCGCAAGCTAGCAATGTAAGTCGGCTCGCGCGTGGACGCTCGGATCGCACCACGAAAACGAGGCGCACCAGCGATCTGGGACCGACTATTCTGCGGACGACTTTTGAAACGGCACCGGCTCGATCTGCGATAGGGGGCTATCGTCGCGTGCAAAGAACATCAGGTGTTGCCAAGGAAGTTCGTTGTATTCGCGAACCAGCTTCATGCCATTGGCCTCGTACTCGCGAAGTATCTGGCGTTTGGACATTTTATGAAGCGGCTTGATCGGCACTTCGGGGTCTTCCTCGCGATATTCCAGTAGTGCGACGACACCATCGGGCTTGAGCGATCGACGAATCGACCACAGCATCGATTGCGGATGTGAAAACTCGTGATACACATCCACCAGCAACACCAAATCCACTTCGCCGACCGGAAGCCGCGGATCGTCGACTTTGCCTCGTATTGGTTCGATGTTTTCGATGTTCTCGCGCGCCGCTCGTTGGCGGAGTTGAACGAGCATTTCGGGTTGGATGTCGACGGCCAGCACACGTCCGGATTCGCTGACATCGCGGGCCAGGGGCAAGGTCCAAAAACCGTTGCCGCACCCGAGATCACACACCGTCATGCCGGGCTTGATCCCAAGTTGATCGTAGGATTCTTTGACGCTCTCTTCGCGTTCACGTTCCGGCCGCACCAACCAAGACGCGCCCAGATGCGACATGGGTTGCGCGACGATGCGCTCCATGTAAACGCGGCGAGGCTTTTCTTTGGGCTTGGTGTCGGTCGTGTCGGGCGATTCTTGGGCCGACACGCCGAACGCGAGTAGCAACGATCCGGCAATCGCCAACACCGCATGCCGCGGGTCAATCTTCGTCGTTGCTCGCCAACTCGAACTCGGGTTCAAACGCGGTATCGAAGTTGTAGACATCATCAAAGTCTTCTCGGCGGTCAGTGTCACTTTTTCGCATCTGCTCAATGCGTATCAAATTGTAGACCAATTCGCCGAAGTCGCCGGTTTCGTGCAGCCCCCAGTTGGCGAGCACCATTTTGGCCAGGTATCCGTATTGTTCGAGCGCGTACAGCCGACATGCTTCGCACAACTGTTGCCCGGTGACATGCCGCGCCGCTTCGGGATCCGAAGCTTCGGCCGGCGCGATCTCGTCCATGTGTTCATGGGCGTATTGCAATGACTCGCGAATGAATTGGTAGGCTTCGATTTTGAATCGCGGGTCATCACGAAGCAATTTGCGCATCGCTTGCAGTGGCGAAGTCATCGTTGGTTGAATGTCCAAAAGGTTTGATACAAAATCGTGAATCGTTGGGTCGCGTTGGTGCCGTCGAACTGTCTGCGAATCGATGTTCATTCGCGTATGCACGGTCATCGGGCGACGTTCAGTCTTCAGGGGACGAGCGTTTGCCACGTTTTCGTCGCGGTGCGTCGCCATCGTCACTCGCTTTGGCTGACTTGACGACGCGAATCACATCGCCGGCGGCGATCAGCACTCGACGATTATCCTCCGTCCGCACCACCAATTGACCCACCAAGATATTTTGGGCAAGCACGGTCGCACCGCCATCCCGAGTTAGAATCTCACTTCCCACGGTTGGTAATTCTGCCGCGAGAGCTTCGTACGTGTCAAACTCATATCGCAAACAACATTTTAGTCGCCCGCACCGCCCCGAGATCTTGGTCGGGTCCAAAGTCGCTTTTTGCAGCTTCGCCATCCTCATCGAAACCGGTGGCATCTTGGACAAGAAGTTTGCACAGCAGATCGGTTGGCCGCAATCGCCGTAGTCGGCCAACACCTTGGCTTCGTCGCGGACACCGATTTGTCGCATCTCGATTCGCGTTTGGAATTCCCGAGCCAAGTCCTTGACCAATTGGCGAAAATCCACGCGCTTTTCGGCGATAAAGTACACGATCACCCGTTCGCCGCCGAGCAAACGTTCGACGTCGACCAACTCCATTTCCAAATTCAGCGATTGGACGCATCGCCGACAAGTATCCAAATCGTCGCGCGACTTTTGGCTCATCATCGCCCACTGGTTCCGATCGGTGTCCGCGGTACGGCGCAGAATCCGTCCCTGAGTCGGCTCCTCCATCGATTCCAGCGCCGTGGGCGTCGCTTCGCATAACACCGTTCCCAATTCGGTCCCGCGATCGGATTTGACGACGACTTCGTCGCCGTAGCGAAACCGCTGGTTCGCCGACATCACGCCAAGCGTCCGCATCGCTCCGCAGCGCACGACATACTCGAGCGACACGTTGCCGGCCGGAAAATTTCCGATCGACGAGTGACCGAGCGAGGACGACGACGCGAATCGTTCTTCGTCATCGACATCATTCATCCTTGTTCTCGCCTTGGGGCTTGCTCTCGCTTCCATCCTCTTTGGCTGGCTCGGCCGGCGCTTCTGTCTTCGCATCAGCAGCCGCTCCGGGTTTCGCATCAGCAGCCGCTTCGGGTTTCGCATCAGCAGCCGCGTCTGGCTTCGCATCAGCAGCCGCGTCTGGCTTCGCTTCGTCCGCAGCAGCTTCGTCCGCAGGTTTCTCTTCGGCGGCAGGTTGTGGTTTGCGTTCGGTCAGCGACCAGGATTGGGCGGCGATCACGACTCCGTTCTTTCGAGTGCCCACGAACAATTCGGTCGGTCCGTTCCAAGCCACCGACCACACGGTGCTGGGCGCCGACAATTCGCTGCCACCACCAGCCAGCGACGTCACGTGCACGGCACCGTCGACTTCCGACGCGGCGATCTGGCCATTGGAGTTCAAGGCGATTTTCGTGATCCAATCACCGCCGCTCAAGATCGATTCGGGCGTCGCATCCGGCTTGGCTTCACAGCGATACAGATGGCGATCATAACTGCCGACGACGATCGTGTTGTCGTCCACAAACTTGACATCCGTGGTCGCTTCCTCACTGATCTTTGTCTTGCCAGTTGCCGCGAACTCAGGCCAGCTGACCCAATGCACTGTTCCACTGCCGTCGCTCGCCGCGATTCGACTTCCATCGGGCGAGAATGCAACGGACGCGATCGCTTGCTCACCCAATTCGAGCGACTTCGAGACTTTGCCAGCGGCGACATCAAACACGAACACTTTTCCCGCTTCGTTACCAGCGACAATGGACCCACCGTCGGGTGCAAATGCGAGTGCTTGGCTCCATCGTTCGAGCGCCTTGTCGTGCATTTGCACTTCGCCACCGTCGACTTTGTAGACACCCAAGTTGCCGCGATAGTCGCTGCTGGCGACCAGCTTGCCGTCCGCGCTCGCCGCGACTGCCCAAACGCCCGCCGGATGCTTGTAGATCGCCTCGAGCGTCCCCGGATCTTGGGCACTAAAGCGACACACGGCGGACTCTCTGAGCAACAATCCGTCGGCGGTGGCCGCCACAAATTGGTCGCCTCCGATGCTAGCGATCGAAGTCACCCAGACGCCTGACGATGCCGGCGACGCTGCGGTGTCCGATGACTCTGCCGCAGACGACAATAAACTTGGAAAGGTGACGCCACCGAGCACGAATGAGGCGACGAGCAGTTGTTGGATGATGGAGTGTTGTGCAACCACGAGACGTATTCCTCAAGGACGAATTGGATGCCTGGATTGTAGCGTGATTCGCTCACGGTGTGTTGCACTTTACCCGCCTGGCGTTCGCGCCGGAGACGCCCGGCCGACATGGGCTCCGTCCAGCAGGCACGTTCCACCTGGGCCGATCGCCATCGGATAGCCAATTCGACGACACCTGTGTACCATCAGCGGCAAACAAATGCCACGCTTTGCCACGCTTTGTTATCTCCAGCCAGAGTCAGTGACCCGTATGAAACGTGATCCGGTCTTAGTCAAAAAAGTTCTTGAATACGTCGAGAAGAACGGTGCACGGCGATTCAAGGGAGCTATCTTGATCGAGGGATACGAACGCGATGACGTCATTTACCACGTGCAAATGCTCGGCGAGGCGGGATTCATTCTTCTCGGTCAAGAAACACTCACCAACGCTGGAGCCCTCGTGCTGACATGGAAGGGCTGTGATTATCTCGATGAATTGCGGGGCGCGGACACTCGCACTCCACCCAAAAAATCTTAGTACGCATTTGCTGGGGCCTACTCTTCTCTTTCATGTCCTGATTCGAGTTGTTGCAAGCATGATCAAATACCGAACTGTCTCATCCGTGCTGACGTTTTCGACGGCACCCATTAGTGTCTTAATCGTCGTCGTACTCATGGGCTGCTCGACATCGATGATGCCATCGGTGTCAAGCGATCCAGTCATCCAAGCGCCAGCGAAAGTCGTTGCCGCGGACGAGGCGTCGGCTTCGATCGAGCGAGAATCGACACCGGTTGAAATGTCATTGACCGATGCGGCGGCGACCAAGGATGCGGCGACGACCAACGACGTGGTGACAGCGAATCGCTTGGCAAAGGTCGAGAACGTCGTGACGGTCGAACCCGTGTCGAGTCCGTCACGCGTTGATCTGCATTCCGTGCGTGTCGCGCCGACGCAGCCACCGTCAAACGACGAACCGGTCACCGTCGCCGGGGCGCTCGATCGTAGCCGTGCGAAGCCGGGCGAGAAGGTGACGCTTGTCGTTCGCATGGATGTGGACCCAGCGTGGCACAGTTACTCGGCGACCGGGCCCACCGGCGTCTCGTTGCCGACCAAGTTGACATTGCGATTGCCCGATGGGATCACCGCTGGTGGCGATTGGGAATATCCCGAAGCGACCATGATGAAATCGATCGATGGCGAGATCGCGGCATATGTGGGCGAGTTGCGATTCGGCATCCCGTTGCAAATCGCATCCAGTGCCACCGCGAGCCAAGCAACGATCGAATGCGACGTCCGCTTCCAAGCATGCGATCACAACAGTTGTCTACCGCCGACCACTCAAACGCTGGCCATCCCGATCACCATCGAGTCTGGGAACTAAATCCGAGAACGCGAATAAGTTCAAAGATTGGCAAATGGCTTCATCACGCGCCAGCCGCTGGTGCAACTTCAGGCTTCGCCTTGATTGATCGCTACCACCATGAAGCTCGCATCGAGTTTGTTTAGCTCGTCGAGAGTGTGAGATTTTAAAAGTCCGCCGTTGGTTGTTCGCCCCGCTCGTAAACGAGATTGGCACGACCGACGAGCAATGGATCGATCGGGCCGATGCGGTCGAGATCCTTGTTCTCGTACGGCAAACTCAACAGCACGTAACGCATCGCGTTCAAGCGAGCCCGTTTCTTGCAATCCGATTTCACGACCGTCCAGGGCGCGTCATGCGTGTCGGAATAGAAAAACATCGCCTCTTTCGCTCGCGTGTACTGGTCCCACTTGTCGAGCGATGCCAAGTCGACGGGCGAGAGTTTCCACTGCTTCAGCGGGTGGGCCTTGCGTTCGGTGAATCGTCGCCGTTGCTCCTCGCGACTGACCGAAAACCAAAACTTGATCAAATGCACACCGCTGCGAACCAAATTCCGTTCGAACTCGGGCACCTGGCGCATGAACTCCGCATATTCATCTTGGCTGCAGAATCCCATCACCCGCTCGACGCCGGCGCGGTTGTACCACGATCGATCGAACAAGACGATCTCGCCAGCGGTCGGCAAGTGTTGGACGTAGCGTTGAAAGTACCATTGCCCCGTCTCGACTTCGGACGGTTTTTCCAGTGCCATGACACGCGCTCCACGCGGATTCAAGTGTTCCATGAAACGCTTGATCGTTCCGCCTTTGCCCGCCGCGTCGCGGCCCTCGAACAGGATGACAAGCTTCGAACGCGACTTCTTGACCCACGCTTGCAGCTTCAACAGCTCCACTTGAAGTTGATACTTTTGCTTTTCATAACTTTTACGCGAAAGCAGGTTGCGATAGGGATATGCCCCATCACGCCAGCCGTCGGAGAGCGCTTCGTCCGGCCCGGTGCGTTTGCCGGTTCCGAGTGCCACCGTGTCGTGCATCAGCGAGTTTCGCAACACCGTCGCGTCTTCGGGGGACGCGCCGGCTAGAATGACCTGCAGCGTCTTTGCTAACGTATGGATGTCATGCGGCGGAGTCCGTTCGATGATGTCGCGAACGGCGGTTATCTTCGATTGCTGTGCTGCCTCCATGGCCTCTGCAACGGCGGTGTCACTCAACGCTTGCGGATTGAGATCCGGTGATACATCACCGTCTGCAACAGGTCGGACCCCGCTGTCTCGCTTCGTCTTTGATGGTCTCGCAACGTCGGTGATCGGTTTTCCGTTCGTGGATGTAGTTGGCATCGCTTAGCGGTCTCTCCCCGGAGTAACGTGCCAACGCGTGCCGCTTCGCACTCGCGCGTGCGCCGACGTCGCAGTTTGCACACCGATTAGTGGTCATTTGTGTAATAACCACCCAAATCGCAATAGGGATGCCAAGGAGCGTCGATTTAGCAAGTCGGCCAGGGAGAGCTCGACAAACAACGATACTTACCGTCGTCGGGCCGCGACTCAGGCGTCGACGGTATCTTCCCAGTCGAGATCCTGGGTCATGTCCGGGTCTACGTCCGTGATGCTGAACAGAGGCAAGTCTTTGCCATCGATCTCGATTCGCTCGATCGTGTAGCCAAACTCCATCAATTGATGGCTGCACATCAGCACCATCGCGGAGAAACTGTCCGCTTGGCGAATGAAGGTGACTCGTACCGCCCCGTCGCGAAAGCTGACGGCGACGTCGTCATGCAACTCTTGCAACCTCGCCGCAATTTGCTCGGCGCTTTCTTGATTCGGCTTTAAAACCGCTTGGAACGTAAACGTGGTCATCGTGGATCAAAAGCGAGTACGTAGGCGACACACTTGAGTTGTAGCGACGAATGGGTTCGCTATCAACCTGACTGTCGTGTACGACCGAGCTTGCAGCACGACAGGCCAGCCAAGCATCGCGAACTCCAAAGCAGACACGGCAAAGTCGCTTTCGGTAGCAAAATGCTGATAACAGAGCAAAAAGAGTTGGGCAAACACAATGGTGGCAAAATCCCCCATCTCGTCGGTGTAGCGCGGCGTTGACACTTTGAAATGCGTGGCACCTTGTTCGGGTCGTACCTTGTTCGGGTCTGGCGGCAAGGCGTGAGCCCTGCAAGTCAAATCGATGACGTTGCCCAGGGCCATCGTTGCGCGATGCTGTGGCGAACCACCTGCCAATCATGGGGCACCGCCAACGCTTCACGTCGCATTCGAAAACTGTATCGGACGAAATCCCTGACACCTGCGGTCGAACCATGTCGTTGACAGGCGATTCGATACCGCCACCAGTGGCCCGCAAGCCGTTTCAACAGTCGAAGGTTTTCTGTTCCATACGCCGTATGTCGATAATATTCCAGCTCCCTGTGACTCGGCGGATTCCGAGACAGTTTCCTGATAATCCTCTCTGGAATATTGACGTCAAGCTCGTCGTGAAGAAACCTCAGAACGTCCGACATCAGCGGTGTCAAACCGGCGTCGACCGTTCGATCGACCAACACATCCCAGTCGAAATGTTCCTGCGACTCAGTGGTCCGACGCGCAAAATCAATTGCCCAGCGAAGGTTGGTGTGTGCTTCTCGCTTGCGGCCGTGATGGGCGATCATCAATAGCGAATCGTAACGATCGGGAGCCAGAAGCGAGTCAAAGGGGACGTGCAGAGATTCCGCGTGATTCCAGATTGCGTCTTCGGTCGACTTGTCCGAGAAAAGCGAAAGTGGCCGCCAATGCAAATCAATATCGCCATATCGCGGATGTTGCAGATTCAAACCCGTGTGGTAGTCGTGACGATGGTAGGCCATCGACAAATACGGTGAATTCCAGCCGTGATTCAATAACTGTTCGACGGAGATTTCATATTCATGTTCGCGAACAATCAGATCAATATCGTTCAAGGTACGGGCGCCATAGTCACTACCAGATTGCAGCAACGTCAACGCACCCTTGATGACAATTGCCTGGACATTGATTTGACGTAGCAGCGATTGCACATGATTGAGTCCGCGCATGGCGATTTGGTTTTTCGTCCAGTTGTAGCGATAAATTCCGCGTAGCTTTTGCAGGTCTCCGTCGTCGATCTCCCGATCCTGCAAATTCGCATACAACTGCGGAGTGATCAGATAAGAGCTCGGATCCATCTCGTCCAGACAGTTGTGCTGGCGCCATTGTCGCCAAGAGGTAGCGGCAGCTTCGCCAACGCCAATCGCTGCCTTGAGCAACAACAACTGTTGTTCGGTGGGCCAGCCAATCTTTAAATGCAAATAGTCGTACATGGAAGCAGAATCTTCGGGGTCGTTTACCATTCCTTTTGACATCCACCGTGTCACTATCCGTCGAATTGTGTGCGGACTCTCCAGACAAACCACGTTACCCAGTCCGTCGATCACGGCTCGAACGCCCCTCACCCGCCACGTCACCGATTTGATGCTGGAAACCATCGGCAAGTTTTTCAATATAGGAAATCATTATCCGCCATTTCCCCGACGGCGATGAAGCGATTGCCGAACGACTCTCAGATATTCATGACGATTAGCACGTTCTCGTAGACCCAAATTGTTGTCGTGAATTCGACGTAGATAAACAACGTCAGAAAGCATCCGCCAAGACAGCCCCGCATCAACGGCTCGACAGAACCAATCGACTGCTTCACTCAATACCAAGTCAGTTGCAAATTCCCCTGTACGTTCAAAGGAAGTGCGACGGATCATCATGGCACTGGGTAAATGGGCCGGCAAAATCTGTCCCCAGGAGTCCAGAGAACCATCGTTAAGTTTGCCGTTGAAGAGCGTTTGACGTGCGTGGCCAAATACGGCATCAATACAGGCATCGGAGTTCAGCACGGCAGCCTGTTTCTCGATTTTGTCGACACTCCAAACATCATCGGCATCCAAAAAAGCCAGCCATGATCCACTGGCCAATCGCACACCCTGATTTCTGGCCGCGCCAGCGCCTTGATTGGCTTGGCGAAAACATTTTACTTCTGGAAACGCCGCCAGCACCTCCGCCGAGTCATCCGTCGAGCCATCGTCAACGGCAATGATTTCATCGACTCGGTAAGTTTGTCGCTGAATACTCTGGATTGCTTCGGCGACATGCTTTTGAGCGTTGTACACCGGAACGATGACAGAAATCGTATTCCCATTCACGGTTCACTCCCGTTGAACTCGACGACAGTCGAATGCACATTGGTTTGGAAACTATCAGCACTCGCGCGTTTTCGCCGGATGCTGGCCCTTAGTGCGGACATCAGCGCTGGCGTATTGATCTTCGGGTTCAGTGACGCGTTGCAGTCGTGAACTCGCTTGTCTAGCAAGACTTGCGAGACACACTCAATTGGGATTGCAAGATCTTTCACACGAGCAAACCAGTCGACGTCTTCGGCCACGGGCAGCGATTCATCAAAAAGCCCCACCTGCTGAAAAAGTTCCCGTCGCGCGACCAGACATTCCATGATAATTCCAACAAGATCGTGACCTATCAATTGCCGGTTAAAGGTGGGCGGAATGGATGAGCCAGGTTGTAAGAAGTATCGAAACAGCGAGATCGACAAAGAAGTACGTGGACTCGCTTGTAAAGCGGAGACTTGACGCTGAAGCTTGTTCGGACGCCACCTATCATCGGCGGACAAAAAAGCAATCAACGAACCCTGTGCCGCCGCGATCGCCTGATTGTAAGCGTTGGGAATACCTCTACCACTTTGCTGAAGATATCGAACGGCGGGGTCCGCTCGAGCGATCTCAGAAGTTCGGTCGGTTGACGATCCATCGACAACGATGATTTCTAGCGGCTGCAATGTCTGATTCTTGATACTTCGCAATGCTTCTGCTAGAAATCGTTCCGCATTTCGGGCGATCACAACGGCGGTCACGTCCGATTTTGATGCCCGATTCATGAGTCGCTTTCCTTTCCCAATTGCGACGGTTTTTTCCGATCAATGGAGTTCTTCAACACCTGCAACATGTCTCGCCGTTTGGCTGATTGGTCTTTGGAAAAACAAGTCTGGTGTAGAACATAAAACAGCGTCACGACTTCAATTTTTTGAAAACGAATCCCCCGCTCGTTTGCTCGTAAGAACCAATCCAGATCCTCGGCCGATCTCAAGGAAGTGTCAAAGCCGCCAACGCAATCGAAGGCTTGCTTCCGGAAGAGTCCACAACAGACAGACGTCACATAGCCGGGCCCAGCGACCGGCACGATACTGTTTGATCCGCATCGGCGGGACACCGGCTGGATTTGTCCCCACACGAAGCCGAGTTCCTCGTCGGACGCAATTGCCGTCTCGAGACAATCGAGCGAGTTTACGGGCAGCAGGTCATCGATATCGACAAACGCCAGCAGGTCGCCTGTCGATTCCGCGATCCCAGTATTTCGAGCAGCGGCCGGCCCGCCGTTGGATTGTCGAAAATATCGGACGCGATTGTTAAAGGGCCGAATCATCTCGGCTGTGTCGTCGGTGGATCCGTCGTCGATGATAATGACTTCGTCCGGGAGTCTGGTTTGTCGAAAAACACTCTCCAGGCACCAGGCCACAAACCCGCTGCTCTGGTAGGTCGGAATGATCAAGCTGATGCGCATATCATTTCTCCGACGACCCCGCGACCAGCTCAGCCAAACACTCGGTGACACCGTGCAAATCGGTTCCCAAGTCCAACTCGTATGCTGGACAAAGCTGAGCGATGCGACGCAACGACGCAAACTCGGCGGAACCCGCTGCCGGCAACTGAAACAACGTGGTGGGAGCCATCGCTGAAAGTGCGGTCGCAGGAGAAACCGACCGTACACTGGACTGAATTTGCTGGCTAATTCTGGGAATGAGGATGGCTTTGAAACGAAGTTGACGGCGAAGTTGTGTGAGATGGGTATTGCGTAAATAGAGTACGACTTTGTCGCCGGACAAATCATGAAGTCGATCTTGAAACGCGATCGATCGAAGCGACCTCGCTATCCCATCTCGATGCACTTTGGCTGTACTGTAGAGGCTGTGTATGAATGGCCCATCCGTTTCGTCCGAGACAAACATGACATAGTCGTCACCCAGGTACTCAAAACCAGCGTCCAGACAGGCCAGCGCAGTGGTTGATTTTCCGGAGCCACCGCGTGCTGTGATTAGCACGCCATCGCCGTCGATCCCCACCGACGCACCATGCAGCAGTTGCCCGCCGAAGGTCCTTGCCCACCAACTCAATATCGCGCGCAGTGGCGCGGCACGTTCCCACGCAGGCACCAATGCGATGTCCCGCGACCAAAAAAAACCTTCGCGAGTCGATGTTTCAAAGACACTCAACAAACCGTGTTCGACATCAAAACAAGCGAGAATTCCGGAATCTTGCGACTGACGAATCTCGTGTCGAGTTCCGAACGCTGATCGTCCCCAAGGAGGAGGCGGAGCCAACGAACCAGTGGAAGTTGTGTCCCACAAGCGAACATAGAGCTCGGGCGGGCCAGAAAATTCAGTCGCCAAGTGCTGGAGTGCCGGAGCGTAAAGTTGCTGCAAAGCGAGCCCAGCGAACTCTAGACGTACTGGCCGATTGGCAATCGCATAGTCACCGACGATCTTTTCCGTCGCGCCACATGCCAGATCGAATCGCTCATGCAATTGTCTGAAAAACACTCGTTGCGAAGCACCGGTTGGACCTTCTGCCTGCATGCTGAACTCGCTTGTGTTGAACTCAAGGTTTCACTCTCGGCCAGCCCGCGGCATCGACGTCGTGAATGGGATCGAGGATCAATAGGTCTTTCAGATCCGTGTAAGTTTCCAGATGTGGAACTGGATGACCGGTAGCTACGTACTGCGCGTACAAGTCTTCATCGACCGGCAATTCGATTTTCGAAGATGACGTTTCCTGGGTCGGGCGAATGATGTCTTCGTCCAAAAGCAATTGCAAGAATCGATTGACGACGGCTGTGACACTAGTCATTGGAGCGCCTGACCGATTCGACAATTCGCCGGTCAAAACCTGAAGCGATTGGCCAGTTGCCAACCCGTCAATGATTCTGGCTCCCTCCTGATCGCTGCTGTAATAGGATCCTTTGTCAAAGTGGATCAAAATCGACTCACCTCCGACGACCTCACATACGACGACAGGAGTGTTGATACAGAAACCTGGCAAAGCACTCATGATGGAATTTTGAATCGATATTGGTGTTGAGGTTCAGCGCTCATCGCGTCCTGGTACTGCCGCGTCCTCCATTCGGGTGTGGCCAATCGTAACTGCCGTACCAGACCCAAGCAACACACCCTGGCGCAGTGGGACGACAGGTTCGTCATCATTTGAAGGGCCAAGTTGCACAGCAATCGCAGAGTCCGACGTCAACCTGTCACGCGGGAGGAACCTCTTCGCGGCGGTCAAAGTTGGGCCCGACGGAAAGGATCTCCACTGAGTTGGACGCCCCAGGCTCGGGCATTGTGTCTTAGTAGGCTTGAGTGCGTGGCCGATGCGGTTACGCGGCGAGCGATCGAAGCGGCGCGGATCAGTGCCTCGGCTGAGTCATCCGACAAGTAATCAACACGGTTCCAAGATTCTTCACACAGTTCGGCCGCGGTTGGCGTGCAGTGTGCACCCTCCTTTGGCAAGAGGCCGCTGCATCGCTGCATCGTTACCTCTGTGCTGGACGAACGCTTGGACCGACGGATTTCCATTCATGCGACGCTCCAGTTCTTTCGTGGCCTCGATTCGGATGGAGGCGGCGAGCAAGCAACGTGCACCCAATGCTGGATGTTCCGTTGCAGGCATGGACGAATCACTGCTCCCACATTCGCGAGTCCCCGAATGTCGCTATTCAATGCACGCGATCCACCCACACGGCGATCGCAAACCGACCAACTGTACGATCAACCAACAGAACCCTCAAACGACAAAGAATCCTATGTTAACCAACCTCCAACAATTCTCGCTGGCGAACCTCTTGAAAGGCGTCGCGGGCGTATCGGCCCTTGTCGCGGCAAGCCTTATCGTTCCCACAAGCACGGCTTTCTCTGACGAATACGAATGGGACCCTGAGCATGGGTACCACGAAGAAGAATGGTATGACCCGAGCGATTGGTTCGACGCCGATACCGGCATCGATTACGAATCGGATTACTACGGCAACTATTACGACGGAGGCTATTCCGGCTACTCGGATGACTACGACGAGTACGACCGTGATACCACATCTTGGTACGGCGACAACTACTACACCGATGATTGGTATGAAGACGAGTCGCGATTTGATAGCTGGTACTCGGACGAAAGCTACTAATCGCCGGAGAGTTCCTCCCCCCTCACCAAATTCACCCTACCAAATGAATCGAAGAGATAGAGAAAAAACTATGAAAATTCAAACAAAAATGATGGCCGGCTGCATCGCAGCCATGATGACAAGCGGAACTGGATTCGCGCAAAGTAACCAGCGACAACAATCGAGTTCGTCACAGAGTGGATACACCGGTAGCGAATACAACAGCAACGAAAGCTCGAGCGACAGCGAGTCTAGAAATCGCGACTCAGGCGATAGCTCCTCCAGCAACAATGAAAGCTCGGGTTCACGTTCTGAACGCGGTGATGATTCGCGTCAAAACAGTAACAATGATGATCGATCGAATCGCCAATCTCAAAATTCCAACGGCGACTTGAAATACAACATCTCGCCCGATGGCTGGATTCGCATGGCTGTCGACTACGACAACGACGGACAATTTGACGCGATCGAAACTATTTACACTTATGATTTGGATATCGCACGCAAGAGTAGTCGCGAGCGCGCCAATCGCGACTCTCAATCGGGATCATCTCAATCGAGTTCACAATCTCAAAGATCTCAATCCCAGGGGTCCCAGTCCAGTGGAAATCGCTCGACCGAGAGTTACACCAGTAACAGAAATTCCGATGGGGACTCTAAGTCGCAACAATCGAGTCAGAAGAACGAGAAGCTGTCTGGAAAGATCCTCCAAATCCAGCGCCAGAAACTGGCGGGCATGGACGACGAGGCAGTGATTGCTCGCATCCGCACCGACGAGAACTTCCCGGCCAAAGTGATGCTCGGAAGCAAATCGGAACTCCAGAAGTTGGATCTGCGCGAGGGCGATGAGATCAAGGTCGAGGGCGTCAAGGGACGCGTCAACGATCGAGCGATTCTGTTGGCCAACAAAGTGACATCCGGCGACCAAACGGTAACGATTGATCGTGACTCCAGTCGCAATGCAAAGCGAGTTCGTGGCGAAATCATTAGCACGCGGACGACGTCCTTCCGCGGACACGATGACGATTTTGTCGTCGCCCAAGTGGCACTGGAAAGTGGCAAGCAACAAACCGTGAATCTTGGTCCCAAGTCAAAGGTTGACAAGCTGGGGCTAAGCAAGGGCGACGAGGTTCGTATGATCGTGCGACCGGCTCGTATGAACGGCGAGCCTTCGATGGTAGCCGTGACGGTTCATGCGAACGACAAGTCCATCGATACTTCGCCCGACACGACGTTGTCCAGCGAGGCGCTCAAGAATTCCGAGTACGACCAACAAACTAGCAACCAGTCGTACGACGCGAATCGCCGTGACATGGCAATCAATAAACGCCAGTCAAACGATCGCGGTGCGGCTCAACGCGACGCCAACAACCGCTCGAACTCGGCCCAATCATCGAACTCGGCCCAATCACAAAACCGAGCCGCATTGGGAGTCGCGCTTGTCAACAGCGACTACGGCGTGCTGGTTTTGGCGGTCCATCCTGAGAGTCCGGCCGCTGACAGCGACCTGCAACGTGGCGACCAAATTCTTTCGATGAACGGTGAAATCGTCGAAAATGCACAAGACGTCGTCGACGCGATTTCCGGGATGGGCCCGGACGAACGCGTTCAATTGAAAGTGCGCCGTGACAACAGCGACAAAACCGTCGATGTTCGCTTGGCTCGTCGAAGTGATCTGATGTCGAACCAGCGCTAAGCGGTTCCCCCGCCAGTCACCCTCCCGCCCAGCGCGGGAGGGTCGACCTTTGGGGCCGGTCCAAGCACAAGGCCGACCCCGCAAGTCCGACTCTCCCGGACAACTATCTAGAACGAGACATTCGTTTCGGCAGACGCTTTGGTGCCCAGCGCTCCCCAGAGACCAAACGGACTCTGTGAACCGGGTGCTAAGTACGGCGCCACCGAGCTAACGTGGGCACTGTTCTGGTTCCCCGCTTCGATCGAGTTCGTGATGAACTTGACTGCACCGTCACCCATCAGCACGTGACATCCACCCTGGTGCCGACTACCCGCAGGCAACAAGCCGGTGTTGAAATTGTTGACGTCCATACAAATGGGACTGTTCGGCGGTGTCGCGGCGGTGAAGTTGCCCCAGATACCTCGGAGGTGAGCCCATTTGAAACCGCGTCGCTGTTCGGGCTCGGTGCCGCCACCGGCTAGCGGAACAAAGGTCGCGGTTGGCAACCAGAAACGCGGTCGCGCCGGATCGATGTAGATGTCGCACGTCTTATTGCCACCAACGTCGCGAACGTTGCCCGTGGTGGATCGGGCGCCGCGTGTGCGAATGTCATTGTCACCGAGATCCGATGGTGTCTCGCCAGCGCAAATGGTGTTGGACAAACCGTCGAGAACATCTTTGAATGACGAGTGCTCTCGCTGCACAAAGAACCCTCGACCTGACGCAGCTCGCTCAACAGCGCGTGCAGCGTTCTCGGCGCCAAAATCGTCCTTGCCAAAAAGGGGCGCTTGGTTGCTGGGACTCGCGTTCGCTGAATCACCGATGCACGCTGTATAGTTCGTGCGTCCCTGGGCCGGCAAGCCAACTCCGGGATCACTCGGACAGCGGAATGTGGGAACTTCCGTCAACCATGGCGCGTATTGCGTCGTCGCATGGTGCGCAATCGATCGACGTGGGTCGGGACCCATCGGCGGAAACAACGCCCCGGAATTTGGATCGCGATATGGATTACTGATTTGCTCCCACAGGGCTTGTTGCTCGATGAACGGTGTCAATCCGACCAACCAGGTGAGCGACAGTCGATTGTTCGCCCTCGGTGCGTTTGCTACCGTCGCACCCTCGGGAGCACCGCCGGCGATGTTGGGAGTCCCCGTGCCGTGTTTGGGAAGTTGATTGTAGGCTGCGTGGTAGTTGTGAACGCCCAAGCCAAGTTGCTTGAAATTGTTGCTGCAACTCATCCGACGTGCAGCTTCGCGAGCTGCTTGGACTGCGGGCAATAGAAGCCCGACCAGCACGCCAATGATGGCGATGACGACCAGCAACTCCACCAGCGTGAAACCTGAGACCCGAGACTTTTTGGTCATGATTGACACTCCACCAACAAGAGATGACAGAGAACAGAAAAGAACGCGACCGGCGGATAGTTCCCACTCAAGGTGACCGTCGGCAGCGCTGAGCGTATCTAACGTGAAATTCGCCAACCATAACGATTGTGCCAGCACTAGCACGATCGTGCCAAAGCAAGGGGGGGTAATGGATGCGGCTGAGGGGGTGCCGAGCATTCACGGGCGGACCTGGCGAGGTACAATGAATTTCCCGCCTTGCTTGCACCCGCTTTCCGAGCGATCCCGCCGTGCTTAGTTGTTTTCCTCGCGTCTGTCTCTGTGTCTCCGTCATGCTGTCATCATCGATCGCTTGGTCGATCGAACCGATGGAGTTCTTCGAAGCCAAAGTGCGACCGCTGCTGATCGAGCGGTGTTACGAATGCCACAGCGCCGAAAGTGGCGAATCCAGCGGAGGCTTGCGTCTCGATTCAGCGGCTGCGACACGCGTTGGGGGCAGCCATGGTCCGGCGGTGGTTCCCGGCGATGTCGTTGCCAGTCAACTCGTCCGCGCGATCGAGTATTCGGACACCGATATGCAGATGCCGCCCGACGGGAAACTTGGCGACGAAGAAATCGCGATCCTGAGACGATGGGTCGAAATCGGTGCTCCGGATCCTCGCCAAGAGACGCTGGAATCGCCCGCGTCGCCGCTCGATCGCGATCCAAAAACGCACTGGGCGTTCGTCCCGCCAGTCCGCAAAGAAACTCGGTCGAATGCTCCGGGGTCACGCGATGGGATTGATGATTGGGCGGCGCTGCGAGCCAGCGAAATTGGACTGGATGTGGCTCCCGAGGCGTCTCGTGAAACACTCGTCCGACGACTGTATTTCGATATGACCGGTTTACCACCATCGCGCGACGAGATCGATCGCTTTGCCAACGATCGACGCCCGGACAGTTACGTGCGTCTGGTTGATCGGTTACTCGCATCGCCCGAGTTTGCGGAACGGTTCGCACGACACTGGCTCGACGTCGCTCGCTATGCGGACACGATCGGCTACACCGTGGGTGGGGCAGGGCGTCGGTTGACGGGCAGCGAGCGGTATCGTGACTGGACGATCCATGCGTTTGCCAACGATATGCCGTACGACGAGATGATTCGACACCAATTGGCCGGCGACCGTACGGACCCCAGCAATGCCGACGGCAATCTTGACGCGATGGGATTTCTGACGATCGGCCGTCGATTCCTCAACGGGCTGGACACGATCGATGATCGCATCGACGTTGTTTCGCGTGGACTGCTGGGGCTGACCGTCACCTGTGCACGATGTCACGATCACAAGTTTGATCCGATCCCGACGACGGATTACTACTCGTTGTTTGGCGTGATGCAAAGCAGTCGCATCCCCGAGGATGGCCCGAGTCCGCTGGCGTTGGTTGACATCGACAATCCGCATGACAATCACGTCTTGCTTCGGGGCCAGCAGGGGAATCACGGACCGATCGCGCCACGCCAGTATTTGACGGCGTTTCGTGCTCCGGAGGAGCCACGGTTCACCACCGGTAGCGGGCGAGTTGATCTTGCCGAGCGGATCGCCGCACCCGAAAACCCGTTGACGGCCCGAGTGATGGTCAATCGCATCTGGGGCTTTCTCATCGGTCGCCCACTCGTCGACACCGCGAGCGATTTCGGCTTTCGGACGGAACCGCCCAAGGTTGTTGAAGTACTGGACAACCTCGCCGTGGACTTTGCCAGTGACTGGAGCGTGAAGCGATTGATACGACGGATTGTCCTGTCGCGAATCTATCGTCAATCGTCCGAGGCGTCCGAGTCAGCGATCCTGCGGGACGCTGACAATCTCTATCTCGCGCGGGCCAATCGGCGGCGTCGGGACTTTGAGTCGCTGCGTGATTCGATGCTCGCTAAGAGTTCGATGTTGTCTCGCGTGGTCGGTGGGGAACCAGTTGAGATTACGACATCGGATCTCGTGGGGCGACGAACGATCTACGCGATGATCGACCGCCAAAACTTGCCAGCCCTGTTTCGTACCTTCGATTTTGCGAGCCCCGATGGACACTCGCCGGGACGCTACTACACGACGGTTCCCCAGCAGTCGTTGTACTTACTCAATAGCGACCAAATTCTTTCGCTGGCTCGAAGCACGGCAGCCAACGTACAACGCGAAACATCAATGGACGAGATGGAAGCAGCCCGTCAATTATTCGTGACGGTGCTAGGCCGCGAGCCATCCGCGACCGAGCTGAAAAATGTCGAAGAATTTCTCAAGAAACCGACGACGATGACCGCGATCGTACCGGACCCGCGATCGCTCTGGAGCTACTCGATCGCGACTCTGGACGCGGCGAATCGCATCACCGCCGTCGAACCGATGCCCGTCTACAGCGACAATCGCTGGCAAAAGGAATCGACGTTCCCAAGTCAAACGGATGCGGGCTACGCGTTCGTGAGTAAAGACTCAGGCCACGCGCCTCGCTCTCTCAACCTCGGTGTGCTTCGTCGCTGGACGTCGCCCATCAGCGGGATGGTCGAACTGAAGGCCGTGGTTGAGCATTCGAACGAGGCGGGCGATGGGATTGACGCGATGATCATGATCAACAGCGAAGTGATTTGGGGCGAGAAATGCCATTCTGGTCGGCGTTCCCTGGACTCGCTCCAGCGTCACATTGCCGCTGGCCAGACGATCGATTTTGTGGCGATGGCCGGCGCGAGCGACAATTCTGATTCCTTCCGCTGGACAATCCAGATGACGGTTCATGGCGATGATGGCAGTAGTCTGGTCGCCGATTCGCAAGCCGATTTTAGCGGTCCCTTTGAATCGCGAGCCCAAGAGCCGCTGGGTCGTTTAGAGCAATTGGCTCAAGTGCTACTGATGAGCAACGAGTTCGCATTCGTCGATTGATTCCAAACCGTAGGCCGGATTGAGGCTTTGCGAAAATCCGGCACCAGCCTTTTGGGTTGACCCTTTCCGGATCGGCGTCGCTGTCGCTCCTTGATCCGGCGTACGATTTGATCCGGCACAGGGGGACCCACAAATGAATCCGGCGTACGAACTTTCGGCGGGCGCATAAAAAAACCGCGGCAATCTGCATTGCCGCGGCTTGGTGGATTCTGGTGCGGACCGCTTGGCTATCCAGCGATACGCAATGCCGGGCGTTTGCCTTCGAGCAGAATGTCCTTCAATCGCTCGAACTCATCGGCGTCCGAAAAGTGAATTTGGAACTTGCCCTTCCCGCGGACGCTCGCCTTGATCTCGACCTTGGTGCCGAAGATCATTCGCATCTCTTGCTGCATCGCTTCGATGTGCGGGGCGATTGACTTCCGCTTTTGGCGGCTGACATTCACGATCTTCTTCCCCGTCTCTTTGTCTTCTTCGGTTTGCAACAACTCCGAGACATGGCTCTCGACGGCGCGAACGCTCCACTTGTCCGACATCACTTGTCGGGCGATTCGCATTTGGACTTCTTCGTCGCCGATCGGAAGCAGCGCGCGAGCGTGTCCGGCGGAGATCTCGCCGGCAACGAGCCAGTCGAGAATCTGCTGCGGCAGTTCGAGCAATCGCATCAGATTCGCAATCGTGCTGCGATCGATACACAAACGACGAGCCAAGTCATCTTGCTTGCACTTGTGCTCGTCGATGTAGCGTTTGAACGACATCGCCTTCTCGACCGGATTCAAGTCTTTGCGTTGCAAATTCTCGATGATTGCAAGCTCGGCGACCAAGCGATCGTCGGCTTCGCGAACTTCGGCGCGGATCGTTCCCAACCCAGCGTGTTGGGCGGCTCGCCAGCGACGTTCGCCGCTGATCAATTGGTACTTGCCTTCGACAATTCGCACCAACACGGGCTGCAATTGCTGATGGCTCTTGATGCTCTCGGCCAACGAGGCGATCTCGTCAGTGTTGAATTCGCGACGCGGTTGAAACGGGTTCGCTTCGATTTCTTCGACGCGAAGCTCCAGCGAATGAACGCTGCTTCGATTCCCATTGTCGGTCGTCCCATTCGTATTCATGGGCAATGGATTGCCGTCGTCATCCAGGGGAGTCCCCAAGAGGGCGGCGAGACCTTTGCCGAGTCGTCGATCCTTGGTTACGGTTGCATTAGTCACGTCCGAGCACCTCCATGCACAGTTGGGTATAGGCGTACGCACCACGGGATCGTGGGGCGTATTCAAAAACAGTCTTTCCATGACTCGGTGCTTCGCACAACGACACATCGCGCGGCACCACATTATCGAACACAATATCGCCAAAGAAGTCACGGACCTCGCCGTCCACTTCTCGGGTCAATTCCAAGTACGGATCATACATGGTCAATAGGATGCCACCGAAGCTCAATCGGCCTGCGGTGACTTGGATCATTTTCTTGATCGTTTGAATGAGTTGGGTAAGTCCTTCCATGGCGAAATACTCGCACTGGATCGGGATCAATACCTCGGTGCTGGCCGACAGCGCCGTTTGCGTCAGCGCTCCGACGCTCGGTGGGCAATCGATCAAGATAAAGTCATAGCTGTCGATGACGCTGTCGAGGTGTTTGCGAACGCGTGTCGCGTCGGACGCTCCCGCAGTGGCGAGCCGGTCGACGTCATGGAAGCTTCGAGACCCCGGGACCACCACCAGATTTTCGATCTCGGCGGCGACGATTGATTCGGTGAGCGGCGAGTCGCTGACAAGAGCGTGGCCGCTGGACGGGCTCAAGCCGACAGCCGTCGTGGCGTTGCACTGCGGATCCATGTCCAGCAGCAACGTGCTCTTGCCAGCCAATGCGAGAGCGGCCGACAGATTGACTGCCGTGGTCGTTTTACCGACACCACCCTTCTGATTGACCACGCAGAGAATCCTTCCCACGACGATTGTCCTTGAACCCAGTAAGCACTGCATCCATGAGTGCTGAGTTCGGAAAGTACGCGATGGGTGTTTCCCGCCGCAAGACTCGTTTCATACGAAACTGGGATTGACGAGAACCCACGCAGTGCCACGGGGAACACGCGAATCCACGTAGGCCGGATTGAGGCTTGGCGAAAATCCGGCAGGGAACCTGCGGGTGAACGCCTGCCGGATCGACGTCGCTGTCGTTCCTTGATCTGCGTAGGCCGGATTGAGGTTTTGCGAAAATCCGGAAGGGAACCTGCGGGTGAATGTCTGCCGGTTCGGCGTCGCCGACGCTCCTTGATCTGCGTAGGCCGGATTGAGGCTTTGCGAAAATCCGGCAGTTACCTGCGGATGAATGTCTGCCGGATCGGCGTCGCTGTCGCTCCTTGATCCGGCCTACGAAAATCCGGCAGTTACCTGCGGGTGAACGCCTGCCGGATCGGCGTCGCTGACGCTCCTTGATCCGGCCTACGAAAGTTACGGCTCGCCCCAACTTGATTTTGCTTTGATCGATGTCGGCATCGTGCCGCCCCAACACGCGTCATACTGTCCTTCGGTGACAAAGCGATGGAACGAGGACCAGGGCCAATCACGCACTCGTTCTACCAACCCGTGCTTGCGTGGGTTCCAATGGACGTAGTCTACACAACGCTCCAAATCCAACTCATCGCGTACCGAATGCTCCCAAAAACGCGGCTGCCAGATTCCTCGTTCATGGTTCGCCGCCTGTGACCCCGTGACTTTCGCTTCACCCAGTTCATTCGCCAGCCACGTACGAGTAAATCGGTTCTCAATGCTCTTAACTCGAACCGAGTAGTCCGTCTGGCCGCTCGGCATCTGTAGAACGAGATGCCAATGATCGGGAAGTAGCACGGTGGCGAAGACGTGAAAGGGATACGTCTTTCGCGTTCGAGCGATCGCCTCTCTGAGTATCTTGCGGGCTGGGTCAGAAGTCAGAATGGGCCGCCGGTCGTAGCTGACCACCGTGATGAAATACGTTGCCCCAGGCAGAAACCATCGACGGAAGTCAGACATCACAGAATTCCGTGGTGGGTCAACAGCCAGTCACATCAACTCGAAATGCTACTGGACATTAACACATCGACCATGCCGGTTCGATACCGTCAATCACGTAGGCCGGATTGAGGCTTGGCGAAAATCCGGCAGTTACCTGCGGATGAATGTCTGCCGGATCGGCGTCGCTGTCGCTCCTTGATCCGGCCTACGGGAAGACACGCGAATCCACGTAGGCCGGATTGAGGCTTGGCGAAAATCCGGCAGGGAACCTGCGGGTGAACGCCTGCCGGATCGGCGTCGCTGACGCTCCTTGATCGGGCGTACGGGATGCCCGGGAAGCCACGGGAATACCGCTATGCCAATGGATTGAACGTCAACCCGCTGAGTAGCTTGGGGTAGAAATAGGTGCTCTTGGCCGGCATTCGCTCTTTGTGCAGGCTGATCGCTTCGACGTGCTCCAGCTTGGCGGGCATGACGAGACAGGCCAGTGTGTACGGCTCGTCACTTTCGCTTTCCGCTTGACTGCCTTTTCCATTGAGTCCGTCCAGGACCTCGACGACGTCGTGGACGTACGTGGGTTTGGGATGCCCAGCACATCCGAGCAGCTGATCGATCACGAGCCGATGCAGCAGACTGACGCCGAGCGACCGCCACTCCGGTGATTGCTTGGGCGCAAGCGTTTCCATTTGTTTCGCTGCGGCATCGGTGGCTTTCGCCAATACCCACGTATCGTCGGCGGCTGCGTAGAGCGCCACGAGCCCTTGGAGGTCCGCCTTGGACATGCGTCCCCAGGCCATATGAACGGCATCACGACCACCGTCGAGCACTTCGCAGTCGAATGCCGCACCCAGTTTGGCTCGGAGTTGGTCGGTCGTGAATTTGGGAGTACCGCGCAGCAATCGGTGCGTCGGCAAGACGATCATGCCAGGGTCGCTCATCCCAACCAGCATTGTCATCACGAAATTCGCTGGGTGATTGTGTGCGAGTCCGCCGGATTGCTCGGCGAGATAATCGCGATAGTTGCAAGCGGTCTCGTAGCGATGGTGTCCGTCAGCCACGAACATCGGACGATCAGACATGAGTGATCCGACTCTGCTGGCCACCTTCGGATCCTTCACCGGCCAAATCGTGTGGACGACGCCGAGATGGTCGGTCGCCTGGATCGGCTCGATACCGGTCGTCGCAGCATTCAACAGCTTGATGACTTCGTTGGTCGGGTCGGGGTACAGTCCAAAGATCTGGCTGCAATTCTGTTTACATGCCTTGGTGAGCTTGAGCCGATCGACCTTGGCTTTCGGATGCGTCTCTTCGTGCGGATAAATATTGCCTTCGCCGAACGGTTGCAACCGCACGCGGCCCATGAATCCGCGTCGAGTGTACGTTTTGCCGTTGTGGTTGAATGATTGGTGATAGACATACAAAGCCGGCTTGTCTTCGGTCGTCAAAACTCCTTCGCTCTTCCATTGCTCCAAAAATTTGGCCGCCCGCTCGTATTTTTCGTCGCCCGTGTCGCCCGGTTCAGTACGGTTGAGAATCAAGCGAATCACGTTGGCTGGATGCCGCTTGTAAAGCTGGTCCTGGAGTTCCGGGTCGATGACGTCGTAGGGCGGCGCGATGACGTCCGAAAGCGAGCCGACGTGGTCAAGGTTGTATCGAACAGCAGTAAATGGCTTGGTTTCGGGCATGAGCGGAGGCGTCAGGTATCAAGGTCAAGCGGAGGATGAACTTGAGAGGATACGTTTGACCTGGCACGACGTGTAGGGTGCGAGGGTGTTCACGCATGTGGGTGTGCAGCCTTGAGGCGCCAGGCGGGCAATCGATAGGAAGGAACGCGTGCGTTTGGGCGGCTGAAGCCTGCACACCAGCGCATGTTGATGTGCAGCCTTTAGGCGCCGACCGAGCAATCGATAGGAAGGAACGCGTGCGCTTGGGCGGCTGAAGCCTGCACACCAGCGCATGTTGGTGTGCAGCCTTTAGGCGCCGACTGAGCAATCGATAGGAAGGAACGCGTGCGCTTGGGCGGCTGAAGCCTGCACACCAGCGCATGTTGGTGTGCAGCCTATAGGCGCCGACCGGGCAATCGATAGGAAGGAACGCGTGCGCTTGGGCGGCTGAAGGCTGCACACCAGCGCATGTTGGTGTCCAGCCTTTAGGCGCCAGGCGGGCAATCGATACGAAAGAATAGTGCGCTTGGGCGGCTGAAGCCTGCACACCAGCGTATGTTGGTGTGCAGCCTTTAGGCGCCGACCGAGCAATCGATACGGCGGAACGCTTGCGCTTGGGCGGCTGAAGCCTGCACACCAGCGTATGTTGGTGTCCAGCCTTTAGGCGCCGACCGAGCAATCGATACGGCGGAACGCTTGCGCTTGGGCGGTTGAAGCCTGCACACCAGCGGGGGTCGGCGAGAGGCACGAAAAAACGCTCGCCTTGTGGGGCGAGCGTTTGGAATATTATCGAATCGCGGTCAGGTCATGGGACCTAGTAGCGATAGTGATCTGGCTTGTATGGCCCTTCGACGGGGACACCAAGATACTCGGCTTGTTCGCTGGTCAACTTGGTGAGCTTGACGCCGAGTTGGTCCAAGTGCAGTCGTGCGACTTCTTCGTCCAGCTTCTTCGGCAACATGTAGACTTTGTTCTCATACTTGTCGCTGTCACGCCACAGTTCCAATTGCGCGAGCACTTGGTTCGTGAACGAGGTGCTCATTACGAACGATGGGTGTCCGGTCGCACAGCCGAGGTTCACCAACCGACCCTTGGCCAAGATGATGATGCTGCGACCGGATTCCTTGAACGTGTAGCGATCGACCGCACCGATATCGGCTGGCTTGATCTCATCCTTAGTCGCACGCCCGGCCTTGACTTCGCCTTCGAGCCACGCGACATCGATCTCGGTATCAAAGTGGCCGATGTTGCAAAGGATCGAGTCATTCTTCATTTCGACCATGTGCTTGCCAAGGATGATATCCTTGTTGCCAGTCGTGGTGACGAACAAACGACCTTCCTTGCAAGCGTCTTCCATCGTCGTGACTTCGAACCCTTCCATCGCAGCCTGGAGCGCGTTGATCGGATCGATTTCGGTGACGAGCACGCGGCAACCGTATCGCTGCAATGAGTGGGCACAGCCCTTGCCGACATCGCCATAGCCACAGACGACCGCGACCTTGCCAGCCAACATGACGTCCGTGGCTCGCTTGATACCGTCAGCCAACGACTCGCGGCAACCGTACAAGTTATCGAACTTGCTCTTGGTCGCACTGTCGTTGACGTTGATCGCCGGGACAGCCAATCGCTTGCTACGATTGAGCACTTCAAGGCGGTGGATACCGGCGGTAGTCTCTTCGCTGATTCCCTTGATGTTGGCGAGCAATTCGGGGTATCGGTCGTGGACCATCGCCGTCAAATCGCCACCGTCGTCCAGGATCATGTTCAGCGGTTCGCCCGACGGGAAGTGCAACGTCTGCTCGATGCACCAATCGAACTCTTGCTCGTTCATGCCCTTCCAGGCATAGACGGGAATCCCGGCCTTGGCGATCGCGGCGGCCGCGTGATCTTGGGTCGAGAAAATATTACAGCTGCTCCATGTCACTTCGGCGCCGAGCTCGATCAGGGTCTCGATCAGCACGGCGGTTTGGATGGTCATGTGCAGACAGCCGGCGATGCGAGCACCGGCGAGCGGCTTGGATTGGCCATACTTCTTGCGAAGTGCCATCAAACCTGGCATCTCGTTCTCGGCCATCATGATCTCTTTGCGGCCGAATTCGGCGAGATTGATGTCCTTGACCTTGTACGGCAACTTAGTGGCTTCTACTTGCGACATTCGTCAGAATCTCCATGAGTGGATTTGCATCCCGCGACGGAAATCGACGCGGGGAAGGTAAAAACAATACCGACCACGTCAGAGGGGCTGCGGACCCAACACGGGGACTCCCGCTGGTTCGCAATCCCACGCACGTGCGTCGGTCCAAACTCTCGATCCCCCCGCATTTCTCGTCCAAATCGCCTGCTGTTGGCGAGGTTGTGCGCTAACTTGGGGGCGTCTTTGCGATTTACCGCAAAAATTTCTCAAGTTTCACCCAATATAGACCGGCGACAAAACACTGCGCAGGGGGAAAAGGGCAAGTTTGTGTTGTACGACGTTAAGGAGTGATGATTGGGACGCTACGATGCCCAGGCGGATTTGGCGGCATTGCAAAACGCAGCGATCTTGTCATCGGACTTTGTTCCACGGGGTTCTTCGACACCGCTGGCCACATCCACACTGACCGCCCCTGTCGACCTGATCGCTTCGCAAACGTTCTCAGGCTTAAGTCCTCCAGCCAACGTCCAACACACGTCCGGGCGGGTGGCTGCCCAGGCTGCGATGGCGTTCCAATCGAGCTTCTTGCCGGTCCCACCAAAGTTCTCGCCCGACTCGGCGTCGAGCAGCAGATGGAACCCCGCATCGATCCAAGCTTTACAGGCTTGATCGATTTGTTCCACGGTCAACTTGCCCGACGGCAACCGAATCGCTCGCACGACTTCGATCCCCAATTCTCGCATCGCTTCGGCATCTTCAATCGATTCGTCACCGTGCAATTGGATGACGTCTAAATCGAGCCCTTGCGCGATCGTGATCATTTCGTCCACGGGTTGGTTCACGAAAATGCCGGAGCGTTTGATGCCTCGTTTGCGAGCATGTCGGCAAAGCGATAGCACTTCGAGCGAGTCTGGTTCGAGATACCGAATGCTGGCATCAAAAAAGTTCAACCCGACACAATCGGCGCCGGCGTCGGCAGCCGCATCGATGTCACTCTTAAGCAAAACACCACAAATCTTGAGCTGGAACACTGCTGGCGAGCCTACAACCGCTACATCAGGACGAAACGACAGGAAACGATTTCAGCAACCACCCTGGTCAAGCCGATACCGCGGAAGTCAGTTCCGCGCCACCGGTGCCGTTTGACCTGCACAAGCGATCAGACGAATGGGCGATTGCTGTCAAAACTTTGGGGAATCATACAATATGTCGGTTCGTCGTTGGGCATTCGAGGATTTTGTGCTCGCCGCCGTCTGCGTGGCAGCGATCACGTTAGGCCTGTGGCCCGCCGAACCAATACGACAAATGATCCACTGTCATGACGTTCATGGCAACACGTCCTCATATTCGCTGCAATTTAACGATTCACGTTTGGCTCGGTTGCGTCGCGAAATCGATCGACGCGAGCACCCGCCGGTCCCCACAGCCGTAATTGTCGCGAAATGGCGAGCGGATCTGGCCGGGCACTACTCGCGTCGGTGCGAGCAGGCGCTGCAAGGCGTCGTGACCGCGCAAACCACCGTGAAATCCGCAAGTTTGACGAGTTCGCGGGCCATCATGCCCGTCTCGTACACCGACCCACGTTCGGCCGATTTGACCAGTCGTGAGCTAGCGTTTTGGCAATCCGTGGCCAGTCGCAGCGAGGCGGATATCGCGGCCGCCGAAGTCGCGATCGCCCAGCAAATGGCAGCCCATGCTCCGTCCCCGGTAGAGCTGGGCGAAATCTTCACACCACCCAAATCCAGCAACGCGTGGATCGCCGCGATCTTGTTCGGGTTGCTCGCGTCTTGCGTGTTCGCTGAATGGCGAATGCGTGCTCCGGCGATCGAGATCGTGCGCAGTGGTGCAGCCTTGGCCACTGCACCGACGACGATCGCTGCCCAAACGCCGGACGCGATCCGGATCGAGATCCCTGTCTCGTGGATTCGAATCCACCAGCCGAAAGCCGTCTGGGCACGACGCGTGGCCTTGGCGCTGCTGGTTGCGGTCGCGGGCTGGGTGGTCGCTGTCTAAGACCGATGCGTTCGAATGAAAGAACGCGGTTCACGTGAAACGACGGTGCCCGTCAAGGATTCTAAGATCTTTCTCTCGGGGCGATGGTGACTTGAGTCAACTTTGCGGTCGGTTGTGCCGATAGTGACGATTGAAGCGGTTGTGCAAGCAACAACCCATTCCATTTCCCAGCGTCCTTCCAGTGGGATTCTACGACGATGCAGTCATCCGAATCGATGTTCCGTGTACCACCGTTTCCGGCATTCCCAAGTGCCAGCCGTTACGTCAATCTCGGCTCGCTCGCCGACGCGCTGCAGCGTGTGGTGCGAAGCGTTGATGCACGCGAGGGTCTGTCGCTCGTCATCGGGCCACCGGGAACCGGCAAGTCGTTGTTGTGCTCGATCCTTACCGAACACTTTTCGAAAGACCATGAAGTTGTCACGCTCGGTGAGACTCCGATCGATAGTGGCGCCGCGATGCTTCGCCGAGTGCTGCACCAACTCGGCGTCAAACTGTCGAGCGTCCCCGACAACGATCTGCAATTGGCGCTGATCGACCGCGTCTGTGGCAAAGACTCGCCCGCCGGAGGGTTGCTGATTTTGGTCGACGAAGCGCAATCGCTGCCGTGTGAAGTGCTGGAGTCGATTCGCATGACCACGAACATCATGCGTCGTGGTGAACCTCGCGTGAGCGCCGTGGTTTGTGGCGGCCCGCGATTGGATGACACACTCACTTCGGGTTCGATGGAACCGTTTACCCAGCGGATTGCGACGCGATGCTATTTGCATCCCATGTCGACTAACGAAACACGCGAATACATTCGCGAAGCCATCCGGCGCTGCGGCGCCGAACCGAGTGACACGATCACCGACGAAGCCATCTCGGCGGTCCACCACGCATGCAGCGGTGTGCCACGCTTGATCAACCAATTGATGACCCAAGCGGTCGATTGTGCCGAAGCCGCCAACCGAACGCTCATCGGTCTGCACGAAATCAACGTCGCCTGGGCCCAATTGCAACAGTTGCCAAGTCCGATGCTCGAAGAACCTTCGCTCGGCGATTTCCCAGGGGCAAAACCGTCGATTGTCGAGTTTGGCGAACTGGCCGATTCCGACGAATCAGTGGCACCCAACAAGCAAAGTTACGCGTTCGAAGACGACGAGCACGCCGAACAAGTGTTCGAATTCAAATCAACGCAAAAAGCCACGTCGCCCGGTTTCTATGATGCGGACGGCGACGAGGAAGTTTACCAGGATGCAGATTGCCACGATGGGGATAAGTCGGACGGCGTTGACCGCGCGCTCGCTTGTGGGACCACCTGCGGATGCGATCCTGAAGTTTGCGAGCGCGAAGTTGCCGCGATCAATCGCATCGATGAAATGGCACAAACGCTCGAAACGATCGACGCGAATGATCCCGATTGTCTCGAAACATGCGGGCCAGAAACGATCGAATCGAGTGCCCAGTGGATTAGTGAGCCGGGCGACCAAGATCGTTCACGACATGTGCCGCCACAATCCGTCGTTCAAATGGAAAGCCGCGCGCCGCTGCCATCCGCCTTGTTCGGTGACTTTGACCAAGAAGAGGAAATCGCGGTGGGGCGTCCGATTGCGGCGACGCGCGACGACCAACCGACCCAGAACGCAGATCTGGAGTCCATGTTGCACGAAGAAATCGTTGGCATGTCCAGCGCCATGCACCTCTATCAGTTCCCCGACGAAGCGATCAATACGTTCGGTGCTCCGACTGGCGAGTACGAACCATCGACAAGCGAGCTTCGACCGACCATTTCACCCGCCGATTCGCAAGTCGGTTCGCAAGTCGAATCACATCAATCGTCGGCCTACGCGGTTCCCTACTCGTCGCCGCAAAGCGACATGATGATTAGCAGCGATGATTCGGACATCTTGATCATCGAAGAAGACGTCGATGTTCACGGACGCGTCGAACCGCCACGAATGCGGCGCGAGGAATCCACCATCAGCGTTGATTTCCAAGCCATGTTGACTCGGATGCGTAGCAGCTAAAACGATGAACGACGTCCCAACGACGGCTGATCGAACGACGAACCACGGATGCGTCAACGGGTTGGCGGCCTGCATCCTGAGACTGAGCAACGAACAGGCGTCGACGCCCGTGCTCGTGCTGCCGGTCTATCTGTCGCTGCGAGATCCGTTTTTTGTGGCGCTGGCCAGCGAGCTGGCAAGATCGACGGACCGAGCGATTCGATTCGATTGGTGCCGACCAGGCGGCGGATTCATTTCCAGTTTCACGGCTCGATGGGCTCGCTTTCGATCCACTCGATTGACTCGGGCGCTTTCGCGAGTCGCGGACGCATGCGTTGTCGTCACCGCGACGATCGGTCGGCCCGGCGGCCCGGCTCGTGATCTGGTGATTGGCCTTTGTGACGAGACGCTCGAATTGCCGACATGGACGACCGCCATTCGGATTGGATAAGCAAAGAAGCATCGGGTGAGCGAACTGGAGCAAAAACCCCCTTCCGCCACGAACTTGGAATCTGCTACACGCGGTCCAGCCGAACTACTCGACCCGAGACAGACGATGACGATGCAGTACTTTCCAAAGAAGCGGGACCGACAAAATCGACGGTGCGTTTGCTGCTGCTTGATAATGATGGTCGGCGTGACAATCGCGACCGCGACGGGATGCCAGGATGGCCCGCTTTACGCTCTCAAGGCGGGCAACCCGTATTTTGTGTTGAAAGAATGGAAAGACGATGAGCTGATCGGAGTCACCGATCACCAGCGTCGCAAAGAGATGCTCCACTTGGCATCGTCGATCGAATCGATGTCCGATGAACGCCAAGCTTTCTGGACGCCACACCTGGAACAGGTGATGAAGAACGACCAAAGCGTCGAGATGCGCCGTTTAGCTGTCGCCGCCGCCGGAAAAATTCGTGATGGCAGCGGCCGAGGCGTGATCAAACAGGGGCTCAAGGACGAGAGTACCAAGATTCGCATGGAAGCCTGTAAGTCACTCGCCGATCTGCACGACGAAGACTCGTTGCTCTTGCTTGCGGAAACTCTCGGTAGCGAAACGACGCTCGACGTCAAACACGTTGCGATGGAGTCGCTGGGCAAGTTTGATTCGCCGATCGCGACCAACGCCCTTCGAAGCACTTTGACCGAACGTAATCCCGCGACGCAACGACTGGCGATCAAGTCGCTGCGTTCGTCGACGGGCAAGAACTACGGTGATGATCCACAAGTTTGGATCGCGGCACTGGACGGCAAAGAAGTTCCGACGGCCGAAGTACACATCGCTGACCGTATTCGTGAATTCTTCTAGTCGAGTGGTTGAAGTTTATTTCCCGCTCGACTTTTCCTGACGCTTGCCACTAGTAGCCACTCGCACCATGTCACTCCGAAAGCTTGCCGGCCTCGCAACGCTGTTGACCATGGCCAATGCGACTGCCCAAGAACGCAGCCCTCGTTTCGAATCGATCGACATCGCGTCGGCGCCGCTGAGCGTCACACGCATCTGGACTGACTCGACCGGCGCTTATTCGATCGAAGCGTCGTTGTTGTCGTGGTCGGGTACCGAAGTCAAGCTGCTTCGCCCCAACGGAAAACGCGTCGCCATCGATTTGGACAAGCTGAGCAAGTCCGACGTAGATTTTTTGGCCTCGCTTCTCGGTGGCATTTCGACCCAAGACGCATCCGTCGACGATTCATCGATGCTGACGATCGCGGAACCCGCGCCGATCGCGGAGCCGACATCGGCGGCCGGCCCCACGTCGCTCGCAGAATCCAATCCGTCATCCGGCGGCAATCTGAACGAGCCAGCGGCGGCGGTGATCGAGCCACTGCAGCTTCCCAACGCCACGGCGATCGCGCCCGACGGTTCGCCACTGGAAACTGTGTCGGCGATGCGAAGCGACATCAAATTGTCGCGGCTACCAAGACTTTCCGCGGACGCGGCACCCCAGCAGGTCTCGATTCCCCAGTGCACGGTATCGCTCGACCGATTCGATGGCTGGGCCGAATGCTCGCGTCCGATCCTGATGATGACCGACGCGTCACCCCAGATCGCGATCTCGATCACTCGTGGATTGATTTTGGGCACCAGCGATTCGCACAATCAAATCACGTTGATTGACCCGGCGACCAGCACGCAAAGCACGATTTGGGAAGGCAATAAACGTATCACGCTGCTGGATCATCATCTGCCCAGTGGACTCACGCTTCTCCTGAGCGATCACAACGGTATTGGCGAAGGCGGCCAACTCGAGTTAACGAAACTCACGCGCGAGCAATTGCAATCGTCCGCCGACGTCCCCAGCAATGGACTGAGAACGTTCGCCCGTCATGAGCTGCCCGACAACGGCAAACAACGTACCAAGTCGAAAGTGCGTTGGGCGCGCTTGATCGACGACGAACACGCGATGGCGGTGATCGACGAATCGCTCGGGTGTTGGAACTTGGTGTCCGGAGCCTGTTTGTATCGCTTCGACAAAATTGACTCGCGTGTCGAACCCGTGCTGTCACCAGGAATGCGATACATGGTGTTGCCCGCCAGCGGCGAATTGCGTTGGTACTCAACGGTTGACGGCAAACCGCTCGGTCGATTGGAAGTTGATCGCAATCTCACCCCGAATGTCGCGTTCGCGCCCGGCGGCGACAATTTGGCAATCGTTTCGGGGAAACGTCTCAGAGTCTGGGATTTGGTTCGCGCGAAAATGATCGACGAGTTGGAGAATCGTCGGACACTCGGCACCAGCTCTCCAGTATGGCTCGACAGCGACTTGGTGATGTCCAGCAACGGGATCGTGATGAGCCGCAAGCGAAAGCAACCGGTATGGCAATACGATGTGATCGGTGACACCGTCGCGACGCTCGGCGATCGCGTGGCGCTGGTGCGCAAGTACAAGAACGCCGAATTGGCACTGATGAACTTGCCACACGATGCGGCGGCAAACGCCATCGCGAACATGGGTTCGGTCGACTCCGCCGAGATGGTCGCCACCAAGAGCAAATGGCGCGACGGTTCGTGGACCGAGTGATCCAGCGTTCTTAGGTGGCGTGTCTTAGGACACGTATTCTTCCCGCTCGGCGTAGACCTGAGCAAGTTCCGCTTCTAGCGCTTGGTTGCGGCGGCGAAGCTCTTCGAATTGCGCCATCACCACGTTGAATTCTTCGGCCGCAGGTTGCCAGAAGTCGGTGGGACGAAACTTGAGCGGACGATGTGGCTCGCCGTTGGAGAACGCTTTGATCGATTGGCGCAGTCGGTACATCGGTCCGGCGAATCGATTGCTCAAACGGAGTGTGTCTCGCAAGAACACGGGAACGAGCAGTGCGGCGATCATGATCACGGGGACCTGCGTCTTGAAAGCGAGCGCCATGGCGGAGGTGAGCGGCATTTCGCCCGCCATCGTGATCATGCGAACCGCAGCACCAAACAACACGAGGCTGCCCACGAACATCACCCAGTGAAAAACGATGCGTGCACCGATCGAATACTGGACTTCGGGATCAACGAGCAAACGATTACGTGGTCGCATGGCGAACGGCCTCAATGGTTTTCGAGAAACAGGGCATCGAACAATCTTCCGCGGCAACACTAGCCCACGCTTGGATGGCAGACGTTCACTGGCGCCAAAAATTTCCCCCACTGGCGGGAGCGTGAGTAGATGGGGGGAAACAACCGGCAAACTTCGACTAATCGGACTGACCCTCGATGGTGCGCCGCGAAGCAGACGTCGAATCGGTACCCGCACGCGAGTCGCTGGGCCTGTCGTGCCGATTCTCCGGACTAGCCTCATTCTCGCGTGTGCGACGAACCTGAGGCGCGACCGGCAATCGATACTTCGACCAAGACGTTTTGAAATGAGTATGGCCAACGACGTACTGAAGACTTCCATTGCTCTTGTTCATGACCAGTCGTTGAGCCGTCGAATGTTAGGCGGTCGAGTGCGACGATTCTTCATCGCTGCGGTGGCGGTGGGCGGTCTCGTGCCAGCGTGCTCGATGGTGTCCGATGGCATCGCGATGGCTGAACATCCCCAGCCCGCCAATCGACTCGGACGCGTTGCCGGTGCCGGTTGGAGCGATGGGTACCATGCGTGCGAATCGTCCGGAGCTCGCTTGCTTGCGGATTTGCCACCGGTCGGTTACGCCCAACGCATGGATCTGAACCGCACACGCCTGGCGACTCATTGCCCTCAGGCCAGCACAGCGCCAGCAACCTACTACGATCACTTTGACAGGGCCTGCGACGAGGCCGCCGCGTATTCGGAGCAAAGCGGCTTGCAAACGATGAGCGTCGGCCCAGCAATGTCCGCGGACGCACCGACGCCGATGCAAGAGATCCGTTACCAGGATCCCGAGGCGCTTCGATTGTGGCAGGAACAAGAGCGACTGCGCCGTGAGCTGGAGTTGCTGGAGTTGCTGGAGGAGCAACGCCGCGCCGAAGAGTATCGCGTGTTCGAGAAATACCGAGTCGACAAACACGACTCGGCGGATGAAGAACATGCGGATGAAGAACATACTGAGCCGACAAAGATCGACTCATCAACCGACGACGATTTGCTTCACTCGACGCCACTCGAATCAACGGCCAGCGAATCGACGTCCCTCGAATCAACGGCCAGCGAATCGACGCCCCCCAAATCGACGGCCAGCGAATCAAAACCGATCGAATCGACGCCAATTCCCGAGTCGGACGATTTGCTCGCACCCGACTCTCCACAGGACTCGGCGACGCCGAACTCGGATGATTCAATACAACCCAGCCCCAGTGACTTGTTGAGATCGGATCCGCGACATTCAGCGACGCCGATGGCGTTGGCGCTCGACAAGGTGCTGGCCCCCGAACCGACGCCAGTTGCGTTGCCAAAAGTCGAAATGTTGCCCAAGCCCGACCCGCGACCGCAAGTCGTTTGGCTGCCGAAGTCCCGTCCGGTCACGGGCCAGACGATGGAGCCGGTCACTGAAGCTGGCGCCGAACCGGCTACCGATCTGGGTACCACTGCCACGCCGCGAATCGCGACCATCGAATCGCTGATCATCCGCCAGCCACAGTAGCCAGCGCCCTTCACACCCACGGGGAATCTCGCGATACTTTGCCCGCCGGCCGAAGCGGTATCGCCGGAGACAAAATTTTGATGACTCGTGATCCGCTGGTGAAATGATTCACCACGGAAGGAATGATGGTAGCAATGCAGCGGACTCTCGTGCTTCTCAAGCCGGATTGTGTACAACGTCGACTGATCGGACAAATCATCGCCCGATTCGAAGCCAAAGGGCTGAATATTGTCGCGATGAAACTGTTGCAAGTGACGCCTGAGTTGTCCAAGCAACATTATGCCGAACACGTTTCCAAACCGTTTTATCCGAGTCTGGAATCGTTCATCACCTCGTCGCCTGTCGTCGCGCTGGCGCTCGAAGGCCTCGAAGCGATCACGGTGATTCGCGATATGCTCGGTGCCACCAATGGCTTGAAAGCAGCTGCCGGTACCATTCGTGGTGATTACAGTAGCAGCCGCCAAATGAACTTGGTCCACGCCAGCGACAGCGAAGCATCGGCGAAACGCGAATTAGAATTGTATTTCGACAAGTCGGACTTCTGCGAACTCGATTTGCTGCTCACACCCGTGATGCGATCCGACGACGAGTAGTCGCGAAAACGCATGCGAGTTGTGGCCGACGATCTCGCCCTGAATGACCTGCCCAGTTATTTTGGGTCATTCAGTTTATTGAGCCACTCGGTCGAGATCCAAGCGATACATCACTTGGTTGTAATCGTAACGCGGCGTGGCCTCGGCCGCTTTCGAAAATGTCTTGGTGTAAGTGCCTTCGAAGTAGACCGATCGACCATCTTCGCTCGTGAACATCGGGTGAAGCCGCGGATTGTAGAACGTGTACCCGTCGTGCGACACGATCTTGGTCGCAGGTGACCATGGACCGACCAGGTCATCAGCCTCCGAGTAGTAAACTTCGCCGAGAAACGAGGATTCGCCGCCGACCTCCAACCCGATCATGATCCATCGATCGCGATAGTCGCTCCATGCGATCGAGGCGGTGTGCAGCGTCCACCGTCGATCGCTACCCGCCGTCGCTAAGCGGAATACGCGCTCGTCGCCGTGAAGCTTGCCATCGCGAACAAGTCGATCTTCCAGCTCACGAGTCATTCTCGGCGAAGCTCGCCTCCATTTCCAAACTAGTTGTCCGTCGTCGTCGCGGTCCAGTCGCATCTCGCTCGCCCCGGTTCCGCTGGCGACGCAACTGTAGACCTCATACGCGGCAGGATCCAAAATCGATTGCTCCGAGGCGATGACGCGTACCAGCGGCAACGGGTCGCAATAGTAAACATGCTTGATCCCATCATGTTCACTGATGACCGGATGGCCCATCGGATACGCTTGAGCGTCCTCAGGAAACACTGTTGCCCCAATGAACTCGTTGGACGCATCATCCCAGCGAACGACGCCTCGCTCGTAAACTTCCAGCGGCGGTTTGATCTTGGCATAGCCCGCCAACATCGCTTCGTGACTCGTCCCGCTCTTGAGATCCATATCTGCACCCACCACGGTCAATCCAAAGATCCATGTCGGGCCTTCGCCAGGCATTTTGCACGTCGGTTTGGCATTACCAAGATCGTCGGGAAAATACGTTAGATCAACGCCCACGCTGGGGTCGAGCCCGCCGGAGCTGGGCGGCAGCGACGTCGCACCGGGCACATGAAAATTGCCTAGCGGATAATTCGCGAAGTTGGTGTCGCCCCAAAACCATCGGATCTTTTTGCGGTAGACCGCGGTCAACACGCTATCGCTGCCTAGCACACCGGCGTTCAGCAGCGGCGCGGCAATGGGAGTTTGCTTGCCCAGCAGTACGCTGTCGCGATAAATGCCTTCGCCAGTGACTCGGTACAGACGCTCCGCCACATTCGTGCGGCGTAACTGAATCACCGCTTCGAGGCCCGCTTCGACCGACAAACGCACGCCCCGGTAGCCGAATCCGTCAGCCGAGTGTTCGTACCCGTGACTGGCAACATGAAAGAAGACTTGCTTGCCGAAAAAGCTCGGTTCCCCAAACGCCACGTACCCGGCGGAATCTGTCCAAAAGCTGATGTCGTTCACCGTTCGCAATTCGACCAGCGGAACACCGCGCCGCGTTTCCTGGTCGACGACTCGGATCGCGAAGTATTCAGCGGCGCTTGCTCCGCGTAGCAGCCCCAGCATGATCGTGGCGATAGCGACACCGATTTTCAATCGCTGGGAATGAAGCATCAATCAAAAGTTCCGAATCAAGCCGGGGCCAAACTCTCATGATACTTCACCGCCTGCGCTGGTGTGCAGGCTTTAGCCGCCCAAACGCAACAATTCTTTGGTAGCACTTGCTCGAACGGCGCCTGAAGGCTGGACACCAACATGCGCTGGGGT
>JBGSKM010000032.1:0-133246 GCA_041741195.1 Pirellulaceae bacterium
TATGGAGCAGCTTATCCAGTAGACTGGTATCGACTGACGGGTCGGCGACGGCTGTGGACTGCGATTCATCCATGATCGCGTCAACAGAACCAATTTCACCGTTTCAGCCAAGATCGATTTCAACAGGCTGAATAGTTACTATCAGTGAACCATGGCGTATAAGGCACCGCGTTTTGGTGTGCGAGCGAGCGTCTCGGATCAGGACCCATCGCCGGAATCGTTGGGCCGGCCCCATCGCCGTTGGGATCCAATGGATTACTAATCTGCTCCCAAATCGCTTGCTGTTCAAAGAATGGCGTCAAACCCACAAGCCAGCTGATTTCAAAGCGGTTGTGGGCTGTCGCGATCTCACCAGCGTTGCGAGCCATGGGGTTGGGAGTCCCCGAGTTGATGATATTGGTGGTCCCCGACATATGCTGGGGAAGTTGATCGTATGCGGCATGATAGTTGTGAACCGCTAGACCAATCTGTTTGAAATTGTTGCTGCAACTCATCCGCCGCGCCGCTTCGCGAGCGGCTTGGACGGCAGGAAGCAACAACCCCACGAGAACGCCGATGATGGCAATGACCACCAACAATTCGACGAGCGTAAATGCCGGTTGTGGTTTTCGGGTGAACATGAAGAGGACTTTCAAATGAGAAGGAAGAGAATCTCGATCAAATGAGGTCGCTGGCCAGCAAATCGCTGCCATAGCGAATCGTCTACTCGTCGTCGCCAGCATCCAAATCGGTGTCGTCACCGTGCTCGGCCAAATACGCCGCGAGTTCGTCCTGATCCGCCACGTCGGCGGGCTGAGACGCGTCACCGCAACCGGTGACGCTGAGAACCGTTACGACCAAGAATGGCAGCAACGACAACCTGACAACTTTGTCTAACAAAGTGCCCATGAATCCACCTCAGGTAGTCAGAGAAAAGATCACCCTTGAAGGGTGCGTGCGGACTCATTTTAGGGGTTTGCGATGCAGGCGTCAAAGAAAAACTCTAGTCGTAGGTTTTTTACTTCTCGACGGTTCGGTTTTATTCCGCCTCCCTGTTCGCTCGGCTAAAGGCCCTGGTTCCGTGATCGAAGATGAGC
This sequence comes from Pirellulaceae bacterium, assembly GCA_041741195.1. GTDB lineage: Bacteria > Planctomycetota > Planctomycetia > Pirellulales > Pirellulaceae > JBBSJZ01. Next base: position 1,077 of record JBGSKM010000032.1, read on the forward strand.
AAACCACGGCTGCCAATTGATCTGCGGGATTGTGACGATCGCGCGATCACACTTGACGAGCCGATGACTAGGGCTGTGAGAATGACATGATGCGGCATCACAACCCGACGCGTCATTGAGCGAATCGCGGTAAGTCCCTCGCTGACGCGTCGCGTGATTCTTGCAAGCGACGTTCATTTGTTCATGCGGCACTAGGGCTGCTACGTTTCTATGGGCTCGCAGCGAAGCACGATGGCTATTCCAGGAACTGGATCGTGAAGCATTCAGCCGCTTTGACTTGGTCATCGTCGACGAGATCGAGTGCTACCATCTGTTCCACGAGTTGTTGCCAACGCTCAGGTTGCATCATGCCGACTTGTTCCAGCGTGACGCCCTCGGGCATCGCCAGCGGACGAAGTTCTTGGCTGCCGAATTCCAACGCTTGAGACGTCATGCCTTGGGTATTGGCTTTCAAGATTTGTTCGTTACCCAACTTGGCATCGGTAATGTAGTTTTGCCATCCGGTGCGAGCGGCGCTGACAAAGCGTCGCACCGTTTCGGGATCACGTCGAATCAATTCGCCCGTCGTGACAAGAACACTGGAATAAGGATTCCATCCTAAGTCGCTGAGCATCAACAGTCGTACTTCGACACCTTGCTCACGAGCTAAGAGTGGTTCCGCGAAGGAGTAGCCCTGGATGACAGTGTTCGGATCGTTCACCAGTGCGGCGATACTGTTGTGATAAGGGACTTGTTGGACCTGGTCGAGCAACCCTTTGGATTTCAGGAAGCTGAGGTAGGGACGTCCGCCACCGCATTGGAACGTCTTGCCGGCGAGGTCGTCGAAGGTTTTTACATCGCTGTCGGCCCTTGCCACGATGCACCGGGGATGATTTTGAAGGGCCGCTAGTACAGCGACGATGTCGGCGCCCTGCTGTCGAAACAGCACCACGTCATCGGCGTTGGTGATTGCAAATTGGCTTCGTCCGAGCACCAATTCCGAAGCAATTAGAGTTCCCGCTCCCCCGGGGCGAATCTCCAGATCGAACCCCAAGTCATTCATCGTTCCGTCGGCGACGGCTTGATACAAGCCACCATGCTCGGCTTCGGGATGCCAGTTCAATTGTGCGGCAATGGGTTGCAAACCTGATTGATTGCTAGCGGTGGCTGCTGATGTCTTTGACGCCGGTTCGCGGTTGCATCCCACGCTCGTGATAATGGCGAGCGTCAAGCATGCCGAGATCGCACGCGTCATCGAGTGTTGCGATACAAAACGATTCATGAGGCCGATCCAGGAGTTTTCTCAGAAGGAATCCAGCGGTGGAGAAAGACGCTGGCGACGACGTGAACGATACCAAACAATAGCAAACCGAGAAGCGTCGAAGCAAACAAGGCTGCGATCAACGAATCGGTACGCTGCATCGCTTGCCATCCCGTCATCAACGTCCCCAGCCCGTCGTAGTTAGAACCGTTGCCCACGAAGAATTCGGCGACGATCGCGCCGATCACGGCCAGCCCACTGCTGATTTTGGCGCCGAGTACCAAGTAGGGAATGGCCAGAGGGATCTGTAGCTTCCATAGCCGTTTGATTCGTCCGGCACCGTAGATCCGAAACAGATCCGCTAGCTCTCGCTCGATGGTCGTTAGACCGGCGGTGACGTTATTGATGATTGGAAACAAACTGATGATCACCGTCACCATCACCACCGTTCGAAATCGATAGCCACTCCAGGTGATCAATAACGGTGCAATGGCAACGATCGGTACCGTTTGCAAAAATATCACATAGGGGAAAAATGCGCGACGGATGATCCGCGATTGACTAAATAAAATCGACACGAGCGAGCCCAATAGCAAAGCCATCGACAGACCCGCTACTGCGGCAATTCCCGTGCTGAACATGCCGCGAGCGAGTGTATCGCGTTCGCGTATCGCCGCTTGCAAAACGCGCATCGGCGAGGGCAATAGAATCGGAGGTAACTCGAACACTCGGAGCACCAGCATCCAAATCAACAGTGCGGCACCCGCGACGGCGACGACCGAGATCACTTGGATCCACCACTTCGATGGATCGATTCCGCGGCGATATCGGTTCATGATGGACTCCGCAAAGCATCGGAAATCACACCGTAGAATTCACCAAACTCGGCGGTGCGTCGTAGCGAGGTCGTCCGTGGGGTGGGAAGCGGATTGACGCGTGGTTCGTCGATGCGTCCGCTTCGCATGACAATCACTTTGTCGGAAAGCAAAATCGCTTCGCCAATATTGTGCGTCACCATGATCGCAGTGAATCGTCGGCGTTCCCACAGCGCCAGCAACAGTTCTCCGAGTTGATCACGGAGCATGTCATCAAGTGACGCGAACGGTTCATCGAGTAATAGTACTTGTGGCGACGTGACGAGCGCGCGGGCGATGGAGACTCGCATTCGCATACCACCGGAAAGCTCGTGAGGCTTCTTGGTGCGAGCGTCGTCGAGTCCGACATCGTAAAGCAATTGATTTGCCGTTTCGATTCGCTGGGAACGCGAGCCGAGGCCAATCAATTCCAGGGGCAACATTACATTCTCGAGCGCCGTCCTCCACCGCAATAGTGCCGGTTGCTGGAATACGAAAGCGATCTCACCTGATGTTGTGGCGACGACTGGGTCCAATCGGACCTGTCCCTGGGTAGGAGTTTCTAAGCCAGCGATCAATCGTAGCAACGAAGTTTTTCCACAACCGCTGGGGCCGACGAGCGACGTGATCGAGCCGGCGGATAACCGCAAATTGACGTCGTCAACGGCCCGCGTGCTCTCCGCTCTCTGCGAGGTCGAAAACGCCAAGGCGAGTGATTCGCAGCGAATCTCCGATGCGAGCGGATGAGGGGCGTTCACGTGAAAGGGACGGACTCGGAGTGGCGGAATGACTGCAGCGCCGGACGGCTACGGGCGAGCCAGTTGGCGTTTGCAATCTGTGGGGCGACTCCAAGGATATCCAACTTGTCAACTTTGAGACACATCCGCTAGCCGATGGAGATCGGCATCAGTACCTCCGCCGCCCGCAAAAGCCGCACATTCTCACAGCGGTCGAGATAGAATTGGCGGGGTTCTTCGCGGCAAAGACATAGTGCCAAAACGCGATCCGAACCGACGAATCGAATCGGACTGACCGTGCGGTGAGTGACGTTGCCTTTGCTGTCGGCGTACTGCATTTCCACCACGAGGTCATCCGGCGCCGCCATCGCTCGGCGAAGCAATCGGGATACTTGTTCCGGAGAACCGGAGTCGACCAAGTTGTTTGCGGGGTGCTGGTGTGCTGCGGGGCGCTGATGGGTTGTTGTGTTCATTCAACCAGTATCGACCGGACCCGTGACAAGTCTGGTCAAACTCACCCGGATTTTTTCTCGAGCCGCCGTTTTGCTGCGTTTAGGGTATCAATCGCGCCGAGGGCTCAGGGAACGTCAGCCAGCGAGGCTGGCCATTCACCCGAGAGGGTGAGTTGGCGGATGTCCCCGGTTCGGTCTTGCTCGGTGAGAAACCCAGGCTTCTTAAGTGGTCCCGTCTCGACTTCGCAGACGTCCTTGCCATTGATCGATACGCGAATGTTCGCTCCCGTGCTGTGGAGTGTCACTCGGTTCCAGTCGTTCGGGACCAGTTCATAGGAGCCATCGCCGATGAGTTGGTTGGGCTTCTTTCCGTTGAGCGCGTTCGCATCCAGGCTTTCCTGAGAGCCCGTAGCTTTGAGCCATCGCAACTTGACGCCGTCCTTGCGAAGCAAGATGGCGGTGCGACCGATGGTCGGGTGGATCTCTTGCTTGCCGGGTTCGTAGTAGAACTCATAGCTGATGGTTTCGTCCTTGCACAACGGACGGATGTATTGCATGTGCTTCATGTAGTTGAACGTGCTGTACCCGTCGTTAGCTCCGCCGGTTCGTAGATGACCGTTCTCGTCAGCGTACCAAGAGCCTCGTTCCTTCATCGCCAGCAAGTGATCATCGTATCGCTTCTTGTAATCGGCTGCGTCGTCATTGGGAGAGATGGGCAAGGGCAACGGCGGTAATAGGCCGTAGTAGATCGGCAGAAACCAGCCGCGTAGTTCTCGATCGATCATGTTGACCCGGCGTGGAATCGTCGCGTCACCGGATAGCCGAATTTTGGAGAACTCTGCCACGGCGTAAACGCGTGACAGTAGGCCTACGAAGGGGAATCTATCGGTTCGGACATCTTTGACGATCTCCGTTCCATTGATCAATAGCGTCACGGAATCACCGCGAGCGGCCAGTTCCACGGCGTAGTCTTTGTTGGGTTCGAACTCTTCGAAGGAAAACTCTTTCGTGCCTCGATCTTGAAGCGCCGTCAATGTAACTTTCCGATTGAATGAACCTGGTGAAAATCCAATACCACCAAATGCGACGCCACCATCACTGTAGCCATGCGAGACACAAGTAAATGTGAGAGAGAAATCACCTTGAAGTGGGTACATGAACATCAATTGGCTGAAGTCGGTACCGCCAGCGATACTGATGGAGTCGTCTCGCATGCGGAAGACGGGCTCGGTGAGCGGCGATTCGACTTGAGATCGATGGGGAACTTGAACCGGAATCCAGTGCGGCTTGGGCGATCCCTTGGTTGCACCGGCCGCGATGGTGGTGCCGCTTTTGGCGGCGATCGGGGGCAGCAACGTCTTTAAATGGCTCTTGTCGGTTTTGCGGACATGGGCGAACAAGTGCTTCACGCCACGCGCCGCAGTCGCATTGAGTTCGTCAACGGACAGACATTCGGTTAGCAGCATGCTCGTTGCGAAAAGCTTCAACGGCTTTTCGGTCTTTGGGGCCGGCGATAGGTATTTCACGACGCGATCGAGCGTCGCCGACGTCTCCTTCAGATTGCCGCTGGCGAGTTGCGCTAATCCGATCATCGCGTCCGTCTCGTCGCCTTCATCGGTGACGAAGGGTTTTAGCAATCCGATGAGTTCGTCGGTCTTGCCCGCCTCGGCGGCCGCTTCCGCGACCAGCTTGGACGTTGTCAACACGGCGAAATCGGGATCCGCAAGTGGTAGTTTGCGAATGCGTTTTAGTTGGATCGCGGCATACTCGATTACTTTGGGAGGAACGTCATAGATCAAATACCCATTCCAGTCGGCGATCGGCTCATTCTTGCCCTCACCGAACATGACTTGCTTGTAAAACGCGTATCGCTCCTCCGGTGACGCGTCGACCATTCCGATGGCTGTTGCAACGAGCTTCTGGTTTTGTGTGTGTTCCGCTAGTCCGGGATCTTGCAAGGCGATCGGACGAATCAGCGATCGAGCCAGTGACCAACGCTTGCCAGTGATCGCGGATTGAACAATGTCACTACTGGCATTGAGGATGTAGGTAGCGCTGCCGCCGCTGTAGCGAGAGTAGTTTATTTCGACTCCTCTCATGTAACCTTGAATCCAAGTCAGCAACCTCGCGTCGGTCGCCATGGCCGTTTTCACCAGGTCATTTGCCAAAACAGACCAAACCTTGGGCGTATAAGTCAGAGCCGGCTCGTTGGAATGCAATTGAAGGAGCGAGCCACGAACCACATCGGTTGTCTCCGTCGCGCCGACGAGTTTTATCACCGGAAGCGCCGCGTGCAACAGTGAGTTAACATCAGCGGAAAAAGGCGCTTTCGTGCTAAGAGAAACCTTGGCGGATTCATCGAACGAGATCCCCATCGCTTCCGCCATCGAACGCAGCCTCGCATCCGCCTGTGGCTTGTCTTGACGAGCGACTGCCACCGCCGTCGCGATCATTTCGATGAGACCCTTGTTCTCAGCGGTCTCGCGTCGTTCCGTGAGCACACGTTCCAGTTCGGCGTCCTGCTTTGATTTGACCGCAGCAACGGCAAGCCGATTCACCAGACACTCGCCGGTATCGTAGGGCTTGTCGGTCTTTTCGACCGCACCGGTTCCAGCCAACGTGACCATGTAGGGGAACACTTCACTGGGTCGTTGTTGTGGCAATATAACGTTCAACAACGTTTGATAAATTTCTTGCTCGTTTCCTCCGTGGCTGTCAATTTTTTCGATCAAGTCTCCGACTTGGAACGCGATCGCTTGCAGGTCCGCATCGATCGACTCATTCGAAGTGCCGGATGACCGTGAACTCGTCCGAATGGCGAACGGATTGCTCGACGACGAGCCGGCTTGGATCAATTTGAGCGGTGGACCACCGGCCAACGACCGACGAATGGCTTCCAAGGCAACGGTGGGCGAACTCGACTGGAGCGCCAACTCGGCGATCTTCAAACACTCGGTAGCGACCGTGTCCGATAACACGGCGGGCGGTTCGCTGGGGGGGGCAGTTGAGTCCAGAAGTTCTCGAATCGCATCGTCCATTTCCTTGGTTCCCGGCGCGACCCCGCTGGAGCGAACAAGTGCCAAGCTCAACGTTCTGGCGATCGCGGAATCTTCTCTCGCTTTCGCAATCTCCGTCAACTGCTTAGCGAGCGTCGTTGCAATGTTCTTGACGCCCTCATCGTCACTGGCGAGCGCCACGAGTGTTGGGGAATACAGACTCAAGACGCGATCCGCTTTTGTATTGGCATTGGGGTCACTGAAGTTCTTTTCCGAAATGATCTCGGAGATTCGTTGCAGCGACGCTGCGGCGTCTTCGGGCTGTCGAAGCTCCGTCGCCACCAAAACTTGCATGGCAAGGAGGGACCAATCCTGCGGCGTGTTTTCGATGAGTTCGGGCAACTGCTGGCTGAAACCTTCGAGCTCGGAGTGTCCGTCGTCTTGCTGTGCCAGCTTGGATACCACCATCGCGGCGATCGATGTTTGGTCGGGTGCCGTACCGAACGTGGGTGTTAGTGACACCAAATCGATGCGAGTCGCGGAGGTGTCGTCATTGGCATGCGCCGCGGATGGGTCGCTCGTCAAGTCTTTCTCAGTACCAGTTTCCTTGGGATCGGCGGCGATCCGGAAGAGGAAGTGACGGAAATCATCCGGTGTCAGCGAATCGAGAGCAGTGCTGAGTCCTTTCTCGAACGATTCTCGATAGTTTCGGCTGCCGCTCCACTGCTTGGCTGCATCAAACTTTTGTGGTTGGCTGAGGGAGTGGCTATAGACCCGGATGGCATCCAAGGGGGACTTTGCTTTGACCAAATCGCTGGCGATGGATTCACAGCTTTGCAGATCTTGGTAATCGCCGTAGCCAGGGTTACCCTGGTTGTACCTTGAGTTATCCATTGACTCAAAAGCAATTACCAATTGATCGCGAGCCTTCTGGTTTTCGCCCGCTTTTAAATAAGACTGGGTGAGTTTTGCGTTGATGCCATATTGGTAATTCAGTCCATTGCGTTGATTCGACGGGTGATCACGGACGAATTCGAGGATCTCAATCGCGAGCAAACGTAGGTCATCACGCTGGTCCAACGTTTCTCCGATTTGCCACCACAATGTATACGGCGTTTTGCTTTCCTTGTCGCCGATTAGTTCACGGCCTGCGGTCGTCGTTTCGTTCGGATTCACTTGTGCCATTCGTGCGACCAACAATAAGGGCTTGGCGACATCCTTGTACTGGTCTTGCTCGGCTCGCTTCTCCAGACCAGCTAGAATGTCGGCGGATAGCTCTTTGTCCTTACTCATCAATTCCAAGCAAGGCGTCAACGCACCGTTGATGCGTCCGCCACTACTCCAGGATACCGCTGACCAAAAACGACTGGAGTTCGAATAAATAGAATCGTCTTCGAAGATCCTTTTCACGGTCGCACGTACAGTCTCCGATGAGGCGATCTCTTTGGTCGTTTGAATGTTGCGCAACACTTCCCCCAGCGCATCGGGTGGCGACTCCTTCAGAACCTTGTCGATAAACTTGATGGCGTTATCCGTGGGCTTCTGGCTGCCGCGTCGGTAAAGGTTTGCCATCCGACCGACGGAATACGAGTCGAGCGACTTCAGATCCAGCTCGAGTATTTTCGTGTAGAAGGAATCGACGTCGTTGGAGGACATCACCGCGCGTTCCATTTCATAGAACTCCCGCTGCAACAGACTCGGGTCCTTCTTGAACGCCGCGATGAATTTATCGATCGCCTCCGAGTGCTTTCCCACTTGAGTCAATTGCTTGGCGGCGGCGAGCAGCGTTTTTGGGTCGTTGGGCGATGACTTGGCCAAGTCCTCATAGAGTGCGTTCGCATCCGATTGTCGTCCCGCGGCGACATAGAGTTCGGCCAGTTCACTTTTGAGCATGATCGACTTGGGTGCCGACTTGACTCTTTGCTCCGCCTGGGCAAGGAGCTTATCCATCCGCCCCACTTTGGCCAACAACGTTACCGCTTGACGTCGATAGTATGAGTCGTTGGAGTTGTTGGTGTCACGATTGAGTCGCCGCAGTGCTGCAAATGCGACTTCCGCAGCGGCTTCGTTGTCACCGACCTGTGAATACTCGTTTGCGATCTGCAGTAGATCTTGGGCGGTCTGGCCTCCGCGGTGCCTTGTGCGCTGGAGCATCGCGGTAGCCATGTCACGCATGCCCATCCGGCCGAGTTGACTTGCCAGCGATAGCTGGGTCGTTTGGTCCAGTCGCATTCCGAAAAGGCGTGCGGCCGCTTCCTTGGCACGATCAATCTCGCCGAGCTGGGTGGCAAGGTTCATCGCCGCCAATTCGCGAGTCTCGAGAGTTTTCTGGTCCAGCGGGCTGATGGAATCGAGCGCTTCGAGGGCTTCGCGAGGCCTCTTTAATTCAGCGGCCAAACGCGCCCGTTCGATCCAGAGATCGTTGTCTTCGGGAAAGTCCCGACTCAGCCTAACGATCTCGTTGTACGCCGTCGTCGGATCTTTGGCCCACCACGATGCGAACGCGGCGAGCGTGCGACGAAACCGACGTTCTTCGGTCGCTAGATCCGGATTGCTGACAAAGACAGCATGATCCTCTTTCAAATACGCCAGAAGCTGTGTCCGTTCGCTCGACTCTTTCCCAAACTTGGTCGACTGGAAAAACGATTGAACAAAGCTGGATGGGAGTAGCCGGCTCGCAAACGGAACCGAGATCTCGAACTGTTGGTAGTTTCCATCCACATCGTAGTAAACGTGGAGTGTTCCTGTTTGTTGAGCTTGCGACGATTGTTGGACTTGATTGCCTCCTTGATTTGCCGCCACCTGCGCCGCGATCACCACATCGATTGCCAGAGGCGTGAACGTGATCGTCCCCTCTCGTTGACTACCAATGAGCTGGGCAAACGATGCTAATTCGACGGGTGTCGCCGACACCGCCCATTCCGAAATGTTCTGACGCACCGTCTCGAAGATCTCTTGAACCCTTGGTTCGTCATTCGATGCTAGTGCGAATTGAAGTTTGGTGGTTGCATCCTTGATCGAGTCGCAAGTCCCCGCGAATTCTTGGCGAATCGCTTCGGCATCACTTTCTCGACCGGCGGCGACGAGTTCTCCGTGCACCCATACTTTGATGTAGTGTCCATAGCCACGATTGATGCTGCCAAACTTTTCGACGGCCGCGTCCATCGTCGCGAGGAGCAACTCGATCTGTTTGTCAGTTAACTTCTCGGGCGGTTCTTGACCGCTACCTCGCTGGGCTTGGGTCCGCTGGGATACGCGTTGTTGAACCAGATTCATCATTAAGTTCAACGACTCTTCCGGCGCTAATTCGGCGATACGCCACGTGACCCGCTCCGATTGACGTTGGAGTTCTCGGCTCTCGGTTTGTTCGCGTGTGAGTTGAAGTCGGAGTCGGACCGCATCCATCGAGTCTTGCAGCTTTCGAACGTCGCTGGTCGACGCAATGGTTCCGTCATCCAGCAAGAGGGGGAATCTCTCATCGAGTTTGCCTTGCCGCTTGGCAATCACGACTTGCACGGCCTGGGCGGCAATTTCCGCTTGGCCATAAACGTTCACAGCAAGACCCGAGGTTCGACGCTGGCCCGAGCTGTAGTATCGTGATTCGTCGGAGGCGATGAGTGATGCAAGTGAATACAAGTTGGACGTTCGATTTTCTCGTGAAGCGAGCGCGGCCTTTTGGGCTGCGAATTGCTCGTCGGTCATTCCCGTCGGTTTCTTGGGTTCTTCATAGGACGCCGCTTGCGTATCCAGCGGCAACTGTAGATCCCGGATCGATTGGGCCGTCTCATCCGCCTTCTCGTCGTTTCCATTTAGCAAATATGCCACCGCCAATCGCAATTGCACTTCCCAGAGATCGCTCTGCTGTGCCAACGCCATTTCACACATTCGAATCGCGGTTTCATAATCGCTCCGATCGATCACTCGGTCGATCATCTTGGTGACCAGCTTCGCATCATCCATTCCTCGCATGCGTTGCAATTGGGCTTCGGCGTCACTGACGCGTCCGGCATCCACGAGCAATTCCAACATTGCCCGACGATTCTCGGGAGTGTCGGCCAAGGAAACGAGTTGCTCTTGGTAAAGAACCGCTTGGTCCACGTCGTCCGACTGGTTTGCGAGCGAAACCATCTGGGTGAGTAAGTCGACGTCGCGAGGGTTCTCCGCCAAGAGTGGTCGCAAGGTATCCTGAGCGATTCCGAAATCACCGACGCTTCGGTACATTTCGGCGGTCAAAAGCGTGGCCGTTCGCATATCCGATTTCTCGCGTCCACGTGCTTCGATTCGCGAGACCAGTCGATCGAGGTCCGCTTTGCGCTCATACAATTCGCCTAGCTTGGTCACCAGCATTTTTTGTTCATCGAGGTCATCGGTCGCCTCGAGTGAAGCCCAGTACAACTCGATCGCTTCGTCGCTGCGAAATCGTTCGGAGAGAGCGCTGGCGAGCGCATTTCGCGTCTCGTTGTCGCGCGGCGCCGCCCGCATCGCGCGGCGGAGCGTTTCGATTCCCTCGTCATCGCGATTGGCTTGAAAACACAAGCCTGCGTAATAGCGATACGGTTCAGGATTGCCCGGCTGCGCCGAGATCAATTCATTGCCAGTCACGAGCGCCTCGTCGATCTTGCCAAGTTGCATTTGCAATCCGGCGATGCGTTGCAAGTAATTGGCGAAGTAACGTGTGTCGAGTTTTGAGAGTTTGGTGAAAGCTTCGATGGCCTCGGCATGACGAGCGGTCTTGCGATACAGCTCCGCAACGATCAGCAACGATTCGGTGTCATCATCCTGGATCGCGATGGCTTTTTCGGCTGCCTGGATCGCTGATACGCTATCGGCGGCGGCATCATGCAACATTGCAAGCCGTCGATAGTCTACGGTGGTCGCCGAACCCTGATCGATGTGCGTGGTTGCCTCGGCAATCCGATCGCGAAGTGTTCCACTAGCGGAGTAGACTTGGATTCTCGCTGCGAATACTTGAGCGTGCTCGTCGGGTGCCTCCGCGACGCTTTGTGCTTCATCGAGCTGGGCCAGCGCATCGTCATACTTGGTCGCTTGTTTGAGCAGCTCGGCGAATCGCATTCGTTCGCCGAAGGTCGGATCCATCTTCGCCGCCTCAGCGAACGTCTCGATCGCTTTGTCTGGAAACTTGAACGTGGCCAAAACCTCCGCCAAACGAATCAAGTTTTCGCGCGTTCGACGCGGCGGCTGGGCGAGCTGGTTCCAAACAACGAGCGCCTCATCGGTACGTTTGAGTTTGAAAAGGTATTCGCCGAGATACTCGCGGTATTGCGGCTGGTTGGGCGCCAAATCGATGGCTCGGTGGTAGAGCTTGATGGCGGTTTCCGTGTCATCGATGCTGCGGAGCAAATCAGCAACTTGTGCTGTGACGACGGGATCGTCGGTGCGAGCGTCGGCGAGCCGCAGCCATATCGCCGCCGCCGCACGCTGCCGCTGCGCTTTGTCGACTTCCACGTCGTCCAGAAGCACATTGCCCCAACGCACGAGATAGTCGGGGTTGGCGGGGTCGAGCTGCACGAGTGCTTCGTACTGTTTCGCCGCCTCGGCGGGCTTGGCCGACAGCCGATAAATATCGTTGAGCGTCAATCGTGCGTCAACGTTCTCCGGTGCCAATTCGATGGTTGCCAACAGCGACTGGGCGGCTTCGTTGAGACGTCCGGATTTGGCAAGCGAACGACCCAATCGCAGCCGCGTGTCCACGTCATCGGGATTTGTCGCGACTTGCTTGGCGTAGTAATCAGCGAGCGCAGCATAGTCGCCGCTACGAAGAAACCCGGCTTCGATTCGTCGGCGAACGTCAGAATGCAACCAGCTTCCCGGACGTAGTTTTGCCAGCAGGGACTCGAGGTCGGACAGCGCTTCGTCATGCCGTCCGAGCGCACGTTTCAATTCGGCTGCCGCGATACGATAGCCAACCACTTTTGACTCGTCGCTGGCGTCGGACTGAGCAGCAAGCGTTTCGAAGCGAGCGAGTGCCGCTTCGCTCTGGCCTTCATCGGCGAGCGTCGTGGCGATCTGCTCGCCGACGCGGGCATCACCGGGAAACGTTTTTTCCAGCCGCGTCCAAACCGCAAGCGATTTTTGTGTTTCGCCGGCGCGGCCGTACAAGCGTCCCAAATCGGTGAACACCGGCAACGCCTCGTTGCGAGCGGGTTGGCGATCAATCGAGCGCTCGAGCGCTTCGGCTGCCGCGTCGGTGCGACCCACCAATAGCAGTGCCTTGCCGAGGTAGTAACTCGCCATCGCGTCCGACTCGAGTAACTTTTCGGCACGAGCGAGCGACTCGGCTGCCTTGGCGTCGGCACCTCGCTGCAATTTCAGCAGACCCACGAGCATGGCACGCGAACCCGCGGCACTCGGGTCCATCGATTGTGATTCACGATCAAGTCGTTCGATCAGCGCGTCCAGCGAACCGGATTGGACGTAATGCCCGTACACGCGATCGAGCGCCGTGCCAGGTCGCGGACGTTTGAGGAGCACGTCCAGAAACTTGTCGGCGATTTGCTGTTGTCGGGCGAATTCTGAATCGGCGTTTTCCTGACCACGGGCAACATCAACGAAGAAAAGTCCCGCGACTACCGCGAATCCAGCGAGGTACTTGATCAGCATCATCGCAATTGTCCCCAGAGAAATTGAAGAGTTGGCCGCACAAGTGCTCCCCCCAATCTACCCGCTGGCCCGCGACGGGTGGTCAAAATAACGGAGAAGCTTCGGGCACGGTTTTAGGGGTTTCCTCGGAAAGCCGATTTCGCCGGTCAACCTCGCGGATGCTTCAATCGTTCCTGCGCCGCCTGCAGAAACTGCATCGCTTGGATCGGGGTGATCGCGTCCAGGTCGAGGTTTTGCACTTCGTCCAGCAACGGATGATCGGCGAAACCAAATAACGTCAATTGATACGTGCCTTTTCCCGAACTCGAATTCCCCGCCGGCGGAGCGATGGTGGGACGATCCAGCGCGTCGCGATCATTCGCTTCGAGTTGGGCGAGAACGTCTTTCGCCCGCTCGTTGACAGCGCGCGGGATACCAGCCAAGCGAGCCACGTGAATGCCATAACTCTTATCGGCGCCGCCGCGAACGATTCGATGCAAGAACACGACTTCGTCATTCCATTCTCGAACGGCAACATTCAAATTCGCCACCCGCGGGAGCGTTTCCTGGAGTTGCGTTAACTCGTGATAATGCGTCGCGAACAACGTTCGACAACCGATGTGTTCATGCAAGTGTTCGGTGATCGCCCAGGCGAGTGAGAGTCCGTCGTAGGTGCTCGTGCCGCGCCCGATTTCGTCCAGTACCACGAGACTTCGCGGCGTCGCCGTGTTGAGAATCCGAGCCGTCTCGACCATTTCGACCATGAACGTGCTCTGCCCGCGGCTCAACTCGTCACTGGCTCCGACTCGCGCGAATATCCGATCCGCGATTCCGATTTCGGCCTTCTCCGCGGGGACGAATGAACCCGCTTGCGCCAGCAGGGTGATGAGAGCGACCTGGCGAATGTAGGTGCTCTTTCCCGCCATATTCGGCCCGGTGATGAGCAGAATCATTCCGGTTTCGGGAGAGTGAGTGCAATCATTGGGCACAAACTCACCCTGAGGCATAGTGATGTCCAGCACCGGGTGTCGGCCCGCTTCGATTCGCAGGATCGGCTGGGTGGTGAGTGTCGGGCGAATCCAACGACGTTGAGACGCGATCTCCGCGAAGCTCGTCAGCGCGTCGAGCTGCGCAAGTGCCGCGGCGACTTGTTGCAGAATCTCCAGATGCGCATGCGTCGCCGTTCTCAAATCGTTGAACAATTCCTGTTCGCGCGAAGCCGCTTGATCATCTGCCGAGAGGACTTTCTCCTCATATTCTTTGAGCTCCGGCGTGATATAGCGTTCACAATTCTTTAGCGTTTGTTTGCGAATGAAGTGCGCCGGAATCTTATCTCGATGGGCATTGGTGACTTCGAGATAGTAGCCAAACACTTTGTTGTAGCCGACCTTCATATTGGCGATGCCGGTACTATCGATTTGGCTCCGTTGGTAGTTGGCGATCCATTGCTTGCCGCCCTTGGCCAATTCTCGCATCGCATCAAGCGACTCGTCGTAGCCCGTGCGAATGAAATTGCCATCGGCCGCCGAAAGTGGGCACTCGTCATTGAGCGCGGACTCGAGCTTGGATCGCAACTCGGGACACAAATGCAATTCGGCCTCGATGTCACATAACATGGCGGATGCGCGATCAGTCAAACGGGCTTTCAATTGGGGAAGCCCGGCGAGCGTCGCGGCGACTTGTTGGAGATCGCGAGGCCCCGTGCGCATCGTGGCAATCCGAGCGAGCAATCGCGTCAAGTCATACGTCTCTTTGAGTGTCGATTGCACATCGCCGCGCAGCCGCGTGTCCGATGCAATTTCATTGACAGCATCAAGCCGCACATTGATCTCATCGACATCCACCAAGGGCGCCGCGATCCAGTCTGCCAGCAGTCGCGATCCCATCGGCGTCGACGTGCGATCAATGACATCGAGCAGCGACCCTTCACGCGAGCTCGTCCGAATGGTTCGCGTGATCTCCAGACTCCGCCGTGTCGACGCATCGATTTGCAACACCGGCGTTCGCTGGTGCGACACCAACGATCGAAAGTGATCGAGCCCCGACGGCTGGGTCTCCATCAGGTAAGTCAACACCGCACCGGCCGCACACACCGCGGGCGAGTCGTCTTCGCCGAATCCAAAACCCTCCAGGTTATGAACAGAGAATTGCCGACACAGCGACTGTCGACTCGGTTCTTCGGCAAACGACCATGCCGGACGACGTGTCCATGACCAAGACGCCGTCGTGTCAGGCGTGAATCTCGCATCGTCCTCGCGATAGATCACTTCGGCGGGCCCGATTCTGGCCAACTCGTCTTCGATTCTCGAATAAGGAAACGTACCCGATTCGAATCGCCCACTGGATAGCTCCGCCCAAGCGATGCCCACCAAGACGTCAGCATCAAGTTTTGACTTGCCCGCGACACCCTTGGCGGACGGCAAGTAGACCGACGCCAGATAATTGGCTTCTCGTGGATCGAGCAACCCATCGTCGGTGAGCGTACCAGCACTAACGAGCCGAGTGATTTCGCGCCGCACGAGCCCCTTGGCTTGCTTGGGGTCCTCGACCTGTTCGCATACTGCCGCGCGATAACCCGCCTGAATCAACTTGTGCAGATATGAATCAAGCTGGTGATGCGGGAATCCGGCCATCGCGGTCGGATTCTCGCTATCCTTGTCTCGACTGGTGAGTGTCAGCCCCAAGACTTTCGCGGCGACTTTTGCATCGTCAAGGAACAACTCATAGAAGTCGCCCATGCGAAAGAAAAGCAGCGCATCACCGCAAGCGGCTTTGGCGTCGTGGTATTGCCTCATCATTGGTGTCATGAGGGCAATCGTAACGACCACCAAAGGACGCGGGGAGCGGGCTACATCTGGGAGTACGGTTTTGCCTTCAGCACGTACTTGTCGATGCGGTTGACGGTGCCTTGATACTTGGGTTGGGCGCTCAACACTTTCCAGTCGGGATGTTTGCGAAACGCGACCCAAGCTTCGTTGCGTGCCGCTTCGTTTTCATACATCGTGAGGTAGGTGAGCGATGGCGTCAGCGGTCCGATCACTGCTTGGCCAATGAAGATCGGTTGGATTTTGCAATCCAAAAAAATCGGGACCTCGCCCGAGTTGAACATGTCAACTTTGACGTTTCCGATACGTTCGGTGGGACTCTCGTAAAGCCTCAATTCATAGACACGCTCTTGATTCTCCAGCGAACCAGCGGGTACCTTGGCTTCTTTCCAGCAATCCATGGCGACCAACAATTCGCTACGGATGCGAGCGAACGGCGGATTCTTGGGTTCACGCTCCAGATAATCCTTCGCCGCGGTTTGGTACTCCGTGTCGCTGGCAAGCTTGCCGGCTGACTCCAGCATTTGAGAAGCGCTATTGTAAGGAATGACGACAACGATTTGACGCACGCCGGTCTCGTCGGCGGGGGCTGGAGTGAGTGCTCCCACGGGACCAATGCCCTGGCGTCCCAAGGCGGGGATCAACGCTTCGGCGAGATACCGATCGATCGCCGCTTCGTCACTTTTGTCGCTGAGCAAATAGGTGCGTACTTCGTAAAGTTGTCGATCCACATCCGCTCCTGGGACCACCGTGGGGAAGAGCACGAAAAAGCCAGCAAGGGCGGTGAGACGACGAAGCAAGTGATTCATGGCGATCGTTTCCAGCGTAAGAAAATGAGTCAAAGACGCTGGAACAGCATAGCTGATGGCGACCACGAACGACTACCTACCACGCCGCGCGGCAGTCTTCGCGGGCTACGCATCACCCAGAAGTCGCACGAATGCATCGACGGCGGCGACCACGGATTCATCGTCACTCGGTTTGCTCATCACGTCCGATTGCAACAACCGGCTGGCAGCGTTTGGAGTGCTCGGCGGAGTGTCGGAAGCGTCACGAGTTGATTGGTTCCACTGCACAATCGCTTCGTCGCGTGTGTTCTCGGGTGTTGTGACCTGTGAGCGATCCGGTGCACTCGGAGTCGTTGCCATCTGTTCGGGCTCGGGTTCACCACCCACCGTGCCCCCGCCTCCGCCGACTTCGATGCGGTTGAGATAATTGATGACGATGAGCGCGTCCAGCGCGGTGATGAAACCGTCGCCGTTAACGTCAAAGCCGATGTTGGGATTGCCTTGGCCAACCGGGCCAGGTCCAAACTGGTTCAAGTAGTGAATGATCTCCAGTGCGTCTCCTGCCGTGACGTCTCCACTACCATCGACATCCTCGGGAAGCTCGTCATTGTGAAACGGAATGTCTTGCTTGAGAACGGTGATGACAAAGGAACCAGAGATCGCGGCGAATTGGCCTTGGGAGTCGGTGGCTGTGATTTCGAGTTCGATTTCACTTTGCGTTGCCACATCCACGCTCACCCCATCGACCAACTTCAGCTGAGTCCCTGAGACTTCGAATCGCGGGTCATCGACGCTCAACGAATAGCGACTGTCGGCAATTCGTCCATCGACGAGTACGTCACCCACGATGGCGCCCGGCTTCTTTTCTTCCACCGTTTGGTTGGAAAGCCCCAGCGTCTGTGGTTGTTCAGGGATGTCTTTGACGCGGATCACAATCGCTTGAGTGAACGTCCCGTCAGCACCGATCTCGGTGGCCGTCACATTGATGGTGACGATCTGTTCCGTTTCAAAGTCAAGCGATACGCCGTCGGCCAGCCGCAAATCGAAACCGTCGATCACAAATCGCTCGTCGTCAACGGTCAATGTGTGTGATTGCTCGGCGTCTTCATCGAGCACTTCCAATCCGGCGAGCAATTCGCCAGGGACGTTTTCAAACACGCTCAGCTCATTGGGGACGATCCCCGTGATTGGATCGTTCGCGTCGAGCAGATTCAGCGTGGTATTCTTGACAATTTCAGTACCCGTTTCGGGGTCCGTCACCGTCACTCGCAAAGGAATGGTCGGCTCGCTCTCGTAATCAAAAACTCCAGCGACATTGATCAATTGGTTGCCGATCCATTGAAAACGTGGATCATCGATCGTGGTGAGGTGGTTGTCCACCAAGTCCGGGTCTTCGATGAGCAACGTTGCCACCGGTTCGCCGATAGGTAGGCTTTCGGGAACTGGATTCAATACGATCGTCACCTGGGACGGAGCGTCGGGAACCGGAATCACTTGGATTTCAAGTGAGATGGGTTCGGAAAGCGAGCGTCCATCACTCAAGCGAACGTTAATCGTCTCGGTGCCGTTGAAGTCGATGTTGGGCATGTATAGCAGCGACCCGTTTGGCCGAATCGAAAGTTGGCCATTGGCCGCTTCACCTTGTTGCAATACCAGTAACGGATCCGATTCGGAATCCGTGGCGCCCGCCAATGCGCCGGGCGCAGTTGCATTGAGCACATCGTCTTCGAGCACTTCAAAACTCGGGATCGATGCATACGACGGTGGCGAGTTGTCCGCGGTTGATACCAATCCGAAGCTCATCGGGGCCGGATCGTTGCCATCCACGATCATGACCCGATGTGACCCAGGCCGGCTGAGCGAGATCTCACGCAGCCCCAGGGTCCCAATCACCACGACGGACTGTTGATTTGATCCGAGCGCCACACTCGTGATCGAACCCAACTCGGGAATCGCTAGCGGGTACGTTGCCAGCACGTTGCCTTGGCTCAAGCTTCTGAGCACCAGCGAGTTGTCATTGGGCGAGATTGAAAACAGTAATTCACGCATCGGATCGATCGCGACCGGTCCGTCGACATCATCGATGCGTTGCAGTTCCGCGAAACTAGCTTCGACGTCAAGCACACTGACGCCGCCATCAATCGTGCGAGCCGCGAGCAAGCCGGTCGCATCGTCAAAGGCCAGCAACTCACTGATCCCCGGCACGACGACGTCATTGGCTGAGATGAGCGTTGCCGTGGAGTTGCTCCACAAATTCAGCACCAGCCCTTCGGGATCCGGTGATGCGATCACACTACGATTGCCGCTGGACGAACCGATTGCCACCGAATTCGCCGCGACCACCGTCGTCGTTTCGCCGGTGACAATGTTCGATGGGTCACTGGCGTCAATCGAACGAACCGTCGTCGGCGAATCCGAGGACTCGAGCACCAATCCTCGTCCGTCGCTTCCGAGTACCAAACTCGACCAAGCCGCGCCGCTCGCCGATCCCGACAGATCGATTGCCGTCGAGTTGGAGAGGTCGGAGTCCACCACCCAAGCGGTGTCGCCGCTCTCGCTCGTTCCAATCACGATCAAGCGACCGTCGGACAAGCGTTGAGCCGACGTTAAGCTGCTAAAATTCTCAATGCTTGTTGTCAGCCCCGATTCCAAGTTCGCGGAGATAACCGCGTCACCTGTTAAAGCAATCGCACCATCGTCATCCGCAAAAAACGTTTGGACCCCAGCCGCTTCGACCACTGGATGAGTGGTCTCGGCGACCACGGGAAAGGTTTGCCGTTGGCTAGAGTTACCATCAAACACGCGAACGATCGCTAACCCGTCGGCGACTTCGGCAAACGTGAATCCACCCACCGAGTCCGTGAGCTCATACGGCTCATCCGCGTCGAGTGCACCGTTTTCATTGTGGTCCAAGTATGCGACGCGAAACTCCAAGCCCGACTCCCCCAGGTCTTGAACGAGCGACTCATTGGTGTCGTCAAAGACAACACCGGTCAGCGCAGCCAACACCCGCCGATCGCCCAATCGCTCCATCAGCAGCCGCCGGCGAACACTGGTTCGACGCTGCGAAAGAACGATGCGAGTTCGGGACGGTTTGCGGGTCATGTCGTTGCCTGGGCGGTAAAAATCAGCAAAACAGCGATTTTGATCGCGATCGAATCTGGTTCAGGTTAATAGAACGATTGCCAACTTTGAAGCGTCTGCGGCACGAAAGTTCCCCCGCTGGGGCTACTTTGCCTATCCTAACCGGACATTTTGCTGGCAAGGCCTCATCGAAATGTCGCAAAAAGAGTTTTGCAATCAGACGCGAAAACACTCATGCTACGACGTATAGAACGCGGCAAACGGTTCTCAGGTACCACGAATACTTTCGTGAAAGGTGATTTTCCTTCCCCAGCGACTGGGAAACGGGGTCGCCACGGATTTATGATGCATGTCTTGCGTCAACGATCCCAGCCGAACCTGCGTCGCCGCTGGCCTTTTCCTTCCCACGACATCGCTTCCAAAAAAATCGCGTGCAATCATGATTGGTCACCCCCAAGGCGTACGTCAGCAAGGCACCGGCAAGTCGGAGCGTCCCACCCAAGAGCCCTCGGCAAAAACGCGATTGGCGTGGTGTCGCATTCTCGGCGCAAGCTCTTTGACGCTTTGCTTCCTAACCGCTACTGCGATCGGCCAACCTCCCGGTAGCGGTTATCCCGGTAGCAGCAGTGGACCACCGGCGGGATATCCCGGCGGCAGCGGCGGTCCTCCAGCCGGTTATCCCGGCAGTGATCCGAGTGGATACCCGGGCGGTTCCTACGAATCGGATTCGTACGGCGGCGGCGGCCAATACCCGGGCGCCGCACCCGGTTCCGCCGACGTCACTCAAGCGATCGACGGTGGGATCTTGCAAGCACTGGGTCAGTTCGACTTTGTCTCGCTCGCCAGGACGCAGTCGGGGGCAAAGCTGCCTACCGGACCCATTCTGCTCAGCCAAGCCGAACAAGCGATGACCGATGGCCATCAACAATTGGCAATGGACCTGTTGTACGGCCATATGATCGCAGAATTTCCCGACGCTCGCCCGGCGTTCAAGACCATTCGCTACAGCGCCTTATTCAAGCGGCCTGTTTGGCAGGTTCGTTGGGGTGTTTCCGTCATGGTTCGCTTGGACGAAGTGGCTGAGGCTAAGCCGCTCCAAGCTGACACCAAGCCCGGCGGGTTCGCCGGTGCTGGTTACGAAAGTGGTTATGACCCAAGCTATGAATCGCAATACGATTCGGGTTACGACACAGCGGCCATGGATCCACGCCAAGGGCAAATGCGGGGCGTCAATGGTGCCCCTGCGGCTCCCGCGGTGCCGCAAGTCGACGTGAATGAAATCCTGGAAAAGAATCTTGGGCTCATTGCGGTCACCGTTTCCGAAGGCTTTGCCAAGCGGTTTCAAACTGGCGCTTTTGGGGCGGGGCTCACATCGCTCAAACCACCCGTCGTCGAAACGCCAGCAGCCAATGCGGTCGCGGGAGGAAATCCGGCTGGCTATCCAGACGCGGGTTCCGGTTACGAAGATACCTCGAGCGGATACGAGGATGGATCGGGTTACGATTCGGGGATGGATCCGGCCAACGGCTATCCAGGAGCGGGCTATCCAGGGGCCGATGGTTACGCCGGTCCGGGCGGCCGACAACCTGGTGCGGCCGTTGAACCACCGCCCATCATCGGACCCGCGCCAATCACCCCGCCGGCTGACGCCTTGCCGATGTGGACGCCCGGAATCTTGTTCGTCGGCGAAGGTCCCTCAGCGGACATGTTGACCAAGTCGCGTGAAGCGGGGGTGGAGTTGTTAATGCACTTTGACGTCAGCGCGAAACCGGCGGGCCGCAATGGTGAGGTGCAAAACGTGACGTACTGTCGCATCTACCAGGTCAGTACCGGCAAGTCACTGATCGCTTCGCAAGGCATCGACACCATCGAAGCGATGCAGTCGACACGAACTGGGCGGACAACCAACGCGGATTATGTGAACAAGCAAATGACATCGGTTTGGTCCTACATCGACCGTGCTGCGACGGTGGTGCCGCTTCCCGCGATTACCGCTGATATCGCCAAACGACGGGTGGGAATGATCGTGACATCGCCGCCCGCCGAACGATTGCAAACCCTCGCTGAGATTCGAATGTATGAGGCTGCCGGATTATTGCAGCCCGCGGATGTGGCTCTTGCATTCGATCTTGTGGCGGGCGATGAAGCAATGAAATTGCTTTATGGTCCGGTGAACGACCGCCGCGACATCATCCGGGAGTGGGCATCCGAGTGATGCACATCTGATTGCGGCGGATGTGCGACAGGCGATTCTGGTCTGGATCGCATTTCTTGTCCGGTTTGCGTTTGCTCGGGGCCTTTGTTGCAAAGCCGCGTGGTGGACGCCGTTGCGCTAAAGTCGGGCGATTGGTTGTTACGTCGGTGTGGCATCCGGAGTCGGAAATTTCCCCCGCCGCTTCGCAACCTTCCGCGAATCCAGTTGTCCGCTTAGAATTTCCCGTTTCCGCTTCCACGCAACTCTCTCGGGAATGGTCCTTTCGATGGCTGCCACCGCAACCTCGCAACGTGTCTACAACTTCTCCGCTGGCCCCGCTGTATTGCCGTTGCCGGTGCTCCAGCAGGTGCAAGAAGACCTGCTCTGCCTACCGGGTGCGGGTGCGTCGATTCTCGAGATCAGTCACCGTGACAAGCTGTTCATCGACATCACCAACGACGCCGAGGCATCGATTCGATCGCTGCTGGGCGTTTCGGACGATTATGCGGTGTTGTTCTTGCAGGGTGGATCGCGGTTGCAATTCTCGATGATCCCCCAGAACTTGTTGACCGGTACGGGTAAAACCGCGCAGTACCTGCTTACAGGCACGTGGAGCAAGAGCGCGATCCCGGAATCGCAGAAGGAAGGAAACACGGAAGCGATTTGGGATGGCAAGGCAAGCAATTACGATCGCTTGCCAGGATCATCGGACTACCAAGTTCGCGATGACGCCGCGTACCTGTATTATTGCAGCAACGAAACGATCCAGGGTGTGCAGTTCGCCAGTGAGCCAGATTGCCCCAGTTCGGTACCATTGGTCAGTGATGCGTCGAGTGATTTCCTCTGCCGACCGTTGCAAATGGATCGCTACGGAATTCTCTACGCGTGTGCCCAAAAGAATGCTGGGCCCGCGGGCGTCACCGTGGTGATCATTCGCAAGGATCTGCTCGACGGCGGGAGCGATGCGACGGCGGGTTACCTGCGCTACAAGAACCACTTCGAAGCCGAATCGATGTGGAATACTCCACCGACGTTTGCGATTTACGTGTTGGGCAAGGTCGCTCGTTGGCTCAAGGATCACGTGGGTGGTTTGGCGGCGATGAAACAAATCAACGAAGCCAAGAGCCAGTTGCTATATGATGTGATCGACGCGCACGGTGGGTTCTATCAAGGTCACGCACAAGCGGACTGTCGATCGCTGATGAACGTGACGTTCCGCTTGCCCAGCGAAGATCTCGAGTCTAAGTTCGTCAAGGAAGCCGCGACGCATGAGCTCGCTAGTTTGAAAGGCCACCGAAGCGTTGGTGGTATTCGCGCGAGCATCTACAACGCAATGCCACGCGAGGGAGTCGAAACCCTTGCCAGCTTCATGAATGACTTCGCCGCGAAGAACGGCTAGTCCCTTCGCCGCTTCTGTTTCTCCACCTGACACTTGCTTCCTGTTTCATTGAAATCTGTTTCTCATGCATCGCATTATCGTTCTGGACAGCATCGCTCAAGAAGGTCTCGACATCCTCGATGCGGAGGCGGGCGTCGAATACGAAATTCGCACCGGACTCAAGGGTGATGAACTCCGCTCGGCGCTCAACGAATTCGACGGTGCGATCCTTCGATCGGGTGTCAAAATCACGCGTGAGTCCCTCGACGGAAACACGCGAATGCGAGCGATCGTGCGCGCGGGCGTGGGGACGGACAATATCGACAAAGCGGCCGCGACTCGCCGCGGGATCGTGGTGATGAACACGCCGGCCGGTAACACGGTGAGCACGGCGGAGCATGCCTTTGCACTGATGCTGGCCCTCTCGCGCAGCATCGCGCCAGCGAACCAGAGCCTGATCGAAGGCCGCTGGGATCGCAAGAACTACATGGGAACCCAACTTGCCGGCAAGACGCTCGGGGTGGTCGGAATGGGACGGATCGGCCGCGAAGTCGCCTCACGCGCCCTCGCATTCGACATGAAGGTCATCGCGTTTGACCCATTCTTGACAGATGAGCAAGCCGCCAGCCTTGGCGTGCGTCGTGTGGCGACGGTCGATGAGATGTTGCCAGAACTGGACTACATGACGGTGCATACACCGCTTACGCCCGAAACAAAGGGGCTCATCAGTCACGCTCAACTGGACAAGGTCAAGCCAGGGATTCGATTGATCAATGCCGCGCGCGGTGGAATTTACGACGAAGCGGCGCTCGTCGATGGACTCAAGAGCGGCAAAATCGGCGGCGTCGCGCTGGACGTGTACGACGAAGAGCCTTGCACCAGCAGCGCCCTGTTCGGAATGCCCAACACGGTCTGTACGCCGCACTTGGGCGCCAGCACCGAAGAGGCCCAGACGCAGGTTGCCGTCGAAGGCATTCATCTATTGATCAATTACCTGAAAACGGGTGAGATCAAACATGCCGTGAATGTCGCCTCGCTCGATCCCAAGACACTCGAAAGCTTGCGAGGGTTTCTCAACGTCGCACATCGTCTCGGATTGCTCGTGTCCCAGTGGCACGGCGGCGGAATCGATCGAGTCCATGTGACGTATCGCGGCGAGGTCGCTGGGAAAGATACGCGAACACTCACCAATGCCCTTTGTGCTGGTTTGCTCGAACGCGTGGTCGAAGACGTCAATATTATCAATGCCGAAATGCTTCTCCGCGAACGCGACATTGAACTGGTGGAAGAAAAGATTCGCGAACAAGGCGCATTCACGTCAAGCTTAACGGTCCAAGTTAGCGGCGGTGGACGCGCGGTCCGCGCCGGCGGTGCGATCCTGGGACAAAACATGCCACGTTTGATCTCGCTGGACGGCTATCGACTCGAGTCATTCCTGGATGGCGAATTGTTGATCTTTGAACACAACGATGTGCCTGGGATCATCGGTCGAGTGGGAACCGTCTTCGGAAGCCATCAAGTCAACATCGCTCAAATGGCTGTCGGTCGTGAGGGCAATACTCCCGGTGGCAAAGCGATCGGCGTGCTTAGTCTGGATACCAAGGCGCCAGCGGCCGCGATCGCTGAACTCAACAGCATCGAAGCGGTGACGAAAGTAAAAGAGATCACGCTTCCAGGTGCGGACGAAGTGCCAAGCTGGCTTGCCTAGATCGAATGGGAGGGCGGGTCGGTTCGCGTTGATGCTCAGTCGCGAATCAACCACCGTGCTAGCCAGCCCCGCGGCAATCCCGGATCAATCTTAAGCTCGGGCAAGGCTTCGTGGGCCAGGACCTGGTTCGCCGCGATCATTCCGCTGATCACAGCGCCTTCCATCGTTGCCGCCCATCCGGTTTGTGTCCAATCGCCCGCCAAGTAAAGTCCCTTGACGGGCGTGCGCGACTGCGGTCGCAGGCGATCGACTTCGGGGCTGACGGAAAACACGGACTGCGGATCGGTGACCATTTTAAAACGCATCACATTGGCGTGATTGGCCGCCGGCAACACGCGAGATAAGTCGCTCATGATTTGTGCGACCAGCGCCGCTTTATCGCGACCACGTATGTCGCGCGATCCGCTGATGACGACTTGGTAGTAGTGCTCGTCGCCTGACGACTTCACGTCGATCGGTTGGCGAAAGATCCACTGGGGCAACAATCCGACGATCGCCGCGTGCGGCTCCTGCATGATTTCACGGTCGAGCCATAAATGCACACCCGTGATCGGCGACGCGGGAAGCGTCTGCAGTTCATCGAGTAATGGAAACGCCTCGGCAAAGCTACTGGCTCGGAGCAGCTTGGCCGCAGCAAACCAGGGCGCCGCGATAATCACATGCTCGGCGGTGAGCTGTTCGCCGCTGTACGTTTCGACTTGCAAGGCATCGTTGCTCGTTCGCTGAAGCCCCGTCGCCGTTACACCACGGCGAAACTCGACACCCGAACGAGCGACGTGGGCAGACAGCACGTCGCCAATGAGATTTGAAAGTGGCTTGCGAGGAACGAGGACGTCGGACGCCCCGCGGGCGGCGGCGAACCCGTCGATGATCACCTTGCGAGCGGCCGCCATCGACACGCAATCGGTCCGGTCCCCGAGGGCGCTAACAAGAATCACGTCCCAAAATAGCGTGATCGTTGTGTCGTCTTGGCCGTTCGCCTGGAGCCAGTCCCTCGCGCTGCGATCTTGTAATTCGATTGCTGGAGTTCGCATCAAGCGAAGGAGGCCGTGTTTGATTCGACGTCGGCTATCCCGTGCCAGGTACTTCAACTGTTTGAGCGTGACGGCTAGATGCAGCGGAGGCGACAGGAGACGCGACGGTGCAAACCGGCTCGCCCCTGTTTGCGGGTGCAAGAAGATCAAGGATGAATATCGGGGCCAATCGTCGATCTGGCCCGACCGCTCCAGCAACGAAATAAAGTTAGTACAGCAGCCCATCGTGACATGCTGGCAATAGTCAATCGATTCTCCCGTGACGTCGTCGCTAAACGAACCAACTCGACCACCGGCAACACGTCGCGATTCGAGCAACGTGATGCGAATCCGTTGCCCACCGACACGTGCGATCGCTTCGGCGGCGGAGAGTCCTGCGAGCCCACCACCGATGATGACAACTCTTGATGGATCTCGACCCGGCGTATCAAGAAGATTGATCACTGTCCGCTGACTTCCCGCGGTGGGACCGGTAACCGGCTGAACATCGGCGGCCAAAAATGTTGGGACGCTAATTCCAATCGCTGGCCGGTGGAAAGCCGAATGCGATGCGTCGCGACGCAACCGGGAGCTTGTTCGATGCGATCGAGCAATCGTCGATACGTCCTCCACATCATGCTGAACATTGGACGTCCGTCGGGGTGCAGTGAATCCCAGACTTGCCAACCCGAATCGAACAACCGTTTCGCTCGCTCGACTTCATCGAGGATCAAGCATTTCAAGCGGTCATCCGGGCGAGGGCTCAGCAAGTCGTCTTCGCAAAGCCCGTGTTTTTCGTAGTGTTGACGCGGCAAATAAATTCGACCGCGCCCCGCGTCCTCGGCGACATCTCGCAAGATGTTCGTCAATTGAAATGCGAGCCCGCAATCTACGGCCGATTGGACGGGGAGTGGTGGATTGAATTGCCAGATGTGCAAGCACGCGAGCCCCACGGCCGAAGCGACGAGATAACAATAATGCTCCAGTTGTTCGAAGGTGTCGAAGCGAGTCTTTTGTTGGTCCGCGATCACCCCGTCCACAATCTCCAGCAGATACCGTGATGGGATTTGGTACTGCGTCGCGGCATCCCGCAGCGCTGGAAAGATCTCGTTCGCTCGGCGATGCAAATCGATGGGCCACGAGCGCGTATCGGAGCTCAGGCCCTCCGCGAGGACCACGCGGTCCGATGCACCCTCGCCAATCAAGTTCAGCGCGGTCGTCTGTCGCCACCAGTTCAACCATGTCTTTCGAAGCGCCGCCGGTTCATGACAATCCCCCAGATCATCCGTCACGCGAGCGAACGCATAGAGCGCACACATCGCGTCTCGCTTGTGTCGCGGCAATAGCCAAAACGATCGATAGAAATTGCTCCGGCTTCGGCGAGCAATCCGTCGAACGTGTCGATAGCTAGCAGCGGCCGAAGGGTGCGGTAGCATGAATAACTTGGAAAAAAAGGGACCGGCAGGGCAGGGCGATCTTAAATGATATCGGGTCGACGACTTAACCGCCCTAGCCAGGCTTTGGCGAGCAATCCAAGTTGCGTACGCTTGCTGACCACCGGACGTGTGCCCAGGACGTCGAAATCGATTTTTCGCAGGGCGTGGATGACGGACAGTCCACCGTGAGCGAAGAGCGCGACGTCTCGAGCAAACCATCGGGGGACTCGCTCGACCAACGGCAAACCACGGTGAAAATGCTCTTCGGCAAGTTCGCATTCTCGCTGGATCGCTCCTCGTAGCGGCGCCGGAGTTATTTGGGAATCAAACATATCTTCGGTGACGCCCAGAGATCGCATCCGATCCGCTGGCAAGTAGATCCGCCCCATTTGGTGGTCGCGTTTGAGGTCTTGCCAAAAATTCACCAATTGGAGCCCCACACAGATATCCCCGGATAAGCGCACGTTCTCTGGCGTCGAGCAACCGCAAAGCTGTAGCAACAGCTCGCCCACCGGCATGGCGGAGTTGTGACAATAGTCAAGTAGCTCCTCTCGGGTGTTGTACCGCGTCTTGACCTGGTCCTGGCGGAACGCCACGAGCAACCGATCGAAGAGTGATTTGTCCAGTGAGTATTGATGGGCGGTATGGGCCAAGGCGACAAAAATTTCGCCCCTGGGGCGGCTCTCAAAAGCATCGTCCAAGCAACGTTGGAAGCGAGCGAGCTGGCGCGAGGCCACTTCGACGCTCGGCGATTCGTCGGCGAGGTCGTCCGCAGTGCGGCAAAACGCGTAAATGTTGAAAAACGGCTGGCGAAGTCGGCGGGGCAAAAAAAAGGTCGCTACCAAGAAGTTTTCGTAATGACGTTTTGCCAAACGTCGACAGTAACGCTCCGCATCGACCAAGGTCACGTGCTCGGAATCCGCTTGGTGACAATCGAGACGGTTGGACGAAACGTTGGCCACGCGGTTATTCTGGACAGTAGGAAACAATAAACGGGTTGGACATTTCGCGTAACACGACCGGCGTCGAATACGCCAGGGAATTTTAACACGATGAAGATCATTTTGGCCGCACCCCGTGGGTTCTGTGCCGGCGTCAATATGGCGATCCAGTCGCTCGAGTTGACGCTCCAGAAATTCGGCCCCCCCGTCTATGTTTACCACGAGATCGTCCACAACCAATATGTCGTCAACACCTTTCGCGACCAGGGTGCGATCTTTATCGAAAGCCTTGATGAGGCTCCCGAGGGAAGTGTCTTGTTGTTCTCTGCCCACGGTGTGTCACCGGAGATTCGCCAAGCTGCCAAGGATCGTCAATTGCATGCGCTCGATGCGACGTGCCCGCTGGTGACCAAGGTGCACCTTGAAGCGATCAAGTACGCGAAAGCAGGTTACACGATTATCCTGATTGGTCACGAGGGGCACGACGAAGTGCTCGGCACGATGGGCGAAGCACCCGAAGCGATCGTGCTTGTCGAAGACGAGAATGATGTGGATGCGTTGCAGTTTCCGGCAGGGACCAAGCTCGCCTATTTGACGCAAACGACACTCAGCGTCGACGATGCCAATCGAGTGATCCGCCGGCTTCGGGAGCGATTTCCGGAGATCAACAGCCCGCCGAAGGACGACATTTGCTATGCCACCCAAAATCGTCAAGAAGCGGTCCGGTTGCTCAGCCCCGAGGTGGATGTCGTGCTGGTGCTCGGCAGCCAAAACAGCAGCAACAGCCAACGTCTGAGGGAGCTTGCCATCGAGCAAGGCAGGCAAGCCTTTCTCGTCGACGGGCCTCAAGATCTTCAGCGTCATCAATTCGATGATGCTCAAACCGTACTAATTACCGCCGGTGCAAGTGCGCCCGAATCGGTCGTCAAAGCGACCATTGACTGGCTCGTGGCACAGTTCAACGCCACCGTCGAGACCAAATCGATCCGAGAAGAAAACGTCCACTTTCCCCTCCCCAAACCGCTCCGCGACTTTGCCAAGCAGCAGTCGACGATTTCGTAAAGCAAGTGGTCCTGGTTCGCGACGAATCTTGGTCGGGTGAATTTCAAGTAACGTTTGCCAGCAACATTAACGGTACGAAGTCGCAGGCTTATTTTGCGTCTGCTTGAGTGCGAACGGTTTCGCGAATCGCTAAGTTTCGGAACCAGGCTTTGGTGGTGGGATCGTGACCTTGGATCATGAGTGTGCCGGGTTCCAGTCGCAAACCCTTGCGTGGGTTGGGATCCGCGGGGCGAGTGTCTTGGACGTCGGTCACTTGGATGCCATTGACCCAAGCGGCGAACTTTTGCCCGTGCGCAACCAGCAAGAGCGAGGACCAATCATCCACGTTGCCGGCGATGAGTCGGGCATCTTGGCGACGAAAGATGCCGCCCGCTCCACAATCCGCTGGTGCAAGTGGCATGTCGTCCTTCATTTCGTTACTGACTTGGCATTCGTAACCCATCATTTCCTCACCCGGGATACATCGAAAGAAAATGCCCGAGTTCGTTTTGGCTTCCGCAGTCTTGTAGCCTGTCAACAACACAAAGTCGCCGTACGAGTCGTTGCTCTCCAGTTGCGTTCGACCGCCCTCGACTTGCAGAACATTGTCCTCGTCCACCGAGAATTCACCAGGCATTTCGGGATAGCGTTTCCACTGGGCAAGCTCTTTATCGAGTAGTGGTTTAAGGCCGAGCGGACGCAGTCGTATGTCGCGAAAGGCAACGCGACCGCTGTTGTGTTGCAGGCTGATGCGACCGACCTCCAATCCCATTGCGTCGGTGTAATCCGTGACCACGGTATCATCAAGCGACACTTGCAGGTGGTCACCTTCGAGTCGCATCGTTATCCGTCGCCAAGTCTTTTCCACCTGCTCCGGTGCTTTTTCCGCATCCACTTTTTGACGCTGGACCACACTGGCGGTCGGAAAAGGGTTGCTGTTCGGTGCGATGTTCACTTCATAGCAATCGATCGCTGGGTTTTCGGGTTTCAACGGCGTTCGCAGAAAGACGCCGCTGTTGGTTTCGGCATCCGCGTTGAATTCGAGTGTCAATTCGTAGTCTTGCCAATCGATGCTCGTGCATAGGAAACCCTTTTCACCTTGGTCCACCGTGATCGTGCCATCTTCGATTCGCCAATTGGCGTTGCCGGCGATCTCCCAGCCAAACAAGGTGTGACCATCAAAGAGCCGTACCCAGCCATCGGAAGTGTCCGCCAGCGGCAAGCGAGCGCCGAGCAGTTGCTCCGCAGTCGCCTCATAACTCTGGGGCGTGTGGTCGACCGGCGACGCTGGTACCTCCGCGGTCGTCGCGACTGGAGTTGCGACGGGTTCGGATTTCTGGCACCCGGCCGAGACGGCAATGAAACACGCGGAGGCGACGAGCGAGAAGTAAACTCGATGAAACAACACGGAAGATCTCATGATTTTATTTGTAGCCAAAAAGCTGGAAGTACTCGTGCCAAGCGTTTTTCAGCAACGCTTCCTGGGCCGGATCAAGTCGATGTCGGTTGGTTTCGTATTGTTTGTGTTCGGTAGCGACCCATTGCTCGATGGTCGGCTGGACCGAATCAAAATCGGCAAGGTGCAGAGATTCATAAATCGAGCGCAAGGTGCTTGTCGGCGACGCCGCAAGATCCTCGTAACGAACTTCGATAAATCGTTGCGGACCCAACGGGTCAGTTGCCGAGCGAAAGTCGCGATACATTCGCTGCAGGCATTCGATCACGTAGGCTTCGATCCCAGCGTGATTAGGTTTCTGAAACGATTGGATTTCATCCAGGCTGCGCCACAATCGGCACGTCGACGGAAACAATGCTCGCGGGTCGCGTGTTATATGGATGAATTTTGCTTCGGGAAATGCTCGAGCGAGCGCCGCAACGCGACCGGTGTGCGTGGGACTTTTGATAATGAGTGGTCGACCGGTGACATAGCTGACGCCGAGCAGAAAATGGCGAAGCTTCTCGACCCAGGGCTTCCACCGAGACTCATCGAAATCGGTAAAGTTGAGATATTCCTGGTCGATCGGACCCTCATTCGGAAACGCGATCCTGCGGTAGGGGCTCGGCAGTCCCAAGTTCACCAGGGCGAACTCGTCTTCCTGGGGTCGCTGCCAACCGGCGGCCATGTTGTCCATGGGGCGTTTGGATGGCAACAACCATCCCGCGAAGCGTTGAAAGAACCATTCGGAGACGAGGAAATGGTGCGGCGCAAAACACTGAAACGTCGATGGGCTGCTAAACCGCTCATCCATCACCATCAATTCATGCAGCATTGTCGTACCGCTTCGCCAGTGGCCGATGATGAAAACCGGTGCCCCGTGCAACTCCGATGCGGCAATCTTTCGGCGAAACAAAAGCTGTTGAAGCCCCGCGAGCAATGTATTGAACACGGTCGCGATCGCCACACCCAGCGCCAGGGCGAGACGTGTGGGATGGATGCGAAAGTGGCCGTCGGACAAAAGACGCCAGAAAGTGGCTGGACGCATCCCGTGCCAGAAACGCGGTGAATAAAACGGATACGCGTGGAATTCCTTGTCGCCGGATCTGGTTCCCGATCCATTAGGCGAGCCCGCGTCCGCGGATTGGTTGGGCGATCGCGGCGCATCGTCACCCGGCGATCGCTCGGGGGAGACGATCGGTGTGTCCGGGTGGGCAGCCGCTGGGGGTGAATTTTCAGACAAGAACCGGCCACTGTGCGTGTAGGGCGAGAACCAAGTCGAGGTGACTACTGTAGTTCACACGACGGGTTCTTTGCAGCCAGGGTTTTGAGATCACGACCGCTGGCTACAATGAGCCGTCATTTTCCGCTTCTGAGCATAGCCGGGCTTCTTACAGCCGGCTCGGACGGTCGCGAACCCGTATTTCACCACACAGCCATGCCTCAACCGACCGCGACCAATCAAGACGAGCTGTCGATCGCCGATCTCCAGCGGCACATCCACACGATGTATTACGAGAAGGACGTCGCGCGAGGCGTGGAAGGCACCTTTATGTGGCTAATGGAAGAAATTGGTGAACTTTCATCGGCCCTACGGGGCGACGATCGAGACAACTTGGCCGAAGAATTTGCCGACTGCTTCGCCTGGTTGACCACGATTGCCAACGTCGCGGGTGTGGACTTGAATGCCGCTCTCGTCGCCAAGTACGGACATGGTTGTCCGGGCTGCAAACGATTGGTTTGCGAATGTCCCGATTCGGAAAAACCATGATCGATTCAATGTTCCGTTGGGCATCGTGGCTGGTCGTGGCCTCGGTACTCAACCTCGTGACGACTTCACAATCAATCGCCCAACCCGCCATCGAGCCACCACCGGTCGTCGTCGGAATTGACGGCCACTACCGAGTCGGTTGTTGGACAGCGATTCGTGTTGACGCGACGTCGGGAGCTCATGCGCCGGCATCGGAACTCGAGATCGAGACGCTCGATGGTGATGGCGTACGCGTGGTTTATCGCCAATCGGAATCGTTGACGGCTGGGGGCTTTGGCTACGCGGTCCCAGGAAGCGAAGCGGCGCCTCTGGTCATTCGAAGTGATCAAGAATCTTGGGTGTCGACTCGTTTCCCCATCGCAGGCGTTCCTGCCAAGGGGCCGTCCATGATCCCGCGGTCGATGCCTTGGGTGATCGTCATTGGCGATGCACTGGGGATCGATCAAATCGGTGCCAACGAGTTGCTCAACCGATCCGCGAGCGTGGCGGTGACGACGCCAAAATCGAGTGCGTCGATGCCCGACCGATCGATTGGTTATGAAGGCGTTGATGCAATTCTGGTGACCGGTCAGGGTGCCGAGCTACTAGCTTCGTTGCAACCGCCCCAGCAACTCGCACTCAAACGGTGGTTGCTCAGCGGCGGTCGACTCATTCTCACGCTCGGCGAATCATCGACACAGTTAATCCGGTCGGCGCCGTGGATGATGGACTTGCTACCGGCGAGCTTTGGCGACTTTAGAACCACCACGATCGATCCGTCCGCGCTCGAGGCGTACACATCGTCCCAGGTGAGGCTCGAGCCGTTTGTCGGTGCGGATCTTCCACGCGATTTGGGTCAAGTGATCGTGCTCGGTCGCACAACGCGCAAAGTCAGCACGCCGGTCGTCGTTGACTATGTCGTGGGGCTTGGTCGAGTGACGGTGATTGCTGCGGATTTGGATTCAGAACGGTTTGCCGCTTGGCCGGAACGACTAGATTTGTTGACCCGTTTGACGGGGGACCTCTTGGTGTCCGCCGACATCGCCCCGGGACAGCAGTCGTTAATGACGAGCTACAGCGATTTGTCGGGCCAGCTAAAGTCAGCGCTTGATCAATTTTCGATGAAACGAAAGATTCGCTTCTCGGTCATCTCGTTGATCATCCTCGCGCTCATTGCGCTGGTGGGGCCGCTTGATTATTTGGTCGTCAATCGATTGATCGGGCGGCCGCTACTCGGCTGGCTCACCTTCCCGATCATCGCGATCGGAATGTCGTTGTTACTCGTTTGGCAATCACAGCCGATGGCGGCGAATTCAAACGTTCCGGACTCTTCATCGCCGACGGCGGTGCATGCTGACTCTTCGGGCGAGATTCCCATTCAGTGCAACCGCGTCGAGTTCATCGACATGGATCTCGCCTCGAAGTTTGGTCGTGGCACGGTGTGGAGTTACTTGTACACGCATGAGGCCAGGCAAATCGCGCTGCGGAGTGATTCGACCACCGCGCTAAAACAGCTGGCCGGTCCGATTTCGGTTCGCTTATTGTCGCCCTTTGGTTATCCCGGGCGTTCGCTCGGCGGCATTCAAATCGTGGGCGACGATTCTCGAATGCCCAGCTACGCCGTCGACCTGCAGACCGCGGCGGATCGCTTTGAGAGCGTTATCACACAGCTTTCCCTTGCACCGCGAAGCAGCAAGTCGGTAATCGCTCGCTACCAGTTCGAGCCGAATTTACCAGCGGACATGAATGTCAAACGGCGTCGAGGCAGCGAGCTGTTGGAGGGATCGATTTCCAATCCGCTTCCATTTGATTTGTTGGACGGAATGTTGATTTATCGGAACTGGGCTTACCTGTTACCCACACGTTTTCGAGCTGGTGCCGTTGTCGACTCTCTGGACTCGCTGCGCCAGAAAAACTTTCGCTGGCAACTATCGAGGCAGCGGGCGGTGGAAAGTTCAAGCGAAACCGAAGCCTGGAATCCTGCGGACATCCAGTCGGTTAATCGAATCGCCGAGATGATCATGTTCCATGATGCGGTAGGCGGCCGACGCTACACGCGATTGGACCACGAAGTCCTGGGTGACCTGGATTTGAGCAATCTGCTTGTGGATGACCGTTGCATGCTTCTGGGGCGGTTGGATACGCCGCTGAATCGCTTGTCGATTGCGCCGCAATCCGACGTTAGTTCCCAGGCCGATGAGTCCAGTCGCCGGACGTTTCCTGAGACCAGCAGCCAGACTTATTTGCGACTCGTGATACCCGTTCAATCGACGAGCCGATACTAGTCCCAATCGTGATTTCCTTAACTGATTTTTTTCTTTGCAATACTCGTCTCAAGAAGCAGTGCGGCCGTGATCAAGACCGTTGACCTCACCAAGAAATACGGAGACGCGTTTGCGATCCGAAGCATCGATTTGGATCTCCAAGCTGGTGACTTGTTCGGTTTTATCGGCCCCAATGGTGCCGGCAAGACGACGACTATGCGGATCATCGCGACGTTGCTCGAACCGAGTTGGGGCGAAGCCTATGTATGTGGGCACAGCGTCCACACCCAGCCCAAAGAAATTCGTCGGCTCGTCGGTTACATGCCGGACTTCTTTGGCGTGTACGACGACATGACCGTGACCGAGTACCTCGAGTTTTTCGCCGCGGCCTATCGCATCAACGGCGTCGCCCGACGCAAACGAGTCGACGAGATGCTCGATATCGTGGACTTGGATTTCAAACGCGATGCGTATGCGAATACGCTTTCACGTGGCCAGACTCAACGATTGGGATTGGCACGAACGCTGCTCCACGACCCCCAGGTACTCCTGTTGGATGAACCTCTCTCGGGGCTCGATCCACGAGCCCGAATCGAGATGCGAAACCTGCTTCGTCGACTCGGCGAATTGGGAAAGACGATCATTGTCAGCAGTCACATTCTTCCGGAGCTAGCGGACGTTTGTAACAAAGTCGGCATCATTGATCGCGGTGAATTGAAACAGAACGCCAAGGTGACCGAAGTCATTCGAATGGTCCGCCAGCACACCGTCCTGGTCGTGCAGCCCGCGGATCGGTCGGATCTGGAGCGAATCACGGCGCTGCTGGCCGATCACAGTAAGGTGCAGGGGACGGAATTAGGGGACAATGCCATCCGAATTGTGCTCAAACCCGAAGTCGACGAATACAGTGATTTGCCGGAGCTCTTGATGAACCAAGGCATTCGGCTTCGCCAATTCACCGAAGAACAACTCGATTTGGAATCTGCATTCATGGCCCTGACCAAGGGGACTAGCCGTCGAATGTAAACTGTATCGTCAACACGAGTTGCGGCTTGCTTGGCCGTGTGGGGTTGAGGGATGGTTTTGATGACAATCGGAACAAGAGGTCTCCCGGGGGCACCAGCGTCGTGAACCGGCGTCTTGAACTCAAACGAGCCGGAGGAGAAGTCGATATGGATGAACATAGGCGTGTACGCTCGGATGTTGAAGTTCGAGTGTTCGTTGCCTAAGCCGAGCAAGTTGCCGTAAGCGTTTGAAAGAAGAGGGATCATGGCCGCTGGAGCGAAACTCAAACCGCTGCCACGTTTTTTAGAAATGCTGCGTCCCGATTATGGGGACGTGGTTTCGGTGATCGTCTTCTCGGTCGTGACGGGGATTCTGGCCCTGGCGACTCCGCTTGCCGTCGAGGCGCTCGTCAACACGGTGGCCTTTGGCAGTTTTCTGCAGCCACTCTTTGTGCTGGGCACCATCCTGTTCATTTTTCTAGCATTCGCGGCCGCATTGAGAGTCTTGATCGCGGTGGTGGCGGAAATTGTCCAGCGGCGATTTTTTGTACGGCTCGCGATCGAATTGGGCGAACGTCTGCCGAGATTGGACGCCGCCGGCTTGGAGGGCAAGTATGGACCGGAGATGGTGAACCGCTTCATGGATATCGTGACGGTTCAAAAGGTAGTCGCGTTGTTGATTTTGGACGGGCTCGCGCTCGTGATCAGCACGGTGACGGGGATGATCCTACTCGCCTTTTATCACCCGTTTTTGCTCGGGTTCGACGTGATGCTGCTGGTCCTAATGATGATCATCATTTTTGGACTCGGACGCGGGGCAGTGACGACGGCCAAGGACGAGTCACTCGCCAAGTTCAAGATGGTCGCCTGGCTGCAGGAGCTCGTGCTTCACCCCACCGCCTTCAACTTTCACCGTGGACGTGACTTTGCCGCGCAGCGAGTGGATGAACTCGCTGCGGA
Source organism: Pirellulaceae bacterium (assembly GCA_041741195.1). Taxonomy (GTDB): domain Bacteria; phylum Planctomycetota; class Planctomycetia; order Pirellulales; family Pirellulaceae; genus JBBSJZ01. The sequence continues at coordinate 37,777 of JBGSKM010000032.1, forward strand.
ATATCTAGACTACCGACGAACGCACTTTTCCGTCTTGCTTCGACAAATCGTCACTGCATTAATGTTGTATGCGGTCGCATCGGTCGCATTGCTATCATTGGGTGGATACCTCGTCATCAGCGGCCAGCTAACGCTCGGTCAATTGGTGGCTGCGGAGTTGGTGGTTACCGTGATCGTGGGCGCCTTTGCAAAACTCGGTAAGCACATGGAATCGTATTACGATTTGATGGCGTCCGTGGGTAAAATCGGTGAGGTTCTGGATTTACCGCTCGAGCCCGCCGGTGGAGAGACTTTGCCACCGGTCGAAGCGCCCAAACGCGTCGAAGTTCGAACCGTGGGTGTCGAACTTGGTGGCGACATGGTGTTGGAAAAATTCACCGCCATTGCCGAACCTGGACAAGCGATTGCGGTTGTCGGCCCGACGGCAAGTGGAAAATCCCTGCTGTTGCGGGCGATCGTCGGACGCCAGCGGCTGAGTAGCGGATTCATTACGATTGATGGCACCGATATGCGTGAGATCGATCGGGAATCGCTCATCAAGCACGTCGGATATGCGGTTCATCCGGAGATTTTTGCAGGCACGATTAAGGAGAACATTCTGGTCGGCCGCAAGCGTATTACCGGAATCGATCTGGAATGGGCCCTGTCCATGGTGGGGTTGTTGGACGTGCTGCGTCATTTACCCAATGGATTGGAGACAACGCTTTCCACCAACACTGAAATGCTTTCTCGTGGCCAAAAGGATCGCATCATGATTGCCCGAGCATTGTTGAGCCGCCCGGGATTGCTGGTGATCGATTCGATGTTGGATCGGTTACCGGACGAGGAGGCGAGGATCATCTTGGCCGGACTGATCGCGAAACCACGCCCTTGGACACTCCTGGTGGCGACCAACCGCGGCGAGCTTGCGGCGATGTTGGACGAACAATGGACACTAGGTGTACCGTCGACATTGGAAAAAGAGTTGATCGATGAGTGAGCTAACATCCACGAGACGCGTTCGAGCCGCTGGTACCGTCATCAGCTCAACCCGCTCGCATGAAACTCAACTTCGATTGATTCAATCGACGCGGCGAGTGCAAACGATTGCATTTATCGTATTGAACTTGCTCGGTGTCGCCATTTTGTCGATGGCATTCTTGCCTTGGCAACAATCGGCTCGCGGCACCGGACGTGTGATTGCATATTCGCCCCAGGAGCGGATTCAACAAATCCTTTCACCCTCCAAAGGGATCATCGTTCGCATCGCGGAAGGTCTCGGCGACGGAAGTCGCGTTGCTAAAGGTGATGTGCTATTGGAGATCCAACCGACGGCGGCGAACTTGGAGGAACAACTCAATCGCAGCCGAGCTGATCTAGGCGATAAACTCGACACCGCATTGTCGAAAGTTCAAATTTACGAAGTCAACATCGAAGGTTACGAAGCGGCTCGCGACTTCGCCGTCCAGGCTGCGGAAGAAGCCGTGAAATCGGCCGAGGCGAAGTTGGCGGCAAAGCAAAAGGCGCTGCCGGGCTACGAGGCCAAGCGGCTGCAAGCCCAGCAGAACTACGAGAGACAACGTTCACTATTAGCCGAAGGGCTCAAAAGTGCGAGGGAGGTCGAGATGCTCAAAAAGGATCTCGACGTGGCGACCGCGGACGTGGCAACGCTGCGGGAGGAGATTCGCGGTGCCGAAAAAGATCTTCAGAATAAGCGCGCCGAACAAGAGCAAAAACGGACCGAGGCGCAAACCAAGGTGGAGTCGGCCCGCGGAATGATGCAGGCCGCACTCGGCGAAGCGGCGACCATCCGCAAAGAGCTTCGAGATCTTGAAGTCAAGTTGGGGGAGCTTGAACGGCTTGTCGTCAAGGCACCGGTCGACGGAACGATTCATCGGCTACCTGTCTTTACCGGCGGGCAAGCTGTCTCGGCGGGTGATTACTTGCTCACGCTCGTTCCCACCATGACCGAGAAGGCCGTGGAACTCTCCGTTCGTGGCAATGATCTGCCCTTGGTTCATGTGGGCGACGTGGTGCGATTGCAATTCGAGGGTTGGCCAGCGCTACAATTTTCTGGCTGGCCCAGTGTCGCGGTGGGAACTTTTGGCGGTGAGGTAGCCGCGATCGACCCCACCGATGATGGAATCGGGAAATTCCGGATTCTCGTCACACCATCGAGCAAGGAGGAATGGCCGGACGACCGATACCTTCGTCAAGGAGTGCGCGCAAACGGATGGGTGATGCTGGGGACAGTTTCACTGGGCTACGAGATTTGGCGACAACTCAATGGTTTCCCACCAGTGATCACTGAACCAACGGGCGAATCGTCGCAGAAGGATGACGGAACATCAAAATCAAAGCCGAAGCTGCCAAAGTGATCGTCAGCTACCGATTCGCCGCTGCATGGCGTTTCATGTAGTTGGCGCGGTGTTTCACGTCGTCGGTGCGTCGTGGTTGATCTCGCTGCCAATCGAGGCCAACGGCAACGACAGTGGGCTCTTCCCCCCGGTCGTGGTTGCGGCAAAACCACAGTTCGAGATGATCGAAACGACGAGTTTTACGCAGGAGCAAGACGCATCTTCGGATGAGACAGAAGATGCGCCAGCGGATTCCGAGGATCAGCAAGGCAAAGGGGCAGACGATGCTGGCGCGGATTCCGCCAGCATCGAAAAAACTTCCGAAGTGATCCCGCCAGGAGTGGTGGCCAGCCTTGAGGATGAAAGCCAGTCAACGCCGCTCGCGGAGCTTGAGCAACCGCTCACTTTCGACGTCGTGGCGACCTCGGTTTACCTGCACTTTCCTGTCATTCGCGAAGCGACTCAAGCGAGACAAGAAGCATTCGGCAATACCATTATGGCTCGAGGCGCCTTCGACCACAAACTCGAAGGCTACACGATCAACCAGCCGCTTGGGTTTTACGAAAACTATCGTCACGGGCTCGATTTTAAAACACCCATCTACCATAACGGTGGCGAGGTCAGCGCGGGATATCGGCTCGGTGCGGGCGTCTTTGAGCCATGGTACGGCGAACGTGAAACAAACGAGGGCGGTGAGTTCAAGTTATCGGCGCTGCTTCCGTTAGCACAGAATCGGGATATCGACCCACGACGTACTGAGCTGAGAGTCGCGCTGCTGACATTCCAGCAGACTCAGCCCCAGTTGTTCGACAGCATGCTCGTGGCACAGAGGGAAGCGATCGAGGCGTATTGGTATTGGGTCGGTACTGGCCTGCAGCTACGAATTCAACGCGAATTGCAATCGCTCGCCGAAGAGCGTGTCGAGCAGATTGACCGGCAAATCAAGGCCGGCGATCTAGCCAAGATCGTGGGAGTTGACAACCGACGATTGCTCGCCGGTCGTGAGATCAAACGTGTCGAGGCGGATGCCAAAGCAGGTCAAGCGGCTTACAAATTGTCGCTGTACATCCGGGACCAAAATGGGCGGCCGGTATTGCCCCCGCTCGCCAGTGTGCCACATGACTTACCGGCGGTCGATTCAGAACCGCTTGCGACGGCTGATGTGATCGCAATTGCACTCCAGCGTCGTCCCGAATTGGACGTCTTGCGGATCGAGCAACAGAAGCTAAACGCCGAGTTGCGTTTGGCGGCGAACCAGATGTTGCCCACGGTGGATCTCGGGCTCCAGGTGTCCCAAGATGTCGGAGGTCTCGCCAGTAGCAAGGGCGACAAGCAGCCATTGGTCGCAGAGGCGGCGCTCATCGGCTCCGTTCCAGTACAACGTCGCAAGGCGATTGGAAAGCAGCGTGCACTGCGGGCGAAGATTGCCCAACTGGACGCCAAATACCAGTACGCGACGGAAAAGATCGCTGCCGAAATCGGTCAAGCCGTGGTCGCTCGCAATACGGCTGCGATGCGAGTCGAGCAATCCAAACAACTGCTCGAACTTGCCCGACAAACGCTGGCTGCCGGACGACGGGGCTTTGACAGTGGTGACACGGACATCTTGCTGTTGAATATCTACGAGCAATCGCTCGCGGATGCGGAATCATCACTCGTCGCCGCCGAAGTTGACTTTTTTGTCGCCGAGGGAATGCGGCGGATTGCTTCCGGCGAACTACCCGGCCAGGACTTTAATTTCCCAACGGAAATGTCGGAGGACTTCGACAGGTTCATCCCGATGAGTGGGCTGGAAGTGGACGAATGACGCCAAAAAGCTCTCAATGAGTTTGGGGCGATTTTGCCAGCCTGACGACCAATTGCTCGAGCAAGAATCGGTCGCGACCATCGGAGCTGTGAGTGCCCTTGAGCCGCAAGTCCGAGTCCAATAGCCACTCGAGCAGCTTTCGTCCGCGAGGGCGACCGAGTGACTTGAGTTGGTGTTTCGCGCGTTGCAATTCGGCGGGCCAGCGGATTCCTGCGGACGACAACGCGTCCTCGAGCTGTACGACTTGTCCGGTCGCTTCGCGATGCAACACGATCGCGGTCGCCATCCCGAGTCGACGAAGCGAAAACGATATCTGTGGCAACAAGGCGATCGGTTTCTGGCCGCCGCTCATCAATTTGTCAAGTTGACGCAGCGCCTCAGCAGCGTCCCCCGCTGCGATCGCATCGGTGATCTGCCAAACCGTTTTTCCTTGCCAACCCGCGACGACGTCGTGCACGAGTTGTTCGTCGATCGTGGCGCCCGGTTCGCCGTAGAGAGCCAACTTGGCGATCTCCGTATCGAGCATCCCCATCTCTTCGCCGAGCAATTCGACGAGCAAATCCGCCGCGCCTGCGGTGAGTTTGGTTTGGTGCCGCTTGGCGAGATGGTCTGTCAAAAATTTGCGGCGTTTCACCGCCGTCACCCCCGTCTTTTTATCGACAGCCGACGCGCAAGCGACCACGAGATGATCTTTCTCAATGGCCCTGTAGAGTTTGGTGTTCGAGGCCAGCGTGTCCATTTCCAAGATCAATCGACTCGCATCGGACGGTGCAGCGACAAACTTTTCTAATTCCGCGCGATGGTCACTGACAAACTTGTCCGCGCGACGCACCGCGATCGTCCGCTTGTCACCAAAATCAAACAAGGACGCGGTCGCCAAATCGTCTCTCAAATCAGCCCAGCGAATGGTTTCACCGTCGAACTGGGTCACGTCCCCCTCGCGAGTCAACTCCGCAAGCGACCAAGATCGCAAACTGGAGTCGCTACCAAAAATCGCCGCCACCGCGGGAGCCTTCGGTTGCGTTTGCCCCAGCAAATCAAAGGCGTGCACGAGCGTCATGGTTTGCCTTCAGCGCCTATTTAATGAAATCTAGTTTCGCGAGCCAGCGTCGGAGCAATGTCGCCAATGCTGGAACGGGGTAAATCGCAGTGAGCGATCAATTTAACAGCGAGCCGGCAAATGCCCGATGGGAGGCACCCACAAAATCCTGATCGTCGGCCGCGGACACCTGCAGCGGACTTCGCTAATATTAGGGGCTTCCGCATCGACTTTTCTGCTCAATACCTCGAATCTCCATGAAGGCATCACCGCCGTGATTGATGCGCCAGTGCAACGACGTCGCAATTTCCTATCCATTGCATTGATGGTGGCGTCTTGGATGGTTGCATGCGCTGGCGTGCGAAATGTGAGCTCGTTTTGCCGAGCCGCCGAGGCGGGCCGCTTCGCACAGAGTGACTCAAGTGCGCGGTATGTGCATTGGATCGATCTTTATGATACTGCCAATCGCAAAATCACTGCCGATTCGAAGTTACCATACTCACCAAAAAACACCTGCGGTCGATGTCACGATTACGATGCCATCTCGCATGGCTGGCACTTCAATGCGATGGATCCGACGATTCCCTCGGGGCGACCGAGTGAACCGTGGATTTGGACCGATCCACGCACCGGAACGCAGTTGCCATTGACCTATCGAGTATCCACTGGAGATCGCTCGAGTGTTTTTGATCCCCGCGAAGTTGGGGTGACCGCGTGGCAAATGACGGTGCAGTTTGGCGATCGATTTGCCGGTGGCGGCTTCGCTTCAAAACCTCCAGCGGCGGAGCCGGGGACCGCGACTTCGCGCTGGGATTTGGCGGGCTCGATGGAGGTCGATTGTATGGTCTGTCACGCTGACTCCGGCAGCTACGATTTCGAATCTCGACGTGCACAAATCGAGAACGAAAATTTTGCTTGGTCTGCGACTGCGGCGATTCACCTTGGGACCGTCCAGGGCCAAGTTTCCCGAATCAAAGACGGTGTCGATCCGCAGGACGAAAAAACAATCTCCATGCTGCCGCAAGTCAGTTACGACGCGGATCGATTCGCCTCCGATGGCAAAGTGTTCTTTGATGTGCTTCGAGAACCACCCAACAACGCCTGCTACGGTTGCCATAGCAACGGGCAGGTCGTTGATGGTGCGATTCAATCACGCTGGGTCCATGACGAAGATGTGCATCTTCGTGCCGGGATGTTGTGTGTGGATTGTCATCGCAATGGGATTGAACATCACACCGTCCGTGGGTTTGCCGGAGAAATGCATCCGACGGGAACCGCGGTCCACACCTTGTCGTGCAGCGGATGTCATCTTGGTGCGGAACCGCTGGCGGACCAAATCTCCGCTCGCGGTGGCCGGTTGGGTTCACCGCGACCACTTCACGCGGGATTGCCTCCCGTTCACTTTGAACGATTGTCGTGCACCGCATGTCACTCGGGGCCTGCGCCGCGCGACGCAGCGATTGGGATGCTGACCTCGCTCGCTCACGGTCTCGGTTCGAGCGAACATCGTTCGGGCAGCGAGTTGCCACTTATTCAAGGTCCGGCCTACGTCAAGTTGAATGACGGTAAGGTCTATCCGCAGCGCATGGTTTGGCCTGCTTATTGGGGCAAGCTCGATGGAGACGCATTGACGCCGCTATCACCTTTGGACGTTTACGAGTGGACTCGCAAGTCCTTGCGGGTGCGCAAGAGCTTTGTGGATGAAGTTGCCAGCGATCCGGAGAAGTTTGACGAGAAGATCGTCGCGGCGCTGGTTGCGATCGAGAAGGAATCGGGCGCCAAGCGAGCCGTCTATGTGTCGACAGGACGTGTTTACGCACGTGGAAATGTGGGGCTGGAGGAGCTCACGAAAATGGAAGCTGATGTCGGTCCCGTCACATGGCCGATTGCTCACGAAGTCCGTCCGGCCGGTTGGTCTTTGGGTGTCGGCGGGTGCATCGAATGTCACCGTGATGGTGGCAAGATCTTTGATTCCACGGTGCGAGCCGTTGGACCGGTCAAGTCCGAGTCGCCTGCCATTTCGATGGCCTCGCTCCAGGGCGTGGATGCGAATCAACGTTTGCTTTGGAATCGATTGTTTGGTGGCCGAGCGAGCTTCAAGTTGCTCGTCGCGGGATCTCTTATGGTCCTCGCGATCGTGATGTTACTGGGACTCGCATCGGCCGGCGCGTCGCTCGCGAAGCAGCGATCGGTGAATACTTCGACTGATGAGGCCTCGTAGTGTCCAAGCTCATTCGCATCACCTCGGGCGTCTTGGTGCTGGTTGTCGTCCTGGCGTTGTTGCTGACATCGATCCCTGGCGGTCCGCTGCATGGCCAATGGTTACTTGTGCACATGATGGCCAGCGGCGCGCTCGTGATGCTTTTACCGGCCTTCGCGATTTCTTGGCTCGCCCCGGCGATTCGTGGCGTTGCCTTGGGACGCGGAATGGTGATCGCCTACTGGGGACTCGTCGTTGGCGGATTCATCACCATCGCCACGATGTTCATCTCGATGTTGCCGTTGGCCGGAACCGATACCCTGCACAGCCTCATCGTGGTGCACGGTTACGCTGGTTTCGCGATGGCAATTGCTGCGATCGCATTCGCACTCGGTTGGGTTGTTAACCATGTCCGAGTTTGAGCATCGCTCCAAGGCCGCTTACGGCTTTCGGCTGGCGCCTTCGATGTAACGCAATTGATCGTTGACGAGAGTTTCGAGTTCGATCGGCTTCTTGCACGTGCACTGAAAAGTGCAAATCAGCATCTCGTCGGTCGAGTCGTCACCCCAACGGACTGCCTTGGGTGGCGAGTTAGGGTTGAGCGGATTATTCGTTGAGTTGTCAAACCAGGCATCGACGTTGATTCGAGTCCCCTTGGGGAGCAAGATTGGATTGGCGAACGCATATTGGCCTTGCCAGTTGAAGTCCCATTCCTTGATCCACAACAGCGGCAGCACGCGAGCATCAGGAAGGGTCGCCGATACCTTCATCTCACTACCAAGCACGTGCATGTGGGGAACGATGTCCAGCATCAGCGTCGGTACGGGCAAGGTGTAGTAAGCGTGTTCCAGGTGGTGCGAATTGCCAGCGGGGATATCAATTCGCTTGTTCCCGACTTGGACTTCGACCACGACTTGTCGAGCCGACGGTGGCGCGAAATACAGCCCGATCATCGAACGGTCTTGCTCGGGCTTACCAGTAGCGACGTAGTGAATCTCGGCGACGATGTCTGCGTCACGCTCGATCAATCGGCCCATTCCAACGGGTAATCGATGCGGGCTCATTCCCGGAAACCAACTGCTCAATGTTCCTTGCGACGGAAAGCGTGGGCCACCGAAGCCCTCGTAGCCAGGACCCGGGGAGGCGGCGTCCAGTTTTCGTCCCATGTGCTTGGTGTCGAGATAGAAACTGGCGTGATGAACCGATTGGGGCGAACCGGGGTGAAAGTCGATTGCGGTGATCAATCGATCTTCGACCAGACCGGTGGGAATGACAAAGTATTGGCGAAGGTCGGGGCCACTTGCAGGTATTCGGAACGGTTCGCTCATCGTCAGGATCAAATCGGGTTGACCGAGCGGCCAACCCTCGACGAAGTCAACGGGAATGGGCAAGTCAGCAACGTCTCCCTCGGGTTTGCCACTTTTCACCCATGCTTCCACGAGCGACAGCTCAAGCTGTGATAGTCGTTGTTCGTCGCGGAACGGAGCAAATCCCGTTTCGGGTTTCCACGGTGGCATGAACCGGGAATGCGTCACCTCCACAATCTGGTTCGCGTGCCCACTGACATCTTCATAGGTCAGCAAGTCAAAGGGGCCCGAACGATTGGGGCGATGACATGAGGCACAGTTGCTTTGGATGATCGGCGCGATATCGCGAGTGTAGGTGATGCCGCCCGAAGTGACTTTGTTGGGCGGATCCTCGAGTTTGCAGCCGATCGGCGATGTCTGAGGGACATTCACCGCGACTCCAGTGGCGAGCGAGTTGATCGCATCGGCCAAATACGCCTGGTTGGCCCGCTCTTGTTTTTGTCCCACGCGAACGTACAAATCGTCGATCGCCCCGCGATATTGCACTCGCGAGAATCGATCGAGCACAAAAGCCTCCGGCGTGTGCGTGGGGGCAAGTGTCATCCTTAATTCGCCAGAGCCATCGAAGAGCACGGGAAACTGGATGCCAAATTTTTTTCGATGCTCGCGAGCGTTAGTTAGCGTCACATAGGGATCAGAAATCACGCCGTAAAATTCGACGCCACGTTTTTGGTTTTCATCCGCGAGTTGACTCAGTTGTGGTAGATAACCATTGCTAATCGGACAGCCCGTTGCCAAAAACACGACAACGACCGCTCGAGTTCCCGGGCGTTCACCGAGTCGATGAAGATTTCCCGACAGGTCGACGCATTTCAACGAATCTGGCTTTGCCGCAACTTGACCATGTGCTCGATCGGCGCTCGGCATCACGCACATCCAAGCCAAAATTGCGAAGACCTGCGACCATGTCCCTGAACCAAAAGCGAACGACCGAATCGATCGTGATGATGCATCCATGACTTATTTCGATCGTGAGAGAAGCGAGAAGACCGCCAAATCAGACAAAATGATACTGACGGCACTCGACATTCTAACCGCTCGGGAACGCCGCGTGTCGCGATTCGACCAGACATTCACTGTTTATTGCGGAGACGTTCTAGCGTTGTTCTTGAACCCGTAATTCTTGGCGAGCCTTATCGCGACGGTTATGCCATTGTTTGACTCTTGCCACGTCTCGGGGTGACATGGCGGAGAACTGGGGGAAGCCCGGTCTAGCGGTTCCGGACGCGACGTCTCCGGAAATGTCGAGACTGTCGACAAAAGTGGCATCCGACAATAATCCCAACGCAGGCTCTTCGTAGGCGAATCGCGACATCATCACAATGCTGGAAATGGCCGCGACGAAGCATGCCCCCGCGACGACCAGCATCCACCAAGTGCGACTTCGTCGAATTAGTGGGCTGAATAGGAATGCCAATAACAACGGCCAGATCGCATGAATGGTCAACAGGACGAGGAACCAGCACGACATTGCTAGGACGATGCAACTGCCGATTAAAATCGCATCGCGTCCCCAGCCCAAGCCATCGATTCCGGATTGCCATGGGTCTCGCGGTGGTCCATAGAATTCGGACCAGCCAACGAGCGTCAGCGCGATCGGCCAGAGCAAACCAATCGCGATGATTGGGAAGTAGAGGAGACGGAGGGTCAAGTCGAGAAGCGGTGAGCGAACCGGCGGTGTCTCCACTTTGCTCAATTCGCGATGACAATGTCTCGCAAAAGCGAGTGTGGCAAGCATGGTTATCGGCAACCAAACGAGCACCGCAAAATCATCATCGATTGCCACGAAGATGAACCAAGTCGACAACAGGGCAGCGACCAATACGCCAAACGCAAGAATCCCAAAGTACCTCGATGGCGAACTGCCGCGAATGTGATTCGTCGCCGCCAAGATCGCTGAACCGCGTTGGGATGTGAACGTCGCACCTCGATGCATGGCCCTGCGAACCGTATCGGTCGTTTCGTGAAGCCAGTCGCCCACGGTTCGCCCCATTACGGCCCGGTCGGCATCATGAACTCGCGTGGATGCGGAGGACTTCGGATTGGAGTGAATCGAGTCGACATCGTGTCGCATGGACGCTGCAGATGCATAGCGCCGCTGTGGTTGCTTGGAAAGCGCCTTGAGCACCACCTCGTCAAAACGGATATCCAATTGCACCCGTTGACTGGGCGGATCGAATCGACCCAGTGGCAATTCACCGGTGAGCATTTCGTACAAAACCACACCGAGCGCATAGATGTCCGCGCGATGATCGACTTCGCTCGGACGTTCAATTTGTTCCGGTGCCATGTAGTGAATGGTGCCGACAATCGATTGCGTCAACTCGGCCTCGTCCAATGTGGTCTCGGTCTGGGAGTCGTGATCCGCCGGAGCATGTACGCTCGGACGCGAGATGATTTTTGCTAATCCAAAGTCGGTTATCTTGAGTTGTCCTTGTTGCTCGAACAGCAAGTTCTCGGGCTTGATGTCGCGATGCACGACGCCTTTTTCGTGCGCGTAGGAGAGTGCATCGCACAACTGTGGGACAATCTCCAATGCCTCTTGGGCCGAGAGTTTTCCTTGGGCGAGCACATCCCGCAGACTTGCTCCGTCGACCAATTCCATCACCAACATGGCGAATGGTCCGGCTTGGCCATAATCGTGTACGGCGACGATGTTGGGGTGATTGAGCTTTGCCAGGGCCCGGGCTTCGCGTCCAAATCGTTCTCGAAACCCCGGCCTCTGTGCGATCTCAGGCGGCAAGATTTTGATGGCGACGGGGCGATCAAGCGAAAGTTGTCGCCCCCGATACACGGCACCCATTCCACCACGGCCGATCAGTTCCGTGACTTCGTAGCCGACTAAATGCTGATTCAGCTCATCGACGCTGGGTGGATCAAACGATTGGCCGGGGCCGAGCGTGATCGCGGGATATCCGGGACGGTCCCAGGCGGGCTGCAATAAGCAACGGGGACAGGGTGCGGTGCTTTCACTTGGCAAAACGGCGCCACATCGGTGGCAGGTCACAGTAGTCATGAACAACGCTCGGTTAACGATTTTGGTTCGCTTCTACTCCTTCCTAACCCAGTCCAGTGGAAAGGTTACAAGAATTTTTAGTGGGTCCCAAGCGAGGCGAAGAGCAATCGCCTTTCTTGCCCGATCTCACTGGGATCATTGACGGTCTCCGCGACTGCCGCGATAAGCCGCTGGCGATAACGCTTTCTCAGTCGGTGGATTGCGACCTTCAAAGCCGTCGAGCTCAGTCCAAGCTCCGACGCCACCGCCGCTCGATCCACCGAATCACCACTATCCTCGAGTGTCGGTCGTAGCAAATCGAACCATCGTTGCTTGTCATCGGCGGCATACTCCTTGGCAAGATCCGCAAGCGTTTTGGAAACCAACCAACGCGCCCAGTGCCGATCAAAACTAGCCTCGGCATCTCCATTGGAATCAGTTGCTTCCCACTGTGATAACGACTCGGCTTGATCGCGTCCAGATTCGATGGTCGCCAAAGAAACCACACGAATGCCCCCGCCGCGGCAGGCAGCGTGATCGTGGCGAATTCGCTTGCTGACGTAGTTGTCCAGCGATGAAAAGAGGAACGCTCGGAAGCGACCCCGCGCCATGTCCGCTAGCTGCAAACTGTCCCGCCCAAGAAGATCTGCAAAGAAGCCCTGCACATCGTCCGCGGCATCATCGCATGAAAATCCCCGACGGCGCAAATACGCGTACAAGGGAGGCCAGTAGTTTTCGCATAACTCGTCCAAAGAGCGTCGAACCACCGGATCGGTGCGGTCACCTCCGGCTTGAATGACCAAACTCCAACGCGTGGTTGGCAATCGCTTTAAATTGGTCATGATGACTTCCCTTCGTATGAATCACTTTCTAAATACCCTGATCTTCTCCACATATCCGTATTCCCTGTCGCGTGCCACGGTGCCGTCCATGAAACCGATTCTAATCGTCACCGCGCTACTGTTTGCGACTTGTCACGGAGCGCGAACCGCAAATGCGGCGACGCGAACTTGGGACGGCCGTCATGATACGAGCCGAATCGAAGTCACGATGGTTTACTTTGTCCCGTCGGATTGCGATCCGCTGCCCGATTGGCGCGAGCGCGTCGATTACTATGCGAAACGGATCGAACAATTTCACCAACGAGAGTTCGGAACCCAATCGGTACTCGGAACGCGAGTGGACGACCGGCCCTTCGTGTCGCAATCGGACTCCGCAACACTGCGTGCTGGAGACGCCAACGCGATCTACTACAAAACGCTTCGCGAAGTCGACTCGCGGCTAAAATTTGCGACCGCGCCGAGTGAGGCGTTTCGTATCCTGCTTGTACTGAGCGATATCAATTGGCGTCCACTGGACGACTTCTATCGGCTTCGACCCGACGGTGATGAACTGGTCTTCGAAGGCAACTACAACAACGGCGAGCATTTTCCTGGCGCCGCGTCCGGCGGTGCTCGAGCAGCGTACTTGGCTGATCGCGGAGTGGGCTGGGGACTGGTCAGCGGTGACGGATGGCGAGTTCCGTACCGCGGCAGCGACTGTGTCGTCTACCACGAAGGTTGTGGACATACCGTCGGCTTGCCGCATCCGGAACCGGGTAATAGCTCGGTGATGAGTCTCGGCCAATACCGCGGCTGGATCAGCGAATCGTGGCTCGACAAAGAACAAAAGAGTCGACTCGGATGGGAACCGCCCAGTGGCGATGTGGACGTGAATCAATCGCAGGTCGAATTGTTCACCAAGTTTCGTGCCCTGCCACAACCGCAAGTGCCTCGCCCCGGCGAAGAAGTTCGACTGAGGTTGGATTGGCCCGCATCGGTCAGAGTGAAATCGCTCTCGGTTCGCATTCAAACATCCTTGGATTCAGCGTGGATGAGTGTTCCGGTTCAGGATGGGCGTCCCGAATTCGTGTCGCTGGGAACGTTTGATCGCGAGATTCCGGTCAGCTACCGAGTCGATTCCATCACCGAGTCGGGCGCGTCCGTCGAGCTCTGGGGTTACTTTCAAGTACGTCGTGAACCCGATCAAAATCCGCAACCCATGGACTTGGATCCCGATCTCGATCTCGACGTCGTGGACCATGTAGCGGTCACAGCGTCAAACAGCGATCTCGCGATGGGGAAAACCGTCGATCTACTGGAGCTGATTGATCCAGCAAAAAACTGGACGAGTGGCCCATGGCGAAAACAAGGACGCGTACTCGAAAGCCCAAAACAATTTGGTGCGAAGTTGGAAATTCCATACGCCGTCCCGGCGGCCTACCAATGGACGCTTGTTGTCGAGCCGCTTGATGAACCGGGCGCCCTGCAGTTGGGCCAGGTCAGCGGAATCCATCGCTTTGCGACTCTCTTTGGCTTTCAACAGGGAAACGAATACGTCAGTGCGATCGAGAATGTCGACGGCCACAATGTTGGCAACGAAACAACCTTCAGGGGACCATTGTTTGTCAAAAATCGGATGTCTCAAGTCATCGTTCGCGTGTCGCCGAACTCCGTCAACATGTGGGTCGATGGCCAACCAATCGTCAACTGGAAAGGAAACTCGGACCGATTATCACTCTCCGAATACTGGACGACACCTAACGCCAAGTCGCTGTTCCTAGGCGCCTACGATTGTCGCTTTCGATTCCACCGCGTCACCATTCAAGCGATCTCGTCGAAGGTAGATCGAGCGAAGTATATCGAATCTTAGCAATCGTGATTTCGCAATCAATTTACTTGAACGTTCCAGTGGGCAGAGTGGCGGTTTGGTCGCCGGTGTTCGGAACGGTGGTTCCCGTCAGTGGTTGCAGACCGCGAATACGAGCTCGCGGTGCCAGCCCTTGCGCGTCGATCGGTTGATCCAACAAATGAGTTCCGACATTGCCGGCGCTGTCGGTCGCGTCGGCTCGCAAATAGAACTGCCGCGGCAGTTGTGGATCTGCTGGCCAAACGTAAACCCCTTCGTTGCGAAGACCTGCTGCGATGGTCGTCCACGGACCATCGGGTGACTCGCTAAATGCCAATGAGATCGGCCGGGGCAACGGGTGTGCGTCCTCGCAGGAATACTGAATCACTAGCGAACCGACTCGATCGCCGTCGCCATATTTTGCGCCGGTGATTTTGATGGCTGGTTTCGTCGAATCGACGGTGACCGCAATGTCCGCGGGTTCGCCGGCCAGTGGCCGAGGGCTCGCCAGTCCGCTGGAGCTGACCACCACGATTCGATAGGCATACGTCCCTTCACCGTTAGTCTCGATGTCAAAAGGGCTTTGTCGATCCGGATCGGAACCCCATCGCTTCCACGAGTTTCCGCCATCGAGGCTGCCCCACAACTCAACGGCCTCGACACCGCCGGAGCCAATCGCTTCAAGCTCGTACTCGAGACTGAAACGAGGCGATTCGCTGAAACGAAGTGGCGTGCGCGGATCAATGGTGGTTTGGATGGTGGCGCGGCCTGCGGCGTAGGCTGCGTTGTCTTTGACGACTTCCTCGGAAAGCGGAATCTGTTCGATGTTTTCTGCAGCTAACTTTTCACCCGCTGGCAATGGCATACCCGTCGGTGGTAGCGAAGTCTGGGTCGGTCCTGCGACGGCGGATGATCCTACTCCGCTAGTTTCTGGCCGGCTGGTCTCTGGATCGAGCGGTCGAATGGCCTCCGCGGCCGTGCGAGGTCGATTCACCGGTGAGTCCTTGGGCTCGGTCGGCGCAACGGCACTCCACGGCGTGATCGACGGCGAATCGTTTTCATCGCGGTTGCCGGTCGAGGGACTTTGAAGAGGCGGTGCGAGGCCCAGACCCAGGGCCTTCTCCGATGCAGTAGGTGGCGCGGCGGTTGGCGATGTCGGAAGTGGGATGTTTTCGTATCCGGGGGCGGCGTCGGTGCCGGCACCAGTGGGGACGGCCGTCACGGTAACACCACCGGTACTATTCGCGATGGCCGGCTGCGTGACTCCACCCCACTGGACCATTTGTCCAACCGGATGATCGGCGACTCGGTACGGAGCCGGTCTTGCCGAGGGTGTCGCCACGGGTGTTGAGGCCGCAAAATTGCTGTGCGGCAATGCGGCGATGCGAGGGCGTTGCACACTCACGTGCGTTGATTTTTGGTTTCCTGCAGCATCGATCACGGTGGCCTGGACATAAACTTGGTCCCAGTGAACTGGGGGAGTAAACGATAATCTAGCACTGGTTGCTGCGATCGAACCATCGTTGGCGGCGTCCGGGTCGCCCGCGGCTACAGGTGACAACTCGATCGGTCGCCACGCCCTCTCGGTATCCGACATGTATTGCAAGTGAACTTGCTTTACCGGGCTGATGTCTTTGATTTCGTATTGGACATCGATCCGCCCCGAATCGTCCGCGTCGGCGACTAGGTGAATCTCGGGGCCGGTTGTATTGATTAGCACATCGAGTCGATTTCCAAACGAATGCGCGTGGCCGGCGACGTCAATGGTGCGAGTTGTAAAGTAGTAAAGCCCGTCGTCGGCGGCGGTGAACTGGAATTGCTGAGCGGCGGGTGGTGCCTCGCCGAACCGCTCCCAGCGAATCACGGATCCCGCCGAGTTGGAATCGTTGCGTCCGACGTACAGTTCAACCTTGGCGGGCTGGGTCCCGGCGGCATCGACGGTAAACGGAATGCTAAAGGAACGCGAGTTCAGCAGCGTCGGTTGGGACGTCGGTTGAGGATCGCTGGGGACCGCCTGAGAAGGCGAATTGGGAGCGGGACTCGTGACTTGGGCGAAAGCGACGTTATGCTGCAGTGCCAGGTGACCCGTCACGACGAGCACTGCAACGAAGGTGAGGACGTATTCGGTGAAACGCATCACGATTGTTTGCCGAGGGGGACGAAGTCGAAATCTCACGGACGTGAAACAAGCGACTCCGGGGGCGGTCCTCGGTCGCGTCGATAGCTTCACTTGTTCGGCTTCGGCAGTCCGCCACCGCGGGCATGATTCAACTTTTGATAATTGTGAAAATTTTTGATGAATGACCATCTCTGTCGCTACGAATACGACGTCATCGTGATCGGTGCCGGGCACGCCGGCACCGAAGCCGCCGCGGCGGCCGCACGGTTGGGAGCCCGAACTGCCCTGCTCACGACCAATCTGGATACCGTCGGCCAAATGTCGTGCAACCCAGCGATCGGCGGCGTCGCCAAAGGCCAAATCGTTCGCGAAGTGGACGCGCTGGGCGGTCTGATGGGCGAAGCGATTGATGCGACCGGAATCCAGTTTCGCTTGCTGAATTGTCGCAAGGGTCCCGCGATGCACAGCCCTCGCGCCCAAGCCGACAAAAAGGCGTACCAGCTTTGGATCAAGGAGCGAATCGAAACGCAACCGAACCTCGATCTCAGGCAAGAGACCGTCGAAGATCTCATCGTCGAAGACAACCCAAGTGGCGACGGGCCACCACGGGTCATCGGCGTTCGAGTTCGTGGTGACGCCCAATACATCGCCGGTGCGGTCGTGTTGACCACCGGTACGTTCTTACAAGCGATCATGCACACTGGCGATGCAAAGACTGCTGGTGGAAGGGCAGGGGAGGGCACCACGACAGGCATCAGCGGTGCGCTCGCACGACTGGGATTCGAAATCGATCGATTCAAAACCGGGACGCCGCCGCGACTTAGCGCCCGAACCATCGACTTTGCCGCGACCACCGTCCAGCCCGGTGATGACACTCCCCAGCCGTTTTCGTTTCTCAATACGACATTGCAACTGGACCAGTTGCCGTGCCACATCACGCACACCAACGAAGCGGTCCACGAACTGATTCGAGCCAATCTGCATCGGGCGCCGATGTACAGTGGTCAAATCCACTCCCGCGGTCCGCGATATTGTCCATCGATCGAAGACAAAGTCGTTCGCTTTGCTGACAAGAGCGAGCATCAACTGTTTCTTGAGCCCGAAGGACGTCACACCAGCGAAATCTATGTCAACGGCATCTCGACGAGTTTGCCTCGGGATGTGCAAGACAAGATGTTCCGCATGATTCCGGGACTCGAAAAGGCGTCGATCATGCGCTATGGATACGCGGTCGAATACGATTATTGTCCGCCTACCCAGCTCTGGCCGCACTTGGAATCGAAACGAGTGAGCGGATTGTTCTTCGCTGGACAAATCAATGGCACGACCGGATACGAGGAAGCCGCTGGCCAGGGACTCATCGCGGGTCTTAACGCGGCTCGCCTGGCCGCCGGGCAACCCGTCTGGGTGCCTCGTCGCGACCAAGCCTACATCGGTGTACTCGTCGACGATCTCGTTACCAGCGGGACCGACGAGCCGTATCGCATGTTTACGAGTCGGGCCGAGTATCGATTGCTACTGCGCCAAGATAATGCGGATCGTCGACTGACTCAAACCGCCGATGAGCTCGGGCTGATCGATCCGAATCGACGCGAGCAATTCCGAAGCAAACTAGAGCAACTCGGCCGAGCGATGTCGCTCCTGAAGTCGACTCGTTATGAAAACGTGACGGGCGAAGTTTGGTTGCGCCGACCGGAGATTGAATGGCCACAATTATGTGAACGTATCCCTGAGCTGGCTACGGTTTCCAACGATGTCGCCAAACAATGCGTCTACGACATCAAGTATGCCGGTTACGTGAGTCGCCAGCAGTTGGAAGTTGACAAACAATTGCGGCATGCCGAGAAACGGATACCCGCGGCGTTCGACTACCACCGCATCGGGTCATTACGAACGGAAGCCAAGGAAAAGCTGACGCGAATCCGGCCGCTGAGTTTGGACCAAGCACGGCGGATCAGCGGAATTACTCCCGCCGACATCGCACTCGTGCTGGCGCATCTGGAGGCGTAGCAGTGAACGCAGTTCGATTCGCTGGTGAATCCCTTCACCTACAAGATGCTTCTCGCCGGAGGTCAACGCTTGACGGCCGATGAAATCGATTCATTGGTGTCCAGTGTGACAGATTAGCCACAGGTGTCGCCGCCTCGGGCTGGCCACTAGCGGGGTCAGCAAAGCGACTTTCATTCGGCCGATTCCGTCGCAGTCACAAAAAAAGTTTGATGAAAATCTTGAGCGAAGTGGCGACTAAATGCACTAAGTCGCTACGGGAGCAAACTTTACGTCAAACGAATCGATCTTGACCCAGTTGGATGATTCGGTAGAATTCGCGTTCGAGGTAAGTTTGGTAAGCCAGCAGGTTTCGGAGATCCTTGCTGCTTGCGTTCTTCGCGCAGCTTGGCACGGGAAAGTGCTAGTGCGGTAGAGCGGGAGGTTTGCTAAACGTGCACTCGAATTCACATGCATCGGGTTAGTCATGCAGGGAGGATGGTTTCTGACATGACCACGAAAACGGTCTTTACGACAGGCGAAGCCGCCAAAATTTGTAAGGTAAGTCAACAGACGATCATTCGTTGTTTCGACAACGGTTCGTTGAAGGGCTTCCGAGTTCCGGGAAGCAAATTCCGTCGGATTCCGCGAGAACAGCTTTACATGTTCATGCGCGACAATGGAATTCCAACGGACGCTCTGGAGAGTGGCAAAAAGAAGCTCTTGATCGTCGATGACGACCAGGACCTCGTCGAGTTGATGAGCGAAGGCTTTCAGCGAGACGGTCGGTTTGATATTCGAACCGCCAACAATGGCTTTGATGCCGGGATGGGCGTGAAAGAATTTCGACCGGATCTCGTTGTCCTCGACGTGATGCTTCCGGATATCAATGGCAAGGAAGTTTGCCAACGGGTGCGAAGCGATCCGGCGCTCGATATGGTCAAGATCCTCTGCATCTCTGGGATGGTGGAGCACAGCAAGGTCGACGCCCTTCGCGCGGCTGGCGCGAACGATTTCATGCAAAAACCTTTCGCGGTCGATGATTTGATCAACCGCGCTTGCGACTTGTTGGAAATTGAACGAAGCGTGATCGGTTGATCGGACCTGGATCAGTGTCCGTGTTGTCCCAGTTTATCGCTCAGGTAATTTCGAATTGGCGGGAGAGCCGAGCGTGATCGGATGGTTGCCGTGTTTGAAATGGGAGAGTGACCGCTGGTGGTTGCCTCTCTCGGCGGAATCCGCGCACGCGCTGAGCCTGGGTTTAATCGAATCGAATCCGAACCGTCCCGCCAAGCCCATGGTGAAGCAGTGGCTGATGTCGGCGGTTCGCCAAGACCCATCGCTGGCCATTTACGCCGCGCTGCACCAGCACGATGAGGAAACGTCTCCCGAGCAATTGGCCGATTGGCTTTCGACCTACGCCATCGCCGATTTTGCTTTGGGTGATGCGTCGCTGGGTTGTCCCGAAGTCGATGCTCGTATGCAATCTCGTTGGCGTGAGTTGAACGCTTACTTTCACACGTTGCCGTTTCATCGTTGGATGGACGAGGCGTCTCTCTACTTGCAGGTGTGTGGTCCGCCCGTCCCACAATCGTGGCGGCAACAATGGCCACGCTTGGCCAAAGAGGACGATGAATTCGATGAGTTTCCGGCGGAGGACCCCGGGTTGGCGCCCAGCCCGTTTCTGGAGCAATTGGCCCGGCAGCGCCGACACCTCCACTCGCTGGAGTCTTCGTTTTCAGCTGAACTCCAGCGGTCCAAACTGGATGCCGTCAAGCAACTCGCGTACGGGCTGAGTCACGAGATCAACAATCCGCTCGCGAATGTCTCCACGCGCGCCCAGCAATTGCAGCGAGGCGAGTCGGATCCCAGTCGCGTGGCGATCTTGCAGCGAATCGTCGAGCAGACGTATCGAGCGCACGAGATGATTGCGGATTTGATGTTCTACGCGAATCCGCCTGCGACGCATCCCGTCACTACGGACTTGCGATCGACGGTCCAGCGAGTCGTCGATAGTTTTGCTGAGCAAGCCCAGCGGCACACGGTGCGTCTGAAGCTTGATTTACCCGCTCAAGCGGCCATGGCGACGGTGGACGATACGATGATCGGTGAGGGAATCCGAGCTCTGGTCCGAAATGCAATCGAAGCGATCGGATGCGAGGGGACCATTGTGATCTCGATTGTCCCATCGGACCTGATGTGGCTGATTCACGTCGCCGACAGCGGCCCAGGCGTCTCTGAGGAAGCACGTCGTCACGCCTTTGATCCGTACTACAGTGGCCGTGAAGCCGGGCGTGGATTGGGGCTGGGGCTCTGTCGGGCGTATCGAATCGCGAGACTTCACGAGGGTGACATTCAACTCGCCGGCGGTCCCGCGGGCTGTGTCGTCACGCTTTCAGTCCCCAACGCCTGAGACTTTTTGTCCCCTCTCCCCAGTCTCTGGAGGGCGAGTTAGGGTGAGGGGCTAGCCAAGCGAACAACGATTACTTGGCAATCCGAACGACCCGGTCAAGATCTTCCCCATGCTCGATTCCGCCCACGAAATTCTCCGGCTGCAAGCTAGCGGCGGTGCGTCCGCCAGTGAAATTGTCCAACAATCGCTCGCTCGCATTGATGCGGTCCAGTCGACGCTCAACCCCTTCACACATGTCGCCCGGGAATCTGCATTGGCTCAAGCTGAGCGAGTGGACGCTCGGCGACGTGCGGGCGAATCCCTTGGGCCGCTTGCCGGAGTGCCGGTCGCGGTGAAAGACGTCCTCTGCACGGCCGACATGCCGACGACGTGCTCGTCGCGAATGCTGCAGAATTTTCGTCCGCCCTACGATGCAACCGTGGTCGCCAAATTGCGAGCCGCTGATGCCGTGATCATTGCGAAGACGAACATGGATGAATTCGCGATGGGCGGTAGCACGGAAACCAGTGCCTTTGGGGTGACGCGAAATCCTTGGGACACGAACAAGACTCCGGGCGGCTCCAGCGGCGGTGCTGCCGCATGTGTCGCGGCGGGATGTGTGCCATTGAGCGTTGGCACGGATACCGGCGGTTCGATCCGCCAGCCCGCGGCATTTTGTGGAATCACCGGGTTAAAGCCGACATACGGGCGAGTCAGTCGCTATGGATTGATCGCCTTTGCCAGCAGTCTAGACCAAGCGGGCCCGATGGCTTGGTCGGCAGAGGACGCTGCGTTGCTGCTCCAGGTGATGGCCGGTTTCGAGCCACGAGACTCGACCTCGCTGGATCGTGAAGTGCCGGACTACATCGCCGCGACCAAGGATCGCGACGTGCGGGGAATAACCATCGGAGTCGTTCGCGATTCGCTCGATAGTGAGGGTCTGGAGGAGCAACAACGAGGAGCAGTCCTCGAAGCGATCGACGTCTATCGAGATCTCGGCGCGAAAATCGTCGACGTCGAATTGCCCCACAACCAATACTCCGTGCCGACCTACTATGTGATCGCGCCCTGCGAAGCCAGTAGTAATTTGTCGCGATACGATGGTGCCCATTATGGATACCGGGCGGCCAACATTGATTCCACCAGCCCCCTCGGTCCACTCGCGGCGACGTATTGCTCCAGCCGTGAAGAAGGTTTTGGCGCGGAAGTCAAACGCCGGATCATGATCGGCACCTACGCGCTCAGCACCGGTTACTACGAAGCGTACTACAACAAAGCGTTGAAGGTGCGACGGCTCATCCGGGGTGATTTCGTTGCTGCCTTTTCACGTGTCGATCTTTTGCTCGGACCGGTCACACCGACGTCGGCGTTTGATCTTGGGGCCAAGATTGATGACCCGATTCAAATGTACCTAGGCGACCTTTTCACCGTCGGCGCTAACTTGGCCGGAATCCCCGCGATTTCGATTCCCGCCGGCCATGATGAATGCGGTCTTCCCATCGGTGTCCAGCTCCAAGCACCCGCGCTCGGCGAGCCGCGACTACTCAGCACTGCGAACGCGTTCCAGCAAGCCACCAAGCACCACACCCTCCGGCCTCAACCGATTTTCGGGGCCGCGCGATGAACATGACCCAGCATTCCTACACCACCATCATTGGTCTCGAAGTCCACGTTCAACTCAAAACTAAGAGCAAGTTGTTTTGCGGTTGCAGCACTACCTACGGTGCACCTCCCAACACGAACGTGTGTCCCGTGTGCCTGGGACTTCCGGGGGCGTTGCCCGTGCTCAATGAGGAAGCGATCAACCTCGCGATTCGCACCGGGTTAGCGATTCATTGCAGCATCCCACCGCTGACCAAGTGGGACCGAAAACAATACTTCTATCCCGATTTGCCCAAGGGCTACCAAATCAGCCAATTCGATTTGCCAATTTGTGCGGATGGGGCACTCGACATTCGCGACCCCGCCGACCCTGAATCGACACGCCGCATCGGTATCATCCGTGCTCACCTGGAAGAGGACGCGGGCAAAAGCATGCACGACGAAACCGCGGGAATCGCGGAATCACGTATCGATCTGAATCGATGCGGTACGCCCTTGTTGGAAATCGTTAGCCAACCGGATATGCGTTCGGCTGCCGAGGCCAAGGAGTATCTTACGCAATTGAAACTGTTGCTCACGCACCTTGACGTTTCCGATTGTGAGATGCAGGAAGGCAGCCTTCGCGTCGATGCCAACGTGAATTTGCACATCGATGTGGATGGTAAAGTCGCCAAGACACCGATCGTTGAGATCAAGAACATGAACAGCTTTCGCGCGGTTGAACGCGCGATCGAGTACGAGACCCAACGTCAATACTTGGATTGGACCGAAACCGGTGCCACCATCAATGACAATCCTAAAACGACTCGCGGCTGGGACGACGCCAAGGAGCAAACGTTTAAACAGCGAGAGAAAGAGGAGTCCGCGGACTATCGATACTTTCCCGATCCCGATTTACTTCCCGTGAGAATTCCGCAATCTTGCGTCGACGCCATTCGTGATAGCCTAGGCGAATTGCCGTCTCAGACGCGTGATCGTTTGCAATCGCAGTACGATATTAAACCCTACGATTCGGATGTGATCGTCAACCAAGGCCGTGCGATGATCACCTACTTTGAAACGGTGGCTCAGTCCGCTGGTGATGGGCGTCGCGCCAGCTCTTGGATTCAACAGGACGTGATGCGGACCATGAAAGAACGCGGCTGCGACATTGTCGCGTTCCCCATCGATGCGAACGTGCTCGGCGAACTTCTGCAACGAGTTTCCGCCAACCAAATTGATAATGCGCGAGCACGAGACGTGTTTGTGTATCTGCTCGATCACCCCAGTTCGTCGGTCGATGATGCCACCGACGCACTCGGGATCAAAGCCGTTGACACAAGCGAGATCGAATCGCTTTGCGACGAACTTCTTGCCGCGAACCCGCAGGTGATCGAAGACGTCCGGGGTGGCAAGATGCAAGCCCTCGGTATGCTCATAGGCCAAGCCAAAAAGAAGAATCCGAACGCCAATCCTCAACTCGTTCGCGAAACGTTGCTGTCCAAAATTAACGCGGGATGATTTCGAACAAGTAGGCTTCCCGTTGGCGAACGCGGCAACGACTCCCGGTTGGTAGAATATTGTCCGGATTGACAGTTTCTAATGGCGAAGTTCGACGATATGCACATCTCCCCACGATTGATCCATTTCATCGCCTGCGGGCTTCTGGTTGGGTTTTGGAGCCCGATGGTTTTCTCGCAAAATGTGCGCTCGTCGCTTCCCGAAGCGACCGCCGAACGCTTGCCCCGATGGCGTGGATTCAATTTGCTGGAAAAATTCCATGTCCAGTGGAGCAATGGCCCGTATCGCGAGAGCGATTTTAAGCTGATTCACGAGCTGGGTTTTAATTTTGTTCGTCTACCGATGGACTATCGAATTTGGATCAAGGACGGCGATTGGAACCAGTTCGACGAAGAACAGCTTGAGCAGATTGACCAAGCGGTCCATTGGGGCCAACAGTACGGGATCCATGTCTGTTTGAATTTTCATCGTGCCCCCGGATACACGGTGAATTCGCCCAAGGAACCGACGGACCTATGGAGCGATGAAGCGACTCAACAGGTGTGCGCGAAACATTGGTCGACATTTGCGCGTCGATATCGCGACGTACCCAATCGAAACTTGAGTTTCAACTTATTCAATGAACCGCCTGACGAAGCGGGTGAGGCGTTCATCTCGGTCACAGAAAAAATGGTTACCGCGATTCGTCGCGAAGATCCCAAACGATTAATCATTTCCGATGGGTTGAATTGGGGGCAACGGCCTGTGCCCGAACTCAAACGTCTGGGAATTGCCCAAGCGACACGTGGATATGCACCGTTCGACGTTACGCACTATCTCGCTAGCTGGGTGGATGGGGCCGATCGGTTCCCGGTTCCCGCTTGGCCTCGTCCCGTCGCGCACGGAGTCATTTATGCACCGGACAAGTCGGGTTTAACCGCTGAACATCGCTTGCCACTGAGCATTCACGGTTCGTTTTCGGCGGCGACTCAGATGCGTTTCAAAGTGGATACGGTTTCCACGAAAGCGGACTTCGTTGTGATGGCTGATGGTAAACCCATTTTCGAGAAACTATTTACCCCGGGCCCAGGCGCCGGAGAATGGAAAACCGCGAACTATCTGTCGGAGTGGAACACTTATCAAAACGTTTACGATCGCAGTTACAGCGCAACCATCCCGGTGGGAACGAAGCGGCTCGAACTAAAGGTCAGGGACGGCGACTGGATATCCATCAGTGAAATCGCGTTTGCAAGTCGCGATCGAGCTGAAGATAAGCTGGAATTGAGTTTGGAGTGGGGCAAGCCACCGGCCCGCGTGCAGTACGATCCGGCAAAAACGGAGTCGCCTTTTCAAACGTCCCCGATGCAAGGTCGCCAGTGGCTTTGGGAAACAACGGTGTTGCCTTGGGTCACGGCAAAGGAAAGCGGTATAGGCGTTCTGGTGGGCGAGTTCGGCTGCTATCGCCAGACGCCTCACACGGTCACGCTCGCATGGATGGAAGACTGTTTAGCCAATTGGCAGCGAGCGGAAATAGGATGGTCGCTTTGGAACTTTCGCGGCGATTTTGGCGTGCTGGATAGTCATCGAAGCGACGTCCAGTACGAAGACTTTCATGGTCACCAGCTTGATCGACAAATGCTCGACTTGCTAATGAAGTACTAAGCTCTCGCAACTTGCACAGGGACATCCACGCTGCCCGCCTATCCAGACACCATGCACTTTGGGTTTTAAATATCAGATGATGAGTCGACTTTCGTTAGCCTTGCTTGTTTTTGCCTTATTGAGTGTTCAGTCCCTTGCCTGGTCGAACAAAGCGAGTGATATGAATCTGGCTCGCCAGTGCCGATCATTGCTTGAAACTTCCATTCTCGACTTTTATTTGCCTAACAGTATCGATCGCAAGCATGGTGGCTACTTGGAGGAACTTAATTCGCAAGGCGAATTTACGTGCGAAGAAAAATTCCTGACACTTCAAGCTCGGCAAATTTGGTTCTTAAGTGCGATGGCAAACGCGGGGATCCGACGCGACGACACATTGGCAGCCGCAAGGAATGGTTACGAGTTTTTGCGTCGGCATTTCTATGATTCAGGCAATGGTGGCTATTTCACCAAAGTGAAGCGAGACGGTACTCCCTCGGATCGGCGGAAGCACGTCTATCCGCTTTCATTCGTGATCTATGCGCTGGTTGAATTTGCTCGAGCCAGTGGTGAGCAGCAACCGCTCGATTCTGCGATGGAACTTTTTAACGCTTTGGAGTCGCATTGTTACGATCGACAGCATGGGGGTTACCATGAATTCTTTGAGGACGATTGGAAGCCAGTTCAGGATCCCAATGCCGCCGGATATGTCGGTGCCATTGGTACGAAGACTTACAATTCGCATCTGCATTTGATGGAGGCAATGACGCCGCTTTACTTGGCTACCCGAGACGATCGAGTGCGTCAGAGGCTTGCCGAGTTGGTCCAGATTATTACCGTCTCCGTTCGCTTTCCGCATCATCCTTGCAACGTCGATGCCTGGAAACCCGATTGGTCGATGGTCGACACTCCGCAAAACTTGCGAGCCAGTTATGGGCATGATGTGGAATGTGTCTGGTTGACTTTGGAAGCGACCAAAGCGCTTGGGCGTCCCAGCGGTTCGCTCAGCAATTGGGCCAGATCGCTCGCCGATAATGCTTTGGAGTTCGGATTTGACGAGCGGCACGGTGGTTTCTTTTACACCGGGCCCATCGGCCAGTCCAGCGATGACCGAAAGAAAGAATGGTGGACCCAGGCCGAAGCGATGGTGGGAATGCTGACGATGAACCGGTTGACTTCTGATCAACGTTATCGAGACGCGTTCGATCGCACCTTCTCGTTCGTTGCGGAGCACCAGATCAGTGACCGCGGCGGATGGTGGGCGACGGTGCAAGAGAATGGCACGCCGAGTGAATCCGGAAGCCGAACCAGTATGTGGCATGGGGCTTATCACAATGGCCGCGCACTACTTCTGTGCGAGCGGTTGTTGAGTAAGGTCCCGAATTAAAACCACTAGGGCTCGCGGATCGGGAGAGGGTCAAGTCGACATGACACGGAGTTACTTCCTGTACGGAATCTACACGTTGGTGGCCGTTTACGCCGCTTGGATTTTGCTCATGCCATGGGTGCCAGCGATCGCGGATGCGTCCATGAGGCGATTCCATCTCTCCTCGAGTTCCTTTGGCGTTTGGGCGATTCAGCAGCCGATTCCTGCGATGTACAACTTTGCGAATACGTACGAAATTCGTCAGTGGCCGCGTATCGTCTCGGAAGATCTTGGCGTCACACCGCTAATCGCAGTCTCTCCGCTGGATGGCTTGCCCGCGGTGGGCGCGACCGATTTCGGCATCTTGCATCATGACTACATCAATCATTTTCCGTCGCGATGTTATACATTCTCGGCCCAGCGAATTTATTGCTGCGGGAGTCACCAGGATCGCTGGATCGTGACGGTGTCGAACTATCGGGGACGAAGCATTGAAACACTCACCGAACTCAAGTCGGTCGGTTCGGGTGAATTCGAAGTGACTCGCACGGACGTTTCACCCCATTGAACTCTTCGAAAGCACCCTACGCCGATCACCTCGCGAGACGTTTGGTCAACTGCCAACGCCTCGTTCAGTGCTGTATCGTTGTGGGGCTCGTCTGGAAGATCCAGTTTTTTTGGTGGTCGGACAGGGTGTACTTCGACTATCGCCTGCGTGACCCTTTTTTTCCCGATTGGCTCGAATCACCATGGACTTTGCGTATCGCGTTTGTCGCTGCGGTGATGTGCGGCGTAGGCGCTGCAGCGACGACGACGCGGTTGGTGTTGACTGCTCTGACCGGTGTCGAACTTGTCGCTCTCAGCGTGTTGCTCGTTCATCAAGGTAGCTATAACGACATGACATTTTTGACGTCATGGTGGACTTCGCTGTGGTGTTTGTGGCTTTGTTCCCAGTTGGACAGAAATGCTTCTGCGATTACGGCATCGCGTGGCGCCAGACTCGCGAGCGTGGTTTTGTCACTGATCATGCTGGGTGCGGCCGCCGGTAAATGGACGAGTGAGTACTGGTCGGGTAATGTGCTCTACGAAATCTATTTTCGCGACCGACAGTTCTGGCTATTCGATTTCCTTCGCGAGCGATTGGGAGAAGCCGAACTCAAGCAATTTTCTATGGTCCATAGCCGCACGGTGATTGTCGTAGAAACCATTGCTGGCATGATGCTATGGTGCATACCAACTCGATTAAGCGGTTGGATCGGATTGATGCTGATGCTGCTGATTCCGATCACTAACAATTGGCTGTTGTTCTCGGTGACGATGAGTTTGATTGGTTTGTCCTGGGCTGCAATAAGGCTTTCGCCGACACCGACGCATCGCACCGTCGTGTCGCTTTCCGAGCGTCGTGCTTCATGACTTTGCCCCCAGCCGAAACCGATCCCCGTGATCGGAAAGTGAACCACGGGTGGTGGTTGAGAATGGACGATTCCGAGCGAAGTGGCGTGGCATGGGCGACCGCGTGGTTTTTCTTCATCCTGCTGAGCTACATGATCGTTCGCCCAGTGCGGGAAACGATGGGCAGTATCGGCGGTGTCAAGGCACTGCAAGGTTTGATGTTGGCAACGTTCGTCGCCATGTTGGTCGCAGTCCCCATTTATTCATGGCTGGTGGCAAATCTCCCTCGACGCTGGCTCGTGCGAGTCGTTTACCACTTTTTTGCAGCATCGTTGTTCGCGTTCTTCCTTGTGATGCAATTGGAATCGGAATCGATCCAAGTTTGGGCGGCGCGAACATTCTTTGTTTGGGTCAACGTGTTTGCGTTGTTCGCGACCAGTGTCTTTTGGAGTGTTCTCGCGGACTTGTATACGAGTCAGCAAGGGAAGCGATTGTTCGGTGTCATCGCCGCCGGTGGTACGGCGGGGGCAATCACGGGCTCGTTTTTGACCAGCCAGTTAGCGACACATCTTTCGACGAGCTCGCTGATTCTTGTTCCGATCGCGATGTTGGAAGTTGGATTGGCGTGCGCGTGGCGACTGGAAAAGCAATCGAACAACCTCCGTACCTCGGTCGCTTTCCGCGATGTGGTTCAAGATAGCCCCAGCGACAAGTCGACTGGGGGTGGAATACTTTCGGGGATTACACATGTATGGACGTCGCCGTATCTCTTGATGATCTGTTTATTCCTGTTGTTTGTGCAAGCGTGCGGAACTCAGTTGTATTTCCAGCAAGCCGAGATCGTTGCCGCCGAGATACCGGCTAAAGAGCAGCGGACGGAGTTGTTCGCATACATTGACTTGGGGACTCAGGTACTAACGTTGTTGATCCAATCGTTGTGTTCGGGTGTGATTTTGCGCCGACTGGGGATTAGCGTCGCCCTAGCGATACTGCCGGTCGTTTATTTTGTTGGATTTGCATCGCTTGCTGCCAGCCAATCGTTGTTCGTATTAGTGATCACCGTCATCGCTTCGAGAGCGGCTGCCTACGGCGTCACGGTACCGTCCCGCGAAGTGTTGTTTACCGTCGTCAGCCGTGAGGAAAAGTACAAGTCCAAGAGTTTCATCGATACGGTGGTCCTGCGTGGGGGTGACGCAGCATCTGGCCAACTATTTGGAGTGCTGCGTGGGTTCGGGCTCAATCTGGCGACGCTGAATCTGCTGGTGTTACCGGTCACAGCCATCTGGGCAATGGTGGCCTGGAAACTTGGACGTCGACAAAGTCGGTTGGCGAATTCGCTATACTCACGACGAATTTCATCGAACCCAACGACGAACGAGGCAATCGAATGACCGACAATCGCTATTCACTACAGGCATTTTTGGAAAAGACGAAAGACCGAGACCTGAATCAAGGTTTGTTCGAGCTCGAGTCGGATCGAATGCTTGACATCAACCTCAACGGTGAAGTGTGGATCAAGATGGGGGCGATGGTCGCTTACACCGGCCAAGTTAAGTTCGAGCGTGAGGGCATCCTTTCTCGTGGAGTCGCCAATCTGCTCAAAAAGGCGGTCTCCGGCGAGGGCACGGCGCTCACCAAGTGCAGCGGAACCGGGTCGGTGTTCTGTGCAGACTCCGGCAAGAAAATCACCATTTTGAATCTCGACAATGATGCGATCTGTGTCAACGGAAACGATTTACTTGCATTTGAAATGTCGCTGAAATACGACATCAAGATGATGAAGCGAATGACGGCCGTGCTTGCCGGCGGTTTGTTCAATGTACGGCTCGAAGGGTCGGGGATGGTGGCAATTACCAGCCATTACGATCCGCTCACGCTTCCCGTCACGCCATCGCAGCCCGTGATCACCGATCCGAACGCGACCGTCCTGTGGTCGGGCGGATTGGAGCCCGAGATCAAGACGGATTTGCAATTCAAAACGTTCTTTGGTCGCGGATCCGGCGAATCGCTACAGTTGAGATTCCAGGGCAGTGGGTTCGTTGTGGTTCAGCCTTACGAGGAGGTCACGTTCCAGCAAACGTCGAATTGACGTTGGCGTTAGCCGATCGATGCTCCTCGGTAGGTCATTTTGGTTCTCTTGAGGGTGTATTGGCGGGCGAGGGTCGGAATATCGTCGCGGTGTCCGACGACGATGACCACGTCACCAGCGGAAAGCACCGTGGTGCCACTCGGGTTCATCTTAATTTCGCCGTCGGTGTTCCGGACTGCGACGATGAGAAAGCCACGGTTGCCTCGAACTTGAATGTCATCGAGCGTCTTTCCCTCAAGTACCGTCCCAGCCGCGACTTGCAACTCCTCCATATTGAGTCCGATCGTTTCCAATTCCTCGGACAGTAATTCCGAACTGCCGAGATTTTGCAACAACGTGGATGCGGCTGGGCGAATGGCGATTTGCGCGGCTCGCTTGGCGCCGATTGCGGCCATCATGACGACATGGTCGGCACCACATCGTCGCAGTTTCTTTTCCGCCGACGGTGACTCGCCGCGGGCAATGATTTCGACGCTGCGATTTAAGTCTCGGGCGGTGACACAAATAAACGCGTTGCTCGCATCATTGGGAAGCAACGTTGCCAAACACTTTGCCCGAACGATTCCGGCGGCCGCCAGCGTTTCCTCTTCGGTCGCATTTCCGATCATGGCTAAACACCCATTGGTTTGCGCGTCGGCGACGCGAGACAGCGATTCATCGACGACCAAGAACGGGCGATGGGACCGTTTCAGTTCTGCGGCCATGATCGCTCCCATCCGCCCATAACCGCAGACGATGGTGTGACCATCGAGGTTTGCAATTCCTTGACTCATTTTTCGTTGTCTCAAAGCATTTTGCAGTTCACCGTCGACCAGCATTTGGATGAAGCCGCCAACGGTGTAAATGGCGGCTGAGTATCCGAACACGATGACAAGAATCGTCATCGTTCGTAGTTCATCAGTGTCGATGGGGCGTACTTCGCCGTAACCGACCCCAAAAATGGTGATGACGACCATGTACACCGAATCGCTCAGCGACCATCCGGCACGCACGTAACCGATGACGGCGATGACACAGATCGCAAGAAAAATGAACGCACCGCGCAAGACGCGTCGAAGTGGAGTGCTATTCATATGTTGCGAGGCGGCGGCATCAAGGGTTCATTCCCGTAAACGGATCGGGTGCCAGAGCACCTTCGACCGACAAACTCACGCCGCCTAGCGAGTCATTAAGTTACCTTGCGCAGGGTAACGTACGCAACTACAGAACACCTTTGGTGCTCGGGATCCCCGTGCTCCGCGGGTCAGCTTCGATCGCCATCCGGATCGCCCGGGCGGTTGCCTTGAAAACCGCTTCGGCAATGTGATGACTGTTGCGTCCGTAATGCAGCAGCACATGAAAGTTGCAATTGGCATTCGCCGCGAATGATTGCCAAAAGTGCTCAATCAACTCGCTATCGAATGTCCCGATCTTGGCTGGCCCAATGGGCGCATGGTACGCAAACGCGTAGCGTCCACCCATGTCGACCGAGGCGGTGACGAGGCATTCGTCCATGGGAAGTGTAATGTGGCCGTAGCGGCGGACACCCGCACGATCGGCGAGGGCTTCATGGATCGCTTGACCAAGGGCGATCCCGACATCCTCGCTCGTATGGTGATCATCGACGTGCAAGTCTCCGGTCGCTTTGACATCGAGATCGATCAGTGAGTGCTTGGCGAAAAGGTCCAACATATGATCCAGGAATCCGATCCCGGTTTCCCGTCGACCTGCCCCAGTTCCATCGAGCTTGATGGAAACTCGAATATCGGTTTCACCTGTTTTGCGATGAATCGTGGATTGACGTGTCATAGGAATCAAGCCGTAAACCTTTCGAGCATCATCATGCAAGCGTCCATTTGTTCGTCTGTACCCACCGAGATTCTTAAGCCGTCGCCCCAGTCCGGGAAGGACATGTAGCGGACCAGTATTTGATTCTGTTTCAAGTACTCATAGCGAGCGTGATGGGCACCATCGGAGTGTTGGCACCAGACAAAGTTTGCATGCGATGGCGTCACATCGAATCCCATCGCAGTCAAACGGTGTTCCATTCTCGATCGCGTCGCGTTCATCTTCTGGCAAACCTCCGCGAGCCACTGGGGCGAAGAAACCGCAGCCGTGGCGGCGGCGATCGAGATGGCATCGCAATTGTAGCTGTCTTTAATCTTGCTCAACTCGGCGATGACTTGGGGCTGAGCAATCAGAAACCCGAATCGCAAGCCAGCCAATCCATACGACTTGCTCAGCGTTCGCGTCACGAAAACTCGATCATTTTCTTTGACCAAATCGATGCATGACTCGTTGGCAAAATCGACATACGCTTCGTCGACTACCAGCGGGCAATCGAGTGAATCAGCGATCTCACGAACTTCATCTTTTCCGACGATGGTACCCGAGGGGCTGTTGGGGTTGGGCAGCAAAACCAAACGCACATCAGGGCTGGGCTGCGAAAAACTCGAGGGCAACTTCCATCCGTCTTCGAATGGGACCTGTTCCCAACCGGCACCCTGGATATCGGCCAACGTTCGATACAGGATGTAGCTCGGATAAGCCAGTCGCAGCTTTTGTCCTTCGCCGACGCATCCGCGGACGAGAATGGTGAGTATCTCGTCGCTGCCGTTGCCGGCCAAAATCCAATCCGGTCCGGGCAAACCGAGCGCATTCGCGGCAGCCCGTCGAAAACTCGTTGCCATGGGATCGGGATACCGATTGAGCGGTCCCTGCGCCGCATTGCAGATTGCGTCGACGACGGCAGGCGGCGGTGGATACGGGTTCTCGTTGGTATTCAGCTTGATGAATTTCCCCGGGGGCGGTTGTTCCCCAGGCGTGTAGGGCAACATCCGCGAAAGCGCATCGCGGAACGGGGCAGGGCGGGGCGGTAGAGTTTCAGACACGGGATTGATGGTGGGGTTCGCAAAAACAGGCTGCGCAACACGGCGGAAGGCTGGGCCATTGTAGCGACAATTTAAACTTGAGCAGGGGGCAATGCGGTTGAACAGCAAGACTCTCGCAGTCCCACCTCGATGGCAAATCGTAAATGCGACTTAGCGGACTTTGCAGTGAACGAGGCTGGTCAATCCATTTGTGCAGCCTCGTCGACTGTGGCAAGCGACTACAATCAGCCGATCACGCACTAAGTCGCGACTCTCAATGGAGCTAACGTTTTGTATGAGGCACCATGATCTGCTGTCAGAATCATCTTTCCAGACAACCGACTGGGGCGTGATCTCGCAACTGGACTCGCCGCAGTTCGCAGAGGCAATGGCTGCCCTTTGCCAACAGTATTGGTACCCGGTGTACGCGTTCATTCGCCGCAAGTCGGGCGACGCAACTCGAGCTGAAGACTTGACTCAATCGTTTTTTGCCAGAGTTCTCGCGAAAAACGTTTTTCGAGCGGCAAACCCCGAGAAGGGACGCTTCCGTGCATTCCTGCTGACTTCGGTCAAGAACTTTCTCGCCACTGAGTTGGCTCAGTCACAAACGCAAAAACGCGGTGGTAAAGTCAAAACAATGACGTTCGATTTCGCTGGCGCTGACCATCTTTTTGATCGCAATCTGTGGACGTTCGCTTCACCCGAGGAAGCGTTCGATCGGGCCTGGGCGATTACATTGATGGAAGGTGCGATAGATCAACTTCGCGGCGAGTACACGGCGAAGGACCAAGATCAACATTTCGAGTTGCTAGCGCCGATCCTTCAGTCCCTGCCGCTGGATTACTCAGCCATCGCGTCGCAGCTTAATATCAGCCAACCGGCGGCTCGAAAAATGGCTTCTCGATTTCGTGAACAACTGCGGTTTCAGCTTCGCAAGTCCGTGGCAGCGACACTTTCGGAAAGCGACGGGTTGGACGACGAAATCGCCTGGATGATGAGCCTGTTTGCTCGTTAGGGCATCGAGTTGGCCACGCGATGAATTTTTTGCGGGGCGGGCACGGAATATCCGTCACAAAAGGTGGGCAAGTCGGTAGCTATTGTTAAACACCTTCCTTTCACTCCTTTTTTCCGAGAGTCTGCCTGATGAATTCGCCAACGACTTGCCAATCATGCGGCGCACGACTGACGAGCGGACTCGAATTCTCCTTTTGTCCGCAGTGCCTGGTTCGCGAAGCGGCAAATCCAGCTGCCGACGATTCGGACTTGCCACCTACATCGGACCAATGCGGTTCGCCTGGGTCGCGTTTCCAGCCTCCATCGGCAAAAGAGCTCGAGTCGCTGCTCACCGGCTTCAAAGTCTCCAAGTTGGTCGGACACGGTGGAATGGGCGCGGTCTATCGAGGCCAACAAGTTAGTCTCGATCGCGACGTCGCCATCAAGATCCTTCCTCGCGAGTTCCAAGCGTCTGGTCAGTCCAGTGAACGCTTCCAGCGCGAAGCAAAGACTCTCGCCAAGCTGCACCACCCCAACATCGTTGCCATCTTCGACTTCGGTCAAGTTGACGGCCTATATTATTTCGTGATGGAGTATGTGGATGGCGTTACGTTACGCGAGACCATTCAATCGAAAACGATCACACCGGATGCGGCACTGAAGATGATCCCGGTGATCTGCGATGCGCTGCAGTTTGCTCACAGCCGCGGCGTCATTCATCGCGATATCAAACCGGAGAATATCCTGATTGACCGCGAAGGGACGCTAAAAATCGCAGACTTTGGACTCGCCAAAATGCTGAACCGCGACGGAGAAGTCGCGAATGATTTGAATCTGACCGGAACGCAGCAAGTGATGGGGACTGCAGCGTACATGGCTCCCGAGCAGATGACGACAAGCAAAACCGTCGATCACCGCGCCGACATCTACTCGCTGGGAGTCGTCTTTTATGAATTGTTGACCGGCGAACGGCCCGTCGGATGGTTCCCACCACCGTCTAAAAAAGTAGCCGTCGATGTGCGAGTGGACGAAGTCGTTCTGCGAACTTTGGAGTCAGAACCCGAGCGGCGATACCAGCAAATCAGTGAATTCAAAACCGCGATCGAAAACTTGTCGAACGATTCACTCTCGCAAGTCAACGGAGGCAATCGCCGACCCGCAAGTTCGCCAACCGCATCATCCCTATCGAGCGTGCGACTGCATAAATTGCTCGACGAGACTGAGACGTATTATCGCACCCTGCACAGCGTCAGCACGGCGTTGGGATTGTCGGTGTTTCCGCTGTTGGGCGTCATCGTCGCAGCCGCCGTATCGCCCCTGGTTGGCGTTGTCATGTTCGTCGTGGCGGTGGCGACAGTCATATATTCAGTCCGGATCAAGCGACACCAAGTCTTCAAGGCGAATTACAAGGGCCATACCATCGTAGTCGACAACAGCGGCACGTTTGCTGAGAAGCTGTACCTTGACGATGGCTTAGTACGCACCGGCGGTTTCGGCACCAAAATGGAGTTTCGCTTTTCGATCAAGGCGGGTGAAGGAATCGGTGACGAGATCATCGTCTGGTTCGATGCCGGCGTTCGCACGCTACGCTGCCGGATCGAGGCAGAGTCAAAATCGGACTAACAGAATATTTTTCCGCATCGACGATGCATTGTCTGTAAGCCCCGATGAACGCTTCGCTGGTCATGTTCAGCACCGTCTCTCAAGGACTGCCAGTGCACGGTTATCAAGACGATTGACAGCGAATGCTGACCGATCGGGCGTGGCCGGTGAGCCCTTCTTTCTCGGCGATACGTTGGACATCGGTGGCGATGTCGGCGAGTGCGAGGTCGCTGAACTCGGTAATGCTACCGCTGCGCAAGAAGCTGTTGCTGGAGAGGCCCGCAGCCCATGTGCAGGTACCACCGGTCGGTAGCACGTGGCTGGGGCCGGCCGCATAATCGCCGAGCGCCACCGGCGTGTGCGGGCCGAGAAACGCAGCGCCGCTATTACGAATTCGGGAAATCATCTCCCGCGGATTCGACGATTGGATATGGAGATGTTCGGGTGCGAATGAGTCAGTCAATTCACAAGCGTGTTCGGAATCACGCACCAGGATCAACGCCCCAAAAGCATTCAGGCTTTCGAGGGTCAAGTCACCACGATCGAGCAAACGCAGTTGCGTCCTCAGCTCCTCCAGCACTTTCTCGATAAGTGAGGCGTCCCAGGTGATGAGAATGGCGGAACCCGGCGAGTGTTCCGCTTGGGCAATCAGATCCGCAGCCACCCAATCTGGCCGGGCCGTTGAATCGGCAATGACAATGACTTCGCTGGGGCCAGCGAACGAGTCGATATCCACGGTGCCATAGACATACTTTTTTGCCAGCGCGACGAAGAGGTTTCCGGGGCCCACAATTTTGTCGACGGCGGGTAGGCAATCGCAACCGTAGGCCATCGCCGCTACCGCATGGGCGCCGCCGACACGGTAGACTTCGCTCACGCCCAGTTCGTAGCAGGTCGCGAGCATGTCACGGTTGTACGCCCCAAATTTCGTTGGCGGCGCGACGATCGCGATCTCTTTCACGCCGGCGACTTGCGCCGGTACGACGGTCATCAACACCGTGGACGGGTACGCCGCGGCGCCGCCTGGCACGCAAACACCCACTCGCCGCAATGGCACATACCGCTGCGTCAATCGCACGCCCGGGGATGGCTCGACAGTGACGTCCGAATGCAGGATGGCCTGTTGGAACCGAGTAACGTTGTCACGGATTCGTTGAATGCTCTGCAGGAATTCTGGCGATGCAGATTCATGAGCTGATTTCAGGTCGTCGCTGGGGACTCGCAATTCGGCTGCCGTTAAACTCGATTGATCGAATGCTTGGCTGAATCGCAGCAGGGCCGATGTGCCCTGCTGGCGCACTTGCTCGCAGATTTCCTGAACCACTTGGCTTGGCAAGAGCGGCTTGCCGAACACTTTTTCGGTCAGTTCGCGGCCTTTGGGGCTCACGACCTCGCCTCGTGGGCTGAGCTTTTCACGTAACTCGGCTAGAATCGCTGAGCCCCCGGAGGTTGCGTCGACACAGGAAATGGTGAGTGGAGGCATGGCGAGCGACGGTGGCGGACGGCTGAGGCGAATACGCTGGGTTCAGGTACGTGGACAGGCCACAATGTAACGGGATTGAAACGAATGCCAATGATCGATCTGAGAAGCGACACTGTGACCCGTCCCACTCCGGCGATGCGCCAGGCGATGGCGGAGGCCGAAGTGGGCGATGCGGTTATCGATATCGATCCGACCGTCGATCGGCTCGAACGGTTCACCGCAGAAATTCTTGGCAAGGAAGCGGCCGTGTTCATGCCCAGCGGGTCGATGACGAACCAAATTGCGATTCGGCTGCACTGCGACCGCGGCAGCGAATTCATCTGCGAGGCGGACGCACACATTTACCACTATGAACAAGCGGCCTTTGCCCAGCTCTCGGGGCTCGTTGCCCACACGGTTGCGGGCGCTTCGGGGGCGCTGGCACTGGAACAACTCACGGGACTGATTCGACCCGAGAACGACCACATGGTCCGCACTCGTTTGGTGTGCTTAGAAAACACCCACAACCGTTGGGGTGGACGTATTCAGCCGCAAGACGAAGTCGTCCGAATTTGCCAATGGGCGCACGACAATGGTTTGAAAACCCATCTCGATGGCGCAAGGTTGTGGAACGCCGCGGCGGCAACCGGCACCAGTGAACGGGAACTCGCCGAGCCGTTTGATAGTGTCAGCGTTTGTTTTAGTAAGGGGCTCGGCGCCCCCGTCGGATCCGCCCTCGCGGGGACTGGCGAGTTTGTTCGTGAGGCGCGTCGAGCGAGAAAACTTTTTGGCGGAGCGATGCGGCAAGCTGGAATCATCGCCGCCGGTGCACTCCACGCCCTCACCCATCATCGCAGTCGGCTGGCGGAAGATCATGCGTGGGCCAAGAACCTTGGCGCGGTGGTCGCTGATAGTGATCTTTTGCAAGTTCGCGGCGGACGAATCGATACCAACATTGTGGTAATCGATATCGATCCCGCGTGGGGAACGGCGGCTGAATTCGTCACCAAGCTCGCCGAAAGGCAGGTTGCTTGTTTCGCGATTGGTGCCCAAGCGATTCGGCTGGTGACACATTTGGATGTGACCGGCGACCAGATGACCGAGGCTTGTAACGTTCTCAATCAAATCGTTCATGGTGATCGAGCAACGCGAATGGAATATCGGTTTGCGTAACAGAGTTCACCTGTTGATGGTATCGTTGGTCATCGCGATCGTTGCAGCGCTCGTCCGTGTCCCGTCGTGCCACGAAAGTTTTTGGGTCGACGAATTGCACACGGCCTGGACGATTCATGACGGATTCGCCGAGGTGCTCCCGCGGGCCCAGGCGGGACATCAACAGCCGTATTACTTTGGCGTGCTATGGGTTTGGCGCCAAGCTTTTGGCGAGAGCGAAGTCGCACTGCGGTTGTCGAGCGTCATCGCAGTCGTTGCCGCGGCCGTTTGGTTAACCATCGCCGTCGCTCGTTCATCGCAAAGTCTTTTGGCGGGAATGGCGGCCGGCATGTTCTTGGCGGTAGAATCGAACTCCATCTTCTTTGGCACCGAGCTTCGGCCTTACGCGGTGGTGATCTTTGCATCCGTTTTGAGTTGCGACTTGGCCCAGAGGTCATGGGCAATTCGCCCGAGTGAACGTGGGCGAGCTTGGGTGCTTCTGTTCGTCGCGATGGGTGTTGCTGGCATGATGCAGCTCACCTCGCTCGGAATTCTCGCCTGGCTTCCGGTATCGGTCATCACCCGCTGGTGTTGGATCGACTGGCGCGAGATGACTCGGCCACGATGGGTCGATGCGTGGGCGTCCGTGGTCGTAGTGGTGTTGGGCGTCCTGCTAATGCCACAGCACGTGATGGACACTTGGAACTCGCGGTCGATTTGGGCCAATTTCGCTAGCACCCGTTACATCGACGATTGGTGGGAACTTTGGCCTTGGCTTGTCGGGGCAGTTCTGCCCGCGGTTTGGTTAGCGGGTTGGTCGATTGCCAGGGGAAGCTCCGCGTCCGCAGGGGACAGCTCGTGGGCAGTCGTTTTGTTAGTGATCACCGTCGGCACGTCGTTGTTGTTTTGGATCGTCTCGTATGCTGGAATCGCACCGCTTTGGCACCGTCGATTCATGATTGCGGGACTACCGATGTTGGCATGGTTTTTCGGATTCGCCATCGGTTCCCGAGCAGGGCAGGGGACTCTCGAGGATCGTTGGCAATTCGGGTTGTCGGCTAGCCTCCTGGTATTGCTTCTAGTCATGCTGACGTCGTGGAGCCAGCTCACCTTGCCGAAGCTGCTTCGCTACCGTAGGCAACTGGTTGGGCGCGGCGAAGATTGGCGTGGCGCCGTTGAATATCTCAATGCACACACGAATTCCAACGACCGGGTGTTCATTGACCCGGGGCTCATTGAACAAGTGGGTTGGCATCGCGAAATTGTTTCCTCGACGCTCCCGCAAGATCAGGTCGTGTACCTTGCTTATCCACTGCGAGGCGTTTACGAGCTGAAGCACGATTCGAATGTGCTGGCATCCAACCTTGCT
Organism: Pirellulaceae bacterium; assembly: GCA_041741195.1. GTDB lineage: Bacteria > Planctomycetota > Planctomycetia > Pirellulales > Pirellulaceae > JBBSJZ01. The sequence goes on from JBGSKM010000032.1 coordinate 77,678, forward strand.
CCACTCAATGGTTGGATGGGTTCTCATGATCGCGTCTGGATCATTTCTCGTAGTCCAGTGAATCGCCTCAAGCAACGTGTTTTGCAGTTGCAAAAAGCGGGCACGTCGGACGATCGCAATGCTTCTATCGACTTCCGATCCTACGGAGGTGTCTCCATTGCATTGATCGAGTCGGACGCACGATGATCGAGTATTCCAATGCTGGGCTTGAGGCGATACATGCCGAGGCGATCGTGATTGAGGTTGACTGTCTCGGCGATGTTTCCCAGAGAACGTTGCAGCCGTGTGACCCATCATTGATGGACATCGTGCACGGCTACAGGCAAGCATTCGAATTCGGGGAAATTGAGCCGGGCCAAGTCAAACAGATTGATCGCGGCACTGGGGTTCCCAAGCATGTTTACCTGCTACCGACACGAGTTCACCCGCGGGGGCAATGGCGTAACGAGTGGATCGCACCGGGGTGCGCGATCATCATTGACCATTTGCTGCGCACCGGTATCAAGAGCTTGGCGGTGTTGGCATGGCACGATGAAAAGGGTACCGGAGTGGCACCATTTAAGTTGCCGCTGTTACACGCCTTCTCGCGAGTTCCCGACATCGAAATTGTCTGGCTGTCGCCGCAAAAGTCGATCAAAAAAGTCACCATTTTCTCCGACGGTGGCGTGGCGCAGGGGCATGGTGCGGGCGGATACGGCGTTGTTATGCGATTTGGAGATACGACCAAGGAACTGAGCGAGGGGTTCTTGAAGACCAGCGTACCTCGCATGGAACTAATGGCTGCGATCGCGGGGCTCGAAGCTCTCAAGCACAGTTGTCGCGTACGGTTGTATAGCGACTCACGCTACCTGATCGACGCTGTCAACCAAGGCTGGCTGTTTCGTTTGGCCGCGAACCACTGGAAGAAAACCAGAACGCAAAACATCGACTTGTGGAAGCGTTTCCTCGATGCCTACCTGAGGCACGAAGTCGAAATGGTCTGGGTCAAAGGGCACGCGGGGATTGCCGACAACGAACGCTGCGACGAATTGGCGACGCTGGCAATGCGTAAGTCCGATTTGCAGACGGATTCGGGTTTTCATCCAGCGAAGCGTTCGCGAGCGAACAAGACTAAGAAAACGAAGGCAGTCGAGCTCGTCGGCGCCACCAAGGCCATGAAGATCGGTGATCCATGTCGGCATTGCCAGCAACCGTTGGTACGTCGCGACGCCAATTCCAGTGTCCAGCCAGCGCCGACGTACGCCTGGTACCTCTATTGCGAATCGTGCCATAAAAAATACATTGTCGAGGAAGCCAAGGTAGCTCGTAAGAAAACAAATCCGTAATAGACCCACGATTTGGAGCAGCACAAATGGAGTTTATTTGGGACGATGGAGGACGTGCGGATTCGGGTTACGTTGGACTGACCGGCGACTGTGTGACCCGGGCCATCGCGATTGCGACCGGCACTTGTTATCGCGATGTCTACCGCGTTCTGGGCGAGCGATCACTTCGCACTCCTCGGAACGGAGTGATGAGCCTTGTTTCGGACGACTATCTGACGAGTTTGGGTTGGACGCGTCGCCCGGGGCATGACGCTCGGTTCGTGCCCGATGTTCTACCCAAGGGTGCCGTGATTGTTCACTTGAACGAGCTCAACCGTCACCGGAGCGGGCATTTTTGTGCCGTCATCGATCATGTCATCTACGACACGTGGAACCCCAGTGACGACGATGGTTTTATCATCTCGGCGTATTGGACTCGGCCCGATGCCAGCGGAGAAAATCCGTTGCCGGTTGCTTCGCGGCTATCGAGACAGTCCGACGAGCAAGTGTTGACCCAGAAAGAGTTCGACAAAGTATTGCATCGGTTGCGCTCGCTCGACAACACGGCCAACAACGCCGCTAGCACCGAAGGCGAAAAACGCAATGCGTTACGGATGATGCAAAACTTGATGTTGCGTCACAATCTTTCGCGAGACGATATCTCTGGTGATGACAACGTCGATAGCATGCGGTTTACTCGGATGGCATGTCCCGTCAACGGACGCCGCGCCTGCAACTGGGAAAAAAGTTTGGCGGCTTACTTGGTCCAAGAGATATTTCCGATGACGAATTGGTACTATGGAACCAAGGGGCACCGGACGCTGTTTTGGTTCTATGGCCCGCTGGACGATGTGCGCAACTGTGTTGCCCTCTTTCGCGAATTGTTGCTTACCATCACCGCGTCCGCATATCTGCAATACGGTGGTTACTCGCGAGGCAGCGGCGCGTCATACGCCGAGGGTTATGTCCGAGGTTTGCCTCGCCACCAAGCGTCAAGCGATCTCCACGACCAAGCCGTGAGCGAGACGGCATTGATTCATCTTCGAACACTTGCGGCGAAACAGGCGGCGAGAGATTGGTTGAAGCTCGAATGTGGAATTTCTTTGGTGCTCAAGGGGGGCAGTGGACGCAGCCAACACGACCCCGATGCTGCGGATCGAGGAAAACAACACGGTTCCAAACACGACCTTCGAGATGCCAGCGGTCGTAAGCGGATCGGTCATTCGCGATAGGGTGCGATCATTCGAGTTTGGCAACACGTTCCAGCGCCGGATCCATACCCGCCACCATGAGTGTTTCCGAATCCGATAACGGTTGGTCGGGGTCCGGCGTCGCCGAAATGGTGCCGGTGAGCATGTTGTGAAGGGCGACAATGGTAACGTCGTAGTTCTGGCGCAATTGCAGTTCGCGGAGCGTCTTGCCATTCCAAATGCTCGGCACGCCCATCTCTTGAACGCTGAAACCAGATCCAAGTTTGACAAAATTCATGAGCGCCACGCCACTGATGCGTTTGGCCAATGCCTGGGCCGAATCTCGTTCGGGGAAGACGATGTCGGTGACGCCCATGCGCCCCATGACCCTCGCATGTTCGTTGGAGATTACTTTCACATAGATGTCTTTGACTTTTAAATCACGGACAGCCATGGTCGCGAGAATGCTCGACGCCAAGTCGTCGCCGGTGGAAATGATGGCAGCATCGACGTCCATCACGCCCAGTCGCTGGAGCGTCTCCAGATCGGTACCGTCCCCGACTGCGGCATAGGAAACTGACGGCGCTAAACGGTCCACGACGTCGCCGTCCAAATCGATCGCGATTACCTCGTTCCCGCGCTGGACGAGTGATTGCGCCATGGCAAAGCCGAAGTTTCCTAAGCCAACGACAAGAAAACGTTTCATCAGGAGCTCCTCAAGGGCGATCGGTGGATCATTGGGTGACGCGCATTAGCCAACGATGACGTCCTCGTAGGCCAAGCGGTATTTCCCGCGACGGGAGAGGCGGATGATCAGTGCTGCCGCGACGGCCAGCGGCCCCGTCCGGCCAATGAACATTAGCAAAATCATCAACCACCGCGACCAAGATGACAACGTGGGAGTGATCCCCATCGAAAGTCCGACGGTGTTGAAAGCGCTGACGACTTCAAACATTCGCGAAATGAAACTGGGATGGTGCCCGGCGAGATCGCCGACCGAGGCGAGTAACAAGACGCCGGTGACGACGCTACCGGTGGTGATCACAAAGAGGCCGGAGGCACGTTGAATGGTCTCCTCAGGAATGGACCGTCCAGCGAATGTCACCGTTTCGTTGGATCGAAGTCGCGACCACGCCTGCATCGCGAGCAACACGAAAGTGGTCGTTTTCATCCCGCCCGCGGTCGACCCTGGTGACCCGCCAATCATCATCAGGATGATCGTTAGAAAGTTGCTGCTATCGGACGCATCGGCATAGTCGATCGTGTTGAACCCCGCCGTTCGCGGCGTGACGCTCATGAACCAAGCATTGGCGATTTTCTCACTCAGCGGCATGCCATCCAAGACGCCACTCCATTCGAATAGCAAAAACATCGCCCAAGGCACGAGAACAAGAACGGCCGTCGAAACGAGCACGAGTTTACTGTGCACCGAAAGCCGACGAGCCAGCCGGCGCCGTTTCGCCGCGAAGCGCAACACCTCTTCGATCACCACAAAGCCCAAGCCACCAAGAATCACTAGTAGCGAGATGACATACAAGGATACGGGCGAATCCTGGTAGCCTATTAGCGAATCCGTGTGAGTCGAAAAACCAGCGTTGCAGAACGCGCTGATGGAATGAAAGATCGAGGGCCAGATCGCGCCCTGCCAGCCAAGTCGGGGTACCCACAAGGCATACAGGACGATCGCCCCCGCCGCTTCGATGGCCAGCGTGAACAGGACGATGTCCGCGATCAAGGTTCTCGCGGGAATGTGGGGGATGACCGATCGGGACGTTGCCGCCATGGACTCGGTGTGGATCGACGGACGACCGCCCAACGCAGTGATGATGACGCTCGTCAGTACAAGCATCCCCAACCCGCCCAATTGAATCAAAATCAATAGGACAAGCTGTCCGGCAAACGTGAAGTAAGTCGCCGTGTCAACTACGATCAACCCGGTGACGCATACCGCACTTGTCGCGGTGAAAATAGCATCCGTCCAGTTCAGTGGTTCAGTGCGATATAGGCTTGGAAGCGTTTTTAGAGCCACCGTCCCTAAGACAATCAGGGCGAGAAAGGACGAGAGGAACAGCTCCGCCGGAGAGATTGAACGGCGACCCACAACGGAGCGGCCGCTGGGAAGGTCTTGTCGCCGCGTCGAGAGATACTTCCCGGCACGTTTGGATACGCGACGATTCACTGTTTAGTCAAACCTTGTCGAGCACGTTCACGGTCCACACTGTCGGGAGAGTGCCACGAATTAAACTCCAATCAATTCGCTGCGGCTAGGGCTGGGGGCGGCCGAGGGTCGCTCGAAGTGTCCCGTATCGCTGCGCCAGCGGGGGATCTTCACTTGCAGCCCGCGATAACACGCCAAGCGGACAAGCGATTGTTTGGTTGCACTGCGAGAAAATCGATGCGAGCATTTTTTGGTTACCCAGGACGTCTTCTCGACGGTCTAATGTAGCAGTATGAAAATTTCGCACCTGTTTCTAATCGTGCTCCTGGGCATCGTCGCGGCTGCGCCAGCGGTGCATTCGGAGGATGCGAATATCGCGGATGCCGATGCTCGTCGAGGTTACGAATTGCTGACCCAGAGGCCGCTGTTAACCAGTGACTTCAATCAGTCGGTCTTTGACGAAGTTTGGAAGAGTTGGCCTGAGCCGCTGCGTTCCGAAGCCGAGAACGCCACCTTGGACGAGCGTAGGAACATGGCCTTCGCTCGTTACGGTTTGACACCGAGACCTGGTGACGACTCCGGCAAACCGTTGCAGTACGTCGTCAGTGATAACGGCGACTGGACGATGAATTGCTTCGCTTGCCATGGTGGAAGCGTGTATGGAGTACCGACACCCGGTGCACCGAACAATCGCTTGATGCTGCAAACGATCACCGAAGAAATTCGGTCGACCAAGTTTCGACTTGGCGTGCCGCTGACTAGGATGGATCTGGGAGCCTTTGTGATTCCGCTAGGCACGACGGTCGGCACCACCAACGCTGTCGTATTCGGGATGGGGCTGATGCAGTTTCGTGATGCCCAGCTCAACTTGCGCGAAAAATTGCCAAGTCAATTGACGCATCATGATATGGATGCGCCTCCGTGGTGGCATTTCTCCAAGCGGCCGAACATCTACATCGATGGGTTCGCCGCAAAAGGGCATCGTGGGTTGATGCAGTTCATGCTGATTCCGGAAAATGGACCCGAGTTTTTTCGCCAGAACGAGAATGACTTTCGTGATGTCTATGCGTACCTAAGCTCGTTGAAGGCTCCCAAGTTCACCGGCGAAATCGATGTTACGCTGGCGGAGCAGGGCAGGGGGCTTTTCAACGAATCCTGTGCCACATGCCACGGTACCTACGGCCAGACATCGACTTACCCCAGCCGATGTGTTCCGATCGACGAACTCGGCACAGATCCGGTGAGACTTGGTGCACTCACGGTGTCCGGTCGAACGCAGTATGGCAAAAGCTGGTTTGCTCACGCGGGCGAGCCTGATGAGCAGCTCACGATTTCCGATCCGGTTGGTTACGTGGCGCCGCCGCTGGATGGTGTTTGGGCAAGTCCGCCATATCTGCACAATGGCAGCGTTCCGACGCTGTGGCATATGCTTCATCCCAGCGAACGGCCGGCGGTTTGGCGACGTGTGGCTGAGCGAATCGATACCGAGCGCGTCGGATTCCAGATCGAGGTGGTGGACCGGGTGCCGCTTTCGGAGCCTGATGTGGCAAGGCGCCGCGAATATTTTGACAGCACTCGTGTTGGCAAGAGCGCCGGCGGTCATGACTACCCCGAGATGCTGGCGGAGGCCGAAAAACGGGCGGTGCTCGAGTATCTGAAGACGCTCTAATCCCCCTTGGGCTGCTCGGTCGTGGCTCGCATCTACTCGATTCCAGGTCTGGTGCGTATAACTTAGCGACCGTTTCTTCGTCCCCAGTTTTTCGCCCTCCGGAGCCTCTGAACCGATGGCATCGACCCAAATTCTTGCTGCCCAGGCCAACGAAATCACTCCCGAGATGGAGTTTGTCGCGAAACGCGAGGATTTGCCGGTTGAATTGATTCGCAGCGAAGTGGCCGCCGGGCGAATGGTCATCCCCGCCAACAAAGTCCATGCCGCGGGTGCGCTAGAGCCGATGGCGATCGGCATCGCGGCTCGTTGCAAAATCAACGCGAACATTGGCAACAGCGCCGTCACCAGCAACGTCGACGAAGAACTGCAAAAGTTGCACACGTCGGTCCACTTTGGCGCCGACACGGTGATGGACCTCTCGACCGGTAAAGACATCGACAATATTCGACGCCAAATCATTGCCAAGAGCCCCGTGCCGATCGGAACCGTACCGATCTACCAGATGCTTGAACAGCTTGGCGGAAATATTGAGGACATGCGGGCGCAACACTTTTTGGACATGGTTGAACACCAAGCCAAGCAGGGCGTCGACTACATGACGATTCACTGTGGCGTCATGCTTGAGCATTTGCATTTGACCGTCAATCGTGTGACCGGGATCGTGAGTCGGGGCGGCTCGCTCATCGCCAAATGGATGATGACCCACAACAAACAGAATCCGCTCTACGAAGCCTTCGATGACCTGTGCGATATCATGCGCCAGTACGATGTGACATGGTCGCTGGGCGACGGATTGCGCCCCGGAAGTATTGCCGATGCATCCGATGCAGCCCAGTTTGCCGAATTGGATGTGCTGGGCGAGTTGACTCGCCGCGGACAAGCCAACGGGACTCAGGTCATGGTGGAAGGCCCCGGTCACATCCCGATGCATCAAATTCAAATGAACATCGAGCGGCAAATCGAGGTTTGCAACGGTGCCCCGTTCTACGTGCTCGGTCCTCTGGTGACTGATATCGCACCCGGCTACGACCACATTACCAGTGGCATCGGTGCCGCGATGGCCGGCATGTATGGCGCCGCCATGTTGTGTTACGTCACGCCCAAAGAACACTTGGGGCTGCCCAACGAAGAGGATGTCAAACAGGGCGTGATTGCCTACAAAATCGCAGCCCACAGTGCCGACGTCGCTCGTGGTCGCAAGGGTGCGCAGGATCGCGACGATGCCCTATCACGCGCCCGATTCGCGTTCGACTGGAAAGAACAATTCCGTTTGTCTTTGGACCCCGAAACGGCACAGCGGTATCACGACGAGACGCTACCGCAGGACACTTTCAAGAGTGCTCACTTCTGCAGCATGTGTGGTCCGAAGTACTGCTCCATGAAGATTACCGAAGACATCCGCAAGATGGCGGCGGAGAAGCAACTCGTCGAATTGAAATAATCACTCACTTGCAGGATCAGCGACACCGTTTTCCGTAAAGCCTTTGGCTCGCAAGTGACAGGCGTCGCACTTCCCGCATGGTCGTCCATCGCTATCGGGATCGTAACATGACAGCGTTTGCGAATAGTCGACGCCCAGTGACATTCCCTTAGCGATGATTTCGCCTTTGGTCAGGTCAATGAGCGGAGTGTGGATTTTGAGTGGTCTCGCATCGGATTCGACGGATGCTTTGGTCGCCAAATTGGCCATTCTCTCGAAGGCCTCGATGTACTCGGGGCGACAATCCGGATACCCGCTGTAATCCAGTGCGTTGACTCCGATGAAAATGTCGCGGCTTTCCAGGACTTCGGCGAGCGCCAGCGACAGCGATAGGAAAATGGTGTTGCGAGCCGGGACATAGGTCACGGGAATGTGGGTCCCGATGGCCTCGACTCCATCGCGTTTAGGAACGGCGATGCTGGTGTCGGTTAAAGCCGAGTGACCGAACTGCGCCAAGTCGATATTGACGATTCGATGCGATGTGACACCGTAACGATTGGCAATGGCCGTTGCACGTTCGAGTTCATGCGTGTGCCGCTGGCCATATCGAAAGCTTAACGCGTGAATCTCAAATCCGGCGGCGCGAGCGATCGCAAGACAAGTCGTGCTGTCCAGGCCGCCGGAAAGTAAGACGATGGCGCGAGAGTGGCTCATGACGGTTTTTTCCAGAGTTTGCGTCCAATTGAAGGACTGTAGTTGGTCCAGTTCGGGTCGGCAGCGACATCGGCTTCCATGATTGAACGGAACGATGACAGCTTGGCATCTAGGTTGTCCAGGTGATGCAGAGTCAGCGCTTCGAGCGTGACAGGAAGTTTGGGACTGCCAAACTCAATTTGACCGTGGTGGCTGACAATCAGATGCTCAAGCTGGTAACGCAAGTCGAGCGGGAACTTTTCGCCGAGCTCGCTTTCCACGCAACTGATTTTCTCACCGAGCAATTGAACGCCGATGACGATGTGTCCGATCAGTTGTCCGCGATCAGAATAGGAGACTTCCTCGCCGCTGGTGAGTTCCTCGATCTTTCCTAGATCGTGAAGAAATGCACCGAACATTAATAGCTCGCCATCGAGGTAGTCGTACCGGGGTGAGATCAGTTGACACAACTCCATCAAGTCGACGGTGTGACGCAATAGTCCGCCGGGATAAGCGTGGTGATTGTTGACAGCCGCAGCCGCGATTAGAAACTTGGCGACGAAACCCTCATCCGCCATAAACGCTTCGCCGAGTAGCCGTAGGTGGTTATTGCGGAGTCCGCTTAGAAGCTCTTCGAGTCTTTCGATCAATAGCGTCGACGTCGCGGCATCAAACCGCTCGAAGTCCGAAGAGTCCACTTCCGAAGGATCCATTCGATCGATGCTGGTAACGATGATTTGCAACACGCCATTGTGGACCTGGGTCCGTCCACGACAGATCGCATAGTCGCCTCGATCGAATGTGGCATAAATTCGTTCGTCTGCATTCCACATCATCGCCGCGATGGTGGCTGAGCGATCGGCAAGCTTGAGTAAGATGTATTTACCGCCTTGGCGGTTGACTCGCAATTGCTTGTCGGCAACGCGAAAAGCTTGGTCGATCGATTGGCCATCGGACAGTTCGGTAATGGAGGTTCGGGTCACGAGTCGACTCAACGGAAAAGGGCTACGGGTGGGCAGGTCCACAATCGTGGCAACCTTCACGCAACCGTCAAGGACGCAGGTCGAAAAACGAACTCGGGTAGTTTGGCTAAAACAGCGTGTAGACAAACGGGGCAACCGGGGACGCGGAAACCGCGACCAATAGCAATAGTGCGAGGCAAACGACAAAAATGGGGGCCAGCCACCATTTCTTTTCTTCTCGCAAGAAAGTGACAAATTCGCCGACGACGCCGATTCGCGAGGCCTCGTGCGAGTCGACATTGCCGCCGTCGAGCCAATAGCTTGAACGATCGCGATCGATTTTCCGAACGAGCGGGTCGTAGCCAAAAAGTGACGCGAGCATCCCCAGCGGTATGAAAACGACGAGATAAAAACCGAATAGTGCCAACCGGCTGAGTAAGTGATTGATCGGCTGGGCAATCTTCCTCGCTCGGTTCTGGAACCGCACAAGCGCCGACAGAGTTGCCGCAGCGGGAACAGGTTGCCCGCTCAATCGATCAAGCACCTGTGTGCGTTCCGTTTCGCTCTCGCATGGGAACAACAAACAATTGCCGATTACCATCGCATCCATGCGAGTGTCCAAGAAACATCGAATCGCGTCACCAGGCGTGCATACGATGGGCTCACCAGCGTCATTGAAGCTCGTGTTGATCAGTAACGGGCATCCGGTCAAAGCTTCGAACGCGACGAGTAGTTGGTAAAATCGCCCCATCGATGCATCCACCGTTTGTAATCGGGCGGAGCCATCGACATGAGTTACCGCGGGAATCAACGAACGTTTGTTTTCACGAACCGGGACCACGGAATTCATCCAAGGAAACTCAGCGTCCTCATCCACGTCGAACCATTCTGCGGCATGTGATCGTAGGATCGCGGGCGCGAATGGACGAAAATCTTCTCGATGTTTGATGCGAGAGTTCAAAATCGACTGCATTTCTTGTCGTCGTGGATCGGCAAGAATGCTTCGGCTTCCCAATGCTCGTGGACCAAACTCCATCCGACCTTGGAACCACGCGATCACCTTGCCGTCGGCGATGAGTTGGGCGGCCTCGTTTAACAATTCGCCAAAGTTCATCTGCGAAATATAACGAAGGCCATATAGTTGGAGTTGGGCTTCGATTGATTCGTCGGTGTAAGCCGGCCCCAATCGCGGATCAAAGCGAATCGATCGCCGAGAGGGCAGAGCAGGGGCGTCGTCATCGACTAGGTCTTTGCGATCGTATTCGATCGCCGCGCCGATCGCGCAGCCGGAATCGCCGGCGGCGGGTTGTACCCAAATGTCATGGGCTTGATTGGACCTGCGCAGCTTGCCAATCGACGCACAATTCAGCGCCACGCCGCCAGCGAAACAGACTTTGCGAAGACCCGTAAGTTGTTTGACGTGCTCGACAATTCGGTGCAGCGTCAAGTCGGTAATCGATTGGATCGATGCAGCGATATCGCGGTCGATGTCGCGTATCGGCTCGCTGGGACGACGAGGATCGCTGCCGAGAAGGCGAACTAAATCGGGGGTGATCAGCGTTTTCTCGCTCAGTGCATCGACGAATTTCGAATCGATGTGAAAGGATCCATCCATTTGCAAGTGAATGACATTGTCCAAGAGTGCGTCGACGAATCGAGGAGTTCCTAAAGGTGCCAGTCCCATGAGTTTGTACTCACCGTCGTTGACGTGAAATCCGGCGAAGCTCGTTAGCGTCGAATAGAGCAAGCCCAGTGAGTGGGGGAACGCGATCGACTGCAGCGTTTCAATGCTCGATCCGCGGCCGCGGTGAATGGCCGTCGTCGTCCATTCGCCGACCGCATCCACCGTGACGATCGCCGCCTCGTCGAATGGGCTCAAGCGGAACGCGCTGGCGGCATGACAGAGATGGTGATCACAAAACGCGATGGGAATTCGCCGTGGCAATCGTAATTCCTGGCGAAGCTTGCTTGCCATGGAGAGTTTCCATCCGAGCCAAGTCGACATCGCCGATTCGAATGCTCGGTATTGGTTCGGAACGCTCGCTAAATGTGTTTCAACCAACCGCCCAAACTTCCAAGTCGGGCGTTCATAGAAAGCGACTGCCGACAAGTCGTCTGGGCCAATCCCGCGCTCATTCAAACAATATTCCGTCGCCAGGGTCGGAAAGGCTGCGTCATGCTTGATCCGCGAGAATCGCTCTTCTTGGGCAGCAGCGACCACTTGGCCATCGACCACGAGGGCCGCGGCAGAATCGTGGTAATAGGCGGAAATGCCGAGTACGTAGGTCAATCGAATGCAATCCTAGGGATGCGGGTGACAGACGACCAATTTTCCACTGGAATCCGGCCGATACTTTCATTACGTTCAAAACGAGCAACAGTGAATCGTGGCGGTTAAACTTTTCGTATGCCAGACAGCAACTTTGAAACATCACCGTCGTCGGTCAACCTGACTCGATCATCGAATCCGTGGACCCAGGCTGATAGCGCGGCGGGCTTTGTGCTGAGGTATCTTAACCCGATGCGACGCCAGTTGATCGAATTATTGGGCAACGAAAAGCTTGCTGACGATAGCCTCAAACGCATCCTAGCCCACTTGGTCACGGCGGGTTTTGGCAAGGACAAGCAGGGGAAGTTGCGAGATTTTCTTTTGCGTGGCGTTCGCTCGGCGGCCAAGGCTGCCGTAGCGGACTTGCCCGAAGAGCAGCGACCGAGTCTGGATCTGGACTCTGTGACACTCGAGTCCGAGAAATGGCTGTTGCTGTGGCGAGACGGCTTGATTGAACGGGCTTGGCGATCGATGGAACGGTTGGAACACGCCCACCCCGACGAGCCGCTTTACGGCCTGCTACGCGCGGCCACGGAAGCTCCTAAAGACTCGCCTGCCCAATTGGCCACTCGCATGGCCACAATTTCTGTGAATCCGATCTCGGAATCATCTATCGCCCGATTGTTGCCAGTGGCTCGAACGCAATTCGCGCAGTTTGTCGCCGACGAAGTCGCGGAAACGCTCGCTGAACCGACTCGCGAAGAAATCACGCGAGAAATCAAAAAATTGGGGCTCTCCAAAGCGTTCCAAGGCGTCCAAGTGTAGTGGCTGTTTTGGTCGCCGCACGCATCGGCGCCTACAATGCTTGTTACGGTCCGTTGGCCGCGAGTGGTCTTTGAGTATGCCGTGTTTGGCGGGGTCACCGTGCCGGTCCAATGTGACGAACCCTCGCGTTGGGAGACGCTGTCGCTCATGAATCATTTCATCGTCTCATGCATGTTAACTTGCACAGCGTTGGTCCCCGTGCTAGCGACCGCGCAATCCGCAGACCAACGGCGAGGTTCGGCGGTCCCCCAAATCGAGATTCGTAAACACGAACCCATCGTCAGGGAGACGCCATCGGACGGCGGGCTCTCGGAAGGCAGTGATCGTTATCACGGCGGGTATCCCCATGGACCGCGCGGCTCGGTCACCAACAACTATTATGGTTATGGTTGGCCAATCCCTCGGTTGTACGGACCCAACGTTTACAACTACGTCAACGGGGTGCCTGTCCACTTCGGCGGCTACTACCGGCCCTATCCGTTTGTGGTTGGCTATCCCTACGTTTATCCATACGGCTATTCTCAGTACGGATTTTCTGGATCCGCGACCCAATTCAATCAACCGATTCCATGGAACCAGGGCAATCTGGTTGGCAACGGTTTCGTCGCAGGAGTTGTCGAACCTCGCGTGGTCCAGCCAATCGCCAATGCGGCGGCCATTGACTTACCGAAAGCTCGAGATGTCATGCCAGGTAACGAGGGTGCGGCCGAGATCCAGCGGCGCGTCGACGTTCTTCGTGCCAGCACTCCTACCGGCCGAGAGCGAGCGGATCGCTCCATCGCCCAGGGTGACGAACTGTTCGCCAAACAGAGGTTTATTTCTGCCGCAGCCAAGTATCGGGATGCCATGTCCAAGGCGGCCGACTATCCCAAGCCGCATTTTCGATTGGCGCATTGCTACGTCGCTTCTGGGTCGTTCGATCTAGCGCTCACGCGTTTCTTGATGGCGCTGGAGTTGGCGGGATCGGCCGATCGCACCAATTTTTCATTGGAAGAGCTGTATCGTGGAAACAAGCTTGCCAAGCAATCGCATCTCGATCGACTGCAGGATGCGATACTGCGCGAACCCGATGATGGTGGGCTGGTGTTCTTATTTGCACTAACGCTTCACTACGACCAACATCCGCTTGAGGCTCGACAGCAATTCTTGAAGGCCAAAGAGATGGCTGGCGCTCATCAAGCGTATGTGCATCTCTTCTTACCCATCGTTACTGTTGCAGAACCGACGCCATGAGGTGTCAACTCACTACGTGGTTTTGAAAATGGTGGGGCGATGCCGGCCGCCACGACCAGACGCGTCTTCAAGCGGGTAAGGTCGCGACTAGAAATCTGGGGCGATTCGGGTGATAATGGGGTGCGTAGCGGGTACCGGCGCGCTGAACGTCTCAGCTCACCCGCTTCACCCCCCTCGCCGGAACGTGGACGCCCCCGCCTCACTCCAGCGTCCTTGGAGACCATCATGCATTACGGATCTCGGTTTGATCGATTCCGCGAATTTGCGTCGTCGGCGCAGGTAATCACGCTCGGATGTTTTGTTGTTTTTGTCATAGTGGCTCACTCCGCGCTCGCTGGAGTGCTCGATGATGATGGACGGCTAGTACGTTTTGATCGCGACATAGCGCCGATTCTGCGAGCTCGATGTTTGGAATGTCACGGTCCCGAAGACGCGAAGAATGACTTTCGAGTCGATGACGTCGATTCGCTGATGGCCTACGTGTCACCGGAGGATTTGGAAGCGAGTAGTTTGTTTACGGACTATTTGACGACTGACGATGACGACATGCTGATGCCTCCGGTGTCGCACCAAGGTCCACTTAGTTTGGGCGAGTTGGCGCTGCTGCGTACGTGGATCCACGAAGGTGCCGTTTGGCCAGATGGCTTCGAGTTGGTTGCCGAGGCCGAGGCTGAGACGCCGCTGCAAATTGTTGAGGTGCCGCAGAATTCCGACGGACTTTTGGCAAGGGTTTGGGCCTTTCAGGGATATCTGCATCCTGCAGCGGTCCACTTTCCGATTGCGCTGTTGTCGATTGGCGGTTTGTTCGTCGTCCTCAGTTGGATCTGGCCCGCCTTGGGCAACCAAGTGGCGCTCGCGTGTTTGTGGATAGGCTCGGTGGCCGCGATCGGGACGACGTTGATGGGATGGTCGTTTGCCACGGAACAAGGCTATGGCGCCTGGGACCGGATCGACATGGATACGGAGGTGTTCTGGCATCGATGGAGCGCCATCGTCGTCACCGTTGTTGCAGTCGCCGCAGCGCTCGTCGCCGCCATCGCGATCAACCGCAACAGTCGCGCGCTAAATGCGACTTGGAAAGGAGGCTTGTTAATCACCGCCGTCCTCGTCGGTTTGGTCGGTCACCAGGGAGGTGAAATGACCTATGGAAAGACTTTCTATCAACGAGCGTTTGATCGCTTGTGGCCACCGATTGTCCCTCTCGCTCCGGTGGTCCAGGTCACGGTCGAGGAGCCAACGGTGGTCGATTCAGTTGACGCGGTCTTCAGAGATTTACTCGCGACGAACGCCGCTCAATCATTGCCAGACGGTAGCACCGATGGCGAAGCCGACGACAGCTCCAATCGTTGATCTTGGGGTAGGTAGGCTCGTTCGATCAGTTCTGGATCATACTGGGTCCATGTTTCACGCTGCGAGCTTGCGACGACTTCCCTCAATACGCCTTCATCGTGCCAGCGGATGCGATAGTCGTTCGTGCGGTGATCACGGCGGGGCAACTGCCGATCGGACTTGATCAACCGCCAAGCCCGCACCTGGAATCGTTTTCGTTGGTTACTCCAATCATAAAAGATCAGCTGGTCAAACACCTTTCGGCCTTGGTCGTCGTGGTAATGATTGATTTCAACCAAGTCCACGCGATCGGCGACCGTGTTTGCCATGGGTGCCGGCGCCGTGAACGACATGAGTGCAAGAAACATTGGGAACATCGAACCTCTCCTTTCTGTTTGCCTGGTTAGCGACGCCCAAACCGCGTCGCGTCCGAAGCGAAACGCGAAACCGGTGCCAATGGTCCGCTGCACTCGCCAGACGGAAAACTTCTCGCCGTTAATTGCCCGCAATTGCCGCTATGAGGGCGTTATGGTGGGAGTAATCCGAATCTATGAAGGTCGCCGACTTTGCCAGCAATTGATTTGATTGCCAACGATCGAAGCACCATAGTGCCTTGCAATCGCGCAGTTTCCAGCGGGCCGTCCCCTTATCCTTTGCCCAATGATCCTTTGCCCAAGGCGCCCCGCATGCTTTATCTTGGTTGGCGACATAGCAACCAATTTTTCCTCAGCCCCCATAGCAAGCTAACGTGCCCAAAACTCGTCAAGTGCGTCCAAAGTCGCCAGCCAAGGACCAAGCCTTACCCGCGAATCGATTTATCAATCGTGAACTCGGCTGGCTGGAGTTCAATGAACGCGTGTTGGATCAAGCTGCGGATTCGACGCGTCCGTTGCTGGAGCGAGTGAAGTTTGTCGCGATCACCGGATCGAACTTGGATGAGTTCATGATGGTACGAGTCGGATCGCTGAAGTTGCAATTTCAACGCAATCCGATGGTTCGCGATCCGGCCGGTTTGACGGTGCCGGAGCAATTGCAGGCGGTGTCGGATCGTTGCCGCCGCATGGTGGCTCGCCAGTATCAGATCCTGCTTCACTCGCTCGAACCCGCTTTGGCGAAAGCTGGAATCTCGCGAGTCGACTTGAACGATTGCACCGATCGATGTGGCGCTGCGGCGGAGACCCGTTTTCACAACGAGATACTCGCTGTGCTTTCGCCTCAGGCGTTGTTTCACGACCGGCCATTTCCGATGCTGCAGGGGCTGGGGCTCAATCTTTGCGTGCGAATGAAAGCGATACCCGAACCGGGCGAGGACTCGCAGTGGCAGTTTGCGGTCATTCCTCTCGGGCGCACGCTACCGCGGATGATTTCGATGCCGACCGATTCCGGATACGCGTACGTGTTGTTGGAAGACTTGGTGATGCATTACATCGAAGACTTCTTTCCGGGCCGCGACGTTGTCGAATGTGTCGCGTTTCGAACCACTCGGAACGCTGACGTGCAATTGCGCGAGGACGGGGCCGCAGATTTGATGGTCGGTATGGAAGAGGTTCTCGAGAGTCGCCGACATTCGCGAGAAGTGCGATTGGAATTGAGCGCCAGCGCGAGCGATGACATCGTCGGATTTCTTTCCGAGACGATGCAGTTGACCAGCCAAGATCTCTATCGCATCGAAGGGCCGCTCGATTTGACCTATCTGTTTGGGATGCACTCGCTGGAGGGCTTCGATGATTATCGTGATCCCGGATGGCCGCCGCAACTAAATCCAGCGATCGATCCTGCCGAGCCAATGTTTTCGACCATCGCCGCCGGTGACGTATTGATGGTTCACCCGTATGAGCGATTTGACCCGGTGGTGCGATTGATCGAAGAGGCTTCGGTGGATCCGGATGTGATCGCTATTAAGCAGGTGCTCTACCGAACGAGCAAAAACAGCCCGATCGTGGCCGCACTCAATCGCGCCGCCGAACGAGGAAAGTATGTGACGGTGATTGTGGAATTGAAGGCTCGTTTCGACGAAGCTCGCAACATCGAATGGGCTCGTGAAATGGAAGCCAGCGGGGTGCAAGTCATTTACGGAATCCGAGGTTTAAAAACTCACGCGAAGGTTTGCATCATCGTCCGTCGTGAGCCGCATGGACTCGTTCGATACCTCCATTTCGGAACGGGCAATTACAACGAGACGACCGCGAAGCTGTATTCAGATATTTCGTTGCTGACGTGCGATGAGATTCTCGGTGCTGACGCCACTTCGTTTTTCAATTGTGTCACCGGCGCGAGCCAACCCCAGCAATTGCAGCAGATTTCTGCGGCCCCGCTGAATTTGCGCAAGCGACTATTGGAGCTCATCGAATCCGAAATCAGCCGGACCAAACAGGGCCAGCGTGGTGAGATCATCGCCAAGCTCAATGCCCTGGTGGATACAGAAATGATCGACGCGCTCTACCGAGCGAGTATGGCGGGCGTCAAAATCCGCTTGAATGTCCGAGGTACCTGTTGTCTTCGTCCAGGAGTCGAGGGGTTGAGTGAGACGATCGAAGTGATCTCGGTCGTCGACCGCTTTTTGGAACACGCGAGAATTGTTTACTTTCGTCATGGAGGCGACGATTCCATCTATATCAGTAGCGCCGATTGGATGCCGCGAAATCTCGATCGCCGGGTCGAATTGCTTATCCCCGTCAATGATTCGGGATGCCGAGAAAAGCTGCGAGATTGCCTGGAAGCGTATTTCAAAGACAACACGAACACGTTTCGCATGCGTTCCGACGGAGGCTACGACCGATTACAGCCGGGCGATGGCGAGATGCCGATGCGAGTTCAGCGAATCTTGTATGATCAAAGCGTCGCGGCGATGCGCGACGCCCAACAAAACCGTCGATCGACGTTCGAGACGCACGAGGCGCGTCGAGACGAGTAGAAACCCGGCATCGGTTGGGGTGTCATCGGTGAGGGCGTCGAAAAATCGCGTGTCGGCTAGACATGCACGTCGGCGCTAAGTGCAGTGGCGCTATCGTATCGCTCGCGGATCGGTTGCACATGCTCGCGAATGAACTCATCCGTTTGTTCTGGTGCTCGGCCGACAAAGGACCGTGGATCCAGCGCGGCGCGAAGATCAATCGCGGCAAATGCATCATCGCTTTCGAGTCGGGCGATCAGGTCGTTGGGTTCGCCCTCTTCCTTCACTCGCCGCGCCGCCTCCTGGCTGTGGACGCGAATGCGTTCGTGCAAATCTTGGCGATCGCCTCCCGCGGAAACCGCTTTCATCAGAATGTTCTCCGTCGCCATGAACGGCAATTCGGCGGCCAAATTTCGTTCGATCGTTTTCGGATACACGACTAACCCGTCAGCAATGTTTTGCATCAACACGAGCGACGCATCGATCGCCAGAAACGCTTGCGGGATAACCAGTCGACGATTCGCGCTGTCGTCGAGCGTCCGCTCCATCCACTGGGTCGCCGCCGTCATCGCGGGACTGCTTTGCAGACTGATGACGAACCGCGTGAGTGAACAAACTCGTTCGCTCCGCATCGGATTTCGCTTGTAGGCCATCGCCGAACTACCAATCTGGTCTTTCTCGAATGGCTCTTCGACCTCCTTGCGACCCGCCAGAAGCCGCAGGTCGGTCGCAATTTTGTGCAGACTCTGTCCGACCCCAGAAAGCGAGTCCACCACTTGGCTATCCACCTTGCGTGGGTAAGTTTGGCCCGTCACGGCGTAGACGTCTTCAAATCCAATCTTTTCCGCAACGAGGCGTTCGAGACGCCGGACCTTGTCGTGATCGCCAGCAAAAAGCTCAAGAAAACTTGCCTGAGTTCCCGTGGTACCCTTGGTGCTGCGGGCGCAAAGTTGGTCAATGCGGTGTTCCACCTCGTGCAAATCGAGCACTAGGTCGTAAATCCAAAGACAACATCGCTTGCCGACCGTCGTGGGCTGGGCCGGCTGAAAATGGGTGAAAGCGAGGCAGGGCAGGGCACGGTGCTCCGCAGCCACCTTGGCCAATTGATCGATCGTGCTTGCCAGTCTGCGGGCGATCAGCCGCATTGCGTCCCGGATGAGAATTAAATCGGCATTGTCGGTCACAAAACAACTGGTTGCCCCCAGGTGGATGATCGGCCGCGCCTCCGGACACTGGTCGCCATAGGCGTGCACATGGGCCATCACGTCGTGGCGCAGTTTTCGCTCGTACGTGTTTGCCACATCCAGGTTGAGATCGTTGCGGAATGCTTTCAACTGGTTTATTTGCGGCAACGTTACTCCAAGGCCCAGTTCTTGCTCAGCCTCGGCTAAGGCGATCCACAGACTTCTCCATGTGCGAAATCTCTGCTCAGGCCCCCACTGGTGGGCCATTTCACGGGAGGCATATCGCTTGATGAGCGGGTTTTGGTACGGAGATAATTGCGAATCAGTCATGGCAGATGCGTCAATGCGGCGTTTCAGGGCGAATTCGAGTTCGATAACATACTGTTTGACCGTCGGACCGCTAGAAGCGGCCCACAGGCACCTGTTTTAAATCCACCGGAAGCTGAATGAGCGTTCTCATTGTCCCCACCCTTGGTTGTCTTCGATCCCTATTTTCAGGATCGTCTCGCGCTCTGGCGGCCGCGAGTTGCATTGCTTTGGTAATGCTGGGCACGTTCTTTCCTCATCAAGTACTGGCGCAAGAGAAAGCGGCTGAGGTCGAACCTGCGGATGCGGCTGAGGTCGATCGTTTTGTGTCCGCGTTGGATTTGATTCCCCAGTCAGCCGCTGGACTAGTCCGAATTCCGAATTTGCCGGATGTGTGCAACGCCGGCCCCAAAACACACATCGGAATGCTCCTCGATGAACCAGACATGCAGCCGTTCATCGAGGCCCAGCGGGATCGGGCGGAGAAGTACATCAAATCGATGGAGACTTCGCTCGGACTGCGTCCGCAAGACCTTTACGACATCGCCTCGGGTGAAGTGGTGGCGGCGTGGCTGCCTTTTGAGAAGGACCAGCGACGCCCTTATGCACTTTGCGTGATCGCTGACATTCGCGATCGCAAGGGGCTCGCGGAACAAGCCCTCGTCACCATCGACGAAGATCTCAAAGCTGGAGGGGCCAACCGAGTCGACACTAAGCATCGCAACCAAACGGTGCGCGTTTACAACACAAAACCAAAGCCCGGCCAGCTCAAGATCGAACAAGTCGCTATCACACTCTCGGATGAACGGATCATCGCCGCGGATCGAGACACGGTAGTCTTTGACTTACTGGACGCAATCGCTGGCCAACCCAAGGACCAACCCATTCGCTCGGTTGCGGACTTTCAAAGCGTGATGAAGCAATCGCGAGATTCAATCCAGGCTTCCGAAAACGATAACGCCACCGATGCCGTTGAATGGTTTGCTCGACCATTCCCGATGGCAAGGATTTTGCGCAAATCGTTGAATGTCGATCGCGGTAACGAGGTCGATATTTTGAAGTTGCTTGAGAATCAAGGGTTTGATGCTGTTAAGGCGGCCGGCGGAGTGGCCGTGATCGCAGGCGAAAAATTTGACGTGCTTCATCGCGGCATCATCCTCGCCCCACCGACGGCACCCATGCCGGATCGCTACGCCAAAGCCGCGAAAATGTTGCAACTGGACAACGCTCCGTTGTCGCCAGTACCGGCTTGGATTCCCGAGGAAGCGGCTAGTTTTACTCGATTGCATTGGAATATTGAGCGAGCTTTCTGGGCCGCGGAACCGCTCGTCAATGAAGCGCTTGACGACGATATCTTTCGATCGATGGTCGAAGGAATTCGCGACGACGAGGAAGGGCCCCAAATTGATATCGAAAACAACGTCCTTCCCAACCTTGACAACCAAATCATCCTTGTCACCGATAACACGCTCCCCGCTGGCCCAAGTTCCGAACGTGTGCTGGTCGCAATTCGGATTAAAGATGCCAAAGCCATCGGTGATGCAGTGCGTAAGGCGATGGAAGTCGAGCCAGACGCCACTCTCATGGATGCTGTGCCTGGGATCGAGATCTGGCGAGTCCAGCGAGGTGGAGGCAGCGAAGAGTTTGACGACCAATTTCTCAGCGACCTAGGGTTCGACGAAGAAGCAAAACAGGATGCCTCTCCGCCGCTGTTGGATCATTGGGCAATTGCGGTAATCGACAAAGGTCCCAATTCGACTGTGCCCTATTTGATGTTTTCCAGTCATCCCGATCTGCTCGTGCAAGTTGCCCAAAGTGTTCGCGGTAAAGCAGCGTCGGGATTTGCCGATCAAGGGAGCGTGAAGGAAATCGTGTCTGCCATGAAGACTCTGGGTGCCGAATCGGTTTCGGTGGATCGCGTGGTTCGGACCGACCGCAGCCTGCGCATCAAGTACGAATTGCTCCGTCAGGGCCGATTGGACGAGAGCGATTCCGTTCTTTCAACGCTCGTTCGCCGAATCTTCGAAAAGCAAGAGGGTGCCCCGCCCGAGAAAGTGGACGCTGCCATGTTGCCCCCGATCCAAGAGATTGAACAACACCTGCGCCCTGGTGGTGGCTTTGTCGAAATGACGGACGACGGCATGACGCTCAACGGTTTCTTGTTGAAGTAGGGCCCCGAGCTATCGATAACGATCGGCTATGTCGGGAAGCGGGTAATCGGTGACGTCGCGCGACGTCACGTCGCTGGCGGCGATCTCAAGCAGTCGCGCGTAGCCGCGTGTGACCAGCGTTGATCTCTCGGCCACAAAGGTGGGATCAAGTTCTGCTGCTCCGAACGGACCGATGACGGTGACTGGCTCGAAACGTTCGTGAATAATGAACTGAGCCAGCACTGGGTTGCAGCGGATGTGTCGTTCGTGCGCGGTATGTAAGACTTCGGGGTCGAGTTCGCCAATCACGAACCGTAGATAAAGGTCGCTGTCGACAATGCTCTCGACCTCGTCGCCGCACACTTCACACGGGTATCCCTCGTCGCACTTCGCCATGGGAATGTCTTAGGAAAGTCCGAGCACATCGAACATGTTGTAGACGCCGGGAGATTTTCCCAGGACAAATTTGGCAGCCGAGAGCGCACCGGTCGCATAGCAATCACGATTGCTCGCCGCGACATTCAATTCGATTCGCTCACCGAGCATTCCAAAAACGATGGTGTGCTCGCCTGGATTGTCACCAACGCGAATCGCATGGTATCCGATCTCGTTTCGGGTTCGTTCGCCGGTGTGCCCCTCGCGCCCGTGAATGTGTTTGATGTCGCCGGGCAACATTTCGGCGATTAGTTCACCAAACTTCAATGCCGTGCCGCTGGGGGCATCGGCTTTAAAACGATGGTGGCGTTCGAGGATTTCGACGTCGATGCCGCCCGTAACCTCGTGCAACTTGCTGGCGACCTGCTGGGCCAACTTCATCGTCAAATTCACAGCAAGCGACATGCTAGGCGCCCAAACGATCGGAATCGTCTGGCTCGCCTTGTGTAACGATTGCCTCTGAGCGTTATCCAAACCCGTCGTCGCGACGACGAGTGGAATCTTGCGTTGGACACAAGCATCGACGCAGCCTTCGATGGCACTGGGCAGCGAGAAATCAATCACCACGTCTGCGGCGTCGGGCCAGGTTCCCGAAAGTGGAACGCCCAAATGCGACACTCCGGCGAGATCGCCCGCGTCCTGGCCGATAAGTCTGCTGGCCGGGTGATCAATGGCCGCAGCCACACGAAACGCGGAATCGTCCGCGGCAATCGCCACAACGCGTCGGCCCATCCGTCCGGCGGCACCGTGGACGGCAAGTTCAATCGGTGTATTCATTCCCCGAATCTAACGAAGTTCGGACGGGCAGGGCAGGGCGAGACGCAGCACTATCGCTTCGCTCGACCAAAGCAACTGCACGTGCTAGCCGATCACTCGTGTCAGGAGAGGGCGTCGGGGTCGATGCCTTGGTCAAGGAGGTACTGCCTTAGTCGTTCGTTCCTCTGGATTGTTTCGTTGGCCCGCTGGGCTTCTGCTTCGGCGCGCTGGGACGCCGCTTCCGCAAAACTAGTTTGCTGTTCCGCCACCTGATTGGCTGCGATCGCCTGCTCGGCACCGGTGGCAATGCGCTGTCCGCGGGTATCCACCCAGCGAAGCCAAGTCGCATCGGTATCTTCGTAGCGGCCTTGCCACATGGCTACACCCAAACCGAGGTCCGGGAACGTCCAGTCGCCGCTGGTGTCAGTCACGAGTTTACTGCCTTGTAGTCGGAATAGCCGGACATCATCCGGGCTCAGATGATGTTCGGGATCGTAGATCACGTAATTGCTGACGCGTGCCGCGGCATAGCGATCGATCTTAGAAGTGTCCTCGCCACCTTGGCGATTGGAAACGACTTCGATGGCAACTTCCGGCGGCTTGCCATATTTCCAAACGAAGTATGATCGGTTGAGTTTAGGAAACAAATTTTCTGGCAACCGCACATCGATGCTGAGCAACATGTCGGGCACTAACGGCGGCAAATCGATGCCGTAGAACAAGCCGACATTCGCAAACGCGACGAACGGCCGCCCCGGTTTCCAAGACGCGTAAAGCGGCTCCGTCAACAACCGCATTTGCTTTTCGCTGAAGACGTTATCCGCGGGCGCACCATCCTCAGTGACGATGTGATCGATCTGCGGCCAATCTTCAGGCGCAAGCGGCTTCAAGATGACTTGGCCAGACGGGGTCGTTTCTGGCACGACGGATTCGAAGGGTGGATCAGGCACTGGTTCGAATCTTGGGAAACGATTGGCTCGTCAAACGCAAACCGACCTTACGAGTATAACTGGATCGCTTTAATGATGTCGTCCAAGTCATTGGGAACCGCGACGGCACGATTGGCAAAACTCGCTTTGGTGACGCCTCGGCTTCCGAGTGTCTTGTTGAAAACTTCTTGATCGGTCGTGTGATAGGCAACGGTTGCCGTCGGGTCTTTGAGCTCGTGTCCGGTGAGGATGCACACGACACGATCACTCGGAGCGATCACGCCTTCGCGACGAAGCAACTTGGCACCCGCCACACTAGCGGCCGACGCGGGTTCGCATCCGAAGCCACCGGCGCCGACTTTGGCTTTGGCATCGAGAATTTCTTGGTCACTGACTTGGCGAACGACTCCGTCCATAAAGTCTAGTGCTCGCAAACACTTCTTCAAATTCACGGGTCGGTTGATCTCGATGGCGCTGGCAATCGTGTCGGCCTTGAGGTTCTCGCGATCCATCTTGTCGTTGTACGCGCGAATCGGATCCATATCGACGCGGCCGCCATTCCATCGCACACCGCCTCGTTCATACAGTTCATACAGCGTATCGGCGCCGGCGGCGTTGATGACGGCTAGTCGTGGTACCCGCTGGATCAACCCGTGTTGTTTCAGCTCCATGAACGCCTTGCCGAACGCACTGCTGTTACCAAGGTTGCCCCCGGGGACGACAATCCAATCGGGCACTTGCCAATTGAGCGCTTCGAGCACTCGATACATCACCGTCTTTTGTCCTTCGAGTCGGAACGGATTGACGCTGTTGACGAGATAAATCCCGAGTTCTTGCGAGACTTGTTTGACGCGCAACATCGCATCGTCAAAATCGCCTGCGATTTGAATGGTCAGGGCACCGTAGTCGAGTGCTTGGCTCAGCTTGCCGTAAGAGATCTTGCCGCTGCCGATGAAGATCACCGCCTTCATCAGTCGCGTCGCGCTGCAGTACAACGCCAGCGATGCACTGGTGTTTCCGGTGCTGGCGCATGCGGCACGTTTGGCGCCCATCATTCGCGCGTGGGTGAACGCGGCACACATGCCGTTGTCCTTGAAGCTTCCCGACGGGTTCATGCCTTCGTATTGAAGATGCAAGCGACCCGCGTTCATTCCGACAAATTCGCCGACGCTGTCGGTCTGCTGCAACAGCGTTTGGCCTTCACCCACGGTGATAATTTCGTCCTGGCTGCAAAACGGCAGCAACTCGTGAAACCGCCACACCCCACTGAAGCGAACCGGATTGGTCCGTTGGCTCCACATCGCTTCGAACTCGTTGAGCTTCTTGGGGACGGGTAACCGGTCCCATTCGTATTCGATGTCGAGCAATTCTCCACAGCGGTCACAAGATGTGCGCACACTGCGAGCTTCGTACGTCGCCCCGCAGGCTGGATTGATACAGCGTTGGAAAGCGAGATCGGTTTGAACAGCGCCTTGTTTTTGGGCCGATAGCAGCATGGCAGTCGCGGTGGCTTGACGGAGCGATGGTGACGGAAACGTTTCTGGTCCTCCAAAGTAGATCGGCAGAAACGGCTTGTCGCTAGATTCAGAGGAAAGGCCAGCGTGAAAATGTACGGAAGTTAGCGATTATGGCAACAAATCGCCCGCTTCCGCCTGGGCAATTTCGGCTCCTCATCGTACCGTGTCGGCATCAAAATTCTCCACCTCTTGACCTCGATCGTCGCCGCCCAGCCATGGATGGACCAAAACCACTGCCACCTGGACTTTCGCCGCAGCCGTGGCCGTGGGGCCGAACCGCCGTTTTTATCGCGATTTTGTCGCTGGGAGGCGCCGCCGATCTTTGGAGCAAGGCCGCTATTTTTCGCTGGCGTGGGATGCCCGGCCAAAAAGACATTTGGTGGCTCATCGATGGGTACTTCGGCATCGAAACCGCAGTGAACCTGGGAGCCGTTTTCGGGGTGGGGCAGGGCAAGGGGTTGATTTTTGCCGGTCTTTCCATCGTCGCCGCCATCGGAATCTTGGTGTGGCTATTCCGCTTCGGGGCGATCCAATCGTGGTGGCTCACGGTCGCATTGGGATGCGTTTCCGCGGGTATCGTCGGTAACTTGTACGACCGGCTCGGATTGTGGTGGGAAGATCGATTTCTGCAACTCGGATATCCGATTGAATATAAAAGCGGAGTGCGAGACTGGATTCTTTGGCAAGCCAGTGACAACTGGAAATGGCCTAACTTCAACATCGCCGACTCGTTGCTAGTCGTCGGGGCAGCGATGTTAATGTACCAGTCGATTTTTCCTGGTGAATTGACCACCGACGAACCATCCGCACCTCCAGCCAATCAACAACCACCTACGATCGATGACGCAAATGACTCCTGATCAGTGGCAAAGTGAGCACGATGGGCGACTCGCGGCGATGATCCAAGTCGCCGAGGAAGCGGGGCGTTCGACGCTGCGATACTTTGGCGATAGCGACTTGACCGTCGAAGCTAAGGCGGATGCATCACCGGTGACGGTCGCCGATCGTGAGGCAGAACAACTCGTCCGTCGTTGGCTATCCGAGCGATTCCCCGACGACACCCTCGAGGGCGAAGAGTTCGCGGCCCAGCGGGGGACAAGCCCCTATCGCTGGATCGTCGACCCGATCGACGGTACCAAGAGCTTTGTCTGTGGTGTTCCGCTGTACTCAACCTTGCTCGCGCTGGAGTTCAATGAGCAACCGCTCGGGGGCGTGATTTTTATCCCAGCGCTTGGCGAGATGATTGTCGCGGCAATCGGCCACGGATGCTGGTACCGCCGCAATACCGCAAAACCGTGGAACCGCGCCAACGTTTCTAAGAAAGCCGAGTTTGCTGGCAGCGTTTTTGTGACCAGTCAAGTCGATTCGTTCAAGAAACGCGGGGCCCATGTCGCTTACGAAAAACTCGAACACGATGCTTGGCTAACTCGAACTTGGGGCGATGGCTACGGATACCTGATGGTCGCGACCGGCCGAGCCGATTTCATGGTGGACCCCATCTGCAGTGCATGGGACATCGCCGCGATCCTGCCGATCATTAAGGAAGCCGGCGGGCGTTTCACGGATTGGAAGGGCGTCGAGACGACTCGATCGGGCGAAGGCATCGGCAGCAACGGGCTCGTCCATGACGAAGTGCTGCGGCGGATGATGGCCTGAGACGATTTCTGCCAGGATTGCCTCGGTCAACGCTAGGCTCACTCCAGAATTGCGATCGGAGGTACAATCGACTGGGACGCACTCGCATCCCAATCGACTCAAGAAGGTATCGCCCGATGAAAACTCTCTATTGCACACTCGTGTCCTTGATATTCGCCACGTTTTCTGGCTGCTTCAATCCGGCTCCGACGGCCAACCAAGGCGGGGCGACGACGCCGGGCGTCACGGCCGATGAAGCGACACCGCGGGAAACTGTCGGCAAGACGACACAAAATGTGCTCGCGTTGGACCAAGCCCTATCCGATGGTGGCGTTCTGGCGAGCACAACGGTCGATTCGACCAACCCACTGATGCAAAGCGCCGACGTCTATCGCACGCAAGTCGCCAAGATCGGCGGAATGGGTGTCGAACACGCCATCCAGTTGCGAAACGCGTCCAGCATCAATGATCCCAAACCGCTGACCTACCAGCAATTCATGGATGAGATCATCCAGCCCGGCCAGCCCAATGGGATCCAACTTCCGATGCTGCCTTACTACCAAGAATATGCGTGGGACGAGAAAGCCCAAAAACTCGTCACGGTCGATTTCCCAGCACGGCAAGAAGAACGCGAGAAACAACGCAATCCGAACTGAACCAACTGTGGTGTCGTGAAACACACGCTGGTCAGCGACGTACATGAATGCGTCGATTAACCGGCGTCATCGAGGCGTACCCAGACGGAACGACGGTGGGACGCCGCGTCCATTTTGTGAAACCGGCAAGCTTGCGTGCTCGGTCCCGAAACAGCGTGGTTCAAGCGGGGCAGGGCAGGGTGGCAATTTCGTTCTGGACGTCGATGCACCCCATCAAGTAACGTGCGACTTCAACTTGATGGATTCAACGGGCTGACGAAGGAACGTCGATGCAGTTTTTGATGCGCTACCGCGATTTGGTTTTGCCAATCGGTATCATCATGTGCCTCATCGTGATCCTGGTGCCACTCCCGCCCATGCTGATGGACATGATGTTGGCAGCCAACATCGCCATTGGTGTCGTCGTGCTGCTCACCACGATTTATGTATCGACACCGCTGGAGTTTAGTGTTTTTCCCACACTGTTACTCGCGACGACGTTGGCGAGACTCGTCCTCAACATTGCCACCACACGGCTGATCCTCACGGGCGCCGGTAGCCGCAAGATGGAAGCCGCCGGCGGAGTGATCAAAGGCTTTGGCGAGTTCGTGGCCGGTGACCGAATCGAAGTCGGCATCATTATCTTTGTCATCATTGTATTGATCCAATTCATTGTGATCACCAAGGGTGCCACGCGGATCAGCGAAGTTGCGGCGAGATTTGCGTTGGACGGAATGCCGGGACGCCAGATGGCCATCGACGCCGACCTCAATGCGGGCCTGATCGATGAGCGAGTCGCCCAGAAACGCCGTGCCGAGATCGCGGCTCAAGCGGATTTCTACGGGGCGATGGATGGTGCGAGCAAGTTTGTCCGGGGGGACTCCATCGCCGGCATCATCATTACGATGGTAAACGTGCTTGGCGGTCTGTACATCGGAGTTGTGCAATATGGAATGTCGTTCACCGAGGCCGGTGAGCTGTTTACCAAACTGACGATCGGAGACGGTCTGGTCAGCCAAGTACCTGCGCTGCTGATCTCCTTGGCCGCGGGTTTGTTGGTCACGCGTAGTGCCGAAAAGTCCAACTTGCCGCATGAGTTTCTGCAGCAACTTTTTGGCAACCCCAAGGCACTTTCCGTCGCGGGCGTGTTCTTGATGCTGATGGTGGTGACTAATTTGCCGGCGCTGCCGTTGGCGACGCTCGGCGGTAGTTGCATTGGCTTGGCGGTGATGATGAATCGCCAAAAAGTGAAGCTGGTGGGACAGCAGGCCGCCCAGGACGAATCGGATCGTGTCGCTGCTGCCGCGCCCCCGGAAAAACGCGTGGAAGACTTTCTCGCCGTGGACCCGCTGGAGATTTCGATCGGGTTGGGCTTGTTGAGTCTGGCTGATCCCGCACGCGGTGGTGACTTGATGCAACGAATCACCGGTGTGCGAAATTCCATCGCGATGGACATGGGAATCGTCCTTCCCAAGGTTCGAGTGCGTGATGAAACCACGCTCGGACAGTATGACTATGAAATTCGCATTGCGGGGAATCCGATCGCGAGGGCGGCGGTGCTGCCCGGGATGTTGCTAGCGATTGATGGCGGGCAAACGACGGGTGTCATCGACGGTGAACCGACGCGAGACCCCACGTTTGGTGAGCCGGCGGTCTGGATCGAACCCATGCGACGCGAGCAGGCCGCGATCTACGGTTACACCACCGTGGAGCCGGGGGCGGTGTTGGCGACTCACCTGCAGGAAGTCGCCAAGCGGCACGCGGATGAATTGTTGTCGCGCGACGCGACGAAGCATTTGATCGATGAGCTCAAGTCGGTATCGCCCGCGGTGGTGGATGAATTGATCCCTGCGGTACTGAAAATCAGCGAAGTCCAACAGGTGCTACATCACCTGTTGCGTGAGGATGTGCCCATTCGCCAGTTGAGCATCATTCTCGAAACACTCGGTGATTTTGCTGCGAGAACCAAAGACCCGATTTGGTTGTGCGAGTACGTGCGTCATCGATTGGCACGTACCATCAGCACACGGTATCGCGACGAAACCGGTCGGCTTCATGTGATCGCGCTGGACCCCGCGATGGAGGATCGAATTGCGGCAGGAATCGAGCATGGCGAACGAGGCTTGTTTGTCCGAATGAGCCCCCAAGCCGCAGACATCACTTGCGAAAAAATCGCCGGCGCAGTTAAGAAGTTAATCACGGTCGGGTTGCCACCGATCGTACTGGTAAGCCCGCGGATTCGTCCGGGACTTCGCCAGATACTTTCGTCGAACTTGCCGCACGTGCGCGTGCTTTCGTACAACGAGATCACTCAAGACACCAAAATCGAGTCACACGGAGTTGCGTCGGACCAGTAATGGGATGCCGGCAACTTAGTCACTTCGACCCTTTGCTTTTTTCGAACGCTTCATGCATATCCGAACCTTCCGAGCCGCGAACCTGCAAGCCGCATTGGCCGAGATTCGAGACCAAATGGGTCCCGATGCTTCGGTGTTGCACACGCGCCAGGTCCGCGACGGTTGGATGGGTTGGCTCGGGCGATCGGCGGTGGAGGTCACCGCTGGTTTGCGGGACGCATCCAAACCATCGTCCATCATGATCAATCAAACCTCTCGCGGCGAAGTCGATTCGCGTGCACTACCGAGTTCGGCTGCGTTCCAGCCACGAGGCATGATCCTCAATCGCTCCGTTCGAAACGATTTGCTTCCCGATTCGCTGCAACCACTCTACGCTCGCCTGATCGCCGCGGGGACCAGTCACGAAACGGCAATACGTTGGTTGAATACGACCGACAGCTTCGCCATGAATATCGGTGAAGTGACTCCGAGCCATTTGTGGCTCGAACACCTCGGACGAAGCATCGCTCGCGAGGTGCGTTTGGGTGGACCCATCCATGCGCAGCCTGGTGAGCGTCACATTGTGGCCCTCGTTGGTCCGACCGGGGTCGGAAAAACAACCACCGTCGCTAAACTTGCGGCGGGCTTTCGAATCGAAGCGCGTCGGCGAGTCGGATTGCTGACCATTGACACGTTCCGCATCGCCGCGGTCCAGCAGCTCAAGGCATACGCCGAGATCATGGATTTGCCGATGGAGGTCGTCGAAACACCGGCGCAGATGCGCCCGGCGTTGGATCGCTTGTCGGACGTCGACTTGGTGCTCATCGATACCGCCGGTCGCAGCCCTCGAAGCGACGCTCGCATCGAACAGCTTGTCGAGCTGCTCGGGGCGGCCCAACCCGATGAAACGCATCTTGTGATGAGCGCGACGCTGAGTGCGTCCAGCATACATTCGGTGCGTCAAGGCTTTGCTCCCGTACAACCCACCGCGGTCATTCTGACCAAACTTGATGAAGCGCCCCACACGGCCGGTGCGCTCGCGGCGCTCGCCGACACCCGATTGCCAAGCGTGCCGGTGAGCTATGTCACCACGGGGCAACAGGTGCCCGATGACATCGAGGTCGCATCGAACGAGCGATTGTTCGACCGCTTGCTGCCCGCCGATGTCATGATGCCCAACTTCGAAGCGGCTTAGGCGTCATCGCGATCATTCCACTAGGCAAAGCAAAAATACAAAAATTAGATTCATGTGTGGCAAACCATGTTGCCGATACGAACACTGGAGCGGACCGCGCCGAAATCAATCGCCTTGAATGAATTTCGATAAAGTCCGCTTAACGCGATTAGGAAAACACTTACCACTAAAGCCGTCGACGGAAACCGCCAACTGTGTCACGTGGCTACGCTCTCGCACTCGGTTCACTCGCCATGGCTACGGTCATGATTCGTGGAGCCCTGATGCGACAGAACGCAAGCGACGTTGCACTCGAGTCCATTGTGGCTCTGGGCGTGTTCATGGTCATCGGCGCGGTGGCGGGATGGATTGCGGATTACCTCGTCCGTGATGCCGTGGAAACGGGTTTTCGAAAGCGAGTGGATTGGTACCGAAAGGGACTGATCGACGCGGGGTACAACGATGGCGAGACAGCGAAAAAGTCTTGAGCAAGGAATGCTCACGAACTTTCGATTGTGCAAGCCTCTCGGCCAATGGTACGTGTGTTACCTTTTGCCGGGTTGAACTACTAACCAACTTAAGTGGCCTCTCGAGATCGATCCGTTTCGGTCTTGGCAGTCAATGGAATCACGGAGGATTGAATGGCAGCGACAGTCACAACCGATGACGAAATCCTGCAAGTCTGGGCCACATTCCGCGAAACAACGAAGGATTCGCCGGACTACGAACCGCTTCGTAACCGGTTGGTCGAACGCTACATGCCACTGGTTCGCTACAACGGCGAACGCATTTGGCAGCGTCTTCCGGATGGCGTGGATTTGGACGACTTGATCAGTGCCGGTATTTTCGGCTTGATGGACGCGATCGACGCTTTCGATCTGGATCGCGGCGTCAAATTTGAAACGTATTGTGTTCCGCGGATTCGTGGCGCAATGCTCGATGAGCTTCGAACGATGGACTGGGTTCCACGATTGGTTCGTAGCAAGGCCAGCAAGCTCGGGGAAGCTCGCAAGCAACTGGAAGCCAAATTCGGTCGCACGCCGACGGACCAGGAGCTTGCCGCTCACATGGATATCGACATGCGAGAGCTGGAAAAGATGCAGCAGGACGCGAATGCCGTTGGCGTCGTCTCGCTGAACAAGAAGTGGTACGAAACCGATAGCTACAAGGACGTTCGCGAGATCGACGTTCTCGAAGATCAAAAGGGCGAAGATCCCACGCGTCGCGTGCAAAAAAATGACTTGATGCGGTTGGTCACCAAAGGCCTCAATCGCAACGAGCGACTCATCATCATTCTCTACTATTACGAAGAGTTGACGATGAAGGAAATCGGTGCGACGCTCGATCTTTCCGAATCTCGCGTGAGCCAGATGCACACGTCGATCGTCAATCGATTGCAACAGCAACTGGGGCGACGCCGTATCGAGTTTGGCGCGTAGTCGCGACGAAGGCTTTCGCGACCGACCGCAAGTTGGTCCGCGACTCCAGTGGCCATTGGAAACAGCGAGGTGCCAGTCCCTCGCTGTTTTCGTTGGATGAGCCGACAGGCGACCAAGAGCAAATTCTTGTCCTCGAAGAAGCGACGCACGTACAATGAGTGCAACGTCCCCTCGTGACTCAATGGATGCTCTGGTGCCCCGACGGTTCTTACTCGTATTCGCTGTTGCTTTCCTATTCCAACCCTGTCTTGGTGACGAACCCGCGTCTCCGCCGCGACCGATTCGCGAGATGACGGCGGCATTGCGTGAGCAATGGAGCGGCCGAGCTGGGGAAGACATTTGCGTTTTGCAGTGTGAGCAGAATTGGCACAACCAACTGTCTCGCCGACCGAGCGTGATTTTGATACCCGGAATGATGGCGAATCCAGATTCGATGTCACTGGTGCGTCGTGAGCTCGAGCGAGCCGGTTTCCCCGTTGCCGTTTTCAAGTATTCGAGCCAGCTAAGCATTGAAGACGCGGGAGCTGCGCTCCGAACGGAACTCGCCAAAGTTCGAATGCTGGCTCCGCATCGAGAGCTCGCATTGGTCACTCACTCGATGGGTGGCTTGATCGCTCGAGCCGCCATCGAACTCGACCACGCTGGACCCCAGAACGTCCGTCGGCTGATCATGATTGCGCCACCGAATCACGGTTCGGCTCTCGCGGAACTCTCCGCCAACGACATCGCATCGTCGCTCGATTTGAACTGTGACGGCGATGAAACGATCGGCATGCTCGACGAGGCGGTCGCGGGGTTCCTGGGGGCGGCTCAAACTGATTTGCGTCCTGGGTCGCCATTCTTAGTGAAACTCAATTGCCAGCGTCGGGCGAATGATCTTCGATACAGCATCCTCGCTGGAACGGATGCTCCGCTGGAGCGCGAGGTGGTGGCGACATCGCTCGCGCTGGCGAGTCTGTTGTTGGGGGATTTGCCCGAGAGTCGGCCGTTGTTGCGATCCGCCCAGCGATTTGGAAGTTTGGATGAATGGACCCGCGGGCGAGGCGATGGAGTCGTTTCTGTGCAATCGACGAAACTCGATGGAGCGAGCGAGCTGATTCTGTTGCCGTTCATGCATACCGACTTCGGCACGATCGACCGCGACGATGCCCAGCGACGCGGTGCTCAGGAAGCCGTTCGTTGGATCGTGGATAGCCTTAGGGCTTGAGGAGGGCCCGCCGTCCTGAGCAAGTCGGCCCGGTATCCAACCTCTCGATGTGCGACCGGAGACGACTGGACTATACTGGCCGCAACTTACTTGCGCTGCCAGCGTATTTTCCCGTCAACTCAAGTCTTCGAGCCAGATTAACCGTGCGAATCGCCCATGTGATCACCCGCATGATCGTTGGGGGCGCGCAGGAAAACACGTTGCTGAACTGCTTGGATCTGATGCGTCTTTACGGCGACGAAGTGATGCTCATCACGGGGCCTGCATTGGGACCCGAAGGCGATTTGCTGGGGCAGGGCAGGGCGGGTGAATTGAATGTTCGGTATCTGCCCGAGCTTCGACGGGCCATCGATCCGCGATTTGACCTCCGTGCAATGGGTTCGCTACGGCGGATGATCCGCGAGTTTCGTCCGGATGTCGTTCACACGCATAGCGCCAAGGGCGGTTTGCTCGGACGTTATGCTGCTTCGGCGGAGCAAGTTCCCGCCGTGATCCACACTGTTCACGGCGCGCCGTTTCACCCCTACCAATCCGCGGCTGCCCGGCGTTTCTTTCAGTCGTGCGAGCGTTGGGCCGCCAAGCGATGCCACCACCTCATCTCGGTCGCCGATGCGATGACCCAGCTCATGGTTGACGCCGGGATCGCGCCGCGCGAGAAATTCACAACGATCCACAGCGGGATGGACGTCGAACCATTTTTAGCCGCCAATCAGCACCGCGATGCAGTGCGATTGCAATTCGGCATTCGCGACGATGAAGTCGTAATTGGAAAAGTGGCTCGTTTGTTCCATCTGAAGGGTCACGACGACCTGGTGAGCGCGGCGGCGGAGCTCGTCCGGCGTTCACCCCAGGTCCGATTCTTGCTGGTCGGTGACGGAATCCTGCGGGAAACGCTTACTAAACGGATCGAATCGCTGGGAATCCAATCCCACTTCGTCTTTGCGGGATTGGTCGATCCATGCGAAGTTCCTCGGATGATCGGAGCCATGGATGTGCTCGTTCACACTAGCTACCGCGAGGGGTTGGCACGAGCGTTGCCCCAAGCCCTAATCGCCGGCAAGCCCGTCGTCAGTTACGATTGTGATGGCGCCCGCGAGGTCGTCCTCGATGATGAGACGGGGTACCTTGTCCAGCCATCCGATACCAAGGGATTGACGGTCGCCCTGGGGCGGTTGATTGAAAGCGAGGAAATGCGACAAAGGATGGGCAGGGCGGGGCAGAGCAAGTTCACCGATACCTTCCGGCATGAAACGATGACGCGGCGCATCCGCGAAGTTTACGATTCAGTGCTGGCTCTTCGACACCACTAACGACGAAATCGTCATGACGAAGTCTAGAGATTTTTTTGGCCCCTATCGACTCGCGAGGTTGATTCGATCCGGTATGACCAGCGAAGTATGGGAAGCCATTGATGAAGGCGACGGAACGCGATACGCGCTCAAAATACTCAAGCAAGCCTCGCGGGAGGACAAAGCCGAAATTGCCTCTCTCAAACATGAATTCGCAGTCGCCAAAGATTTGAATAGTCCGCGGGTGATCAAAATCCTCGACTATCGCGTCGAAAACAGCACGCCTTTCCTGGTCATGCAACTGTTCAGTGAATTGAATCTCAAACAAGCTCTCCGCCGTGGTCCAGATGCGATCGCGTATCTGTTGGACACGATTGTGGCCCAGGGTGCCGAGGGGCTTTACTATTTGCACACCAAGGGTTGGATTCACCGCGACGTAAAACCAGACAACTTTCTCGTCTCCCGTGAAGGTGAAACGAAGCTGATTGATTTTCAGATCGCCGAGAAAAAGAAAACCGGCATCAAGAAGCTTTTTGGCGGATCGAAAAACATCCAAGGCACGCGAAGTTACATGGCGCCCGAACAGATTCGCGGGAAGATCTGCGACGAACGCACTGATGTCTACTCCTTTGGCTGTGTGCTTTTTGAGACGTGTACTGCTAAGCCGCCATACACCGGTCAAACACCTAATGATCTGCTCAACAATCACCTAACGGCATCCATCCCAAGTCCAATTACTTACAATGAGAACGTGAGTAAAGAGTTTGCTGATTTGGTGAAGCGTATGATGTCAAAATCACCCGAGGGTCGTCCGCCATCGATGTGGGAATTTCTGAAAGAGTTCCGAACCATCCAAGTGTTTAAGAAGCGTCCGAAGCCTCCGGAAATTAGTATTTTCGAAGAGAGCGTTAGCGTGAAAGCTGCTGACGATATGTTTAAGAAATAGTTAAATGTTTTTAGGAATGGATAGACGATGAGTGGCGGTCCTGGATTGGAATTTGAATCGGAAATTGCGGAGCTTGAAAGCCGCATCGCGTCGCTCGAACGGCAAACCGACCGTACCGAGCCGACTGAAACGGAGATTCGGGCGCTTCGGCGCGATCTCGTGGGCAAGTTGCGTGAAACCTATAGTCGGTTGGATGCTTGGCAAACGGTCCAAGTCGCCCGGCACAAGAATCGACCTTACACGCGAGATTACCTGAATCTCGCCTTCGATGACTTCGTCGAATTACACGGCGATAAACATTTTGGGGACGATCGCGCGATGCTGGCCGGGTTTGCCAAGCTCGATCGTTTCAAAGTGATGGTGCTCGGTCACCAAAAAGGTCGGACCTACAAGGAACGAGCCGCGTGCCACTTTGGATGCGCCCATCCCGAGGGCTACCGCAAAGCGATGAGCAAGATGCGACTCGCCGAAAAGTATCGCTTGCCGCTCATTTGCTTCATCGACACGCCCGGAGCCTATCCAGGCGTGGGCGCTGAGGAGCGAGGCCAGGCTCAGGTGATCGCCGAGAGCATGTTCAAAATGAGTCGGCTGAAAACACCAATCATCTGTATCGTTATCGGTGAAGGTGGCTCAGGCGGAGCGCTCGGCATCGGAGTTGGCGATCGCGTGGCGGTTTTGCAACACTCTTACTACAGCGTGATCAGCCCCGAAGGATGTGCGGGGATTCTGTGGAAGAGCCATGAGCACGCTCCCAAGGCTGCCGCGGCGCTGCGATTCACGAGTCGCGATTTGGCGAAGCTCGGCGTCGTCGATGACGTCCTCGAAGAGCCGCTCGGCGGTGCCCATCGGGATCACCACCAAATGGCAACGCGACTCAAAAGCTACCTGGCCCGGACCCTGACCGAGCTCGAGGAAAAGTCCAACGAAGAGTTGGTCGAAGCTCGGTACGAAAAGTTTCGTCGCATGGGCATGTTCATCGAAGTCTGATCATCGTGTTCGTGAAACATCATCGCCACCAAACGCTCGTGATCCTGTGATAGGTCAAAATGGTTGGTGTTCGGTGGCGCAGGTGACGCACGATCGGGCCGAAAGCCAGGTCCGTGCCGCGCCCAAAAGTCTCCTCGGCTTCGCGGTGCTTGTGGTCGAATCGCTGGGCGACCGTCGACAGCGGACTCGGGGACCAGTCGTAGAAACTCGGCAATTTCAGGCCATTTGCAACGTCCGATAATGCCTCTTATGTTGTATTCGGGCTGTGGTTTTCCCCGTAATTCAGCGATATTCGATGCGCGACGCCCCGACATCGATTTCTCGCTTTGAACATCGGCGATGCGAGTTCGCGACGCTTCCCTAGCGCTGGTATGGAGTCCATGGCGGTGACGGTTGAGTCGCTTGTTGGTACGGCGCAGTCGGCTGTGCGGTGGATTGGCTGGGCGTCCACGGAGTCGATTGTCCGGACATCCAGGGCGTCGGTTGGGGCGCCGGCGTGAACTGATTTTGGAGCTGGGTCGGAAGTTGATTTTGCACCTCCGTACGGACCTGGCCGGCGACCGAGGTCGCAGTTTCCCAGAAAGCGTCCGGCAACACTGGATCGCTTGCCGGCGGTGGATTCGTAGAACTAGCCGCTCTGAATTTTTCGTCAAACTTGGCTAAGTACGGACGCACGACCTCCTGGATCTCTGGCGGGATCACCGACTCGCTGCGGTTGAGGATTTGAGCGATGTAATGGCCGCTTTTGCTAGCAACGACTTTCTCGCGAATCCGGTCGCCCAGGAGCGTCACGGCAAAGAGCGTGATCAGGGTGCAGTACAGGCCGCCTTTGAGGAGTCCGAAGACCGCGCC
This sequence comes from Pirellulaceae bacterium, assembly GCA_041741195.1. Lineage (GTDB taxonomy): Bacteria > Planctomycetota > Planctomycetia > Pirellulales > Pirellulaceae > JBBSJZ01. The sequence continues at coordinate 115,400 of JBGSKM010000032.1, forward strand.
GATGTGTCGGTCGAACTCTCGCAAGCGGAGTCGGTCGATCGACGCACTGACCATCCGAAATGCGACCCAGATGACAAGCGACGTGCCGACGAAAAGGATCAGCATGGCGAGAAACCGATTCCACGGCGGTTCGGCATGAATCGATTGGCTAAAGGGTTCTCGGAAGTGATACGCGACCAGATAGCTGATCACAATCGAGGCGATCGAGGCGAGTTGCCATGCGAAGCCCTTGATGGCTCCGAACAAGGTCGCGCTGATGAGCACGACCAACATTACGATGTCGTAGATCTCCACCGAAAGTGCATCCGTGCAAGCAAGGTGAGGGCGGGGAACGGACGTTGACGAACCCGTTCGGACGTGAACTATAGACGACCGGGCAAGGGCGGGCGAAGAGTGATTTTTCCCGGTGGCGACGAACCAGGAGAAAGTCGTATGCATGCGATGATCCGCATGTTTATGCGCTGGTAAGGTTCCCTTGCTAGCATATCGCCCCGCCCTGCCCTCATTGTTGCCTTGGCCGATTTCAAGACTCACATTACCGCGAGCACGATGGTTGGCGTCGCCTACGGTTACTGGGGAATCACTCAGCAATCGATGTCGATCGAGAACGGTTTGATCGCTGGCGGGTTGTGCAGTGTGGCGGGGATGCTTCCGGACTTAGATAGCGATTCCGGGATTCCGCTTCGCGAGACAAGCATGTTCGCCTCCGCGGTGGTGCCGATGCTGATGATTGAACGATTTCGCGACATGGAGTTGTCGCACGAATCGATGGCGCTGGCTGCGATGGTAGTGTATGTCTTCATTCGATTTTTTGTGATCGAGTTCTTCAAGAGATTTACCGTTCACCGCGGGATGTGGCACAGCCTACCGGCAGCCGGGATCGCGGGGTTAGTCGCATATCTGGCCATGCCCAGCGCCAGCGAAAGCTGTCGCGTTTACAAATCGGTCGCCGTGGTCGTCGGGTTTCTCGTTCACTTGATTCTCGATGAGATTTGGAGTCTCGACTTCAAGGGAGGTCGTTTCCGATTGAAGAGTTCGTTTGGGACGGCTTTGAAGTTTTTCGGCGATGACGCGGTATCCAACGCCACAGTGTACGCCAAGCTCGCCTTACTCGCTTATTTGGCTTGGGGTGACCACGGAATCCTGGATCGACTCAAAGAACGCTCCCGTCTTGAACCCGTTCACATCGCTAGGCCGAGTGAAGGCCAACTGCCTTGGGACAAGTGGTTGCCGTGGCGCCGTTGAGTGAGCGAGTGCTCGAACATGACTCCCCTGTGCCAAACCCAGTCTCGATTGTCTCGCTGGTACGATATGTGCGGCTTGGTTCTGAGAGTGCGATGGGTATTGATGGCTGTCGTGGGACTCTTGTGGAACGTTGATTTGGATGCTTGGTGGCATTCTCGTGTTTACACCTCGCTTGTAGCGACGGTCTGTTTGGCCGTTGCGCATATGGCGGCGAATAGGGTGAAGTTTTTAGACGATAAGCCGCGAAGCCGGTGGCTGTCGTTTGCTGGCGGTGTCGCGGTAGCTTATGTGTTGATGCATCTGCTGCCAGAGCTAAGTGGATACGCGGAACTGACGCAGATGCATTTCGGCGAAGGGCTTAGCACGCATTTGATCTATTTCGTTGCGCTGGCTGGGCTGGTCGTGTTTTACGGGATTCATTGGTACGTCGAACATGGTGAACCGGAAGGCGAACGATTGGGGCGGTTGTTCTGGTCGCACATCGCGATCTTCGCGACCTACAACGCGATCGTTGGTTACTTATTGGTTCGTGAAGACCGCAACATCCGTCAACTTGTGTTTTATACGATCGGGATCGGACTGCACTTTGTCGTCAATGATGATGGGCTGAGTCGGAACTATTCGCATCGCTATCGACGATTCGGGCGTTGGATTTTGTCGGCGGCCATTGCGGCTGGATGGGCTATCGGCACCGCGACGGAGATTCATGAACTCGTCTCCGCACTCATGACTGCGTTCTTGGCTGGAGGCATTCTGCTGAACACGTTCAAAAAAGAATTGCCCGTCGAACGAGAAAGTCGTTTCAGTGCATTCGCGTTTGGTTGTGTGACTTACGCGGGGCTGTTGATATATAGCTAGTTATCCCAATTGCCAAATTGATTCGGTTGGCAGACTGATCCAGGCCTATTGACGTGCACAGCTCAAGATGAACCTCCGTTGGAGGTGCGTTCGAGCAAAATGGTGACGGGACCATCGTTGACCAGTGCGACCTGCATCGAGGCTGCAAAGATGCCTGTCTGGACGTGGACGTCGCGTTGACGCACTTCTTCGACGAACGTTTCGTAGAGTTGTTTTGCATGCGCCGGGTGGGCTGCGTCGGTGAAGGCGGGGCGTCGGCCGTTGCGGCAATCGGCCAGCAGCGTGAACTGGCTCACGATGAGGGCGCCGCCACCGGTGTCGACTAGCGATCGATTCATCTTTGCATCCTCGTCTTCAAAAATCCGCAAGCAGCACATTTTTTCAGCGAGCCATTTCACTTCGTTTTGTCCGTCTCCGTGTCCAATTCCCACCAGGGCGAGCAGGCCGCCATCGATTCGGCCGACGACTTCGCCATTGATGGACACACTAGCCATAGTGACTCGTTGAAGAAGAACTTTCATGTTTGACTCCCCTGCCCTGCTCTACTGGTACGCTTAGAATGACGCTGGATCTCAAACCGCCAAGATGATCGTCATGCCATATTTATTTACTTGTCCACACTGTCAAACACGCACCATGGTGGAAGACCAATATCGTGGTCAAGCGGGTCGGTGCGTGACTTGCAATGGTCCCATCGAGATTCCCGATTGGTCGCCATCGAGTGGGCAAGAAATAGTTTTTCGATCGCGCCGCTTGATTTGGGTCGTCGCGTCGCTAGTCGCCATCGTGTTTGCCACGGTGGTGGTCGTCGTCACCGTTCGATACGGCGGAGCTGCACTCGCCCAATTGCAAGCCAGCGGCGAGCGCGTCGGATCGATGCGAAATTTGGAAACGATCACTTTGGCGCTCAATGCTTATGCGGCTGACCATGGTCGATATCCGCCCGCGTTTACGAGTGACGCAGGCGGCAAAGCGTTGCATTCATGGCGAGTCCTGCTGTTGCCGTATCTAGGTCAGGAGCAGCTCTACAATGAATTCCGATTGGACTTGCCGTGGGATTCATCTGAGAATCGATTCGCCGCGCAAGGAAATTGTCCGGACGTCTATCGACATCCAAATGCAACGATGATGGGATTGTCCGACGTTTCCAGCTACTACGTGATCACGGGCGCTAACACCTTATTTCCTGGTGCGAGCTCACTTTCCCCCAGCGATGTGCTCGATAATGCGGCGCAGACGATGCTGGTCGTCGAAGCCACACCGTCGGTACCATCTGGCTTGTGGACGCAACCGATCGATCTCGATTTCGCCCTGTTGAAAGGCGACTTGTCCAGCGGCGGCGGATACGAACCCGGAGGGTGGAGCGATGGCGGCGCAGCCATCGCTTGCGTCGATGGACGCGCCCACTTCCTCAACGATTCGACGCCGCCATTAGTCGTGCGATCCCTGGTGACACCTCGTGGCAACGAGCAATTGCCCGATGACACTTTAGATTAGAGATGCGAGAGCGGTAGGGCAACCCAAGACTGCGACACGCTCAATACGGTCGTGGGCGAACGTTGCCTTGGACACGACTGGGCAATCCTTGGATTCGCAAAAATCCCTCGGCATCGTCTTGATTGTAGGACCCGCCGCCTTCCATCGTCGCGATCGCGGCGTCGTAGAGGCTGTTGGGGCTCGTGCGTGAGTCAACACTGATGTTTCCTTTGTAAAGTTTCAGTGACACTTCGCCGGTGACGGGCTTTTGCGACTCGCGCATGAACGCCATCAAAGCATCCATTTTGGGCGTGTACCAAAATCCGTAATAAACCATCTCGGCGACTTCCGGCGAGAGTCGATTGCGAAGGTGCAATAAATCGCGATCCATCGTGAGTTGTTCGATGATCATGTGGGCGTCATACAGCACCGTCATTCCGGGCGCCTCGTACACACCTCGGCTCTTCATCCCCACAAAGCGATTCTCGACCATGTCGATTCGACCGACGCCATTACGACCCGCGATTTGATTGAGTTGCTCGACCATCTCCAGCGCCGTGACATTCTGGCCATTGAGCGTTGTCGGAACTCCCGACTCGAAGCCGATAGTCACTTGTTCGGACTTGTCCGGTGCCTCTTGGGGACTGACCCCCATCCCGAACTCGACCAACTCGACGCCATTGACCGTCATCTCTTCGAGATCACCGGCTTCATAGCTAATGTGAAGGACATTTTCATCGCTCGAGTATGGTTTGCTGCTCGAGGCCTTCACCGGAATATTTTTTTCGTTGCAGTAGGCGATCAGCTCGGTTCGACCGGGGAAGGCGTCACGAAACCTTTTGATGCGCCAGGGAGCGATCATTTCGATTTTCGGATCCAGCGCTTCGGCGGCGAGTTGGAATCGGCACTGGTCGTTGCCCTTGCCCGTCGCACCGTGAGCGTAGGCGGTCGCGCCGACTTCGCGCGCGACTTGCAAACACACTTTGCTGATCAATGGTCGAGCGATCGATGTGCCGAGCAGGTAGATACTTTCGTACTTTGCCTGCCAAGCAAGTACGGGGAACGCAAAGTCGCGACAAAGTTCTTCGCGAACATCGACGATCCGCGATGTCTTGGCACCGCAATCGCGAGCCTTTTTCAGCGTGGCTTCGCGATCTTCGCATGGCTGGCCAAGATCGACGTAAACCGCATGGACTTCATAGCCCTCGTCTTGCAGCCAACCGAGAATGACCGAGGTATCCAGCCCGCCAGAGTACGCCAGAACGCAACTTTTCATCAGGATTCTTTTCGAAAGGAGTGGTTTTTGAACGCAAAATGGTAACCATCGCCCGGTCACAAATGCGTTAGAACGTGTAAATTTGTGAGGCTGCGGCTGGGAAAGCCCCGGAACGCAAGTCGTCGAGACCCGCAAGGACGTGAATGCGAGTCTTGTAGGTGTCCCATGCTACTCATTACTTGGCTTGATTGAAGATGCCCTCCCCTGCCCCGCTCGTACTAGATTGGCTCAGCCGCCTTGCACGCGGCGAGACCACTGTGGACGCAGTCGCCCTACAACTTTCGACTTTGGGCTATTCAAACGGCGAGGCGAAGGTGACGCCGCCCGGCATCGCTTCATCGGTCGCTAGCGGAAATGAGATGGCCAGCATTGGTGGTGCGACGGTCGACCTGGGGCGACCCGTTCGGTGCGGCTTTGGTGAAGTGATTTATGGCGAGGGCAAACCGAGCGAATTGATCATTCGCATCATTCAACAGCAGCTACGTGCTGGCCAACGCGTCCTCGTCACTCGCGTCGATGAGCCGGTTGCTGTTCAAGTTCGTCACGAGTTTCCAATGGCAAGGTTCAATTCGACCGCGCGTACCATTTTTGTCGCGAGCACGGCGAGTCACTCACCCATGCCGCTAGCCGATTCGGATCTTTCGAATTTTGATCTAAATCCGATCCCGCACGTTGCGGTCGTCACCGCGGGTAGCACGGATGGCCCTGTGGCTGAGGAAGCGATCGAAACACTTGCCTGGATGAAGGTTCCGTACCAACGGTTCGAGGACATTGGTGTTGCCGGGCCGCAGCGATTGTTGATGGCGGTGCCCCGGCTTCGCTTGGCTTCCGCAGTCGTTGTGATTGCGGGTATGGAAGGAGCCCTGCCGGCTGCAGTCGCCGGACATCTCGCCGTCCCGATCATCGCGGTACCGACCAGTGTGGGATACGGCGCTAACTTAGGTGGACTTACGACACTCTTGGGAATGCTCAGCAGTTGTGCCGCGAGCGTCTCCGTCGTCAATATCGATGCCGGTTTCAAGGGTGGCTATGTTGCCGGGATGATCGTGAATCAATTGCAACGACTGATGGAGTCGGTTCGCGTTGAAACGGCCTTACCCCAGTCTCGCGGAGACGCATCATGAGTCATTCACAGCCGCCCCTCCGGTTGGCGACGCGCGATAGCGACGCCCACAAGGGTGACTTTGGACGTGTTTCGCTGATTGGTGGTTCACGTGGTATGACGGGCTCGATCGCGCTCTCGTCGCTTGCCGCCCTGCGCACAGGTTCGGGGCTCGTAACCGCCATGGTTCCCGATCGCTGCTTGGAGTCTGTCGCTGCCTTTCATCCATGCGTGATGACATTACCGCTTGCCGATGAATCGTCTGGAGAATTTGACGTCAACGCCGCAATCCAATTGCCTGAGCTGATCGCCAAGGTTGATGCCGTAGGTTGCGGTCCAGGGATGGGGACCGAGATTGGTGCACAGCGAATTGTTGAACGGTTACTTCATCGCATGCAATGCGACGATCAACGACTCGGTATCGTGTTGGATGCCGATGCGATCAACATCCTTTCTCAATCGGGTTGGAGTTCCAAGCCCGCGCGAGTGCAATCGCCTGTCGTATTGACGCCGCACCCTGGCGAGCTTGAGCGACTCAGTGGCATTTCGGCGAAGCACCGGCCGGCCCAGATCGAGGCGGCGCAGCGAATCGCGGCGGCCAGCGGAGTGGTGATCGTGGTCAAGGGCGGCCCGACCGTGGTGGTCGATGAAAACCGACAGTGGATCAATGACACCGGTAACCCTGGGATGGCAACGGCCGGCTGCGGGGATGTCCTCACGGGAGTGATCACGTCGCTGCTGGGCCAAGGGCTGGACGCGTGGGACGCTGCGAGATTAGGCGTGTGGATCCACGGCTTTGCGGGTGACCGTGCCGCGGAGCTCGTGGGGATGCACGGAATGATCGCCACGGATTTGCTGGATCAATTGCCGCTTGCCGTGCGCGAAGTTGCTACGGATTGACGGCGTTTGTGGTACCACGACTCGGACAATCCCGATCGAGAGAGTATCCTGGTCCCTTCACTCCCCTGCCCTGCCCCGGTTTTCGTTGACATCCCTCGCTCGTGACCCAGCTTGTTCGTATCGATTCGCTTCCGGCCGCCGCAACCGGGGGAGTTGTCAGTATCGGCAATTTCGATGGGGTCCACGTTGGCCACGCAGCATTATTGAGTGAAGTGCGTGTCCTGGCTTCACAGCTCGGCGGGCCGTCGGTCGCCGTGATTCTTGATCCACACCCAGTCAGCCTGCTGCGTCCCCATCTTGTCCTCGAGCATCTGACCACGATCGAGCGCCGTCGGCAGCGAATGGCCGAATCGGGGATCGACTTTTTGGCGGTATGTTCGATCGATCGACAATTCCTCGACATGACAGCGGAAGCATTCTTTCAATCGTTGGTGATCGACCGTTTGCAAGCTCGGGGCATGGTCGAAGGTCCCAATTTTTTCTTCGGGCGTGGCCGCGGTGGAAACGTCGATTTGCTACAGCAACTGTGCGCTGCCAATCAAGTCAAATTGTCGATTGCGACCCCAGTATGTTTGGATCGCGAGATGATCAGCAGCACTCGTGTTCGCGCCGCAGTCGTGGGCGGTGATATCGAGACAGCCAATCAATTTCTCGGTGCTGCGTATCAACTTCAGGGAATTGTCGAACGAGGGGTTCAGCGTGGTCGACGAATTGGATTTCCCACCGCGAACCTGAGCTCGATTCCCACATTAATTCCAGGACATGGAGTCTACGGCGGCTACGCTCACCTCGATGACCAAGTACGTCCCGCGGCGATTCATATCGGTCCCAATCCGACGTTCGATTCGAGCGACCTTCGTAAAGTCGAAGTGCACGTTTTGGACTATGATGGCGACCTCTACGGCCGATTGGTTCACGTCGATTTTGTGACACGCGTGCGTGACATCGCCAAGTTCGAATCGCCCGAGCAACTCAAAGATCAATTGGTACGAGACGTTCAGTCCATCCGTCAACTTCTTACACCCGCATGACTTGCTGCCGTAGCACGTCGACCGCAACCTTCCGCCGCCGAAACTAGGAAAGCAATCGATATGAGCGTCTCTTGGAAAGCCTTTGTTGACCAAATCAGTCACTATCAATCATTCACTCTGACCAGTCACATTCGTCCGGATTGTGATGCCTTGGGAAGCGAACTCGGAATGGCAGAAGTGCTGCAGGCGATCGGCAAGGACGTTTCCATCGTCAATGCCCATCGCACACCACCGGCACTGCAGTTCCTTGATCCCGCCGGTCGGATTCGCGTCCTGGGCGACGATATCAAGCCGGAGGATGTTAAAGCCGATTGCCATATGATTCTGGATACCAGCGCTTGGGCACAACTGGGCGATATGGGTGACGTGTTTCGTGCGAGCCGAAGTGACAAGATGGTGCTGGACCACCACGTCGGTGAAGACGATCTCGGCGCGACGATGTACAAAGATTATCAAGCGGAGGCGACCGGTCACTTGGTCGTGCAGGCGGCAGACGCTCTCAAAGTTCCGCTGACGCGGACGATGGCGATGCCGTTGTTCGCCGCCATCGCCACGGATACCGGATGGTTCCGCTTCGGAAGCGTGACACCGGAGACCTATCGCGTGGTCGCCCGGCTCATGGATGCCGGGGTCGTTCCTAGCGAGGTCTACGCTGATCTCTACGAACGTGACACACTCGGTCGATTGAAGCTTCGCGGTTTAATTCTTTCACGCACCACGTCGGAGTTGGACGGTGCCCTCATGCACACGCACGTGCTCAAAGAGGACTTCGCGATCACGGGCGCGGAAGCCAGCGATACCGAAGACGCCATCAACTTGACGCTTGCCGTGCAAGGCACAAAGGCGGCCGTGATCTTTGTCGAACAACTGCGAGGCGGATTCAAACTTAGCTTTCGCAGCCGATGTGGTTTAGACTGTAACCAGATCGCTCGCCAATTCAACGGGGGCGGCCACAAAGCAGCCGCGGGCGCTTTCCAAGAAGGATCTCTCGCGGATGTGCAAGCAAAAGTCTTGCCCGTAGTTCGCGAGGCACTCACCCAAGCGATGTCCAGTTGATCCAAATCCACGCAATGCTCGATTGTTGCACCAGACCTCGCTACCACTGACTCCCGGAAAGTTGTTAGCCATGAATTGTCACAGGCTCGTTTCGCTGCTCTTGTTGTTCTGCACCGTGATGGTGTTCAAGAGTGATGATCGGTGTTTGGCTCAGTGGCCGGATCGGCATGGACCGACACTCGACGGGGTCGTTGCCCCGGACGATGCACAAGGGCTACCGACGCACTGGACAGACACCGAAAACGTCCAGTGGAAAACTCGGCTGCATGACGAGGGACATTCCTCGCCCGTGATCATGGATGGAAAAGTCTGGCTGACTGCGGCGACGCCAGATGGCAAGAAACAATTCATCATTGCGATCGATAAAGCGACCGGAGCAGTCGTTCACGATCGGGTGGTTTTCGAAAACGACGTTGTCGAGCCGCTCGGCGGGGCGCAAGGGTTCAATAACTATGCCGCGCCCAGTTGCGTTGCAGCGCCGGGAGCCGTGTACGTTCACTTTGGGAGTTACGGGACTGCTAAACTCGATTCGAAAACCGCCGAAGTCATTTGGCAACGACGGGATCTGCCGTGCCAGCATTTTCGTGGACCGGGATCCTCGCCGGTTCTCTCGGACAACAAACTCGTGCTCACCTTCGATGGCGTTGATCAACAGTATTCAACGGCTTTGGATGCTGCGACCGGCGAAACGCTTTGGAGAACTGACCGGAGCACCGACTATTGCGACTTGGGTGATGATGGCAAGCCGCTTCGCGATGGCGACTTGCGAAAGGCGTATTGCACCCCCGCGATCGTCACGGTCGGCGATCAAGTGCAGGTGCTTTCGGTCGGAGCGAGGGCGATGCAAAGTTACGATCTTCTCACGGGAAAAGAATTGTGGATGCTGAGACATGACACCTACAACGCCGGTATTCGACCGCTTTGGATTCCCCAGGCTAGTTTGGTAGTCATCAATACCGGTTCACGCGGTGAGCATGTCGCCGTCCGGCTTGACGAATCGACGCGCGGAGATATCACCGACACGCACGTCGTCTGGGTTCGTGAACAGGGAAACCCGAGATTTGCCAAACCGATCTATCACGATGGATTAATCTTTCAAGTGACCGACAATGGTGTGCTGTCCTGTGTCGATATCAAAGATGGCGAAGAGTTGTGGAAAGAACGACTTTCGGGCGACTACCGATCATCACCGATTCTCGCCGGTGATCATCTTTATTTTTTCAGTGAAACGGGTCTGGGGAGTGTAATCCGTGCTAGCCGAGAACCGGAAACGATCGCGGTCAACGATGTCCCCGAGATGGCAACCACGGCCTGTCCCGCCGTGTCCCATGGGGCGATCTTCGTTCGTGGGAAAGATTACCTGTACAAGATCAAGTCGTTGGCTGTGTCGGAGTAGCCGCACTCAATAATCTTGCCAAAGTCGTCGCCAATCCTCGCAGGGCGGCGTCATCGGCGAGCGAGATCTTTAGTTGCGGCCTTCCTTGGTCGTCGCGATCAATGCACTGGGTCAACTTGGCGGTCAAGTCGTCGACAATTTCTTCGGCAGGTGCGTTGCCCGCACTCCCGGTCATCAATTCGCCAGCGAGCGACAGTGCCGCTGTCACCAATTGACCACTGGCTATCGAAATACTTTCGCGACGTCGCGTTACGGCCAGCGCTTCAGCCTCCGCCTGCACACGTCGCTGTTGACTTTCGTCAATTACCGCTGGCAACGGATTCATAATCACCTCCAGTCGTCGCTTTAGGTCCTCCATGCCACTTTCCATTTGAACTTCACACACATCGCTATCGAAGTCCAACGACGCATCTGCCAGGTCCTGTTTCGATGCCAACCTATTTAGCAAACCCTCTTCGATTGTCATTCCAACGGTGACAAACTTGTAAATATGAACAGGATTTTTCTGGCCCATTCGATAGGCCCGCGCGATTCGCTGTTCCAGTACCGCCGGATTCCAGTGCAAATCGACATTGATGACGGTGTTGGCCGCTTGCGAATTCAATCCGGTGGAACCCGCATTGGTCCTCGAGATCACTCGACATAGAGGGTCGTTTTGGAAACGTGCGACCAATTCGGCTCGCTTCTTTTGTGGCACTTGGCCGTCCAGTCGGGCATACTCGCACCCGAGTGAGTCGAGTCGGTGCTCCACTCGATCCAGCATGCGACGCCATTCACTGAACAGCACAATTTTTCCAGTCGGGTCCTCGACCAGGCCTTCAAGGATCTCGCCGAGTCGTTCGAGCTTGCTGCTGTATTCGGTTTCCACTTGATCAATCAGGTAAGTGCTGTCGCAGGCCATGCGGGCCATCAGCAAACACTTTTGCATGCGCAGTTTGATGCACTGTCAACGAACCGAGACGCTGGTGGAACAGATTGACTTTCTTGTCGTGTCGCGATTGTGCTGCGGACTGCCGCGTTTGAGGGACTGTCGCCATCACTTGTCCTCCGTCGTTCCCAGAGTTATTGACCTTGTGAAGAGAGTCAATTGAACGCAGTTGCAAATAACGAACAAGACCGACGTCGGTCTTCCTCGCCAACGTACCTTACCACGCAATCTTCGGCTTAAGCGAGTGTTGATATGTCCCAATCCGCCAATCTAGGATCGATGAAGAAGGAATCGGATGCAAATGCATTAGGTTTCACTCTGATCGAGTCGCCAAGTCCGCCTGGATCGGCACAACTTCGACGTTTTCATCCATCCGATAGAGCAGCGCCACGGGAACAAAAAGCAAGGCCATCGCCGCGAATAAATAACTGCGAGGCCAATTCTGGGCATCGATGAGACTGTTAAGAATCTGATACAGCACTCCTGACATTACGATCGCGAAAAAGTTGGCTTGGTTCATCACCGCGATCATGCGACCCTTGAGGTCTTCGGGCGGGCGGTCTTGCAAAAACACCTGAATCGGAATCGCAAAAAACGCAGCCGACGCACCTAGCAAGATTAATACTGGGATGCAGCCGTAGAATCCGAGAAGGTGGCCGCCGGGAAGCGTGATCGCGAGCAAGACACACCACAGCACCGTGCCCCACGTACCGAGCCTGATGACACCATTGCTACCGATACTGCGAGTCAAAAAGCCGGCAGCCACTCCGCCGACCGCAATGCCGATGCTAATCAACGAAACCATCAAGCTCGTTCGCGAATCGCTTAAACCAAGCTGGGTCTTTCCGAGTGAATTGACGCTTTGAATCGTGAGTCCGGCGATCAGCCAGAACACGCACGAAGCTACCAAAGCCATCAGCAGTGGGCGATCGCAACGCAATAGGTCCCGCATGGGTTTGGGAATCCATAGATACTCGCGTTTGAGTTGCAAGTTCGGCGCCGCCGGGGGTGTTGGCCAAACAAGGAAGCTTGCGGCGGTGCCAATGACCGCGATGAGAATGCAAACGACCGATCCGATCCACAGCTTCTGTGCTGCTTCGAATCGCGGGACATCCGCCGCAACGACTGCGTCTTTCAAGGGACCAGCCACCGCCGTGCCGATGATGATGGCAATGAATGTCGTCATCAGCACCAGTCCGTTGGCTCGCGGAAGTTGTTGCCGCTTGAGCATCTCAGGCAGGATTCCATACTTGCCGGGGCCAAAGAAAGTGCTTTGCAACCCCATCAAAAAGAGCACTGCCCAAAGTCCATAGAACCCGATCGTGGGCGCGAACAGGAAGCCCAGCAACCCGAGGGCCATGACAACGATCTCGCCAATCTTACTCAGGACGATGATTCGACGTTTGCTGTAACGATCCGCGAGATAACCTGCCAGTCCGCCAAAAAGGACAAACGGAATGCCGAACACGATTGTGGCGATCCCTTGCAAGTCGACACTGCCTTGGACTTCCCCGCCCTGCCCTGCCCCGCCGTCGCCGGCCGCCACGGCGACGACTGTAGGTATGGCGAGCAAGAGCATCAATTGTTTGAACAGATTGTCATTGAAGGCGCCAAAGAACTGAGTCGTTAGATAGCCCAGAAAGGATGGGCTGGTCAGCGGACTTGCGACGGACGTGTGATCGGCATGTCGGCTGGCATGGTTTTCTTGATTCACGTCAATCGTCTTTGCGCGTGCGGAGGTATTCGAAGCACGCTAATTATGGGCGTCGCGACAATCGGATGACACCCCCGAGAATTTAAGTGATCGCTTCGAGCGGATTCGGTAGAATAGGCAGTTGGTGTACTTCAATCCCCAACGAGGAATGCAAGCATGCGATCACTTCCCTGCGAACGCCGCGCGTTCATGAGCCGTCTCGGAGTAGCCGGGGCCGCATTGTCACTCGATGGAGTTGGCTTGCTGCGTTCACTACCCAGTGTTTCTGCGGCTGAAGCAAATTTGCCCGACGATGCGGTTAAGTTTTCGTCGGACATCGAGCCACTCGTTCGATTGTTGGAGGAAACTCCTCGCGACCGAGTCATTGAAACGTTCGCCAGCAAAGTTCGAAGCGGTACGAGCTACCGCGAAGTCCTCGCGGCACTCCTGCTCGCCGGGGTGAGAAATGTCCAGCCTCGCCCGAGTGTCGGTTTCAAGTTCCATGCTGTGCTTGTCGTCAACTCAGCACACTTGGCTAGCCTCGCGTCGCCGGATAGCGATCGGTGGCTGCCGATCTTCTGGGCACTCGACTACTTCAAATCATCCCAAGCGAGCGATGAGAACGAGGGCGATTGGACGATGTCAGCGGTCGACGAGTCGAAGGTGCCATCACCGTCTCGAGCCAGACGAGAGTTCAAACTCGCGATGGACGCGTGGGATGTCGAAGCCGCCGACGTCGCAACGGCAGCGCTATGTCGTTCGGCGGGCGCGGCGGAAGTGTTCGACTTGATGGCTCACTACGGATGCCGTGACTATCGCAGCATCGGCCACAAAGCCATCTATGTCGCCAATGCGTTTCGCACATTGCAGTGCATCGGTTGGCGATACGCCGAGCCGGTACTGCGATCACTGTCCTATGCGATTCTCAATCACAGCGGTGAGCCAAATCCTTCCCAGAGCGATCTCGCGGCCGACGCGGCCTGGCGAGCGACGCAGTCCAAAGTTGACTCGATCCCGCGCGACTGGACCGACGGAAAAGTGGACGAAGCGGCAACTCTCGAATTGTTGGACTCATTGCGGTCATCGTCACCGGAGCAAGCGGTCGAGGCCACCGTCCAAATGCTCGGCGCCGGGATCGCTCCTCAGTCGATCAGCGATGCGATCTTCTTAGCCGCTGGCGAGATGCTCATGCAGCAACCCGGCATCGTCGCCTTGCACTCGGCGACATCCACCAATGCGATGCAGTATGCATTTCGAACGACGTCACGCTCGCGAACTCGGCAGGAATTGTTGCTCCAGAATGCAGCGTTCATTCCCTATTTCCGAGAATCGATGCGAGACCGGGGCAAGGTTGGTTCCGCCAAAATCGATGAGGCCATGGATCGCGATAAATCGAAATCACCCGCCGAAGTGGCGTCGATCTTTGAGACGGTCTCGAAAGATCGTCAGGCGGCGTCGATCGAAATGCTGAGTTTTCTTGACTCAGGCGGTGCGCCGCAAGAGTTGATGGATACGGCGCGGCGGCTCGTTTTCTTGAAAGGCAACGATTCGCACGACTACAAGTTTAGCTCTGCAGTCCTAGAAGATTACTACGCAATATCGCCCGAGTTTCGCAATCGTTACCTAGCCAGCGCCGCGTTCCTATTGCCCGGTAGTCGAGACAAAGACAACGGCCTCGTCGATCGCGTCCGAGAGGCGTTGGCGTAGGTGGCTTGACGGCAGGGCAAGTTGATTCCCACCGGTGCTGAGCGGGCGGAAGCCGAGACCAAACGGGCAGATGAGCAGGCAGAGCAAAATCGTCGATTGCTCGAGCAACTGCGCCGACACGGGATCGAACCTGAATAGACTCATCGCAGTGATGTGGGAACAGAACGAATCGCATCCATGATCATCGCCTTCTCAACATCGATCGGAAACTTCAACGCCCCTTCGCGATCTTCCTTGCTGGTGTTGAGGGTGGTATTGAGTTTGGCATTACCAACCGGTCGCATCACGACTTTCATTTCCGTCGTTTGGCCATCATGTGCATTTGCCGTCCGATCGCCGGAGCGATTCGCAGGGTTACTCGACGTGGGATCTTTCATAGCCACAAATCCGTTCTTGTACACTGAGACGCTGTGCTTCATGAGGGCAGCTGAATGAGCGGCTGGCAGATTCTTGATCAATGCGACGCCCTGATCATTCGTCTCGACCGAGTAACGCGAATTCTCGTGCGTAATCGCGGCATCGAGCGAAACGTTTCGGTCCGCCGTCCCGTGTTTGCGAAACGCATCGAATGAATCGAACGAGTCATCAAGGAGACCGGTAAACCCGGTTGCCGAAAAGTAGCCGGTCAGCACTCGGACCCGTACACCCGGCATTGGTATTCCCGATTCATTAATAACAGTGACTTTCACCGAGCTCGTGCGCACCATTGGCACCGTGACGCGTTCATCCACAGGAGCCACTCGCATTTGTACGATCGGAGCGACTCCTCGATACGATTTCAATTGAAACTGAGAGTGTTGCTTGATTGTTCGCTCAAACTCGGCTTTACTTGGCGATGCGGAAACCCAGCCATCGCACTTCGCTATGTACTGGATTACACTATCTCGCGGAAAATTCGATAACTCGAAACTTCCATTTTCGCGGATCGCTACCGACCTCGACCAACTCATCCGTATCCAATCGGTCACGTCGGATGTGGGCTCCGTCAACGTAACCGCGTTGACGACTCCCCATTCGATAGGTCGCGGTACGTTTGCGGATAGCTCGCCGCGAAACGTCACTGCCGGAAACAGCATGACGGTCAGCGGATATCGTCCACTCGGAGTCTGACTTTTCAGCGTAATCAAATCGCTGAAATACACAGCATCATTCTCAGCTAAGTGTATCACTCTCAGTCGAGTGTCGCTGACGTCCATCGGTCCCGACATTAACTTACCATTGTACACGGACCAACTCGTTTCCTTTTTGGTCATACCGTACAGCTTTCGCGTGACGGGGGTCCCGTCAGGGAGTTGAGCCGCAATCTCTAAGGTGCCAAATTCAGAGTGGTCGGATTGATCTGAGAAAGGAGCTCCGGTTTCTTTGGCTTCGTGCGTTGCGTCTGCCAGCGGTCGTATCTGCGGTTGGATGGCCACCAATCGTGTTCCGGTCCCGCCGAATCCAATGGTAAGCAGTATCATCGTCGCCGCCCCACCAACCCGACGCGAGACTCGTGTCGCGCGACACCGATTCGCGGCAATCAACGACGCCACTCGTTTTTCGAGCGAGCCTGTCGCACCCACCATTCGCGTTGCCAGCGGACGACGTGGCGGCGACGCTAGCACCGAACGACTTGCCACATGCAATAAAGTTCGAGCGTACTGGATCGAATCATGGTGCCGAAGCACCTCATTGTCACAGAGATCTTCTCGCACCGCATCAAGCTGGCGGATGACGAAGTGGATCGGCACGATCGGCCAAAACAACACACGACTAATGGCTTCTGCAAACAGCATGAGAGTGTCGCGACGACGCACGTGCGAAAACTCGTGAACTAAGATTTGCTCCAAGCTCGCTGGCGAAACCTGGTCAAGCAACATCGTCGGCAGCATCACCACGGGATTCCAAATCCCGATCACCAGTGGCGTTGACACATCGTTACTCGCCAGCACTCGAGTCGTCATAGCGATTCCGACTTGTCCAGCCGCCCGCTCCCGCGCACGGGAGTACTCTAAAACATCTGTCCCGCTGGCTCGGATTCGCCAACTCAAGATGACACTGCGGACCAGAAAAAGGCTCAGGATGAACGAGCCCGCGAGCCAGACGTGGCTAGTCCAGTGAACTTGCCAGTTGATCGTCGGCCGATCGTCGGTCAACGTCGTCTGAGGCAATGGCTCAACCGACACAACCTGCTCTTCGTCAAACCGTGTCGCTGGCTCGGACCACGGCATTTCCGCTAGCTCGATCGTCGTCGCCATTCGCGGAACAACCGGAGCCTCAGGTGAATTCCAGTACGGGACTCGCAAAGTCGTTATGTCAAACGTTTCGCAAACATGATTCGCAATCGGAATACACCAACACGAGACAAGGCTCCCCGAGAGGATGACGTACCGCAGTGGCGGGTTGGATCGCAGTCGACGCGATATGGCCAACCCCAGCAAGCACACCAACACCATCGTCGCGATCGCCGGGAAAGATATCGGCAATGCGAGATCACTGATTGCGAGAAATTGATGGGTCATCGTTTCCTCTTGTGACTGTTTTTTGGTTGCGAATCACGCTGAGCCTGGGCGTCGGCGAGAAGCTGGGCGACACGTTCTAGCTCTCCCGCGGTCAGCTTGCGGTGATCGATTAGCGCCGCCACCAAGGTCTCCGCTGAACCGCCACACACATCATCCAAAAGCTGCACAACTTTCTGGCCAATCGTCTGCTGGCGCGGGACCACGGCCGCGTAAAGAAACGTTCGCCCGTCCAAGCGATGCTTGAGCCAGCCCTTCTGTTCCATCCGGCCAAGCAATGTACGAATCGTATTGCGAGCCACCTCGCGTCGGCTTCGTAGTACCTCGCGAACCTCGAGTGCCGACACCTCGCTGCGGTCCCAAACGATTTCCATGATCTCAGCCTCCGCTCCCGTGAGTTCGCCGCTGGGAAGTGAAGATGGAGCGATACGCGGGGGCATGGCGACACGTTGACCGTACGAGGACTACAATGATGGCTACAGGCTGTCGCACTCAGCATGGCGACATGCCGTAGCCATGTCAAGTCGAAAGCAGTGCGACGACCCAGGGCAATCGCACGTTGATTTCGTTTCGGTCCAAGGATTGCGTTGTCATTGCTGAAGTCAAGCCGCTCGTTGTTGAGTGGCGTGTTTCCCGCATGGAGGTACCAAGTGATGAACGGACCAGCAGCCATTGTTTCCA